>NZ_JACFTD010000003.1 GCF_014282005.1 Sporosarcina sp. BP05 | reverse complement strand
TACATGACTTTGTGCTACCTCTTCAATATTAATGACACCAAGTTCAAGGCAATAGTCGATAAACAGTCCTAGCGT
The DNA here is from genome assembly GCF_014282005.1 of Sporosarcina sp. BP05. Classification (GTDB taxonomy): domain Bacteria; phylum Bacillota; class Bacilli; order Bacillales_A; family Planococcaceae; genus Sporosarcina. Next base: position 277,697 of record NZ_JACFTD010000003.1, on the reverse strand, counting down.
CCTCTCATAGTTTCCAATGTTCACTTGCGTTGTGTTCTTAAATTTTCTGTCTGCTAAAAAGTCTTGATATGCAAATTTTAAAAGCATAAAAAATAACCACCTCTCCAATTTTCTGAGAAGTGGTTATTCCTATACTAATTAATTATGAACTAGACAGCTTCACAAAATAGCTTGTGAAGACCTTACATCATGCCGCCCATGCCACCCATATTAGGCATTCCGCCCATTGCACCAGCTGGTTCAGGAAGGTCTGCAACTACAGCTTCAGTAGTCAAGAACATTGCTACAATACATGCCGCGAACGTGCGTTATCACTGTGGTTTTATCCTATTGAATACTACTCAAATATTACATTGAAATTCATGAATGAATTCTAATGCAAATGTAAAGCCCCTAATCCTGACATATAAAAGTTATCGTGATTTGAATACGGGCGTATATAGGATTCTCGGGTTTAAGCTTTGAATGATGTAAGTCATTTGAAGAATCGACGCCGTAGCCGGGAACGTGTCATTATGCCAACAATTCCCCCCCCTAGGGACTATGACATATTTATGAACTTGGTTCGAAGACCTTTTGTAACTCCTCATTATATGTCGAACAATATTCAGGCGTACACTTCGGAAAAGTATCAATAAATGAATATGCATTTTCACAATTGTGACAAACATACACACTACAATCTTCATTGCAATTTAGGCATTTTGTCTTCCAAATAAAATTGTCGTTGCTTTCAAGATTTAAAACATCATATGCAACAGAGTTTGAAGACTCACACCAATAACAATCAGTAAATTCAAGTTGAATTTCATCATCAAAGCCACAACAATAACACTTACGTTCTTGTATTCCAAAACATTCTCTCCTACAAAAAGGACACTGATAAACATTCTTAGATTCTTTTAATGCCTCCATGTACATTCTTTCAATATATAGTGGTAGACTAATTAAATTCAAGAAATCTTCTTTACTTAATATCCCATCATATATCTCTGAAGGAGTATTTGGATAATAAAATTCATCAAAACCATCCTTCTCGGCTAATATTGGCAGTAGAACATGTACTATGAAATAAATAAAATCATAATTTAAATCTATTAAATCTGCTTCACTAAATTTCAAATCGAAATGAATAATTTTGTTTCTTTTATGCTGAAAATCCTCAATCATCTCATACTGTTCATCTGTCATTTTTTCTTTTAGAATATGCTTTATCTTTTCAAAACTAATAAAATCCAATGTATTATTCTCTAAACGTTCCAAAATGATTGTTTCTTCAAGAATATCATTATCACTCTTTTTCTTTTTTACGATTTCTTGCAACCTATTTCTCTTCACTAAATATGCTTTACAAGCCAGTTCTATGGAAGTTTGAAAAAATATATATGAAAATTTTGCGCCTTCATTCGTTAAGGTAGTTCTATCATAAGATGTATGATTTCTTAATTCTTGAATTCCACGTTTCAAAAAAAGCACTGAACTTCCCCTTAAAGATTTCCATACGCTCTCTTTCAACTCTATAGATACCATATAAATTCACATCCTCTTTATTTATTACAATCATTAATTGCTTAACACTTAATATATCATCTTTCTCTCTATGTACCACATTTTATGGCAGAACCCCCGGCTCGTTTATATTCAACCAAACTTTTATGTTATGAATTGTATGGGGTTACTTAAAGCAAATAATAGTGGAGGATAACCATTTTACATAGCAATAAAGACTTCCCATGTTGCAGAGAAGTCCTTATAAGCTTGAACTATTTGATTGTGGATTGTCACCTCTATCCCACGCACGTAAAAAACACGTCAAATAAGCGGTTTTAAGAGCATTCATTTCACTTTCACACGGTGTATTATTTAACAAGAGTGCGGGGATTGTATAGCTATAGGGTTTCTGTGGAAATGGACGTTTTCTATTGGTCATAAGTACCCCGGACATCCACAATAACCATGTTCTTTTAAAGCATGCTTCTCAGCTAAATACCCTTCATAAGCATTTAATTTAATATAGTCGCTGTGACATAAATAATTTGAGTGGCGGCACATTGTTGCATATCGAGGATTCAATCCAGCAAGTCAAATTGCTGCATCAGTAGTAGCATTTACAATCAATTGCAAAGCCTTCATACGCTTTCTCTCAACTCTGACACATTAAACATATTAGAATTGACTGCGCACCCCAGTAAGCGTGATGTGGAATATAATTCATTGCACCTGTATTAATGTATCGAGGAGCATGTACCCTTTAGTTTATTTAAGTTCATTTCCCCACATAGCTACTTAGAGTATTGTCACATTGATATTCTTATGCCTCATCATCTTCATATTTTGAATGCAACATGTACAAAAACGAAAATGAACCCATTCTAAGGAATGAATGGGTTCATCAGCTTCTGAGATGCTTATATTACTTTTAATTAGTTCAGCTTTTGTAGCAGGAGCTATATATAGTAAAATTGTTAATCTTCATAGGTAATCCCTCAAGCTAGATGCAACCTCTTCTACTTCTAAATCCAAATACTGTGTTGTAACGGCTAAATCGCTATGTCCTAGTGCTTTACTGATAAGGGCTATACTTGCTCCATTATCATGTAAATTCTTTGCGTAGGCTCTTCTAATGGCGTGCGCATTGATGTTTTCTAGTCCAAATCGTTTCGCATATTTAGTTAGCTGCTTTGAGATTGCATTATTTGTTGATTTCGTATTTAACGATGTTCCCTTTATTGAAATGAATATATTGGAATTGCTTTCTCCGTAATATTCTCTTACTTTTATATTCTGTTTGATTAGCACCCGATAAAGTTGTATAAGTTGGTCGTTGAGCGGCAATTTTAGTAGTTGGTGATTTTTCAATATCGCTCCATTTAGAACAAGCATTTTATTGTCAAAGTCAATGTGCTTTTCTTCAAGCTGCCCCAAAGTATTAATACGAATACCCGTTTTGTACATGGTTATTATAGCCGCCACATCCCTAAGACCAATATAAGTATTTTTATCAATCAATGAGATAAGGATAGCAATATCATTTGGTTTAGCACCCTTCTTCACCTTTTTATCTACTTTCACGTTGATAGAGTGCCAAAAGTTCACTTTCAACCAACCATTGTTAATGCACTTACCTAAGAACGACTTCACAACCTTTAAACGTGTTAACTTTGTTTGATTTACAACCTGCATGGAATCTAACCACGAGTAGATAGTATCTACTGTAACTTCTTCTAAATAGGTAATCCCTGTACTCTTTGCAAAGTTCAGCAGTACTGTATCGTAATCTTTGATAGTACGAGGGCGGTAGCCACTCACCTGCATTTGGTTGATAATAGTTCCTAAAGCTTCCGAAAAGAGCTTGTAGCGAGCGGTGGTTGCCTTCTCCCCTTTAATAGAAGTGGTAAGCTCTTTGGTTGTCAGTGTGAAATCCACATCAAATAATCCTGTCTTTTTCGTCATAATAAAAAAATCCTCCATTCAGTTGAATTGGAAGATAATTTCGTGTCTTATTATACGTAAAATACTAGGGTACAAAAAAGGGATTCTGCACCAGTGACCGAAGCCCTGACCGAATCCCTAATCTGTCTCAAACCCTATCACATCAAGGCTTGAACTGCGTAAAAATTATGTCCCAGGAGGGATTCGAACCCCCGACCGACGGCTTAGAAGGCCGTTGCTCTATCCAGCTGAGCTACTGAGACGTGCGTTACAAACTTTCGTTCATTCCCTAAGGACAATACTTAGTATATATTGCTTAAGGAATAAAGTCAACGCTTTTTTAAATCTTTTTCATTTCCATGAAATCTACTGTTTCCGATGCCATATTCTTAATTGTTACGCGCACCGTTTCATCCCACTCCACGACAGCATAAGTCGCTTCTTTCCCGCCCCGTGGCTGCATTGTACTCCCCGGATTCAAGAACAAAACTCCATCTTTCATCTCAGCACCATACAAATGTGAATGGCCAAATAGAACGATATCTGCCCCACATTCTTTTGCATAATAATAAAGCCCCATCAACGATTGTTTTACATCGTGCTCATGACCGTGTACAGCTAATACCGTCTTCCCCTCTACCTCAACCACAACGGACGCAGCGAACCTAGCATCGCTATCACAGTTTCCACGGACTCTATGCATTGTTTGTAAAACTAAATCATCGAATGACAATTCACTATCACCGCAATGAAAAGTCGCGTCAGCAGAAAGTGCAGAAACGGCTTTCACCGTTTCTTTATCTCCATGGGAATCGCTCATAACAACAATCTTCATTCTGAATCACCTACACCCGTCATAATGTGTGGTAACTTAAGTTTCAACTGGGCTAATGCCGCTCCCCTGTGCGAAATCTCATTTTTCTCTTCAGCTGACAACTCTGCCATTGTCCGGTTTAATGCCGTCACGAAAAAGATTGGATCATATCCGAAACCGTTCGACCCTTGTCGTTCCTTACGAATCAATCCTTCACAGCTGCCTGAAAACGTTTCTGTTTTCAAACCGGGTCCAGCTACCGCCAAGACACAGCGGAATCTAGCGCCACGATTGCCCTCAGAAGTCGTTTCTAGCTCGTTTAGTACTTTGTCGATATTTGCACTATCATTCTTCACAGCACCCGCATAACGCGCGGAGTAGACGCCTGGTGCGCCGCCAAGCGCGTCGATTTCAAGTCCACTGTCGTCTGCGATAACAATTTTACCGAGCAGGCGTGCAACCGTTTCTGCTTTCAGAATCGCATTCGCCTCAAATGTATCGCCCGTCTCTTCTACATCGATATCCCCTTCGATATCATTCAATGTAAGAACTTTTACACCCAATGGTTTGAACAACGTTTCAAAATCTTTTGCCTTGCCCGCATTATTTGTGGCAATCAATACTTCCTTCATGATTCAACTTGCCCCTTCGGTTTGATCAACTGCGCAACAAGTCCAAGCGCCTCTTTTTGCACTTCGACTAATTGGTTAATCCCTACTTCTGCAAGTTCCACAAGACCGTTCATCTCAATGCGCGTAAATGTCGATTCTTCGCCTGTCCCCTGGAGCTCGACGAAAGCGCCAGCGCCCGTCATAACAACATTCATATCAACAGCAGCCGAGGAATCTTCAATGTAGTCAAGATCAAGGATGAGTTCGCCTTCAACTGTCTTCCCAACACTCGTTGCAGCAAGGAAATCAGTTATCGGGAATTTTGCTAATCCTTTTTCAATGTGCAGTTTTGAAATAGCCATTGCTGTTGCGACGAATGCACCCGTAATCGACGCTGTACGTGTTCCACCATCTGCTTGGATAACGTCACAGTCAACCCAAACCGTCCGTTCGCCAAGTGCCTCCAAATCGATGACAGCGCGCAGAGCACGGCCTATCAAGCGCTGGATTTCCATCGTACGTCCGCTGACCTTACCTTTTGAAGCTTCACGTTGCGTTCTTTGTCCAGTAGCGCGTGGCAACATGGAATATTCTGCCGTTATCCAGCCTTTTCCGCTATTACGTAAAAAATGCGGAACCCGCTCTTCTATAGAAGCTGTACAAATCACCTTCGTATTTCCGACCGTAATTAGAACAGAACCTTCTGGGTGAATTAAATAATCCGTTTCTATTGTTACCGGCCTAATCATATCGGCCATTCTTCCATCATGTCTCATATCATGTACCCTCCATCATTCAGATTGCGCATTCATCTTATCATAACTCATTTCATATACGCAAAAACCCGGATGTCCAAATCTGGACTTCCGAGTTTCTCACAATTCAATATAGCTTACATTTGGCATTTCAATCGACAACCAGTCTTCAACAATTCCTTGGAAAGTTTTCGACTCTCCTGTTGTATAAAAAACAGGCGCCACTGCGCTGTCAGCAATGCGTTCAATGCCATTAGATAGTAGAATACGCTCAACATCACATACTGTTTCTACCGCGGATGAAATGATTTTTACATTATTCGGTAGCGAAGTAGTAATATGTTGCTGCAATAACGGGTAATGTGTACATCCGAGTATCGCTGCATCAAAATCTTTACCCACCAGTTCACGCAGCGTACGTTCAACAATAATACCTGCACTTTCCGACTTATACTGACCACTTTCGACAATTGGAACAAATTCAGGACATGCAAGTGAGTAAACCATCGCATTCGGTGAAAGAACATGGATTGCATCATCATAAGCGCCACTTTTAATTGTTCCAGCAGTCCCAAGCACAGCGATTTTCCCTGACCCGGACGCATTAACTGCCGCCCTTGCACCTGGCACGATGACGCCGATGACAGGAAATGAAAATCGTGCGCGGATATCATCGAGCGCAACAGCTGTAGCTGTATTGCAAGCAATGACAAGCATTTTTATCCCCATTTTGGAAAGTGCTGATGCCATCTCCATTGTAAACTCCCGAACTTCGTCAATTGGCCGGGGCCCATATGGACAACGGGCATCATCCCCTATGTAAACGATGGGTTCATGTGGTAGTCGATTGAGCATCTCTTTAACCACGGTTAGTCCGCCGACGCCCGAATCAATTACTCCTATTGGTGCTTCCACTAAAATCCCTCAATCCTTTTTCATCTCTTGATGTAGTTTACTCAGCAAATCTGAGAAATCCTTCACTTGTTGTTCATCGAAATCTACCAACACCGAATTCAAATAATGACGGCGTTTATCAATTACTTCTTCGATTACCCGCTCACCTTCGCTGAGAAGATGAATTCGCACAACACGGCGATCTTGATCATTGCGGACACGCTTCACAAGCGAGTTCTTTTCCATCCGATCGACCAAATCAGTCGTAGTACTGAATGCAAGGAACATCTTGTTCGACAAATCCCCAATCGTCATATCTCCATGTTCAAATAACCACTGTAAAGCAACGAATTGAGGTGGCGTGATTGTATAATTGCTAAGAATTCTACGACCTTGTTGTTTAATGATTGCCGCAACATAACGTAATTCTTTCTCCATATGTGCAACTTCATCTGTATACTGAATTTTTGGTGGGTTATTTTCCATCAACTGAACCAGCTCCCTGAAAACAAATACTGTTTACCTATTGTCCCCCTTTTCTCTGCTTATGGCAATACCTAATAAATCGTTGGAATAAAACGTTAAAAAATAGCTGCTTGAGGACTGCATGATGCAGGTCAAACAGCTACTGTTACAAGGCATCAATCAATCACTAACACTTAGCTATGATTGCCCTTTCATTATTTACACCTGCTTCAACGCAATTGCAATTCTCCCAACCGTAACAATTCGATAACCGCTTGCGCTCTGCCAGAAACACCTAGCTTTTGAATTGTGTTCGAAATATGGTTGCGAACAGTCTTTTCGCTGATTCCGAGCCGCCCCGCGATATCTTTTGTCGTTTGATCTTCAACGAGCAGATTAAAAATTTCTCGTTCTCTTGCCGTAAGCAATGAACGGTTTTTAGAGTCCTCTATCAAGACGCGCCCTCCTATCCACTTTCACTTTAAAATATGTGAAGGAGCGGCGAGCTGTGCCGGCTACATGCTGATTTAGTTAACAAAAAGTATTTTCTCCTCTTCAGACCACGGAACACCTTTGCCCGTCTGTCTGCCAATCTGAACCATAGTACCCCGTCCAGTGAAGACAATATCATCTTTACTGTTCTTCGCCATGTAGTGAATATCAACAGAGCTGTTGCCAACTGTTGCAGCTTTAACGAATATTTTCAGCTTCTCATCAAAAAAGACTTGCTTCACAAAATCACATTGCAAATCAGCGACGACTGGAAAAGTATCACCCTCTGGATCAAGCCAGTTATTCATAAGCCTGATTTCTTTTAAAAACTCAATCCTCGCATGTTCAAAATAAATAAACGGTACCGTGTTGTTTAAATGGCCATACATGTCCGTCTCTGAAAAACGAACGGATACAGGAACAAAAAAACCGAATTCTGATGCCCATGTTGATAAATCATTTATGTATACTGCTTTCATCTAGAATCATCTCCCCTATTAGAATGAACACTCATTCATTCTACCAAATATCTCCTGATAAATGAAGCCTACTAAACTAAAAAAGCCCCGCCAAGGCATAATGCCTAAGCGGGGCAATAGACTGAAATCAGTCTACCATATGGTCACTTCCGAAGAAGTTTTTGAACATTTGTACGTTCGTTGCACGGTTCATCGCTGCAATCGAAGTAGTCAAAGGAATTCCTTTTGGACATGCAACAACACAGTTTTGTGAGTTACCGCATTCTCCAATTCCACCATCTGTCATAAGCGTCGCTAGACGTTCGTCCTTGTTCATTGCACCAGTTGGATGCGTGTTAAAAAGGCGGACTTGTGATAGAAGTGCAGGTCCCATGAAGTTCGTATTGTCGTTAACGTTCGGGCATGCTTCAAGACATACGCCGCACGTCATACATTTCGAAAGTTCATATGCCCATTGGCGTTTACGCTCAGGCATACGAGGCCCTTCACCAAGGTCATATGTTCCGTCAATCGGAACCCATGCTTTGATTTTTTTCAATGAATCAAACATGAATTCTCTGTCAACAATCAAGTCGCGAACGACTGGGAATGTCTTCATTGGTTCAAGTTTAATCGGTTGTGTAAACTGATCAACAAGTGCTGTACAAGATTGGCGCGGACGTCCGTTGATAACCATTGAACATGCCCCACAAACCTCTTCCAAACAACTCATTTCCCAGTTAACTGGTGTTGTTTGCTTACCTTCTGCATTGACCGGGTTACGACGAATTTCCATTAAAGCAGAAATGACGTTCATATTCGGTCTATATTCTAATTCAAAACTTTCCCAATAAGGTTGTGACTCAGCAGTATCCTGACGTCGGATTTCAAAAAGGACCGTCTTCTGTGCAGTCTGCTGCTGGAGATCCTTTACTGCTGTAGTGTTCTCGCTCAACTAAATCAATCTCCTTTCTTCGCGGAGTAATCGCGTGTACGTGGTGGAATCAAGGAAACATCGACTTCTTCATAATGGAAGATTGGAGCAGAATGTCCATCGAATTTTGCCATCGTCGTTTTCAAGAAGTTTTCATCATCACGATTCGGGAAGTCCGGTTTGTAATGGGCTCCACGGCTTTCGTTACGGTTCAGTGCACCAAGAGTGATAACACGTGCCAAGTATAGCATGTTTTTCAACTGGCGCGTAAATGTTGCACCTTGGTTAGACCATAGCTGCGTATCGGTAATATTGATGTTTTCATAACGTTCAAGAAGCTCAACGATTTTATCGTCTGTCGCTTGTAGTCTGTCATTGTAACGAACTACTGTTACGTTATCTGTCATCCATTCGCCAAGTTCTTTATGAAGAACATAAGCGTTTTCAGTACCGTTCATTTTAAGCGTATCGTCCCACTTCTGCTGCTCCTCTTTCACTGCTGCGTCGAAGATTGTAGAAGGAAGGTCCACTACAGAACGTTTTAAACCCTTCATATATTTAATGGCATTTGGTCCTGCGACCATCCCGCCATAAATTGCTGAAAGAAGTGAGTTTGCGCCAAGACGGTTTGCACCGTGCTGTGAATAATCACATTCCCCTGCCGCGAACAAACCTGGGATACTTGTTTGCTGATCATAATCCACCCATAGTCCGCCCATTGAATAGTGAACAGCCGGGAAGATTTTCATCGGTAATTTACGTGGATCATCGCCTGTGAATTTCTCATAGATTTCGATGATACCACCAAGCTTAATGTCAAGCTCTTTTGGATCCTTATGCGAAAGGTCCAGATACACCATGTTTTCACCGTTAATACCCAGTTTTTGGTTAACGCAAACGTCAAAGATTTCACGTGTTGCGATATCACGCGGTACAAGATTACCGTAATCCGGATATTTCTCTTCAAGGAAATACCAAGGTTTGCCGTCTTTATAAGTCCAAACACGTCCACCTTCACCACGAGCAGATTCACTCATAAGACGCAGTTTATCGTCTCCTGGAATTGCTGTTGGGTGAATTTGGATGAACTCACCATTTGCGTAGTGTGCTCCTTGCTGATAGACGATCGAAGCTGCAGAACCTGTATTGATGACAGAGTTTGTCGTTTTCCCGAAAATGATTCCGGGTCCACCTGTTGCCATAATAACTGAGTCGCCTTTAAATGCTTGGATCTCCATTGTTTTCATGTTTTGCGCTTTAATACCGCGACAAACGCCTTCTTCATCAAGAATGACACCAAGGAATTCCCAGTGTTCGTATTTCGTGACAAGTCCAGCAACTTCATGACTTCGAACTTGTTCGTCTAGTGCATATAAGAGCTGCTGACCTGTAGTCGCACCTGCGAAAGCCGTACGGTGATGCATTGTACCTCCGAAACGTCGGAAATCCAGAAGTCCTTCTGGCGTACGGTTGAACATAACACCCATCCGGTCCAATAGACTGATAATTCCTGGTGCTGCATCCGTCATTGCTTGTACGGGTGGCTGGTTTGCAAGGAAGTCACCGCCGTATACAGAGTCATCGAAATGGATTGAAGGCGAGTCGCCCTCCCCTTTCGTATTTACTGCACCGTTGATGCCACCTTGTGCACATACAGAGTGGGAACGTTTAACCGGGACAATTGAGAACAAGTCAACCGGCGTACCTTCTTCAGCCGCTTTGATAGTTGCCATCAGGCCGGCTAGTCCACCGCCGACGACAATCAATCTGCTTTTTGCCATTATTGTTTCACTCCTCAAATTATAGGTGATCTCATTTTTTATTAATTAAACGACGAAAGCAAGTAACGCTTGTACACCGATGACAGAAAGAATTAGGAATATTGCCATCGAGATATACGTAACGATAGTTTGTGAACGTGGAGATTGTGTAATCCCCCAACTTACTAGGAATGACCAAACCCCATTCGCCAAGTGGAATGTAGCTGCAAGGACACCCGCAATGTAGAACGCAAGCATGAATGGATTCGATAAGACTTTAGCCATCATGTCAAAATTCACTTCAACGCCCAATGCTTTTTGAATTCTTGTATCGTAGATGTGCCATGCAATGAAGATTACAAGGAATACACCCGTTATTCTTTGTAGCATGAACATCCAGTTGCGGAAAGTCCCGTAACGCTGTACGTTATTTTTCGCTGTGAAAGCTATGTACACACCGTAGAACCCGTGGAACATAAGTGGGATGTAGATGATGAACCATTCTAAAAACAGTACGAATGGTAAGTTCCCCATGAAATCGGATGCAGCATTGAATGCCTCTGGGCCGCGTGTGGCAAAGTGGTTAATCACTAAGTGCTGGGCAACAAAAAGCCCCACTGGAATGATTCCGAGTAGTGAATGTAGACGACGCAAATAAAAATCTGATTCTCTCGACAAGTCTTTTACCCTCCTTTATTAACTGAGTCCTTCAGTTCGCCCCTGTCATCATTTAGACATGAAGCGACCGTTGACGACGTACCTCTTCGTGGTACAATATTATGACATAACCATTGTACTCCTCCGTTTTGAAGAGGTCAAGACGATGTGGGCTTTTCGACACGCCCGAATTTAACATATTATTATTCTTTAGGATTTACTAACGCTATCATTTAACCGAAAGGGTTGCTTATTCGATTGAAAAATACTACATATGATTCACCGACCCGTTTTGGCTATGAAATTTTACGAGATCACGTGTTGCCAAGTATCCTTGGGAAACACGAAGATGAAGTCCTCTATTGGGCCGGAAAAGAAGCGGCTCGGAAATTTCCGATTTTCGGTGTTGATGAACTACCCAAATTCTTCCAAGAAGCCGGGTGGGGCCCACTTCATCTCGAAAAGACGTCGAAAGACGAGGCTTTTTATTCGTTAAAAAATGATTTCGATACAAATGCCCACAACAGATCTTGCCAACTTGAAGCCGGTTTCATCGCACAACAGTACCAAAAATTTAGCGGATTGCTCACTGAATGCTACGGAGAATTCAACGCTAAGGATGGTCTCATCCACTTCCAAGTGAAATGGGACTTGAAAACGAAAGTCGAGGTATAAGAAAAGCGTAAGCGCCTTAGTAGGCCCGAAAAGCGCTGGCCAACTAAATTCGCCACGTCCTGTGGCAACGTCAGCACTAGTACGTCCTGTACGTCGGACGGCCTTAAGATAAAGGCGCACTTTGCCTTTAACTTAAGGACTGAAGCGACAGAGGAAGGCAGCCTAAGATCGCGACGTCCTGTCGCAACAGCTGCATGACCCACTTCGTGTGGGTCTAGGGGCTAGGCGCTGGAGCTAGACAATGAGAAAAGCGTAAGCGCTTTGGTAGACCCGAAAAGCGCTGGAGTCTAGACACCGCCCAATGTGAATAACTTATACTATCTTATCTTTAGAAAAAGAAGATGCATCCCTAATCGGGTGCATCTTCTTTTTCTATAAATCATTTCAATTTGCATCCAATCCGAATTGATTATGAAGCGCCGCTACCGCTATTTCCACATCCGATTCAGGAATAACAACGGATACCTTGATTTCAGACGTACTGACCATTTTCACAGGAACCGATGCGCCACGAAGTATCTCAAACATTTGCGCAGCAACTCCTGGGTTGGATACCATTCCACTTCCGACGATTGAAACTTTCGAAAGACCCACTTCAAAATCAGCTCTACTGTAACCAAGGGCCTCTTTTTCTGTTTCCAAAACATTAATCGCTTCTGCGAAATCTTCTTTTTTGATAGAAAATGAAACAGACGGCTGTACGCCTTCCATAATTGTCTGGACAATAATATCGACGTTAACATGGTGATTCGCAAGTGCAGTGAATATATTCGCAAGCGAGCCATTGTATGGAACGTCATACATAACTGTAATCCGAATGATATCTCTTTCAAAGGCGATGCCCCGAACAATTAAATTGTTTTCCAAATCAATTTCCTCCTTGATAATTGTTCCTTCACCTTCCATATGCGCAGGTCTGACCCGAAGCGGCATTTGATGGTTCTTGGCAAACTCAACCGCTCTTGGGTGAAGTACCCCCGCGCCTAGATTCGCGATTTCAAGCATTTCATCATATGATATTTCCTCAAGCTTTTTGGCTTGTCGAATTAATCTTGGATCCGTCGTAAATACCCCTTCAACATCTGTGTAAATATCACAGATTGCTGCATCAATCGCAATTGCAATTGCGACAGCACTTGTATCAGATCCCCCACGACCAAGTGTCGTCAACTCACCCGAGCTGTCAGCACCTTGAAAACCGGTAATCACTGCAACAGCACCCGATTCAAGCGTTGTCACTATTTTATCCGCATGGACTTGCTCGATTCGCGCATTGCCGTGAACTGATTCTGTCGTAACGCCCGCTTGCCACCCTGTGTATGAGCGAGCTTCCAAACCTTGTGCTGCAATTGCCATCGCTAGAAGGGATGCCGTTACTTGCTCACCTGTCGCAAGTAGCATATCAAGTTCACGGCGGCCCGCTTTCGGATTAACTTCTACGGCGAGCTTTAGAAGATCGTCCGTTGTTTTCCCCATTGCAGAAACGATAACCGCCACTTGATTCCCCCGATTTACTTCACCTTGAACAAGCTTTGCTGCGCGTGCAATCCTTTCGGGGTTCGCAACTGATGTGCCGCCGAATTTCATTACAATTCGTACCATGATTTTCCCTCCAATTTCCCCCTGAACGCAAAACGGCCCTCATAAGTATGAGAGCCGGTCCGATTGGAGCTATCGCCTAAGAGACGCTCCGTTCAGATAGCTCTCCAGGTATTTTTATACCTGACAGACTTCCATTTATTCAATGGAAATCCAGCAGGACAATCGTGACAGCCGATTGGTCCGCTTCGGCGAATACTCCTTTCAATCTCGTTCATCAGGCTGCCGCCTTCCGGAGATCTACTATTGGTACCCGCACCTCTATCTTCACTACATATGAAATTATAAGTGAAAAAACGCAGTGCGTTCACTCTATCACATTACTTCTCTTCTCGCAATGCCTCTTCACGGAAATACGTTTCCACTGATTTCGCAACCGCTAACGATAAGCCCGCTTGTTGCAACTCTTCAACGGATGCTTCACGAATCTTTTTCATAGACTCAAAATGTCTAAGCAACATCGTTTTCCGCTTCGGTCCGACGCCCGGTAATCCATCAAGTGCTGATGTCAATGAATTCGTTTCGCGCCGTTGCCTATGGAATGTGATTGCAAACCTGTGCACTTCGTCTTGAATTCTCTGTAACAAGTAAAACGCTTCACTTGTTCTCTTTAACGGAATCATTTCAATCGGATTGCCATAAAGGAGCTGCGCCGTCTGGTGTTTATCGTCTTTTGCAAGTCCGGCAATTGGAATCGACAAGTTTAGCTCATCTTCAATGATTTCCCTAGCTGCTTCCATATGTCCTTTGCCACCGTCTATAACGATAAGATCAGGTAGTGGCAAATCATCCCTGAGCACACGGATATAACGCCGTCTTACAACTTCACGCATTGCGGCATAGTCGTCATGTGCTGCCGCTGTCATCGTTTTATACTTTCGGTAATCTTTACGGTTCGGTTTCCCGTCAAGGAACGACACCATCGCAGAGACGGCATCTGAACCATACATATGGGAATTATCAAATGCTTCAATAAGGAACGGTATGGTGATATTCATCGCCTTACCAAGTTCTTCACACGCACCAATTGTACGGAGTTCTTGTCGTTCAATTAGTTGAAACTTTTCTTTCAATGAAATCTCGGCATTCTTGATGGCAAGATGGACAAGATCTTTCTTTTTACCGCGCTGTGGAATGAATACAGGTACATCCAGAAGCTGACGGACGATTTCACTGTCAATCCCTTGAGGTAACAGGATTTCTTTAGGGATTAGATGTTGAGACTTGCCGTAAAACTGTCCGATGAACGTTAGCAGTTCTTCTTCCGGTTCTTGATAAACGGGGAATAGCGATACATCCCGTTCAATTAATTTTCCTTGACGGACGAAAAAGACTTGAACACACATCCAGCCATTGTCTACAGAAAATCCGAAGACATCTCGATCAGTGAAATCATTCATCGTCATCGCCTGTTTTTCCATAACCGCTTCAATATTAACAATTTGATCACGGTATTCTTTCGCTCGCTCAAACTCCAAGTTCTCCGCGGCCGCAGACATTTTTCCCGTCAATTCCTTTTTGACACTTTTATAGCCGCCATTCAAAAAACGGGTAATATCATCAACCATTTCCTTGTACGTTTCCAACTCCACTTCATTGACACAAGGGGCGAGGCACTGGCCAAGATGGTAATACAAGCAGACCCGATCCGGCATTGTATGACATTTTCGATAAGGATAGAGTCGGTCAAGCAATTTTTTCGTTTCACTGGCGGCAAAAGCATGTGGATATGGACCAAAGTACTTCCCTTTGTCTTTTTTCACCTGTCTCGTAATGATCAGTTTCGGATGACGCTCTGCTGTTAATTTTAAATAAGGGTAGGTCTTATCATCTTTTAGCATGATATTATATTTCGGATCATACTGTTTGATAAGATTTAACTCGAGGACAAGCGCTTCAAGATTGGATGACGTGACAATGTATTCAAAGTCTACGATTTCTCCAACAAGCCGCTGCGTTTTAGCATCATGGCTACCCGTAAAATAACTACGAACCCGATTTTTCAACACTTTCGCTTTTCCCACATAAATGATTGTCCCTTGCCTGTCTTTCATCAAGTAACAACCCGGCAACTCCGGTAATATAGCCAACTTCTCTACGATTAACTCATTCACATAATTCACCTACCAAAAAACCGGGTACCAATGAAGGGACCCGGTTATTCTTTCAAATAATTAAGCGTGTTTTGCGATTAATTCAGCAAGTGCTTCTTTCGGTTTGAAACCGACAACTTTATCAACAATTTCTCCATCTTTGAAAAGAACCAAAGTAGGAATTGACATGATACCGTATTTACCAGCTGTTTCCTGGTTGTCATCAACGTCAACTTTAACAATGTTTGCTTTACCTTCGATTTCGCCGTCTAGTTCTTCAAGAACTGGAGCGATCATTTTACAAGGTCCACACCAAGGTGCCCAAAAGTCAACAAGGACAAGTCCTTCTTTAATATTTTCGTCAAAGTTCTGATCAGTCGCGTGAATAATAGCCATAGTAATTTTTCCTCCTCTTAATAGATAACCTATGTCTGTATTATAGCATGCAGCTATATTACGGGCTAAATATATGCTTAGTTATTAAAAGAAGCTCCCCACTGTTGAGGGAGCTCCGATTTGAATCAGTTCGTCTTGATTTTTTTAATTTCTTCAATCATCATCGGAATAACCTCGAATAGGTCACCGACGATTCCGTAATCTGCTACTTTGAAAATATTCGCTTCTGAATCTTTATTGATTGCCACGATTACTTTTGAGTTGGACATTCCTGCCATATGCTGGATTGCACCCGAAATACCTGCGGCAATGTACAAGTCCGGTGTAACGACTTTACCAGTTTGTCCGATTTGTAGAGAATAGTCACAGTAATCCGCGTCACACGCTCCGCGAGATGCACCGATTGCTCCACCCAAAAGCGTCGCAAGTTCTTGCAATGGTTCGAAGCCTTCCGCACTTTTCACGCCGCGGCCCCCTGCAACAACAACTTTCGCTTCTGAAAGATCGACACCCTCTGTCGATTTCCGAATAACTTCTGAGATGATTGTACGAAGATTTGTAACATCAACAGCTAGTGCAGCTACGCCGCCTGTTCGGCCTGCGTCGTGCTCTAGAGGTGCAATGTTATTCGGACGTACTGTAATGAATAGAAGTCCGTCTTTGTTCTTCACTTTTTCGAAGGCTTTACCAGAGAAGATTGGACGGATGAATACCGCAGCATCACCTTCGCCTTCAATAGCAGTTACATCAGAGATTAAACCTGATGCTAGTTTACTAGCAATCTTAGGTGACAAATCTTTCCCTAAAGCTGTGTGACCGAACACAATAGCTTCCGGTTTTTCCTGTTCGTAAACTGCCATGAACGCTTGGCTGAATGCATCAGAAGTATAAAGTTTCAAATGTGGATGTTCCACAGTAACGACACGGTCTGCTCCGTAATGAATCATTTCTTCTGCAAGTGACTGAACAGCATCGCCGAGCAATACCCCGACAACCTCTCCGCCTCCAGAAATCTTTTTAGCAGCTGCAATCGCTTCGAATGAAACGTTACGCAATGCCCCTTCTCGCGCTTCCCCTAGTACTACTACTTTTTTAGACATCTATAGTCCCTCCATTACAATTAAAAGTCTGATTAGATTACTTTAGCTTCATTTTTAAGCAGATTTACAAGTTCTATCACTTGATTTGCAACTTCGCCTTCTAGAATACGTCCAGCGGCTTTTTGCGGCGGAAGGTAAATTTCGATTGTTTGTGTTTTCGCTTCTACGTCATCTTCTTCCAGGTCAAGATCATCCAGTTCAAGCTTTTCAAGCGGCTTTTTCTTCGCTTTCATGATGCCTGGAAGTGATGGGTAGCGTGGTTCGTTAAGACCTTGCTGAGCAGTCACTAATAGTGGCAGTGACGTTTCGATTGTTTCAGAATCCCCTTCAACATCACGAATGATTTTGACGGATGTACCGTTGATTTCAAGGTTCGTAATTGTCGTTACGTAGTTAATGCCTAGAAGTTCAGCCACACGCGGACCAACTTGTCCAGAACCGCCATCAATTGCAACGTTTCCTGCAAGAATCAAATCTACTTCTTTATCTTTCAAATACTCAGCGATAATTTTAGCGGATGTGAATTCATCCATTTCATCAAGGTCATCTTCAGTATCGATAAGAACCGCTTTGTCCGCACCCATTGCAAGCGCTGTGCGAAGTTGTTTTTCTGCGTCTTCTCCACCGATTGTAATGACAGTCACTTCTCCGTCATTTGCGTCGCGTACCTGGATAGCTTCTTCAATTGCATATTCGTCATAAGGATTGATGATGAACTCCGCACCATCCTCAGAAATTTTACCGTTAGAAACCGTGATCTTTTCCTCTGTATCAAATGTCCGTTTAACTAGTACATAAATATTCATATTACAGACCTCCCCAACTTTTTAATTATTTCCCTTTAAATACAGGTACACGCTTTTCAAGGAATGCTTGGATTCCTTCTTTTGCATCCTCTGAGACAAAAACCTCACCAAATGAATCAGCTTCAGCTTTCACGCCTTCATAATAAGAAGGGTGCTTGGTAAATTGCAGCATCTCTAGTGCAGCTTTCACTGCGACAGGACCCTTCTTAGCAATTTTCTGAGCGAGCTCCATTGTTTTAGGCAGAAGTTCTTCGTCTGTGTAAGCATGATTGGCAAGTCCTAGACGAGCTGCTTCTACCCCACTGATTGGATCACTGGTTAATAACATCTCCGCTGCTTTCGGCATGCCTACGTAGCGTGGAAGACGCTGTGACCCAGCAAACCCAGGGATTAGACCCAATTGCAATTCCGGCAATCCAAGTTTCGCGTTTTCAGTTACGATCCGCATATGACAGGCCATCGCTAATTCAAGCCCACCACCTAGCGCTGCGCCATGAATGGCGGCAATAACTGGTTTAGAGAAACGTTCAAGCCGTTCAAAAACTTCTTGTCCGCTTGCGGAAAGTTTTGAAAACTCCTCGCCAGAAGTGACAGATGTAAATTCTTTAATATCTGCTCCAGCCGAGAAAAATTTGCCTTGTCCGTGAAAGACGATGACCCGTACAGAATCGTCGTTCTCCACTTGATCAAGTAATGCATCCACTTCCAGTATGAGTGCACGTGAAAGCGCATTCGCGGGTGGCCTGTTAATTGTCGCAACAGCTACCCCATCGTCAATTGCTACAGTAAGAAACTCCATTTCTCCCCATCCCCACTTTCTATCAAATACGCCTCGGCGTATTTGCGTCCAAATTTTGAATTGTGCCTGCAGGATGCAGGTATGCAACCTTTGCCGCAGGACGCGGCGAACTTTGGTTGCCTTCCCGAACTCCCTTCAAAATTTGTGACATCCGCCGGAGGCTGCTTAACTTGAATCAAGTTACCCTTTCATTCCATTCATAATCAGCCTATGTACTTCGGGTGATAGTTTCATTAAATCATATTTTTGATCATTCATCACCCATGAAGTGATTGTTTCGTCAATTGTGCCAAATACCATTTGTCTAGCAAGTCGGATATCTAGGCCTTCGTCAAGCGCCCCATTTACGATTCCCTCTTTCAGAATTGCATCGAGAAGCATTAAATATTCTTTTAGTACTTCGTTAATTCGGAGACGTAATTCTTTATTCGATTGACGAAGTTCAAGTTGCGTAACGATTGCCAAGTGACGATCTTCATGCAAAATGCGGAAATGACTGTCTATCATCCTGAATAGTTTTTCGGATGTATCAATATCCTGTTCCAATATAACTTCGACGTTATTGACGAAAATCGCCATTTTTTCTCTAAAAACAGATATCAGGATATCTTCTTTATTTTTGAAGTAAAGATAGATTGTCCCGTCAGCAACGCCCGCTTCTTTTGCTATCTTCGAAACTTGGGCTTGGTGGTATCCGTTTTCAGCAATGACTATGACTGCCGCATCGACTATTTGCTTATATTTTGGTCTATCCCGTTTCATATCTATATATCACCACCAATAATGAAAATATGAATGATGATTCATTCATATTTTCATATTAGTTGTTAACGGCCGCTATGTCAAGCATTACATCACAGTAGAAGTAATTCCTTTTCGGCTTTCTTTTTTTCTTCATCAATCAAAGCACGGCGTAAAATTTTCCCGACAGCTGTTTTCGGCAACTCTGTACGGAATTCATAAAGTCGTGGAACTTTAAACGACGCTAAGTTCTCTCGACAATATTTATCAAGCTCTTCTTCAGTTAAAGTAGCTCCTTGTTTTAAGACAATATAGGCTTTAACTGTTTCTCCTCTGTACGGATCTGGGATACCCGCAATGATACATTCCTGTATCGCTTCGTGTTCATAAAGAACCTCTTCGATTTCCCGCGGATAAATATTGAAACCGCTTGCTATAATTATATCTTTTTTGCGATCCACGACATAGAAATAACCCTCGTCGTCCATATATCCGAGATCCCCGGTCAAAAACCAGCCATCGCGGAAAGTCTGTTCTGTATCTTCAGGTCTATTCCAATAGCCTTTCATTACTTGAGGGCCTTTCACCGCAATTTCACCGATTTCTCCATTCGCCAGCGGTTCCGATGACTCAGGACCCAGTATGCAAGAATCAGTATCTGGCCATGGAACACCAATTGATCCTTTAGCTCGTTTGTCTGCCCACACGAAATTTGAATGGGTTACAGGAGACGTTTCCGTAAGGCCGTACCCTTCGACGAGTTTCCCGCCAGTGACTCTCTCGAATTTTTGCTGCACTTCGACCGGTAATGCGGCAGAACCACTAATACATGCTTTAATGGATGACAAATCATATTTCTTCAAATCAGGATGATTTAATAGTCCAATATAGATAGTAGGTGCTCCAGGGAATAAGGTTGGCTTTTGTTTATCGATTGCTTTCAAAGCCGTTTCAAAATCAAACTTAGGGATAAGTACCATTCTATTCCCTTGCATGACAGAAAGAATTAATACGGTTGTCATTCCATATACGTGGAAGAATGGCAAAATACCCATGACTGTTTCTTCGCCTTCTTTACACTTATACAACCATTCACCACACATTTTAACGTTAGAAATTAAATTGGCGTGCGTCAACATGACCCCTTTTGGAGAACCCGTTGTGCCACCCGTATATTGTAGCAACGCAATATCTGCTTCGTAATCAAAATCATAACTAACCGGATCTGATTTTGCGATTTTCATAATTTCAGTAAATAGATGGTTCATCCCACGGTGCTCAACTTTTACTGTAATCCCGTGTTCTTTTTTCTGAATGAATGGATAGATAAGGTTCTTAGGAAACGGCAGGTAGTCTTTTATTCCTGTTATTATTACATGCTCGAGTTTCGTGTCTTTAACGATTTTCGAAATTCGCGGAAATAGAATATCGAGTGAAATGATTGCTTTCGCCCCAGAATCGACCATTTGATAAGCCACTTCACGCTCCGTATAAAGAGGATTCGTTTGAACGACGATTGCACCTATATACAAAGTTCCATAGTAGGCAATTGCCCCTTGTGGACAGTTTGGAAGCATAATTGCAACCCGGTCCCCTTTGACTATTCCGATAGATGTCAAATAGTTTGCAAACTTCAAAGATGATTCATGAAACTCTTTAAACGAAATGTTTTTCCCCAGGAAATGCATAGCCGTCTTGTCAGGATATTTTTCACTGGATCTTGTCAGGAATTCCTGAATAGGAATGTGTTCATAGTCCAGTGTCTTTGAGATTTCAGCGGGATACAAATCCAGCCAAGGTTTCATTGTCATAAAAAGCCCCCTTTTTCCACTCTTTAATTCTTTGAATATTCCTAATTCTAATTATAGGGGTAAGTAATGCAGGTTTCAAATAGAATTTATTATTTACATAAAAAAACCTTAAACAGAATAAACTGGTTAAGGTGTGTTTGCTATCATCCAATAAATACCTACCGCAATAAATACTACGCAGACAACGAGTAATATTTTGGCTAATTTCTCCATAACTTCACAACCCTTATGAAATACTTGCTCCTATAACGAATGAAAGTCCCACTGATATTGTCAAGGATATGAAACCGACAGCGCGATTATCTGCTTCAATTTCCTTATCAATATTGAATTTAGGTGTAAGGAATTCAAACAACAGATAGGCGAAAATAAGCAGGGTAAATCCAAACAACCCCCAGCCAATCATTTGAGGCAATGAATTATGCTGTTCGATTGAGTATCGAAAAATATTTGCTACCCCAAATATTTTCCCACCTGTTGCAAGTGCGACTGCAACATTTCCTTTTCGGATTTCTTCCCAGTTCTTATATTTTGTTACGAGCTCAAAAATCACCATCGACACAATCAGACAAAGGACAACTACACTGAAGTAGCCAGCTGATTCTACTAATGGATGATTCCAAAATCCGGTTTGATTCATAGCATTCGACTCCTTTTACGTTTGGTCATTCCTTCCTATACGGATAAGTACGTAAAAGGTTTCAAAAATGGGGATATACTTATTTATCATTGCATGGAGTTTCAAAAGAGTTTTCCCCACTATATTGGTTGAGTTAATGATTCCATTGAATACCGCTTCGGCGCTAGGGGATGCCTCCCGCCATAAGCCTGACCGCTGCGCTATCAGTCTTATGGCTTCGGCTACCCCTGTTAGGCGCCTACGCTGGGTATTACTATCGTATTCAATAGTTCAACGTATACAGTTGAACTATTTCAATTCTACAACAGTAACGCCGTGTCCGCCTTCACTTGCTTCACCGAACCGGTACGTTTTCACACGGCTGTGATTTTTCAAAAATTGCTGGATACCCTGCCTTAATGCCCCGGTCCCTTTGCCATGAATAATTGACACTTGGTGATAATTCGATAGAAGGGCATCGTCCAAATATTTCTCTGTGCGGAAAATTGCATCTTCATAGCGCTCTCCCCGCAGATCGAGTTCCATTTTGACATGTGTTTCCCGTCCTATTACTGAAGTCGATATATACTGTTTTTTCTCTTTTTCAGGCTTAACATATTCCAGTCCTGATTCGTCAAGCTTCATTTTCAAAATGCCGATTTGGACAATCCATTCATTATCCGAGACTTTATCAATGAGCGTCCCTTTTTGACCGTAACTGAGTACTTTCACTTCGTCACCTGTTTGGAGGTCCCTTGGCGCTGCCTTCGCTTTAATTGCTTTCTTCTTCGCTTCAGCAGGGGCAGCACCTTCTAGACGTTTACGAGCTTCAATCAATTCGTGCTCTTTTACGTTTGCGCCAACATTTAGTCGCATTGCACGTAAATCTGAAATAACTGCCTCCGATTCACGCTTCGCGTCTTCAATGATTTTTCTCGCTTTTTCTTTCGCTTTTTCTTCCATACGTTCTTTTTTGTTCTCGAACTCGGCAAGTTTTACTTCCAGTTCACGTTTCAAGCGATTTGTTTCCAGTAAGATGTCATGCGTTTCTTCTGCATCTTTTTCTGATTGAACACGGCTTGTCTCGAGCGACAGGATCATTGAATCGACTTCACTGCGATCTGTGCCCGTGAATTTCTTCGCTCGATTAATGACCCGGTCCTGCAATCCTAGACGCTTTGAAATTTCAAACGCATTACTACGCCCTGGAACACCTATTAACAAGCGGTATGTCGGACTTAGCGTGTCTACATCAAATTCTACGCTGGCATTGGCAACGCCCGGACGGTTATAGCCATATGCTTTTAGCTCTGGATAATGGGTTGTCGCCATTACCCTTGCACCACGTCCATGTACTTCATCTAGAATTGAGATGGCAAGTGCCGCACCTTCCTGCGGATCCGTACCTGAACCGAGCTCATCGAATATAATAAGGGAACGGTCATCATATTTCTCTAAAATATCGACGATATTCACCATATGCGAGGAGAATGTACTAAGACTTTGCTCAATTGACTGCTCGTCCCCGATATCCGCATAGACCGAATCGAACACTGCAACTTCAGAGCCATCAAGTGCTGGAATTGGCAGACCAGCTTGCGCCATCAACGTGCATAATCCTACCGTTTTCAACGTGACCGTCTTCCCGCCCGTATTAGGTCCAGTAATAACGATTGTTGTGATGTCTTTACCGAATTCAATTGTATTCGCAACTGCCTCTTCCATCGACAACAAGGGATGTCGTGCTTTCGTTAGACGAATATATCCTTTATTATTCACTTCAGGTTTCGTACATTTATGCGCTTTTCCAAACTTTGCTTTCGCAAGGATAACGTCGATTTCAGATAATATCGCAACAAGTGTGAATAGATCATGTGCTACTTCCTGCACTTTCGCGGATAGATCGATAAGGATTTTCTCAATCTCTTCCTGTTCCTGCAATTTTAATCTTCTAATCTCATTATTTGCTTGTACCACTGCATCCGGCTCGATGAAAAGCGTTTGACCAGACGACGACATATCGTGAATAACACCACGGTAATGCGAACGATACTCTGACTTTACAGGAATCACATAACGGTCATTCCGGATAGTGACAATCGCATCAGATAACATTGTTGCAGCGTTCTTCCCACGTGTATAACTTTCCAGTTTCTCACGTACACGGCCTTCCTGCATTCGCAACCCTTGTCGAATTGTACGCAGCGACCCTGATGCGCTGTCAACAACATGCGCATTGTCGTCAATGCATGCATTGATTTCATGTTCCAGGCCTGTCAAAATCGGAATGGCATCTTTTTTCACGATGAAATGAGGGATTTCAATATCTTCATCGGCCACAATTGCCTCGATGAATTGACGCAGATTCCGGCTCGCACGAATTGTGTTGGCCGTTTCCATCAGCTCATATGCACTTAGCATGCCACCCATTTGTGCACGTTTAGCATGGGGTCTAATATCACTGATGCCGCCCATTGGCACATTGCCACGGACACGAAGTATCGATAAGCCTTCGTCCGTTTCTTCAAGCAGTTTTACAACTTCGTCAAAATCGCTGACAGGTACTAACTTCTCCATATAAGATCGACCGGCGAATGATGTGCAATGAGTTGCTGCCATATCCCGGATTTTATCGAACTCAAGTGTTTTTAAGACACGGTTTTCCAATGTCTTACACTTCCTTTCACTTCCGCACAATGTCGCGGATAAATTTATCAAGCGGCCACGTATTTACGACCGTATCTTTTTTCAGCCAAGCTTTTTTACCGTAGTTTACACCAGTAGTCATATAATTTAGTTGTTCGATCGCATGTGCATCTGTATTGATGGCAATAGTAACTCCAGCTTCCTGCGCCATGATAAGGTGATCAGTCGCAAGGTCAAGCCGGTATGGATTCGCATTCAACTCAAGTATTTTACCATATTCCTTCGCCCATTGGATGAGTTGAGGTACATCGGGATTATAGCCTTCCCTTTGACCTACGATACGGCCAGTCGGGTGCGCAATCATATCGACATGCGGATTTTTCATAGCCGTAAGAAGGCGTTCCATAATCAGTTCTTGTGATTGACTGAAATTAGAGTGAATAGACGCGATGACAAAATCTAGCTCACTGAGTAGTTCATCATCGAAATCGAGCGTAGCGTCAGGAAGTATGTCCATTTCCGTTCCGCAAAATATTTCGATGTCGTCGTATTCTTTATTCAACGAACGGATTTCCGCGATTTGTTCGCGTAAACGTTCAGGCGTTAGTCCGTTCGCAACTTTGAGGTACTGCGTATGGTCTGTGATAACCATATAGGAATAGCCTTTAGCACGGCAGGCCTCAACCATTTCACGGATTGAGTACGCTCCGTCTGACCACGTTGTATGCATATGCAGATCTGAACGGATGTCTTCAAGCGCCACTAAGCCGGCGAGTTCATCGACACGATCGATTTCACTGCCATTTCTTCGCACCGCAGGCGGGATGAACGGCAAACCGAAGTGAGCGAAGAATTGTTCTTCCGAATCGAAGGTCTCGACGGAACCATCTTCATTCTCCACACCGTATTCACTTATTTTCATTCCCCTAGATTTCGCAAGCTGACGCATCTTGACGTTATGATCTTTCGAGCCTGTGAAGTGATGAATGGCACTTGCGAATTGTTCTGCTTTCACAAACCGGAAATCGGCGTCAATTGCTTCTTCCAAGTCGAGTGTTACAGACAATTTCGCATCCCCTGCCGCAATCGTTGCGATAAGCGGCAATGTTGCAAGTAGTTTTTCGCGAACTTTTGCGGGCTCGTTCGTCACAATTATGAAATCAACGTCACTGCTTTCCTCTTCCGTTCGCCGATAACTTCCCGCAACAGAAAAATGGTTAATCTCTGCTATCAAACGAAGTTCCTGTTCAACAAATGTAACGACTTTCTCCATTTGCCAATGCGGGAATTTCCCTTGCCGAGTTCCTAAAATTTCAATTTCACTCAAAATATTGTCTTCCGTTTTCTTGCCAAAACCGGCGACTTTACTCACGTCCCCTGCAAGGCATGCCGCATGGAGTGATTCGACTGAATCGATGCCGAGCGCCTCACGCAGTTTGGCGATTTTTTTGCCGCCAAGACCCGGGATTTTCAACAAAGGAACAAGCCCTTTTGGCACAGCCTCTTCCATTTCTTTCAGAAGATCCGACTCTCCTTTTTCTAGCAAGTCGGTAATAACAGCACCTGTGCCTTTGCCAATCCCTTTCAACTTCAAAATATCATCCATTTCTGCTAAACTGCGTGGATCTAGTTCAAGCACGTTGGCAGCTTTTCTAAATGCAGCTACTTTGAAATGGTTTTCCCCCAGTAACTCCATGTATAAAGCGATTTTTTCAAACGTGCGAATGATTGTTTTTTTATTCACTAAAAGCCCTCCTGTTCTGAAATGCGGAAGCGGCATTTTACTTTCGGCCGCCGTAGATAGACAATTCTAGAAAAAAGCCTCCCTCCAAAAAGGGGGAAGCCGTCAGTTTGTATAGATGAACCACCATTTTTTCACCGCTTCTGACAACAGCGGTGTATGTTCAAACATCGACTTAGCCAGCAATGAATGACTTATCTGGTCTTGAATAAACTCTATCGGTAGCATAGCCAGCAAATAGAACACAAGGAACATAAGTATATAGAATTCGACAAATCCGAACAAAGCCCCCGTAATACGTGCTATGAAACCGAGGACAGGCAAATACTTTAGGAAATCAAACATAGATGCAATGAGCTGCAATCCAAATTTGACGACAAGAAATATCAAAACAAACGCCAGTAATTGATAGAATGTCCCATCTAGATCAAGTTGTTCGACTGTCATGGATAATTTCGAACCTGCTGTAACACCCGGATAAGGAACCCATAGAACAAACGTTTCCGCAAGTTGTTTATAGTACGAGTAAGCGACAACAAGTGCGATGATGAATCCTGTCATATGTATAATTTGGACAATAAGTCCCCGTCTAAATCCTGTTACGAGTCCCCCGAATAGGAGGAAAATAATTAATAAATCAAGCATGTAATACCGTCAACCCTTCAGCTTATTCAATTCTTCTTCCATTTGTTCAACTTGTTTTTTTAATTTAAGATAATCATGTACACTATTAACAGCGGTAAGCACAGCGATTTTTGTACTGTCGAGATAAGGGTTATGGGCACTGATTTCCCTCATCCTTTCATCGACCATCGAGGCGACCAGCCGCATATGAGTGCTTGTTTCGGTACCGACCATTTTATAGGTCTGTCCGTATATGTCAACTGCTATGCGTGTCTTCTGTTCGTCTGCCAATGATACGACCTCCCACATAAAAAACTCTGTGATTAATCATACCACGAAATGGTTTTAGTTGTGAATTAAGTCGACGAAAGGAAGTTATAAATTGAGTAATCAAGTTATTATTGTAAACAGTCAAGATATGAAAAAAGTGATAAATCATTACACGTCTTCAAAAGTCGTACGCAACGCACCTGGTGTCGTCTTTGCGGCGAAACTACCCGATACCTCAATTACAGCCTACAAGTCCGGAAAAGTGCTGTTCCAGGGCGCAGGATCTGAACGGGAAGCCGCGCGTTGGGGTACTGCGGAAGTTAAAGCTGGGTCTGTTTCGGTGAAAACAAAAGGTGATGTGCTACCTGTAGGGTTAGCACAACTATCCGTTCTTGGGTCAGATGAAACTGGAACGGGTGATTTCTTCGGACCTGTCACTGTAGCAGCTTGTTTCGTCCGTGCCGATCAAGTAGAACTCGTTCGCGAACTTGGTGTAAAAGATTCAAAAATGCTAACAGATGACCTCATGCGAAAAATCGCACCTGATTTACAGGAGGCACTCATTTATAGTGTGCTGACGCTTGAAAACGAGAAATACAATGAAGTACAAGCTAGCGGCTGGTCTCAAGGAAAGATTAAGGCTCTCCTTCATAATCAAGCACTTAAGCATGTACTCCGGAAAATGGACGGAGAGAAACCCGATTATATTTTGATTGACCAATTTGCAGAACGCGGCATTTATTATAATCACATCAAAGCGGAGTCTGAAATTGTGCGTGAGAATGTGCTGTTTTCGACGAAAGCGGAAGGACTTCATATGTCTGTTGCAGCTGCGTCAATTATTGCACGTGTTGCGTTTTTAGAAGAAATGGATAAGTTGAGTGAGATAGCAGGTATGACACTGCCGAAAGGCGCGGGACCCAAAGTGGATGAAGTAGCTGCCAGGATTTTGTTGAAAAGCGGTGAAGAAAAGTTGAAGTCTTTGACGAAATGGCATTTTGCGAATGCGGGGAAAGCAAAGGCTATTGCGATAAGGAAAAGAAGTTGATTTTTCGAAGTGTAATCACAACATCCGAATTCTAATACCAACTTTTAAAATGTAATAGCTACTTTCGTATCTCAATCTCAACTTTGCATCTGTGCGAAAGTCTAAGCAAAGAGTACCGGGGGATCACAGTAATTGAAACTCTAGAGTTCTAATTGTAACTTCACATTTCTAATTGCAAAACCGGACAACGAAGAGTCCGGTTTCTGCGTGATTTTCGCGTACTCTGCGAAAATCTAAGCAAAGAATGCCGGGGGATCACAGTAATTGAAACTCTAGAGTTCTAATTGTAACTTCACATCTCTAATTGCAAAACCGGACAACGAAGAGTCCGGTTTCTGCGTGATTTTCGCGTACTCTGCGAAAATCTAAGCAAAGAATGCCAAGGGATCACTGTAATTGAAACTCTGGAGTTCTAATTGCAAATTTACATTTTTAATTGTAACTTTTTGTTTCTAATTGCAACTTCGAGATTCTAACTGCAACTCTTCGCGGAAATTATATAACGAATCACCCTATTTAATTCAAAAAGCCGCACACGGAATCGAAACTCCGTGTGCGGCTTTTTGAATTTATCCGCGAAGCAATGCTCCTGCTTCAGTCGTTAATGCATTCAATACTTTTCCATGCGCTTTGACGACTTCTTCGTCTGTCAATGTGCGCTCAGGGTCTGCATATGTCAGAGAGAATGCAAGTGATTTCTTGCCTTCCTCAACGTTATCCCCTTCGTACAGATCAAACAATCTAACATCTTTCAACAACTTGCCGCCAGCACTTCGGATGACATCCCTAAGCATTCCTGCTGATGTCCCGCTCGATACGACAAGCGCGATATCCCTAGAACTCGACGGGAATCGTGGAACCGGAACGTATAGCAATTCATCCGTTTCAATCGCCAAGATTTTAGCAAGGTTCATTTCCATTACATACGTGTTTTTCAAATCACGTTTTTTCTGTTCTGTCGGGTGAATTTGTCCAATCAAACCAATCCGTTTGCCGTTTTGGAAAATGTTTGCTGTCCGCCCAGGATGCATCCCATCCAGAACAGTTTGTTCGAATGACAGACCTTCAACAAGTCCAAGACTGTCCATCATGCCTTCGACAATCCCTTTTAGTACGAAAAAGTCAACCGATTTTGTTTCGGCTTGCCATGCATGGTCGACCCATTTGCCAGTAATAACAGCTGCAACATGTTCAACTTCCTGTGGCAGACCATCTTCCTGTTCACCAAGGAAGACCGATCCCGTTTCATAAAGCGCCACAGATTCCATACGGCGTGCAACGTTATATGTCGCTGCTTCAAGAAGATGCGGAATAAGGCTTTGACGAAGGATACTGCGATCTTCACTCATAGGCATCAAAAGTTCAGTAACAGGTGCTGTTTCAAGCGCGTAGCTTTGAGCTTGTTCCTTAGATGTCAATGAATACGTCAGTGCCTGGTAGAGTCCTGCGCCTTCAAGGAACGCTCTAACTGTACGACGTTTCGACTGGTACGGTGACAATCCACCCGGTGTTGATTCAGTTACTGGAAGTGTCATTGGAATCAAGTCGTAGCCGTACATCCGTGCAATCTCTTCGATAATATCTTCTTGGATTCGAAGATCCTGCCTGCGTGTCGGTGCGTCAATGATAAGTTTTCCGTTCACCGCTTCTGTAGGGATTTGCAATCCATCTAAAATAGCTAGCATTTCTTCAAGAGGGATCTTCATACCCAGGCGGTTGTTGATATAATCCGGTGAAACAGTAATGCGTACAGGTGTTTTATCGAGTTCATCAACAATGACTGAACCAGCAAGCACTTCGCCACCCGCGATTTCAGCCATAAGTTGCGCGGCACGTTCTGCTGCTGCTTCGACCCGATTAGGATCGACTCCTTTTTCAAAGCGTGTACTCGCATCACTACGCAGTCCAAGCTCTCTGGATGTGCGGCGGACAGATCCTGGTGCGAAGTAAGCTGATTCGATGACAACTGTAGTCGTTCCATCATGTACTTCCGTATTTAATCCACCCATTACGCCAGCAATCGCTACAGGTTCTTTACCGTTTGTAATGACAAGTTGATGCGCTTCAAGCGTCCGTTCAGCATCATCCAATGTCGTGATTTTTTCACCTTGTTCTGCAAGTCGGACAGCGATTTCACCTGTTTCAAGACGGTCATAGTCAAATGCATGAAGTGGCTGGCCGTATTCCATCAACACAAAGTTTGTGATATCGACAACGTTGTTGTGTGGACGTACGCCAGCAGCCATCAAACGGTTTTGAAGCCATAACGGCGAAGCTTCAACTTTAACGTTTTTCACGACTTTCGCTACGTACATCGGATTGTCTTCTTTCGCATCGATGCGCAGTTTCAGCATATCTTCTGCTTTTTCATTTGAAGCCGTGTAGGTAATTTCAGGGAGCTGAATGCCTTGTGATAAAATCGCACCAACTTCATACGCAACCCCTATCATACTAAGTGCGTCTGAACGGTTTGGCGTTAAATCGAATTCAAGCACTTGATCATCAAGACCAAGCAATGGAAGTGCGTCTGAACCAGGTACAGCAGATTCAGGAAGAACGTAGATTCCTTCTGCATAGGCTTTCGGTACGAGCTTTCCTTCAATCGCAAGTTCTTGAAGTGAACAAATCATTCCGTTCGATTCTTCACCGCGTAGTTTTGCTTTTTTAATTTTCATGCCGCCTGGTAGCACTGCGCCCGGACGTGCAACGATGACTTTCTGCCCTGCTGCAACGTTTGATGCACCACAAATAATTTGTGTGGTTTCTTCTCCAACGTCCACTTGGCAAATGTTCAACTTATCCGCTTCCGGATGTTTGACACATTCCACCACATAGCCCACAACTACATTTGTCATGTCATGTGAACGGTCAATTATGGAATCAACTTCAATCCCAGAACGTGTAATTTTCTCCGCAAGATCTGCAACAGCAATACCCTCTATATTTACATACTCACTCAACCATTTTGTAGATACTAACATATCAATTCCTCCTTAGGCTTCCGTCCGGTGGAATTGCGATACAAACCGCACGTCATTCGTATAGAAATGACGAATATCTTCCACACCATATTTCAACATTGCAATTCGTTCAGGTCCCATACCGAAAGCGAAACCTGATACGACAGCGGGGTCATAACCAGCCATTTTCAGCACATTCGGGTGTACCATTCCGGCACCCAAAATTTCAATCCAACCCGTTTTTTTACAAACGTTACAGCCATCTCCGCCACATTTGAAGCATGAAATATCCATTTCAACAGATGGTTCCGTGAATGGGAAGAAACTCGGACGCAGACGAATTTCACGCTCATCGCCAAACATTTTTTTCGCGAATAAAGAAAGTGTCCCTTTCAAGTCGCTCATTCGGATATCTTCACCAATAACAAGACCTTCAATTTGCGTGAACTGATGAGAATGCGTCGCATCATCACTATCACGGCGGTACACTTTACCTGGGCAAATAATCTTAATCGGCGCGCCGCCTTTCGCTTCCATCGTCCGTGCTTGAACTGGCGATGTATGTGTACGAAGAAGAATATCTTCGGATATGTAGAACGAGTCTTGCATATCACGTGCTGGATGACCTTTAGGCAAGTTCAACGCCTCAAAGTTGTAATAGTCTTTCTCAACTTCAGGCCCTTCAGCGATTTCATACCCCATGCTGATGAAGAAGTCTTCGATTTCCTCTACAACACGTGTGAGTGGATGGTGATTCCCTGTACGTGCTGGACGTCCAGGCAGTGTCACGTCAATCGATTCTTTTTCAAGCTGCTCGTTGATGGCCAATTCCTCAAGTTTTGCCATACGGTCTTCCAAAATTTCTGTTACAGATTCACGGATGACGTTAACGAGTGCCCCTATCTTAGGTCGTTCTTCAGCAGGAAGTTTCCCCATACCTTTCAAAAGATCCGTAATTGGGCCCTTTTTTCCTAAATAGGCAACACGGACGTCATTCAATGATTTTACATCTGAAGCTGCTTCAATTTTTGCAAGCGCCTCTACTTTCAACAGTTCTAATTGTGCTTCCATGTCAATTCTCCTTTCAAAATAAACAAAAGTGCTGGACGCCTGATTAGACGCCTAGACAATAAAAACCCCGCCCCTTATAAAAGGGACGAGGACGATTTCGCGGTACCACCCTGATTATCATACCCGAAGATATGATCACTCAAATCGGAATAACGGTCCGGCACCGGCACGCCTTTACAGCTTACGCTGGTCCTGGCGGCAGCTCACGGGGTGAACTTCGACAACCATTTACCCTTCTGCGCTTTCAGTCAAGGCGCGGAATCCCTTTCGGCTCATGTATTGTTTACTTTTCCCGATCATTGCTTTTCATTTCTGTTCATAATGACTAGTATACCCGATTATGATTTGTTCATCAACAACATGCTAATTTTCACATTTTGGAATACGTATATAGCAGGATTCCCGTTGCCACTGCAACGTTTAATGATTCCGCTTTGCCGTACATTGGAATCTTGACTGTATTGTCCGCCATCTCAAGCAATTCCGGATTGACGCCGCTTCCTTCATTTCCGACAATCAATGCAAATTCGGCTTGTGGCCAGATATCCGAGTGATTCACTGCATTTTTCAATCCGGTGCCCAAAACTTGAATTCCCACTTCTTTCGCCTTAGCCGTCCATTCAATAAGATCACCTTTGACGATTGGGATATTGAAGTGAGAGCCTTGCGCAGAACGTACTGTTTTCGGGTTATATGAATCAGCCGTGCCCACGCCGAGAATAACTGCATCCATTCCAGCGGCATCTGCCGTTCGAATCATCGTTCCGACATTACCGGGATCTTGGACCGCGTCAATTAATAAAAGTTTTTTCCACGAAGAATAATCTTCTTCGGCGTGCTCCGGCTGACGGCAATGTGCATAAATACCTTGCGACTGCTCCGTCTCCGAAATTTCTTTCGCAATGGCCTCTGTTATCTCAACAAGTTTTACCCCTTCTATAGACCATCCTTGAGGTATTTCTACACCGTCACGGGTGATCAACGCAAGAATTGTCCCGTTACTTTTTAATGCTTCTTCAACGAGATGAAAACCTTCGACAAGGAATTCTTTCGACTGATCGCGTTCTTTTCGTGTTGTGACAAGCTTTTTCCAATGTTTCACGAGTGCGTTTTGTGATGATTCAATCCGTTTCATATGTAGGTTACCGCCTTTTTCTTTTCAGTGTATCAAATGTCGGTATAGTTGGCGATATTTGTGTCCAAAATGAAAGTGGGAGGTTGATAAAATGGATTTTCAAATTAGAGATGCCATTTCGGCAAACATGACGAATAATACAGCGGAAGATATCCGTAACGTTGTGGAAGATGCCATTAAGCGAGGTGAAGAGCACCTGTTACCTGGACTAGGGGTGTTTTTCGAAAAGCTGTGGAACCATGCAGGCGAACAGGAAAAGTCTAAAATGGCAGGCGAACTGGCAACAGTATTTGCAGCCAGCTAAATCGAACAAACGCAAATGTTTGATCTTTCCCGTTTGTTCATGCAACGACAACAGTTTTTGGATAAACGTAAAGCCGCTCATCAGTTGAGCGGCTTTTGTATTTTTAAGATTATGCATTTTTCACAAAGAAATCAAAGCCCATTGCTGTTGCGATACCAAATACGAGTGTCCATATTGCAATGCTAATCGTCATCCAAATTGTTGTATTCACTTTACTAGCCCCGAAAAGCAACCCGATGAATGCCGCGATATGAGTCCCTATCACTATTGGACCGAGTAATGCAAGTCCTGGCATACCGTATTTATTCCAAATTCGTTTGCCCCGTTCTGTCCGCTTCGAATCCCCTTTGCCGTCCTTCTTTTTCCGCGACTCCATCCATGCCTTCACTTTTTGGAAGGCAAAAATGAGGAAAAGTACCGTAAGCATGTTTCCAACAAATGCAAGGATCATGACCCAAACTGGGGACAGCCCGCTAATGATGCCCAGCGGGATGACAAGTGCGATTTCTAACCACGGAATAGCTGCACCTAGAAACACTAAGAAGTATTCAAACATTATTCATCCTCCGATACATAGTTTTTAACTGTATACTAAACTTAACATAGAATACGGTATTACCATTCGGTTAAGTTTAATGTACAAAAAAAGCCCAGGTATTAAAACCTGGACTCGTTAACCTATTTTATTACAACAACGAAGCAAGTACTGCTTTTTGCGCATGCAGTCGATTCCCTGCTTGCTGGAAAACATACGAATTCGGGCCATCTATAACAGACGTCGCAACTTCTTCTTCACGGTGTGCAGGCAAGCAGTGTAAGAACATATAATCTTTTTTCGCATGAGCAACCAATCCATCGTTAATTTGGAACGCTTTAAATGCCTCTAGACGTGCCTCCGCTTCTTCTTCCTGGCCCATACTCGTCCAGACATCTGTATAAACGACATCAGCCCCAGCAACAGCCTCCACTGGGTCCGTTGTTTCAAATACACTGCCGCCATTTTTAACAGCTATGGCTTTCGCTTTCACTAAGAGGTTGGGATTGTATTCAAACCCTTTTGGCGTTGCGACAGCCACGTGCATCCCCATATGTGCTGCGGCAATGACAAGTGAATGCGCTACATTATTGCCGTCACCTACATACGCTAACTTCATTCCCGCTAAAGAGCCTTTCACTTCCAAAACCGTCAGCAAGTCCGCTAGTGCCTGACACGGATGGAAGATATCCGTCAAGCCATTGATGATTGGAACCGAAGTATGTTGTGCCAGTTCCTTCACCATTTCATGTGAGTTCGCACGAATCATAACGCCATCTAAGTACTCAGACAATACATGACCAGTGTCATAAACGGATTCCCCACGGCCGATTTGCAAGTCACGTGCATTCATGAACATTGCATGCCCACCAAGTTGGATCATACCCACTTCGAATGAAATACGTGTGCGCGTTGAATGCTTCTCAAAAATCATCCCCAGTGTTTTTCCAGCCAATAAATTCGGCATCTTCCCAGCGGCCATATCTTTTTTCATGGCATCTGCTTTATGCAATAAATACGAGACCTCTTCATGTGTATAATCAAGCAATGTTAGTAAGTCTCTCCCTTTCAATCCTTCTACCATTTTCGTATTATCCATCTCTACCATCACCATTCCCTCATCCCCTATCGTTTATTTCAATTGGTAACTCTGATTATATGTATGCATAATTATAAAGTCAAGTGTATTATTATAGATTCTATTGAATAAAAAAACTGCCCAAGCCATTTTGCTGGCTTAAGCAGTTTAATCGTTCAGTTATTCAAATGTAATCTTATTTACTGTGTCACAATCTAATTTCTTAATGACTGCGACAATTAGTTTCACTGTATTTTCATAATCATCGCGATGTAGGATACCTGCGTGCGAGTGAATATAGCGTGTAGGAATACAAATCGCAAGTGATGGTACACCCTTTCCAGAAAGATGAATCGAACCTGCGTCCGTGCCGCCACCTGGAATTGTTTCGAATTGATAAGGTATGCCATTTTCTTCAGCAGTATCAACAACAAGTTCACGCAACCCTTTATGCGATACCATTGATGCGTCGAATAATAGAATTTGTGGACCATCGCCCATTTTACCAGTAGCTTCTTTAGATGTAACGCCCGGCGTGTCGCCAGCGATTCCTACATCAACTGCAAATCCGATGTCCGGCTGAATTTTTGTTGCCGCTGTACGTGCACCACGGAGACCGATTTCTTCTTGTGCAGCGCCAACACCAAAAACAATATTAGGGTGTTTTTCATCTTTAAGCGCTTTCATTACATCTATTGCTATTGCACAGCCAATACGGTTGTCCCACGCTTTTGCAAGAAGGTATTTTTCATTATTCATCACTGTGAATTCGAAATACGGCACAACCATATCCCCAGGTAGAATGCCCCACTTCATTGCTTCTTCTTTCGAAGTTGCCCCAACGTCAATGAACATATCTTTAATATCGACCGGTTTTTTACGCGCTTCCGGTGATAAAATATGTGGTGGTTTTGATCCAATAACCCCTGTCACTGTATCCCCTTTGCGTGTAACGATTGTCACGCGCTGTGCAAGCATTACTTGTGACCACCAGCCGCCCACGGTTTGAAATGATAGGAAACCTTTATCGTCAATTCTAGAAATCATGAATCCGACTTCATCAAGATGACCTGCTAACATGATTTTGGGCCCATTCTCATCGCCAGTTTTCTTGGCGATTAATGAACCAAGACCATCCTGTTCGATTTCATCTGCAAATGGCTCTATGTACTTTCTCATAACTTCACGGGGTTCACGTTCGTTACCAGGAATCCCTTTTGCATCTGTAAGTTCTTTCAGCATCACTAACGTTTCGTCTAATTTCGTCAATTCCTTCGACCTCCTAAATAAATCGTACATGAGTAGTATATGCGATATGTGTAGCATTATCAAAACATTTAGGTTTCTACATTCATGAATACAAAAATATCCCCCCAACCAGTTATACGATTGAGGGAAGTTGTATTTATTGTACAAACAAACACAATTACCTTGTTTGTTTTTGAATTTACTTGATGTTTGACACCTTACAGTAACTCTTTCCGCAAATCAGCAGCACTTTTCGGAGAAAGCAATCCAGGTGCAATGTCAAACACTGTTTTAGCACCCGTCTCACCATCTTGATGCAACCTATAAGCTGCGCGTGCGTATGCAACGAGAACGCTCGATGTAAATTCAGGGTTGCTGTCGAGTTTCAGGGAATACTCCATCACTTGTGCATTGCCTTCGCCTGTCTTGCCGCTACGAATCACGAAACCGCCGTGTGGCATCGCTGAGTGATCCTGTTTCAATTCTTCTTCTGTAATGAAAGTCACTGTCGTATCGTAGTCAGTGAAGTAGTCAGGCATCGTGACAATCGTTTCTTTCACTTTGTCAGCGTCAACGCCTTCTGCTAACACTACATAACATTCACGGGTATGTTTTTCACGCGTAGTTAGTTCAGGTAACGAACCACTGCGTACTTTATCAACTGCATCAGGTACGGGAATCGTATATTGGACAGCACCTTTTACGCCTTCTATTCTTCTAAGCGCATCGGAATGGCCCTGACTCAACCCTTTCCCCCAAAACGTGTATGTAGCACCTTCAGATAAAACCGCTTCGCCGTACAAACGATTTATGGAGAATAAACCTGGATCCCAGCCGACAGATATAATGGCTGTCTTACCATTCGGTTTTGCAGAAGCATCGACTGATTCAAAGTAACCTGGGATTTTCGCATGTGTATCGAAGCTATCTACCGTGTTGAATAGAGCTGCTAGTGCCGGCCCTTGTTCTGGCAAATCGTTTTTCGAGCCGCCACAAAGAATTAGGACATCAATTGCGTCTGTAAATTTATGAATGTCATCCATTATATGAACGGGTACATTGTCATTCAGCAACGTCACGTCTTCTGGATTCCTTCTTGTAAATACACCGACTAGTTCCATATCTTTGTTTTGACTAATTGCAGATTCAACACCGCGTCCCAAATTTCCGTAACCTGCAATTCCAACTCTAATTGTCATCGTTGTATTTCCCCTTTCAATCTGTTGCATTCAATTTCAGCAATTTATAGTATAAGTTTATCTCTTTGTTGGTCAGTTTTCTATATAACTCGTCCGCTTTCATCAAAAAAACTTCATCAATCGCAACGAACCCATAGTCATTCCCATTTTGTCTCAGCACAGGAAGGCCCTCGTACTTTAAGGGATAGCCGCCGTCCTCGCAAATAAACCCTTTTAACGAGTTCATATATTTCATAATTTCACTATGCAATTTTTCATTACCATGCATTGGTTCCGATGATGTAAAGATAAACGTCGTCGTCTCACCGTATGAACCAGTTCCGCTTGAATCTGCCACATTTTCTGCAATCCATCCAGTAAATCTACCTTTGACACCAAGACGACTAATCTTATCAAAAACCGTCCTTAAAATTTTAATTTTCATCAAAGACAAATCTGATTCCTCTTCCTTCAGCTTCTCATTATCAAAATGCATGACCCATCCCGCAGTCGTCATTTCACGATCTGTTACGCTTTCCAGCTCTATGAATGGTCCTGATTTACTGGATTCATCACTATACAACTCCGCGAA
This sequence comes from Sporosarcina sp. BP05, assembly GCF_014282005.1. Lineage (GTDB taxonomy): Bacteria > Bacillota > Bacilli > Bacillales_A > Planococcaceae > Sporosarcina. Next base: position 239,356 of record NZ_JACFTD010000003.1, on the reverse strand, counting down.
AGTGATTTGCATATCTTCTTGTATCGCCACCGGCATATTCACAATCAGTTGCCTTTCTACTTTGAACACTTCATTCACAACCCGCCCAAAATAGAATGGAATCTCTTTCTGAACACTGATTAATGCTGTAGCCAATCTGGATTGTTCGTCATTAGTACTGATATTCAATACAAATGGAATTGTGTCCACCTGGCTGTCACTCTTCCAAATAATCACTTCCATGACTATCCTATCAACGGATGATTGCGCATGCTTCACAACAACACCCGCCTTGACGACTTCCTCGGCAACAAATTGATCCGTTTTAACGAAAAACTCAATGGAAGTATCTTCTTTTATATGCGGAATTAGCGACGCTCCTTTAGTGAATGATTTGTGAACGACCATATATTCAGGTTTATCCAAATCTGTGGCTGGTCTGAATAATAAATCCCTTTCATAAAATGGCTCGTAGTAATGCTCCAAGTCCAGTTGAACAAAAATATACCGTTTCTCGATTTGTTCTACAATCGCCGTATCATCCTGCCTACCGAAAATTCTTTTAAAGAATCCCACTAATCTATCACCTCATTGGTTTCTTTTAATTATGTAGTAATCTTATCGTTACAGTTCGTTAAATGGCAAACTAAAAGGATTGTTCACAATCTCTCCTTTTCCCCTTAGGTCTAAATGATGCTAAAGTATAGGGTAGGATGATATCTATTAATTGAAAAGAGGCTTCATTATGCGTGGTTTTGTTTACCTAATCGTTTTCTTCTCGTTTTTTGATTTATTTTCGCAACTGCCCGTTATGAGTCCATTTGCATTATCTCTTGGTGCTACGCCATTTTTGGTTGGACTTGCGGTTGGTATGTATTCATTTTCAAATACAATCGGGAATATTATTTCTGGTTTCATGACTGACAAAAGAGGACCCTTCCTTATACTCGTACTTGGACTTTTCGCTTCGGCACTCTCTCTCTTCCTCTACGCATTTGTTGATGGACCGGCGTCATTGCTCGGTGTCCGCTTTGTCCATGGATTCATGGAAGGACTAATTGTCCCAGCTGCATTTACTTTCTTGGCAAACCGTGCAGAAGTATCTAAACGCGGTAAAAGTGTTGCCATTTCGGGCGCATTCGTTGGATTGGCAGCCATTATTGGTCCAGCGTATGGTGGTATTGTCGCTGCTAAAACAAGCACACCTTTCATTATGGCGGTTAACGGCGGCATAATGATGGTACTAGCAATACTTGCGTTTTTTGTTCTACGATCGTTTACATATGTACGAAAACTGCCTTCAAAAGGAGCTGACAATTTCCGTGTCAAATACCTTTTCCAACATCCGGGGATGGTCAGAGCATTTGCCGGGGCATTCTTTTTAATGTTCTCACAAGGTGTACTCGCTCTTGTGTTGCCTTTAAAAGTTGAATCACTTGGATTTGATACGAAAACAACTGGTTTGTTACTAAGCACATTCGGTGTCGTCGCAATTCTCATCTTTTTATTGCCAATCAACCGGATCTTTGACCGTGTTCGGCCAGTTGTGACACTTGCATTTGGAATAACACTTATGGGATTAAGCATGTTGTTCTTGAGCCAAGTTGAGGAATTGAACAACTTATATATCGCGATGTGTATTTACGGGGCTGGATTCGCTTTCCTCTTCCCATCCATTAACTCACTGCTAATTGATTCATCATCTCCTGAATTTCGTGGGAAAGCATATGGTTATTTTTACGCGTTCTTCTCGATTGGTGTCGTTGCAGGTTCAAGCGTGATTGGATTCTTGGACTTGGAATACCGAGCCGCTTTCATGCTGACAGGATTCATCCTGCTTGCAGTTGCTTTATATGCCTTGATCGGATTGAAGAACAAAAGTTCTATTGACAAATCATCGCACGTCCTATAATGTCAGATACGAAATGAATACCCTGTTCGGGAGAGGTTCATAGCGACCCTCTATAAAAAACTATGGATGACGAAATTTACGCCATGTGCATTAAATATGGCCCCTTTTTCGGCACCTATGGACCTCCCTGACAAATTATACGGGAGGTTTTTTTAATTGGCTGGAAGAGATGAAGCAACACTGACCGACTTAACTTTGCTCGGCAATCAAAATACAAAATACGTGTACGAGTACAACCCCGACATTTTAGAGTCGGTCGACAACATGCATGTGGGTCGCGATTACTTCGTGAAATTCAACTGTCCCGAGTTTACATCACTTTGTCCGATGACAGGGCAACCCGATTTCGCGACGATGTATATCAGTTTTGTGCCGGATAAAAAACTTGTGGAGAGCAAAGCACTCAAGTTATATCTATTCAGTTTCCGAAATCATGGAGATTTCCATGAAGACTGCGTCAATATTATTATGAATGATTTAATCAAACTGATTGAACCGCGTTATATCGAAGTGTGGGGAAAATTTACTCCGCGAGGCGGCTTGTCAATCGATCCTTACTGCAACTACGGTAAACCCGAAACGAAATATGAACAAATGGCAGAACACCGACTGATGAATCATGATATGTATCCCGAAAAAATCGATAACCGATAAGAAGAGGTGTAACAACAATGCTTTATTATTTGAATGGACTTTTCGTCGGATTATTGATTTTATCAAATATCTTAGCTGTGAAATTATTCAGTATCGGCGAGTGGATTGTATTACCTGCAGCTGCACTCATTTATGTCTGCACCTATCCGCTCCTGGATGTCATAACAGAAGCGTATGGCAAAGAAGCTGCTAGAAGAACCGTTCTAACAGGTTTTATGGCACAACTTTTCGCGATTTTTTTCATTTGGATTGCCATTAAGTTACCTGCAGCACCTTTTTATGAACACCAGGAATCGTTCGAAACGATCTTCAGCGCGGGCTTCCGTGTGACAATCGCGAGTTTGGTTGCTTACCTTATAAGCCAGAACCTCGACGTAGCGATTTTTGACAAACTAAAAAAACGACATGGCACAAAGAAATTGTGGATCCGCAATAACGCATCCACAATGGTAAGCCAGCTTGTCGATACGGCTATTTTTATTTCGATCGCTTTTTACGGCACAATGCCACTAGGCGTTTTAATTGGAATGATCTTCAGCCAATATATCTTCAAGTTTATTGTCGCAATCCTAGACACGCCTATTGTTTACGCACTTGTTGCGTTATGCAGAAGGACGGATAAAACAGATAAAACGAATACGATAACCGTACACAATTAAAGTGACAATCCATTATTCCGAATAAATAAGAGGCAGGCACCATCTCGATTTGAGATAGTACCTGCCTCTTTCAATCACACTAGTGTTAAACGTTTTGCATTTGAAAAGTCTTGATCTCTTCCATGAAAGCTTCCCCGTATCTCTCCAGTTTCGCAAGACCGACACCGTTAACCTCAAGGAAATCATCATTTGTAATTGGCATTCTGGCCGACATATCACGTAATGTTTTATCTGAAAAAACGACGAACGGAGGTACACCGGCTTCTTGAGCCAGTTTCATACGAAGTGCCCGAAGCTGGTCGAATAGCGGATCATCATTCGCAACTTGCGTTGTAATAACAGTCACTTTTCGATTGACAGTTACTTTGCCAGTCAGCACATCTTTCCCTTGTTCACTCACGTAAATGGTTGGAAATTGCCCATTCTCTACGCCAAGATAACTTTCCGAAATGATGAACTCAATGAAGTCGGAAATATCTTTTGCGCTACGCCCTTTCATCAAACCATATGTCGTTAATTTATCGAAACCGAATTCAATCACTTTCTTATTCCTAGACCCTGTTAATACTTGTGCAATCATTGCCTTACCGAACCGTTGTCCCATTCGAATAACACATGACAATACTTTTTGAACATCTTCAGTCACATCCGTACTTTCCCGTGTGTCCGTACAATTTGCACAGCGACCGCAGTTCTTCACATCTGTCTCGCCGAAATACAAAATAATGAATTTCTGGAGGCAGGTTTCCGTATGACAGTAGTCAATCATTGACTGCAATTTTTCAAGCTCCGCTGGGATTCTGCTCGGGTCTTGTGATTGATCAATTAGGAATCGCTGGGTCTGGACATCCTGTGATGAAAAAAGCACAGTACAAGCACTGTTAAGCCCGTCCCTTCCTGCACGCCCTGCCTCCTGATAATAGCTCTCCATGTTTTTCGGCATCTGGTAATGAATCACATAACGGATATTGGATTTATCAATCCCCATACCAAATGCATTCGTCGCAACCATCACGGAAGCCTCATCATTCAAAAAGCGGTCTTGCCCAGACTGGCGTTCAATATCTCCAAGTCCTGCATGGTATTTCGCAACTGACACGCCACTTTTCTGAAGGATGTCATGCACATGATCAACCGCTTTTCGTGTCGCAGCGTAAATGATGCCCGCTTCCCCTTCATTTTTCCGGACATATTCTTTGACGAATTTCTCACGGTCTTGACCTTTAACGACCGAAAAAGTAAGATTCGCCCGTTCGAAGCCAGTCATGACCGTATTGTTTTCACTAATCCCAAGCTGTCGGCAAATATCCTCCCGAACAGCAGGAGTAGCGGTAGCTGTAAGTGCCAGTAGGACTGGTTTTTTATCGAACAGAGAAACGATACTGCTTATATTACGGTAACTTGGACGGAAATCATGACCCCATTGCGAAATACAATGCGCCTCGTCGATTGCAACCATTGGAATTGTCATCCGGCGCAACTGGTTTTTGAAAGACGGTGAATCCAGTCGCTCCGGCGCCACATAAAGAAGCTGGTATTCGCCCAGTACAGCCCTTTCCATTGTTTCAAAGTATTCCTCAGATGACATCGAACTGTTAATGTATGCCGCCGGAATTCCTGCCTGATGGAGTGCATCAACCTGATCTTTCATCAAGGAAATAAGGGGTGAAATAACAAGAACAGTACCCTCCATTACAAGTGCAGGTACCTGATAACATACAGATTTCCCGCCTCCAGTTGGCATGACACAAAGCGTATCCTGATAGCTCATAACGCCTCGGATAACTTGCTCCTGCCCCGTTCTGAATGAAGGATATCCAAAATATGTTGTCAATATCGCTAAAGCTTTTTCGATTTGGACCATCTCCTAACTATATATCAAAGAAAAAAGCACCGGATTATGGTGCTTAAAGTAGTATTAGTTTTCAAAAACATGCATTTCCCATCGCCTTGGGCGTCTTATATAAGAATATCAGATTAAGCGACATAATGGAATGAAAGTCCGTCAGTCCAGTTAGATCCGTAGTAACCGAAAAAAGTACTTTCAACTGGTAGGGGTAATTATCGGAAGACTAATCTCCACAGTCGTTCCATAGCCTTCTTTACTCTTGAATTGAATAGATCCATGATGGTTTTCAATAATTTTATAGCTAACCATAAGGCCTAGGCCCGTTCCTTTCTCCTTCAGTGAATAGAACGGCTCGCCGAGTTTATTGAGACGTTGCGGTGGAATTCCGATACCCGTATCAGAAAAAGTAATCTTTACAAAACGACCTTCCTCAGCCACCGTACTTATTGTTATTTCTCCGCCGTTCGGCATTGCATCTATCGAATTTTTTATTAAATTAATGAATACTTGTTGGATTTGCTTCGATTCACAATGAATGAATTGATCTTTATCATTAAGTTTCATATTGAATGATATATTATGTAGCATTGCTTCTTTCTCCATTAATGAGATGGTTCGGTTTATTTCGTTAAAAATGGATGTAGTTGTGAATTCCGTTCCATTACTCGGTTTTGCAAGTTGAAGAAATTCTTCTATAATCATTTCAATTTTAGTAAGCTCTTCTGTCATAATGGCACCAAACGTGTTTTCCTGCCCCATTGAAAGTAATTGAACGAACCCTTTTATAGTTGTTAATGGATTTCTAACTTGGTGAGCAAAGCTTGCAGATAATTGTCCAACAATGTTAAGCATGTCCCACTTTCTAAGAAGTTCATCTTGCATTTTTAGTTTAGAAATATCTTCCGTAATTGAAACATATCTCACAACTTCTCCCACTCTATCCATGACAGGGGTAATCTTTGTTCGAATCCAGCACACTTTTTCATACTTATTTAACACACGATACTCAATTTCAGCCATGTCTGTAGATAATTCCTCAAAAAACCGTAACAGCGCGATTTTATCATCTGGATGACATGTCGAGACAAACAGTCCAGGATCTTTCATTAAGTTTAAGGCAGGGATGCCGATAAGTGTTTCTATTCCTGGGCTTACGTACAGGTAAATTCCCTTGATAACATCATACTGACATACGCCAAATTCCAAATTTCTCGTAATATCCTTTATTAATACTTCCTGTTGCAAAATATTTCCCAACTGTTTTTCAACGAAAGCTTTCATTTCTAGCGTTTCCTCAAGCTTTCTCGAAAGCGCAAAAATGCCTTGAACTACTCCTGCGTTGTCATAATACGGCAAGTATATGATATTAACAGGGAGCATAAGTCCGTTTTTCGTTATTCGTACAGTGTTCAAACGGACTAATTTTTCACCATTAATAAGTCGATCCTTAATTTCTATTAGTTCGTACACAAGAAAATCTGGCACCATTAAGGCTTTCTGCTCTTCTAGCTGTTCACGTGTCCATCCAAAGAGTTCAATATAAGCGTCATTAACGCCAATAATTTTCCCGTCAAAATCATAATTGATTGCAGCGCTATCCGTAATATCAAATACCGTAACTTCTTTATCAATTAATGAGCGTTCAACAGACGTATAAACGAATGTATCTACAATCGGAATTGCTTGTATAAGTACTTCATTCTGAGAAATCCAGTTGCACATATTCACATAAAATGGAAAGTCACTGCCTGTATTTCCAGTAAATCTGAAAGTAAACGGAATCAATTTTCCACCTTGGGATTTATTGATTCGTTCGATGAATAATGGTCGATCATCTTCATAAATAAAATCATACATAGATGTACCGATTATAGAAGGGATTTTTTTCACCGAAATAGTACAAAAATCTTTATTCGCATTCAGAATCTCTCCACTTTCAGTCAAACTGAAAATAATTTTTTCAACATATGCATTTCCAGTATTCGGACCCTTATCTTCATGCAATACATAAGAATTCGGCATCTATATCCCTCCCTTTTTCGAAGTTTATTATATTCTAACTGCTATTCTAACATATTTTTCTTCGAGTGTCGCAATTATCAGAAACCCGTGTTTTCACGTTTAAAGAGACGGAAAATTACGTTATTAATTCCTTCATACAAATTCTCTAAGATTTGCGCAGTAACCTCTTTCTATATTATAACAAAACATCCCACAATCGAAAATCCGATTGTGGGATAGTACACTGCCTATTGGGACAATTAAATTACCTAAAATGTCATGTTGTTTGGCTATTGGTTAGCGCACAGTCACCTATACATACCGCCGATATACCTTGTTCCGATCATACGAATAGACGACTTGTAAATTCTCTACATACGTTTCCAAATGTACAATACGTCCCCATAATTGATAAATATAAGGTAGCACACTTTCTAAATACTTAAGGTCCAGTTCGGTACCTTCGTATTTATGCACCAAATACAGTTCTCCGTTACGCAAGTAATCCCCATTTTCAACTACGATATATGGAAAACCACCGTTTACACGCATGGAGACTAATTGATTTCTTACGTCTTCATAATCTTTAGTGGTAATTTGATAGTTGCCGCCTTTTTTTTCAAAGAGATATAAATCTTCCTGCTGAACCAACTCTTTGGTGACATAATTGCGGATAAAGGATATATCCGATTCAATTTCTCTTACTTCAAATATTTTGTCTATACCTGTATTAGGCTGAACCCCTAACCTTCTCATTTTCTCCGTCGGATTATTGTATCTCTTTTCAATATCCTCGTAAATTTTCAATCCTAGATAATAGGGATTGATGGAGGTTTTCGAAGGCTGGATAACATTCGCATTCAATGTAGCAAATTCAATTGTTTCATCTGACGTTAAATCCATTTCCCTCAATATGCGTTGATGCCAAAAAGATGCCCAGCCCTCATTCATGATTTTTGTTTCAAGCTGCGGCCAAAAGTAAAGCATCTCCTCGCGCATCATCGTTAATATATCACGTTGCCACTCTTCCAATTCACGGCTATGCTCTAAAATAAATAGCAAAATATCTTTTTCCTGATTTTGGGGTACTTTCTTTCCCTTTGGTATTGTTACTTTCTTCTCTGCCGCTTTTCTATCCAAATTCCATAAATCATCATAAGGCGTTTTTCGAATAATTTCTTCCTTAACACTTTCCTCATCCAAGTCATCAGCTGGCCGTTGATACCTTAGTATAGAAGGATCTATATGTTCTTGAATGGCCAATACAGCATCTAAAAAGTGCTCGACCTCGTCTTTACCATGAATCATTTCATAATTCGCAATGCGCTCGGCCGTTGCCGTCATACTCTCTACCATGTCCTTTCTCGTATTAGAGAACCGAACATTATTTTTGAAAAAGTCACAGTGTGCAAGAACATGGGCAACAATAAGTTTATTTTGAATAAGGCTGTTCGTATCCAGTAAAAATGCATAACAAGGATTCGAATTTATGACTAACTCATAGATTTGACTCAAACCAAGATCATATTGCAGCTTCATTTTATGAAATTGTTTTCCAAAACTCCAATGAGTAAAACGCGTTGGCATCCCATATGCCCCGAATGTATAAATAATATCGGCTGGGCAAATTTCATACCGCATGGGATAATAGTCGAGGCCAAATCCAGTTGCGATTTCTGTAATTTCAGCAATCGCACGATGAAGCGCTTTTATTTCCGTCAATCGAATCCCTCCGAGTTTTTATGAAAAAAGCTTTTAAGTGCAAAGTAGACATCTCGTTTTTCTTTCAATATATAATGACGGAATTTTGGGTCATCGATTTTCTTAAATGAGGACATCATTGTTGAAAAACGGTTATAGGCATTTACCTCGCCGTACCCAAACATATTGGATACAGCCATAATTTCTTGAACAAGCTTTATACATTTGTCGTTGTCGGAAGACATATTCTCACCGTCAGAAAAATGGAAAGGATAAATATTATAACGTGTGGGATTGTATTTTTTCTCAATCAGTTCTAGTGCTTTTAAATAGGCAGATGAACAAATTGTACCTCCACTTTCTCCTTTCGAGAAAAAGTCTTCTTCTGTCACCACTTTTGCTTCTGTATGGTGCGCAATAAATTCAAACTCAACTGTTTCGTATTTCGTTCGTAAAAAATTGGCCATCCAAAAGAAAAAACTTCTAGCCATCATTTTTTCAAAATTCCCCATTGATGCACTCGTATCCATCATGGCAAGAACTACTGCTTTAGATTCTGGTTTTTTTACATCATCCCATGTTTTAAAACGTAGATCGTCATTGTTGAATGGGGCAATTTCAGCTTTCCCTTTTATTGCATTCCTTTTAATAGCCGTTAAAATTGTTCGTTTTTTATCAATATTTCCGATAAGCCCTTTTTTTCGGATATCATTAAACTCAATTTTTTCTGCTGTGTTTTCAGCCTGCTCTTTTTGTTCCAAGTCTGGTAATTCCATTTCTTTAAACAAGGCATCCTCTAACTCAGCAATCGAAACTTCCGCCTCATAATAATCTTGCCCCGCTTGGTCCCCGGCTTGTTTTCCTGTACCAGACCCACTTTTCCCCTGTGACCCATCTTTCGCAACTACATCACCTACCTGGCTATCGCCATTTCCTTGCCCAACATGCTTAGATTTGTCGTGATTGTACCGTATTTTATATTCATCAAGCGACCGTATCGGGATTTTAATAACATCCTTACCTTTTGACAAGATAATACTTTCCTCACTGATTAAATCCGGTAAATTATTTTGAATTGCTTCTTTCACTTTATCTAGATGACGTTGCTGATCTTGATGTCCTTTTCGGTGAAGGGACCAGTTTTCCTGCGAGACAGCAAAATGTTCATTGTCTTTTTCATTCATCATCATCCACACCCATCTTTTATCCAATGTTTGCTGCTGATTTTAGAAAAGAACAAGACTAATGCTGCATCAGTCTTGTTCTCATCACTTCCTGGTATTATCGATTAAGCAGACTACCGACATAGCGTAGTAATTCATTTGCAGAAATAGAATTATAACCATGCTCATCAATGAGCCTTGCAATCACTTCGTTCACTTTTTTAAGATGCGATTCATCCGGTGTTTTTGATGAAGTGGTGATTTTGACGACATCTTTGAGATCAGAAAACAGTTTCTTTTGAATGGCCTCCCGCAAACGTTCATGAGAATTGTAGTCAAAACGTTTTCCGCTTCTCGCATAGGCAGAAAGCCGAATGAGGATTTCCTCTCGAAACGCTTTTTTCGCATTTTCAGAAATGCCGATTTGTTCCTCAATGGAGCGCATGAGTTTTTCATCCGGATTCATTTCTTCCCCTGTTAAGAAATCCCTCAACTTATTTTTATTGCAATAGGCCTCTACGTTATCAAGGTAGTTATCCATCAGCGAAATAGCAGATTCTTCATATGAATAAACAAATGCTTTTTGCACTTCTTTCTTGGCAATTTCATCAAATTCTTTTCTTGCGATTGCAATATAGTTCATATATTTATCACGGTCTGCCTGCGAAATAGAGGCATGCTGGTCGAGTCCATCTTTCAAGGATCGTAAGACATCAAGTGCATTAATAGAAGAAACTTCTTTCCGAATGATAGCTGAGGAAATACGGTTGATCACATAACGTGGATCAATTCCGTTCATCCCTTCGTTCGGAAATTCCTTCTTCAATTCGTCCACATCCATTTGATTAAATCCTTCTACATTTTCCCCGTCATAGAGACGCATTTTCTTTACGGTATCAATTCCTTGTTTCTTGGAGTCTTCCAATCGTGTCAACACTGAAAATATCGCAGCTACCTTTAAAGCATGTGGAGCAATATGAACATGTGCCATATCACTTTCTTTAATCATTTTTTCGTAAATACATTCTTCCTGGCTAACTTTTAGATTATAAGGAATCGGCATCACAATAATTCTTGAGTGAAGGGCCTCATTCTTTTTATTGGAAATAAAAGATCGGTACTCTGTTTCGTTGGTATGCGCGACAATTAGTTCATCTGCGCTAATCAACGCGAACCTGCCTGCCTTAAAGTTTCCTTCCTGGGTCAGCGATAATAAGTGCCATAGAAACTTCTCATCCAGCTTCAGCATTTCCTGAAATTCCATCATACCTCTGTTTGCTTTATTCAATTCACCGTCAAAGCGATAAGCACGCGGATCCGATTCGGAACCAAATTCGGCAATTGTGGAAAAGTCGATACTTCCGGTTAAATCTGCAATATCCTGTGATTTTGGATCGGAAGGTGTAAATGTTCCAATGCCTACACGTTTGTCTTCTGAGAAAAAGATTCGTTCTACCAATACATTTTCAATTTCCCCATCATATTCTTGTTCAAGCCGCATTGAATTTAACGGCGACAAGCTGCCTTCAATACGAATACCATACGCCTCTAAAAAATCTTTGCGCAAATTCTGTGGGATTAAATGCAGCGGATCTTCATGCATTGGACAGCCTTTAATGGCATAAACCGCACCCTCGTCTGTTTTGGAATAGTTCTCAAGCCCACGTTTCAATAAAGTCACGATTGTAGATTTACCACCACTTACGGGACCCATCAATAACAGAATCCTTTTACGAACCTCTAGTCTTTTAGCTGCGGGATGAAAGTATTCTTCCACAAGTCTTTCGATTGACTCTTCAAGCCCAAAAATCTCTTCTCCAAAAAATTGATAAAGCCTGTTACCATCTTTCTCCACTAACCCAGAACTTTTAATCATATTATAAACACGTGAATGTGCTGTTTGTGCGACTTCTTTTCTGTCCTTCACTATGGCTAGGTAATCAGCAAACGTGCCTTCCCACTTAAGTCTGTTTTCTTCTTCTCGGAAGTTTCTTACTTTGTTTAAAATATCCATCAATTTCCCTCCAGTCAGGGCATGTTTTATCCATAGTATGCGAGGAGAGAAGTTATAATGACGGTAAATATGAAAAGTGCCACATCTAGAAACGGTTCAATCCGTTTCAGATGCGGCACTATTCACTACTTATTGACGATTGATGCTTTGTTCGGTGAACTGAACATATTCGCGACGACGATACCTGTAAAGAAAGCAATGACACTCATAACAAATGGTGTTCCACTTTCGGGAATCCCGGGATAGATAACGAATAACGAACCGACAATAAGTCCAATAATCACAGCAAACGTGATGTACATTAAATGCTTCAGCAAATAACTGATTGCTTTGCTGCTAACGATGAACCCGACAATCACCCCGGCACCGATAACGGCTATAATCGGTAAATTAAAGTTCGATAATGCACCAATTGCCGTCGAGTAGACGCCCAAAATCAGCAAAACGAATGAACCGCTAATGCCCGGCAATAACATTGCCATGCTTCCCGCCCATCCAGCGAAAAAGAGCCCAATCGCATTGGAAGCCGTCAAGGATGTAATGACCACCGTATCTTGTGGTTTAATGAATGCTAGTGAAGCAAGTGCCGCTCCAACTAACAGAATGACAATGAAATGTTTCCATGTGAAATTTCTTTTCACACCCGCTTGCTTTGTAATGAAAGGTAGTACACCAATAACAAGCCCCATAAAGAAAAACTGAGTAGGTGCAGGATGATTTTCAAGTAAGTATTCGATTACCCTACTGAACAGTAGGAGTGTAGCACCCATTCCAATCCCTAGTGGCAGTAAAAAACCGATATGTTTCTTCCAATTACGGCTGAAAAATCCGCTAATCGCAGCTAATAATTCATCATAAATTCCCAAAATGAACGCAATTGTTCCTCCGCTCACACCAGGAATAAGATCGCTAATCCCCATAAAGAATCCGCGATATAAATTTCTCCATTGCATAACTATAGTTCCTCCAATTTCAATTGAATGCTCTAAGTATAACACTTTAACGGGTCCATGGGTAAGGGGCAGAAGTGACAATTTTTGTCGTCATCATGTAAAGTTAAGCATTCTAAATGTATAGTTAACTTTACATTTAGAGTGTCATACTATACAATCTACATAACATGCAGCATGGAGGGATCTATTTGCTTACAAACCGCGTAAAGGAGTTAAGAGCACGTTTCAATTTGACACAAGGAGATCTCGCCGACAAGGTTGGGGTTACAAGACAGACAATCGTCTCACTAGAAAAAGGCAGTTATACCCCTTCCCTCCTGCTAGCTATGAATATCGCGGAAGTGTTTGAAATGCCGATTGAAAGGATTTTTTCGAAGGAGGAGAAGAAGAAATAAGTATGTACATTACAGTGTTTCTAAGCATAATGCTACTGCTATCTTTCTTGGGATTGGTTTTTGATTATTTAAGGGTTGAGCAGCTATTTATTCAAATGGATTAGGGGCTATGTTGATGGGTTTGAGGTCCTTATTACAAGGCGGCCAGGGTTTGTTTTTATAATTATCGCCATTTTTTGTCATCATAAATATCGTACAATTTATTCTCGTCCGTAGAAACAAATATTCTATCTTGAATGCATTCCTAGCAGCAGAATATGATGTTTCAGATGAAAGGGCTGTTAAATTACACATAAGGCAGTCAGTAATGCATTCGTCTTTATTTTAGTTTACTCATTTTTCATAATTGGTTCTTACACGTTCATCCCAAATTATTTTGTTGACTACATTTGGTATCCACTCTTTACAACGACCTCCATTCCTATAGCTGGATTGCTGATTAGTTTTTATTTAAAGTACCACTACATAAATAATGATAGGGCGGGGATTTCAGATTAGAAGCTTAACGATAGCAATATCTCTAAGAGTTTTGGTAACTATCACATTTAGTCTTTATGCGTTCAGCATCTTTAATTATGATTCACCTACTTCACTCAGTAGCTCAAGCAGTAGCTCAAGACTTTATATCATGCTTTCCTTTTGGATTGTCCTAGGACTCATTCATTTACAACAGTATAAATATATAAAGAACAGTCCAGACGGCCGATTTATTATGAAGGAAATGATTTTGCCTGAATTTAATTCGAATGATGAGCGGGAAGCAGTAATAACTGGAAAAGCGGCAAAAAATGCCCTTTTAGCCATACTTATTCTCACGCCTATTGCCCTAGCGACAATGGCTTTAATCCTAACCTTCGAAGGGAAACACCCGATTTTATTGACTTTGTTGATTGCTTCATCCATCCCGATTGCCGGTTTAATCACTTATTACTTTTCCTATCGCCATCATTATTTGCAATGAATAGCTAAAAATGAACTTTCTGTCCAATCAATAAAAATGCCTAAACAGATAAATCTGTTTAGGCATTTTTATTGTTTAAATCGCGTGTGTTTCGTTTTTACGACGTTCAATTGCTACGAGACGCTCATCATATTGCTCTACCGTTAAGTTATGCTCAACAAAGTAACGGTTACGTGGGTGTGTACGACATTCGTCCGTACAGCTACGCATATACAAATGCTCGTTTTCTTCAGAACAAATGATTTTTGCGTTACATATTGGATTCGCACAGTTCACATAGCGCTCACACGGCGTGCCATCGAAATGATCGCGGCCAACAATTACATGCTCCACTTGGTTGATTGGAACTGCAATTCGTTCGTCAAATACATAACATTGTCCGTCCCAAAGCTGGCCTTTGGCTACTGGATCTTTGCCGTACGTAACGATTCCTCCGTGCAATTGACCAACGTCTTCGAAACCTTCACGTACAAGCCAACCTGAGAATTTTTCACAACGAATTCCACCAGTGCAATACGTCAGGATTTTCTTCCCTTCGAACTGTTCTTTATTGTCGCGAATCCATTCAGGCAAATCGCGGAAGTTTTCAATCTTTGGACGAACCGCACCACGGAAGTGTCCCAGATCGAACTCATAGTCATTACGCGCATCGATGACAACTGTATCTTCATCTTGCATCTGCTTGTAGAACTCTTCAGGGCTTAAGTAATTGCCCGTCAATTCATTTGGGTTAATATCATCAGGCAAGCTCAAGTTAACGATTTCTTCACGAGCGCGCACATGCATTTTTTTGAATGTATGTCCATCTGCTTCGTCGATTTTGTAAACGATATCTTTGAATCGATCATCGTTTCTCATCATGTTCATGTACGCTTCCGTTTGTTCAACAGTTCCCGAACATGTACCATTGATTCCTTCAGTACCTACAATAATACGACCTTTTAAACCAATTTCATTACATGCCGCCAAATGTTCGACAGCTAACGTTTCAGGATCTTCAATCGTTACATATTTGTAATAGAGAAGTACCTGGTATGCGTTTTTTCCCATTTTTCCAACCACCTTGTTTTTATAATTGCATGTTATAGCAACAACCGGCTCGGATTATTCACAAATAATTGTAAATATACAAAAGCAAACCCGTATTTGCAAGATCCGGGACGCTGATATTATAGCATAAATAGACAAAAGCGCAAGCGCCTGTTCAGAGGCGGCAGGCATAAGACAGGCTGGCGAAGCGGTGTTTTTTACCCAGGAAGGATGCAGTTCAATCCTTCCTAGCAGGACCGACTTATGACCCGAGCCTCCAGGCGCTGGAGTCTGGACGTAGAAAACGTCTTTTAGCAATGCTGGTCAAAATTATTCACGGTTTTAATAAACACAAATTACACCTTTATTAACTAAGGGTACTCAGTTTTTTAGAAACTTATGTCAATCCTTGGTAAATCATTTCTTTTCATGTATACTATAAAAGTATGTATAATGATAGATTTCGACATATATATATAACTTTTTGAAACTATTAACGAGACTCATCCGTCTAACTTTTTATAAACAGTAAAGGGGCCTTCAGCATGAAAAATACGCATCGAAAACGTCGTTCAGCCTGGATTGACGTTACATTTTCAATAGCTATCATCGCATTAACCGTATCAGCCATCTATTTAATATCACAAACTACTAAAAACGAGGCTTCTTCGCTTCCTAAAAAGAAACAAGCTGCGGCTTCCGTCGTAATAGATACGATCGACTCCAACTATCCAGGCATTAAAATCATTACGGCAACTTCGAATGATGCCTATATACCATTTGCCATCCAATATCCACAAAGTTTACATAGTCCATTCAATGAAGCTATTTCCAAATACATAACAATAGCAAAACAGAATTACTTGACCACAATGGAAGAAAACAAAAAAACTAGCAGTAAGTTTACAGGTGAACTCAACATTTCGTTCGAAACCCTTTCCCATCATTCAGGAAGCTATTCGTTCGTTCTTGTCAACAGCAGTTCAACCGGAGCAGAAAACGGTACAACTGAGATTCGATCATTCCATCTGAATCCTGAAACAGGAGAAAGTTTTACAATTGCGGATGTCCTCGGACGTGATCCAAAAAACCTTGAAACTCTTTCAACTTTAGTTCGCGAAGCAATATACAATGATCCTTTACTGGCAGACTACCTTTTCCCAGAAGAAGTACATATCCAGACGGAACCAATCTGGGCAAACTTCGATAATTTCGCAATCACGGATGAATCTCTTATTCTTTATTTTGATGAATATGAACTTGCAGCCGGAGCAGTCGGTCCACCGATTATCGCAATTCCATTAATTGATATAAACAGCTTACTTTCCGATAGATTCCAATTGCTAACTGAAGATACTGATGAGTTTGCGATTACCAAAGATCCGATAAAGGAGGAAAATACAGCTACCCCCTCTAAGGATAAAGAGTCCTCTAGCAATCAAGGCAACAGTGACACTACTGAAGATGGAACGGAAGGATCCACAGAAGAAGTCGATAATGGCATTAAACAAATTGCTCTTACATTCGATGATGGACCTGATCCTAAAGTGACCATTCAAATACTTGAGACGTTGAATAAATACGATGCAAAAGCAACGTTTTTCATGCTCGGTAGCAGGGTTGAATACTATCCGGAAATCGCAAAAAAAGTGCAAGAAGCAGGTCACGAGCTTGGGAATCATACCTGGAACCACCCCGATTTAACGAAGGCAGGCATTGCAAAGGTTCGCAATGAAATCAACGAGACATCTTCCATTATTGAAAATGTCACGGGGCAGAAAGTAACTGCATTCAGGCCCCCCTATGGTGCAGTAAACAAGACTGTTCGTAGCCAAACAAACTTACCAGTCGTACTATGGGACGTTGATACGCTCGATTGGAAATACCGTGATCCAAACCAACTTCTTGCACATGTGAAAGGCGCGACAAAAGATGGTAGCATTATTCTTATGCACGATATTCACCAATCAACAGCAGATGGTCTCGATGCAGTTCTAGCTTACTTGCAAAGTGAAGGCTATACATTCGTCACCGTTTCAGAGTTAGAATAAGTCGTCACTTTACACCCCTGAACTTATGTTCAGGGGTTTTTAAATTTAATTATCACGTGTGTAGATTAACCATTTTCTTGCATAAGATACTGGGAAGGTAGTCGCAAAAGTCTTTATTTGGACTAGTACGTTTCCTGCTCGCTTTCGCTAAATTAATCACGACAGGTTTTGGGAGGAATTGTAGTTCATTCCTCCTCGTGGGACAGGGGTGGCTAGTTCCCTGTCGCGTACCTACAACGTTCAAGTGAAAATTGCAGTTTCTTGGAAAATAAGAATAGATGACTTTTCACAGAAGTTATAAGTGCCCGAAGATACAATTTCGGGCACACCTGCATTTTCTACAATGCGTTCCTTACTTACTTTTAGCAAAACCACGCTTGTCATTATGTGATAGCCTGTAGGAATTAACACTTCCTTACAATTAAAAAGAAAAAACCATAGAAAAGTCTTTGGCCGCCAAAATTTTATCTTTGGCGGCTTTTAGCCAGATAAAATGCCAACTATTCTTTCGTCCCAAATAGCTTTAGCACTTCGTGTACTTGTGCCTTTGGGATGCGACGGATGAACGACCACCATACGATTACCGAAGAAAGTCTATAGGGATGCGACGAAGTCGCATCCCTATAGATCAAGATATCTCGGTAATGATATAGAAGTCGTTCAATTCAAAGCGTCCAAAGCAACTATACACGTGGCACCCGGTCTATGATCAAGTTATTTGATGGTTATTTTTGGTTAATTAACAGACGTGTTTAATTATCTATATATGTTAGGCAAATGAATACCTATATAAACTAAGCGAAGGCGCCTACCAAAGGGGTAGCGGATTCAACGGAATTCTTTATTTCAACATATATAATCAACGTTTGCTCTATACATACTAGAACACTTTTGTTAGTATAGGAGTAGAACAGTTAGGAGGCACTCAAATGTTCATCCAAATTGAACCTGAATCGGATATACCCATTTACGCGCAATTAGCCTCGCAACTAATCGAAGCGATTGCCCGCGGAGAACTGGTAGGCGGAGATGCGCTACCATCCGTTCGATCACTAGCAGCTGATCTTGGCATGAATATGCATACCGTCAATAAGGCTTACCATGAGCTTGAGAGAAAAGAAATCATTCGAATTGTTCCAAAGTCGGGGGCCATCGTCAACTCACTTTCACAAGATGAGATTCGCGGGGATCACCTTGAAAGGATTTCCGTGGAAATCAAACCAATCATCGCAGAAGCGATCGTCCTCGGGATGAAACCTGAGGCTATTAATAAACTTATTTCATCTATCATTTTATCTATTAAGGAGGAGTAAAGAATGGGACTTACACTTTTTTTAGTAATGATTGGTTTTATCTTTGTACTGCTAGCCGCCACCCCATTTTTATTGAGACGGACAATTGCGTTCGGTGTAACGATTCCAGAAGGTCATACAGACGACCCTACAATTGCTTCATACAAGAAAGTATTTGCTACAACTATTTTCATTACCGGCCTTATCTCACTTATTGCTTATTTTATGTGGGCGCAAAACAGTAACTTGACGGAAGAAACGATTATCTTAACTGGATTAGCGATTCAGTTCGGTATCCTCTTTTTGAGTATGGGACTCTATTTTTACTTTCACGCAAAAACAACACGTCTGAAACAAATCAATGAATGGGGCTTACATTTGAAACAAGTCCGAATTGCTGATTTAGCAATCCGCGCAAAAGACGAAATGCTTCCCTCGTTTATCTATGTATTACCAATGATTATTACTGTTAGCCTTATTGGCTATACCGCAACTCAATACAGTGGTATGCCTGCTATGATCCCAACGCATTGGGGGCCAAGTGGCCAAGCAGATGCTTTTAGCGCGAAAACACCTTTCTCCGTAATTGCCCTCCTGCTCATTCTGTTGGTTATGCAAGGAATGATGCTAGGAATCAATGTATTCATAAAAGAATCCGGCATCAAATTGAATGCCGCAAAACGAAAAACATCACAAGTTCAACAACTATCGTTTCGTAAATATACGAGTTGGTTTTTATTTCTGACAAGTGTACTAATGACCATACTCTTCGGATTCCTACAACTTACTACAATCCATGAAGGTCTTGGCAATGCGGCACTAATGCTTGCGTTACCTCTAGGTTTTTTACTAATTATCCTAATCGCGACAGCAGTATATGCCTTCAAAGTCGGTCAGAGTGGCTCACGGATCAATGTCGAGATTGAAGATGATTCTATTTCTGGTATCACTGACGTTGATGACGATAAGTATTGGAAAGCCGGGATTTTCTATGTGAATAAAGACGACTCTTCCATTTTTGTTGAGAAAAGATTCGGTGTCGGCTGGACCATTAACTTTGCTAATCCGATTGGGTACATCATTCTGTTCGGTCCATTGCTACTCATTTTAATCATCTCTTTCCTTTTATGAATTATGTACAACAAAAAAAAGCCGCACATCGCGGCTTTTTTTGTTGACTACATATAATCAGCTAAAGATACTAGTACTATGAAGTGGCTGCAATCTTGCTTTTGGATCGACGTAAGCCTTCGCGTGATTCACTGCAATCGGCGCTTCACCAAGTCCAACAGCAATTAGTTTCACCTTGCCATCATAATTTGTAACGTCTCCAGCTGCGTAGATACCTTCGATGTTTGTCTCCATTCGCGTGTTAACCATAATCGAGTTGCGGTCCATTTCAAGACCCCAATCCTTCAATGGCCCAAGTGACGAAATATTACCGTAGTTTACAATTAAATGATCGACGTCAAGACGTTCTTCAGTTCCGTCTTTTTCTGCCAAGACAATTCCACTGACCTTGCCATCTTCTCCTTCAATCACTTTCACAGCACGGGAAGTTTTCACTTCCACTTTCGATTCCATAAGTTGATTAACGCTCGTCTCATGTGCAGTAAAGCGTTCACGACGGTGAACCAACGTCACAGTTGAAGCAATATCCTCCAACATAAGTGACCAGTCAACCGCCGAGTCCCCACCGCCACAAACGAGAACATTTTTATCTTTAAAAATCGTTAGATCCTTAATGCTGTAATGAAGCGTGTTCCCTTCAAAGTTTACTTCTTCAGGAAGTCCAATCTTACGTGGTTGGAATGCCCCGATTCCAGCTGTCAAAAGAATTGTACGTGTCAAATGAACCCCTTTATCCGTTTTAAGAATGAAGTGATCTCCGTCACGCGTTGCCGACATAGCGGTTTCGCCGAGAAGAATTTCCGGTTTCGCATAATGAGCCTGCGTTACTAGATTCGCTACGAAATCTTTCGCAAGAATTTTTGGGAATCCGCCCACATCATATATATCTTTATCAGGATACAGTTCAATTAGCTGACCGCCAAGTTGTGGCAAGCTATCGATGATTTTTACCGACATTTCACGCATTCCAGCATAGAAAGAAGCGAAGAGTCCTGTCGGTCCTCCCCCAATAATTGTAATATCAACGATTTCGTTATTCATATTTAAACACTCCAATTAGATTAGTCTCGGATAAAAGTTTTCTTCTCTACCCACTCTACACATTATCTAACAAAATACAATAAAATACACATAATCTGATTTATACAGAGTAGTTCTACTGGTTTTCCGAATTAAAGGTAAGCAACAAAAAGCCTGTACACATATCGAATATGTGTACAGGCTTTTTACTTCTTACTATTCACGATGCGTTCTGCAATACTCAAGAGCAATTGCTTTCTCGTCATCTTCTAATTCGAAATCGAGAACTTTCTCACTTGAACGCTCAAAGAAGTGATAAGATGCAATACGCCCTTCATCCTCGTCAATTGCAAATATTACACGAAGACCAGTTCCACCCTCAGAATAAAGCTCATCTTCTTCGTCAAGATCAATATACAATCGGTATTCATAGCGTTCTCCAGCAATAATCCCCGTAGGATCGTTAATTTTTTTAATAATGTGCTCAGTAATTTTCATAGTAGTACCAACCTCTCACTTACAATTTTAGATTCCCCGGCTACAAAGCCACTACACTCCATAATACATCATTCAACACCAAAAGGGTTAACTTTGAACCACGTCTTACTTTTTGATGAATTTAATTATTTCGTTCATCAGGAGAGGCAACAGACTTAAAACGCTAATAACTAACCATTCTTTAGGTCCTAGTGACTGCACACTGAAGACTTTTGCGATTGGACCAACTGACACAATCACCATTTGCAAAATGATTCCAAGTAAAATCGAGTAAATCAAGAATTTGTTTTTGAAAATTCCTGCTGTAAATACAGACTTGTCCATCGATCTAAAGTTAAGGGAGTGAATAAGTTGGGCGAAACTCAGTGCTATGAAAGCCATTGTCTGTCCATGAACGAGTGCACTTTCTGGAATTCCAGACGAAAAAAGAGCTAGGAAACTACCTGCATACTCACCTGACATGTATACTCCAACCATGAAAGCGACGAGCGTAATTGCACCAATCAAAATTCCATTAAAAATCAAAAATGGAATGGATCCTCTGAATATACTCTCATGCCGGTGTCGTGGTTTTTCTTTCATTACTCCAGGTTCTTCAGGATCCACACCGAGTGATAGCGCTGGGAATGTATCAGTCACAAGATTTATCCACAGAATATGAATCGGACGCAACAGTAGCGGCCATCCGAGTAAAATAGCGGCAAAAAGCGCGATAATTTCACCAAGATTACATGACAATAGAAATATGACGGACTTCTTAATATTGCGGTAAATCGTGCGTCCCTCTTCGACAGCTTTCACGATTGACGAAAAATTATCATCTGCCAAAATCATGTCTGCCGCACCTTTTGCAACATCCGTTCCCGTAATCCCCATCGCCACGCCAATATCTGCCGCTTTTAATGATGGTGCATCGTTGACTCCATCTCCTGTCATCGACACTGTATGATCTTTCGCTTTAAGTGCTTGTACAATCTTCACCTTATGTTCTGGTGAAACCCGGGCATAGACATTAATATCTCCGGTTTTTTCTATCAATTGATCCCTTGTCATCGAATCAATTGTTTTCCCCTCAATTACTTCGGATTTGTGAGTCGCAATTCCTAGTTCTTTCGCTATTGCAAATGCCGTATCCTGATGGTCGCCAGTGATCATCACTGTTCTAATCCCAGCTTCTTTCGTAACTTTAATCGCGTCTTTCACTTCTTCCCGCGGCGGGTCAATCATTCCGATAAGTCCTAGGAATGTCAATCCTTCTTCAGCTAGCTCTAGTTCCATGGCTTTGGCTTCTTCTACAATCTTATAGGCGGAGCCTAATACACGTAACGCTACAGAAGACATCGTCATTGCCGCTTCCAAGATTGATTGACGGTCACTTTCATCAAGTATTCTTGACCCCTTAGCCACTTCAATATGTGTACACTTCTGTAGGATGCCGTCAATAGCACCTTTCGTATGTGAATAAATTGCATTTGTAGATCGATGTACCGTAGTCATTCGTTTCCGGTTTGAATCGAATGGTAACTCCGTGATTCTAGGATAGTTTTTATCCAACCGTTCTTTTTCCAGTCCGGATTCCGTTGCTGCTACGACGAGGGCAATTTCTGTTGGATCTCCTGTTTCTTCTGCTTTAAAATACGTCGCATCATTACACAATGCGATATTCTCAAACAACAGTTTTTGTACAGGATTTTTCAGATTGACTTTACTTAACTCGTTTAAAGTCCCATCTGCAAAAAACGTTGTAACCGTCATCCTATTTTGTGTCAACGTCCCGGTTTTATCAGAACAGATAACATCCACAGAGCCTAGCGCTTCCACAGCAGGAAGTTTGCGAATGATGACGTTTTGCTTGATCATCCGTTGAACGCCGATTGCGAGGACGATTGAAACGATTGCAGGCATCCCCTCAGGTATTGCTGCGACAGCAAGACTAATCGCTAACATAAACATTTCCAAATATCCACGCCCTTGAAGTACGCCAATCGCAAATATGACGACGCAGATGGCAACAGCTGCAATACCAAGATATTTACCTAATTGGGCAAGATTTTTCTGAAGAGGCGTCTCGTCGTCCACTTCTTGGTCAAGCATAGCAGCCACTTTCCCTATTTCAGTTTTCATGCCTGTTGCAATGGCAATTCCTGTTGCACGCCCATATGTAGTCAATGTCGACATGAATGCCATGTCTTTTCGATCTCCGATTGGCATTGTGTGCTCTCCAGTAAAATGTGCGTCCTTTTCAACCGGAACGGATTCGCCTGTCAATGCCGCCTCTTCAATTTTCAAATTCACCGATTCAATCAGTCTTATATCACACGGAACATACCTCCCTGCATCAAGAAGAATTACATCACCTGGAACAACTTCTTCCGATGGTACCTCTTTCTGGACGCCGTTCCTTCTTACAAGTGCTTTAGGTACTGCCATATTTTTCAACGCTTGAAGCGCTTCCTCTGCTTTCGATTCCTGGACGACCCCCACAATGGCATTGATGATAACGACCAATCCAATAATAATTGAGTCTGCCACTTCCCCAAGTATTCCGGAAATAACAGCAGCAACGATTAGTACATAAATTAACACATTATTGATTTGCGCAAAAATCCGCTGTATCAGCGAACGGCTTTTCCAACCCCTAAGTTTATTCATCCCGTATTCATGCAGCCTTTTATCCGCTTCCTCTTCACTTAATCCAATTAACACATCCGTATCCATCAATTGCTCCGTTCCATTTCGCATTTTCAGTTCCCTCCATATACCTCTTAAATACTCTATCTGTCCGTACGTTGACAACTACTTCCATACATTTTGAAATTTCTATATGTCATTGCATAAAACCTCTTTAACAAGATTTTTCGAAAAAATGCAGGTAATTCGCACATTTCTTTTGCAATATTCCGGAACTTCGTGAACAATATATAAAGTGAAGTCATTCACTAGTAAACTAGCAGGAGGAATTTTTATGATTAAATTTGAAGACTATCAATATACAAAGCTCAATATGGCAGAAGTAAAACAAGACTTTGATGCGTTGCTGCAAGAATTCCGTTCCGCAAGTTCTTATGACCAGCAAAATGAAGTCATTGAGAAGATCAATACAATTGGCAAAGACTACTCAACAATGGCCAACCTTGTCTATATCCGTGCCTCCATTGATACAAACGATGAGTTTTATCAGAAAGAACGCGATTATTTTGATGAAATCGGACCTGAGTACCAAGAACTTGAAACCGCTTACTACAAAGAACTTGTCTCCACTCCTTTCAGAGCACAGCTCGAAGAGAAATGGGGTACTCAACTATTTGCTTTAGCAGATAATGCCATAAAATCGTTTTCTCCAGAAATTGTTGGCATGTTACAAAAAGAAAACAAACTAACTTCCGATTACTCGAAACTCGTCGCATCTTCACAAATCGAATTTGACGGAAAAACACTAACTCTTGCTCAAATGGGCCCCTATGCAGAATCAACGGACCGTTCCGTTCGTAAGTCAGCTATGGAAGCTTCATATAAATTCTACGCTGATAACGGTGTAAAGTTCGATGAAATCTATGATGAACTCGTTAAACTGCGCCATAAAATCGCGACGACACTTGGTTATAAAAACTTTATCGAACTTGGTTACCTACGAATGGACCGTATTGACTATGATGCAAATATGGTTAAGAAATTCCGTGATCAAGTGCGCGATCATATCGTTCCGCTTGCAAGCCGCCTTTATACGCGTCAGGCTGAACGTATAGGTGTTGACGAGTTGAAGTTTTACGATCAGTCCTTAGACTTCCTTACGGGCAACGCAACACCACAGGGACCTCCTGACTGGATCATTGAAAACGGTAAAAAGATGTATGCTGAACTTTCACCCGAAACAGATGCATTTTTCAATTTCATGACGGACAAGAACTTACTGGACGTTGAGGCGAAGACGGGTAAAGAAGCGGGCGGTTATTGTACATTCATCGATAATTACGATTCGCCTTTCATCTTTTCTAACTTTAACGGAACATCTGGTGATATCGATGTGTTAACACACGAAGCTGGGCACGCATTCCAAGTGTTCTCTAGCCAAAATATTGGTATACCTGAATATTTGTGGCCCACATCTGAAGGTGCAGAAATCCACTCAATGAGTATGGAATTCTTCACATGGCCTTGGATGGAACTATTCTTCAAAGAACAAACGGATAAATATAAATTCGCACACCTTAGCAGTGCATTGCTCTTTTTACCATACGGCGTCGCTGTCGATGAATTCCAACATGTCATCTATGAAAACCCTGAAATGACAGCTGCAGAACGAAAAGCAGCATGGAAAAAAATCGAGAATATCTATCTACCTATGCGGGATTACGATGGCATTGACTACTTGGAATCGGGTGCTATTTGGCAGCGTCAGGGTCACATTTATGAAAGCCCATTCTATTATATCGATTATACGCTGGCACAAATATGCGCGTTCCAATTTTGGAAACGCTCATTCGAAGACCGTGATGCGGCATGGAAAGATTATTTACATCTTTGCACACTCGGTGGTTCAAAATCATTTACAAAACTAGTCGCCGAAGCGAACTTAATCTCACCTTTCGAAGACGGCTGCGTTGAATCTGTCATCGGAACAATTGAGTCATGGCTCGATTCGATTGACGATAAAGCTCTATAAAACGAAGATTGAGGCTGTCCAAAATACCAGGACAGCCTCAATCTTTTTCTTACCTATTCACAATTTCAAAAATCACATTAACCCTACAGCATTGCCTTGTGTATCAATATCCATGTGAAGGGCTGCAGGCGTTTTCGGCAACCCGGGCATCGTCATAATATCCCCAGTCAAGCAGACAAGGAATCCAGCTCCAAGTTTCGGAATGATTTTTCTAACAGTAATGGTGAACTCTTCAGGGCGCCCAAGTAATTTCGGATCATCTGAAAATGAATACTGTGTTTTGGCCATGCAAATCGGTAAAATACCCCAGCCGTTGTTCTCGATGTCTTTAAGATCTTTTAAGGCTTGATCTGTAAACACAACCCCCAATCCCCCGTATACCTTTTGAACAATAGCTGTGATTTTATCGCTTACAGGCTGTTCTACATCATAGAGTGGAGCGAAGTTATTCGGTTCGTCCAGAAGCTTTAAAACTTCTTGTGCCAACGCAATGCCACCTTCTCCACCGCGTTCCCAGACGTCAGTGAGCGCTACCCTTATGTCATTTTCCTCACACCACTCAAAAATAACTTCCAGTTCGGCGGCAGTATCCGCGATGAACTTGTTCAACGCAACCACCGGCTGAACACCAAATGCACGGATGGTATCAATATGCTTAGCTAAGTTGACCATTCCATCCGTAACCGCCTGAACATTTTCCCTTGCAAGCTGACTTTTCGGAACCCCGCCATGCATTTTAAACGCACGTACCGTCGCGACAATGACAACCGCATCAGGTGAGAATCCACCTTGACGTGCTTTTATATTCATGAATTTCTCCGCACCTAAATCTGCCCCGAATCCAGCTTCTGTAACGACAATATCAGCAAGTTTACGTGCCGTGTTTGTTGCAATTAATGAGTTACAGCCGTGCGCAATGTTCGCAAAAGGTCCACCATGAATTAGTGCCGGTGTCCCTTCAATTGTCTGCACAAGGTTTGGTTTGAATGCCTCTTTCAGTAGAAGTACCAATGCCCCCTGAACTCCAAGGTCTCGTACCGTAACTGCCTCTTTGTCATACGTATAACCGATAACGATACGTGCAAGTCTTTCTTTCAAGTCTTGCAGGCTTGTCGCTAAACAGAAAACCGCCATAATTTCAGATGCTACGGTAATATCGAAACCATCTTCTCTTGGAACTCCTTGTGCAGGACCACCGAGCCCAATTGTTATATTGCGTAATGCGCGATCATTCATATCCAAGACACGTTTCCAAGTAATTCTCCGCGGGTCAATCCGGAGCAGATTTCCGTGGTGAAGATGATTATCTATCAGTGCACTAAGTGCATTATTCGCAGTCGTGATTGCATGAATATCACCATTAAAATGCAGATTAATTTCCTCCATCGGCAACACCTGAGCATAACCACCTCCTGTAGCCCCGCCCTTCATCCCCATAACAGGTCCAAGGGATGGCTCGCGTAATGCAATCATCGTTTTTTCTCCAAGCTTTGAAAGGGCGTCAGCAAGCCCTACGGTGACGGTCGACTTTCCTTCCCCCGCCGGTGTTGGACTGATTGCCGTGACAAGAACAACTTTTCCATCCTTGCTAGTCTCAGATAACTTTGTTATATCAATCTTTGCTTTGAATCTGCCGTATGGTTCGACCGCCTCTTCGGGTATGCCAGCTTGTTTAGCTATCGTCCAAATCGATTTCATCGTGGCCTGTGATGCTATTTCTAAATCAGTTAGTGGCGATACTTTTTTTGTCATGTCTGCCCCACCTTTTTCATTTTTGTATACCCTGACTTTATCCAAAGGCAGGGATATCTCAGTGACTTTTGTATGGCATTATTAAATAATCGAAGTGCTACGTCATTTCGTTACTCGCAGTACTACTTTTCCAAACTGCTTACCCTCTTCAATATAATCAAATGCCTCTGCCGCTTCGTCCAAATTGAACACTTTATCAACAATTGGATGTGTCCCATATTTTTCGACGTGTGCAATCATGTCACGTAACTCTTCCCGGCTCCCTAACGTAGATCCGAAAAGTTGGTACTGTCCATAGAAAAACGCGCGTAAGTCCAAGTCAACTGTATCGTCAGTCGTTGCACCAAACACGACAATGCGCCCGCCTTTTTTCAATAAACTAAGTGAACGATTAAACGTCGCACGGCCTACACTTTCGATAACGAGGTCGATTGTCTCCCCTTCTAGCTCCTTGTTCCAATCCCCATTCGTATCAAGAGCGATGTCCGCACCAAGTTCAAGGGCCTGTTTGCGCTTAGCTTCACTGCGCGAAGTGACAATTACACGTGCCCCAACGTTTTTGGCGAATGAAATAAGATACGTAGCTACTCCACTGCCGGCACCTGGGATGAAAACTGTATCACCCGATTTCAATCCCCCTTTAGTGAATAGTGCACGATAGCCTGTTAACCCTGCTAACGAAAGTACCGCTGCCTCTTCCCACGATAAGTGGGCGGGTTTCCGTTCAATCTGTTCATCCGAAATAGCAATTTTCTCTGCAAACGTCCCATTATCAGGCATTCCTAAAATATCAAACTCCACCGGTGGTGCATCACTATTTTCAAACCAACGTAGCGAAGGGTTAATCATTACTTCATCCCCTACCGCAAACGCTGTTACCCCTGCACCTATTGACTCGATAACTCCCGCGCCGTCAGATCCTAGCGTCAATGCTTGTGCCTCATTCCCCCTACGTCCAGGTATATATAAGTCCCGACGGTTCAAACCAGCCGTCCTTATGGCGACAACGACTTCACCACTTGCTGCAACTGGTTCTTTCATGTCACCTATTTTCAACTGCCCGAATTCATGGATAAATGCTTTCATCTTGATCATCCTTTCTTGAGTGCATACTACCTCTATCATACCTTAATAGAAAATAATTTTCACACTCTTTGAAATAGTATACAAAGTAAGAGAAGGCAAGAAACCAATTATTACTCAAATAGGTTTCTTGCCTTCTTATCAATTCAAGTAATCTTTTAGTTGCGGTCGTTTACCTTTTCATCTTCCCAACATTCCGTGCCTTTCAGACCTGGAATCGTACTAGCCTTGAATACAGGATTGAGTCCTCTTTTTCGTTGATTTGTATAATCATCTAGAGTTTTGAATGCCACTTTCCCTAGAAGGAAGATAACTATAAGGTTAATGACTGCCATCATCCCCATGAAGAGGTCCGCCATGTTCCAAACAAGATCTACTTTTGCAAGCGTTCCAAACATGACCATCGCGAGCACGCCAAAACGGTAAAGAGTTAGCCATATTTTATTCGCGTTGATAAATTCAATATTCGTCTCACCATAATAATAGTTTCCTATAATCGAACTGAAAGCAAAAAACAGAATGGCAATCGCTAAGAAATAAGGTGCCCATTCCCCTACATGGACGCCAAGGGATGTCTGCGTCAAAAGAATCCCATCCACTTCACCTGTATTATAAAGATCGGCAAGAATAATAATGAACGCCGTTGCTGAACAGATGATGATTGTATCAAAAAACACACCAAGACTTTGCACAAGGCCCTGTTTTGCTGGATGAGATGTACTTGCTACTGCCGCAGCGTTCGGCACACTCCCCATCCCCGCCTCGTTGGAGAATAGTCCACGTCGCACTCCTTGCATAATTGCCGCACCTACAGCTCCACCGACCGCTTCGTTCATGCCAAATGCGCTCGTGAAGATCAGTTTAAATACTGCAGGAACCTCACTTATATTCATAATAACGACATAAAAGGCAACAGCAATATAAAGAATGGCCATAATCGGAACAAAGATTTGTGTAACATGAGCAATCCGTTTAACGCCGCCGAAAATTACAAGAGCCGTTATAAAAATTAGAACTAACCCAATCACCCATTTTTCAATATGAAACACACTATTGAAAGATAAACTAATTGTATTTGACTGTACAGCATTAAAAATGAAACCGAAACAAAGAGTCAGCAAAACGGCGAATATGATACCAAGCTTTCGATTGCCAAGGGCACTTTGCATATAATAAGCAGGCCCTCCGCGGAACGTATCACCGTCCTTCACTTTATACACTTGTGCGAGCGTACTTTCGATAAACGCAGTCGCCATTCCAATTATCGCAATGACCCACATCCAAAAAATAGCGCCAGGGCCCCCGATGCCAATCGCAAGGGCGACCCCAGTAATATTCCCCGTTCCAACTCGTGATGCTGCACTAATTGTAAACGCTTGAAAGGATGATATACCCCCCTTCACTTCCGGCTTTTCAACTATAAGTTTAAACATTTCACCAAATAGGCGGAACTGTACAAATTTCGTTCGAATCGTAAAATAAATACCTAAACCAATTAGCAAACCAATCAGGATATACGACCATAAAAGGTTATTTCCCGTCGTTACAATCCAATTTAAAGCGCTTTCAATCATTTCTAGTTCCCCCGATTCCATTATTAACATTCGCAGTGTAACTCCCTATATACATGCAAAAAAAAATACCTTTATCCTTACCCACGGATATTTTCACATTAAGTTCATATTATAACCTATTTCGACAAATGAGAATAGCAGTTATTTAATGGAGTTTCACAATAGATTCTCACGTCTGTTAATTAACTAAGATTAACCAAAAAAACATGATCACACAGCTATGTGTATAGTTGCATTTGGATTGCTTTAGATTGAACGACTTCTATACCATTACCGGGATATCTTGATCTATGGGGATGCGACTTCGTCGCATCCCCACATATTTTTTCGTTAATCGTATGGGGGTCATTCATCCGTCGCGCTCCAAATGCATGAATACACGTAGTGCTGAAGCTTTTTGGGACGAAAGAATAGCGGGCTTCTTAACTGGAGAAGAGCCGCCAAAGATGCAATTTTGGCGGCTTATGCTTTCTTTATGGTTTTTTCTTTTTATTTAAAAGAAGTGTCACTTTCTAAAAGGCATCACATGATTAGATGTATACACTTTCCTAAAAGTAAGCACGGAACGCATTGTACAACGTGTAAGAGTGCTCGAAATTGTATCTTCGGGCACTTACACTCTCTAAAGAATGTCACCTATTCTTTTCTTTCAAAGCAGCTGCATTTTTCACTTGAACATTGTAGGTACGCGACAGGCAGCTATTCGCAACAGGATGACCGAGAAGGGTGTGTCTAGGAATGACGAAGTCATTCCTAGACACACCGGGGCCCCCACGGTAAATCTGTCGTGATTATTTCGCCGAACGCGGACCGAAATGAGTCAAGCGAAAACGGTGTATTCCAAGCCCTTCTCACCAGTATTTTATGCAAACAAATGGTTAATCAACAAACGTGATAGATTCTGTTACTATTCTTAACTCAAAAAACCTCCTTCAATAAATGAAAGGAGGCTATGACTATTCTATTTTGCGTAATGTGACAACAACTATTTCCGGTTGATTGAACAGCCGCACGGGAATAATGCTATTACCTAGGCCCCGACTGACTACCAAGTGGCTGCCATCCTTCTCATGGACGCCCGATGTATAGTTAGGAAACCAGCCTTGCCCAGGTGAAACGAGGCCGCCTATCCCAGGTATTCGAAACTGTCCGCCATGAGCATGGCCACTGAACGTCACATCTATCCCTGCTTCAGCGTATACATCGAATTGTTCCGGTCTATGTGATAATAGCACTTTAAACATCTCATCAGGGATATTTTCAAATGCTTGTTCAATCGATACCTTAATGGCTTCATCATCTTCAAGCCCACTTGCCAGCGGATCTTCAATTCCACCAATCGCTATTGAGCTATCAGGAAACAATGTAATTACATCCGCTTCATTCGATAAGACTCGAACCCCCAGGTCTTCGAGAGCTCCCCGAATACGGTCCATATCCTGCGTAGCAATTTCATGATTTCCTGTCACGTAATAGATTGGTGCGACAAATTGTAGCTCTTCAATAAGAATCACGCTTTTCTCTAGATCGTAGCGGTTACTGTCGATAAAATCACCTGTAATGAATATCGCTTGGGGCGTAATCATCTTCACCTTATTAACAACCTTCGAGTGGTTTTCACCGAATTCAGCATCATGTAAATCTGAAATCTGGACGATCGTATATTTGTCGAAACTATCAGGGATTTTGTCCGACACAATTTCATAACGCGTTACCCCGACTGTCATATTTCCTTTATATAGGAAAAAACTTAGAAGGACAATTATGATTAAGATGAAAAACCATTTACGTCGCAACGGTATCTTTTTCCCCATTGTATTCGCAGTTGTTTTCATTACAACCAGCGTTTTTTCAACCTTGCAAGTTCTAAAAGTTCAAGGACCTCTTTTTTCGGCAGTTCTGTCATTATCGCAAGCATTTCGATTTCTGCACGTTTTCTGCCCTTTCCGCTTCTATACGTTTCTTTGTGTATAGCATCAAGTTCTGCATACAGTTCGTCTGAGTGCAGAATTTGTTCTTGTTCATGCATTTCTATATCGCTGATAACGTTTTCCCTTAATTTATCATAAAGCATATCGACATTTGCAGATCCTGTGCTTTTAAATGGCTTTGATGTCTTCGAATTCCCAAGAATCAGCTCATCAGTTGAAACATTAAACCGTTCAGATATTTTTGCCACCCAAGCCGCCGATGGAGCATTTTTCCCTTTTTCCCAGTCTTTAATACGACTTGCTGATGTTCCAATAGCTGCTCCGAATGCCATCATTGATAATCCGCGTTCTTCACGCAATTTTTTTAACCTTATACCAAAATCCTCTTTGTTCCAATCGTTCACATTTACGCCCCCTAAAAAGTTTATATACAACTCTATTATTTTTTATCTAGAGGCTTCTGTCAATCTATTTTTTGATTTTTCTATAAAACAATTAATAACCTGTTTTTTGACGGTTATAATTTTCTTCATTCTTTGCTAAATACGCACTAATAATATCTTCATTTGTGAAACCAAGTTTTTTGGCAATGGCTCCATAATGAATCCAGACTTTCTCATAGGCGATCATGTCAAGTTCATTCAAGAAGCAGTGTATCGCAGCCGTGGTTTCTAGGAATAATTGTGTTAGCTCTCCTTTAACTTCACCTTCCGGCCAGTTTGTAAGCGTATGTAAGTCCTTTTCAATACCCAGGGAAAGAAGGAAATGAATTGAGTCCACATATTCTTCAAGAATCACAGCATCATCTGAAGGACCTTTTGTACTCCAAAATTTGAAACAACGCGTTTCATTCGCAAGTTCCGCGAGTTCAATTAGAAGTGCAAGTCCTTTTTCTTGAAAAACATCTGTTTGTTTCTCCCTGTTATTTTGGATAAATAAATCGAGTTCACGTTGCATGGTAAATAGTTTTGACAATTGCATATAAATAACCTCCAGTTTTTTAACTATATTGAAACTTTTTAGATTTCCATCCGTATAAGATAGTATCTATAAATTCGTAAGGGGGATCCGTTATGGGGTTGCTTATCCGCTTTATCATTATTGCCTTTATCGTTTATTTATTCTACCGCGGGATTCGTTATTTGACGGACCCAAAACGAAAACTTGATGGTGCATATGCGGAGGACAAGTATTATTTCTATGATGAAGTGAAAAATGTGCGGAAAAATTTCTTCCTATCGTATAAAGGTGCTATGTTTGAAGGTGAAAAATATTTAGATACAGCAGATGATTCCATTGACGTCATCTCCATTTTCGTTTGGGTGAAAGATGAAACAAAACTTCAAGATTTCACAAAAGCTGATTTTGATTTTCTCTCATCCAAAATCTTAACCAACTACCCCAAAGCTGCTATCAGTTGGAAAAACCCAATTGAACGACTAATGAAACAATAGTACAAGCCCGTTGAAAAGCGGGCTTTTTACGCCTCGATCATTCCCGGCAGCGTGATACCAAGAAGATAGAGAATGCCAATTCCATAGGCAATTGCTAATAAAAGAAAGCCAATCCGGAAAGATGTCCGCCTCGTTTTATGACGGAATGTTTGCATCCCGATGTATGCACCAATACCTCCACCAAGCAGTGCAAGCGTCCATAAATTCTTTTCAGGTATACGTTGTCCTTTTCTTTTTGCCTGCCGCTTATCATACCCCATCGTAATAAATGCCCAAACGGACATAATCGCAATCCAACCTAAAATTGTCGTTTGCAAGTAAAATTCCCCTCTTTTCTTTATCTACTACCATTTTACACTGTTTAGCCGTCACAAAGGAATAATATAATACGATAATCCGGTTAGAGGGTCTTGGTGAACTAGACGACAGCTTTCGCGGAACTTTCGACAAAAAAACTATACATTCGCAGTAGATCAAGAACAAAAGCGCAGAAGTCTGAACGTGCAATCTTTATGTTGCAGCTTATCCACTGTATGTGATTTTACAGTTTCCTAAATTATATAAAAAAGCCACCTCGTACCCAGATTAACTCTGGGCCGTTTGGCGGCTTCTATATGACGTTCTTATTTTGCGATTGATTTTTTCGCTGCATCTGCAAGTTGTGTGAACGCTTGCGCGTCAGTCACTGCAAGATCAGCAAGCATTTTACGGTTAACATCAATGCCAGCTACTTTCAAGCCGTGCATTAGAGTGCTGTAAGAAAGACCGTTGATACGTGCAGCCGCATTGATACGTGTAATCCAAAGTTTACGGAATTCACGTTTCTTCTGACGACGGTCACGGTATGCATAGTTGAATGATTTCATTACCTGTTGGTTTGCTACCTTGTAAAGTCTATGTTTTGAACCAAAGTAACCTTTTGCTAATTTCAATACTCGATTACGACGCTTGCGCGTCACTGTTCCACCTTTTACGCGTGGCATAGTTCATTACCTCCTGCTTTTCTGTCCGATTGTGTTTTAAATTATTTCATGTAAGTGATCATTTGACGAATGCGTTTGAAATCGCCTGAAGAAACTAGTGAAGCTTTACGCAGGTGACGTTTCGCTTTTGTCGGTTTGTTTGCAAACAAGTGACTTGTGTAAGCACGGCCGCGTTTCAATTTACCAGAACCGGTTTTTTTGAAACGTTTCGCTGAGCCGCGGTGAGTTTTCATTTTTGGCATGTTCTGTTCCTCCTAAATCATTCATTGTTACTCTTTTTCAGCAGTTGGTGCAAGCACTAGGAACATGCTGCGGCCTTCCATCTTCGGTCGTTGTTCAACCGTAGATACATCTTTGCACGCTTCTGCGAAACGGTCAAGGACACGCTGTCCAATTTCCTTGTGCGTAATCGCACGTCCACGAAAACGGATTGAAGCTTTAACTTTGTCGCCTTTTTCAAGGAACTTGACAGCGTTCCGTAGTTTTGTCTGGAAATCATGCTCATCGATTGTTGGGCTTAACCGAACTTCTTTAAGCAGAATGATTTTCTGATTCTTACGGACTTCGCGATCCTTTTTCTGCTGTTCAAATTTGAACTTTCCGTGGTCCATGATACGAGCCACTGGGGGTTTCGCTGTTGGAGCTACAAGGACAAGATCCAAATTCGCAAGAGCGGCAATTTCTAGTGCCTCAGTGCGTGTTTTGATTCCGAGCTGATCGCCGTTGTGATCAATAATGCGCAGCTCGCGGGCACGGATGCCCTCATTTACGTACATGTCTTTGCTAATAGTAATCCACCTCCGGATATTTCTCGAATACATGGTTTGGGTATACCGTCCGGTTCGAGCGGTCCCACAGGTCCATCCAATAAAAAAAGGTAGACAAATTGGATTTGTCTACCCGCGTATGTGTACGTGCAAATGCACGGCACTTCACTCATGTTTTAACCCGTCAACAACGTTTTAGCGTCGAACAGGTGAGAAGCGGGTAGCCTCTTCTTATACCACAAACTGTATTCAGTCATTACTAACCTTAATTACTTTACCATGTGACAATAAACTTGTCAACAGGTTTTAAAAAGCAATTACGACTAGATTTATATAGCTGTGTTTTGACCACTGCTATATTAATTTAAATACTCGTAACTTCTTCCTTTAGTCTAGCAAGGAATTCGTCGAATGGCAAGCTTTCTGATTGCTGTTCGCCATATTTACGGACGTTCACTTCTCCTGATTCAACTTCCTTGTCGCCAAGAACGAGCATATAAGGTACTTTTTGCATTTGCGCTTCCCGAATCTTGTAACCAATTTTCTCATCACGGCTGTCAATATTAACACGGAATCCAGCAGCAACCAATTTTTCACGGACGCTATCTGCATAGTCAAAATGCGCATCTGGTGAAACTGGAATTACTTCTACTTGGACAGGTGCTAACCAAGTTGGGAATGCGCCTTTGTATTCTTCAATTAGGAATGCAACAAAACGTTCCATAGTTGAAACAACACCACGGTGAATGACAACTGGGCGATGTTGTTTTCCATCTTCACCAACATATGTTAGATCGAAACGTTCAGGAAGTAAGAAATCGAGTTGTACTGTTGACAACGTTTCTTCCATACCAATTGCTGTTTTCACTTGAACATCGAGTTTAGGTCCGTAAAATGCAGCTTCTCCTTCTGCTTCAACATAGTCAAGACCCATTTCATCCATCGCTTCTTTCAGCATTGTTTGTGCACGATTCCACATTGCATCGTCGTCAAAGTATTTTTCTTTATCCGCCGGATCCCGGTAAGAAACACGGAAAGAATAATCTTCAATATTGAAATCTTTATAAACATCAATAACTAGTTGTACAACGCGTTTGAATTCATCTTTAATCTGATCGGGACGAACAAAGATATGCGCATCATTCAAAGTCATTCCACGAACGCGCTGCAAGCCTGATAGTGCTCCTGACATTTCATAACGGTGCATTGTACCAAGTTCTGCAATACGCAGTGGAAGGTTTCTGTATGAATGAATTCCATTTTTATAAATCATCATATGATGTGGACAGTTCATTGGACGCAGGACAAGATCTTCATTGTCCATGCTCATTACAGGGAACATGCCATCTTGATAGTGATCCCAGTGACCTGATGTTTTATACAATTCCACGCTGCCGAGAACTGGAGTATAAACGTGGTCATAACCAAGCTTTTGTTCCTTATCAACGATGTATCTCTCAATGATTCGGCGAATTGTTGCTCCCTTAGGTAACCACATCGGCAAGCCTTGACCCACTTTTTGAGAGTTCATGAACAGATTAAGTTCTTTCCCGATTTTACGGTGATCTCGCTCCTTAGCTTCTTCCAAGAGACGAAGATGTTCTTTCAGTTCTTCTTTTTTGAAGAAAGCTGTACCGTAAATCCGTTGTAACATTTTGTTATTCGAATCGCCGCGCCAATAAGCGCCTGCGATGCTAAGAAGTTTGAATTCCTTTAACTTCCCTGTAGATGGAACGTGAACACCGCGACACAAGTCGATGAAGTCGCCTTGCTCGTAGATAGACACTTGCTCGCCCTCAGGAATCGCTTCTAGAAGTTCTAATTTATAGTTATCATCTATTTCTTCGAAACGTCTTTTCGCCTCTTCACGAGATACATCATGACGAATTACTTCCACGTTTTCAGCAATAATTCTTCTCATCTCTTTTTCAAGTTCAGGTAAGTCTTCTGCTGTAATCGGTTCAGGCGAATCAATATCATAATAAAATCCGCTTTGAATAACTGGTCCGATACCTAGCTTCGCATTAGGGAACTTACGTTTTACAGCTTGCGCAAGTAGATGTGCTGTACTGTGGCGTAATATTTCAAGTGCTTCCGGTGATTGAGGTGTGATAATCGCGATATCGCCGTCCTCAGAAATCGATGATTTTAAGTCTATTAACTTGTCTCCAACTTTACCCGCCAACGCACTTTTTCGAAGTCCTGGGCTAATTGAACCTGCAATATCTTCTGTAGTTGTGCCTTGTGGAAATTCTTTCACAGCACCATCTGGAAATTTCAAATTAATCATAGTTGTCATTGTTAAGCACTCCTCTTTTATTATAATTGAAAAACAAAAAAAGCCCCATCCCTGGAAAGGGACGAAGCTTTAGCTCGCGGTTCCACCCTTCTTCCTTCAATTCAGTACTCTGAAAAGCGTAAGTGGACTGTTACGACCACTAAAGCTAGACAAACGTAGCAAAAAGATGAAGCTTGACGTCGGGTAACGGACCGGGTTCCGTCATCGGTTACTTTAGTAAGTTCACCGATGCTGCTCCAAGGTGGTAAATCATCCTTCTATCCTGCAGGGCTTTCAGCCAATGGCCCCGTTCTCTTTAGGTAGACAAAATGATTGTTGTCCTCTTCCATGCATTTCAAATTATTAATTAAAACTGAGTATACGTCGATTACGAATTAATTGCAAGTTCACTTTATCCCGCATTACCGCGCAGTACAATCCTCAGCAAAAGATTAAGTTGAATCGGGAGGCATAGGTTGGGGATCAACTGCCCGTAAAAGCCCGATTGGTTCAACTAACAATCAGTGGGGATGAAGCCTCCATTGATAAAAGTTTCACTTTATCAAACACCGATAAGTTCTTCGTAAGTAATTTCAACCATGCCAGGAATTTCCGTAGGTGAAACGCCCAATAAATCGCAAGGTCGACCGATTTTTTCAATCTTGCCGTCTTTAATCTTCACAATGCGATCTGCAAGTGCATGAGCGTCATTTTGATTATGCGTAACAAAAATAGCAGTCGTTTTTGCCTTTTTCAAAATCCGTCGAAGATCACCGCGGATTTTCACTTGTAAATCTGTATCCAAATTACTGAACGGCTCATCAAGGAGAAGGAGCTCTGGTTCCGGAGCCAGTGCCCTTGCGAGTGCAACACGTTGCTGTTGGCCTCCACTTAATTGATGTGGGTAGCGTTTCTCAAATCCTATTAACTCAACAAGTTCAAGCACTTCTTGCGCTCGTTTCTTCTTGTCTTTCCTACTCATTTTCGGGAGCCCGAATAGTATATTTTCTTCAACACTCATATGTGGAAACAGTGCGTAGTCCTGAAAAACCATACCGATTCCGCGTTTTTCCGGTTGCAGGAAAGTTTTGTCGCAAAACATCTTCTTGCCATTTAGAGAAAACGCACCTCCTGCTGGCATTTCTAGTCCTGCAATTAAGCGTAAAAGTGTACTTTTCCCACTCCCACTTCGTCCAAGTATTGAAATAACTTCTCCTTTTTCCACTGTGAATGAAAAGTTATCTACCGTATTCAAAGTTGATTTGGGATAAGTAAACTGTAAATTTTTAATATCCATAAACATATTATTTCGGCTCCTCTCTGAGTAACTTATGGAAAACAAAGATCGCAATTGTGCTCACTCCGACAATTAATAATGAAGCTTGGGATGCCTCCATAATCTTTTCATCACTTGCATATTGGAACGCCTTCGTGGCGAGTGTATCGTAATTAAATGGTCGTAAGATAAGTGTTAACGGAATTTCTTTCAGTATATCCACAAACACAAGGATAAATCCACTAATAATAGCACCCTTCATCATCGGAACATCTATCTTAAAAAACGTTCGTAGGCTATTTGCTCCTAGCATACGCGATGCATCGCGGAAATCCGTTCCGATTTTATCGAAACCTGATTCAATCGAATTATAACCGATTGCAAAAAAACGGATGACATAGGCGCTGATTAGCATGAATAGACTAACACTTAAGACGAGTTCTGAATCCATGCCAAAATATTGGTAAACAGGCGCAAGAAATCGGTCAAGCGCAATGAAGGTTGTTATGACAGCCACAGCAACAACTACCCCGGGTATTGAATAACCCAGAACCGTCAATTTCGGCAATATTTTCGCAAACTTATGATTGACCACTCGACTAAAGTTACCGACAACCAATGAAAATACAATAATAAGGAAGGCACCAAGGCCAGCTACAATAACGGAGTTTTTGGTGTAAAATAATACATCATGCATCGGCACTTTACCGAATGTAAGAATAACCCAGTCAATCAACTGAAGAATCGGGATAAGAAACGCAACACTAAAAATAACTAATGTGTACAACGTCGCAAATACCGCTTTTCTCCCTTTTAATCTTACAAGTGGAAGTGGTCTAACTTTTGTCGTGGAATAACTAAACTGTTTGCCTCCCCGCAGTAAACGTTCGATGACTAAGATGAAAATAACGATTCCCATTAAAGATGCAGCTAGCTTGATAGCTGCATCCAAATCACCAAGCCCAAACCACGTTTGAAAAATAGCCGTACTAAACGTTTGGATTCCGAAATATTTAACTACCCCGTAGTCGTTTAAAACTTCCAACACTACTAGACTTGCACCACCAATTATGGATACACGGGAAATCGGGATCACAACTCTAAAGAATATTTCTAAAGGGCCTTTCCCTAAAGTGCGCGCACTTTCAATTAAAGAAGCAGATTGGTGAGAAAGAAAAATTCTCGTAATCATATAAACGTATGGATAAAGAAACAGAGTATAAATGAAAATCGCGCCTGGGACATTCATAATATCAAAATAGGCGGGATTCGGTGTCACATCGAAATGGTTACGAAGTGTTTTTTGTATGACACCCGTGTAATTAATGATGCCATGATACGTATAGGCACCAATGAAAGGCGGAATCGATAAAGGAAGAATCAGTGCCCATTTCATAAAGTTCCTAAGCGGAAAATCATATTGGGCAATGAGCCAAGCGAGACTTAGCCCGATTGCAATCGTGAACAGCGCAGTAAAGAAAACGAGTGTGAGCGACGACTTTATATAGTTAAGTAACATGAATTCTTTTATATGCGTCCAATTTTCACTTGCTGGTGAAAAAACACCGGTTACAATCGACACATTCGGTAAAAACAGCAAGATGATGATAAGTACTGCCCCTATCGTCCACCCGTTTACATTAGCTAAATGCTTGTTCATGACATAACCCATCCTCTACCTTTTAAGCAATAACCCCCTAGCCGAAAATACGGTAGGGGGCTCGACTTTTATTTCCAGCCGACTTCGTTAAAAATCATAATCGCTTTCGCGTTATTTTCTCCTAAAGTCGATAATGGTATATCTTGTTCTTTAAATTCTCCCCAAGATTTAAGGAGCTCTGAAGGTGCTACATTATGATTCACAGGGAATTCATAATTCGCTGAGGCAAACTCGCCTTGCGCTTCTTCCCCTGTAAGGAATTCAAGTAATTTAAGTGCATTATCCGCATTTTTCGAACCTTTGATAACTCCAGCTCCACTAATATTTACATGTGTACCCGTCGTTTCTTGGTTCGGGAAGAAGACACCAAGGTTTTCCGCTACTTTCACTTCTTCAGGTTCTTGTGAATTAAGCATTTGACCGAAATAGTATGAATTCATAATTGCGATGTCACCGATACCCGCAGCGATTGCTTTCGCTTGGTCTCGATCCCCGCCTTCAGGGTTTTGGGCAAAGTTATTGACAATGCCTTGTGCCCACTCTTTTGCTTTTTCTTCACCATTTATCTCGATGAATGAAGCAAGAAGTGACTGATTATAAACACTCTCAGATGAACGGACAAGTACTCGGTTTTTCCACTGGTCTTCTGTGAGTGCTTCGTATGTAGAAAGCTCTTCAGGTTTGACCTTATCTTTATTATACACTAGAATTCTCGCACGTTTCGTCAAACCGACCCACATGTCGTCAACATCACGTAATTTTTCTGGTATTTGTTTCGATAAGATGTCACTTGACACTGTTTGAAGAAGTCCTTCTTCTTTCGCACGATACAGTCTGCCAACGTCAGCTGTCAGTAATAAATCTGCTTTTGTTGCAGTTCCCTCCCGTTTAATGCGTTCGATTAGTACGTCTGCTTCGTCTTTGATGACATTAACTTTAATGCCTGTTTC
Organism: Sporosarcina sp. BP05; assembly: GCF_014282005.1. Lineage (GTDB taxonomy): Bacteria > Bacillota > Bacilli > Bacillales_A > Planococcaceae > Sporosarcina. The sequence continues at coordinate 197,723 of NZ_JACFTD010000003.1, read as the reverse complement.
TTGTTCAAACTTCTTATATAATTCATTATCGACGTCATAATGACGGCTTGTATACAAATTCACTTCCGATTTCTCGGGTTTCTTAGCTACTGCATCTTTATCAGCGCCACTTTCCTTTTTAGTTGTACTTCCACATGCAGCAAGTACAAGCATCAAGGCAACAACGAGTAAGATCAAACTCTTCTTCATATACTTCCATCTCCAAACATCCGTTTTTTATTGAAAATGATTCTCAATTTCATTAACAATATATAATGAGATTGGCTGGAAGTCAACAAAAAGTAAATGAAGCGCAACTGCCTGAATAGTAAAAAGCCATAGATAAACCGAGTTGACTTGCACCGAAGAAAAAACAATCGATACATAGGTTTATCAATGGCCCAAACTACTTCTACTCTTACGATATGATTCATTTATTGGTGCAATTTACAGTTATAATACAACCTGGTCTTCCAGGTTCCTCCATAAGTGATGCGCTTCCCTAGCGATATGCTCTAATAAGTCCGGTGGAGCGGTTGTTACAGCTGCACAGTTTTTGATAAGCTCACTTAATTCCAATTTAAATGCTTCAAGTGCCTTTGTTTCCTTAATAACCATCTGGTTGAAGTTGTTTAAAATTGGTGACACCTCATTACGCGGTCGGCGTATCATTGTCTTTAGTGAAATTGCTTGAAGTAACAGGTTTTCAAATTTCCTGGTCATCGCCCTAACCTGATCGTGAAGTTCGTAGTTGGATGCATCTACATAATGGCTTATAAAGATGAGATGATCCACCATTTGCCTCAGCCAAAAATTACTTTCATGTATCGTTGCATCCGCTGGTTTTACGTATGCATTCGTTTCTATTAATTTAAAAACTTTTTGGGCCTCTTCCGCTTCCCGAATCATGTGATCAAGGAGTGAGGTTGGCGTAGATATAATCACTTCGCAATGTAACGCTTTATCCATCGTATGGACGAGCAATTCGTGAAATTCGTGTGTGGAGCTTTTTGCCTCAGCAAGTATCAGGCCGATATCACCCGTCTTCGATTCCGTTCTTTCGAAAATTTTACCCATTCGTTGAGTCATAGCCTGATTTGCACGTGCCAGCTCCATTTCATGGTGACTTATTTCCCTGTCAAAAAATTCCCCATGCTCAAAGTTATTGCGCACCCAAAAATCGATGACGCCGTAGGTATCCCTTTGATAATTGTCTGTATAAGGCAATCCTCCACCTCTTCCTGTTTAGTAACTGCTCACTATGCTATGTTGGGCGTTTGATTTAAGTGCCCATATCCTCAGGCTAACTTTCTATTTTATTAGTTTGTAATACTTGTCAGATAACGACAAGTATAGTCCAACGTTGAACGGGAAGCCTACCAGTATCAAGCTATCGAATGGAGGGATTCCCATGATACAAAGTGATATAGCAGCCGTAAATTTGCTTGACTATCACCATTTAGTTAACTGTATTACAAGAGGGAAAAGAGCATGAAAAAGATCATTTACGCGACTATGATTTTTATTGCACTAATCTCAATGCCAAGCATTTACACAAAGTCATTTATAGCTATATCTTCAAAGTCTGACGCTGAAAACGCCATCACTACTTTCTCAGAAACAGATAAAGATGACCTGATTAAAAAGATTTCAGCCTACAATGACCAACATGAAATTGAGCCAATTGATGCAAAAATAGACAGAGTTTGGAAAGCAATACCCGGATATAATGGTTTGAAAGTTGATATTGAAGCCAGTTATAAAAATATGAAAACTAGCACCGATATTGATACAAATAAAATCATATTCATTGAAACTTCTCCAAAAGTCCATCTGAACGATTTAGAACCCTCACCAATTTATAGGGGCAACTCGGAAAAACCTATGGTAGCTCTACTAATAAATGTCGCTTGGGGCAACGAGTACATTCCAGGTATTCTTAAAACATTAAAAGACCACCAAGTAAAGGCAACATTCTTTTTTGATGGCAGTTGGGTTAAGAATAATCCCGACCTAGCTACTATGATTAGTCTTGAGGGTCACGAAATTGGCAATCACGCTTATAGTCATCCCGATCTTAAGCTGCGCTCTCGGGCTGAAACAGTGACTGAATTGAAAAAAACAAATGATGTAATTGAGGAAACGCTAGGTATAAAACCGATATGGTTTGCACCGCCAAGCGGAAGTTTTAATCAGGAGACAATTCTTGTCGCAAATGAGCTTGGCATGAAAACCATTCTATGGACGGTCGATACAGTTGACTGGAGAAAGCCAGAAACTTCCGAAATGGTTGCGCGTGTTGTTGCTGGAGTTGGTAAGGGTTCAATGGTTCTTATGCACCCCACAAAAGCCGTTTTTGAAGGACTGGAGACTATGATAATTGAAATTAAAGGGAAAGGTTACCGGCTGGGTACTGTAAGTGATTTAATGAGCGAAAAACGGATTGCTGACTAAAATCAGTCCCATTAGCAATGAAATCCTATAGCGAAGTATAAGGGAGATCAAATGAAAATCGAGGACATTCATCCGCTCAAAATTGAAATAGATAGTTTTGAAATTATTCAGGCCAATCTGCGCAAAAAAGTTAAGCTGGAAACTAGCGCGAAAGACCAAGACATTAAATTCTGTGCAGGTGTGGATGTTGCATACTGGGAAGAAACAGGGGTTGAATGGGGAGTCTGTAGTATTATCGTTATCGATTATGAAACGCGAACGATTGTCGAAAAAGCAGTAAGCAAGGCTGAAATCCATGTGCCATATAGACCTGGGTACCTCGCTTACAGGGAACTGCCACTTGTAATTGAAGCCGCCAAGAAACTCACGATAACACCAGATTTATTTATATTTGACGGAAATGGAATTCTGCATCCGAGGCGTATGGGAATTGCCACACACGCCTCTTTCTTTTTGAATAAACCCACAATCGGCATTGCTAAAAGTTACTTTAAAATAGATGGCGTCAATTTCAAGATGCCAAAAAACGTAGCAGGTTCATATAAAGATATAATTGTGAAGAACGAAATATATGGAAGAGCTTTGCGTACCCATACAGATGTAAAACCTATCTTCATCTCCTGTGGAAATTTAATTGATCTACCTATGACGACTGAAATCACCTTGAAATTAATAAACAATGAAAGTCGATTACCGATTCCAGTAAGATTGGCGGATTTGGAAACAAAGAGACTTAGGAAGATGTTTGATTCAACAAGAAGCTAATCATAATATTTAAAGAATCTTTAGCTGATTCCTCATAATATACCGGTGAAAACGGATCACTAAACCCATGTTGTCCATTAAATTTATGGACTTCAGTATTCTCTTTATCGAAAGCAGCCATTAATTCATCCACATTAAAGGATCTTTCTTCCTGTGGAAAGAATAAGAGCGCAGGACATTGGGGTGTAATCTCCATATACTCCCTAATACGCGAACCGTAAAAACCTACAATTCCGTGAACCGCCTTTTCTTCACTGCATAACCAAGAAACAGTCGCCCCGACACTAAACCCAACTACAAATATTTTTTGGTAATTGTCCTTTATGTCGGAAATCATCTTTTTAATTTGCAATACGGCAGCAGTAAAACCAACCTTTTCCATAAAATAGTTATAAGCGTTTTTTTCTTGTGAATAGTCAAATGATGTTTCCTGCCCAAATAAATTTGGGCAAAAGACATCAAATCCATAGCCCTGCAAAGACTGACAAAAGCCCTTCATATGAAGATTAATGCCATAGATTTCATGAACGACAATAACCGCCGTTTTAGTTTGGTGATTTTTTATAAACATTATTTACCTCCTGGATTTCCTTGTATCATGTGGTGTAAAGAATTACATATTCAGCCATATTCACACTCGACATCATGAAACTTATAAAGGAATTGAAATGATATGCAACCCGCTCGGGTACTTTCCAGCTGAGTGGAATAGTCTTTACCCTGAAGAAGAACTATTTTCGACAATTAAAGTAATTGAAATTTAATCACACAAAAAATTGCTACATCCTCCATAAAGTAGAGAATCAGACATCGCATTTACTTAGCAGAATTAATTCCCAAGTATTGAAAAGCAATATTAGGCACATGATACGGTTGTGGAGGTGATTGATCTTGCCGAATAATGATAATAGAAATCCGAACCGTGACCAAAAACAAAATCAAGACCGCAACAAAAATCAAAATCCAAATGATATGCGTGAAGAGTTTGGGACTACATTTGATATTGATAAGTTGAACGAACAAAAAAATGATAATCAAAAGCAAAAAGAGCAACGCACAAACCGTTTTGAAAAAAGATAACTAATAAGAATTATGAAAAATGACAGAAGCATAATGCTTCTGTCATTTTTACGTCTTTCTTTTATTTATCGCGTCTATTTTCACCATCGAGTCGTATAGGAGTGCTAATCATTTGCACCCTCTCCATAATTCTAGCCGCTTTTACTACTTCTTTTTCACCGCGCTGCGTGTATGTCAAATGATCCTCAAGTTCAGCGTAACTAAGATTAGATGTGAAAAAAGTAGGTAGTTTTTCTGCCATCCTGTATTGTAAAATGGTACCAAGCACTTCATCACGCGTCCAAGCCGACATTGTTTCTGCACCAATATCATCAAGCATAAGTACTTGTGCATTTTTCACAAAATCAATTTTCTCATTTAATGTCTGATCTTGAATAGATTGTTTCATTTCCCTTAGGAATTCTGGGACATATACAGCAACTGTACGTATCCGACGATTAGCTAATTCGTTCGCCAAGGCTCCAAGCACGAACGATTTACCAATTCCAAATGGACCATAAATGTACATACCACGTTCTGGGAGTTTTCCTGTTTTATCGAAAATGTTCAGAAAGTCTTTCGCAGCACGTACAGCTGGAACTCTGCTATCGTCAAAAAACATATCAATATTTTGTAATTTCGCTTCCATGACATCTTTCGGCATATACATACTGTCGATCATCTTCTTAATAGTACGTTGATCGTCGTCCATAAGTTTGTTTGGACATTTTGTATATTCCACATCGATGAGGCCGCGTGATAATAGCAATTTCGGCTCGAAGCCCTTCAGGAAATTCACACATCCTGCAAGGTCAGGACATTTTCCGCAACTATGGGAAGCAGTGGCATACTCATATAATTTCCCAAGACTCCGTTCGACAACTTCGCCATCAACTTCAGTGGAATGATCCGTCAGAAATTGTTGCACCCCAGAACTCTCCATCACTTCTTTTCGTAATTCATCGAACCTTGCGGCAAATGCCGGTGATTTCACAACCCGTTTCAAAGTATCGCCAATATGTTCCATTTCACTTCACCGTCCCGTCCCCTGTTACGCCTAATTCCAAAAGTAATTTACGACGCTCTTCATCAATTGCGGAAGAAGATTTAACAGGTTTATCTGTTTTTGCTTTCTTTTCATCTTTTTTATAAAACCATTCTGGTACTTTCTCTTCCCGTGCAGATTTTCGTCTAGGCCCTGTTTTTGATCCTGTACTCTGCCCTTCGTTTTTCCATTTAACATACTGGTCATGCTCGTTGCGCGACATTTCAAGTGCAGTTTTCACCGTATCCACATTTTTGTTCATCCAATGCGAAGCAATCCGCTCAACATAACTGTTCGTTATTTTCCCATCATTGCGTAAATGAACGTATTGCAGCAAGACATTGACGACACCGACGGACAATCCATGTGTATTGACCAGCTTTTCGGCAAGCTTCACGTCTACTGAAAGAGGCTCTTTCCCGTTAATCTCGCGCAACATTTCAAGTGGCGCCGTATTTTCAAGGTAATGCACCAATTCTTCATCCCGCGTCAATATCCCTGTTTCGGACTTAGGTAATTCTTTCGCGAACACTTTATGCAAGACTGGAGCCTCTTTTGAAACATTCATTTTATAAAATTCTGCTGCTGACTTTCGTAATCTGTCTTCCGGCAACTTGAGGTCTTCATCGAGCGCCATCATGATGACTTTTTGCATATCGAGCGGCGTAAGCGAATAAAGGAATGCGAGTTTCGCAATTAATTCCTTTGAAACAGAGGATAATGAAGCTTTAGGAACCATTTGTTCAGATAACCCCGAACTTAGCAGATCGAAATCAAAGTCGGAATGCAAAAATGGTACACCTTCTGCTTCATTCCGTCCGATGAACTGCTGGTCCTCGCCCATATCCATGCTATAGCCCTGTTGAACAGGCGTATACACATCCAGAAATGTTCGTGATACATCTTCAAATCCGACTTCATTAATACTGTCTAGCGCAAAACGGCTACGTAGATTTCGGTATGCCTGTTCCCCGATTTTACTAAACAAGAATGTCGACAACAATGGATCTAGAAAAAAGGCTTTGGCATCAAGTGGAGGAAGCAGTTCATAAACAAATAATCTCGCATCGCCATCTTTTTTCTTGTACGTACGCAATAAACCAATCGCTTCCAGAGAAATCCTTGCTTCGAAAACAGGTCCCAGCGGCATCGTCAAAATGTTCATAAGGTGATAATGGTTGTATTCACGGCCATCTTCACGCTCTGCGTCCGCCCATAATGTCATAAACAAACTCATAGCACCCGGGCCAATCAGCGGTTGATAAAATAAAGTGAGGAGTTGACGGTCATAATCTGTAAAGGGCTGCGATAACCGTATTTTGTATGCGTCAACTGGCTGTAGTTCTTTATAAAGGGGTGCCATCGAACTCTACATCCTATCTAAATGGGATACGTTACTTTTTCGTTCGTTTTTGTAGATCTTGCAATTCTTTTATGAAAACTGTGATGTCCTTATATTGGCGATAGACCGAAGCGAATCTGACATAAGCGACTTCATCAACTTCCGATAACTGTTCCATAACCATTTCTCCAACATCGTCAGAATTAATCTCCACGACACCTGCGCTTCTCAATTCTTTTTCAATCGAGTAGACGATTTTTTTTAGGTCCTCAAGTGATACAGGACGTTTTTCACATGCACGAATAAGGCCTCTAAGGACTTTTTCACCGCTAAATTCTTCTCGTGAATCATCTTTTTTCACGACAACCAAAGGCATTTCCTCAACTTTTTCAAATGTCGTAAAACGGAATGCGCATTGTTCACATTCTCTGCGACGCCGGATGGATCTATTCTCCTCGGCCGGTCTAGAATCGACAACTCGAGTGCCATTGAACTGGCAAGCTGGACATTTCATAATGTGTATCCTCCGCTTTTTCTTAGATAATAACTTAATTATAACAGAACATGCCGAAAAAAATCGAAATAGAGGGGAAAGAAACATTGTACATCAATAAAAAACGTCCCTAAAGTCATAGTACAGCAACTTTAGGGACGCTTTCTATTCACAATTACGCAAGTTCTAGTGTTTTCAGAGCCGCGGCGACTTTCTTCGTTAAATCGACAACGCGTGCAGAATAACCCCACTCGTTATCGTACCATGCAAGTACTTTCACCTTGCGATCTGCCATAACGATGGTTGAAAGACCGTCAATGATTGCAGAGTCAGTTGTCGTATTGTAATCGATGGATACAAGCGGTTCTGTCGAGAAACGGAGAATGCCTGCCATCGCACCTTCAGAAGCCTGCTTGAATGCATCGTTTACCATCTCCACTGTAACGTCTTGCTTCAAATCTACAACTAGGTCAACAAGTGAAACATTTGGCGTCGGTATACGAAGCGACATTCCGTGAATCTTTCCTTCCAATTCTGGAAGTACAAGTGCCAACGCTTTTGCAGCCCCAGTAGATGTCGGGATGATAGATTGTCCGCATGCACGTGCACGTCTAAGGTCCTTATGAGGATTATCCAAGTTCTTTTGGTCATTTGTATACGCATGGATCGTTGTCATTAATCCGTTATCGATACCAAATGTATCATTCAATACTTTAGCTACAGGAGCAAGGCAGTTCGTTGTACAGCTTGCATTCGAAATAATGTCATGTTTTTCGATATCTAGTTTATCATCGTTTACACCTAAAACAATGGTGATATCTTCATTTTTACCAGGTGCCGATATAATGACTTTTTTTGCGCCAGCTTCAAGGTGAAGTGCCGCTTTGTCACGTGAATTAAACTTACCAGTCGCTTCAATGACAATATCGACTCCCAGCTTTCTCCAAGGAAGGTTCAGCGGATCACGGTCAGAGACGATTTGCACTCGTTTCCCGTTAACGTAAATCGCATTTTCTTTTGCAATGACTTCGCCATCAAATGTACCGTGATTCGTATCGTACTTAATAAGATGAGCGAGCGTTTCTGATGAATACATTGCGTTGATCGCAACGATTGTTACATCTTCTTCTTTTATCATTTGACGGAATACCATTCGTCCAATTCGTCCAAACCCGTTTATCGCAATAGAAGTAGTCATATAAAGATCCTCCTGTATGTATGTTATACTTTTTATCTAATACCCGTCATTAGTATAACACATATTATGCTAAAACAAAGATTAACTATGAATAATTAAAATGTTTTACTTTTCAGAATCACTTTAGGGCTCTGCATTCCATTTTGATAGTACCTCAGCCAGCTGAATTTCTGTCTCCTCAACTGGACCGTTATTACGTAAAACCGCGTCTGCACTCAGTTCCTTCTCTTTTATTGGTAGCTGGGAACGAATTCGTGCGTCCGCTTCTTCTTCCGATAACACATTCCTCGCAATTAGCCGTTCTTTTTGTATTTCAGGTGTGACAGACACGACAATGATTTTATCGACGAAGGATTGCAGCTTACTTTCAAACAACAATGGAATGTCTAGGATGACCGTATTTGCCCCCTTTGAAATCCATTGCTCTTTTTGCCTTAGCATCTCTTTTCGTATGGCAGGATGAATGATACCATTCAACTTTTTGCGCTCTTCTACATTACCGAATATACGCTCCCCAAGTTTTTCTCGGTTAAGCGATCCATCCGCGCGCAAAATCCCCTGTCCAAATGCGCTGCTGATTTCCAGTAGAACTGGACTGCCAGGTTCAACAACAAGACGCGCAATTTCATCCGCATCTACAATTGGAAAGCCCTTTTTCTCCAACATTTTGGACACAGTGCTTTTCCCACTCGCAATACTGCCTGTTAAACCGATAATCATAGCTCTCACAGCCCTTCAGCAATCATTTCTGGCATGCCGGACAATAAACGGATGTCCTGCCTGCAATTTTCATACTTTCCGTGGCAGAGCCGCAAGCAGGGCAAACCTTCCTGCCATACATGTTAAGACGATCCTGCATAGTGCCTGCTTCCCCATTAATATTCCGGTAATCAGAAATGGAGCTACCACCCGCATCAATACTTTCTTGTAAAATAGCCACAATCACTTCAAATAATTCTTTTTTTCTTTTTAGGCTAATCCGCTCCGTAGTCCTTCCTGGATGAATCTTCATCTTATAGATTGCTTCCGTCGCATAAATATTCCCGCATCCAGACAGTACATGCCCATCCATAATGACTTCCTTGATTGGCTTTCGGGCATATTTCGGCGTTATCGACAACTCAAGGAAATGATTGCGTGCTTCAGCAGCGAACGGTTCAGGAGCCATTTTCAATAAAGGCGGATGATCCGCTTCACAGCCGAGAAGCCGTAACTCACCAAAACGACGAATATCCGAATAAACCAGTAGTCCCCCACCTTCTAGCGTAAAAACAACATGAACATGGTTACGGAACTTCATTTCCGTAATGTCTTCAACGTTGTCAACAGTGAACCACGCTCCTGTCATACCAAGATGACTGACAAGAAGGCAGGTATTACTATCTTTCATTAGATGAAAGTAGATGTATTTACTGCGCCGTGTGACGTCTTTAATCGTCATTCCAGCCATATCCACTATAAAGTCTTCGGTTGTAATTCCTTTTATCACAGCTTCTTTACCAAGCTGTTTTGATTTGATAACTGTATCTGAAACGGTCACATGCTGAATCGTCCTTCCTATCGCAATAGGTGCGAGTGCACGGACGACCCCTTCCACTTCCGGTAATTCAGGCATTTTATCCCCTCACTTCGTATCATACCAAGATAATCCGAATGCCCAGTCAACTTTCAAAGGCACGTCAAGCGCCAGAGCTGATTCCATCACTTCAGGTACAATTTCTTTTAGTTTCTCAATTTCACTTTCTGGTGCTTCAAAGATCAATTCATCATGCACTTGCAGAAGCATACGTGTCTGCATGCCTTCAACCTCAAGCCTTTTAGCCATTTCAATCATTGCTTTTTTTATAATATCAGCCGCACTTCCTTGAATCGGTGTATTCATGGCAGTCCGTTCCGCAAAACTTCTCAAGTTAAAATTCGAACTTGTAATTTCCGGCAAATACCGTCTGCGGTTCATAAGCGTCGTCACATAGCCTTTCCTTTTCGCATCCGCGACGATATCACTCATATACTGTTTGACTCCTGGGAAACTACTGAGATAAGTGTCAATGAATTGCGCTGCGTCTTTCCGCGTAATATCCAAGCTTTGTGAAAGTCCGTAATCGCTTATTCCGTAGACAATTCCAAAGTTGACCGCTTTTGCTGCTCGGCGCATGTCTGACGTCACTGAATCTTCATCAACACCGAAAACGTCCATTGCTGTCTTCGTGTGAATATCTGCACCTGCACGGAAAGCTTCAATTAGTTTTTCATCTTGCGACATATGTGCGAGCACACGCAGTTCAATTTGAGAATAGTCCGCTGCAAATAGATACCAGCCCGGTTCAGATGGAACGAACGCCGCACGAATTTTTCTTCCCTCTTCAAGTCGTACAGGGATGTTCTGCAAATTGGGATTGATCGAACTAAGTCGGCCTGTTGTCGTGAGTGCTTGCTGGAAACGAGTATGAATCTTGCCATCCTCGTGAATTTCTTTCAATAATCCTTCGATATACGTCGAATTCAATTTACCGAGTTGGCGATAGTTCAATATATGGCTGATAATTTCATGTTCACTTTCAAGCTTCTCAAGTACATCTGCTGCAGTTGAATAACCAGTCTTCGTCTTTTTTATCGGAGTAAGTCCGATTTTTTCAAAAAGGATGACGCCAAGCTGTTTAGGTGAATTAATGTTGAATTTTTCTCCTGCAATTTCATAAATAGTTGTCTCAAGTATGGTCAGTTTAGCAGACAGTTCCGTTCCAATTGTCAGAAGCGTATCCCGGTTAGTCATCACACCAGTCGTTTCCATTTTCGCAAGAATCGCCGCTAGCGGTAACTCAAGATCATGGTATAGATCATATTGATCATTATCTTGTAATTTCTCTTCAATCACCGCATGTAGTTTCCATATTGCCTGCGCTTTCCGCCCTGCGTGCTCTGCAATTATTTCTTCAGTCGGTATCGCTTTCTTAGCACCTTTTCCATAAATCACTTCATCCTGCTCAACTTCTGTGTAACCGAACTCTCGTGTAATAGAAGCTACATCGGTATATGTCGTCGACGGGTTGACGATGTATGTCGCAAGTAATAGATCAAACTGGAATCCTTCTGCATCTAGACCTTGACGCGCAAGTGATGCACTAGCCGCTTTCGAATCAGACGAGTATTTTAGCTTGTCCGTATTTTGTAGCCAGTTTTTAAATGACAGCGATGTTTTTGCGACTTCAAGCGGGATAAATAGGATATTTTTTCCATCCACCAAACTAATGCCCAAAATCTCTGCAGTCAAATAGTTTTCATCCATCATTTCAACATGGATTGCCATTTCGTTTGACAAATCCTTGTCCAAGAGTTCAGAAACAATCGTGACTTCAATTGCTTCTTTTGGTTCCTCTGCTGCTTGAGGTGTAATTTTTTCGAGGAGGGTCTTGAATTTCAACTCTCGGTAAATACTCGACACTTCATCTATATCAGGTCCGTCATATGTTAAATCATTGATGGAAACCGTGATTGGTGCATTCACTTCAATTGTCGCAAGGTCTTTGCTCATGAACGCTTGCGCTTCATTTTCCGTCAAATTCTGATTCAGTTTTTTAGCAGTAATGTTAGCAAGAGATTTATAAACATTTTCAATCGAACCGTATTCGATTAGCAATTTGAGTGCAGTCTTCTCACCGACTCCAGGAACGCCCGGAATATTATCGGATGCATCACCCATTAACCCTTTCATATCAATGATCTGATGGGGCTCAATGCCGTATTTCTCCATAATGTGTTCAGGCGTGTATTTCTCAATATCCGTCATCCCTTTTCGAGTGATGAACACCGTCGTATGTTTACTAGCAAGTTGCGTTAAATCCTTATCCCCTGAAATGACAACGATTTCGGAACCGTCAGCATCTCCTGCTTTACTAAGCGTACCGATGATATCATCTGCTTCGTACTGTTCAAGTTCGTACTGGGGGATCTTGTATGCTTCAAGCAACTTTCGCAAATATGGGAATTGCTCCGATAATTCAGGTGGCGTTTTCTGACGCCCACCTTTATATTCTCCGTATGTTTTATGCCTGAATGTTGTTTTTCCAGCATCCCATGCCACGAGAATATGCGTAGGTTTTTCAACCTCAAGTATGTTTTGCAGCATCATTGTGAAGCCATATACCGCATTGGTATGGATCCCGTTATCATTTGTTAGTAAAGGCAATGCAAAAAATGCCCGGTACGCAAGACTGTTTCCATCAAGTAATACAATTTTCTTTGTCGTCATGTACATTCCACTCCCATTCAAAAAAACGTCATCTTCATTCATCTTACCACGGGGGCAGATATAAATGAAAATGACGCGTTGTTTAGTCTGCTTCCGTAATTCTTTACTTATGAACACGTCTGTTGATTAACCATTTATTCGCATAAAACACTGGTGAGAAGGGCTTGAGAAAATCCGTTTTAGTTGGACTATTTTTGGCCCGCTTTCGGCTAACTATTCATGACAGATTTACTGAGGGGTCCTAGTGTGGCTAGTTGCCTGTCGCGTTCCTACACTATTCAAGTGAAAAATGCAGTTGTTTGGAAGAAAAGAGTAGACGACATTCTATAGAGAGAGTAAGTGCCCGAAGATACAATTTCGGGCACTTTTGCACGTTGTATAATGTGCTTCTTGCTTACTTTTAGTAAAGTTTATGCATCTAATTATGTGATGTCTACTAGAATGTGACACTTCTTTAATAAAGATAGGAAAAACCATAGAGAAAGCAGCAGCCGCCAAAATTGCATCTTTGGCGGCTTTTATCCAGTTATATGTCCCTTTATCTTTCGTCCCACAAAGTCTTAGCACTTCGTGTACTTGTGCATTTGGAGCGCGACGGATGAAGGACCCCCATACGATTAACGAAAAAATATGTAGGGATGCGACAAAGGCGCATTCCTACATATCCAGACATCTCGATAATGGTATAGTAGTCGTTCAATCTAAAGCAATCCGGAAGCAACAATACACGTAGCGCCCAGTGTGTAATTAATTTATCCCCTAGTTAATTTTGGTTAATCGACAGATGTGACTTTTGAATTGCTTAATTAGCTTGTCGCAAAGGTAGACAGATGCGAATTAACGTACCTACACCGATTGTGCTTTCCACTTCGACTGTACCACTATGGGCTTCCACGAGGTGTTTGACAATGGCTAGTCCTAGCCCAGTGCCACCCGAGTCACGACTCCTAGCACGGTCAACACGGTAGAAGCGTTCAAACAGCCGTGCCAGTTCAACTTGTTCGATACCGATTCCTTCATCTTGTACTTGGATAATGGCATTTTTCGCCATTATTTTAACTGAAACAGTGATTGTTGTCTGTTCTTTTGAATAGTTAATCGCATTCGATAAAAGATTCACCATTACTTGAATTAATCGACTCGCATCGCCTTCGATAACAATTTCATCCGCAATATCCAAATTGATAGCCATCTTCTTACGCTCCAAACTCCCGGAAACGATTTCCAATGCATCATTCATCAGTTCTAACAGCTCAACATGTCCAAACTGAAGTGAAAAGTTTTCTCTTTCCATTGCCGATAATTCAAGCAAATCATCAATTAGTAAATGTAGACGGTTACTTTCTTTTTGAATGATTTCAAGAAATTCTTTCATTATGACAGGTTCATTCATCGCACCATCTAATAACGTTTCAGTAAACCCTTTAATTGAAGTAATAGGAGTACGGAGTTCGTGGGATACATTTGCAACGAAATCTTTTCTTATTTCTTCGAGTCTGACAAGCTTTGTAATATCATGCATGACAACAACAATACCGAGCCAATTCCCGTGATGGCCGATAACAGGCGCACCATAAACGCCCATGTAGGAATAAATACCCCCTGAATCAATCCTAACCTGTTTTTCACGTACTTGTTCTGTCATAAATACATCTTCAATCAAATCTTCAATTTCAATAGGTAAACCAATTGTTTTGAACGTCTTACCTATTGGCTCCTCTTTTGAAAATCCAAACGTCTTTTCAAATACTCCATTTACAAGATTGACTGATCCTTCACGACCAAACATCAGAAGCCCGCTACCCATACTTTCTATAAGTGTTTTCAAGCGCTCTTTTTCCATCATGCGTAGTGTCGACATCTCTTGCAGATTGCTCGCTATTTTGTTAATGGAAATCGCAAGTTCATTATTATATTCTGGTTCATCCGTCTTTGTCCTTACAAGGTAATCACCTTGCGCAATTTGAACAGCAACTTTTGTCACTTCGTCGACAGGACGAGCGTATTGCACCATCATCCGCATTGCTATTAAAAGTGAGATAATAAACGCAATTATCAGCGTGATGATTAAATAAACCCAATATTGGTGTTGCAGATCAAGTGAGATATCCCGTGCGAATAAAGGGAAAAACTGGCCCAGGACAATACCGAGGCCAGTTAAAAGAACTGAAAGAAGAATTGCACATGCGATGGTTAATCTAGAATATAGATCTTTCATCAAACTTTTGGCTCCTCAAATTTATAGCCAATTCCCCTTACCGTCTTGATGAAAACAGGTTTCTTCGTGTTTTCTTCAATTTTCTCACGTAAATGGCTGACATGAACATCGACGATGCGTGTATCACCAGCGAAGTCATAATTCCAAACCGCGCTCAAAAGCTGGTCCCGTGATAGCACCCGGTTCTTGTTCTGCATGAAATAAACAAGCAGTTCGAATTCCTTTGGAGTGAACTCAAGTTCTACTTTGTCAAGATAAGCTTCGTATTGTTCAGCGTGCACCGTTAATAATCCAGTAGTTAAAATTCCCGTTTCTTCGACTTTGTCTGTCCGTTCCCCGCTGCGTCTTAATACAGCCTTAACGCGTGCAACAACTTCACGTGGACTGAACGGCTTCGTCATATAATCATCCGCGCCAATCTCAAGACCGAGCACTTTGTCTAGCTCGTCCCCTTTTGCCGTAAGCATGATAATTGGGATATCAAGTCCACGCTGTCTTAATGTTTTGCATACATCAATTCCATCCATTTTTGGAAGCATTAAGTCAAGTAAGATTAAATCAGGTCTTTCCATTTCTGCTTTCAATACCGCTTCTTCCCCGTCAGCAGCAGTAATTGTTTCGTATTGTGCCTGCTTCAAGTTGTATTCTAGTAGTGTTCGAATCGGCTGTTCGTCATCGACAATCAATATTTTCTTTATACTTGAACTCAACTTGCATCAATCCCCTATCAAAAGTTATCCATTGCTTGTGATGTAAGTCGTTCTTCCACTTTTGGCGGAGTGACTGTCACTACTCCAGAAATGACGATGTCCTCCTTTTCGTCACGTGCTTCTATTGAAATATCTATTGAATTTTTTTCTTTATCAACATGAATAATTTCGAGCAAAAAATTGATAGTTGTATAGTGATACACAGCTTTTTGGAATGACAACTGTTGTTTCACGATATGTGAACCAGGTCCAGGTAAATACTTTGAAACGGCGGATGTCACAATCCCTGTTAGCATAATAGTTGGTACGATAGGCAATCCATAAGCCGTCTGCGAAGCGTAATCATGCTGGATATAGAGTGGGTTACTATCATTTGTTAGTCCAAGATAGAGCAGTAGATCTTTATCTTCAATTCTCTTTGTCAATTTCAATTTTTCTCCAACAGTAATCTCTTCTATTTTTCTACCTAGACGTCTTTTTTTCCCTAGTATCAACTTGCTTCCCCCTTTTAATGTGGTAATACAAGTTTATCAATAATTAGAAAAAAAATCGAGTAGCATATGCTACTCGATTTTTTTAAAAGATATTAGACAAGAACTTTCATAACAGCTTTAACTGATTCAGCAGAATTAGCTAATGCAACTTTTTCGTCTTCAGTCAATTCAAGTTCTATGATTTTTTCGATACCGCCTGCACCAAGCACCGTTGGAACACCGATGTAAATACCATCAAGACCGTACTCGCCTTCAAGGTATGCAATCGAAGGAAGAACACGTTTCTGATCTTTTAGAATCGCTTCAGCCATTTCAACTAGTGATGCAGCTGGTGCATAGTAAGCAGAACCATTCCCAAGAAGGTTAACGATTTCCGCTCCACCTTTGCGTGTACGCTCTACGATTTCTTCAAGACGCTCAGGAGAGATTAACGTTTCAAGTGGAATACCGCCAGCATATGAGTAGCGGACAAGTGGAACCATATCATCGCCATGACCGCCAAGTACGAAACCAGTGACGTCTTTAACAGACAAGTTCAATTCTTGCGCTACAAACGTGCGGAAACGAGCAGTATCAAGTACACCAGATTGTCCGATTACGCGTTCTTTCGGCAATCCTGATTCTTTGTATACTGTGTATGTCATAGCATCGACAGGGTTCGTCAATACGATGATTGTTGTGTTCGGAGAATGTTTTACAATTTCAGCTGTTACGATTTTCATGACTTTTTGGTTCGTTTGAACAAGGTCATCACGGCTCATACCTGGTTTGCGTGCAATACCAGCTGTGATAATGACGATATCCGAGTCTTTTGTATCCGCGTAATCTGAAGTCCCTATAATATTCGCGTCAAAACCTTGAACAGGTCCAGCTTCCATCATATCAAGTGCTTTCCCTTTTGTTGGGTTTTCCATTTGTGGAATATCAACAATCACTACATCGCAAAGCTCTTTTTGAGCTAAAAGAAATGCCGTAGTTGCACCAGTGAAACCAGAACCGATAACTGAGACTTTTTTACGTTGCATTGTCATGGGTTTACTCTCCTTTTATTCATATGTATGAAGGGCATCCCCCTCATTCAATCTAATAAAAATCTCCAACGGCGGAAAACTAGGGTTTTCCGCCGTTGGAGTATTAGTAAATCAATTACGCCTCGGCGTAATTTGAATCAGCAGGCACTTCTGCTAATTCAAATTAAAGGTTTTTAATCAATTCATTTGCGAATTCAGATGCTTTCACTTCTGTTGCACCGTCCATAAGACGAGCAAAGTCGTACGTCACAACTTTAGAAACAATTGTTTTTTCGATTGAAGCAGTGATCATAGCTGCCGCTTCGTTCCATCCAAGATGCTCAAGCATCAAGACGCCTGAAAGAAGGAGTGAAGAAGGATTAACTTTGTCAAGTCCTGCATATTTCGGTGCAGTACCGTGAGTTGCTTCAAAGATTGCATGCCCAGTAATGTAGTTGATGTTTGCTCCAGGAGCGATACCAATTCCGCCAACTTGCGCAGCAAGTGCATCAGATATATAGTCGCCGTTCAAGTTCATTGTTGCAACAACATCGAACTCTTTTGGACGTGTCAAGATTTGTTGCAAGAAGATATCAGCAATCGAATCTTTCACGATGATTTTGCCTGCTGCTTCAGCTTCAGCTTGTGCTTTGTTCGCAGCGTCAGTTCCATCAGCGTCTTTGATTTGATCATACTGGTTCCATGTGAAGACTTTATCGCCGAATTCTTGTTCAGCAACTTCATAGCCCCAGTTTTTGAATGCGCCTTCTGTGAACTTCATGATATTTCCTTTATGGACAAGCGTCAATGACTTGCGGCCTTCTTTAATAATATAAGTAAGAGCAGCACGTACTAGACGTTTTGTACCTTCTTCAGAAATAGGTTTGATACCGATTCCAGAAGTTTCTGGGAAGCGGATATTTTTAACGCCCATTTCGTTTTGTAGGAATTCGATTACTTTTTTCGCTTCAGGTGTACCTTCTTTGTATTCAATACCTGCATAGATATCTTCCGTATTTTCGCGGAAAATAACCATATCACAATCTTCAGGACGTTTAACCGGTGAAGGAACACCTTCAAAGTAACGTACTGGACGTAGGCAAGTGTAAAGATCCAATTCTTGGCGAAGTGCAACGTTCAATGAACGGAAACCGCCACCGATTGGCGTAGTAAGTGGTCCTTTAATAGCGATCAAATACTCATCAATTGTGTCAAGTGTTGCTTGTGGAAGCCATTCGCCAGTTTCGTTGAATGCTTTTTCTCCTGCAAGAACTTCTTTCCACACAAGCTTTTTCTTACCATCGTAAGCTTTATCGACAGCTGCTTCAAGTACGCGTGATGCTGAATGCCAAATATCCGGACCAGTACCGTCACCGATAATAAAAGGAATTGTTGCGTGATCAGGAACGTTTAAAACACCATTAGTTACTGTAATTTTTCCACCGTTAGTCATAATTAATTTCCTCCCAAATTCAAAATCAGAGGGCCGGCATATATCTATGCTGCCCCATGTTTTATCGTTCTTATCGTTCTTTAATTGGAACGTATTTCTGCATGCCCGGTCCTGTATAATCTGCACGAGGACGAATCAATCTATTGTTCGCATATTGCTCACGGATATGTGCAATCCATCCCGAAATACGAGATACTGCAAAAATCGGCGTGAATAAATCATGATCGATGTCGAGTGAATGATAGACAGAAGCCGAATAGAAATCGACGTTTGGCGGCAAATTCTTTTCGCCAGTAACAATTTCTTCAATTTTATTGGACATATTGTACCATTTCTCTTCGCCGCGAAGTTCAGTCAAACGCTTAGACATTGCACGAAGATGTTTCGCACGTGGGTCACCTTGGCGGTAGACACGGTGGCCGAAGCCCATGATTTTTTCTTTGTTATCCAATTTTGCACGGATATACGCTTCTACTTTGTCTTCAGAACCGATTTCCATCAGCATTTTCATTACTTGTTCGTTTGCACCACCGTGAAGTGGTCCTTTAAGTGCGCCAATCGCTGCTGTAACACCTGAGTACATATCAGAAAGCGTTGCTACGCAAACGCGCGCTGTGAATGTAGATGCATTTAGCTCATGGTCTGCATGAAGGACAAGTGCTTTGTCGAATGCTTCAATTGCAATTGCTTCAGGCTGTTTACCTGAAAGCATATATAGGAAGTTTTCAGCATAGCCTAGTTCAGCTTTTGGAGCAACTGGCTCAAGGCCTTTACGGATACGTGAGAATGAAGTAACGAGCGTAGCGATTTTTGCTTGAAGCTTAATCGCTTTTTCGTAATTTGCTTCATCAGACATATCTTCTGCTTTTTCATCGTATAGTCCAAGTAGAGATACTGCAGTACGCAGTGCCGCCATTGGGTGTACGTCTGCAATCGGATACGTTTTGAAATGATTAAGTACTTCTTGAGGAACAGACATATTCTCTGCAAGCTGTTTTTTCAGCTCTGCAAGCTCATCCTCTTTCGGCAGACGCTGGTGCCAGAGAAGATAAATAACTTCTTCAAAGCTGGCGTTATCTGCAAGATCATCAATATCATAGCCGACATATGTAAGTGTGTCATCAATAATAGAACTGATTGCTGACTGTGTCGCTACGACTCCTTCCAACCCTTTGGTTGACGTCATATAAATCGCTCCCTCTTTCAGTACAGCTGTCCAATCTATAAAAAAAGAAAGAAGAACAGCTAGTCTGCTAATATTAATTCGCTACTTAAAACGCTTACAACGACCATTATAATCAATTTTGTCATCTTTGTGAATGGATACGCTTGTTTTTGTTTTTTGATTTATAAAAAGGGGGTCGGAAAATGCCAGAAAACCGGAACAAGCAACAAGCATTTCAATCAATTTTCATGAAATGGTTGCCTGCTGTTTTCGCGGGCATTATCCTGTTTACTGTTCCCCCGGCGGCAATCGCTGTCATCATTGCCTACTTCACTGCTCCTATCTTATCATCCGTCCGCACAATGACCAAGCTTCCACTTACAATTGCAACGTTATTCGTCATGACACTTATGCTTTTTTTAATGAGCGCGTTCACTTTCATTGCAATTCACGGACTTATTGACACCGTTCCAACTGTTGAACGCCATATAGCCCCATTCACACAAAATACCGACATCCTAAGCAAACTATTCACTTTCCTCGAAGATAAAGTTGTGGAATATGGCCATGCGCTTCTAGAATACACCTTAACAATCATTAGTACCGTTTTTCAACAGCTCTTCAGTTTGTTCATTTTCCTCGTAGCTTACTTTTTTGCCTTACGGGAATCCGGTAAAAACCGCTATTGGTTTTTAGTCTATTTCCCAAGTGTCATACGCCAGCCTGCTAAAAGAATGTTTACAACATCCGGTAAACTTATTGGAACGTTTGTGTCAGTAGAAGCGCGCTTATTCTTCCTGACATTTTGTATTATCACAATAGGGTTCTTGCTTCTACGATTCGAGTCACCCATTGGCAACGCTTTTCTTATCTCACTAGCAGATAGCCTGCCATTCCTCGGGATCGGTCTGTTCCTTCTGCCAATGGCTGCCTTCTTCCTATATACAAATAATCTATATATAGGAATCTCACTCATTTTACTCTATCTATTCACCATGATAACCAGACAAATGGCCGAATCCTATATGTGGGCATCCACTTTTCACCTAAAGCCAATTCATGCTTTCTTCATAACAGCTTCTTCCTTCTATCTATTTGGATTACCCGGTATTCTACTAACGCCATTCTTACTTTTTGCCGCACTGAAAGTAAGACAACACCCTTTATTTACCGGATAACAATTTGTCCTTTTTTCATTTTATTATAGATCCAATTCCGAATGAATGGTCTGATACTATTCCTAGGTCCTTTGAAGAGTAGTAAAAAGCCGAATAGGTCGGTAATGAAACCGGGCATGATGAGCAGAATCCCCCCAAATAGAATACAAACACCATCAATAAGTGCATCTCCAGGTGTCTCCATAACTGTCATACGCATTTTCAATTCAGTCCAAGCCTTCATCCCTTGGCGCTTAGCGAGGTACGCCCCTCCTATCCCCGTAATAAGAATGATAGCTATCGTAGGCAGAAGCCCCAGCGTCTTCCCTGAATATAGTAGTAGAGCAAGTTCAGCTGTTGGAACAACAATAAATGTGAGTACAATCCATTTCATGCTAAAATTCATCTCCTAAAAAAGGCTGCTTACCGAGCATATCGGAAGCAGCCTTATCTTATTTATCCCGCATTAACGGGCAGTAAGACCCCCACTTCAAGTCTTCAAGGACACGGGAAGAATAAGTGGGGGATGAAGAAAACCCGCTCTGATTGAAGATTAACTTTATAGAACGCTCGCGCGCCCATTATAGATAACGCCAGATTCAGCATCCATCGTAATTTCCTCGCCATGCTGAATCAGCTTGGTTGCATCTTCAACACCGACAATAATCGGTATACCTAAACTGAGTCCAACAATTGCACCATGACTTGTCAATCCGCCTTCTTCCGTAATGAGTCCTGCACATTTCTCGATGGCAGGCATCATATCACGATCAGATGCATTCGTTACAAGAATTGCTCCTTCTGTATCATACGCCAATGCTTCAGCAGCATTTTTAGCTACAACAGTTCGGCCATAAGCTACATCTTTGCCTATCCCTTGTCCTCGTGCAAGCAAATCACCGATAACATGAATTTTCATCAAGTTCGTCGTTCCCGCCTTACCAACTGGAACACCTGCCGTAATGATAACCACATCACCATGTCCTACATACTGATGTTTAACACTCTCTTCGACAGACTCTTGCAAGATTTCATCAATCGAAGAAACTTTTTTTCCAACAATCGGGTAGACGCCCCAAATGAGTGATAGTCTTCTTGAACAAGCTTCAGATGATGTTACCGCAATAACCGGACAACCTGGGCGGTATTTGGCAATCATTTTAGCTGTATGGCCACTTTCTGTTGGAGCAATGACGGCCTTCACTTTCAAGTTGATAGCGGTGTATGCCGCAGCTTGTCCAATCGCTTCAGTCATATTGCCGTGTTTTTCGCGGCGGCGTGTTGAAACGACAGAACGATAATCAATTGCTGCTTCTGTAGTCCGCGCAATACGATCCATCGTCTGAACTGATTCGATTGGATAAATTCCTGCTGCCGTCTCTCCTGACAGCATGATTGCATCACTACCGTCAAAAATAGCATTTGCTACATCGCTCGCTTCAGCACGTGTAGGACGCGGGTTTCGCTGCATCGAATCAAGCATTTGTGTTGCTGTAATAACTGGCTTACCCGCCTGGTTACACTTCTCAATCAATTTTTTCTGGACAAGTGGTACTTCTTCCGGTGGAATTTCTACTCCAAGATCACCACGAGCAACCATAAGACCGTCCGAAACATTCAGGATTTCATCGATGTTGTCGACGCCTTCTTGATTCTCTATTTTCGGAATGATTTGTAAGTTCGAGCCGTTGTTGTTCTCAAGAAGGGCTCTTATTTCCATAACATCGGAAGCCCGTCTTACGAATGAGGCAGCTATGAAGTCGACACCTTCTCTAATACCGAATAGGATATCTTCTGCATCTTTTTCCGTCATTCCAGGAAGTTGAACCGAAATCCCCGGTACGTTAACGCCCTTATTATTGCTTAATGGCCCTGAATTAATAATCAGTGTATGGATTAATCCTCGTTCTTCATCTTTACCAATAACTTCTAATTGGATTAGACCATCATCTAAAAGAATGACAGAACCCTCGAATACATCTTCAATCAGTTTATCGTAACTTATTGAAAACACATCATTATTTCCTTCAACTTGCGTCATAGAAATATCAATTTTTTGTCCCGTGACAAGTTCCAACTTTCCATTCTCCATGGAATGCGTCCGTATTTCAGGACCTTTCGTATCTAGCAGGATCCCAACAACTTTACCTTTTTCACGTGCGACTTTTCTAATGGCATCGATACGGGCTTTATGTTCTGCATGATTACCATGGGAGAAATTCAGCCTCGCTACATTCATACCAGCCTCAATAAGCTGTTCCAATAATTCCGGTGATTCACTTGCAGGGCCAATCGTACATACTATTTTCGTTTTTCTCATCAACTATCGCCTCTTTTGTTTTTTTTAAAAACCCAATCAATTGTGCCTAGATTTTGAATAATGATTGCTTGATTCAGTCGACGTTTGAATGCACTCTGAATTACTGTTTTTGTTCGCTTTGTCTTACCCCGTATAAAGGTGGGAAGCTTCTGCCGAATAAAGTTAAATAGACAATTCCTTGGACAGCTTGTACATGTCCATATCCAAACCGTCTGATTGTTCGAAAACGTCTGCCAACTCATATTCTACCACCACATGATTTCGCATGCCAATCGCAATGCTGCCGCGTCCTTCTATCAATACTTCTACAGCTTTTGCTCCGTACTGACTAGCAATGACACGATCACGTGCAGAAGGGGAACCCCCTCGCTGAATATGCCCCAGCACTGATATACGTGTTTCAATACCAGCTTCACGCTTCAATATTTCAGCAAGCTCTGCAGCCGACATAACCCCTTCAGCTACAATAATGATACTATGCTTTTTACCTCGTCCCGTCCCACTTTTAAGCCGTTCGATAATATTGGGCAATTCATATTTTTCTTCTGGTACAAGAATTGTTTCAGCACCGCCGGCCAGTCCCGCCCATAAAGCAAGGTCTCCTGCATCGCGTCCCATAACCTCAACGATGAATGTACGTTCATGAGATGTAGCAGTATCGCGTATCTTATCGATGGCGTCAATGACTGTATTCAATGCCGTATCAAAACCGATTGTGAGTTCAGTGCCATTGATGTCATTATCTATTGTTGCTGGAACGCCGACACATGGTAGGCCAAGAGCTGTTAATTCAAGTGCACCCCTGAATGAACCATCACCGCCAATGACGACTAGCGCTTCAATTCCGTTTAACTTCAATTGCTTTAAGGCTTTTTCACGACCTTCCAGCGTTCGGAATTCGGCACTGCGGGCTGACCGTAATATCGTCCCACCCCGTTGAATGATATCCCCCACGGAACCCAATTGGAGGAGTTCGATTTTCCCTTCGATTAATCCTTGGTAACCATTAAAAACACCTGCAACTTCAAGACCTTCGTAAATTGCTTTCCGAACAACTGCCCGAACTGCAGCATTCATCCCTGGTGCGTCTCCCCCACTTGTCAACACAGCAATTTTCTTCATTGGAATCACTCCTATGTAGATTTAGTTTTTTTGTGAACACGAAAAAATGCGGTCACCCGCATCTTTCTTTTATTCAGAAAAAACGCCAATACAACGAAATTTATCATAACGATGGTCAACAAGACCTTTGCCATCCAGAGTTCCTAATTCATCTAACGAAGTTCGAATTGCATTCCCGATACTAATCGCCTGCGCTTTCGAGTCACGATGCGCACCACCCCGAACTTCAGGAATAATAGCATCTATAATACCCATTTCTTTCAAGTGTGGAGCAGTAATTTTCATAGCTTCGGCAGCTTGTTTGGCAAGACTTGAATCTTTCCAAAGAATGGTCGCGGCTCCTTCAGGTGAAATGACAGAGTAGGTTGAATGCTCAAGCATATGAATGTGATTTGCCACCCCAAGTGCCAGCGCCCCGCCACTTCCGCCTTCTCCGATGACGATAGAGATAACTGGAACTGTTAGGCCAGCCATTTCAACAAGATTTCGTGCAATCGCTTCGCTTTGTCCCCGCTCTTCAGCTGCCTTGCCAGGAAAAGCACCTTTCGTATCGATGAAACAAATGATTGGTCTGCCGAATTTTTCAGCCTGTTTCATAAGGCGCAATGCTTTCCTATACCCCTCAGGATGCGGCATTCCGAAATTCCGTTTGACGTTCTCTTTTGTGTCTTTCCCACGCTGATGGCCGATAACTGTTATTGGAACCGATTCAAATGAAGCGATACCACCAACAATTGCTGCGTCATCGCCATAAGCCCGATCGCCGTGTAGTTGCATAAAATCTTCAAACAACATATTGATATAATCAATTGTAGTCGGGCGTTGTGGATGCCTCGCCACTTGAACACGGTCCCATGGTTCCATATTCTCGTAAATCTCTTCTTCCAAGTTCTTCAAACGTACTTTCAACGTTCCGATTTCATCTGAAAGGTCAACTGAGTTGTTTGCCGTGAACTCTTCAAGTTCCACGATTTTCTCGCGCAGCTTGACGATTGGCTCCTCGAATTTCAACGTCTTACTCATGTCAATTAGCTCCCTTCACGTGAAGTCGAACGATCTTAGATAAGGTTTCTTTCATATCAGCACGGTGAACGACTGCATCCAATTGGCCGTGATCCAGCAGGAATTCCGCAGTTTGGAAGTCTTCCGGTAATTTTTCCCTAACAGTCTGTTCGATAACGCGTCTACCTGCAAATCCGATAAGTGCTTTCGGCTCTGCGATATTAATATCACCGACCGAAGCGAAACTTGCGGACACGCCGCCTGTAGTTGGGTACGTCATGACAGATATATATAACAAACCTTCACTGCCATGACGTGTAAGTGCGACACTCGTTTTCGCCATTTGCATGAGCGATAACACGCCTTCCTGCATACGTGCTCCGCCGCTCGCAGAAAAGATAATCATTGGAATACCTAGTGCAGTCGCTTTTTCTATTGCACGGGTAATCTTTTCACCCACAACTGATCCCATCGAACCCATTCGGAAATGGGCATCCATAATGGCTACAGCAATTTCCACTCCATCGATTTTACCTGTACCAGTTAGAACTGCCTCATTCAATCCCGTTTTTCTCGCATCTGACTCAACTTTTTCAGTATAAGCAGGGAAATTAAGCGGATTTTCCGTTTTCAAATGATCGTCAATTGATTTGAACGTCTCTTCATCAAACAAGCAAGCTACACGTTCAGCTGCTGTCATCTTAAAATGATGATCACATTTAGGGCAGACTTTCATTAGTTTGATTAAATCTTTTGTTAAAATAATATTTTTACATTCCGAACATTTCGTCATGATTCCTTCAGGTACGTCATTTTTAGCGTCAACGGAAGGTATTGTCGTCATATGCTTTTTTCTATTTTTCATAAATAAATCGCGAATCATTTATTATTGTCCCCTCTTTCACTTTCAACTAGTTTAATCCATTCAGAATAGGCTTCCAACGTGGCAATCACATTGCCATTGCCCAAGTTTAGAAGCAACATTTTCACACTTTCATTTTCATCAATCTTTGTCATTTCACTGAATGGTACTTTACTATATTGTTTTAATAAAAACCAAATTTTAAGCGATAATCGATTTCCAGCCGCAACAATCATTTCACGGACAAGGTCCTCTCGTAAAATTTCCCCATCCTGATCAATTTTTTTAAACAAGCTATCCCATACTGGTAACGCCCGTAATGCACTGTCCTTACATATTGCAAGGATTGCCGCAGTTTCATGAATTCTTCTTGTTTCCTGTACATCGGTGACGGAATCTGGCTGTTGCATGATGAAAGCTGCAAGTACTTCAACAAGTTGATGCTTCCTGAAATCGACAAGGAACGTCCCTTCACCACGCCGCGTTTCGATAAGTCCGAGCAGTTCCAAACTTCGTAACGCTTCACGAATCGTGGATCTCCCTGCCTGCAGACGCTCTGCCAATTCACGTTCGGAAGGCAGCTTTCCACCGGTTTCAATGCCTTCTTCTGTAATTATCGATCTAAGTTCACCGACAATATCTAGAAACATTTTCGACGATGGTTTTGGATTTTGCATGCGTGGACCCCTTTGGAAATATACATGATGAAAAGTGGTCTGACCACTCCTGTCTTTAGCATACAGAAAACGATGCTGAACGTAAAGTGAAAGGTGGAAATTGAACCGAACTGCAACACACTACACCTACATTTATGCAACGGCACGTCTGTTGATTATCCACCTTCTTACATGTTGCACCTGTAGACAAGCATATAAGTCTGCATTTGCACTTGTACATTTCCAGCCCGCTTTGGACGAGATGATCACAACACCTTTACCGTGGATTAAATGTGGTTGCAAGTGCCCGAAGATGCAATTTCAGGCACTTCACCGCTTTTAATAAAGTATTCTTTGCTTATTTCAGCTAAGATCATACAAGTAACAGTGTGCCGTTATAGGGAATATGACTTTGCCTTAAATTCGAAAAGGAAATGCTATAAAGAAGGAGTAAGCAGCCAAAATTGAATCTTTGGATGCTCCTTTATGGATAGGAAAGTGGATATTCACTCGTTCAAAAAAGCTTTATCTTTTGCACTTAGTGCACCTGTATCTTTGGAAAGCGACGGACGAACGGACACCATACGATTAACGACAAAGTCGCATCCATACGCTGCAAGAAATCCCGATAATAGTGTAGTAATCGTTCAGTCCAAAGTCATCCGAAAGCAAGCAGTCACTTACTGGTTAACTTTGGTTAATCAACACATGTTTTGCATTAATAAAAAGGCATGCCAGTTATATTGGCATGCCACTCAACTATTTTTCGTTTGTTGAACAAGTATTTGCGGCTTCCCTCTACGACGTTCAACAGTTCCTTCGACTTGAATTATCGCCATTTCTGTAAGCTGACTTTCTGAAATTAAATATTGTTTTGGGAATAATGTACAAGAAATTTGTCCCGTCTCATCCTGAAGCGTAACAAATGCCATTGACTCCCCTTTTTTCGTTCTTATTCGTTTAATCTCGGTAATAAGACCCGCTATTTTCACATACGCTCGGTCTGGAATTGTGTCAATTGAAGTAATGGTATGGAATCCTCCGCCTGCTTCTTTTTTCACTTCTGCCGCAGGGTGTTCTGAAAGATAGAAACCAAGCACCTCTCTTTCATATTCAAGAAGCGTCATGCGCGGCAGTGTACCACCCGGTGAATATTTCGGGCTGGCCACCGAACGAAGTATTTCACTCAATAAATCATCGCCATCATCAGGGCGGATGAATAATGCATGGGATATTGCTGCGTCAATTGAAGCGAGTAAAATAGCCCTTGATTCTCCGAATTCATCTAACGCCCCTGCTTTTACAAGCGGTCGAATAGCCTTCTCAGTGAACACATCGCCACCGACTGATGCTGCCATATCAAATAATGTTTTCCAGTTGCCTCCAGACTTCCTTGCACGCTTTATAGCATCGTAAAATGTAGGTGTCACACCTTTAATAGCACCAAGTCCAATCCGGATTGAACCCTTTTCAACCGTATACATATATTTACTATGCTTAATAGATGGCGGTAAAATCTTAACACCCACCGCCTCAGATTCGCGCATCAACTCCATCGCCTTGTCATTATTCCCAGTCATTGACGACAGGAGTGCAGCGTAAAAATAAGCGGGTTCATTCGCTTTCAAATAAGCAAGTCTGTACGAGATAAGAGAGTAGGCCACAGCATGACTTTTCGGAAATCCATAGTCTGCAAACTTTACAATGAGATCGTAAATTGCAATAGCTGCATTTTCCGGAAAATCATTTTCGAAGGCTTTTTGCGTGAAACGAATTCGTTCCTTTTCTAGATTCTCCCGATTTTTCTTACTGACGGCACGCCTTAACAGATCCGCTTCACCCATCGTAAATCCCGCAACGCGGACTGCGATTTCCATAATTTGTTCTTGGTAGACGATTACCCCATAAGTTTCTTTCAAAACAGGTTCAAGTTGCGGATGAATATACGTTATTTTTTCATTATCATTTTTTCGCCGGCTATATAGTGGGATATTGTCCATTGGTCCCGGTCGATATAGTGCATTAATGGCAAAAATATCTTCGAACTTATTCGGTTGTATCAAACGAAGAGCTTCTCTCATTCCATCGGATTCAAACTGAAAGATCCCTGTCATATCTCCCGCTCTAAAAAGCTCAAATGTTTTTTCGTCGTTTAGGGGAATCTTTTCGAAATCCAAACGAATTCCCCTATCGTAGGCTATCATTGACCTGATACGGTCTAGTAAAGTTAGATTGCGCAGACCTAAGAAGTCCATCTTTAATAAGCCTTGTTCTTCAACATCCCCCATCGGCCATTGGGTAAGGTAAATTCCATCCGCGCCACTTTGAAGCGGTACCACCTCAACAAGCGGGACAGGCGATAAAATCACACCAGCAGCATGCGTTGATGCGTTACGGGGTAATCCTTCAATTCGAATCGCTGCTTTCAACCAATCACTTCGTATCGGATCAATTGCGATCCAATCTTGCAGTGCCTTCGATTCTGCAACCGCCGCTTCAAGCGTAATTCTATTTCTATTTGGTATTTCCTTCGATAAATAAGCCATTTCTTCATTTGAAAAATCAAACACACGTGCCACATTTCGGGCGACTGATCTGGCGGAAAGCGTACCAAACGTAATGATTTGTGCGACATTTGTCTTCCCGTATTTCTGTGCGACATAGTCAATTACTTCCGCACGACGATTATCTGCAAAATCGATATCAATGTCCGGCATTGTTACACGGCCCGGATTAAGAAATCGTTCAAAAATAAGCCCATATTTAATCGGATCAACATCTGTGATGCCAAGCGCATAAGCGACAAGCGATCCGGCCGAAGACCCACGCCCTGGACCTGTCAAGATAGCCTTTTCTTTGGCGTAACGCATAAAATCTTCGACAATCAGGAAGTAATCAGCAAAGCCCATCTCACTAATTATACTAATTTCATATCGGAGACGTTCTTCATATGCCTCGTCCACTCTGCCTAGTCGTTTCTGCAAACCCTTCATGCCATTTTTCTCCAACAAAGTCGTTGACGTTTCACCCTCCGGAACTGAAAACACAGGCATAAGCGATTGACTTGGGGGCAATGCTGCATCACAAGACAAGAGCATATCTGACGTGTTCGTAAGCCACTTAGGCCTGTCTGAAAACCATTCAGCAAGTTCATTTTCTTCAGGTAGATATGCCGCCTTTTGTTGATTTTCAGGCTTAGCCGGGTCATTCAGCTTGAATCCTGTCCGAATCGCCTCTGCAACTTCATAAGCGAATGCATCTTCTTTGTCGGTGTAGCGGCTTTCATAGACCGCAGCGATAGGCGTACTAGTACTCTCAGCAATTTTTTCAATTAATTCTTCGTCGGGATGTCTGACACCTCCTGCCCTAGCGACACCAACGATTATGGATGACTTGTCACAATCCTTTATTACATGCTGGAACACATCCTTATTGCCTGATAAGGCTGCTCCCCAGGATACATCCGTCAATGGGCAAACGACGATACAACCTTTACTATATGCTTTCAACCACTGCAGCGGCAGCGTTTCAGAATCTCTTACAGAAACAGCGCTACTCATTTTCAGCAAGTTTCGATAGCCTTCATCATCTTTTGCATAGACATAAAGAAGAACAACTTCCCCTTCTCCAATTTCTAAAAAGATGGATAACCCGATAACTGGTCGAATTTCGTATTTTTCCATCACTTTATAGAATGACCGAATGCCATATAATTTCGAGTTAACAATTGCAACGGCTTTAGCCCCTCTCCTTTTCAGAAGCGGGGCTAAGTAATCAAGTTTATTAATGCCACGCAAAAGATCAGCGCCAGTTACTACTTGCGGATAGACAAGTGTCAATGCAATCCCTCCGCCTGTTTTTTATACACACAATTTTTTTAACTTCGCGATGACTTCGTCTACTTCTTCCCACGAGTGGACAGAAGCACCAGAAGCAAGAGGGTGTCCACCGCCGCCGTACTCAGCAGCCAAAGTATTGATGACGGGACCTTTCGAACGCAGTCGAACGCGAATTTGATCCTCTTCCTCTATGAATATGATCCATGCGACAATCCCTTGCACGTCACCTAAGGCCCCGACAAGCTGAGATGTATCAGATGCGGTTACCCCAAATTGTTCAAGTGTCGCTTTGTCTATTTTAACAAATGCTGCTCCATTTTCGTCCATAGTGAAGTTTTGGTACATATAACCTTTTAGATGTAGCAATTCCCGTTTAACCTCGTACATTCCCGCAAATAGTTCCGGTCGATCAAAATCAAATTTAATAAGTTCACTTACCGCTTCAAAAGTAGTAGTTGTTGTACTTGGAAACAGAAAACGTCCTGTATCTCCGACAATTCCCGCAAATAGCAGCCTAGCCGCATCAGTAGTCATTTTCCATCCATAAGACTGTTTGCCTTCTTCATACAACGAGTAAATCATTTCAGATGTCGAGCTTGCGGAGGTGTTAACCCATTTGATATCACCGTAAGGATCAGCATCGGGATGATGATCAATCTTCATAAGTACAGCACCTTCTGTATAAAACTCACTGTCAATCCGCCCCGTGTTTCCTGTATCAGTAACAATCACAAGAGCGCCTTCATAAAACGACCGCTCAACGTGATCTTGTTGCGCTAGATAGGTAAGTGATTCTTCATGTTGGCCCACTGCAAACACTTGCTTATTAGGATAGTTTGCTTTTATCAATTCTTTCAATCCTGATTGTGATCCGTACGCATCAGGATCTGGTCTCACATGACGATGAATAATGATTTTATCGTACTTTTCAATTGTGTCGATGATTTGTCTTTTCATATCCGATTCCCCCAAGCTTCGATATATTCAGTTCGCATTCTGCTCCAAAAGCCGCTACAATGTAAGAAGTTTGTATGTAATGGAGGGCTTTCATGTTAACGATAAATTTCATTTTCGTATTTTTCATCATTGCTTCTGCGGTCTTCTATTTTTACTTTAAGACTCGGCAGTTCCGCACAAGATCACTATTTCCTATTCGCAAGAAAATGTATGCCAGTATGTCTGGTTCCTCTCTCGGCGGTTTGCTGTTGTTTTTCGGTATCAATCAGCTGATGCTTTTTGACGGTATCGCAACATATATTATTGCTGCCTTATTTATCCTATTCGGAGCTTATGTAGGCATTTTTAATTTCAAGGCCTACAAACATTACAGAAGCTTTGTAGATGAAGAAACAAAGTTGAACGACAACTGATGCGCAAATGTGCATCAGTTTTTTCGTCTAGGCTACATGCGTCAGGTTGTTGCGGTTACGACTGCGTTATTAAATTATCGTTCAAACAGTTGATACATAATCATGGCCTTTGCAACTAGGTCTCCTTCAGTTAGTATATCGAAATCGACTTTTACAAACCTTCTACTCATATGTAATATCTTTGGAATAACGACAACTACGCTTCCGAGTTCAACATTCTTAATAAAATACAGCGACATATTTTCCGGGACACTTTCCCCGCGTTTCCGCATTTTGATGGCTCTATTGCCCGCTTCAGTCAAAAGGGTGGTCAATGCTCCGTATGACAAAGAACCAAACTGATTCGTCATCTGCGGAATGACTGTAAATTCAACAGTATGCGGTTGTTCAGGAATGGTTTTCATCTGATTTTTAACAATGTCATCAATTGTTTCACCCTGCTGAGGTTGACGCTGGGTCATTTGAAGCGCCTTCAAGACATCTTGACGACTAATAATTCCAGCAAGCAATCCCGCATCCGAAACAACCGGTAACAAATCAATTCCTTCCCAAATCATACTATGCCCAGCCGAAGCAACAGATGTTTTTCCCGTAACTGTTATCGGATGACGTGTCATTACTTTTTCAATCAACTCATCATCCTTTTTACCAATTGCATCTCGTGAAGTAATTACACCAACAAGTTTCCCCTTTTCCTCAACAACTGGATAACCAGTATGAGATGTCCTATCATTTACCTCATGAAAATGAGTGACCAGATCCTTTGCTGAAAGTGTAATTGTGTCAGCAAGTGGGGTCAAAATGTCTTCCACCAGCAAAATTTCTTTTTCAATCAACTGATCATAGATTGCCCTATTCAACATCGTTGCAACGGTAAATGTGTCATAACTCGTCGAAATAACTGGTAGTTCCAATTCATCCGCTAACTTTTTCACTTCATCGGATGCGTCAAATCCTCCAGTGACTAGCACTGCAGCACCTGCAAGAAGCGCCGTTTCATGCGCTTTCAATCTATTTCCGACAATCAAAAGACTTCCCGCGTCAATATAGCGCATCATGTCATCTAATTGCATTGCACCTATAACGAATTTCGTCAACGTCTTATGTAATCCCCCACGGCCGCCAATCACCAGCCCGTCGACAATGTTAAGCACTTCTGCAAATGTGAGACGTTCAATATTCTCTTTCTTTTTCTTTTCGATTCGGATAGTGCCTACACGTTCAATCGTATTGACGAGTTTCTGATTTTCCGCCTCTTTGATGGCACGATAAGCAGTCCCTTCGCTGACAGACAGCGCCTTTGCTACTTGGCGGACCGAAATTTTCTCACCGACCGCTAGACCCTCGATATAACGGAGTATCAATTCATGTTTTGTCGCCATGTCTTCACCTTTTCTCTATCATGACCTTAAGGACATTCTACCACAAAAAGCTTAAGAAAAGGGCTAACCGAGCGCCTGAACGCAATAGATAAGATCCTTCAAAAGAACTTTCGTATAGCACTTTTATAATTTGAAAGCTTCCCCCGCCTCCATTATTTTCACTTCATGTCCTTCCACGAGCGCTTTGAATGTTTCGGGGTCCTGCTCAATTGGTGGGAATGTATTGAAATGGATTGGGACAGCAAGTTTCGGATTGAGCAACCCGACTGCGCATGCAGCATCTACAGGGCCCATCGTAAAATTATCACCGATTGGAACAAATGCGACATCGATTGGGTGACGTTTACCAATCATCTCCATATCACCGAAAATAGCTGTGTCGCCAGCATGATAAATTGTTTTGTCTTCCGCCATTACTAAAATACCCGCGGGCATACCCGTATAAATGATTTCATTGGTCTCCGTCGTGTATGAGGAGCTATGAAACGCTTGCGTATATTTCACTGTACCGAATTCAAATTCGCAGGCACCTCCAATATTCATGCCATGTGTTCGGATCCCCTGCCATCCCAAATAAACGGCAAGCTCATTTGGGGCTATGACTAGTGCATCGCTCGCCTTTGCAATTTCCACCGTATCCCCGACATGATCATTATGTCCATGCGTCAATAAAATAATATCCGGTTTTTCATTTTCAACTTCAAGATCCGTCAGCTTATTTCCCGTAATGAACGGGTCAATGAGAATTGTGTAGTCACCTGTTTTTATTTTCACAATCGAATGACCGTGGTATGAAATTTGCATTTAAAAATCTCCTCCATTTTTTATCTTCATAAAGACAAATTTCGATATACAACCCAAAAACCCTCTTTTTTGTTATAATGGTTGCAGTTACAAAGGAGGTTATTAAATTGAGTAAAGTTAAAGAAATACAACAGTTTTTACAGAAAGAAAATCTTGACGCAGCATTTATAACTACACCAGATAACGTATTTTACGTTTCGGGATTCCACAGCGACCCGCATGAACGGCTTCTTGGCGTAATGGTATTTAAAGATGCAGAACCATTTGTGATTTGTCCCTTGATGGAAGTACCTGACGTAAAAGCAGCTGGTTGGTCTTTTGATGCAGTTGGACACGAAGATACGGATGATGCTTGGGATATCGTAATGGAGGCTGTCCGTAAACGTGGAGGGCTTCCTACTTCAATCGCAATTGAGAAATCTCATTTGACAGTGGAGCGTCTAGAACGGATGGACCAACTGTTCGCAGGTGCTACATTCGTTCGCCTCGACGAACAGCTAAACGGCATGCGTAACATCAAAAGCGAAGATGAACTTACTAATTTACGTAAAGCCGCTGAATTGGCTGACTACGCTATTGAAGTTGGTTGCAGGGAAATCGCTGAAGGAAAAACTGAACTTGAGATTCTTATGGCAATTGAGTTTGAAATGAAGAAAAAGGGCGTTCAGAAAATGGCGTTCGATACGATGGTTCTTTCTGGTCCGAAAACAGCATCTCCACACGGTACACCTGGAGATCGTAAAATCCAAAAAGGCGACTTTATCCTCTTTGACCTAGGCGTCGTTTATAACGGCTACTGTTCAGATATTACACGCACAGTCGCGTTCGGTGAACCTACGGATGCAATGCGCGAAATTTATGAAACGGTTAGAAAAGCGGAACAGGCTGCTGTTGATTTGGTCCGTCCCGGCGTCAAGGCTATGGAAATTGATAAAGCTGCGCGTGATGTGATTGATCAAGCGGGTTACGGTGAATACTTCACGCACCGTATCGGTCACGGACTTGGAATTTCAGTTCACGAGTTCCCATCCATGACTGGTACAAATGAATTTGCTCTTGTGGAAGGTATGGTCTTCACAATCGAGCCAGGTATTTATAATCCTGCAGTCACGGGTGTACGGATTGAAGATGATGTTGTCGTTACAGCTAATGGCGTCGAAGTATTAACGAAATTCCCTAAAGAATTGCAGATTATTCAACCGTAATCGAAAAGGCTGCCCACACTTTCACAAGTGTGGGCAGCCTTTTCAGATCAATTACGCCTCGGCTTAATTTGAATCAGCAGGAACTTCTGCCGATTCAAGTTAAATTATTGATTCAATAGCGTCTCCGCAGATACATACTCAATACCTTGAGCATCTGCTACAGCTTTATATGTAACATGCCCTTCCATTGTGTTGATACCTTTTTGAAGAGGAACGTTGTCCAGACAAGCTTTTTTGTAGCCTTTGTTCGCAATTTGAAGTGCATATGGAACTGTTACATTCGTTAATGCAGTTGTTGAAGTTTGCGGAACTGCACCTGGCATATTCGCTACCGCGTAGTGAACTACACCATGTTTCACATAAGTTGGCTCATCGTGAGTCGTTACACGATCCGATGTTGCAAAAATACCACCTTGATCGATTGCGATGTCTACAAGAACAGATCCTGGTTTCATCGATTTAACCATATCTTCTGAAACAAGTTTCGGTGCTCTCGCTCCAGGGATCAAAACAGCCCCGATAACAAGATCCGCTTCTTTAACAGATTCAGCAATATTGAATGGATTTGAAACAAGTGTTTGAATATCATTGCCGAAAATTTCGTCTAATTGACGCAGACGATCGACTGACAAGTCAAGAACAGTTACTTTCGCACCCATTCCAACTGCTATGCGTGCAGCATTTGTTCCAGCTTGCCCACCGCCGATAACAGTAACGTGACCGCGTGAAACGCCCGGTACGCCGCTCAATAGAATACCTTTACCACCATTTGTTTGTTGTAAATATTGTGCACCAATTTGTGTAGCCATACGTCCCGCAACTTCACTCATAGGAGCAAGAAGAGGCAATGAGTTATTTGGAAGTTGTACTGTTTCGTAAGCAATCCCTACAACTTTTTTGTCAAGAAGTGCTTTTGTTAATTCTACTTCAGGTGCAAGGTGCAAATAAGTGAACAAGATTAGCCCTTCACTGAAATAGCCGTATTCAGAAGCAACTGGTTCTTTTACTTTCATAACCATATTCACATTCCATGCTTCTACTGCAGTTTCAACGATTTTAGCGCCAGCTTCAGTGTAATCCTCGTCCGTAAAACTTGAACCTAGACCCGCACCTTTTTCAATGATAACCTCATGACCTGCCGACTTTAAGTTGAAAACGCCTGCAGGTGTCATAGCGACACGGTTTTCGTTGTTTTTCACTTCTTTTGGGACACCAATAATCATTGCAATTCCTCCTAAAGATAACGTTTAGTTAGTTGGCCATTTCATAAGCTTTCATCCGGACCAATCTATTTTTAATATTATCAGATAGTAAGGATTAATGCTGTACTTTATCAATTCGTGGAATATTCTGCCCATTATAAGTCTTATTATTTGATGATTTCAGGAAGCTCAAACTCCAAACTGTAACAATTTTGTCGGAACCTGAATTGTTCATCGTTTTCTTTTTCATTTTAAAAGGTTTTTCTCTCTTTCTATAGAAGTAAGTAAGTATACCAATCTAAGGATGGAGTGAGTTAAATGACATTAGTATACAAACAAATTCTTGTTGCTGTCGATGGATCAAAAGAATCAGAGTGGGCTTTCAAAAAAGCGGTGGCAATTGCCGATAGAAACGAAGCTACATTAAATTTGATTAATATCATTGATACACGCTCATATGCTGCGGTCGAAGCTTATGATCGATCGATTGCGGAGAGAGCACAGAAGTTCGCAGAAGAGTTGTTGAACAACTATAAATTGGAAGCCGAAAAAGCTGGCTTGCAGCATGTCAATGTCATGGTAGAATACGGGTCACCAAAAACAATGATCTCTAAAGACATTTCAAAAAAACTACAAGCAGACCTTATCATTTGTGGGGCAACTGGATTGAATGCGGTCGAACGTTTCCTAATCGGTAGTGTATCTGAAAACATCGTCCGTTCTGCAAAATGTGACGTACTTGTCATACGTACACCAGAAGCATTATAAGAACAAAAGCACAAGCATTGAAAGACCTGTAGGAAAAGGCGCTCCTTGCCATTACCTACAGGACCGAAGCAACTCGAGGGGCCATCCGCTGGAGTCTAGACGTGAAATCCCTATGTTACAACTTATCCACAGTACGAGGTTTATAGTACCCTGGTAACAATAAAAGAGTTGCCCATTATTTCCCGGGCAACTCTTTTATTATCTAACACCTATTGGATGATTTACAACTTCGCAACACGCATCGTATCACGCGCAATCATAACTTCTTCATTGGTTGGAATCACTAACACCTTAACTGGAGAGTACGGGAAACTGATATGCAATTCCTTACCTCTAATAGTATTCAAATCTGGGTCAATGTAAACCCCCATAAATTCAAGTCCTTCCAACACTTTCTTACGAATGACATCACTATTTTCACCGATTCCAGCTGTAAAGATAATCGCATCCACTCCACCCATCCTCGCCGCATACGAACCAATGTATTTATGTATTCGATCTGCAAAGACATCTAGAGCCAATTGTGCACGCGCATTCCCTTTTGAAGCTTCGATTTCAATATCACGTAAATCGCTTGAAAACCCTGAAATAGCAAGCATTCCTGATTGTTTATTCAAAACATCCAGGACTTCTTCGACTGTCTTTCCCGTCTGCTCCATAATATACGGGATGAGTGCCGGATCAATATTTCCTGAACGCGTTCCCATCGTTACTCCTGCAAGAGGCGTAAAACCCATCGACGTATCGAGCGATTTCCCACCTTCAACAGCAGCTATACTTGCACCATTTCCCAAATGACAGGATATAAGACGCGTACCTTCAAGTGGACGATTTAATAATTCCGCAGCACGTTCTGTTACATACTTATGGCTTGTGCCGTGAAAACCGTATTTTCGGATGCCATATTTTTCATAATACTCGTAAGGTAACGGATATAGAAAAGAACTTTCCGGCATCGTCTGATGGAATGCCGTATCAAACACCGCAATAGAAGGCACATTCGGCAACGCTTTACTAAATTCCATAATGCCAACGATGTTTGGCGGATTATGGAGCGGCGCAAGGTTTGATAGTCCCTTAAGGGTTGCGATTATATCATCATTAATGAGTACGGCATCACTGAAAACTTCGCCGCCATGAACAACACGGTGACCGATCCCATCAATTTCATCGAATGAACGAACGACCCCTTCACTGATCAGCATTTTAAGAACCATAGATACAGCCTCGGTATGATTCTGGATATCTTGACTCTTTTCCACTCTGCCTTGTTCGAACTTCATAATGAAAACCGATTCTGACAGACCAATTCGATCAATTTGCCCTTTTGCTGTTACGTGCTCTTCTGGCATCTGGAGAAGCTGAAACTTCAAGGACGAACTTCCAGCGTTTATCGCTAAAATGTTCCGCATATAA
The DNA here is from genome assembly GCF_014282005.1 of Sporosarcina sp. BP05. Lineage (GTDB taxonomy): Bacteria > Bacillota > Bacilli > Bacillales_A > Planococcaceae > Sporosarcina. The sequence continues at coordinate 158,984 of NZ_JACFTD010000003.1, read as the reverse complement.
AGCTCCCCTTTTAAACTTATTTCTTAACTAGTTACTTTAGCTTTTACCTATATATTGAACAAATAAATATCTATATTAACTAAGTGAAGACGCCTTAAAAGGTGTAGCCGAAGCCCTAAGACTGATAGTGTAGTGGTCAGGCTTAGGGCGGGAGGCATCCCCTAGCGCCGCAGCGAATTCAACGGAACTTTTTATTCAGTAGCCCAAATATCAATTTTCTGAAGAAACAGTGCCATGGCATGTTTATCAGTCATATTCGGAACTTTAGCAAGGAGGACATCATGTGACACTTTTGCTTCGGGTAAAGGTTTTTGTAAGATTAGTATACTTTTTGCATGTGCCACATTTTTAAATAGCGAATCAGGCAACTGAATAATTGCACGGATATTCGTTTGTTTTTTCAAATAGGGATGCAATGTAGGCGATTGATCGGACTCAAACAAATTGGCGGGTATGATGAATACGCCGTGCCCACCCGGTTTCGTATGCTTCATTGATTGTTCAATGAACAGATGATGTGCATAAGCATGTCCTTCTGCAGGCATCAATTCATAATTGAGCGCATTTTCATCATCAGGATAAAATCCGACAGGCAAATCGCTTATAGTGATGTCTACCGGATCTACAAATAATGGCCGCAATGCATCCTGAACATAAAATGTGACAGGATGTTCAAGCAATTCCGCAGTGACAGCAGACAATCTGACTAATAAATCATCAATTTCAATTGCTGTTGCAGTGACATCGTTTTCAATTGAGTTCATGACCGTATAGAGGAGATTTCCTGTACCAGCTGCAGGGTCTAGAAGTGTAATGCCTTGTTCACCTGTCGCCAATTTGCCAGCAATATGTCCAATGAGCATTCCGATTGAGTCTGGAGTCATCTGGTGGTTAGGCTGTACATTTTGCTTCATCCCCTTCAGGATTGCAAGCTGGATACCTCTGCGAATATCCTCTTTAGTTACTGTTTCTGATACCATAGGTTGCGATTCTCCAGAAAGCCACTTTTGACAAATGTCAATGATTGCTTCCAAGTAAAGCGTCTCTTTCGATTCCGCATATGTGTCGATAAATGTAAATATCTTTTCTGTATTTGTTGTCATTTAGTTATCCCTCAACTCACAAAACCCACCCGTCTCCGAGTGGGTTTTCATTAGTATTTTTTAGTTATTTCGTTAATTCTTTTACGGCTAAAATTGCTTTTTCATAGTCAGGATGGTCTGTGCCTTCACCGACATACTCAACATAAGTCACTTTATCATCTTTATCTATAACAAAGATGGAGCGAGCAAGCAAACGAAGTTCTTTGATAACAACGCCATACGCTTCTCCAAATGATAAATCGCGATGATCGGATAATGTCTGTAGATTTGCAATACCTTCAGCAGCACACCATCTTGCTTGTGCAAAAGGAAGATCGGCAGAAATCGTCAACACTTGAACGTCATCTCCAAGGGAAGAAGCTTCCTCGTTAAATTTACGCGTCTGCGTTGAACAAACACCTGTATCAATTGAAGGGATAACACTGATTAACCTGATTTTCCCTTTCGAATCGGCAAGTGTCACCGGACTCAAATCGTTCGCAAGCACTGTAAAATCTTGCGCAGTATCACCTACTGCAACTTCTTTTCCAAGCAATGTAACGGGATTGTTCTTGAATGTAACGTTAGCCATTAAGACGCCTCCTCTTCTAAATCTATCTTACTAAATGATAGTACCCTCTTGCAACTGTTGTCCCTCAATCCGTTTACGGTAATCTACACGCATCTCTTTTTCATAAGAATGCTCATGTTCGACAACTGTATCAGCGAATAAGTCATGCAATGCTTCTTTTCTAGGCATGAATAGGACCAGCAGATAAGGGATGACCAACATTTTCGATATGAATCTCCCGAAAACTTCACGGAATATGACAGACCCCCACGTTAGCTTGCCCCCGCCTTTAGCCGCTACTCTTATACCCATAATCATCTTCCCTACTGTCTGCTGTAAATATTTCGTCATTAGCGTGAAGTAAAGCAATAGCAAAATAAGGAGTGTGACTTTATAGCTGCTGAACAAGAAGAATGGTGGATTAGTAATCTCCCAACCTGCAACTCGAAATATCGGCTTAATGATAATCCCGCTTATTGCTGATAAAACAAGTAGATCGATTGCATATGCCCATAGTCGCGTCCAGAAACCCGCATACTTCGCCCGATAATGCTCCGCTTGAATAGTCTCGTAATCTGGAACAGGCGTCGCAGTAGTGGAATTCCCCGTCAGATTCGGTTGTTGTTCAATATGTTCCGACATACGCTAGCCCTCCTTATTTTTCACCATACAAATACATCATCCGTGGTGCATTGTAATCATTTAATAACTTGCCTATCAGTTCAGACTCAATAGTACTGCCAAACATATTTCCTGCCTTCACACCTAAGATTGAAGTCCAGCTATCAAGGGACGTATACTCGAATACTGTTGCATTTTGAAGATTATAATCCTCTTTCATAGCAGTAATGGCATCACCAACCTTACCGGTCTCATCCGCAAGGCCGGCTTCGATTGCCTGACGCCCATTCATGATACGGCCATCAGCCACTTTTTTCACTTCAGCCTCTGTCATGCCGCGACCCTCTTCGATAATATCAACAAAACGCTCGTAGGAATCATTTATCATTTCTTGAAGCATAACGCGTTCTTCGTCTTTCATCTCACGCGATCCACTCATAATATCTTTGTAAGGACCTGTCTTGATCGTGTTGAAATCAATGCCGTATTTCTCGGCAAGTTTCGCGTAGTTAACACTTTCCATTATGACACCAATTGAACCTGTAATCGTTTCACGATTAACAAATATCTTCTCAGCTGGTGCTGACACATAATAACCGCCCGAAGCAGCCATTCCGCCCATCGAAACATACAGTGGAATTTCTCTTTCTACCTGAATCATGCGAATGGCATCATAAATATCTGCTGATTCAACAACTCCACCACCAGGTGAATTCACCTCAAGAACAACGCCTTTCACAGTAGTGTCCTCAAGAATATCTGACAGCTGATTCATGAAATATTGATGATTATAGCCCCCAGATTGGAAGAGGGATGATGTATTCCCCAAATCCTGTATAACGCCATTTAGCGAGAGAACGGCGATTTTCTCCTTACCGTTTCCTTCCTCAATAACCGTCTCCTCATACCCTGAAGATGACGTTGCCATCATTTCATCGAAGAAGCCGTTGAAGTCTCTCGTAAATATGTACGATAGCGAATTGATGCCTACAGAAACAAAAACAAGTACTGCAGCGACGATGATTGCAATCCATCGTTTCATTGTCATTTCAATTTCCTCCTTTTTTCATTCCACTAACTTATACGTTTTGATACACCAAAATGTTTCACTCCATGGTAAAATCAGTATAACTTATTCAGAGGGGGCTTTGTGTAATGACAGATCGAATGAATATTTTTATTTACAGCAAACATGATGAAGATTCACTTGATAAAAAGTCCAAAGTGGCAGACGCATTGATTCATGAGGGTTTTACAATGACCGACAACGATAAAGATGCGAATATTATTATCAGCATTGGTAGCGATGGTTCATTTTTACAAGCGGTGCGCAAAACCGGTTTCCGGCAGGATTGTTTATATGCGGGCATTTCTTTAACAGGTAAACCCGGACTTTACTGTGATTTCCATTATAATAATCTTTTCGAAATGACGCAGACCATTCGTAAAGCGGGCCTTGAAGTGAGAAAGTATCCACTTATCGAAGTAAAGATTGATAATCACCAACCATTCTATTGCCTAAATGAATTCAGTATTCGTTCGAATATTATTCGGACATTCGTACTGGATGTCATTATTGACGATAAATTGTTCGAAACATTCCTCGGGGATGGTCTTATAATTTCGACACCGACTGGCAGTACTGCTTACAATAAATCAGTCAATGGAGCGGTCGTTGATCCATTACTTCGGTGTTTCCAAGTGACTGAACTTGCTTCCGTAAACAATAATAAATATAGAACACTTGGCTCGTCCTTCATAATGAGTGGCGAACGTAAATTCCAACTAAAAGTTCATCAGGATGGGAACGTTTTCCCTTTAGTTGCCGCTGACAATGAAGCGCTTGGGATTCGTCAGGTTGAAAGCGTGGAAATCAGATTGAGCGATAAAACGGTGAAAACGGTAAAACTTAAAAACAACTCCTTCTGGGAGAAAGTACAGCGAATTTATTTATAAAGTACTTTTAGAAAGGGGTAGAATGAAAATCAGTATTAATTTATGGTCCTTTATACTTTCATTACTTTGTATCCCTTTATTTTTCATCGCAACATCGTCTGCTACCTTTTTTAATTTCCCCACCAAAATCATAGGGCTTTCCCCAATAGAAATTGTCTTAGGTATAACGGTGATAGCTTTTTTTCTAGGAGTTATTGGGTTAAAGGATGTAAGGGAATGGAAAGCAATGGCTAGAAGTATATTTACTATAACTTTCACTACAGTTTTTTCAGTGGCATTAATTTTCATTATATTCATTGGCAGATCGATTGCTTAACCTTCTAAATAGATTCAAAAATAGAAAGCATCGGTGCTAACCGATACTTTCTATTTTCCCTCCCAAAAGGAAGTCGTTATATTTTTAGTTGGTTCTTCTTCATTTTCATCACTTCCATTACTTTAGATACCGTAAAGAGTAACAATGCTGACCAAATGAACGCAAATGACAATAATTCAATTCCCCCGAACGTTTCTTTATAAACGACAACTCCGAGAAACAGCATCATAGTTGGTGCTATGTATTGAAGAAAGCCTGCCATATACAATGGAATTCTTTGTACGCCTTTTGCGTACATAATAAGAGGCAGAGCTGTTGCTACGCCTGTTAGGATAAGTAAAATATCCGTCTTGATATCTGAATGTAAGAATACTGCATTGCCTTCCATGAATAGCCACACATAATAGATGGCAGCAAACGGCACAATAAAGAACGTTTCGATCGTCAACCCACGCAGTGCATCTAGCTTAATTTGCTTCTTGATAAGACCGTAGACAGCAAACGTTATGGCCAGTGTAAATGCAAGCCACGGAAACTTACCGTATGAAACCGTCAAGATTATGACTCCAGTTGCCGCCATTAAAAAAGCGACCTGCTGTGCTCTTGATAGCTTTTCTTTCAAGAAAAATATTCCAAGTAGTACCGATATTAGCGGGTTGATGTAATAACCAAGGCTTGATTGAACGATATAATTATGATTCACAGCCCATATGTAGACAAACCAGTTCGTCGAAACAAGTGCTGAAGCCGCGAACAAAGCCCAAAAGTCTCTTTGCGATGCCCACAGGGTTTTTATGTCATCCTTAAGATGACGTCCATTCTTCATAAGTAGAACCACTACTAGCGTCAGAACAAATGCCCACACGATACGACTCACTAATATTTCAGCACTCGCGACATGTTCAAGACTTTTCCAGTAAATTGGCATAACTCCCCAAATAAGATACGAACCGATTGCCCAGAGGACACCGGTTTTTTCTGTTTGCATCACGACGCCCCCATATATTTTGATTTCCGAAATAATAACTTAAGTATAGACCCATTAATACGCTGCGTAAAGATGAGATTATGTTGTAACACAACAACCTAGCCGCAAATACCAAAAACCACTTAAAAAGTCCGGAATAACCCGTTCTTAAAAAGCGGCTTGTTTTCTGGTATAATTTACTGTTGTTCTTGCTTTCTTAATTCAATTCGCATGATTTTTCCTGAGGCCGTTTTCGGCAAAGTATCCAGGAATTCAATATTACGTGGATATTTATAAGGCGCTGCCAAACTTTTCACATGATCCTGTAATTCTTTAACGAGACCATCTTCATTTTTCCGTTCAGGATCACGTAGCACAACGAATGCTTTGACAATATTCCCCCGAACTTCATCCGGGCTCGCAACGACTGCACATTCACGGACTGCGGGATGCTTCGTCAATGCATCTTCTACTTCAAATGGTCCGATTGTGTAACCGGAACTGATAATAATGTCATCCCCGCGACCTTCAAACCAGAAATAACCGTCCTCATCCATTTTTGCACGATCACCTGTTACGTAATAATCGCCTCGGAACTGCATTGTTGTCCGTTCTGGATCTTTTAAATATTCCTTAAACAATGCGGGTGTCGATACGTGTACAGCAATGTCACCAACTTCTCCTGGTACAGCCGGGTTCCCTTCATCATCAATGATGTCGACCTTATTGCCAGGCGTTGGTTTACCCATTGAACCTGGACGAGCCTCCATGCCAAGCATCGTTCCTACAAGTAATGTATTTTCCGTCTGGCCGTAGCCGTCCCTTACAGAAAGCGAAAAAGTCTTGTCAAAGATATCAATAACTTCACGATTAAGCGGTTCTCCAGCTGAGACTGCACTATGGATAGATGAAAGATCATAATCCCCCAGATTTTCCGCTTTCGCCATGAACCGGTATTCCGTTGGTGTACAACATAATACATTTACTCGATACTGGCCTATTAACTCTAAATAAGTCTTCACGTCAAACTTCCCATCATACACCAGTCCCGTTGCTCCGCTACCAATTACAGATAAGAAAGGTGTCCAAATCCACTTTTGCCACCCTGGCGCAGCCGTAGCCCAAACAACGTCACCTTCATTGATACCCAACCAGCTCGCTCCTGTCGTCCGTAAATGCGCATACCCCCAAGCGTGTGTATGTACGACACCTTTTGGTTTCCCCGTTGTACCTGATGTGTAGGATAGAAATGCCATGTCAGAACTTTTCGTTTGTGGTGCTGTGAACTCCGCTGATGCCGTTTCCATTAGATTGGTTAGTGAAAGTTGATCTTTCTTTGCCTCTCCGACAACGAATAATTTGACATCCCTCATGTTTTTCACTTCGCTAAATTGATCAGTAAATGCATCGAACGCAACGATTGCTTTAGCATCACTATGTGCCAATCGATATTCGATATCGGAAGACCGTAGCATTTCTGAACTTGGAATTACGACAAGTCCCGCTTTAAGTGCACCGATATATGTCACATATGCTTCGATTAACCTCGGAACCATAACAAGAACGACGTCACCCTTGTCAAGTCCATTCGATTTAAAGACATTTGCTGCCTTATTCGCTAAAGTGATTAATTCATCATATGTAATTTCCTTCTTGTTCCCTTCTGCATTGACATAAATAAGCGCTTTTTTTCCTGTACCTGTTGCATACTTTTCAAATTCACTGACAAGGTTATACTGTTCTGGTGCAATCAGTTGTTCACGGTTCATGTAAACTCCCCCTTAGATGTATTATCCAAGTATACAAATAAACGGCAGATAATTCAAAACTATTTTACTCTTTCGGATTAATTTAAGGATATTTCGTGCTTTACTAGCTAATACTTGTTAAAAATGCGAAAAGCTGTCCCGGAATAATTCCGGAACAGCTTTTCATTAAACAATTATTCTTAGTAACCCTTCATTTGTGATTGAGCCTGTTGCACTAAGCGCTTTGTAATTTCCCCGCCGACGGATCCGTTGGCACGCGCTGAAGCATCTGGTCCCATTTGTACGCCAAATTCTGCTGCGATTTCATTTTTCATTTGATCCAATGCTTGTCTTACGCCTGGAACTACTAACTGATTCGAGTTGCCGCTGTTGTTGTTCGCCATGATTGTCACCTCCTTGTACAATTAGAATGTGCTAGATGCAGAAATTCATGCAATAATAATGGGTGGTAAATTTTGTTAATCACTTTGGATCTGTTTAATTTACTTTGCTTTTGCTTACACTGTAGAAGCGAAAAACTGATTTTGATAATACCTAGATCAGCTTTTCATTTAAAAAGTTATTTTTGGTATCCGTTCATTTGTTGTTGCGCTTGACGCACTAGTCGTTTTGTAATTTCTCCACCGACCGAACCGTTCGCACGTGATGATGCATCTGGTCCCATTTGTACACCGAATTCTGCTGCAATTTCATTTTTCATTTGGTCCAGTGCTTGTCTTGCGCCTGGAACTTCTAACTGATTTGAATTACCACTGTTGTTGTTTGGCATGTTTGTCACCTCCTTGTGCACATAGAATGTGCCGTTTACAAAACTTTATGCATTTGTTTGTCCTGGTAATGTTCACCATTTACTTAAAACAGTTTAAATACCTGCATTTTTGCTTACACTATATTGGCGAAAAGTTGTTAAAAAACATCTTTTCATTGCATGAAATTTTTTATTTGTTGCCATTCATTTGTTGTTGCGCCTGACGCACTAATCGCTTTGTAATTTCTCCACCGACGGATCCGTTGGCACGCGATGATGCATCTGGCCCCATTTGTACGCCGAATTCTGCTGCAATTTCATTTTTCATTTGATCAAGTGCTTGTCTTACGCCTGGAACTACTAGTTGATTCGAGTTGCCGCTGTTGTTGTTCGCCATATTTATCACCTCCTTGTGCACATAGAATGCGCCTGTTAATAAAATTCATGCGTGAAAAACAAATGGTAAATACCGCCAAACACTTGGGGTTAGTTTAAGCAACCATACTTTTGCTTACACTATATAAGCTAAAAAGCTGCATCAGACAATGTCCGATGCAGCTTTTTAGTTCTTCTATTTGATTGAGTGCGAGTTATCCCGAACCCATTTAACTTTAGCGCCAACTTCTATGTGCGTATAGAATGCATCGCAAACGGAATTTCATACAAGGGATGCAAACAGTAATTCATTGAACCATTAAAGTAGGTCTGCAAAGTCGTCCTTTTGTTGAAGTGGTAATTCAACTATTAGTCGATTTACAATCGCTTCTTCAATCATTGGCTCGAAATCAGTGAAGCTTTCATAATAAGCGACTTTTTCAAGCTTCGGTTTTGTTTTCGGATTTGAAGGTGAAAAGATTGTGCAGCAATCCTCATAAGGTCTGATTGAAATTTCGTATGTGCCAATCGTTTGAGCAATATCTATAATATCCAGTTTGTCCGTTGCAATGAGAGGACGCAAAATAGGTGAAGAAGTCACAGCATTGATAGCCGTTAAGCTTTCAAGCGTTTGACTTGCGACTTGTCCGAGACTTTCCCCTGTTACAATCGCGAGCGCACCTTCTTCTTCGCGCACTTTATCAGCAATTTGAAGCATTAATCTTCGCGTTGTTGTCATTGAAACATTATCCGGTACTTGACTGACAATTGCTTGCTGGATTTCGGTGAATGGTATTATATGAAGCCTAACTGCTGCTCCAAATGAACTTAACTTCTCTGCGAGGTCCATCACTTTCTGTTTAGCCAAATCACTTGTGAACGGTGGACTAGCAAAGTGTATTGCATCAATCGACACACCGCGCTTCATCATAAGATAACCTGCAACCGGACTGTCAATACCGCCTGACAACATAAGAATTGAATGACCATTCGAACCTACCGGCATACCGCCTGCACCTTCATACACTTTAGCAGTTAAGAAAGCTCCTTCTATTCTAATATCAATGTGTAATACAATATCAGGTTTTTTCATTTGCACAATAAGGTCTGGGAAGCTACGTAACACATGCGACCCAATTTCCAACTGCAACTCATTTGTTACAAGAGGGAATCTTTTATCTGTACGTCTCACTTCAACTTTGAACGTTTTACCAGCAGTCTCATCTGCACCAATGACTTCTAATGCTTTTTCTTTTATGGCTTCAAGCGTCGCTTCACATTTTGCAACAGGACTGAATGATTGGATGCCAAAAACATGCGGCAAACGAGCTATCGCTTCTTCCATCTCATTTTTGTCTTCCGCAAAAAGAAACATGCGGTCACGTTCTGATTTAATAATCACCGTTTTCAAATCACTCAAAGCATCTTTAACATTGTTTCTTAATTTCTTGACGAAGACATTCCTGTTTCGCCCCTTTAATGATATCTCTCCATAGCGTATCAATAGTTCGTTCCATTCCATTACTTATTTCCCCTTCCAAGCAGTTCCATGAACCGTGCAAATACTTGCTCGAATTCCACCACATGCTGTTCAATATTATTTTTTCCAAAGCTGATACGAATTACACCGTTATTAAATTTCCCATTAACACCTATTGCTTCTATAACATGTCCCATAGTGCCATTTTTCGATGAACAAGCACTAGACGTTGAAATAGTTATGCCGTTTTCTTGAAAGAAGTTAACGGCGACTTCCCCTTTCACTTTATAAAAAGCGACAGCTAAGATATGCGGCGCTGCCTTATCAGGGGCAAGTACACGAACATTTTCAAATTGCTCGATAAACTTAATTAGGCGATTTCTCCATTGCCTAAAGTCTTTCTGCTCAACATCTGTCGCACTTATCCGGATTGCTTTTGCCAACGCGACTGCGTCTGCTACAGAAACGGTACCGCTGCGCATTCCTTTTTCCTGGCCACCGCCATAACTAATTGGTTCTGGTGTCATTCCTTTTCTTAATGCTAGTATGCCCGAACCTTTCAAGCCATTAATTTTATGGGCTGAAATCGTTATTGCGTCCGGACCGTCACCTGATAACGAAACGGGTAGTTTACCAAAACTTTGAACGGTGTCCGAATGAAATAGCGCCCTTGAGTTTTCTTTAATGATACGTGCACATTCAGCAATTGGCTGTATTGTACCGATTTCATTATTGACATGCATGATACTGACAAGTATTGTATCTTTACGAAGTTTACTTTTCAACTCTTCAACAGAGATCGTTCCTTGTTCATCCACTGACAAATAATCAACTTCAAACCCTTGCGTCTCTAAATGTCTCATTGAATGAAGAACTGATGGATGTTCTATTTTTGTTGTGATTAGATGGTTGCCCCTGGCATGCAAAGCACGCGCAAAACCGATAACCGCCAAATTATTGGCCTCCGTACCACCCGATGTGAATAAAAGCTCTCCGTTAGGTGCACCAAGAATCGATAGGATCTGTTCTCTTGATCGTTCAAGAAGCGTCTCGGCTTCCTTCCCAGCAAGATGTATTGAAGCGGGATTCGCAAAAAAGCGCTTGTTTACTTCTATGAAAGATGTAAGCACACTCTCATCAGGAGCCGTTGTAGCGCTATTATCAAAATAAATCATGTGAATCTTCCTTTCATTTTACAAAAAAATTAGTGACATACGCAGAAGGCATAACTTGAATTAGCAGGGAGTTTGCACCCTGCTAATTCAAGTTAAATGCGTGACAAAGCCACCTGCATTATATGCCGGTGGCTATTTGTAGTCTACTTTTTAACTCAGACGTGTTCTTTCACAAGTTCTTCAATTCGTTTCATTGCACCCGGTTCCATTTCTTCAACCGCCGTTGCTGCTTCTTCTAATGCTTTTGCATAACGGAATTGTCTGAATGACTCTTCAGCATCTAACAGGCGGGCGTGAACTTCGGGATTGGACCCACGGTATCTGTTTCCATATTGGATGATCCACTCAATCAGCAATACATTCTCAAGCATCTCTTCAACTTTCATGGTTACATCATCTACAGCTTTCGCTGCGTTCTCTAAATAAGAATCGACGAGACTCATATTAAGCGGTACTTCCTGTAAACTTTGTGTCACGATATAAATTTGTTCATCGGCTTCTTCAAGGCGAGCTTCCATATCATCTGGTACACCAGGAATATTCCCTTTATGTAGCATACGTTCCGAATTTTGTAATTTACGCGATAACTCTTCCAGTTTAGTCCGAACATTATTTTCATCAATTCGTAAGTTTTTCATACGATTTTTTAAACTTTCCTGTTCATCAGCTATTTGCTCTAGTTCTTCAGAAATGGATTGCAACTCTTCTTGTAATCCCGAATAAGCAGATACTTGTTCCTCAAGTCTATAAATAAGCACACCAAACCGTTTGTCGAGAGAACCTAATTTTTTGAGAGCCAGTTGTGGAATTTGTGCCTCTTTTTCATCCAGTCGATAACTTTGCTGAACAAAAGCCGCCTCGTCTGAAGTTTCTCTTGTCAAAATTGTTATTACGTGAAGCTTATCGGCAATTTGATTATAGTGCCCATCTACATAATGCTTTGCATTCACTTCATTCTCAAGCGCATCGTAAAACGAATCGATGCGATCATTTATGTCGCTTGTACACTGTTGAACAGATTCAATTTGAAGGTCAGCCATTTTTAACAACAGCTCTTCAAGTTCAAACTCAATTATTCTAAGTTGTTCAGTCAGTTCTAGGTGTTGCAAATAATAGGACTGTTCTTCCATCTCTCTCGTTCCATTTCGAATTTCACGAACTGATGCTGGAATTTTGCTTTGTATTTCAGAAAGCAACGATGGAATTTCGTGAATCAACGTAAAAACATGATCACCCTTTGCTGATAATGCCATAACAATTTCCCGTGCCAGCAAATAATTGCCGTTCGCTGTCAACTCGTCGTATTCTACGAATTTCGGGTTAAATGATTCAAGTTCCTTTTCAAGGGGATTCGCTGTCATGCCGAACGAATGTTGATGAGCGAGTACTGCCTTGCGAGCGGCACGATGCTGTTCTTTTAATTTTTCCATCTCGATGCGGTTTTTCTCTTCACTGCCAACGAGTTCGTTTAACTCATGCAAAATGTTGTTCATTTTTTTATCGCAAAATCGAACTTTTTCTTGAATTTCTTTCTCTAACCCTGTTGCTTTTCTAAAACGGAAACGATCTACTACATCCTCTACATCAAATAATAATGTATCGATTTCTGGCATATGTACGTCCATCAATTCTGTCCATTCACTGCGCCACCGTTCAAATTTCTCTTCGGTTTCGCCAGTCATGTTCAATTGTTTCACTTTCGTCATCTCTTCTAAGATGGGTTTATGTTGGATTTGTAGCTTCTCCTGCTCCAATCGACTAATTTCCTGGATATGTTTGCGCCTGAATAAGAAGGCGATTGTCGTTAATAAAATAATTATTAGTATGGCGATGATGATGATTTTCATCGTGGTCCCCCTGTCCAAGTCACTGTACCATGATATTATTCTATATAGTACCACGTTTAAACTCTTTTAGTTGCGAATATGAATGATTTATAGGGAAAAATCTGCTTTCCATCCTAATAATCGACAAAATTTGTTTATAAACGTCTTAAAATGTATACTTATTAAAATTAAATATACTTATAAGGGGTGTTCTATTTGTTTCAAGGAATTGACTATGCCACTGATTTAAAAGTGAAATATGAACAACTTTCAAGTCAATTGGACGCATTGTTGACAGGCGAGAAAAATATGTACGCAAACTTGAGCAACGCTTCTGCTTTACTCAATCAATTTTTCGACCGCATCAATTGGGTCGGTTTTTACTTAATGGATGACGCAGAACTGGTACTCGGCCCTTTCCAAGGACTACCCGCGTGCATCCGTATTCCTCTTGGAAAAGGTGTCTGCGGAACAGCGGCTGAAACAAAAAAATCAATTGTCGTGCCAAACGTCAATGCGTTTCCCGGACATATTGCCTGCGATGCAGCTTCACAATCTGAAATCGTTGTACCTTTAATAAAAGACGGTGTCTTGCTAGGCGTCCTTGACATCGACAGTCCTGAGCTGAACCGCTTCACTGAAGAAGATAGAGCTGGACTGGAATATCTCGTCGAGGTTCTAGTCAAACATCTTTGAACAACAAGCTGCCCTGGCCACCGGACAATCGGTGGCCAGGGCAGTTTTTTCATTGGTTAAGCCCGCTCAGTAATTGCCGTCTCCATGATCACGAATGCCGCCTTGAAATCAGCTATAAGATCCTCAGCATGTTCTAGACCGACTGAAAGCCTTAACAAAGAATCAGTGATACCCATCTGCAGACGCTCTGCCTCCGGAATAACTGAATGTGTCATCGTCGCGGGATGCTGGATAAGCGTTTCGGCGTCTCCCAGACTAACTGCAATCTTAATGAGGGATAGGCTATCCATTAATAGCTGAGCCCCTTCTTTACCACCTTTAATTGTAAATGAAATCAGGCCGCCTCCTGCTCTCATTTGGCGTTTCGCTATTTCATATTGTGGATTGTCTCTATCAAATGGATAGTAGATCTCTTCCACAAGCTTCTGACCTTTTAGATAAGCAATCACTTTTTCCGCATTTGAGGTATGGCGCTCCATGCGAACCGATAGCGTTTTCAATCCGCGGATTAAAAGCCAAGCATCGAATGGTGATATGATGCCTCCGAAATCTTTCTGCACGGACATGCGGATTGACTCCATCTCTTCTTTATCGGCTCCGACAAGAAGCCCAGCTATGACATCTCCGTGGCCGTTAATATATTTTGTTGCGCTATGCAAAACGAAGTCCGCTCCGATATCGAGCGGATTTTGCAAATAGGGCGACGAAAAAGTATTATCGACTACAACACGAAGTCCGTGACGTTTCGCTACATTCACGACTGCGTGAAGATCAACAAGTTCCATTGTTGGATTGATAGGCGTTTCAATATATATACAGACCGTTTCCGGTTTAATAGCCCGTTCAATCTCCTCTTCTGTCTTCATCTGAATAAGATCATGCGTGATATTATATTTCTCATTCAGCATACCAAGAAGTCCGAATGTGCAGCCATAAATTCCACGTGAACACAGAATATGATCACCTGACTTCGTCAAGTGGACGAGAATCGTACTGACTGCCGCCATCCCTGAACCAAATGCAAGTGCACCTTTTCCGTTCTCAAGGGCTGTCATACGCTCCTCTAACACGCGGACAGTTGGATTACCAAGTCTGGAATAAATATTCCCTTCCTCAACACCCGAAAAACGATTCTCCCCTTGTAATGCTGTTTCAAACGAAAAGGTCGATGTTTGGTAAAGTGGAACCGCTAAACTCCCCTGATGTTCTCTGTCCTCATATCCCTCATGGATGACAATCGTATCTTTGTGCAGGTTTTTTTTGTCCATTTCCATTGCCCCCTTTACGTTTTTCAAATATTCTAACTCCCTCTCTATTAGTTTACTCTTTAATCACAGTTAGGAAAAGATACAACTGGTTTTTTCATGGATTACCACTTGATTTTTACCGTTATTTTTCGCCATATATAGTGCTTTGTCAGTACGCTGAAACAGCTCTTTATAAGTTGACTGTCGTTTCGAAGTCCAGTTATGCATCCCTATCGATACTGTTATCGAGGGTTCAGTGGTAGCAGGGATAAGTTTGACCAGTCGTTCCGCAAATAATGCTCCCTCTTGAAATCCTGTCAACGGCAAAAAGATAGCGATTTCCTCTCCCCCCCACCTTCCAGCAACACCTCTACCGGATACTTCTGAAATTATGGTGGAAGCAATCTGCTTCAGCACATCATCACCAGTAACATGTCCATATGTGTCGTTTACCTTCTTGAAGTCATCGACATCTACGAGAACAAAAACACCCATTTCATCTTCAACAATCGACTTTTCAATAATCTTATCTACGTAGCTTCTTGTAAAGAGCTTGGTTAAGTGATCTTTATCAACAAGTTCCTGTAACTGGTCGCGTAATACCGAGTTCGCAAGTGCAAGCGAAGAATGTCCAATAAGAGATTGTATCAGTTTGAAACTGTCAAATGAAAAAAAGTACTGATCCATATGCAGTAATACGACGAAGCCCGTAAGTAGCTCTTGATTCATAATTGGTATCGCAATGATTGACTCGTAACCAATTGGTTCGTTCATTGTGCCACTGAAATTCGCATCAAATAATGCTTCTTTACCACTCCTCAAGTGGTTAGACGCGAATTCAATATAATTCTTGCCGGATTCTGTCCGAAAAAAATCCGTACTTAATTGAGAGATGTCATAACCATCTTGTTCATCGTTAAAAACGAATGCAATTTCTGTTGGTCGAAACGCTTTCAGCAATTGCTGTTTCAAAAATGCTGTCATTTCTCCAAAATGCATATTGCTATTCAATTTTTTTGACGTTTCATTGACAAGTTGTAAATCTTCGATAACACGGTGGGATTGATCATGTAGAATTGCTTTTTCTAGCGCACTTCCTGCAGTATTTACTACCATACTGACAAAATTTTTCTGTGTCGATGAAAAAACGAGGTCAACTGGTGCTTTAATTTGCAACACACCATAGATACCTTGTCTTCCTCTGATTGGTGCATTGATTAGCGTGCAAGAAAGTTCAGGCATAACTTCCTTTGTAAATTCACCCGATACGAACGCATTCATTGCAGACTGTCTTTCGTTCATGTAATCAATTAACTTATAGTTATGCGTCATCCCTTTTTGATCATGAGATAAAAGAAGCCCCACTTCAGATGATGGAAAGTTTTTAGATATCGCAGAGACTACGCCATCTAAAATCACATTACTTTGCATCGTTGAATTGAATAATTCGGTGACTCCGAACAAACGCCTGGAGCTTTTTTTCTCTTTTACAAGAAACACCATTTCCCTTACTATCTCAATGATGTCGCTCACTACCTTTTCGAGCTCATGTAGAAATGGCGATGCAGCAAAGGCTTTCCATTCATCAGTAGATTTAAGAACCAGCAATCCGAGCGGTTCAGATTTCAAGTTTTGAAATAGAAGAAAGTCGTCGGCATAGTTAAAACCGTTCTCTTTAACTCGCGAAATTAAAGAATCATGGCTGAACGCTTTTCCCATTTCCAGTGCATCGAACACTAAAGCTTCTTTCCTCTTAGAAACAGATTTATGTCCTTTAAGAGGCACGAAACTATTGTTGGCATATATGAAATAGTCCGCTTCTGCAATATAAAAATGGTTATTTAGTTTTAGTTTCAATGCCTTAAACCATTGTTCATACGACTGCAAAGCAGTATCTTTGGTCCATAAATCCATCAAATCACTTTTAATTTTAAGCATCGTCAATTGATGATCCGTCACACAATCACCCCAATCCTAATCTGTATATAGAATTCAAATAAGTCTTACTACCATTATAATACAATGGTACTATAGATACCATTACTTTACATAGCCCATTTGACTTATTTTAGTTTACAAGTATGAAGCTTGACTCTTACTTCTATAGTTGTTATGATGGAACTTGTGTAAAATAGTTGCAGCAGTTGTGTGTTTCAGGTTGTCCAGTCTATTCCTTTTACAAGGTGCATCGAGTAACTTCCTGGCTGCGGAGGCGAGGATGCAAGATGATAGAATGGCATTTGGATTGAACACATCTGGTTCTTATTTTACAACAAAATAAAACCAACAATAGAGGAGGAGTCTTTCATGGCTCGTTATACAGGTCCATCTTGGAAACTTTCCCGTCGTCTTGGGATTTCACTTACAGGCACAGGAAAAGAAATCGAAAAACGCCCTTACGGCCCGGGACAACACGGTCCTAACCAACGCATAAAACTTTCTGAATACGGAAAGCAATTACAAGAAAAACAAAAACTTCGTTTCATGTTTGGCGTTAACGAACGTCAATTCAAAACGATTTTCAACAAAGCTGGTAAGATGCCTGGTAAACACGGTGTTAACTTCATGATTCTTCTTGAGACTCGTCTAGATAACATTGTATACCGCATGGGTCTTGCACGCACACGTCGTGCATCACGCCAACTTGTAAACCACGGCCATATCTTGGTTGATGGTAAACGCGTTGACATCCCTTCTTTCAGTGTTAAACCTGGTCAAGAAATTTCTTTCCGTGAGAAATCTCAAAACCTTGATACTGTAAATGAAGCGCTTGAAGTGAGCAACTATGTTCCTGAATACGTTACATTCAACAAAGATACTAAAGTCGGTCAATTCGTCCGCATGCCTGAGCGCAGCGAACTTGCAGCAGAAATTAACGAATCACTTATCGTTGAATTCTACTCACGTTAATAGCTTCTTTGGAAAAGAGTCCTTCACAGGGCTCTTTTTTTTCGTGATATACTATACATACTACGACTTATGAGGTGATTATATGAAACTTGTATCGATTTGCCCGAGTAATACGGAACTGCTTGCCTATCTAGGACTCATCCATCAACTCGTTGCAGTTGATGATTTTTCCGATTGGCCAAAAAGCATTAACACCCTTCCCCGCCTCGGTCCCGATTTGTCGATTGATATGGATAAATTGGAATTGTATGAGCCTGACTTAGTGCTTGCATCGCTGAGCGTGCCCGGAATGGAAAAAAATATCGAAGAACTTGAGAAGCGTATGATTCCTCATATAATACTGGACCCACAAAGTTTAAATGATATCGCCGATGATTTACTCACCGTTGGGCGAGCATGTGGCATTGAAGAGCGAGCCCTGCAAATCAGATTGGAGTATCTATCATTTATTAATGAGATGAAAAAACGCGCTACCACCGTTGAAGAAACTCCCCGGCTATATTGGGAATGGTGGCCGAAACCGGTATTCACACCGGGTAGCATCAACTGGTTGACAGAAATCAGCTCGATTGCCGGCGGGTTGAATGAATTTCGGGATGTTGAACTCGCGAGTGTGCAGACTGACTGGGAAGACGTGCTAAATAGAGAACCTGATTATATTCTTCTTGCATGGGTCGGCGTGCGAATCAATAAAGTGAAAAAAGAAGTCGTTCTGAAACGTCCAGGTTGGAGAGACCTTGCCGCAGTGAAAAGTGACCGCTTATCAGTAATGGAAGAAGAACTGTATTGCCGCCCTTCCCCAAGACTCCTTGAAGGGGCTTTAAAATTAGCAAAAATGATTCATCCAGAAGAATATGCAGATTTGCAGTTACCTGAATGGGTTATAAACGTATAAAATGAAAAGGCTGTTTTCCCCTTTTTGATTGGGAAAACAGCCTTTTCTATTAGAAGTTATTGTTATACCGAGAATTTTCGATGAAGGTTTTGCCATTTGACGCGACAGTTTCGTGTATTGCCATGACAGTCTGGCAGATTAGCTTTAAATCTTCTTCAATCCAGCGGAACAAGGGTCCCTTGATGGAATGTCATTTTCCAGCCTACTGTTTTTTCTCCCCAATTATCTCTTTCTCTCGCCAGATGATCAGACTACGAATCCTTTTTCATTCATGTCCATAATTAAACGAATTTCACCATTTTGTAATTTTTCTTACCGCGACGAACAATCGCAAACGCATCATCCAGACGATCTGCTGCGCTGACCTCGTATGCTGTATCTGTCACCCGTTCACCGTTCAATGAAATCGCACCATTCGTCACATCTTCACGAGCTTGTCGTCTTGACGGTGACACGCCAGAATCGACGATAAAGTCAACGATATTTTTAACTTCTTTCGCCATTTCAAACGAAGGGACGTCTTTGAATGCGTCTTTCATTTCATTCGCAGTAAGTGTTTTCAAATCACCACTGAATAATGCTTTAGAAATACGTATTGCTTGGTCAAGCGCTTCCTGGCCGTGAATCAGGCGTGTCATTTCTTCTGCCAGTCTGAGTTGCGCTTTCCGTAAATGTGGTTCTTCTTGTATCGTAATTTCAAACGCTTCGATTTCTTCACGCTCTATGAACGTGAATATTTTCATATATTTAACGGCATCTGAATCCGCTGTATTAATCCAGAATTGGTAAAATTCATATGGAGATGTTTTTTCTGCATCGAGCCACACTGAGCCGCCTGCACTTTTACCGAATTTCGTACCATCTGCCTTTGTGACAAGTGGAATTGTGATGCCGAATGCTTTTACTTCTTCTTCATGCGTTTTACGAATCACTTCTAGTCCCGTCGTAATATTGCCCCACTGATCCGATCCGCCAATTTGGACTCTACAACCATAATTATTGAATAAATGGTTGAAATCAATTCCTTGAATAAGCATATACGAAAACTCCGTGAAGGAAATTCCGCTATCTAGACGTGATGCAACATTGTCTTTTGCAAGCATGTAGTTCACACCTAACAATTTACCGTAATCACGTAAAAACTGGATGACACTCATCGAACCGACCCAGTCATTATTATTCACCATTTGCGCGCCATTTTCAGAACTAAAATCGAAAATCCGCTCCATCTGCTTCTTAATCCCAGCCACGTTTTTATCAATCTGTTCAGTCGTTTGTAGCTGTCTTTCCTCCGCGCGACCTGATGGATCCCCAATCATACCCGTAGCTCCGCCAACAAGTAGAATCGGACGATGTCCATGCATTTGGAAACGGCGAAGCGTAAGCAGTGGAACGATATGTCCAATATGCATGCTATCAGCAGTAGGATCGACGCCGCAGTACAGAGAAATTTTCTCCTTACTCAGCAAATCTTCAAGACCTGCCTCATCCGTCTGTTGGTAAAGTAACCCTCTCCACTTTAAGTCTTCCATTAATTTCTCTTTCATCCTAACCCCTCCTGTAATTTAAGTACTAACGCACCGCGTCAAGTGGGCCATATAGCGCCTATAACTAGACAACAAAAAAGCCCTTACACGATTTAAAAAAATCATGCAAGGACGCTAATTATCGTATTAACGCGGTACCACCCGGCTTGAGAAAAAATTCTCCACTCAAAACGCAATAACACTGCGCACGCGTCACACTCCAGAGCTGTAATTCATGATTGGCTTACCGGACAGCTTTCACCAGCCGCTGTCTCTCTAAACGGTTCCACAACCACTACTTCGACTCATTCAACATGTGAAAGTATATGTATCAATAATTCTAACCGAAATTCAAAAGTTGTCAAACATTATCGATTGGATTTTATGGAAATGTGCTATAATAGGTAAGATTTCAGGAGGTTGATTTAAGTGAGTAAACATCAAAAGAATCGTATTGATCTAATAGAAGAGAAACTTGAAACGATGACTAAAACGAAATGGGCTAAAGGGATGCGTATCACATCAGGCGTCACCTGGAACCTTTTACTTCTATTCTTCGTAGTAGGTTTGACACTAGTAGTATTTGCCGGTTCAGTCGGAGCAGGCTATTTCGCTTCATTGGTAGCCAAAGAACCACTTCGCTCTAAGCAAGAAATGCGGGAAGCAATCTTCACCTACGAAGAAACGTCCGAACTTTATCTCGCTGGCAATGTCTATATCGGTAAAGTTAACTCTGATTTAGAACGTAAGGAGACGAAACTGGAAAGTGTATCCCCATTCGTTATTGATGCGGTATTCGCCACAGAGGATGAGTATTTCGAACAACATGAGGGCATTGTTCCTAAAGCAATTTTCCGCGGACTATTACAGGATGTAACGAACTCTGATAACCAAACTGGCGGTTCGACTCTGACACAACAGCTCATTAAAAACCAAATTTTAACCAACGAAGTGTCATATGAACGAAAAGCGAAAGAAATGCTACTGGCAATGAGAATCGAGCATTTCATGACAAAAGATGAAATTCTTGAAGCCTACTTGAACATTATTCCATACGGCCGTAATTCAAATGGGCAAAATATCGCAGGTATTGAAACTGCAGCTGGTGGTATTTTCGCTTTAAAAGCGGCGAAATTGAATTTACCGCAGGCCGCCTTTATCGCAGGACTTCCTCAGGCCCCTTTCGCTTATACCCCTTTTAAAAGCGGTGGCGGATTGAAGGAAAAAGAATTCTTACAGCCGGGAATTAATCGGATGAAAACAGTTCTTTTCAGGATGAAGGAAACTGGCTATATAACAGAACAGCAATACAATGAAGCAATCGTCTATGATATTACAAAAGATTTCCGTGATCCCGTCATGCGCGCGAATGAAAGATATCCTTATTTGACGCAAGAAATTCAGAATCGTACGATAGAAATACTGGCTAAAATTATCGCAGAAAAAGATGGAATCGATGCTGAACGCCTTAAGCAAGAGGAGAAATTAAAAGAAAAGTATTCGATACTTGCGACGCGTTCAATGAAAAATGATGGCTTTAGAATTTACTCTACCGTTAATAAAGATCTATACGACAAGATGAATGAAGTCGGTAATGATTTCAAAAACTACGGATTCACCTATACGCGCGAAGTAAAAGATTCTGATTCCGGCGAGGTCCAATTGGCGGAGGATCCGGTCCAGGTCGGTGCAATTATGATTGAAAATAGCACCGGTAAAATCTTATCCTTCATCGGCGGCCGTGGACATGAACACGAAGCGCTTAACCATGCTACACAAGCATACAGACAGAACGGATCTGCTATGAAACCACTTCTCGTTTATGCACCAGCTATTGAGTATGGTGTCATCGGGGCTGGTAGTCCCGTCGTTGATGTTAAGTTTAATATTAAACAATCGGATGGTTCTATGTGGTCACCGAGCAACTATACTAAATCGATGGAGTATGGAATCATTCCTGCAAGGGAAGCACTCTCCAAGTCATTGAACTTGGCAACGGCAAGATTATATCGCGACATCCTTGATCGACGCCCTGCCGAATTCCTCGATAAGATGGGCATCTCGAAACTTCTTCCTGGGGACTATGTAAATCCCTCTACTTCATACGGAGGCATGACGGTCGGGATGAGTGTCGAGGAAAATACGAATGCATTTGCAACATTTGCAAACGGTGGGCAGTTCATTGACTCATACATCGTCGAAAAAATCGAAGATATGGATGGTAATGTCGTCTATCAGCATGAAATTGAACCCGTTGATGTCTTTAGCCCCGAAACAAGTTATATCGTTACCGATATGTTACGTGATGTTCTGAAACCTGGCGGTACAGGCTCGCAAGTAACACAAAACATGAAATTCACTACAGATCTTGCTGCCAAAACGGGAACAACACAAGGTTACGGTGACGCATGGCTTGTTGGATACAACCCAAATGTTTCTCTTGGAGTTTGGCTCGGATACAAAGACCGAACACGGAGTCTCTATTACGGACTGGAAAAGCAAACATTGCATCCTACCACAAGGACAAGCATGCTTTTCGCCCGTATCATGAATGCCGCGAACGAAGTAACACCAGAAATAGTCGGAGCCTCTGCAAAATTCAGTCGTCCTGACGGTGTCGTTGAAAAATCATTCTGCGGTATTTCTGGGCTCGCTCCCTCTGCTGCATGTTCATCTGCAGGGCTCGTTAAAACAGATTTATTCAACGCAAAAGTGATGTTACCTACAAAACCGGATGATAGCATTACCTCTTCTTCTTATGTGTCTGTTAAAGGGTCGAGGTATCTTGCACTTCCATCTACACCTAGCGAATTCGTGTCATCAGGCGGCACAGGCGTTAACCAAGTGTTCATCGACCGAATGCTCGGACCTTGGAGAGGCGATCCTTCAAAACTGTTCCCAGCAAACTCGGCTTTCGCATCTCATGTCGTGTCTGGAGCTATATTTAATGCTGATGATGTCGCTCCTGCACCAATAACTATTATTTTGAATGGAACGACAATTACCTGGGGAAATTCACCTTCCAATGATGTTATTGGGTACTACATTTATGCAAACGATGTTAAAATTGGAACAATAAAAGACGGTTCTTCAAACGCCTTTACAGTCGGGGCCGGCTCATACACAGTCAAGGCTGTCGACATTACCGGAAGACTTTCAAACGGCTCCAATGCAGTCACCATTGCGGCGCCGGAACCAGAAAAGGAAGTTATTGAAACGCCTCCTACGGAAAACGTACCGCCTGTTACTCCACCTCCTGCAAGCGAGGACGGGAATAACAGTGGTACCACCCCTCCTGCAAGTGGAGATAACGGAACTGGTGATGAATAGGAAAAAGAGCTTGTCCGCTGTTAATAGCGGACAAGCTCTTTTTTTGAAAGATAAGATAGCATAAGGTTTTTCGACTTAGAATAGTGTCTAGCTACAGGTGCCAGCCGCTTTTCTTGGTTGCTTGACGTTAGTCATCCATTGTAGACAGATCACCTGTCGGCAAATTCAGTTCCCAAGCCTTTAACACACGACGCATAATTTTTCCGCTTCGTGTTTTCGGTAATTTATCTTTGAATTCAATTTCACGCGGAGCAGCATGTGCCGCCAGCCCTTTTTTAACAAATTGTCGAATATCTTCTTTTAATTCATCCGTTGGCTCAATTCCTTCATGAAGTGCCACAAATGCTTTAATTATCTCGCCGCGAACCGGATCGGGTTTACCGATAACCCCAGCTTCAACAACCGCGGGATGCTCAAGAAGTTTACTTTCCACTTCGAATGGTCCTACCCGTTCTCCACTTGTCATAATCACATCATCGACACGGCCTTGGAAAAAGAAATATCCGTCCTCGTCGATGTATGCTGAGTCACCCGAAACATACCACTCATCATTGATAAAGGTAGATGCATATTTTTCTGGATTATTCCAAATTTGTCGCATCATCGCAGGGCAGCCTTTTTTAATAGCCAAGTTACCCATATGATTTGGAGGCAATACATTCCCTTGATCATCAACTATGGCCGCTTCAATTCCCGGAACTGGTTTGCCCATCGATCCCGGTTTAATTGGCAGACATCCGAAATTACAAATTGTTTGCGCACCTGTTTCGGTCATCCACCATGTGTCATGGATACGCAATTTAAACGCTTCAGATCCCCACCGGATTACTTCTGGATTTAGTGGTTCACCCACGGAAAGAATATGACGCAGTGATGAAAGATCAAAATTGCTTAATGGTCCTTCTCCAACTCCCATAAGCATTCGGAATGCAGTTGGCGCACTATACCAAACCGTGACACCATATTCCTCAATCGCCCCATACCAGGCATCTGCCGAAAATCTGCCGCCAAGAATCAGGCTAGTCGCCCCGGCAAGCATCGGTCCGAAAATACCATAAGCCGTGCCTGTCACCCAACCTGGATCCGCGGTACACCAGAAGATGTCCTCGTCTTTTAGATCCAGTACCCACCGCGTTGTCTGCAGTTGCTGCACCATCGCTTCCTGTACATGGACGACGCCTTTAGGTTTTCCAGTTGAACCTGAAGTGTAATGCAGAAGAGTTGGGTCTTCTCTGTCCATCCATTCAACTTGAAAGTACTGCGAAGCATCTTTCATATGCTTGTTAAAGTCGACGATAAGACCTTCTTCTACTACATTTTCTCCTACAATAAAGATTGTCTTCAGGTGTGGTAATTTATCGACAGGTACCCGTTCAAGAAGTTCAGGTGTCGTGATGATTGAAGTCGCTTCACTATCAGACAGTCTGTCATAGACAGCACCTTCCATAAATGCTTCGAACAACGGTCCGACGATAGCACCCAGCTTCAACGCGCCGAGGAGTGCAAAATACAATTCCGGTGAGCGTGGCATAAAGATGAAAATCCGGTCACCTTTTTCTAGCGGCGACTGATTGCGCAATACGTTTGCAGCTTTATTAGACATCTTTTTCATTTCGTTATACGTATAGGTTTCTTTGCGATTCGCATCTTTATAATAAAGTGCAACCTTGTTTTTTCGATAGGAATCCGCATGGCGGTCTACCGCTTCATGGGCAATATTTATGAGTCCACTTTCAAACCAGCTGAATTCTTTCTCTGCATCTGCCCATTTGAATTCTGCGGCCATACGATCATAATCTGCTAACTGATAATCCCCCTTAACTGCGGGCAACGTTTTCATTACCAATTTACTTCACCCTTTCATTATTACAATATAAATATCATTCTACCTCAATCCAAACCTAGTTGTCTAATTAATTTTATTTTTCCAACAGTTTTAAATTTGTAGAAATCAACTAGCTTTTATTTATTGATATTGTTGTATACTAGATAGTAGGTTTATATCAAATACGGAGGTGATCATATTGGAACATATAAAAACATATAACGCGATGGAGATAAAACATAAGAATGGAGACATTGTTATCGAGGGGCCCATTACTGCAGATTACCTTGCTAGCCTTGACTTCCACGAGGATCTTATTGCATTCAGACCTCCTGCACAACAACACAAGGCACTCATTGAAATTGCAGGACTCCCAGAAGGTCGTATTTTAATCGTTCGCGATTCGAATGAAATTGTGGGCTACGTAACTTATTTGTATCCCGATCCTCTGGAGCGATGGTCGCAAGGGAATATAGAAAAATTAATCGAACTCGGGGCAATTGAAGTTATTCCAAAGTTCAGGGCCGGCGGAGTTGGTAAATCACTTTTACGCGTTTCCATGATGGATGATGCAATGGAAGATTATATTATTCTTACGACTGAATATTACTGGCACTGGGATTTGAAGGGTACAAAGCTTAACGTCTGGGAGTACAGAAAAGTAATGGAGAAGATGATGAATGCCGGTGGTTTGGAATACTACGCAACTGACGATCCTGAAATAAGTTCTCATCCAGCCAATTGCCTAATGGCACGGATTGGCAAAAGGATTAATCAAGAAACCATCCAGCAATTTGACAATCTACGGTTCATGAACCGATTCATGTATTGAAGGGAGGATAAATCAAATGCTAATTGAAGAAATAATGATAAAAGATGTTCTAACTCTTTCACCAGAAAACACTGTAAAAGATGCACTTGACGCCATGCGGGATAAAAAAGTTCGCCACTTGCCAATTCTTTCTGCGGATGGCACGGTAGTCGGCATCGTGACGGATCGAGACTTGAAAGAAGTTGTTCCCTCTTCCGTTTCCGAAATAAAAGACAACAGTCCGTATGATACTTTACTTTCCGACGTGATGACGAAAAATCCGATTCTCGGACATCCAATGGACTTTGTTGAAGAAGCGGCGGTACTATTTTATGATAATAAAATAGGTTCACTGCCAATTGTATCCAACAAAAAACTAGTTGGTATTATCACCGAAACAGATTTGCTTTACAAATATATTGAATTGACTGGCGCACATCAACCTGGTTCACAAATAGAAGTACGGGTTCCGAATACACCCGGGATCCTTTTCGAAGTATCCAAAGTATTTCACGAGCAGAAATTAAACGTTTTGAGTGTGCTCGTCTATCCTGATAAAGAGAACAAAGCAAACAAGATTCTTGTTATCCGGATTAATTCAATGAATCCTCTCAAAATTATTGAGGGACTGAAGGGTAGCGGATTTGAGGTCCTATGGCCAAATGTTCCAGGAATTGACGTATGAAAAAAGATGCCGTTTTCATCTTTTCAGAAGAGCAACTTGGCTACTCTTTTTCAGATTCGCATCCATTCAACCAAAAAAGAATTCTCTTAACTCTCGACCTTTTAAAGAAATCTGGAGCCATTCAAGACAGCGATATCATCGCACCTCGTATGGCGACAGACGAGGAATTACTTCTCGCCCACGACAAAAAGTTTATTGATATCGTAAAAAAGGCTGGTAAAGGTGAACTAACTGAGGATGTTGGCAGTATTTACGGTATCGGCACAGAGGATACGCCAATTTTTCCAAATATGCATGAAGCTAGTGCCATGCTAGTCGGCGGTACATTGACTGCAGTAGATGAAGTGATGCAAGGACGCTCTAAGTATGCATTAAACCTGGGTGGGGGTCTGCATCACGGATTCCATGGACGTGCTTCCGGTTTTTGCGTCTATAATGACAGCTCAGTTGCCATAAAATACTTACAAGAAAAATACGGAGCACGCGTTCTTTATATCGATACAGACGCCCATCACGGAGATGGCGTTCAATGGAGCTTCTATGATGATCCAACAGTCTGTACACTATCCATCCATGAAACTGGGCGCTACCTGTTTCCTGGAACCGGAGGTATAACCGAACGCGGCAATGGTGCCGGCTATGGGACTTCCTTCAATTTCCCTATAGATGCTTTCACAGAGGATGAGTCATTCCTTTCAATTTATAAAACAGCCATGAAAGAAGTGACTGAATTTTTCAAACCAGATGTCATCTTGACACAAAATGGGGCAGATGCACATTATTTCGATCCCTTGACCCATCTTTATGGAACAATGGATATTTATAAAGAAATTCCTCGTGTTGCACGCGAAATTGCAGAAGAATATTGCGAAGGCCGCTGGATAGCCGTCGGTGGTGGCGGATATGATATCTGGCGCGTTGTCCCAAGGGCTTGGGCTCACATTTGGCTTGCGATGAAAAATGTCCCTCCACCTACCGGTCCTCTACCCGCGGACTGGCTATCGACGTGGCAGGAGCAGTCTCCCGTTACACTCATTCCTACTTGGGAAGATCCTGTACCACTCTATGAACCTATTCCACGAAAAGATGAAATTACCGAGAAAAATGCGCAAATGCTTAGTCGGGCCTTACATATGATCCGCAACGAAAAAATCGACAAATAACCACGTCTGCTGATTAACCATTTGTTTGAATAAAATACCGGTGAGAAGGGCTTGATATCCTTCATTTTCACTGGACTATTTTCGGCCCGCTTACGGCTAACTATTCATGACAGATTTACTGAGGGGGCCTAGTTTGGCTAGAAGTGACTCCGTCACTTCTAGCCAAACTTTTTTCAGTAATCCTGTTGCGAATAGTTGCCTGTCGCGTACCTACACTATTCAAGTGAATAATGCAGTTGCTTTGAAAGAAAAGAATAGATGACATTCTTTAGTGAGAGTAAGCGCCCGAAGATACAATTTCGGGCACCCTTGCACATTGTATAATGCGTTCCTTGCTTACTCCTAGCAAAGAGTAGGCATGTAATCATGTGATGCGTACTAGAAAGTGACACTTCTTTAATAAAAAAAGAGAAAACCATAGAGAAAGTTTCAGCCGCCAAAATTGCATCTTTGGCGGCTTTTCTCTAGTTAAGAAGCCAGCTATTCTTTCGTCCAAAAAAGCTCCAAATGGACTACGTGTACTTATGCATTTGGAGAACGACGGATGAAGGACTACCATACGATTACCGAAAAGAATGCATAGTGATGCGACTTTGTCGCATCACTACGCATCCATACATCTCGGAAATCGTAATAGAGGTCATTCAATCCAAAGCAATTCAAATGCAACTAGACACGTAACCCCCAGTGTGTGATCAAGTTATTTGCTGGTTACTTTTGATTATTCAACAGACGTGACAAATAGCAATATTATTCCTCAAAAAGAGCAATCCCCTTCAGCCGGATAACCGCTTGATAGGATTGCTCTTTTTTCAAATGATCAGAAAGTATACGTTTTTTAACTTATAATAGTGTCTAGCTACAGGCGCCAGCCGCTCGGGTCATAAGCAATCCAGCTATGTGGCAAAGGGCACCACGTCGCTGGATCGACTTATGCCTACCGCGTCTAAACGGCGCCTTCCGCTTTTCTTATTGTCTAGCTACAGGCGCCAGCCGCTCGGGTCATAAGCAATCCAGCTATGTGGCAAAGGGCACCACGTCGCTGGATCGACTTATGCCTGCCGCGTCTAAACGGCGCCTTTCTCTTTTCTTATTTCATAGAATTACGGTCTTCAAGTCGGAAAGGTAAAATGACTTGTTGTTCTTCAACCTCTTCCCCGTTCATCAACTTCGTCAACAAACGCATTGACACTGCGCCTAAATCATAAAGCGGAACGACAATCGAAGTAAGTTGCGGTCTTACTACCCTTGCCAATATGGAATGTTCAAAACAGATGAGTTCGTAATCTTCAGGTACAGATAATCCGCCATCCCGAATTGCATTTAACAGACCGACAGCAATCGCATCGCTTCCTGCAATAACGGCAGTTGGTTGCCCCTGCAATCCACGAATTTGTTTCCAACCTTCATATGCACCATCGTACGTATCTTCCATTTCAATGACGAACTGCTCATCAACTGGAATATCCGCATCCTGGAGGGCTCTCATATAACCCGCTTTTTTACCGATACGGTTGATATCTCTTGTAAATGGCCCCGAAACAAAAACGATTTTCGTATGACCATTTTGAATTAATTTATTGACCGCTACATAAGCAGCTTCTTCATAATCAATATTCACCGTTGCTAACTGTTTTTCCACATCCAACGTTCCAGCCAAAACGATTGGTACATTCGCTGTCGACATTTCGGCACGCACTTCATCAGAAATTGAATCACTCATAAAAATAAGCCCGTCCACTTGTTTACCAAGATGGTCTTCTATCAATTCTACTTCTCGATCCGTGCTCTCATCGGAGTTCGACAGAATCATATTGTATTCGTACATCGTTGCAACGTCCGCTATTCCACGGGAAAGCTCAGAGTAGAAACTTTTCGAGATATCAGGAACGATGACTCCGATTGTTGTCGTCTTCTTACTAGCGAGACCCCTTGCAACAGCATTTGGTCTATAGCCAAGTCGTTCAATGCAGTCGAGAACTTTCTTTCTCGTTGCAGGTTTTACATTTTGATTGCCGTTAACGACACGGGAGACCGTTGCCATTGAAACATTGGCCTCCCTGGCTACGTCATAAATCGTTATAGCCATTAAAATCCCTCCTTCTATATATATATACTCATTATACCCTATGTAATCAAAACGCCGGAACCATTATAGGCCCGGCGTCTACTCATGAGATTGTTGTATGTGTGTTCATGAATTGGTTAATGGCTTCATAAAATTCATCAAATTGTTGCAGATCCATCTGTTGTGCAGAATCGGATAATGCAACAGCTGGATCTGGGTGCACTTCAGCCATTACGCCATCTGCACCAACTGCTATCGCAGCTTTCGCTGTAGGCAGTAACAAATCTTTTCTACCTGTAGAGTGAGTTACGTCAACGAAGACCGGAAGATGCGTCTCCTGCTTCAAGATTGGAACGGCAGAGATATCTAATGTGTTGCGAGTTGCCCGTTCATATGTACGGATACCACGTTCACAAAGGATGATCTGGCTATTACCTTTAGAAAGTATATATTCAGCTGCATGAATGAATTCATCGATTGTCGCTGCAAGTCCACGTTTTAGAAGAACTGGTTTATTAATCATTCCAGCCTCTTTCAGCAATTCAAAGTTTTGCATGTTACGTGCACCGATTTGAACAACGTCGATATACTCAAGCGCTTCTTCAAGATGTGACGGCGTAATGATCTCCGTAACAACTGAAAGACCCGTTTCATCAGCAACACGTTTAAGAATTTTCAACCCTTCAAGGCCAAGACCTTGGAAATCATACGGTGATGTACGTGGTTTGTAAGCTCCGCCTCTTATCATCGTTAACCCTTTTGCTTTGATGGACAATGCAACAGCTAAAACCTGCTCATACGATTCGACTGCACATGGACCATAAATGAATGACGGAGTTCCGTCCCCAATTTTATGGCCATTAATGTCCACAATTGTATCTTCGGCTTTTCTCTTACGGGATACAAGCAAAGCATTGCGTTGATCGTCTTCTTGTATTTCAAGTGCAGACATGAATATTCCTTTAAAAATCTGTTCAAGAACGCCGTTAGGTAACGGACCATTGTTAGATTCTTTTAGGAAATTAAGCATTTCACGTTCGCGAATCGGATCATACCGATTAACACCCTGCTTCTCTTTTACTTTACCAATTTCTTGGACTACAGTTGTTCTTTCGTTAATAAGATCCAAAACTTTAACATTCAGCTCGTTTACACGGCCGCGCAATTCATCTAAATCATTTTGTCTCATCTGTCCGTCTCCTCCCCGTATATATAATTCTCTTTCAGTAGAGAAGAATATATGTTACATTTTTGATAATAGACCTAAGTATAAAGAAGACTATTTGAAAAGTCACGTTATTTCTACTTATTCTTTTTAATACTGGACATTTATCGACAGAAAGGATGAATAATTCTGCCTACTACACTATTTGCACTCGACATCGGGACGCGTTCGGTCGTCGGAATCATCCTGATTGAAGACAACGGTATTTTTCACGTTGCAGATCTTGTTTCGATTGAACATAAAGAACGTTCAATGATTGACGGACAAATACATAATATTTTAAGTGTTGCAAGCGTTATTTCAGAAATCAAAGAAATACTTGAGGAAAAGCATGGTCCCTTGAAACGAGTCAGCGTTGCTGCCGCGGGCCGTGCCCTAAAAACATCAGAAGGTTCAATGGCTATCGACATTTCAGAAAGGTCCCTCATTTCTGTTGAAGACGTCAATCATTTAGAACTTGCAGCAGTCCAACAAGCCCAGCAAAAACTGCTGTCCTCCGATACGGTTACAAAAGACGATTATTATTATTGTGTTGGTTATTCCGTTCTTTACTACAAACTTGAAGGTGATGAAATAGGCAGCTTAATAGAACAGGCAGGACGATCTGCTTCTGTTGACGTCATCGCGACATTCCTTCCTCGAGTCGTTGTCGAATCACTTCTTTCGGCGCTCAAACGTGCAGGACTCGAAATGGAAGCCCTGACACTGGAACCGATTGCAGCTATCAATGTCCTAATCCCACCATCCATGAGACGCCTAAACGTCGCGCTTGTCGATATAGGTGCAGGGACATCGGATATAGCTATTACCGATAACAACACCGTTGTGGCTTACGGCATGGTACCACTTGCAGGTGATGAAATTACAGAAGCACTCAGCAACCATTATCTCCTTGATTTCCCGCTTGCTGAAACTGCCAAAAGAAGTATTACAACAGAAGATACAATTGTCATGACGGACATTCTAGGCTTTGAAGAAAATGTTGCATCAAGGGATGTAACCGTTATTATTAAACCTGCTGTAGACCGACTGGCAAAGTCAATTTCAGATGAAATCAAGCGCTTGAACAATGGAGTTCCCCCTAAAGCGGTCATGGTTGTTGGTGGTGGAAGTTTAACTCCCGGGCTGACAAAAGAAATTAGTGTATGCTTAGGACTTCCTGAAAACAGGGTAGGTATTCGGGGATTGGATGCTCTCACGGGAGTTACATTAGAACCTGGAATTATTTCATCACCAGAACTCGTCACACCAATCGGTATCGCTATCGCAGCAAGAAGAGCACCGATTCACTATATGTCCGTATCTGTAAATGACAAGGTGCTACGCCTATTCGAATTAAAAGAAATGACCGTTAGCGATGCACTTCTTGCCGCAAATATTAAAGCCCGCCAACTATACGGCATGCCTGGACTTGGAATGACAATAACAGTAAATGACAAGGATATCATTATACCCGGCGAACATGGTACACCCTCAACAATCCTATTGAATGGGGTAAAAGCGAGCACGAAAGACTACATTAAAAACGGGGATACTATCGACTTACTTCCAGGCAGTGATGGAACTAACGCAATCGCAACTGTACATGACCTTGTCGAGGATATGATGGCCATCAGTGCCACCATGGACGGAGTTGCAGTGCTATTGGAACCCCTTATTCACATTAATGGAGTTCTCAAAAGCATCCATACATCCATCCAAGACCGTGATAAAATTACAGTTACACATACCAGAACAGTCGCAGCAGCGTTTGAAAAAACACATCAAAATGGCCAGTTAATTGACAATACTTACACAGTATCCATCAATCAAAAAAAGGTCACCTTGAAAAAAAAGAACATCGAGTTCTTCATTATGGGTACTGCGGTGCAGCCTACGCACGTAATCAAAGATGGAGACCGGATTACAACTAAAAAACCGCCCAGCCCTACCATAGATGAAGTTATAGCTGAGATGGGTAAAAAGGCGTTCGATATACTATCGGTACTATTTAACAATGAAGCCGTCACAATTCGAAAACCACGACTTACTTTTACGCTGAACGGTCATGATACGGAAGTGTCTGCCATTGTTAAACCTGGTGACCGCCTCAATTTTGTAACACTAAGTGAAAGCCCTATTATTTTTGGCGACATCTTCGCATTTACAGATTATAGTTTGCCCGAAAACCCATCTAGTAATTATAAATTACTTCGAAACGGGACAGCAATCGGATTCAACGATGCTATTTTTGGCGGCGATAGACTTGAAATCAGTTTTACTTAAAAAAAGTCCATCTACTCGAATTTGAGTAGATGGACTTTTAACATATCATTTTCTCACTTCTCAAGAATGTCTGACACGTAGTTTTGAATCGTTATTTTATCTTTACCAAGGTTCTCACCGTCACCTTAAGACACATCACTATTGCCAGTTGTAGCTTCCCCAGCATTATTAGTCTTTCCCACAACTGCCGATTTTAATGCTTCAGCAGTAGCTGTCATACTTTCTTCTCCAGCTTCGATAGCATTTTCAATTTTGGAATTTGCTGTATCAACGAAATCAATAGACTCTTCACCTTCTGAAGATGCTGTTCCATCATCCATCGGCATAGATGTTTTCGATTTCATCGATTTCACTTTATCGACAAATTGTCCAGATTGTTCTTGGATTGTTTTCGATAATTCACCCGTTTTTTCTTTTGCGACCGAAGTTAACTCTGTTGCTTTTCCCTTCGCAACAGAACTGATTTCAATACTCTTATCTTTCAGTTGAGTTGCTTGAGTCGTAAGATTCCCTCGCATTTCACTACCCGTTTTTGGTGCCAAGAATAGTGCTGCAGCTGCTCCGATAACTCCTCCGACAAGTGCACCCATTAAGAAGCTTCCCGCTCCTGAACCTTCATTTTCATCATAGAAAGAATCTGTATAGTCCTTGTTATAATCATAATTTGCCGGTAGGTATGATGGTTGACCATACGCATTTTCATAACCTTGGCCACCTTGATTGTATTGTGGGTCATTATTAGTTGATTTCACTTTTTTTTCTTCACTCATATCCGATTCCTCCTATTTTTTCAAACTATATATATATTGAAATTTGGGTCCTATTTATAAGCCTTTATTCGGGCTAGGCAATCTCTTTTGGCCTGGTACTGGCTTGTAAGCAGTCCACCCTTTCGTGCTCGTCTTACCCGTCTTCCGTTCCTTTACTTTGCTCATAATGTCGATAACCACATTGCTCCATTGAATGATTTGCGCAATCTTGTCACTATTTCGTTCTGCTTCTGTAGCGATATTGCTGGAAACCCTTCGAACAGAGGAATTGAGTACTGTGACAGACTCCCCGACGCCTTTAACTGCATCGACAACAGTGTTCAATTTTTCGGCTTTCTGCTGAATGTCTTCGGCAAGTTGATTTGTTTTATGAAGAAGTTCTGTTGTTTCCGTTGTTACCCCTTCAAGTTGAGTCGTCAGCCCCTCCATTGTTCCAGATACACTTTGTAATGTCTTCTTCAATGAAGATAGGGTCTTCGCCAAACTAATGCATAAAATCAAAAATGCGATTGCAGCGACAATTGCCGCTATGTACAGTAAATTTACCACGGTACTGCCTCCTTCAAATACTCATATAATATTGTCTACCCTTTTCAAGAGTAAAATAAACGTTATTCCTCTTATTACCTCTTCGACATCAATCCTCAATTCCCTTCACAAAATTAGAAAACATTTTATTTTTTCGTGATTTTTTCATTCCCAAAACAAAAACAGCTAACTCTGGATCATGTTACTTTTACCCGATCCAGGGTCAAGCTGTTTTTTAATTGCAATAGGGAAAAAACTGTGTACTGTTAAACTGTTTCTTCTCTATCAAGATAAGACTTGAATGCGCTCATGTATTTCTGAACATCGCCTGCACCCATGAAGAGGTAGACTGCGTTTCCATGAGATTCAAGTGATTTATTATCATCAAGATCCAGATGTTTTGCACCCGGAATTTTATCAACCAGGTCATTAATGGTTAAATTACCTACCTTTTCGCGTGCCGACCCGAATATATCGCATAAATAGACATGGTCGGCAGTTGAAAGACTTTCTGCAAATTCATCTAGAAGAGCAGCGGTCCGCGTAAATGTATGCGGTTGAAATATCGCAACAATTTCACGTTCAGGATATTTCTGTTGCGCTGATTGCAATGTCGCCTGAATTTCAGTAGGGTGATGGGCATAATCATCCACAATAATTCGATCCGCGATTTCTAGTACTGTGAACCTTCTTTTAACACCATGAAAAGTGGACAGTCTTTCTTGGATAGTGGATGCTATTACTCCTTCATAATGACAGAGTACAATCACACCTAAGGAATTCAAGATTGCATGATCCCCAGCCAGCGGTATTGTAAATTTATGATAAAATTCGTTCCTTACAAAAACATCGAAGGTCGAACCTTCCACAGTTTTGATGATGTTTTTCGCAGCAAAATCATTCGATTCTTCAAATCCATAATAGAGTACTGGAACGTTAGCCTGAATCTTTTGCAAGTGTCTATCATCACCGCAGGCAATTAAGGCTTTCTTCACTCGGAGTGCCATTTCACCAAATGCGTCCATCACATCCGCTAGATCCTTAAAATAATCAGGATGATCAAAATCGATATTCGTCATAATCGCATAGTCGGGTTCGTATGCCAGGAAATGTCGTTTATATTCGCAAGCTTCGAATACGAAGTACTCGCTATCTGCAGGACCACTACCCGTACCATCTCCAATTAAATATGAAGTTGGTGAATGTCCAGATAACACATGAGCAAGCAAGCCAGTAGTCGACGTTTTACCATGTGAGCCCG
This sequence comes from Sporosarcina sp. BP05, assembly GCF_014282005.1. Lineage (GTDB taxonomy): Bacteria > Bacillota > Bacilli > Bacillales_A > Planococcaceae > Sporosarcina. The sequence goes on along the minus strand of NZ_JACFTD010000003.1, from coordinate 122,893 downwards.
TCACTCCGACAGATATGAATTTCTCCATATACTTTCCTAAAAAGTCATGGTATCGAATAATTTCGAGGCCAAGTTCCTTAGCCCTTATAAGTTCTGGATGACTGTCAGGAAAAGCATTTCCTGCGATAACTGTCATATCTGATTTAATATTGTTTTCATCAAATTTCAAAACAGTTATTTTTCTTTCATGGAGCGGATCTTCAGTGAAGAACCATTTCTCCACATCTGAACCTTGTACTTCATTCTCAGAATCGTGAAGTATTTGGGCGAGCGAACTCATTCCAGCGCCCTTAATGCCAGTAAAATGGAACAACGTCATAATGCAACCTCCCGGGATCATTTCTGTTCCCCTTAATAAATATCATTAATTTTTTCTCACTACATTTGTTATTTAAGCATTTTGATTTACACTTTGCATTGCTAGGCTAGTTAGTATTCCATACGATCTGCAAGTCGATCGAGATCACTTTCCGTTAAAAAGACATCACGTGCCTTACTCCCCCGCGGCCCTGAGATGAATCCACTTTTCTCCATTCGGTCCATTAGTTTGGCGGCTCGATTGTATCCGATACTAAAATTACGTTGTAACAGAGACGTTGATGCACTGCCTGTTTCATGGATAAAGAGACAAGCTTCTTCATAAAGTGGATCGGCTCCTTCTTCTTCAATACTACTTGCAAGAAGGTCTTCTTGGCCAAATAAATAATTTGGTGTTGCCTCATTCCGAACGTGTTCTATTATACGCTCTATTTCCTCATCCGTGACAAATGTACCTTGTAGTCTGACGCCAGAAGATTGTCCATTTCCAATGTAAAGCATGTCACCTTTCCCAAGTAGCCTTTCTGCTCCAGGGGAATCGATTATTGTTCTAGAATCGATTTGTGATGAAACTGAAAATGCGATTCGTGTTGGGATATTCGCTTTGATTGTACCTGTAATAACATCGACAGAAGGACGCTGTGTCGCGATGATCAAGTGAATACCGCAAGCACGTGCTTTTTGTGCAATTCGACTAATTGACACTTCGACATCCGCAGGCGCCATCATCATTAAATCAGCAAGTTCGTCAATGACTATTAGAAGATAAGGCATCTTCAAAGAGAAGCGACGACTTTCTACAACCGCTTTATTGTAACGCTCGATATCCCTCACACCTGCATGAGCAAGCAGCTCGTAACGTCTCTCCATTTCCGCCACTGCCCATTTTAATGCAGCAGTTGCAGCTTTGACGTCCGTAATCACAGGACTGATTAGATGTGGTATGCCGTTGAATGGTGCAAGTTCAACCATTTTAGGGTCAATCAGCATCATTTTCAAATCGGTTGGTGCAGCTTTGTAAAGCAAGCTGACCAAAATCGAGTTAATGCAGACGGATTTACCCGAACCCGTAGCCCCAGCAATCATACCATGTGGCATCTTGCGAAGATCTAAGGTTACTGGTGTTCCAGTCAGGCTTAATCCAAGCACAGCTTCAAGCGGGGACGTAGAAGCCCTGAACTGCTCCGTTGCAATAACTTCGGATATCCGAACAGGTCTCGTCTTCCGATTGGGAATTTCAATTCCAATGGAACTTTTTCCAGGAATGGGTGCTTGGATACGAATATCTTCGGCTGCCAGTGCCAATTTCAAGTCATCTGTTAAATTTCGTACTTTACTCACTTTAGTTCCTACTCCGACAGTCAGTTCAAAACGAGTGACTGTCGGACCTTGCATCGCTTCGATAACGGTCGCTTTAACCGCGAAGTGCGACAATGCTTCTTCAAGTTTTTCAGATTGCGATTCCAGCCACTCTGTATCTTCGATTTGCGATTCAGGTGGAATTAGATAATCCAGTGACGGGAAAGCATAATAGGGTTCTTCATCTTCTTCTAAGATTTCATCAACTATTTCTTTCGACTCTACGAAAACTTCTTCTAAAACGTCGACCAAAGGTTTCGTACTTATCGGCTTAGATATACTAACTTTTGTGTTTTCAATTGGTACTTGGGGGATTGAAGACACTACTGCTTTAAGTTTCTCTTTATCGGACTTTAACATCAATACATTAAATGGTACAGTCCGTTCTTTTCTTGTTTCTGAAATTTGTTCTTCTACCAATTCAGGTATCGCAGGAGAAGGCTCTACACCTTTCTCAGCATCAGGTAACGCATCCTTAGTATGTTCCATTTCATCCAAAATAATTCCCTTGAAATCCTCTTCAACCACTACCGATTCAATTGCAAAAACTTCATCCTTAGAAGGCTCTAAAGGATGAGGCACGACTACTGTCTCTGCGTCCTCAATTACTGTCGATTCGATTTCGTAATCTTCAATGTTTAGCGGCTCTATCTCACTAGAAGTGACTTTACTGCTGTCATTTCCAACCACAAATTCCGCGTTTAAAATTGGTATACTAATCGCCTTCTCGTTTTCAGGAGAAGAATCACCTGGCTGTGTAAGCTGTCTTTTTGTGACAACTTCCTTTTCTTCCAATGGTTGCAACTTCACTTCTTCCACTTTCAAAGGTGTCGCTGCTTCTCTCTTCGGATTAATAAATCCATGAACCGGCGAAGGTACTGCGGTCGGTGTAAATGGTTTACTAGAACGCTTTTGTATCGTTACATTCACTTTCGGTGGAAGTTCCTCCCGAAGAGCCTTTTTTGTGGAGGATAAAGAACTTCTTTTCTCTTTCTCTTTCTCTTTCTCTTCCACGCCATATTTCAGTAAAGATTCAGCCCTGAAGATATTGACAGTTCTCTTATCACTAGGCCATTTAGCATTTTCAGAAAGCGGTTTCGTTTCATAATTATCGTCCATATCGTCATTTTTGGACGGGACTTTTGGATAATCAACTTCAATAACAGATTCATCATCCCAACCATATATTTCTGCATCTGAGATAATCGGAAAGCGAAATGATGTACTGTTCTTTGTTTCAATTTTATTTAATGATTCATCAATTTCTGTTTCTACATATTTCGGTTCCACTTTATTATTGTCTTCATCCGGTCCAAATAACCGGTCTACTATTGTTTTAAACCAACTCAAGACTATCACTCTTTCCATGTCAATCACTCTATTTTAACAGTACTGACACGACAAAATCAAATCAATTTATGAAATCAAAAAAACGTACCTTATCGGTACGTTTTTTTACGCTCTTACTTAGTGAAAATTTCACCAGTTACGGCATTGTTATCTAGTACTAAAATCCCTTTTTCTTCAGGCGCGTCAGGCAAACCTAGTTCTTTAGCTGAGCAAATCATTCCAGCCGATGGAACCCCACGTAGTTCTGCATCGCGAATGATCATTCCAGATGGCATAACAGCTCCAACTTTTGCAACAACAACCTTTTGTCCCGCATCCACGTTCGGTGCACCACAGACAATTTGGACTGTTTCACTGCCGACATCTACTGTACAAACACTTAACTTATCAGCGTTCGGGTGTTTTTCTTTTGTCAAAATATGTCCTACAACAAACTTCGGTGTGAAATCTACATCAAGTTTAATCTCTACGCCATTCTTCAGAAGTGCATCTTGCAATTGACTCGCCACAGCCTCAGTCAACTCAACTTCCCCGACCGCTTCATTTTCCACGTAAGATGATGCGTTAAATAGATTAAATGCAGCTAATTCTCCAGTAGCCTCGTCATGGATTAACGTAACATCCCCTTGCGACTTCGTTGCAATAGCTTCCGGACGTGTAAGTGCAAGCTGCACAAGCAACACATCTCCAACACCATTTAAGTTATAAAATATATTCATTTTTTCTTTCCTTCCCTTCTTGCCAAACGATTTTTAGCCATGATGAAGATTGGTTCAAGATTTCCATCTTCGTAGATGAATGACAAAGATGTAACCGGTACAGTGCCAGTAGTAAAGAAGTGCATAGCCATTTGCGCAAGCACATCGTACCCTGTATCGTTCCGGATATCACCAATAATTAGTACATCTTGGTGTGGAACAGAAACAGTCATATGACCTTCAACTTTCGCTTCCATCTCTTTTAGAAAAGCACTGTTCAATATTCTGCTAGCATCATAACCGTCATTATTATTGATAAAGTAATAGATATTACCCGAGACTTCATCCTTCTTCATCGCAGTCGGTAATGCCCTTAAACGGAATAATGCAGACTCTGTTATCTCCGCTTCAGTCATGCGGAGGGACTCCAGCATACTTTCATCAATTAACCGATAGGTCGTTCCAAGGTCAAGTGCATAATAGATACACGTTTCAGCCGTATGTTCTTTCATAAGAAAACGATGTCCTACTGCAGATTCTTTCGGAAATGATGAAGACCTGATTACAGGATATATAATCGTACTATCAGAGAAACCTATCAATTGTTCTTTTTCCATTGCTTTAAACGTCTCACCGATTGTATAAACTATTTCTTTTATGGCTGCCTCTTTTTTCTGCTCGTATTTCACAAGAATTTCAGGAAGCGAAATATCCATCCCTTTTTTTAGAACCGAATGCTCTAGACGAACCTTATCCGTTTTCCGGTCAAACCGCCAAGTGAAATGTTCAGATGGAAGATGCTCTTTTAATAGTTCAACAAGCTGTGCAGAATTCATCTACTTATTTCCTCCATTCATATGAATTACTTAAGGCGCCGTTTAGCCCTAAAAAGCGCTTCAGACTTGAGGGGCTGGCGCCTTGAGCCTAGACACCATTGCGTGTCGAAAAACTTATACCTTTTTATCGTTTTCCAGAAAAGCGCTTCTACTCTTGATTAATAGAACGCACGATTTCCATCATTCTTGCTAGGTTTTCTTCGATGTTTCCTTTTTTCGTCATAGTCGTCATTTTTGATCCACCAACACTCGTAATTAGCTCAACATCATCATTGCCGCTTTTGACTACCGCCACAAAACCGAATGTGCCTTCATCCGTAAATGTTGCTTGCTCGACAATTTCTTTACTTTTATCAGTAAGAAGCAAATCATAAAACAGTTTACTGTCACTTGTTTCATTGGGATTGACAAAGAGGATGAATGTTTCTCCGTTTTTTGTAAAGACGATATTTTGTGCATCTGACTTATCATTCACCTTAAATCCAGCAGGTAGATATAGTTTAATGCCGTCAATTTCTTCTGTTCGATTTTTATCGTTCGAATGAAATGCTTCTCTAGCCGCTTCGACTCCCGAAGTTGCTTTTTCGTCTAGCGATTTTCCACATGCTACAAGCGCTAATACAGATATCGTCATCAGGAATATGAATTTCCATTTTCGGAACATTCGATTTCCCCCAATCATTAATTTAAACACTGTTTATCATTTTAATGTTGTTACGGATTAGTTGCAACCAAAACACGTTGTAACCAAGCACGTCGAGATTTACTGAGATTGCAGATAGTATTTATATTGTCCTATCAAGAGCTGTAAAATATGTACGAATAACTCATCACGTTTCACCGCGTTCGCAGTCAGCATACCGATAGCCCCTTCTTTCATCCGGATACCACTCGATTTGAAATAAGTATCAACAACTGGTCCCAGTTCTTTCCCCGCCATCAACTCATCTGCAATTTCTTTCGGTAATGGAATCTGTGCGCCCCCCGCCGTGAACCTTGTCCCGTCAGGCAGTGTCAACGCACCCCAGTTACATAGAAACATTTGTCCCTCAAGAATTCGGACGCCGCCTTCTAGTCCGATTCCGATTGCACCCGCTTTCGATTCCGCTGCGCGTAATGCACGATTAATAGCACCAAGCCTAGTTTCATCATCACCAAAAGGTTGGTCTGAAACACCTGACCCTACTTCGGTCTCAACAAGAAGTGCCTGCGGAAAATGAATTGCCAAAACTTCTTTGACTGCTTTCACTTTTGCGCGGTTCGTAGATCCTATCATAAATTCCATTCGTATTCTCCTCCATTCCTCCAAATAGAAAACCGTCCTTTACGCCATTTAACAGCGTAAGGACGGATTTCAGATTATACGTTACTTTTAATCGTTTCTACTGTTGTCTTATCACATGCCTTAACAAGCTTCACAAGAAGCTCTTTCGCTGCTGCGTAGTCGTCCGTGTGGATGATAGATCCCGATGTATGAATGTATCGTGAACAAATACCAATGACCGCACTAGGAACGCCTTCATTCGACGTATGGACCCGTCCTGCATCTGTCCCCCCCTGTGAGATGAAGTACTGATAAGGAATATTATGTGTTTCTGCCATATCAAGGATAAATTCGCGCATACCGCGGTGAGTTATCATCGAACGGTCAAAAATCCGGAGTAATGTCCCTTTTCCAAGTTGACCGAATTCATTTTTGTCACCTGTGGCATCATTTGCTGGACTTGCATCAAGCGCAAAGAATAAATCCGGATTGATCATCGTTGCAGCTGCCGCAGCACCACGAAGTCCGACTTCCTCGAGAACATTTGCCCCGGAGTACAAGTTATTCGGCAATTTTTCGCCATGCACTTCTTTTAATAATTCGATTGCAAGTCCGCAGCCGTAGCGATTATCCCAAGCTTTAGCAAGTATTTTTTTGTCATTCGCCATTGGAGTGAACGGGCTAACTGGAACAATTTGCTGACCCGGACGAATGCCGATTTTCTTAGCATCTTCTTTATCGTCTGCACCAATATCGATAAGCATGTTTTTTATATCCATTGGTTTATTGCGCACTCCATCGCTTAGTAGATGTGGTGGAATCGAACCAATGACACCGATAATTGGACCGCTATCCGTAATAATTTCAACGCGCTGCGCTAGTAGTACTTGGCTCCACCATCCGCCAAGTGGTTGGAAACGAATCATTCCGTTATCCGTAATTTGACTAACCATAAATCCAACTTCATCCATATGACCCGCAACCATTATACGTGGGCCATCTTCAGGCCCTTTTCTAACGCCAAAAATACCACCTAGGTTATCTTGGATCAATTCATCAGAGTACTTTCCAAGTTCTCCACGCATATATCTACGTACCGCGTGTTCATTACCCGGAGCACCCGGAAGTTCTGTCAACGTCCTAAACATTTCAAGCGTATCTTTTTGCATTGAATAGTTCCTCCCACTTTTTATGTATGTACCTACTGTAATTAGTGTAGTCGATTATTCAGAAACTTTCCATCATTTAATTCGGATTACGAATTATCATTTCAATAGACTAGCTTCGCAAAGCTAACTAAAATTGTGGTACACTGTTTGAAATACCGATATAGGGGGTAATGAGAATGAAATTAACAGATTTCCTAGCAGGTGTAGTAACTGGTGTTGCGGCTGGTATTGTAGTCAGTGAAACTATCGACCGAGTAAATCAAAACGTTTCGGCAGACTCTGTTCTAAACACAATTAAAGATGCTTTTAAAAATGAAGGTCCGATAGATGGTTCATGGATCGTCATGAAAACTGAACCATTCAAGAACAACGTCATTACTATGGATGTTTACCGCGGTGGCATATCACGTATTAAAGAAGGCGAACTGGAACAATTCGAATTTGCAGCAGATGCAAAAACGGGTACAGTCGTTGAACTGATAAAAGCATAACTAAGAAAAGCGCAAGGCGCCCTCTAGACGCGACAGGCATATGTCGATCCAGCGACGTGGCGCTCTTTGCCACATAGCTGGATTGCTTTCAAGGAACGTAGCCTAAGTACGCCGCGTCCTGCGGCAATGGCTACGTGACCCACATCCTGTGGGCCTCCAAGCGGCTGGCGCCTGAAGTATAGACACATTTCTAAGTCGAAAAAAAGTTTACTTTCTTTTCTTTTAAAAAACCGTCACAATTCCGGATTCCACTGGAATTGTGACGGTTTTTTATTAAATAGTAACCTTAACGGATTCTATGATTTCTTTGCCACTTGCATCCCATTTAACAAGTCGATAATAAGCATCATGGTAAAATGTGAATCTATATCCACCTGCAAGTGCCTCTTTCATCAACTTTTCTTTAGCAAAAATTGACGTCATCGGGTAATCATCAAAAGCCAGAACCCACAACGGGTTACTATGTGCTTGTGTAGGCATAATATCAGCCATATGGAGAATCGTTTCGTCATTCTGAGTCAATTTGATAACGCTATGACCATCGCTATGACCGCCTGTATGGATCATTTCAATTCCCGGCATGATCGTAATGCTTCCCTCGAAAGTCTTCACCTGTAGCTGAACAGGCTCCCAGTTTTCTTTTAAGTATGTATTCCTGGATCGGATATTCGGATTACGCATTTCATCCCATTCGGTTTGTGAAACGTAAATTTCAGCGTTCGGGAAAACAGAAACAAGATTCCCTTCACGCCATTCTGTCAAACCCGCTGCATGGTCATTATGCATGTGTGTCATAAGAATAATATCAATGTCTTCCGGTGATAAACTCAGCTCAGCAAGGTTCCCCTCAACCTTTGCCTCTTCAACAATGCCCAGATTTTTCATCATTTTCTCACTGAGTTTTCCTTTTCCATGCCCCGTGTCGATCAATATATTTTTACCTTCATACTGAATAAAAATCGGATCGTTTCTCATCTTGATACGATTTTGTTCATCAGCTTCGTATCGCCTTGACCAAAGTGCTTTTGGAACAACTCCAAACATCGTCCCGCCGTCTAGAAAATTCCCACTACCATCTAGCCACCTCAACGTCATATCATGAAATGTATATGTATCCACAGAAACATCCTCCCATTCCCTTGTCTAATACGATTATGAATTAGTAAATTGAGATTCAAGCCTGTATATCGGGTGTCCTTTTGCAGAAAATTTCTCTTCATATTCCGTCATAATATTATCTTCAGGCATTTCTGCATGCAAATCAAGCGATACATAGCCTAGCTTCATGCCGTACTCCGACATTGAGACAAGTGAGTATTCGAACAACAGACGATTATCTGTTTTGAAGTGAATTTCCCCACCTTCAGCAAGTACTTCTTCATACAGCTTTAAAAACGTTTCATGCGTTAGTCTTCTTTTAGCATTTCTCGTTTTCGGCCACGGATCGGAAAAGTTTAAATATACCCTATTTATTTCCCCTTTGTGGAAGATTTTCGTAAGGTCCATTCCATTTGCACGAAACAGTTTTAAATTTGACGGCTTTTCTGCTTCAACCGCCTTTTCTAGCGCAGATACGATAACATTGTCAAAATGCTCTATGCCAATATAATTCACATTAGGGTTGGCAATTGCCATGCCGATGACAAATTGCCCCATACCCGACCCAACTTCAATGTGTATTGGGTTTTCATTACCAAAAAGGGTATGCCAACCATTCATCATTTTTTCTGGTTCTGCTAATAGGATATCTGGGTGTTCTGCCATGTAGTCTCTTGCCCATGGTTTATTACGAAGTCGCATTGTATACACTCTTTTCTATTTATAGGTAATTAATCTTCTTCTGATTGTTGTTCCTCATCTTCACCAAATAATCTACTTATTGATGTAGTTTGCCCCAAGTCAAGTATTGCCTGGCCCGCCTTGAATTGCGTAGATTTCATAGGAACAGGCAATTTCTGAAGTACAGAAAACCAGTCATCATAGGACCGTCTATCGATAATTTCAACATCAAACGCAGAACCTGGATGGTCGATATACCCGTTACGTGAAATTAAATATTTCCGTATAGGAAAATCGATTTCTTGTGCTTTAAATATACTTGAAATAATCTTTTCAGTTCTGTTCAGGGCGATGAGCGGACTAAGAAATTTCGTTTCTTTTTTCCCAAGCTTCTTTAACCAGAATCTGTCCCCGCTCCCGCTAAACGCTGCAACGTCCTCTTTCTCAAGTACCGTAATACACATGCATTCAACAGGTGTCACAATGATAATGTCTAGCTCAACAGGCGCTTTCTTCAGAAGCAAGATTGGATAATAAAACAATAAATAATTATCCGGAAGATTCTGAGCGAAACTTCGTAAAAGTGAATCTCGGAAAAAACGCGAATCCACTCTTGACTTGTCCATTAACGTCGAACTTGCCCACTTGATTTGAAAATGAAAAAGTTGTTCCAAATACAGTCTCCTTAAATGCTCAAGACTTGATGGATTATGAATCAGATTTGGGCTAAATCCAAAATTTTCTTCATCACTTTTTTCATCTACGCGATTGTCGTGATCTTGCTCTGCCTCAACATCCTTACGTTGACCGAAGACCCGGAGTAGAGGTGAAAACCATTTGCTCTCTTGCGGTTCTTCTACCTCTTTAATCTCCTGTTGCCATTCTGATAAATCCGCTCCACTTTCCCACTGGGTCTTCATACGTTCCCATTGATACCTTTTTAATCGGATATACTGCGAAGGGTAACGCGTAAGATCTTGTTCGTAACGGGAGACATAGTCAAGCAGTTTAACAAGTTGCGCCATGTCCATTCACTCCGATCACATACTGTTCGTTATTATTCACCCGCAATGAAAGACGGGATTTGCAAGTTGAATGCTTTTTGTAAGTTCTTTGTCAATGGTCCTACTAGTCCCGAGCCTACAGGACGCCCGTCGATTGAAATGACTGGTGTCACTTCAGATGTTGTTGACGTTAAGATAAATTCATCCATTTCAAAAGCTTCATCTAGTGTAAATGATTTCTCGACGACAGGAATTCCTTGTTCTTCACATAGTCCTAGAACAACCTGCCGTGTAATGCCATTCAAAATAAGATTTGTTACAGGATGAGTATAGACTATTCCATCCTTTACCCCAAACACATTCGACGCAGAACCCTCCGTGACAACACCGTCACGGTGAAGCAATGCCTCTATACAACCCGCCTCATGCGCCTCTTGCTTAGCGAGAACATTGCCAAGTAAGTTAAGACTTTTAATATCGCAACGCAACCAACGGACATCTTCCACTGACTTGACCCCGACTCCGTTTTCTATGCCCGCCATCGGTCTTGGGTTGTTAATTGCATATCCTGTCACGACTGGCGGTACTGCCGGATTAGGGAATTGGTGAAGTCTTGGTGCGGATCCACGTGTCACTTGGATATAAACGTGTCCAACCAAAATGTTATTTTTCGCCACTAATTCACGAGCAATTTCCATCAACTGGACTTCAGCATAGGGAATTGTCATCTTTATCTTCGTAGCACTTTGAAATAAACGTTCTATATGTTCTTCCGCAGTGTATAATTCCCCACCATATACTTTAATTACTTCATACACACCATCGCCAAAATAATAACCGCGATCCTCAATCGAAATAGCTAATCCATCACGTTCTGTAAACTGTCCATCCATAAAATATACTGTCATCCTTATTCCCCCTCCGTTCTTTCAGATACGAGTCGGCTAATTGCATCTGCATAGATCCCAGTAGCCTTCACTAAATCATCTATATATACATATTCATCTGCCTGATGAGCTACATCTTCCCTACCAGGAAATAGCATTCCAAAAGCAACCCCTTTTTCAAGGACACGCGCGTATGTGCCTCCCCCGATTGCCAGTAACTCAGCATGTTCACCGGTATGATCAGTATACACTTCTTGCAACGTCCGAATAAGGGGGTCGTTTGCATCCACATGATGCGGTGCAGAGTTCGATCCGATATCGACCGAAAAAGGTGTTTCCTTTAACCGTTTCATACATGTCGTCATTTTCTCTTCAAAAAGATAGCTAACTGAATAACGCAGACTAACGTTAATTTCCCCACCGCTTTCGGGATTGTATGTCACGATACCCGCATTCAGCGTCGTATCACCCGACATTTCATCATTGAATGCCAAACCTAAGAAAAGCCCTCTAGATTCATTAGCAAATGCATCAAACATGAATTGTGTAAAGTCTTTTGATGGACCTTCTTTTAAAATCCGATTCAAGAAAGAAGCTAGAAGTACAGCGGCATTGACACCATTATCTGGTTCCATCGCGTGAGCTGATTTCCCATTCAAACTAATGACGGTTTTACGACCATCCGTGGAAACTCCCCCTGTGACGCCATGAATATTTAAAAACGTAATGAACTGTTCATTGTTGAATTCAACTTCCTCTGCCAAGTGGGCCTCTGCATAATCCGGCACCATATTTGTTCGATTTCCTGACTTAAATAACAGAAGCTGTCCATCCGCAGTTATCGCCTTTTGCCTAAATAGGATAGAAGCAATTCCTTTTTCAGCGTTAATAATTGGGAAGTCTGCATCTGGTGCAAATCCAATATCCGGCATTTCCTCTTTTTTAAAATAGCGATTCACACAACGAAAACCACTCTCTTCGTCTGTTCCAATAATGAGCCGCACTCGTTTGTTCATTGTGACACCTGAGTCCCGGACCATTTTCATAGCATGCCATGCCGCTATAGTCGGTCCTTTATCGTCAATAGCACCGCGACCAAACAGCTTGCCGTCCTCGATAGCACCGCCAAACGGCTCATGTATCCAATTACTACCCGCTGGTACGACATCGACGTGGCAAAGGATTCCGATGAGTTCATCCCCTTCACCCATCTCAATATGTCCCGCCATATTGTCTATATTTTTCACAATCATTCCCGCTTTGCGACCTTCTTCTAAAATCCAGTCGAGCGCGCGCTTTGGTTCTGGTCCAAATGGTAAATCTTCAGTAGCTGCGCTTTCATCAAGCACAGAAGGAATGGCAATTAAACTTTGTAAATCAGTTAGTAGAGATTCTCGCCTTTTCAAAGCTTCATTTTCCCAATTAAACATTCAAGGCACCTTCTTTCACAATAAGTCTATTTTCACACGTTAACCCAAGAAAATAAAGAGGAATCCTCTTTTACAGACTTTTTACAAAAAACTCATGCAATCTTCAAGGAAATACGCTATACTAGTATTGTCAGAATGTTTAATCTGACTTTTCAACCTTTTCGAAAGGATGTGCGTCGTCAGGGATAATTTCAACGTGCTTTAGGCAACATTCATAAGTCTCATGACCAAAATTTTTGGAAAATGAAGATGAAGGGGTGATTCCACACTTGAAACCTGCAACTGATCGTATGCTTACACGCATCAAGGATATCTACTTTTATATCCTTGATAATGGTACTGTAACTACCGAAAACCTGGTCGAAGAATTTGGCATCACTCACCGTACGGTACAAAGGGACTTAAACGTCCTGGAATACAACGAGCTTATTATAAGCCCGGTACGCGGTAAATGGACGACGACAGCAAAAAAAGTGAAATTATCTTCATGACCCGCACATAACCTAGAAAAGCGTAAGGCGTCAGTTCCAGTACCTGCATTCCGTAGGCACTGAGGCTGGCGCCTGCGGTTTGGATGAAAATAAAGAGCTGAACCGTATTCTCAAACGGCTCAGCCCTTTTTATTTTTCAGTAATTTGCACAAGTTGCTGTAATTCCTCTTCCGTCAATTCCCGGTATGACCCCAGCGCTAGACTTTCATCCAAAGATAAGGGCCCCATTGATAAACGTTTTAAATAAATAACTTGCTTACCAACAGCTTCAAACATTCGTTTGACCTGATGATATTTCCCTTCTGTAATCGTCAACTCAATTTCGGAAATATCGGCTGATTTCAAAATGCGCAACTGACCAGGCTTTGTCTCATATCCATCATCCAGAATAACGCCCTCTGAAAACCGCTCGGTATCCTCTTCTGTAACAATACCTTCAATATGGGCATAATACGTTTTCGGCACACCTTTTTTAGGTGACAATAAGTTATGCGCAAGCTTTCCATCATTCGTTAGCAACAGAAAACCTTCTGTATCTTTATCCAACCTGCCAACAGGAAACAGTTCAAAAATGTTATATTCTGAGTCTAATAAATCAATAACTGTCTGGTCCCTTTTATCTTCAGTTGCAGATAATACCTCCTGTGGCTTGTTCATCATCAGGTACATAAATTCTTTATAGATGACTTTTTCACCAAGTATGGTTACTTCATCCTTCACTGTATCGACATGAAAAGCCGCATCTTTCACCGGCTCTGCATTAACCCGGACAGCACCTTTTTTCATCAATTTCTTAACTTCTTTCCGAGTACCGTATCCCATGTTGGACAACAATTTATCTAAACGCATTTTGTTCCTCCTAAAAGCCTAATTTCTTCGTAAATCTAGTCAATCGCTCTCCGAATAACTTCTGTGCAAGACCTGTTTTAAGTGATAGATAGCCGTAAATAGCAGCGCCTACTGCAGCACAAATTAATATGTACAGGAGGGACTGCATTTTCCCGTCAGTGGGACTGATTGCTGTCAGGCCTTTCAACGTAAATGTGACCGCTAAAAGCATGATGACATTTAGAATACCGATGAGAATTAGTCTTCTGAATACCATCTGCGACCTATAGTGAAGGACTTTTGTAATGATAGCTATATTTATACCAACTGCAATTGTATAGCCAATTGATGTTGCCAAAATTGCACCATTTGTTTCAAATAATTTGATAAGCGGTATATTCAGTGCAAGTTTGAAAAAAAGACCAAGTAATGACGTGAATACAATCCACTTATGCTTGTCAATACCTTGCAAGATGGCAGCCGTTACCGTATATAATCCGAACAAAATTGCTACAGGGGCATAATTTGCTAATATCTCTGCACCCATAGCGTCTTTTTCATATAGAAATTGGTAAAATTCATTAGCTAGAACAATTAATCCGATGACGATTGGCATCGTTAAAAACAGCATAATCTGATAGGTCTGATCAAGTGAATTTGTAATCCCTTTTTGATCATTTTTCGCATAATAACTTGTAATAACCGGAATAAGCGCCATCGAAAATCCTGTGGCAACCATTACTGGAATCATGACAATCTTATGCGTCAAAAAATTCAGCATAGTGAAATAGATGTCAGTTACCTCTGCAAAGCCAATTGAAGACATCGTATCGTTGAATGTAATCATATCAACAAATTGATAAAGGGGATTAATAACCCCAACTAGAACGAAAGGCAAAATATAAGCAAATACTTCTTTGTACATATCTTTGAATGAAATATCACTCGAAGAAGTGCTATTCGCAAGAAGATGGTCGAATTCCGGTTTATAACTTTTCCAATACTTGAACAGTACACCGAGACCCGCAAGCGCTCCGATAAACGCTGCAAACACTGCAAAATTCACTGCAGTTCTCGGTGATTCATGCATGAAGTTTACGACAATAAATGCTCCTGCTAAAACAACAACAATACGCACAATCTGCTCCACTAATTGCGAAACAGAAGTCGGCATCATCTTCTGGTTGCCTTGCAAGAAGCCACGCACGATACTCATAAGCGGAACGGCAAGCAGTGCATAACTGACCCAACGAATAACTCCGGCAATCTCTTCTACTGTAAAGATTTGTTCATCATTTTTACGAACTAGTCTTGCAATCGGTTCGGCTAAAAAGTACAACGTTAAAAAGGAAAGTATACCTGTGAGTAACATCACAAGCATTCCCGACTTCAAAAGCCTCCGCCCGGTTGCATAATCACCACGTGCGTTATATTTTGCTACAAATTTTGATATTGCAAGTGGTGCCCCTGATATGGCTATAGCCAACGCGATATTGTAAGGGATGTAGGCATATTGATAAAGACCGATACTTTCTTTCCCAACGATTGCGTAAAACGGAATAACATATAAGAGTCCAAGCGCTTTCGATAAAAATAGACCTATCGTAAGTATGAAGGTCCCTTTTACAAGATTTGACGACATGTTTGATCCTTCCATTCTTCATAAATCTACTTAACAGTTTACCCCATAGGCGACGCTTTTCACAATGTATAGCCGTCAATTGTGTATATTAAAGAAAAACTGAAAGTGTTATTCCCACTATGTATGACTTCATCATCTGACAATGTATTGAGCAAAACGTATGAACAAGTGAATATGAGCGAGTAGTCGCCAGAAACAATGGCGAGAATAGTATGACGGAGGTTGAATTCAAGAAAAAGTAGGCCACCTATGTCCAATAAATAACGGAGTAAAGGCAGCCTAAAGGATGTTCCACATTTGTCATTTACCACTAAGTAAGTTCAGGGTGATTAATCTCTAACTAATTTAATGTTTTCGTTAGCAATCAGTACACCTTGCTTAAATTCTTCGTAGTCAGGCTCTGTTGAGTTTAGGAAGCATGTGGTAGCAATCTTTTTCGCTATCAATCGTCTACCTTTTCTGACAACCTCCATTCCCCCTGCATTGCTAATCAATTTATGGTAGATGCGCTGGCACTCTTTTTGTTGAAAAGCATCGTGTCTTATTTGTTCGTTCTCCGCGCTCGTTGGATACGATTTCTCTTGATATCCCTCTTGCTGACTTATATGCTGTTCAACTTCGCTAGTTACTTCTTTAGTCATTACGTACACTCTCCCGATTCTTCGTCAAAGTAAATATATTCATGTACATTTAACTTTGCTTTCTTATCATTCAACTTCAATATCAGTTGAATAAATGATTCCATTGAATATGGCTTCAGCTACCCTTGTAAGGCGCCTACGCTAGTTTATATACCGTAGGCAATACTTCAACATATATAGCACTATTCTTGAAAGTTTTATTGTAAAAGCAATTTTAATTGTACCACATGCCGTTGCTCTATTTTCTTCCATTTTGATCGCCCCTACTATTTTTCAATGATGCTGTGGTAAACTGATAGTTAATAATCCATTTCCGAAAGGCTTGATAACACAATGACTACTAACAATATTGATGTAGACGTCATCATCATCGGCGGTGGCCCATCAGGATTGATGGCTTCAATTGCCGCTGCTGAAAATGGAAGGAAAGTTCTCCTTCTTGAAAAAGGTAAAAAACTTGGCACTAAACTGGCAATCTCAGGGGGCGGGCGCTGTAACGTTACAAATCGCCTTTCACAAGAAGAAATCGTTAAAAACATTCCTGGGAACGGTCGATTTTTATATGGTCCCTTCTCAGTTTTCAATAATGAAGACATCATTCGTTTTTTTGAAGGTCTTGGCGTTGCATTGAAAGAAGAAGATCATGGCAGAATGTTTCCTGTTTCGAACAAAGCAAAAGATGTTGTCAATGCATTGCTGACAGAAATGGATCGTTTACATGTTGAAGTGCGATTAGAAACGCGCGTTAAAAAACTGTTGATGAATGAAGAGCAAATTCTAGGTGTCAGACTGGATTCTGGCGAGGAAATTCGTGCTCATGCTGTCGTTGTTGCAGTCGGAGGAAAAGCGGTCCCTCAAACTGGTTCAACTGGTGACGGTTATCCATGGGCGGAAAAAGCCGGTCATACCGTGACAGAACTTTATCCAACGGAAGTGCCTTTATTGTCAAATGAGCCTTTCATCCTTTCAAAAGATTTACAAGGTCTTGCGCTTCGTGATGTGGCAGTATCCGTCCTTAATTCCAAAGGTAAGAATCTCATCACACATCAAATGGACATGTTGTTCACCCATTTCGGCTTAAGCGGACCTGCCATTTTACGTTGCAGTCAATTCGTCGTGAAAGAACGTATGAAAAACGGCAACAAGCCCGTTGAAATGAGAATCGATTCTTTGCCGGATCTGAATGAAGAAAAAATTTTCCAACTGCTCAATACCACTTTAAAAGAAGATTCAACGAAAGCCGTAAAGAATGTGTTAAAAGGAATTGTACCTGAACGTTGGATGCTGTTTTTATTCGACCGGGCAGGAATTGATCCGACTGAAACTGGAGCTCAGATGCTAGTAGAAAAGATTAGGGCACTGGCTAAGTTATTGAAAGCTTTCTCGATGAATGTCAATGGCACACAGCCGCTTGAAAAAGCATTCGTCACAGGCGGTGGAGTCTCCGTAAAAGAAATCGTTCCGAAAACACTAAGTTCACGCAAGAAAGAAGGTCTATACTTCTGTGGTGAAATTTTAGATATTCATGGCTATACTGGCGGGTATAATATTACTTCTGCACTTGTTACTGGCAGGATTGCTGGGATGAATGCCGGGGAGCACGCGACTGATTTATAATCGTTGAATTCGGAAATTCTGTGCCACAGATTGTTTGAACTTTACAACAAAAAATCCGTGTAAGGGGTACAACCCTCTTACACGGATTTTCTTTTTTATCCTACTGCAACAATATTAATCAGTCTTCCCGGAATCGCGATGACTTTTTTCACATCTTTGCCTTCAAGGAGCACTTTCACACTTTCATCTTCTAGTGCAAGCTTCTCAAGTTCATCCTTCGTAACGTCTTTCGATACGACGATTTTCACACGCACTTTACCGTTGATTTGAACAGCCATTTCAATTGTATCATCGACAAGCTTTGATGCGTCAAATGTCGGCCATTTTTCATACGTAATTGTATCAGCATGCCCCAACTTCTCCCATAACTCTTCTGCAAGATGCGGGATAATCGGTGAGATCATTTTGACGAAGCCTTCGACATACTCTTTCGGAATCGAATCGACTTTATAGCCTTCGTTGATGAAGACCATCATCTGAGAAATTGCTGTATTATTGCGCATCCCTTCGAAGTCTTCCGTCACCTTTTTCACTGTTTGATGGTAAACTTTCTCAAGTGATCCACCCGTTTTACCAACAATTTTCGTGCTAAGTGATCCATCTTCATTGACGAATAGGCGCCAAATACGATCTAGGAAACGACGAGCACCGTCAAGACCATTCGTCGTCCATGCTTTTGAACCTTCCAGAGGTCCCATGAACATTTCATAAAGGCGAAGTGAATCGGCTCCGTGCGAATGAACGATATCGTCTGGATTAACTACATTGCCTTTTGATTTCGACATCTTCTCATTACCTTCACCAAGAATCATCCCTTGGTTGAACAACTTTTGGAATGGCTCTTTCGTGTGAACAACTCCGATATCATAAAGCACTTTATGCCAGAATCGTGCGTAAAGCAGATGTAGAACCGCATGCTCTGCGCCGCCTACGTAGATATCTACTGGTAACCAGCGTTTTGCAAGTTCCGGATTGATAAGCATTTCATCGTTATCAGGATCGATATAACGCAAGTAATACCAGCAGCTGCCCGCCCATTGTGGCATCGTGTTTGTTTCGCGACGACCTTTCATCCCTGTTTCTGGATGAGTCACATTTATCCATTCCTCGATATTTGCAAGTGGCGACTCGCCCGTTCCGCTTGGTTTGATATTATCCGTTACCGGTAATACAAGCGGTAAATCTGCTTCATCAACAGGCGTCATTGTGCCATCTTCCCAATGGATAATTGGAATCGGCTCGCCCCAGTAGCGTTGTCTTGAGAACAACCAGTCACGAAGACGGAATGTAACTTTCTTATCGCCTTTGCCTTTTTCAACAAACCATGCAATTGCTTTTTCGATTGCTTCCTCTTTACCTAAGCCATCAAGGAAACCTGAATTAACGTGTTTTCCATCTCCAACATATGCTTCTTCGGAAACGTCGCCACCTGCTACAACTTCAATGATCGGCAGGTCAAATTCTTTTGCAAACTCATAGTCACGCTCATCATGTGCCGGAACCGCCATGATCGCGCCTGTTCCGTAAGTAGCAAGAACATAGTCTGCAATCCAAATTGGCATCTTTTCGCCGCTTGCAGGATTAATTGCGTAAGCTCCCGTAAAGACACCCGTCTTCTCTTTTGCAAGATCCGTGCGTTCAAGATCACTCTTCATTTTGACTTCGTTTAGGTATTTTTCAACTGCATCCTTTTGTTCGGCAGTCGTCACTTTTTCGACGAGTTTTAATTCAGGTGCAAGGACTGCATACGTCGCTCCAAAAATCGTATCCGGACGTGTTGTGAATGCTTCAAACGACAGATCTGTTCCGTCGATTTCAAACGTCAGCTGTGCCCCTTCAGAACGACCAATCCAGTTACGCTGCATATCTTTCAAGCTTTCCGGCCAATCAAGTTCATCAAGATCCTCAAGTAAGCGATCTGCATAATTTGTAATACGCAGTACCCATTGGCGCATTGGACGGCGCTCAACCGGATGGCCGCCGCGTTCTGACTTGCCGTCGATTACTTCTTCATTCGCAAGAACCGTACCAAGTGCTGGGCACCAGTTCACAGCAACTTCGTCAACGTAAGCTAAGCCTTTATTGTAAAGTTGGATGAAAATCCATTGCGTCCATTTGTAATAAGATGGATCTGTCGTATTAATTTCACGGTCCCAGTCATACGAAAAACCAAGATCATTCATTTGACGCTTGAACGTTGCGATATTTTTAGCTGTGAATTCGACAGGATCATTTCCTGTATCAAGCGCGTATTGCTCTGCTGGAAGACCAAATGCATCCCAGCCCATCGGATGCAGGACGTTATAACCTTGCTTCCGTTTGAATGAACTCAAAATATCTGTCGCGATATAGCCAAGTGGATGCCCCACGTGAAGTCCAGCACCTGACGGATAAGGGAACATATCAAGCGCAAAAAACTTCGGTTTTGACGGATCATCCATCATTTTGTATGTTTTATTGTCTTTCCAGTATTGTTGCCACTTCTTCTCAATTTGACCGTGATTATAACTCATTTATAATTCCTCCTATTCAAATTTGTGACATCCGCCGGAGGCTTTATTTTGATTGAACCTGTGCATGAACACCGGCTGAATCAAAATAAAAAACTCCCGTCCCTTAAAAAAATAAGGGACGAGAGTCGTATAATTCCCGCGGTGCCACCCAAATTGACGGCAGAACCGCCCAACTTGACTCCTTAACGCGGAAAAACGGCACGGGTTAGTCGTACATAATTCACCAATGCAGGCTCCAAGGCGAGTTCATCTCTGTCGTACAGGCTTCCACCAACCGCCTGCTCTCTAAAATCGACAGCAAAGATTACTATTCCTCATCAATGCCAAAGCTATTGCTATTAGTTTACCCGAATCATGTCATTTTAACAACAATCATTTTACGTCTTCAATAACGTCCTTAACAATTAGCACTGCCTCCGTCGAATCGATGACTTCTTGAATAGTGAAACCTTCAAAGACTTCTTTCAATTCAAGTCCTTCAGGTGTCACGTCAATTAATGCACGTTCTGTAATGATTTTGTGAACGACCGCTTTCCCTGTTAACGGAAGTGAACATTCTTTCTTAATCTTCGCAGAGCCGTCTTTCGCAACGTGATCCATAATGACGATAATTTTTCGCGCGCCATGAACTAGGTCCATCGCTCCACCCATTCCTTTGATCATCTTGCCCGGAATCATCCAGTTAGCTAAATCACCTTTTTCAGACACTTCCATCGCGCCAAGTATGGCAACGTCGACATGTCCTCCGCGAATCATCGCGAACGATTCAGCACTGTTAAAGTATGCCGAACCCGGGATAGAGGTGACCGTTTCTTTTCCAGCATTAATGAGATCTGGATCGACTTCATCAGCAGTCGGATAAGGCCCAATGCCCAACAATCCATTTTCTGATTGGAGTACGACTGTTTTATCAGGCGATATATAGTTAGCTACGAGCGTTGGCATACCAATTCCAAGATTGACGTAGTTACCGTCTTCGATTTCCTTTTCAGCCCGTCTTGCGATTCTTTCCCTTACATTCACTTCTCCCATATCACAATTCCCCTTTCCTTAGCGAGTCGTCAGACGCTCAATTCGTTTCTCTTGTTGCGCCTTTAGAAGTCCTTGCACATAAATGCTTGGTGTATGAATAGTCATTGGATCAAGATCACCCGTTTCGACGATTTCCTCCACTTCTGCAATTGTGAATTTCCCTGCAGCCGCCATCATCGGATTGAAATTTTGTGCTGTTTTATTATAAATTAAATTGCCGAATTTATCGGCTTTTGCTGCACGAATAAGTGAGAAATCTGCATGAAGCGCTTCTTCCAGAACGTACTCTTTACCGTCAAATATGCGGATTTCTTTCCCTTCCGCGACGAGCGTTCCAACACCGGCCGGCGTGAAAAATGCCGGTATACCAGCTCCGCCTGCACGTATCTTTTCAGCAAGTGTTCCCTGAGGCGTTAACTCGACTTCAATTTCACCCGATAGCACCTGGCGTTCGAATTCTTTATTCTCACCAACATATGAGCCTATCATTTTCTTAATCTGTTTATTTTTCAACAGAAGTCCAAGTCCCCACTCATCGACTCCACAGTTATTCGAAATAACTGTTAAGTCTTTCACACCTTTTTCAACAAGTGCTAAAATGAGTTGTTCCGGAATTCCTACTAGCCCAAATCCCCCAACCATTAACGTTGCACCATCTTTAATCTGTGCAACCGCCTCTTTTGCTGATGAATAAATCGGTTTCATTTTACATCCCCCTTTGAATCATTCGGAAGTCACGTAATAATCCTTCACCTCAATTAAATCAAACTCTACCGAATGTTGCAACGATAGTAGTGTATAGAAAAAAAACGGAAAGCCTATAAGTGGCTTTCCGATTGATGATTAGCTTTTTTAATAGGCCGATCGTACAGTAAACTGGTGATGATTGGGATAATCATAAATGCCGTCAAAATGAATAGCATCACTTGCATACCGTATTGGTCAGCCAGAATTCCTCCAATGAATGGTCCAAACATCCGACCCATTGTCGCGAAGGAATTGACAATTCCCTGATAAAATCCTTCTCTTCCTTTAGGCGAAAGCTGGCTCGCAATGGTTGGTACAGCTGGCCACACAAACATTTCTCCAAATGTCACAATCACCATTGCGACGATGAACATTGTAAATGATGCTGCAAAACTAACTACGATATAAGAAATACTAAAAATGACAATCCCGATAAGCATTTGTGTTTTTATCTTATTTTCCAGCCTGGAGATGACAGGCTTAATGATTGGCTGTCCTATTACAATCAACAGACCGTTTATCGTCCATAATAAACTATATTCTTTCAATGAAATACCAAGTGATAATGAATGCGTAGAAATTGTCGTCATCCACTGGGAATAGACGAGCCACATAATCAAATAACCACCTGAAATGATAAGTAGCGCATAAAACGGTGCTTTTTGACGAATTTTTTTATTCTCTTTAATGACACTTGTATGACGATCAGGCGCAATTTCAAGTTTGCGATAACCAAAGAAAGCGATAAAGAAAAAGATGACATAAAACACTAAGTTCGCAGGAAATATATAGTCGATACTAACAGATGCGACAAGCCCTGCTAAGGCTGGCCCAATCGCCACACCGACGTTTTGAGCAAGGTAAATCGAATTGAAGGCTTTCCTGCCGCCCTCCGGCCATAGCGTTGCGACCATGGCATACATACTCGGAAAAATTAGGCCTCCACTGAAACCTAGAAGTGTCAAAAACCAGATGTAAGGTTGCCAGTCATGCCAAAATACAAGACCCACAAGACCGATGATTGAAATAATAATTCCAGCCATGATAGACTTGAATCCGCCTATCCGGTCAAATAAATAACCGCCAAGCAAGTTGCCCACGACACCCGCTCCTGCATTCGCCATTAGGACAAGTCCAGCGACAGAAAGCGATTTCCCTAAATAATCGTGCATATAGATTGTATTAAGCGGCCACAGAAACGAGTTGCCCATAACGTTGATAAACATTCCAATTACGAGAAGCCATACTTTTTTAGGCATACCGTCCGTCTCCGTCCATATCTAAAGTTAGTAAAAGTGTATGACTTTTTCTACATTCGGACAAGACAAATAAAATAAGTTCCATAATTCAGATGATGCTAGCGCGGAAAAACATGATACAATTAGCTGTTAGAGGAGTGAATAAAGTGGATAAATTAAACTTACCTTTCCCTACTGAAGGGAAACGCTATCATACATGGTCACGTCACTTAAAAGACGAATTTGGATTCAAAGTAATGAAAGTTGCACTTGACGCTGGATTTGATTGCCCAAACAGGGATGGTACTGTTGCTTTCGGCGGCTGTACATTTTGTAGCGTTGCAGGATCCGGTGATTTCGCCGGCGACCGCGTCGATCCGATTGACGTCCAATTTGCAGAAATCAGCGAAAGAATGCATAAGAAATGGAAAGACGGCAAATACATGGCCTATTTCCAAGCTTACACAAATACGCATGCACCTCTTCCAAAGTTAAAAGAAAAATTCGAAGCGGCATTAGCGCAAGAAGGCGTTGTTGCATTGTCAATCGCAACTCGTCCAGACTGCTTGCCTGACGATGTCGTTGAGTATTTAGCTGAGCTAAATGAACGGACTTATTTATGGGTTGAACTTGGTCTGCAAACCGTTCACGAAAAAACAGCCAATCTTGTTAACCGGGCCCATGATTTCAAATCCTATGTTGAAGGCGTCGAGAAACTGCGCAAACACGGTATTCGGGTCTGCACACACATCATCAACGGCTTACCACTTGAGGATTATGACATGATGATGGAAACGGCACGTGAAGTTGCAAAACTCGATGTTCAAGGCATCAAAATCCATCTTCTTCATCTACTAAAAGGAACGCCAATGGTGAAACAATACGAAAAAGGCCAACTTGAATTCCTAGAAAAACAGGAATACATTGATCTCGTTGCTGATCAGCTTGAAATTCTTCCACCTGAAATGATTGTCCACCGCATTACAGGCGATGGTCCAATTGAATTAATGATTGGCCCAATGTGGAGTGTCACGAAATGGGAAGTGTTGAACGGCATTGACAAAGAACTCGAATGCCGGAACAGCTGGCAAGGGAAACATTATGCAGGGGCGGTCGAATTGATTTGAAGCTGCATCGCATCCTTCCTTTTGCAAGACAATTATTTAGTGAAACAGTCAATGCTGGTGAAACTGTTGTTGATGCAACAACAGGCAACGGAAACGACACACTCTTTTTAGCTGATCTTGTCGGTGAAAATGGACATGTCCTAGCATTCGATATTCAGCAGGCAGCACTCGACGCAACAGCGGAGCGACTAGGTGATTTAAGCGAACGCGTGTCACTTATATTAGATAGTCATTCAAACGTCGAAAAGTATGTCAACGGACAAATTGGCTGTGCAGTTTTCAACCTCGGTTACTTGCCGCATAGTGAAGATTTGTCGATTGTTACAAAAGCCGATTCAACAATCAAAGCAATCCATACAATGCTTGGTTTACTAAAAAAAGGCGGGATCATCGCAGTTTCTGTCTATGATGGACATGAAGGCGGCGGAGAAGAACGGGATGCGCTTCTGGCTTATGTAAAAAATCTTCATCAAGCCGATGTCCATGTCATTCGTTATGAAATGATCAATCAGCGAAACAACCCCCCATTCTTGATAGCGATGGAAAAAATGAAAGATTTTACAGCAGTTAAACAAGTTGAATAAATAGAAAAAGGTTGCACGATTGGAAATTAATCGTAGGCAACCTTTTTGGTTGTTATTTTGTTAGTATTTGATTGGTCTTGTAGCGTATATGGTTGGTACGATATGGTATATGGTCGGTCAGGCAACTTATACGGTCCGTACGCTATGGTGTATGAACGGTTGGACTACTTATACGGTCGCTCCGAACTTCACCATCAAAAATTCCGCAAATCAGCAATCGGCCCTGTTGTTTTGAAATCTACATGCGCCATAAATTCAATCAATTGCCCAGCAGTTTGTTCCGCACTGCTTAACAACCCTTTATCCTTATAATCAATAAAGCGGTCAAGGAGCGGAAATGCCTCCTCTTTACTTCCGCGTATAGTTTTCTGCATATCGGTATCTATAATACCCGGCGCGATAGAAACGATTTCTACTGGGTAATCTACATGTTCCTGCTCAAGCGCGACAACCCGTGAAAAATGATCGAGCCCAGCTTTTGTTGTACAATATGTTCCCCAACCTTCGTATGCATTGCGACCTGCTCCAGAAGAGATGTTGACGATTCGCTTCAGCCCTCGGAATTTTTTCAAAGCCGAAATAAATGCATTGGATAATATCATTGGTGCCGTCAAATTCACCGCAATTGCTTTTTTCATTTCCTTTGCATGGACACTCCCCATTAATCCAATAGGTTTAACCATTGCGGCGTTATTAATAAGTGTGAATGACATCGCTTCTTGTGGGGCAGCCGCGATTATTTCATCCATAAGCGCTTCAAGTTTCTCCGTTTCCAAAAGATCGGCTCGAATGAATTTTACGCTATCAAGTTCGCTTGACGTGCGTGCGATTCCAATAACGAAATGCCCCTCAACGCGTAGCTGCTTTGCAAGTTCAAACCCAATACCTTTAGAAGCACCTGTAATAATATAGACGTTCATTTAACTTCCCCCCCTACTAGTTTTCACTATTTTTTAATACCCCTAAATAAATCAGAGGTACTCACATCTTCCCCCTAACACCAATATATATCATAGAATTGACTGGGGCACATTCACCCAGTCAATTCTGACACAATTTAACCGACTAAAAAGCCAACTTCCCGAAGGTGAGTTGGCTGCTATTTGTATGTTAGATTGCAATAACACCAATTGCTACGGCGATTGCCAACAAAACAATACTGAAACCCCACATCATCATGAACGAATAACGGATATGGCGTCCCATTTCGAGACCTGCCAATCCTAGCGCTAGCCAAAGAGCCGGCGATAAAGGACTGACAAACGTTCCAATAATATTTCCAATGATCATAGCATAAGCGACAGATAAGGAAGATACGCCAAAACCGGTTACAACCTGATCGACAATCGGAAGCAGTGCAAAGTAATAAGCATCCGTGCTTAGAAGTAAATCGAATGGAACTCCGAACACGCCTATTATAATATGTAAATAAGGAATGATGAATGCCGGAAGAATTGTCACGAGATCTTTTGCGATTGAATTCAACATATCCGTGCCATTCAGAATACCTAAAAATGAACCTGCAGCCAGAATGATTGTTGCCATCAGAAGCGCACTCGGTGCGTGATCTTTTATACGTGCCATCTGGTCCTGAATATTAGGGTAGTTAATAGGTAAAGCGATACTGACCCCAATCATAAATGCAAAGCCTGCTGGAATTACACCCCAAACTAGAACACCAATTACACTGATTGCCAATACGGTGTTTATCCAATAGAGTTTCGGACGACTTACTACTTTTTCTGTCACTGAATCTTGGTTTTGATTGACATCTAATGATGAATCTAATACATCATCGGCAGATATGGGTCCTTCTCCTGCTAAGGCGAGTTTTGCAATACGGCGTTTTTCGCGAATACCCAAGAGCACTGCAAGTACAACTAATAACACTAGACCGATAATTTGTATTTTAATGAGCGGCCTCCATAATTCCGTGACATCCATATCGAGCACTGCCGCAGTTCTGCCTAGCGGACCTCCCCATGGAACCATGTTCATGATACTCGCACTCGTCCCGACCAGCATCAGCAATAAATATGGGTTCATCTTCAACTTTTTATATAACGGAAGCAAGGCGGGTATCGTAATTAGAAACGTTGAAGCTCCAGAACCATCCAATTGGGCGATTGCGGCGATGACGACCGTTCCGACAGCAACCGCAATTACATTCCCGCGACTGATCGAAATCATCTTATTAATTAGAGGATCAAATACTCCGACATCTTGCATGATACCGAAGAAGAGTATCGCAAAAATGAACATGACAGCGACACTGAATACCGACTGTGTTCCGCTTGTGAAAAATTCACCAATTTGTTCAAAGTTGAATCCTGCAATGAACGCTCCTGCAATAGGAACGAGTACAAGTCCCACAATCGGTGAAACTTTTCCGCTGATGAGCAGTAGAACAATAATAAGAATCGTAACTAAACCAATAATACTTAGCATAATGTCTCCCTTCTAGTAAACAGCTGTTTACTAACGAAAAGGAAGGTCTTTAAATGTAAGCGGATACAACTTTTTCCGAATGATAGAAAGATTGTTTCGGCACATAAAGTAAACCCTCTCATTTTCAAATTTTTCTATACTCAGAAATTTACCACAAAGGAGATGATTGCATAAGTTTATGTATGTAAAAACACTAGTAATCGTTCTGTTCTTTTTGCTCATTTTGTCCACGGTGTGTATTTACGCTCGGGCCGACCGATGTCTCCGTAGTTAAGTTGTGCTCCCGCTTTTTTTACCGACACAAGATATTCCAAATAGCGTCGGGCTGTAGAGCGGCTTACCCCTACTTTATTGCCAGCCTCCATTGCGGTCATCCCTGATTTTCCGCCTGTCTGTAAAGCGGCATTTATTTTATCCAAAGTAATTTGATCGATCCCTTTTGGCAATATCTCTTCCGAAACAGTCCGCGAACCTGATACTGTTTGCAAACCGGTCAGCCGGTCGATTTCATCTTGTCCAAGCTCCTCCTTTGACATCAAAAAGGCGCGCTGATCCCTGAATCTTATCAACGTCTGCTCAAACCGGGCAAAATCTGAAGGTTTCACGATGTAATCGAAAATGCCGCCACGTAATGCTTCCGTAATTGTCCCCACTTCCCTGGCCGCAGTCACCATGATGACGTCAATTTCATTAAACTCTTTCCGTAATTGCCAAAACAGGCCCAATCCTTCCGTATCTGGTATATAGACGTCCAACAATATGAGATGGGGTCCTCCAGTGCTGTTATTCCGCAGATAGGCTAACGCATCTTCGCCGGTTTTAACCACTTCCAGTGCCATAAATCCAGTCACCCGATCAACAAACTGACGATTGATTTCAGCGATTCTAAAATCGTCCTCTATAATTAATACACGTATCATTTCACTCATTTTCCTGTCCTCCTTCTTACATGTCCTTCGGGATAGAAATAACAAAACAAGCCCCGCCAAGTTCACTTTCCTCTAAATAGAGAGCGCCACCCACTTCGGCAATTTGCCGCTTCGTCAAAGCAAGTCCAAAGCCGCGATTCATGCCCGCTTTGGAAGAATATCCTTGTTCAAATATTTTCCGGACCAGGTCTATATGAATTCCAACGCCTGAATCCTCGATTTCAAAAATGATTTCATCTCCTATATCAGTGAAAAATATCGATATTTTCCGGTTTGAGGTGGGTTTCATTTTCACCGCATCCATCGCGTTATCAATCAAGTTTCCAATACCGGTCAATAGTGCTTCGCCCTTCTTTTCAGAAACGTTATTTTTCAATACACTATCCGGATGAATCGTTAACTCAATTCCTGATTCATTCGCTTGATTCAATTTCCCCAATAAAATCCCGCTAACTAACGGATCCGACACTTTGCCTATTAATACGCGAATCCAGTTTTTTTGCAGGTTACTTTCTTTTTGAATATAATCAATAACTTCCTCTTTCTTGCCTAGTTGCAGTGAGCCTAAAATCATGTATAACTTATTTGAAAATTCATGGGTTTGGGCTCTTAATGCATCTGCATATAATTTAACCCGTGTCAGTTCCTTCGTTAACAACTCAATTTCAGTCTTATTCCGAAAAGTGGAGACCGTCCCCATAAACGTCTGTTCAAAATAAATGGGAACCGTGTTTACAAAAACAATGTTCTTGCCAATCACCATCTCCTTATCCGAAAGCCCATTTACATCGGTCAATAATTCTGATAAATGGACGATTGGGGATACTTCTTGTATCATTTTTCCTATGTAATAATCGGACGCAAGTTGTTTATCGAATAATAATCGTTGAGCGGCGGAATTCATCATCGTAATCATTCCATTTGGATTTAATGCAACAATCCCTTCATGCGTCGACTGAAGAATTGTTTCTTTCTGGAATAATAAATGCGAAATTTCCTCAGGCTCCATTCCAAATAACACTTTTTTAATATACGCTGCAATAATTACCGCTCCCAGGATTGCAAATCCTGTAATAAGTACAAGGACAAGCCATAATTGGTGATTGTAGTTTCGGCTTATACTTTGTATATTGTCGGCTAAAAAACCGACAGAAACGACACCGACGATGTTACCTTCCAAGTATACCGGCACTTTCGCCCTTAGCGAACTACCTAAAGACCCAACCGCTTTCGAGACGTATGATTCGCCATATATTAACGCCCTCTCGTTATCCTCACCAATCATTTTTCTACCGATATGATCCGCTTTCGGGTGGGCATACCTGATCTCTTCCATGTTTCCGATGACAATGAACTGAGCGCCAGTGCCTCTTGAATCGGCGCAATGATCGGGTCGATTATAGAAGCGGGGTCGTCATCCTCAAATGCTTTTGCCAATTCCGGAATACGCGCTACACTTTCGGCAACGCTAAGTGCCCGCTCCCCCATTTGAGTTTCCAACGTATCAGACATGAAAAATCCGACGAAAAGACCCATTACTAAGACGATTGCAATGATTAAAATGCCAATGAGAAGAATCATTTTCATTTTTAAATTAACTGTTACGTCAGGTTTGATATGAGGATTGTTGATGTCACTTTTTTGAAAGTTAATCATAGTGAATTTCTCCTTCGATTGAATGTGTATATAAACTCGAAATATAGCAGACTCAAGTGTGAATAGCAATGTGCTAATTATGTATTGCAAAATTGTGTTTTATGAATCCCTTAGTTCAATTAAAAAAGCTTACCCAATCTTCTGGGCAAGCTTTGATAGTTATTATTCGATTATTGTTATTTTCACTTTCTTACGCCCCCACTTATAAGCCCCACTCTTCGAAGGGATAAACACATCAATCTTGTTTCCTTTAATAGCACCTCCAGTATCAGCCGCAATCGCATATCCGTAGCCCTCTACATGCACTTTCGTTCCAAGTTTGATGACATTTGGATCGACAGCGATTACTTTTAGTTCCGAGTTTACTCTTAAGTTTATGCCCGTTTTTGTGATACCAGAACAACCGTTACAATACGCTGTATATGCAGTTGCCGTGACGGTAAATTCTTTGACGTCGTTCGTAGTTGTTGACCGTGATACAGTTTTTGCAGGAGGCTTATCGGCTGTTGTAGCTACTTTCTTAGATTTTTTAGCGTTTGAAACGATACTAAGTTTTTGATTTGGGTGAATGATATCTGATTTCAAATTATTCCACGACTTCAATTTCGCTACTGTTGTATTATGCATTTGAGAAATTTTGTATAATGTATCGCCTTTTTTAACTTTATACGTTGAAGATGAAGCGAAACCCTCATTAGCTCCGCTGATCAATAAGGCAATCGTCAGGATTAGTGTCAAAAATATGTTTTTCATTTACTCGTCTCCTTGTATTTTATTCTCAGGAGACAGCTTGCCCAAGTTGTATGACAAGAACATTACAACGAGTTGTCTTTTTCATTACAAAGAATCAGCATATTTTTTGGTACTCTCTTACTGTAAGTAGGTACACAAAAAGCGCCAACTCTCCAATTGGAAAGCCAACGCTTTATTATTTAATTCAATATTTTTATCGTCACATTTTTACGGCCCCATTTATACGCTTCCCCTTTTGTGGGGAAAAACACGTCAATCTTGTTTCCTTTGATTGCGCCTCCCGTATCACCAGCGATTGCATATCCGTAGCCTTCCACATATACCTTCGTTCCAAGTTTAATGACACTTGGATCGACAGCGATGACTTTCACTCCCGGGTTAGTTTTTAGATTAATACCTGTTTTCGTTATACCTGAACAACCATTACAGCTCGCTGTAAATGCACTGGCCGACACGGTGAATTCTTTGACTACATTGTCGGAGTCAGACCGAGACGGCGTTTTAGCAACTGATTTAACTGTTTTTTTCGTTTCAGGTGCTTTTTTTACTACCTTTGCTCCAGAAGAGACTTTCAGCTTCTTATTCGGATGAATTATGTTTGACTTCAAGTTATTCCATGACTTTAAATTAGATACGGATACGTTATGCATCTTCGCGATTTTGTATAACGAATCGCCCTTCTTCACTGTGTAATTTGGCGATGCTGCCCAGCTCTCATTTGCGCCGCTGACCAATAATGCAATCGTAAGAATGAGTGTCATTAATAATTTTCTCAATTACTCTACTCCCTGCTATTTAGTCTATACTTATAATAGCAACCTACTGTTACAAGAACATTACAGAAAGCCGTCTTTACCATTACAATCAGGATGTGTATTATTACATGCAAAGAGGTGTCTGTAATGAAGGCGATAACTATTCGTAGAGCGACAAGAAACGACGCTACAGCTATAACTGACATACTTGTAGCGAGTCAATGGTTTACATACGAGAAACTTTATTCTGTAGACTACATCACTAAACTGATTGGTCAATATTACAGCGTGCAACGTATTGAGCAGGAAATCGTCTCTATTAATGAAGAATGGCACGGTTATTTCATAGCTGAGACAGATGGAAAAATCGTCGGGGCTATTGGCGGCGGAATGACGAGTAAAACGGCGGGAGAAGTATATGTCTTCTATTTAGACCCCTTAATGCGCGGAATGGGTATTGGCACACGACTTCTTGACTTCTTTACTAAAATACAGAAATATACGTATGGCGCACATGAACAATGGGTTTCCGTCGCCAAAGGCAATGATTATGGCATCCCCTTTTACGAGGCGCGCGGATTCATCTTCCAGCATGAAGAATTTGCATACGGAACTTCTAAAGAAGACCAGGATATATCACTGAAATATAAGCGTGACATTAATTAAAGTAAGGTGGATTTAATGACTTCAATTTTAGGTTATATCACAGAAATGATTCCTTATTTATTCGTTGCTTTGCCCATTATTATCATTTTTCGTATCATTTACAATAAAATACGTGGCTACGAGAAACTTCATGTCTACCATGAAATCGGTGTTGTCATCTTTCTATTATTCATGACAGCGTTATTTTCACAAACGATCCTGACGTTTCTCTATACGGGACCCGTCGTTACACGCTCTTTTTCGAATGTAAATCTAATTCCGTTCAGAGTTTTTCAAGATAACTATTATGCCATTACAGAATTGAATTTCTGGCAGCCATTTATAATAAACTTTTTAGGTAACATATGCATTTTCATGCCCATCGGCTTTATGATTCCTTTAGTATGGAGTAGATTCAATCGATTTTGGAAAGTTTCTTTGATTGGTTTAAGCATTTCACTTTTCATTGAAATAACGCAATTATCCCAAGCAAGAAGTAGTGATATTGATGATTTATGGTTAAATACAGTAGGAAGTATGATTGGCTACTGCGTGTATGTTGTCATGAAAAAACACTTCCCGAAGGTGAACCATTTGTTTAAAAAGAAAAAATTCCGCTCGTAATATATTGCATATCTTTCAACTGGTCTTACTTTATTGTATACTAGAGCAATAATGACTTATACAGGATGGTGATTCATAGTGCCGGTACCTACAGATCATGCGAAGCCGCTTCGAGTTTCCGCAAAGGAAAATGCATTTAACCAACTCCAGCAATGGATTATAGATGGTACATTACATCCAGGTGAGAAGTTAAACGATACAGAACTAGCCGGGGCGCTCGGAGTTAGCAGGACACCTATTCGTGAATCGTTGCAACTTCTCGAAGTGCAAGGGTTCGTGAAGATGTATCCCGGGAAAGCGACACAAGTAACAGAAGTGGATAAAGAATCTATAACAGATCTTCTCCCCCCACTAGCAGCGCTGCAAGCTTTATCCGCAGAGCTTGCGATCCCGCAACTTACAGAAGATACGATTGCCTTACTTGAAAGTACGAATAGAAGATTTGCTCACGCAGTCTATACAGAAGATTATTTTTCTGCTTTGAAAATCGACGAGGAATTCCATCAGATTATCGTTGATGTAGCGCACAATCCATACATCATATCCATGGTTGCATCACTTCAAGCGCATGTTAGAAGATTGTTCTTCCATAACTCGATTATTTTGACTGAAAAATCGATTGATGAGCATGATAAAATTATAACGTTAATGAAAAATCGTGATGAAGCGAACGTATCCGCTATTATGCGTGGAAATTGGCTCCGTGCGATTGAAGAATTCCATTCATTATCAACTAACTGAAAGCGAAAAGCCGGTTGCCTCGAAAATGAGGAAGCCGGCTTTTGGTTTAGATCATTCAAGACTTCGGTAAAACTTATTTCATAGTAGCATCTTTGTGACGAATAATCTGTCGAATGTAGAGGGCAGCCACCCCCGCAGTCAAAATAGCTCCGATGATGAGCGATACTGTATAGTCTATGTTAAATCCTTCAGGTGCATAGAAAATATACGTACATACTACCCCTGTCATAAATAGAGCCGGTACTCCAGCAATATAATGCGATTTACCTGCTTTCATCAAGAATGAGACGGCTGTCCACAACATGATAGTTGCGGACAGCTGATTCGTCCACCCGACATAACGCCATAAAAATGTGTAGTCAATTGTCGATAAAAAAAACATCGGTACGCCAAGTGCGATTGTAATACCAAAAACGATAACTTTTCTATCAGGATTAACCCATTTCGAAATGGATTCAGTCACAATCATCCGGGAAGAACGGAGAGCAGTATCGCCCGTTGTAATCGGTAAGATAATCACAGCTAGAATAGCCAGGATACCTCCGACTGTTCCTAAAAGCGTAGTGGATATTTCATTGACAACACCTGCAGGTCCCCCAGCCGCCAGAGCAGCCTGTAAACCGCCTGTCCCTCCGAAGAATGTCATTCCCGCAGCAGCCCAGATGAGCGCAATGACGCCTTCTGCAATCATCGCACCGTAGAATATTTTACGACCTTCCGACTCTTTTTTCATCGTCCGGGAAACGATTGGGCTCTGGGTCGAATGAAAGCCTGAAATCGCACCACATGAAATCGTCACCATAAGGAGCGGCCATATCGGTAAGTCTCCTGGATGTAAGTTCTCTAATGTCAGGTTTGGAATCGGCTGACCACCAAAAATGAGGGCTACAGCGATTGCCATCGCCATAAAAATGAGGATAGCGCCAAAAACCGGATAGATTCTACCAATGATTTTATTAATAGGCAAAACTGCAGCTAGTACAAAGTAACCGAATACAAGGATAAGTGCAGCCATAAAGCTAAGCGGTGTAATTTGTGCAATCAGCTGAGCTGGACCCGCGGTGAATGCAGCAGCAACAAGGATCATCAACACGATTGAAATAATCGTGATTGCTTTTTTAGCAAAACTCCCTAAGTATTTACCTACAATTGTCGGAAATTGTGCCCCACCATGTTTCAATGACAGCATTCCCGAAAAGTAATCGTG
The DNA here is from genome assembly GCF_014282005.1 of Sporosarcina sp. BP05. Classification (GTDB taxonomy): domain Bacteria; phylum Bacillota; class Bacilli; order Bacillales_A; family Planococcaceae; genus Sporosarcina. Next base: position 88,090 of record NZ_JACFTD010000003.1, on the reverse strand, counting down.
TACGCCCCCCGCGAAAATACTTCCGAAAACAATCCAGATGAACGCTACTGGTCCATACAGCGCACCCGCAACTGCACCAAAAACTGGTCCTAGTCCCGCAATGTTCAATAATTGGATGAGCCATCCTTTCCACCAACTCATCGGTACATAATCCATACCATCATTCACCGTGTACGCCGGTGTTGCTCTGGCATCATTCACCCCAAACGCTTTTTCAACAACTTTCGAATAAACTGCGTAGCCGGCAAAAAGTACAATCAATGATGCAAAAAACGTTACCATTTACGCTTCCTCCTCTATGTATAAAAGCAATACACAGACTATTATATATTATTAGATATATAAAACAAGTAGAAATGTTATAAAATAATAAACCAATAACTTTTTATTCAACGTACTATTCAATCCATTTACACAAAAAAGAGCTACATCACTTTTCAAAAGGTGATGTAGCTCTACTTTATTATTTCATTAAGTATTCACTGATGACATTTTTAGTAATCGAGCCAATACTCCTGTCACTAGCATGACAGCTAGAACTGGTAATAGCCAACCTAGACCTTCATTATAGAACGGTAATACACGTTGATAAAACGAAACGATTGGTGCCATCCATCCGAAGTAGTCTATTTCAAGTAATTCACAAAGTGTTTTCAAACCATCTATCGAACTGATCATGAATGCGATAGCTGTTGCCGATACGTATACAAGACGCGAGTGGTTAAACAGCGGTGAACAGAACGTAAGCAGTATTAAAACAACAGATAGCGGATAAAGGAACATCAATACAGGAATCGAATACGTAATGATGTTAGACAAGCCAAAGTTTGCCACAACGAAACAGAATGTAGTGAAAATCGTTACGAATATTTTGTAACTGATTTTCGGCATAATCGTATGGAAATACTCTCCGCAAGCCATCATTAACCCTATACTAGTCGTCAAGCATGCGAGAATTATAATGACTGCAAGCATGACGGAACCAAACGCACCGAAATAATACGATGATGCATTACTCAAGACGGGCCCACCCGTGTCAAAAAGTCCGAACAACTGCGTGCTCGTCGCCCCCAAGTATGCAATTCCCAGATAAAGAATTGCAAGGAGCCCCGTTGCAACGGCACCTGTCTTAGCAGTCGCAGCTAAAATAGCTATCTTATTCGTCACACCCATCGAGCGAATGGCATTGATAACGAGAATTCCGAAGACGAGTGATGCAAGTGCATCCATTGTGTTATACCCTTCCGTAAATCCTTTCATGAATGCACCGCTTGCATATGCACCCTGCGGAGATCCAATTGTCCCCATTGGTTTCATGACGACCATTACAAGCAATACGAGAAGTAGAATGATAATCGCTGGTGAAAGAATCTTACCGACACGGTCAACTAGTTTTGCTGGGGTCAGTGCCAGCCACAATGTAACGCCAAAAAATAGCAATGTGAAAATAATTAAAGCAATTTGTGTATATTCTGCACTAATAAATGGAGATATACCGACATCAAAAGCAACTGCACCTGTACGAGGAGCGGCAAAAAATGGTCCGATTGTCAGATATAGAAGTGATGTGAATATTACTGCATAAACCGGGTGGATTCTACTTGCGAGATCTTGTAAATTACGGCTACCTGAGAAGCCTATTGCTAAAATGCCAAGAAACGGAAGCCCTACGCCCGTGATCAAAAAGCCTATAACAGCAAGCCACATATTCGTTCCTGCATATTGTCCGAGCTGTGCAGGAAATATTAGATTTCCCGCTCCAAAAAATAATGCAAATAACATCAAGCCTATAGCAAGATATGATGAAAATGATAATTTCTTTTCCATAGTTCCAGTTCCCCCTTGGTGTGATTGCTTTTACATATATGCAATATATCAGTGAAACTAATATTACTCTTTTTATCTGAAAAACACAATATATTACTGAAAATATTATCATTTTAATAAATTGAATATATTGATTTTACCAACACAAATATGTTACTAAATTAAGATCCTATTTGCGTAATGAAAAAAATCCGTCTGCATGATTGAACATGCAGACGGACATAAGGTTCACTCATTTTATAATAAAATGAGTGTGACTATTGCCTTCTTTCGCTTTTTTCACTTCGAGGATGGCTGGAAGAGCAGCTTTCAGTTCTTCAACGTGAGAGATAACACCAATCATTCGACCTGATTTCTGCAGATCAATAAGTGTATCAATCGCTTTGTTCAACGATTCCTCATCGAGTGACCCGAATCCTTCATCAATAAACATCGTGTCGATCGAAACCGAACCTTGGAAACTTTGAATGACATCCGCCATACCAAGCGCAAGACAGAGAGAGGCATTGAACTTTTCACCACCTGACAATGTCTTCACGTCGCGTGTTTGACCTGTATAAGCATCATATACATCCAGACCCAGTCCACTTTGTTTCCCTCGTACTTCCTGTCGGTCGCTGCGGATTAAGACAAATTGCCCGTTCGACATTTCCTTCAGACGTTCATTCGCAGATTGGATAATGCGTTCCAAGTACTCGATTTGAATAAAGCGTTCGAATGACAATTTCAATCCGTTCTGTCCTCTTACAATATCGTAAAGGTCTGTAATTTTCCCATATATCCGTTCAAGTTCCATCACTTTTCCGGATGACTGCACAAGTTTTTCTTTCAAACCGAATGCAGTTTTTTCATATTCTGAAGATGCATTGTAATCAGTAAGAGCGGCTTCATAGTCATTTTTCATTTCGGCCAATTTCGTAGCCAAATTGCTTAGATCCAACACTTCTTTCCCTTCAAGAAGTACCCGTAATTCCCCTACTGCATCGCGTAAACTATGAAGCTGTTGTTTGAATGCTGCCACTTTTTCTCTTAACAAAGTGCGGTCCACTTCTTGCATTTTCGCCTCGCGATAAGCCTCTTCTGTAGCGAACGCGGATTCTTCCAATGCGTGTGTGAATCTGCTTTCCGCACGGCTCCTCTTCCCTTCAACTTCCCCCAATGTTTCCAAAGCATGAATTCCTGCAGATTTCGCCTCCGTCAGCTTCTTGCTAGTTTCTTCCCGCACTTTTTGTACTGTTTCCCAAGCATAATCTAATTCCTCTTTTTTCTTTTCCACTTCAGCAATGCGCTCCTGAAGTTTAGCAAGTACCCTAACATCTTCCGGTATTGTTTGTAATGTCATGTTAAAAACGGCTAATTGAGTATCATACAACGATTGCTGTTGATTCAACGCACGCTCCACTTCAATTTTTCGCGCCATGAATTGCGCTGTAATCAATTCTTGTTTTTTCAAATTCTCTTTCAGATCAACAAGTAATTTCCGATCCTCACGAAGCTTCGTTACTTCCCTTTCCAACTTTTGTTTATCCACATGCAGATTGTTTTTTCCTATTTCTATAGCAAAACGCTTCATTTCCTTATCTTTTTCATTCAACTGTTCTACTACATTTTGATAGGTAATAACGGCGGTTCGGAATTGACTTTCGACTTCTTTCAGCCTTCTTCTTTCCGCTTCAAGCTGTTCCCTCGAAACGGTTACCTCTATTGTTTTATCCGTTTTTGCGGGATGATGTTCGCTCCCACATACAGGGCAGGATTCCCCATCCTTAAGAGACTCAGCCAACATAGCTGCTTGATTATTCAGCCAAGTCTTTTCGACTGCATCGTATTCCGTTTTACATTTTTCGTAATGCATTTCATTGTCGTACTTTCCTTTACCCAATACATTTAAACGACTTTGAATACTGATGAATTCATCAAGTATCTTACACTTTTCATTCGTCTCATTTAATTGATCGATACGTTCATCGTACGGAGCAATTCCCACTTCAAACGTCTCAATTTTCAATTTCAGCTTTTCTAATTTACTGGTTTCTTCATCTGTCTTTCCGGCGATTTTTCCAAGTTCTTGTTCCAAAACATTGATTTCTCTCTTCATCAAATCAAGAGCGGCTTCCTTCGACGCCAAACTCGATACTGCCGGTAAAAAATCCTTTAGGCGAATCAAGCTTTCTGTCATTTTTTCACGTTCTTCTTTTCTTGCCTCTTCAACACTAAAACACTGTCCAGCAAGTTCCATGTTTTCTGTAGCTACCAGGATGGCTTTCTCTGCTTTCTTAAAGTTATCGGCTTTTGCGTCAGTCTCTTCTTTCAACGCGAGAAACTGCATTTCGATTTCACCAATTGAAGCAGCTCGTTCCGCATCAGTTATCTGTTGTTCTTTTCGTTCCATTTCCGACTGTTGTTTGGATAAACCTGTTAACAAGATTTCTTTTTGTTGCAGCTCAACAAAACGTTCATTCATACTTTTCGCAGCGTGGTAAGTTTCTTGCATTTTTGCATGCTTCACGTAGACGTCGTCATAACTCTTTTTAACAACAACCGTCTTTTCTTGATAAAACACTAGCTCCTCTTCCAACCCTTGAACAACTTGGTTCACATTGTAATGTTCATTCGCAAGGACAGTAAAGACCGATGACTCGCGCTCCGGCAGTAAGGATGCTATTTGTCCAATATGCCCCTCGCTCTGTTGCATTTCTTTCGTCAGGGTCGCTTGTGCATTTTCTTTCCTCCCTTTCAGCTGTTCCACAATTTCACGGTACTTGTCTGTTTTAAATATTTTACGCATGATTGTTTCTTTATTTTCTGTATCGGACGTGAGAAACTTCCGGAACTCTCCTTGTGGTAACATGACAATCTGACTGAATTGCGCCTGTGTAAATCCAATCAGGTCTTCCGCCTTTTTATTAATTTCAGACACGATTTGCCTATCTACAAGCGGAACTTCCCCGTCCGGCGTTAATTCATAAAACTCGCAACGTGCAGACGTTTCAGATTTGTTCCCTTGTTTGACATATGGAATTTGTCGCATGATTCGATACGTCCGATTATGTATGTCAAACATCAATTCAACCGTTGTTTGGACTGCATCGTCAGCAAAATCACTTCGCATCGCCCGAATATCCGTTCGATCTTCTCCGCTCGCCTGGCCATATAATGCAAAGCAGATGCCGTCGAAAATCGTTGTCTTTCCTGCTCCCGTTGCGCCAGATATGACGAACAGACGATTGTCTTTTAGTTCTCTAAAATCGACTATTTCCGTTCCTTTATATGGCCCAAATGCCGTCATCGTCAATTGAATTGGTCTCACAGTCCCGCCCCCTCCTTGTGCATAACTTCATGGAGCACTTCCGCAAAGAGGGTTTCCGTTTCTTCGTCCGCCACTTCGCCTTTCATCTGTTCATAAAACGCTTTGAAGAGTGCAAAATCATCATGCTTCCCATGTTCCATACGTTGTTCATCCGCCACATTTGCGTTCGACATGAACACTTTACGCTCAACATGCATCGCGTTCGGATAGATTGACCGGACTTGTTCCATCGGGAATAAAACCGGTGTCTCATCTAGCAATTTCACAAAAATATAATCTTCACTTACTGGATGCAATAAAATATCTTCCATCGTCCCTACAACTGTCCGCATATCATGCTTCGCCTTCAACTCCCGTTTTTCAACGGATACTTGTCCTCTAGCATCGAGTTCGATGATCAGAAACCCTTTATTGTGATTTTCTTCTGAAATCGAATATTTCATTGGCGAACCCGCAAATCGCACTGTTTCATTTAACACATAATGTGCCTGATGTAAGTGACCAAGAGCGGTATAATGGAATCCTTCGAAAAGATGTGCAGACACATATTCCGCTCCACCAATTGCAAGCGGTCGTTCGGAATCACTCGTGTTCGCCTCACTTTCTCCATGAGGCGTCACAAAAGCATGTCCAACAAACACATGTCGAACCCCCTCAACCATCTGCTCACGAATGGTTGACGTCACTTTCTTCATAGCATCATTGTGGTTCATAATTGTTTCGTCATCATGCAAGTGTTTCACTACAGATGGGTCCGCAAAAGGTACGAGGTAAAAATGAACTTCGCCGAAATCATCAGTCAGAACAACTGGCTCGATATCTCTCGTCATTTGACCCGTGATATGATAACCATTTGCCCGCATTAATCCACTACCGAAATGAAGGCGTCCCGGGCTATCATGATTACCTCCAATCGCAAGGACAGGTATCCCTAGTTCCATGGTGATTTTTTCAAGCACTTCATCTAGCAGCGTGACAGCTTCCGTCGGCGGCACGGCTCGGTCATATAAGTCGCCTGCGATAACGACCGCATCGGGCTTCTCTTCTCTTATCGCTTCAATGAATTGATCTAGTACATAACGCTGTCCGTCTGTCATATAAATCCCCTGAACAAGCTTGCCAAGGTGCCAGTCCGCTGTATGGAAAAATCTCAATTTCATTTCCCCTTTCAATACTCTTTCCCTCTATTTTACAGGATAATTACCAAAAAAGGAAACATACATTCCTTTTCAACTATTTCCAACATTAAGGTTGACCTTCTATTTTTAGTATGCTTATAATGTGAGTGAATCCAATTTCATATGATCCACCGCTAGGGGTGCTCTAACAGAGCTGAGAGAGGCATGTGCCTTGACCCTTATAACTTGAACTGGTTAATACCAGCGTAAGGAAGAGGTGCTGACACAATAATTCTGCCGGTCTATTTTCCGGGATACGTTTGACTGTCTACAACCCACTTCTTCTTCAAGGAGTGGGTTTTTGGGGTTTCAATAAATAAAGGGAGTGTTGAAATTATGAAATTCACTGACCGCATGCTCGAAAAGACATTACCAGTCTGGAAACAGAATCATAGCCATCCGTTCGTACAAGGGATTGGCGATGGGACGCTTGATCCGGATAAATTCCGATTTTATATGGTACAGGATTACTTGTACTTGATTGATTATGCAAAACTGTTTGCAATTGGTGCTGTCAAAGCCGATGACTTGGAAACAATGGGCAAGTTCGCAACGCTTCTCGATGGAACACTAAACAAGGAAATGGCATTGCATCGTAGCTATGCACTACGGTTTGGCATTTCTAAACAGGAACTAGAAGACGCAAAACCTTCTCCGATTGTTCTTGCCTATACGCACTACATGTTGCATGTCTGTCAAAATGGAACCGTTGCCGAGGTTATGGCTGCACTGCTTCCTTGTGCATGGAGTTACTGGGAAATTGGCAAGGAACTGAATGCCATTCCAGGAGCCGCAAATCACCCGTTATACGGAGACTGGATTCGTATGTATTCTTCTGATGAATTCGAGGAACTTGCTGGCTGGTGTATCGACTTAATGAACAAATCAGCAGAGGGTAAACCGGAGCATGAACTGTTAAAGCTCGAAGATATCTTCCTCAATACAACTCGCTATGAATACATGTTTTGGGATATGGCGAATACAAAACAAATGTGGCCTGGGGTTGAAATGGCAAATGCTAGCGTTTAACGATGTTTCATTCACGTACCAATCAGGCAACAGCATACTTGATCATCTGTCATTCAACATTCTTCCCGGCGAGTTTATCTCTATAATTGGCGTGAGCGGTTCCGGTAAAAGCACGATTTTCCGTCTTGTAACCGGACTAGATGAACCTTCAGAGGGTACCATTTTTCTTGAAGGGAATCCAAACAGTCAGCGCCTCGGAAAGGTTGGCTATATGCCACAACAAGATTTGCTACTGCCTTGGCGAACCATTTTAGAAAATACATGTCTTCCGCTTGAAGTAGCCGGATTAGATAAAAAGGCTGCCAGGGAGCAAGTGCAACCATTATTAGAGGAGTTTGGTCTTGGTGGAACAGAGGATAACTATCCCAGCGAACTTTCCGGTGGAATGAAGCAGCGCGTCGCTTTCTTGCGCGCTGTCCTTTCTGGGAATTCCCTACTGTTGTTAGATGAACCGTTTTCGGCACTCGACGCTATCACTCGACTGTCGATGCAAGAGTGGCTCATCAATCAATGGGTAAAGCGCAAATCAACTGTACTTTTCATCACACATGACGTAGAAGAAGCATTGTTTCTGTCAGACCGTATTTTTCTGTTGCAAAACAAGCCCGTCACTTCATTCGTGGAAATCGAAGTGCCTCTTGAAAGACCTCGGACAAGAGTGGATCTTCATAGACCTGAAATACTCAAACTGAAAGAACAGCTGCTCAGTAAGCTGCAAAGTGAGGTAACACTGTGAAAAATGCGGCATCCATAATAATTATTGCTGTATTCCTAAGTATCTGGGAGTTGGGCGCACGCCTTTACGGTAAAGCGTTCATTCTACCTTCCCCTATTCAGATATTCCTTCGTTTTTGGGAATTGAAGGAAGTATTGTTGTTGCAACATCTGCCTGTTACTTTGATGACGATTGTTATCGGTTTAGTCATTTCTATTATTTCAGGAACAGCCCTTGCCGTACTGATGTCTTCCCGTCCAGGCGTCCGCAAAGCACTCTATCCTATTCTCATTGCATCTCAGATGATTCCTATTATTGCGCTTGCCCCTATTTTCGTACTGTGGTTTGGCTACACAATTTGGAGCAAAGTTGCCGTTACCGTACTAATCACATTTTTCCCAATAACAGTGAATACATTCGATGGTTTATCGTCGGGAAAAAAAGACATGCAAGAGCTCTTTTTGACGATGGGTGCTTCAAAAAAGGATATTTTCTATAAGTATTCCGTACCAACTGCTCTCCCCCATTTCTTTTCTGGCATGAAAGTCGCTGTGACACTAAGCGTGATTGGTGCGGCAATCGGAGAATGGCTCGGAGCGCAGGCAGGCCTTGGTTATTTCAGCAGACGTATGATGACGCAATTCGATGGTGCAGCTGTTTTCGCACCCATTTTTGTACTTAGTGCCGTCGGAATTGTTCTATTTATCTGTGTGACCATCATTGAAAATCAAACATTAAAATGGAGGGATAAGAATTGAAGAAAATCACATTATCACTAACAAGTATCGCGCTAATCCTATTGCTCAGCGCATGCAATAATAAGGAAGAAACTGAGAACGTAAGTATCATGCTAGATTGGTATCCGAATGCGGTACATAGCTTCCTTTATGTCGCGGAGGAAAAAGGCTATTTCAAAGATGAGGGTATTGAACTGGATATCAAGTTCCCTGCAAGTCCGACTGACCCCATTAATCTTGCGGCAGCTGGGAAAGTTACAATGGGTATCACCTATCAGCCTGACGTTATTATTGCAAAGTCTGAGCAGAATGTTGACATCAAATCCGTCGGTGCACTTGTCCAGTCACCTTTGAATCATGTTGCTTTTTTAAAAAGCAGTGGCATTACGATACCAAAAGATTTGGAGGGGAAAACGGTTGGTTATACAGGCAATCCATTAAACGAAGCCATACTTAAGACGATGATGAAAGCGAATGGTGGAGATTACAGTAAAGTGAATATGGTAGACGTTGGATTTGAATTGAATTCATCCCTTATTTCTAACAAAACAGATGCTGTCATTGGCGCTTATATTAACCACGAAGTACCGCTTCTTGAATACGAAGGCTACCCTACTGGCTATATTGATCCAACTGAATATGGTGTCCCTTCTTTTTATGAGCTTGTTGTTGTCACGAGTGATGAAACGTGGGAAAAGGAACGGAAGAATATTGAGGCCTTCTGGCGTGCAGTAGGGAAGGCATTTGTCGATATAGAAAGTTCTCCTGACGAAGCAATTTCTATCTTACTAAAAAACCAAAATGAAGCCAACTTCCCTCTTATTGAGGATGTTGAAAAAGAATCGCTATCTATTCTTCTTCCAAAAATGAAAGCACAGAACAAGTTTGGTGATCAGGATGTGAATAACTGGGAAGCGACCGCGAACTGGATGTTGAATGAAGGTTTGTTAACGGAAGAACCTGATTTGAATGGTATTTTTGTTAATATGGACTAACAAAAGTCATCCTTGTTACTACCTTGGTACATCAGGTTCGTTCAGAAAGAGCAACCGCTAAGGAATTCTTAATGCCATTTAGGACCCCTTAGGGCCAAAGGTAAACCTTCCGCTTATTATACAATCTAAAACGGTCAGCCTCCTTTCTAATAGGAAGCTGACCGTTGGTTTGTTCATTATTTACTTAATCCTTCATAGATCATATCTGCATTCCACTTTAACATCTTCAGATAAGTATCACCGTCTGCTCCCGGTTTCCCTAGGGAATCAGTGAAAATTTTTCCTGCAATTGGTACTTTTGTTTCTCTTGATACCATTTCCATACTTCTTGGATCAACACTTGTTTCGAGGAATAGGGCAGGAACTTTTTCATCTAAAACTGTAGAAACAATACTTTTTATTTGATCTGGCGTTCCTTCATTATGCGAATTGATTTCCCAAATATATGCCGCTTTGAAATCATATGCCGAGGAGAAGTATTTAAATGCGCCTTCACTTGTTACTAAAATTCTTTTTTCCTTTGGTATACTATCCATCTTTTCCTTAATTTCCGTATGCACTGCTTCTATTTCCTTAATATACTTTTCTGCATTTGCATCATAGGTTTCTGAATGGGTAGGATCAACTTTTTTTAACGCATCACGAACATTTTCGGTATAGATAATTCCATTTCTAGCATCTAGCCATGCATGTGGATCTTCTTCCCCCCTGTGGTCTTCCGAATTCAGTAGCATAGGTTTAACACCTTCACTTGCCTGATATACATGGGCATCATCCCCAGACTTCCCAGCAGTTTCAATCATTTTATTAAACCAAGAGTTTCCTTCTTCTAGATTAAGCCCATTATAAAATACAACATCTGCATCAGTTGTTAATACAACATCTTGAGGCAATGGATCATATTGATGTGGATCAGATCCAATTGGCGCTAAACTATGAATATCTACTAAATCTCCACCAACGTTTTTCACAATATCGTAGACAATTGAATACGTTGTCACTACTTTTACCTTATCTTTACTTTGTTCCGATGGCGCTTCATTTGTAGCTGTGCCTTTATTACATGCACCCAATAAAAACGCCATGATGAAAACGGATAAGAGTATGCTTAATTTCTTCATTTATTATTCCCCCACTATTTTCTTTATTTATGATACACGAATCTTTTGTTTTCTAACTTTCATTGACCGCCATAAAACCCCTTGTTTCGGTGAAAAAATAAACGTCAAAATAAATAGAGCTGTCGCTACAAGAACAATTGTAGCTCCTGAAGCCAGATTAAAAGTGAAACTCAAATACAAGCCAACGATTGCCGAAATCGCCCCAAATAACATCGCTAAAAATATCATAATGGATAAGCGATTTGTTAATAAGTAGGCAGTCGATGCGGGTGTAATTAACATCGCTACAACTAAAATGATACCTACTGTTTGCAAAGATGCAACGGTCACTAATGTGAGCAATGTCATTAGGAAATAATGAATCATTTTATTAGGCAAACCATATGCTTCAGCCATTATTGGATCAAATGAACTGACGAGTAGCTCTTTATAAAAGAGGTACACACTTCCTAAAACAACCAATCCGATGATCAACGTCATCCACATATCCGATGGTCTTACAGCCAATACATTCCCAAACAGGATATGATACAAGTCTGAACTACTCTTCAGAAATGTTATGAGAATAATACCTACAGCAAATGCGGCAGTAAACATGATCCCTATAGATGAATCATTTTTAACACGGCTGTTTTGAGTAATATACCCAATGCCTACAGCTGTCAAAATACCTGTTACAACTGCACCTATAAAGAAATTAATACCCAACATAAAGGATAGAGCTACACCTGGCAACACTGCATGTGATATAGCATCTCCCATTAACGCCATTCCTCTTAAAATGATGAAACAGCCAATTACCCCGCTTATTATGCCAACCATTACTGAAGTAATTAGTGCTTTCTGGAGAAATTCATACTGGATGATTGCTTCTATAAAATTCATCATGTCGGCATCACCATGTCTTCCAAAAAGGATAATTGTCCGCCATAGGCTTTTGCTATAGTCTTAGGAATAAATACATCCCGTACGGGCCCATAGGCAATTAATTCTTTATTTAGCAATAAAACCTCATCAAAATACTTTTCCGCCTTGCTTAAGTCATGGTGAACAACGATAATCGTCTTGCCTTCACCTCTCAGCTCTTTCAATATTTTGATAATCATCTCTTCACTCGTAGCATCGATACCAACAAATGGTTCATCCAATAAAAACAAATCAACTTTTTGCGCAAGGGCACGTGCCAAAAAAACACGTTGCTGTTGTCCCCCCGATAACTCACCAATTTGGCGATCTTTAAATGACAACATATCCACTTTCGCCAAACATTCCAACGCCCATTCCTTTTCTTTTCGGCCAGGTCTTTTCAATATACCCAGCGAAGGATAAGTTCCAATAAGAACTGTATCTTTTACGGTGATAGGAAAATCCCAATCAATTGTTGCACGTTGTGGTACATAAGCCGTCTTTCTTCTATTTTCTTTGATTTGTTTATTAAAAATTGAAATCTCGCCTTTATCCGTTTGAACTAATCCAAGCATCGCTTTCATCAACGTTGATTTTCCCGCGCCATTCGGCCCTATAATACCTACAAGTTTCCCTTTGGTAATTTCAAAGTCAATATTATTCAATACATTTTGTCCGTCATAAGAAACGTATAAATGGCGGATTTGTATGCTATTCTCCATTCAATCACTTCCTAGTTTTAGTTTGTATAACCGTAGTGTATGCGCATATGTTTCCTTAGTGCAACTTTATAGTCAAAAAAATAAAATTCTTACACACGTTTCTTTCCCTTGGGAAACTTTAATAACAAAAAAATATCATTCCTCTAAACTTCTTTTGTTGCACGAGGGAAACTTAATATACTCTGATTATAAAAGAAAGTTCTGAAAAAGTAAAGAGAAATAGAGCAATCCTTAAAAATTAAGAACTGCCCTTTCTAATTTACCCCTTATAGATCAGCCAATGCAATGATTTCACCGGATACGGCATCGACCGCCATCTCCGAATCAGGCAAGCCACATAAGACATACTTTTCCGTCGTTTGATCATATACGTAAACAGGATCCATAGTTATATAGGAAATCATTTTCTCGTATGCTTCTTCATGTGATACAGTAGCTTGTTCTGCTAGTGTAAATGAATCAAAAACTTCAAGCATCCCTTCATTATCCATCATATTTACAAATTTCATCGAATCCCGGTCTATTAGAATGACAATCTTACGACTAAATAATTCCACATTCTCATTTTTTAAAAAACAAAATCCTTCTATATAGTTTTCCAACACCTTAAGCTTGTCTAACTTCCATATGCCACTTTCTGCCGGATACTCCGTTCGCATAGTATCCAGTATGATTTGTTTACACTGCTCAATTTGATCATCTGTAAGCACAAGAGGATCGGAAAATTTTTCCGATTCAAATGCTTCCTTAAAGGTTGACGGGGTCACATGAAGGTATTTCCGTTCAAGATGTCCTTTTAACGACACGTTCCATTCTAAAACAGTTCCCAACTTTATTTCAGAACGCTCTTCCTCTAAAAATGGGATAAGTCTATTCCCATCATTCATGACAAACACTTCATTCATCGCATAAGCTGGTACAAACTTTTTTTGCGATTCGGATGGGAAATTGACAAGCTGAAGATGCTCTTTTACGATGGGTTCAATTTCTTCCAACGTCAAAGTGAATGCTGATTTTGCAACTAGCTCCATCTTCGGCGGACTTCCATATGTAGTGTAAAAAGTTAGTTTTCCCTCTTTATCGAACTTCACTTCAATTTGAAAGCTAGGTGAAATTTGGACGCCATCTACATTCGTCTCATAAACATACTCATCTTCTGCTGCTCTTTTCAGAGTGAAATCTACTCCATATACTAGATCTGTTTGTTGTTCAACCCAAGATACCACCTCTTCAGGGGTTTTCTCTTTAAATAATGTAATCGTTGAATCTGACTCGCCATGGACAAAAATGACTCTCTCAAATTTCCCACTTTGAATATTATATTCAATAATTGCTGTGCCTTCAGGATTCTCATCCTCTTCTATCAATCCCTTTAAATTTTTAGGGAACCATTCCATCGTCAATTGATAATACACACTTTGCATAGTATCCCTTTGCTTATAAAATGAGTGTCTTCCTAACAAATAATTTTCAAGACCGAACTCCTCTTGCGTGCGATTTACAATTGCCTGCAATCTACTATCCATAACTTCACCCTATTCCAATGTAGTCAAAATAAAAAGCTGATTGCATTAAGCAGTCAGCTCTTTATTTCATTCAAAAAATACTTTATCAAGGTTATATTTCGCACGTTGTGTATTAATAATATACGTTTCATAAATTTCGCGTTCCATTGGGTCTTCGACAACGATAATCGCAATTTCATGCACTTCGTTACGATGATTTTTGATTGGAGAGACCGTGTCTTCAAAATGCTTCTTGACACGTTGGCGCAGTTTACGTGCTTTCCCAGCAAACAGCAATTCATCTTTGTTGTTATAAAACAAAATGATACCGCCTTTATCACGCGGAATCTCATGCAAATCAATAAAGCCGTAAATCGGTTTTATCGGTGCAACATCGGCACCCATTTCTTGTTTGCGTTGTACAATCGTTACATCCGGATTTGGTATAGTAATTGTGATCAATTAAACGTCACGTCCTCTTCTGTTATGAACTTAAATTCTACCATAAAACGACCCAAAAAGCGAAGAATGGTGTCATTTTATTCCGTTAGCCATCAGTGCTGAAGAAAGCGGACTCATTCAAAAAGGACTTGGTGTGGCGGGCATTTCACATGTCCTGATAATTTCGTTATCCAACCTTATTGACTTTCCATTCATAATCATGTAAATTATACAATAATAAAGATGCACGTTGAAGAGTAAACTAGAGTGAGTAAATTCCGTCCTTTTCAATCGATTAATGATTGATTTGGATGGAATTTTTTTATTTCTTATTATCATAGACTATATAAATGAGGAGTGGATTTATAATGACAACAGGTTTATTAGTTTTTCAATCAGATTTCGGAAAAAGTGATGGCGCAGTGAGTGCAATGCATGGCGTAGCAAACTCAGTTCAACGTGGAATCCCGATTTTTGAAATCACGCATCTAATTCCCCAATACAATATTTGGGAAGCTTCCTACCGTTTATTACAGTCCATCAATTATTGGCCAAGTGAAACGGTATTTGTATCGATTGTCGACCCAGGTGTAGGATCGAATCGGCGTGCGATTGTCGCGAAGACTGCGAATGATCACTATATTATTACCCCAGATAACGGGACCTTAACACATGTATTGCAATTCATCAAAATAACGGAGATCCGGGAAATCGATGAATCGAAAAACAGACTCCCTAACTCAGGTGAATCGCACACCTTCCATGGACGGGATATATTCGCATACACAGGTGCACGGCTGGCTGCTGGTATTATCCAATTTGAAGATATCGGTGCATCAGTTGATCCATCGACAGTAATTGCACTCCCCTTGAAATTGTCCACCATTGTGGATGAAACAATTACAGGTATAGTCGATATTATCGACCGCCCCTTCGGCAATCTGTGGACGAATATTAGCCGGAGTCAATTTAAGAAAATCGTAGAACAGCATGGCGATTCGATAGAAGTTTCAATAACGACAGATGGCCGTACTATTTACAACAACATAATGACTTTTGGCCGATCATTTGCAGACTTGCATATCGGCGAGCCACTCGTTTATGTGAACTCACTCGATAACATCGGTATTGCCATCAATCAGGGATCGTTTGCAGATGCCTATCGTGTAGGCACGGGAACAAACTGGGAAATCGTTATTCGCAAGGCACCTAGAATTGTCTATGAATAACAACAGCACAGCAATCAAAAAGAGCTAACGTGGAATTCTTCATTCCCTCGTTAGCTCTTTCCACTATACCAATCGCTTGTCAACTTCTTCAGCATCGAATTTAACACCAAGCAGTGTATTCATTTTTGTTTTTGCTTTGTTTTTTATATCGTCATCAATATGAGAAATCACTTTAAATACGGCCCCCGCTATGACGCCGGCATCATCCACCAGTCCAACTACTGGAATGAAGTCTGGAATGAGATCGAGTGGAAATATCAGATAGCTAAGTGCACCGACAATAATCATTTTTGTCGATTTGGGAACCTTTGGGCTTTTTGCAACATAAAAAAGGAGCAAGCTATAATAGACTGTTGTCTTCCCCGCCCGTTTCCCATATTTCATCATTTTGCCCCAAAACTTTTCGTCTGAATAATGGTTTTCTGTTCCCTGCATTCTGGACTCAGGGTCAAAGTTTTTTAATTTGTCTTCAAATTCATTCTCTTTTTTCGTCATATTAAAACCTCCCCATTTAGTGCTCGTGCCATTAATTCTACACGGAACGACGCTATGTGTCATTCGATAGCTCTAGAGCCCTGCCGGTAGGTTTTTTATACATCGTTGATACATCAACATTTATATAGGAGATTGGATTTATGAATAACAATATAAACAGCGAAGGCGCTTTTCAAGGGGTAGCCGCTGTGGATTCAATGAAGTTCTTTATTTCAATCTATATGCGGCTATAATTTTCGTATCAGAAAGGTATTATTTCACGTCTGTCGATTAACCGGTAGTTACCATTAACTAACTTAATCACCTACTGGACGCTATGTGTATAGTTGATTTTGGATTACTTTGGATTGAATGACTACGATTACGATTACCGAGATGTCTGGATGTGTAGGGATTCGACTTAGTCGTATCCCTACACATCTTTTCGGTAATCCTATGGTTGTCATTCATCCGTCGCTCTCCAAAGACATACATACACAGAGTGCTGAATTTTTTCGGGACGAAAGAATAACTGACTTCTTACCTGGAGAAAAGCCGCCAAAGATACAATTTTGGCGGCTGATGCTTTCCTTATGATTTTTTCTTTTTTATTTTAAAGAAGTGTCACTTTCTATAGGGCATCAGATGATTAGATATATACTTTTTGCTAAAAGTAAGCAAGGAACACATTGTACAACGTGCAAGAGTGCCCGAAATTGTATCTTCGGGCACTTACACTCCCTATAGGGTGGCATCTACTCTTTTCTTCAAAAACAACTTCATTTTTCACTTGAATAGTGTAGGATCGCGACAGGCAACAATTCGCAATAGTATTACTGAAAAAAGTGTGGCTAGAAGTGACGGAGTCACTTCTAGCCACACTAGGACCCCTTAGTAAATCTGTTATGAATAGTTAGCCGTAAGCGGGCCGAAAATAGTCAAGTGAAAATAAAGGTCATCAAGCCCATCTCACCAGTACTTTATGTAAATGAATGGTTAATCAACTGACGTGGTATTATTTTATTCTTACTACCCATTATTTCGACTTTTCAAGCTCAATTGCACATATGATGTACTACTCTATTGAGAAGGAAAGGACGTCCCCAGTGGATTTACCAGTGTCGATCACGACAAAAAGACTGCCCCATGCCTCGAAAGATGTTAAAGTGTATTACCCTGTCGTTACCCAATTACCAAATCCGAATGTGCAAAGTACGATTAATCATGCCATCATAACAGCCTTGAACAAAATTCTAGTCGAGCAAAGTTTTTACGATAAAGACCTTGTGGAATTATTCGCCAATTATGAGTTAAAAAACAATCAACGCGGCATCCTTAGTTTAAATCTAATCGTCTATTCATTTACAGGCGGTGCAAACGGGTTAACTATCAGTAAATCGCTGACCTTTGATACGAAAACTGGAAAACAATATGAACTGAAGGATTTATTCAAAACTGGAAGCAATTACGAGAAGATGTTGTCGGATATAATTAGAAAACGAATCAAAGACTGGAATATCCAGTTGTCGGACCCACCATTCAAAGGAATCCGCAGTGATCAGGATTTCTATATTGCAGATACATCTCTGGTTATCTACTTCCAACAAATCGAAATTACGCCACACTATTGGGGCTTTCCTTATTTCCCTATTCCAATCCTAGATCTAGCGGATATTATAAAACCTGACGGTCCACTTGATCGGATGATGGCATTCACTTGATTATTCTTCAATAAACCTGAAAGTTAAGCCTACTGTTGAAACTTCGATTCTGTTTCAGCAATAGGATTTTCAATTTTTCATTATAATTAATACCAACATAAATACCAGTTAACCTAACGATGAATTGGCTTTAAAAAACTTGACTTTAAAAGTAAAAAAAGAATGGTTATTCTTCGCCGATAGGCCGTAATTGAAAGTAATTCCACATTACTCCCGATGAATAAAACCTTAATTACAGTGATATACAAATGATTATCTGCCTTATATTCAAAACTCACTAAATATTCCCCAGGAAATATAGAACTTCACACTAAAACTAGACCTAGCCACTAAATCGTTTAAAGTGTTGACTTTTTAATCACATAAATGTAAATCGAGCACGTAAAAAATTATCCTTTATTAATTAAACCGCATTTACATCACCTTATTACTAATGTGAATATTGATCATATGAAGCAATCTTTAAAAAATGATATACTGATTGTAACTACATAATGAGGTGAGCATCCATGACGAACAAAAAGTATGAAGAACTAATCCCAAACCGTATCTTTATTGGCGGTGTAGATGCAATTGATGATCTTCTTACCAATGAAAACATCGATGTGATTTATGATTTACGGGCAGAAGTGACAGGTGCACTCTCAAGTGATAAAAGTGTACATCAGCCTATAGTGGATGATGCCCAGCAACAAGATGAGTCCATCCAAGCTGCGGTTAAAAAAGTAGTCGATGCATATAAAGAGGGAAAGAATGTCTACTTTCACTGCAATACCGGCCGAGGTAGAGCAGGAACCATTGCTATTGCAACATTAATGGAACTAGGACTAGCTGATTCCATTGATGAAGCGGAGCAACAAGCGAAATTAATACAACCCGCTATTAATGTAAAACTTCAATTTAAAGATGCACTGAAACGAATTTATGAAATTTAATTAAGCGCTAATCCAAACAGAACTTACAAAAAATTGTATGGATACCCCAACAAATATTATAGAACCCCCAAAAAACAGGCAAACCCCTCTAATTGGGATTGCCTGTTTTTTCACATTGAGATATTCTGTGGACCTTTCCATTTCATCGAGACAAAAATCGTAATAACAAGAACGATTAATCCAAGAATGAACGGATAAATAATATTCACGTCAAACAGAATGCCTGCAAGAAGTGGACCAAGGACGTTGCCAATGCTCATATATGCATTATTCATACCCATCGCAAATCCTTGCTCGTTCCCCGCTAACTTCGAAATGAGTGTCGTCAGTACTGGTCTCAGTATAGAGGTCGATAGGAAAATAATCATTGTAACACCGAAAAACATGATATAACTTGGTACAAAGATGGACAGTAAAAATCCAAGTGCTGCAAGCACAAGGAAAATGTTTAATACGACCACTTCACCAAATTTGCGAACAATCCACTCAACAGCAAAAAGTTGAATGATTACACTGATGATACCTGTTGACGTCACTAATATAGCAATATCTTTCGGAGTGGCTTCGAACACATTATCTACAAAAAGTCCAAGAACTGATTCATACGCCATTAACCCAAAGCTCATGACAAGTGTTATAACTAAAGGGATAAAGTATGGTTTGTTAAATGACTGTGCAATTTCTTTTACCATTGGCTCAGGCTTTTCATTAGATACTTCGACTTTCGTATCCATGCTTTCCTCCAACATGAATGCTGAGAAAGCAACAGCTGCAAGTCCTACCAATGCTGAAATGAGCAAAGGCATTTTCAAACCGAAATCAGCTAAGAATCCCCCGATTCCTGGTCCAATAACAATCCCAAGTGACATCGAAGCGGAAATGAAGCTATTACCTTTGGCACGCTGATCCATTGTCGTAATATCTGCCACATAGGCAAAAATTGCAGGGATTAATAGTGCTGCCCCAACGCCGCCAATTACGCGTGAAAGATATAAAACTCCAATTGAATCTGAAAAGTAAAAAACAAACATTGATAGAGCCAAACCGCTAAGCCCTGAAATAATCATTATTCTACGTCCATAGCGATCTGTCCATTTCCCTGCTATTGGCGACATAATAAGCTGTGCTCCCGCAAATATGGCAATCATCAAGCCTGCTGCCATCCCACCTTGACCAATTGACAAAAGATAGGCCGGTAAAATAGGGATTATAATTCCAAAACTTCCTACCGCAATAAACATATTTATCATTAATACTAGCATTTTCTTCCTTTGGTTTTTTGACAACTTTTACAACCCACTTTCAAATATAAACCGACTTCATATTATAATATGGAATGAATGTAAAAGCCAATTGGAAAAACCATTTATTTTCACAGTACACTTATTCAAACAACTGAATCTTCAAATCCATACCGTAACAATGGACAAGCATTGAATGCAACTGCCCCCTATGATGGTACAGATGGGCCACTATTTCTAAAAGCCATTCAAATCGCGAATACGTTGTTCCCCAATAAGAAGTCACTTCCTCATGCAACTCTTCCTTACTAAACTTCATAAACCTCTCTTCCATAAAAGCGTAATTACTCAACAACGCCTCTTTAATTTCTATTTTTGAAGTCAATGAAACCGTTGAATAATATGTAATCATTTCCTCATGATTCTTACCATCAGAAATATAATAATCCGCTCTACAAATTGTCGCTATATGTCCTAATAACTCTCCAATCGAATGCTTATTGGCTGTAGGTCTTTGTTGTAAGTCATGTTCTTCCAAGCCATCCACTAGCTCAACGATGGAATCAACCGCAATCCTTATCTGATGCAATGTGTTATTACAATAACTATTCATTTCTCCTCCTTAAGAAGCGGTTTCTGCTGTTATTTTTTGATCGCGCGGAAGCGCCAATCCTACAAGTCCAATAATAGGGAGGAATGAAACAATGATCATCGTCGGGTAAATCCCGATACTATCCATCATTATTCCGATGACAACCGAACCGATTGCTCCCATACCAAATGCCAGGCCAACAGTCAGCCCTGCCATCGTCCCAATTTTGCTTGGTACTAGTTCTTGTGCATAAACAACCGTCACCGAAAAGCTTAGCATAATGAAAAAACCAATTAACATCAGTAACACTGCTACAATCCATAATGAAGCGTATGGGAGCAATAGGCATAACGGTATCGGCACCGTAAGCGAAAGTACAATGACATTTTTCCGTCCAATTTTGTCTGCCATCGGTCCGCCGAAAAATGTGCCCACTGCCCCAAGTGCAAGAAACAGGAATATATAGAGTAGTCCTTCTTTATCTGATATGTTATATTTCTCCACCAAGTGAAAGATGAAAAAGCTTGTAATATTCGTAACGTAAAATGAACGGGCGAAGATGATGACAAGAAGTAAACCTAGTGCTATCCCTATTTTCCTTTTCGTCAAATTACCAATAGAAGATAGTAGCACTTTTTTACGATTGTTTAATTTCTCCTGTTCCAACTGTTTTTTATACCAGGCAGATATTTTCATCAAAATGAAAATACCAAGTGCCGCGACAAGCAAGAATAACGCTGCCGATTTTTGGCCATAAGGAACTAATATGTACGCCCCAATCAACGGAGCAAGTGCCTGACCAGAGTTTCCACCTACTTGATAGATGGACTGGGAAAGCCCCCGCTTCGATCCAGCAGCCATAAATGAAACTCGAGATCCTTCTGGATGAAAAACAGCGGAACCAAATCCAAGCAACATGACAGATACAATTAGTAGCCAATAGCTCGGTGCAAAAGCGAGTCCGCCTATGCCAACAAGCGAAAACACCATTCCAAAAGGAAGTGCATAAGGTTTTGGCTTTCGATCGCTTAAATACCCGATAACCGGTTGCAACACAGATGCAACCATATTCAAAGCGAAGAAAATGAACCCAAGTTGAGTAAAGCTGAATCCCCTATCCCTTACAAGAACCGGAAACATTGCAGGAATGACAGATTGAAGCGTATCATTCAACAAATGGACGCCGCCAATTGCAAACATGATTGGATAAACGGGGTTTCCTAATGCGGATGAATTTTTTTCTTCGGCCATTTGATTTCCGCTCCCTTTTTTTGACGTTGATAACTTAATAGGCTAAGTATATCAAAGACTATGAATAACCGGATGTTTAATAAAGCAAAAAATAATGATTTAATCTACCTATGTCAATATACTTAATTTGGAATCGTGCTTCTATATTTTTTAGACAGGCTTTTTAATGGACCCATTGTCCCTAATTTATTGGAACTGACAAATACAAACTAAAGAAATGAGGAAGTGGGATGGAAATGAAAAGCAATTCAATATGTGACTTAGAAACTGGTATATGCGGAACCGGTGGGGACACTGAAATGAAATTTATCAATCTCTCTACACCTCAAAAGTAGGTTAACTTATATAGTAAAGAAAAAGACGATGATGCATTCGTGGGTGAACAATTCTCTAATGTTGATTCCGAAACAAATGAAGTTCTTGACAATAAATAGATTACGATTATTGGTTAAGGCTAAATGATGGCAAGTGGGACATTCAAGTCTCGTCGTGCCACCGTTTTTCATTTCACGCAACACAACGTTTCTAATAACTCTGATTAATGTATACTAGAGTTTATCATACAGATGCGGGGGGATTTTACGTGAAGATATTAATCGTCGGGGCGGGGGCAATCGGAGGTTATTTCGGGGGAAGATTAATAGAAAAAGGGGAGAACGTTACTTTTCTTGTCCGGGCAAAGCGTAAAGAAGCGCTTGAAAAATCTGGCTTAACTATTGAAAGTGTTAACGGTAATATGAAGTTCATTCCCCAACTGATTACGATAAACGACATTGGGGAGAAATTTGATGTAGTCATCATTTCAACGAAGTCCTATCATCTTACACAAGCAATTGATGATGTCCGTCTATTTGTTAAAGAGGACACGATTATTCTGCCACTTTTGAATTGTATCGGCCATCTTGACCAATTAGTCGATGCTTTTGGTGAACATGCAGTTATAGGGGGCCTTTGCTTTATCGAGACAACACTTGACGAACACGGGACCATCCTTCAAAAAAGCCCACTCCACCAACTTGTTTACGGCGAAAGATCCGGTGAAATCACACCCCGGATTGAAAAATTAAAATCGGTTTTTAATGGAGCAAACGCTTCATTTGACCTAAGTAAACAAATCACTCAAGAAATGTGGCACAAATATTTGTTCATTACAGTAATGTCTGGTGTCACTTCACTTATGGGATCCTCTATTGGACCTATCATGGAACTTGAATCCGGGCGTAATACGATTGCCTCACTTTTGGAAGAACTCGGGACAGTAATGAAAAAGATGGGTGCACCTATACAAGATACAATTACGAGAGACCTATTCACTAAAATAAGTACTATGCCGTATGACATGAAATCATCGATGCAACGAGACATGGAAAAATCCCTTCCATTAGAAGCTGATCATCTGCAAGGTTTATTATTGCAACATGCAAAAACGCATGGCATTCCCACCCCGACACTGGAAACAATTTATACCAAACTAAAGATTTACGAAAAAAAAGACTGACAGAAACAAGACCGAGTGAGATACACTTGGTCTTGTTTCCCTGTTAGCTTTTTTAGTCTCAATGATTCAATTTGTTAATCTGTATGCCCCCACTCTCCTTATTGAGATTCTCCGTGACATTTCGGAGTTTCGATGTAATGCTTTTAAACTTCATAATTATTCTTCAAGTCATTTCTTACTATCAATACGGGCGCTATCGCTACACTTTTACATTAATAACTTTTCCAGATACCGATACAATCAAACTCGTTGTGAGCCCGACAATGAACACCGTCGTAAACGACAAAACCAAATTAACGGAAGGGATCAATAAGCTTCCCATTGAAACAATCAGTACATCGATACAAAAAATCACAAAACCTGTATTAATGCCTAGTTTTCTAGCGATCATTTGTGCAAGTAAATCGGTTCCCCCAATACTAATGTCTTTACGAAGCATGATGCCGACTCCTATACCAATAAATATTCCGCCACATATTGCGCTCATTAGAGGACCAGTCACCAATTCCCTTCCAATCACATTCAGTGGATATAACAAATCTATGATTAGGGATGAAAACAACATGCCGTGGATTCCGTTATAAAAGAATGAACGGTAATACTTCCAAGCCAACATAAAAATCGGAATGCCTACGATAAGAAATGTTAGCCCTACTTTGACGCCCATCGAGTAATGGATAATTAGACTAATACCAATCGCACCACCATCCAACAACTCGAATGGAACAAGAAATGCATTCACACCAATTGCAATTAATATACTTCCCATAAATATCGTCAATGCCTTTTGCAATATGTACACAAGACCCCACCTATTTCAATTACTTTATTGATGTATATGTTTGTCTCCGGCATTTCTACACTCATTCACAACATTCATTTTCAAAATAAACTAAAACAGGAATTAATTCCTTCGATATTGAGCAGAGTGAGGATGAGATACCCTATTCAAGATGAATTTCATTAAAGAGGAGGTTTTTATTTGCCTGAAAGTTCAACCACTAACAACTCGAATGATGAACAAGAAGACACATTGACGAATAGACAGGGACATCCTGTTACAAACAACCAGAACCTAAGGACAGTCGGCAATCGAGGTCCTGCTGTTTTAGAAAACTATGATTTTCTAGAAAAAATCAGCCACTTCGACAGAGAACGAATTCCTGAACGTGTTGTCCATGCGCGTGGTGCCGGCGCGCACGGCTTTTTCGAAGCTTACGGAACAACTGGTGACGAACCTGTGTCCAAGTATACACGCGCAAAACTATTTCAGGTGAAAGGCAAACAGACGCCTGTATTCGTCCGCTTTTCATCCGTTATTCATGGTGGTCACTCACCTGAAACACTCCGTGACCCCCGTGGATTTGCTGTGAAATTTTATACAGAGGACGGCAACTGGGATCTCGTCGGAAATAACTTGAAAATTTTCTTTATCCGTGATGCGATTAAGTTCCCTGATATGATTCACGCCTTTAAACCAGACCCGATTACGAATATTCAAGATGGTGAACGCTTTTTCGATTTTTGTGCCAGCTCACCTGAATCATTCCATATGGTGACATTCGTCTATTCGCCCTGGGGGATTCCCGCTAACTACCGCATGATGCAAGGCTCCGGTGTCAATACGTATAAATGGGTGAACCAAGAAGGCGTTGCAGTACTTGTCAAGTATCATTGGGAGCCCAAACAAGGTATTAAAAACTTGACCCAACAAGAAGCAAGTGAAATCCAGGGAACAAGTTTCAATCATGCGACACAAGATTTACATGATGCGATCAAAGATGGTGATTATCCCGAATGGGAGTTACTTGTCCAAATTATGAGTGATGAAGAGCATCCAGATCTCGATTTCGACCCGCTTGATGATACAAAATTATGGCCGGAAGATCAGTTCCCTTGGCTACCTGTCGGAAAGATGACCTTGAACAAAAACCCTGAAGATTACTTTACTGAAGTAGAACAAGTTGCATTCGGTACAGGTGTGCTTGTTGATGGTCTTGATTTTTCTGATGATAAAATGCTTCAAGGGCGCACTTTCTCTTACTCTGATACGCAGCGTCATCGCGTTGGTGCCAACTATTTACAGCTACCCATTAATTCTCCAAAAAAACGGGTCGCAACAAATCAGAGTGGCGGACAAATGCAGTATAAACTTGACCGAGCTCCGGGTCAGAACCCTCATATTAATTACGAGCCATCGATTTTGGGCGGATTAAAAGAAGCGGAACAAGATGGAATAGAATACACCCCCTATATTGAAGGTAAACTTGTGCGGGAGTCGATTGACCGACAAAGCAATACAAAGCAAGCTGGAGACACGTATCGCAATTTTAAAGAATGGGAACGAGCAGATTTGATTTCAAATTTGGTTTCAGACCTTTCAAGTTGTGACCAGCGCATTCAAGATAAAATGATGGAACTTGCTGAAGAAGCCGATCAAGAATACGGACGTCGTTTACGTGATGGCTTGACGCAAGCATCAACAAAAGTGTCGAGTCAGAAGCCCCTCGGAAATAGAGATGGCGATCAAGCCCCTGATGAAGCAGTGAGAAAAAGCCATGACGCCGATCCATATTAATAAAACAGCTCACTCAATGGAATAAAACCATTGGGGTGAGCTGTTTTTTTTCGGACTATTTTTTTCACTCCGATATTTATAGAGTAATGTCTTCTTTGCTTATTTTAGCAAAGATAATACAAGTAACATTGAGGTACCATATTGAAAGTGACACTTCCTTAAATTTTAAAATGAAGAAATGCAATAGAGAATGATTTATGAGCTAAAATTGCAACTTTGGCTACTTTCTTAAAGTGGAAAAGTGTCTATTCATTCGTTCCCAGAGGCTTTAGCACTTAGTGGACCTGGATCTTCGGAGAGCTACGGATGAACGAACGGCCACAATCCGTTTAGCGAAAAAATTGCTCGGCATGCAGAACCACTTGCCAGGCAGTTCGTTCATAAACAATGACACCTTATTTGTCGCGCCAAGTGTTAAGTTACCTGCAATCCTTGATAATTCGGAAAAAATCAAAGAGAAGTTCCAGACGTATAAAAGACAACAATCTATCAACAACGCCTTACAAATCATGCAACAGTCCGATCAAATCTTAAATTCCTACAGAAATAGTAAATAATGAAAAGAGGGTTTTCTTCTATTGAAGAAAACCCTCTTTTTCATTATTCCTCCTCAAAAAAAACAATACGATTGCTGAATGGATCGCCAACTGTCAGTTCCCTTGTTTGCCATGGAGTTGTTTCAATACCAGGACGTGCGTATTTATATTCTTTCGAATGAAGCATTGCATGAAGGCCTTCGATATTTTCAATCGCAATCCGGATTGCAGCTCCTGGGCTACAATCCCCATGATGTTCTGAAAGATGAATTTTACAATTTCCGTTTGACACCTGCATATACAATGGCATGTTCTCCTCAAATCGATGTTCCCAATCTACAACAAATCCTAAATAGTCAACGTAAAATTCTTTCGCTTTCTTCTCATCAAATATTCGAAAAATCGGCGTGATATCCTTACACTTCATACATTACGCTCCTCTCTAATCCATAAAGTTATTTATCTGCAATATGCTACCGCTAAACATGATTCAGTATATATACCACGCCATAGCCAGATTATTCAATACTATACCAATAATAAATTACAAATTCAATCTAATCATGTGTCAATAACTTCAATTCCCATCAGCAAACATTACCGCGCAAAGCAAGTCCCCTATCCTCGTTCAGATGATAGGGGACTTGCTTTTATTAAAAATCAAAGTTATCCGGATCTGGACCAACTCGATGATTTTGATTCAAACTATCGATGCGTTTCATGTCATCTGCCGTTAATTCAAAATCAAAAACGGTTGCATTTTCAGCAATACGATGTTCTTTCGTTGATTTTGGAATTGTGATGACGCCATTTTGTAAATCCCAGCGTAAAATAACTTGGGCGATGGATTTACCATGCTTATCTGCAATTTCTTGAAGATCTGTGTTATCTAGCAATCCTCCTTGCATGAGGGGGGACCATGCTTCCAATTGAATATCCTGTTGTTGGCAAAATGTTTGCAGTTCTTTTTGCGTTAAACGCGGATGGAATTCCACTTGGTTCACCATTGGTTTAATTTCCGCATCCTCCATCAAGTCTTCAAGATGATGAATTTGGAAATTACTTACGCCAATTGCTTTAACACGTCCTTCTTTATAAAGCGTTTCTAGCGCTCTCCATGCTTCTTTATATTTACCTGCTACCGGCCAGTGAATAAGGTATAGATCTAAATAATCTAAACCTAGTTTCGTTAAGCTCTCTTCATAAGCTGCAATTGTTGATTCGTAGCCCAACTCTGAATTCCAAACTTTTGATGTGATAAATAGATTTTCTCGCGCAATACCTGTTTCTTCAACCGCCTCACGAACACCTAGTCCTACGCCAACCTCATTGCCGTAAATCGCGGCTGTATCGACACTACGATAACCATGTGCAATCGCAGTCTTCACTGCATTTACTAATTCTTGACCTTCTTCAACTTTAAATACACCGAGACCCAGCCAAGGCATTTTCGTACCATTATGCAACGTTGTTGACGATTGTAAGTTTTTCATTATTTAATGTCCCCCTATTTTTTAATTAAAGTTGTGCTACGGATTACACAGTTCCAATCACCCCCTTTCAGGATTGGTTAATCCTTTGCTGATCTTTTCTTTCTAGCGCCCGACTAACGCCTGTTAATATGGCTGCAATCAGTACCATTGTCCCTGCAATCCAAGCCGTATGAATGAGCCCAATCGAATCAGTAACCACTCCACCTACGTACGCACCCATCGCAATTCCGGCATTAAATGCGGCAATATTCATAGCAGAAGCAACGTCTACTGCACTCGGTACAAATCGTTCGGCTAACATGACGACATACACTTGAAGTCCAGAAACGTTCATAAATGCAAACAAACCCATGAAAAGTATTGTTACTAAACCCACAACCTTAAATGGAGCTGTAAATGTCAATATGAAAAGCACAATTGCTTGCGCAATAAACATATAAAATAGCGAACCAATCGGATTTTTATTTGACAGCTTTCCGCCAATCATATTACCAATTGCTATCGCAATTCCGTAAACAAGTAAGATGATCACGATGGTTCCTTGTTTAAATCCTGTTATCGTCTGAAGCAACGGAGATAAGTACGTGAATACGACAAATGTTCCTCCGTACCCTAGTGCTGTAATAGTCAATACCAGCAATATCCGGCTATTTGTTATGAGCTTAACTTGGTCCCGAATCGTTGTCGGAGTACTTTGACGTAAATCTGATGGAACAAGAATACTGTTCGCAATAAACCCTATAACCCCGATGACAACAATCGCTACAAAAGCAAAGCGCCAACCAAATTGTTGCCCTATGAATGTGCCAAATGGAACTCCTGTAATCGTAGCAACAGTAAGCCCAGTAAACATAATTGAAATCGCACTTGCTCTACGATTTTCAGGAACTAAATCAGCAGCAATCGTCGATCCAATTGACATAAAAACACCATGTGAAAACGCGGATATGACACGGGCAACAAGCAAAACGGTAACACTAGTTGCACCCGCTGCAATCCCGTTTCCTATGATAAAGACTATCATAATCCATAACAATAATTTTTTCCTTGGCATTCTTGAAGTAAGCGATGTTAATAATGGGGCACCTATCATTACTCCTAACGCGTACAGGGAAACAGTTAGTCCTGCCGTTGTCACCGATATGTCTAAGTCTTGAGAGATCAACGGCAACAGCCCAACACTAATAAATTCCGTTGTTCCTATTGCAAATGCACTGATAGCTAATGCAAGCAGCGCAAACATACTCCTCTTTTTATCTAAAGTCATTATTTTCATCCTTCCTATTCCCATGTTGTATGATTGAATTTGCGGAGTGCAAAATTAAATTACTCGTGCAATTCACCTGCAAATGTTAGTATGAGTCACAGGGATTAAAAAGAAAAGTACGCACTTTAAAGTACCATAGGCACTAAAAGGTTATATAGGTACTTTTTAGTACCCTAAGCTGAGGAGGATAACTATGACAAAAAAGAAGTATAATATATCCGTCGAAGCAACATTGGAAGTAATTGGGGGAAAGTGGAAATGTGTTATTCTGTGCCATTTAACACATGGTAAAAAACGGACGAGTGAATTGAAACGGCTCATGCCTGACATCACACAAAAAATGCTCACGCAACAATTGCGTGAGCTAGAAGCAGATGGCGTAATTAACCGGATTGCCTACAACCAGGTTCCACCTAAAGTAGAATATGAATTGAGTGAATATGGTTTAAGTTTAGAGGGCATATTAGATTCGCTATGTGCATGGGGGAACGTACATATTACGAAAGTATATGGAGATAAATTTTCCGTTCTAGAAGATAGCATTTTAAACGATAAACTAAAATAATGAACAGGAGAAAAAGCACCTTCTGCAATTGCGGAGGGCGCTTTTTCTGTGCTTCAATCGCTTGGAACAACTTCAATTTGATCTTTTTCAGTGCCCGCTACCACAACTGCTGCGGATGCATCCCCTACAATATTCACGGTTGTACGCATCATATCCAAAATCCGATCAATACCTGCGATAAGCGCGATTCCTTCGAGGGGCATATTGACAGAGGTTAGAACCATCGCCAACATAATCATACCAGCACCCGGTACTCCAGCTGTTCCAATTGAAGCTAAAATTGTGATTAAGACAATGGTTAAAAGTTGAGTAAATGACAAGTTTAGATTGTAAAATTGTGCAATGAAGACAACGGCAACACCTTGATAAATGGCTGTCCCATCCATATTAATCGTTGCACCAAGCGGAAGAACGAAGCTCGAAATTTTATTTGGCACACCTAGGTTTTCATTCGTATTTTTAATGGTTACTGGCAATGTTCCAGCACTACTTGCCGTACTGAAAGCGACAAGTGCAGCAGGTGAAATCCCTTTAAAAAACTTGATGGGACTCATTTTTCCCAAAACCTTTACAGCAGACGAGTAAACAATAACTGCATGAAGGATGCAGGCAATATAAACGGCTGCTATCACTTTTACAAGTGGCAAAAGAACTGCTAATCCATACTGACCGACAACTGGAGCGAGCAATCCGAGAATCCCGAGTGGTGCCACTTTCATAACGATACCGGTTATTTTATACATTACTTCTGCAAAACCTTCAAAGAAATGGTAAACCCGTTGTGCTTTTTCACCAACAAATGTTATGGCTAAACCGATGAACAATGCGAAGAAGATGATTTGTAATATATTCCCTGCAGCCAAAGCAGTAAACGGATTTTCAGGAATAATGTTCAAGATTGTTGTAATGGCGCTTTGTGGTTCTTGAGTAGCAGCTTCTGGAATAGTTAATCCTTCTGTCGATATCGTAATTCCTTTACCAGGTGATATCGTAAATGCGACAGCCAACCCTATAATGATTGCAATTGCCGTCGTAACTAAATAATACGAAATCGTTTTAACACCGATTCTCCCGAGCTGTTTCGGATCGGACGTTCCTGCAACACCTACGACTAATGTCGAAAAGATAAGCGGAGCAATGATGAATTTAATTAGCCGTAGAAACAGATCGCCAAACGGCTTCAAGAAATCAATAGAACTACCAAAGATACTGCCTAAAATAATAGCCAAGACGAATGCGATAAAAATCTGCGTGACAAGATTAAACTTGATATTCATTTTCCTCTCCCTCCTTCATTTTTTTGCTTACACCATCTTATACAAGTCTAGCCATCAATATGAAAGTAAAAAGACGCACTTCGTATGAAATAACTACGAAACGCGTCTTTATTTTATTGATAACATTATTAAATCCATCTACCCACAATCGGATAATTGTACTTTTCGTCATTTAGTGCTTTGACAATTGCTATGATTGGAACAATCAACCACATTAAACCGAATCCAATTAGCATTGGAATCCCGACAATTACAATAACAAGAATCGTAGAAACAACAATCAGTGCTCCCATGACCAGTTGGAATAAGATTGCTTGTATCGCCATCCTTTTGACCTCTAAATCATCAATAACTAGATAAATGATGAACGGTACCAAAAACGGCATGAAGAAAGCACTGGCATGAACTAACACTTTTAATCCTTTATTCTCCATATAATAATCCTCCCTGGCTTTTTCTAGTATCTTATTATACGGATGAGAGCGCGGGAAGATTCATTTATTTCAGCGGGAGCTTGTCGTACATTTCTTTAACTTTATCCACATCTACTTTTTCATGCGCTTCATCTGATACACTATATTTCTCTTTAAGCGTTAAAATCCGTTTCACACTCTCATTAAGCCGTTCTTCTGTAATTTCTCCTGTTGCAATAGCCTTTTTGAGCGCTTTGAAAGTATTTATTTGACCTTCATAATTGCGAACTACAAGTAGCAGATCACTTCCCGCGATGAAGGACTGAACAGCCGCTTCAGGGATTGTATAGTCATTCTCGATTGCCCCCATTGTCAGGTCATCCGTTATGATGACACCTTCAAACTGCATTTGGTTGCGAAGTAATCCCGTGATAATAGCTTTAGACATTGAGGATGGATAATCAGGGTCGAGTGCCGGGAATAAAATATGAGCCACCATTACAGCATCTGCACCTTCTTCAATTGCCTTTTGAAATGGTACTAGCTCTACGTTACGGAGTTCTTCCAAAGTTGTTTCCACTTTTGGCAACGACTTATGTGAATCAACAACCGTATCACCGTGCCCTGGGAAATGCTTAACGACAGGAATAATGCCATTGTCCATCATTCCATGCATCGTCGATATGCCTAGCTTAGCGACTTGATAGGGATCCGATCCGAATGAGCGATCCCCGATAACTGGGTTTGTCGGGTTACTATTAACATCCAATACAGGTGCGAAATTCATGTTATAACCGAATTCGTTAAGCACTTCAGCTAAATAGGTGCCAGCACGATAACTCACCGATTCATCATTGAGTTTACCGATTTGCGCACCTGTTGGTAGTCTTGGTATATCGGCGGGCAGTCTGGAAACACGTCCTCCTTCTTCATCTACAGAAAGGAATAGAGGATTTTTATTAGGTTCATTTGCTTTTTTAATGTCATTAATCAGGTGCACTAATTTAGGTGTTGTCGATACATTTTTCCCCATAATAATAATTCCACCAACATGATAATTATGAATAATGTTATCCATCTCACCAGAATACGAGGTACCTTCCACACCAATCACTAGTAATTGCCCGACCTTTTCTTCCAACGTCATTTTGCCAATCATTTCATCTATGGGTGACGTGGTACCCTTGGGAGACTTTACTACTTCCCCTTTTTCAGGTGGTATAATCATCGTTGGTATAGTTTCACCTTTCTGTTTTGATAGAAAACACCCCGGCATCAATAAAATGCAACAAACGACGAGAAAAATGAACTTATAATCACGATTCACTGTCACTCCCCTTTTCTCATTACTTCATTTCCACCAATCAATCGCAGCTTCAATATTGCTAACCGACACCGATTCTTTCTGCATAGGGGCTGGACAAGATTTATT
Organism: Sporosarcina sp. BP05; assembly: GCF_014282005.1. GTDB lineage: Bacteria > Bacillota > Bacilli > Bacillales_A > Planococcaceae > Sporosarcina. The sequence goes on along the minus strand of NZ_JACFTD010000003.1, from coordinate 55,102 downwards.
GTATTCAAATACCTTTTCGTTTAATTTTTCTATTCGCGATTCCAATACTGTTGCAGTATCTGTCGCATGAATAGCTGCAATTGCGATTACTTCATCACGAATTTCGTGCTGTAGCTTCAGCCAATGTGGTTTATAACCGGCATCTTTTGCAATCCGTTGAAAATGTTGGAATGTATCACCTGAGAAATATTCCTGTGGCAGTGGTTTCCCTTGTCCCGCCAAATTATCCATACCACCTTTTTTGTAAACTCTTTTAAAATATCGCCAATCAGATCGTTGTATGGTGGGTTTAATTTATCATCGCTCATACTCATTAACTTCCTCCTTACTCTATATTTTTATAATTTCATTTTTCCCTGAAGTATAATCCAGCTTCATTTGTTCCAATTCGATTTTCATCTTTTCAGTTTCCATGATGAAGTTTTGCTGTTTTAGTTTTTCTAGTTCAATTTCATCGCGCATAAATTCCCCTTTGATTTTCACAATTCTTCTCTGGTGATCGGTAATAATTGCAATGATCGGCACACTCATCACAAGACCAACTATAATAACTCCCTCTAGCATCTCAATCGCCCCTTATTCTTGTAATTAGTTTAATTGTACATTATCTCAATTGTCTGTCATACATTTTCAATTCATTTTGTTCAACTTTCACAGGGTACAATACGTATAATTGGGCATACTCCCATAATACGTTACACGAAATGAGGTTATCCAATTGAAGTTCACCCTTGAGGAAGCCGTTAACAATTATGCACTCCCTTTTCAATCTGATAAGGATCTTTCAACTATAATCGAAGCCATAGGTGATGCAAAAATCGTCTTATTAGGAGAAGCAAGCCATGGGACATCGGAATTTTACAAAGTCCGCGCTAGGCTGTCTAAAATGCTGATTGAACAGAAAGGCTTTTCAGCCATCGCGGTCGAAGGCGATTGGCCTTCCTCTCAACAGGTTAATCGCTACATAAAAGGCTATAGTGAAAGTAAAGGAAATGTCCAAGAAGTATTGAAAGCTTTCGGCAGATGGCCAACGTGGATGTGGGCCAATGAAGAGATTGCGGAGTTTATCGACTGGTTAAAAATGCATAATGATAAAATGATTCCTGATAAAAAAGTTGGGTTTTACGGAATTGATCTATATAGCCTTTGGGAATCAATGGAGGAAATTATCCATTACTTATCAGAATCCAATCCTGCTGGTGCGGATCTTGACCTCGCTAAAAAAGCGTATTCCTGCTTTGAACCTTTCAACGGCATGCCGGATCATTATGCAATTTCCACAGCACATTTTTCACAAGTGTGCATTGACGAAGTGAGTGATTTATTATCGTCCATTCGTTCGCATACTAAACACTATGAAGCCAGTCAGGAAACCACATTAAATTTAAAAGTGAATGCACTCGTTACTAAAAATGCAGAAGAATATTACCGCGCCATGCTTAAAGACAATGCACTTTCCTGGAATATTCGTGATGAACATATGGTTGAAGCGATTAATGAGGTGATGAATCATTATGGAAAAGATGCAAAGATTATCGTTTGGGAGCATAATACACATATCGGAGATGCCCGTGCAACAACCATGCAGGAGGACGGAATGCTCAATGTCGGTCAACTACTTCGAGAACAATTTAAGAAAGATGATGTCTATGCAGTAGGATTCGGGACGCATCGAGGTACCGTCATCGCGGCTAAAGAGTGGGGAGTACCTTACGGGAAAATAGAAGTTCCTCCTGCACGTCAACATTCTTGGGAAGATTTATTACACAAGTCAGGCGCTTTCGATAAACTATTTATTTTCAATGAAGAAAATCGTAAATATTTCTCAGGTTGGATTGGCCATCGAGCAATCGGAGTCGTCTATAACCCTGAATATGAACAATACGGTAATTATGTACCGTCTCAAATCGGAAATCGCTATGATGCTTTTATTTTTATTGATCAAACAAATGCACTGGAACCGTTAAAGGTAGGAGTAACGGTTACTGACATATGACATTATGACAGCGGGAATAGAAAAAGCGTGTTGATGTTAACACGCTTTTTCTTTTTTATTTGTGGAGCTGCTAAAATCAATATAATCATTCTTCGCTTAAATCGCTTTCAACAACATTTTTAAGTGTTGAAAGTTTGTTGTCCCAAAACTGTCCATAGAAGGTAAGCCATGTTTGCAATTTTTGCAGCGGCTCAGCTTCCAAACAATATAATTTTTCACGACCCCTTTTTCGAGCAATCACAAGCCCAGCCGATTCTAATACATGCAGATGCTTGGTTACGGCAGTTCTACTCATCGTAAAATGGCTACTGATTGTTGAAATCGATAATTCTTCACTTGCGAGCAGTTTAAGCAATTTCCGTCGAGTCGGGTCGGCAATTGCTTGAAAAACATCGTATCGTTGGGGCTCTACAGCCAATTAGCCTTCAACCACATGTTTCAGTTTTAGTACAAGTCCATCCCATCCGCCGGACATACGTGAACGCACCTCTGCATGTGATTCACCAAATTCTGTTTGATTTGCTTCATTCCATCCCGCATGAATTAGTGTTAATTCAGTTTGACCGTCTTTTTCTTTCAACTCAAACGTGATTAGCCATTCCGATCCCCACTCGAAAGATAAGCGATTTGGTGGATTCACTTCCGTCACTTTACACACCGAATTGCCCCACGGTCCCGCTTGTAGGATAAATTCTTTCCCTTCAATCGGTTGCATATCATTCGGCATAAACCAAGCACCAATTCCTTCAGCTGTAGCAACATATCCCCAAACTTTTTCCAATGGTGCATTGATAAGTATATTCTTTTTCACTTTGGCGAATCGTTCATTTTCATTAATTGACATATAAAAACCTCCCCATTAATAAGTGAAACCAATTGGTTGCATGTTTAACTATATACAACCAATTGGTTTCATGTCAATTTTCAATTTAGAATTCATTAAAAAAGCTGACTGCACGCGGCAATCAGCTTTTCACATTTACATATTCCATTATTTATTCGCAAATGTTGCTGGCATAACAACTGCAACCACTTCCCCTGTTGCAACAACCGTGTCATCAGCAAATACTTCGACAGACACCTTAAATTTCTTGGGATGAATTTCTTCCACTTTTCCAACCGCTTTTAACACGATTCCTTGCTTAGTTGGCTTCATATAATTCACGTTTAATGACGCTGTTACGAAACGCGGAGGTTCTTCTCCACTGCCTGGCTCATGCCCGTTTTTTCGGTGCAGCGCAAGCGCGGCAGAACCCGTCCCATGACAATCGACAAATGATGCGATTAGCCCGCCATAAACAAACCCTGGGATTGCAATATGTTTCGTAGACGGTTCATAATAGGATACCGTCTCTTCCCCTTGCCACCCTGTTCGAAAATGATATCCATCTTCATTTAAGCGCCCACAACCAAAACACCAAGCGAAATCTTCCGGATAGTCATCTTGAATTGCATGTACTACTTCTTTAGTCATCCCACTCATCCCCCATTCCTACGTAATCATTATAACATTCCGACAATCTATTAATCCTCTAAAATATCTTTCAGAAACTTTTCCCGATGATCCAGGAAATATTTTGTGATCTGATAGTGCTCTGTCATTTCATATTCAGTTTCCTTTATTTCCCCATCATCAAAACTCAAGATTGTCGCATCGGGATAGCCTAAAATTATGGGGGAATGTGTTGCAATGATGAACTGGCAATTTTCATCCCTGACAAGATCATGCATGATACGTAGAAACGACAGCTGCCTTTGCGGTGATAATGCGGCCTCCGGCTCATCGAGTAAATAAATTGCATCTCCATTGAAACGATTTAAAAACAATGACAGGAATGATTCACCATGTGATTGTTCATGCAATGATTTCCCTCCATAGCTATTTTGAGCAGCAGCGCCTAACCCATCAATGTGTGAAGCAAAATGATAAAAAGATTCGGCCCGTAAAAAGAATCCGTTCGTCACTTTTGGCATCCATGACAAGCGAAGATAATCACTTAATGCACTTTCAGACGCATCTACTTCATAGGTATTATTCCTACCTCCCCCTGCCGCATTAAACCCGCATAAATCCGCGACGCCCTCAAGTAATGTCGATTTCCCTGAACCATTTTCCCCAACAAAAAATGTAACACTATTTGTTAGATTTAATTCCGTTAGTGATTGTATTGAAGGAATAGAAAATGGATACTCCTTCTCTGATTGCGTCTCTTTATGAAGAAGCGTTATTTTTTTCAAAAACATTTGATTATAACTCCTTTCTACAAATTTTCCCGTGTGATTCTGCATAGATTATTAATGTACAAGCATGATCCCGTACATCTTCATCTGCGTATACTAAAGAAATGAATTACAGGGGGAATAGAACATGAAAATAAGGGCACTATTATTGATTGCGATTATGATCATGGGCACATATGCAATGATCCAAGTTTTTCTGGGCTATGATAAGAAAGAAATTTTAGCCGTTATTGATCCCACAAAATCTTCATTTAGTTTAATGACCTTTTCGGAACCTTCCCTATCAGGAGCCGCCCCAAAAATTTGGAATGTCAATGATGAGTCTGAAATTGAAAGCTTACTTGAATTCCTTCAAGATTATCACGTTCGGAAATTAAAGCCTAACAAAATCAATAGGGTCGATGACATCAACCAGTTCATTATTAACTTAACAGATAAAAATGGAGACAACTTTAGTATTGTTGTTAATGAGGATTTAATCATCGAGAACTCTTCGCTCTATTACGAAGTCGTTGACGGTCCTATAGACGTGGATTGGATTGTTCAGTTTTTTATCAGCAATAAAATTTAACCATTCCAACACGAGGGCAAGATAGTCATTCTATTCTTGTCCTTTTTAACTTTGTAAAGAAGTCTCCCACTTCTTTATAAAGTTAAAGCCTCCGGCGGATGTCCCAGATTTTGAAGGGTGTTAATTGAGCAAGCTCAATTAACACCCTTCAAAATCTGGACGCAAATACACTTATTTAAGTGGAGCAATCAAAAAGTCAGCCGCAAATTCAGTAATAAATCGTTGTTCCTTGTCTATTTTCCTAAGAAGTTTCATACTTCGTATATACTTATAGGAACTGTACTTAAAGGAGAGAAATAATCATGGAATTTAAAAGCATAGATGAACAAGTCATTCAAAAATATCAACAGGATGAGCAGTTGATGATTCGGTTGTTTGTACAATGGTGTGCTAATAATGAAGTGAATCCGCATGAGTTATATAGCCGCGCCTACCCAGACCAACAAGAAAATGAGACGATGAAGAAAATAGTTGAGGAAGCTAAATATGAAGAAGAAATCGAAATTGATAACGAAACAATGCTGGATGTCTTACAACTTTTCGGCAATGATGATCTCGCTTTTATCCTAACAGATGAAATCGAACGTCTTTCAAAAAAGCACAAATAACACTATTTATCTGAAAGTTGTCAAAAAGGTGATTTGTTTTTTACTTTTACTCTATTCTACTATATACTATTATTTAGTTCGACATCCGTAATAAAAGGGAGAGATTTGATTGGTTAAAAGTATGCCGCTACGCTCAGAAGTAAAGACAGAAGAAACATGGAATCTGCAAGACCTTTTCAAAACGGAAGAAGCCTACAATTCTGCAGTAATTGAATTGGAAAAAGAAGTCGGTGCATATGCTGAAAAATTCAATGGTAACATTAAAGATGCTAAATCTGTACATGAAGCATTGGAAGGCTATGCGGCTATTTATGAAAAAATGGTTCCAGTTGGTACCTACACAAGCTTGTCATCCAGTACAGACCAAACGGATGATGAAGCACAGATGCGTTCAAGCAAGTTTGGTTCAACTGCAGCAAAAATAAACAGCAAGCTATCATTCGTCAACAGTGAACTTTCTGTGTTGCCTGTAGATGTTTTGGAAGATGCAATGAAACAGTCAGGTGATTTCAAAAATTACTTGGAGAAATTGATTCTCAAAAAAGAGTACCAATTGCACCCCGAGGTTGAGAAAACATTAGCTGCATTTTCTTCCACATTCGCTGGCCCGTACGGCTTGTATAACACGACGAAAATGGTTGATATGTCATTTGATGATTTTGAAGTAGATGGCAAAAAATATCCGTTGAGCTATGTGTCCTTTGAAGGGGATTGGGAATCAGAAGCAGATACGGACAAGCGCCGCGCTGCATTTAATGCATTTTCCTCAAAATTAAAAGACTATCAGCATACGACTGCAAAAACGTACGACATGCATCTGCAAACCGAAAAGACAACTGCTGATTTGCGTGGTTACGACACAATTTTCGATTACTTACTGTTCAATCAAGAAGTGGAAAAATCTATGTATGACCGTCAAATTGATTTGATCACAAAGGAACTTGCGCCTCATATGCGCAAATACGCGAAACTTCTTCAAAAAGTCCATGGACTTGATAAAATGACATTTGCCGATTTGAAAATCCCGCTTGATCCGACTTACGAACCAAAAATAACGGTAGATGAATCCAAGAAATACATTGATGATGCCCTAGCTATTATGGGTGACGATTACATGAATATGGTAGATCGATCATATAAAGAAAGATGGATAGACTTCGCTCAGAACAAAGGAAAATCGACAGGTGCATTCTGTTCTAGTCCTTACGGCAACCATCCATATATCCTTATTTCATGGACAGGCAGCATGGAAGATGTATTTGTTTTGGCTCATGAATTAGGCCATGCGGGTCATTTCTACAATGCGAACCGGGAGCAAAACGTCTTCAATGCACGTCCTTCCTTGTACTTCATCGAAGCACCATCAACGATGAATGAAATGCTTGTAGCAAACCATTTACTTTCAAATTCGGATGATCCGAAATTCAAACGCTGGGTCATTTCATCCATCGTTGCACGTACGTACTATCATAACTTCGTAACGCACTTACTAGAAGCTGCCTACCAGCGCAAAGTCTACGAACGCATTGATGCTGGCGGCAGTGTTAACGCAGGTGTTTTGAACAACTTAAAACGCGGCGTTCTTGAAGAGTTCTGGGGAGATGATGTGGAAATTAATGAAGGCGCGGAACTTACATGGATGCGTCAACCACACTACTACATGGGCTTGTATCCATACACATACAGTGCTGGACTAACCATCTCCACACAAGTATCCAAACGTGTCTTGGAAGAAGGACAACCTGCTGTGGACGAATGGCTTGAAGTTTTGAAAGCCGGCGGTACAAAATCCCCTGCTGAACTTTCAAAAATGGCGGGTGTTGACATTACAACAGATAAACCGTTGCGTGACACTATTGCTTACATCGGTGACTTGATCAATCAGCTAGTTGTGTTAACCGAAGAAATCGAAGGCGTGAAAAATTAAGTTTGCTTGATTACTTTGATGCGAGTCAATCCGATTATGGATTGATTCGTTTTTTTAGTAAAGTCAAGATGAAAACCATCCAAATAACTGAATCTAGTATTTATGGCTCCTATCTGTATGTAGACATTTTATCTCAAAAGCTATAAGATTCAACTAACATACTATTATGTGACTACTAAGAAAACGAGGTTATTTCATGACAATTTCAAATCGATTAAAAAACTTACCCCCGCACTTTTTCGCATCACTTGTTCGAAACGTTCAAGAAGCTCTTTCACAAGGGCGAGATGTTATTAACTTGGGGCGAGGAAACCCCGACCAACCGACACCTCCTCATATTGTAAAAGCTCTTCAAGAAGCGGTGGAAGATCCAGCAACGCATGGGTACTCCCCTTTTAGAGGGACTCCCGAATTAAAACAGGCTGTTGCTGACTTTTATAAACGGGAATACGATGTTCATATTGATCCTAAAACAGAAGTAGCGATTCTATTTGGAACAAAACCTGGATTGGTCGAGTTACCCCTTGCTATTATGAATGAAGGCGAATTGCTTTTATTACCGGATCCAGGATATCCCGATTATTTATCAAGTGTAAGCTTGGCAAATATTACATACGACTTAATGCCATTACTTGCGGAAAACGATTTTTTACCTGATTACACTGCACTCTCAGATGAACAAAAAAAACAAGCAAAATTAATGTATTTAAACTATCCAAATAACCCAACGAGCGCAACAGCCACGATTCCATTTTTCGATGAAACGATTGCATTGGCAAAAGCCAATGATATTGCAATTTTGCATGACTTTGCTTACGGGGGAATTGGTTTTGACGGTGAGAAACCCGTCAGTTTCCTTCAGGCAGAAGGTGCAAAAGAAGTCGGAATTGAAATGTACACATTGTCAAAAACCTATAATATGGCGGGGTGGCGTGTCGGTTTTGCCATCGGAAATGCCGAAATCATCGAAGCAATCAGCTTACTGCAAGACCATCTATTCATAGATATATTTCCAGCAATTCAGCGTGCAGCTGCAGAGGCATTATCGGGAAGTCAGGATTGTGTGGACGAGCTAGTATCACTATACGAAAGCCGCCGAAATGTTTTAATTTCCGAATGTAAACGAATCGGTTGGGATGTTATTGCGCCTACTGCCTCTTTCTTCGCCTGGTTACCAGTTCCAAAAGGATATACGAGCGAGTCTTTCACAAAATTACTATTGGACAAAGCAGACATTGCTGTAGCACCGGGCCATGCTTTTGGACAGTATGGTGAAGGCTATGTACGTGTAGGCTTATTGGAAAATGAAGACCGATTAAAAGAAGCAGTAGCACGGATTGAAAAACTCGCTATATTTTCATGAAAAGATAACTAAAATTGGATCTCACATCAAAAAGGCCAGGAATAATCTCCTGGCCTTTTTGAATTAACTATTCATCTATCATTAGAAACATTGGAAAGAACGAATATCGGTTCGATTTATTACATGATGAATCCAACCACGCCTTCTGCTCCAACGTAACCCAATAATCAATTGTCTCCCTATAAATGTTGGAAAGAACCAAAAGCTGTTTCCATTACTCAACCATATATAGGTATTGCTATATAAACAATTTCTTATCCTACTCGGACCAACTTGCCACGCAGGTATTGGTGGCGAAAAGCCAGGCGGTGGACCCATAGGAACTCCTCCCATTGGTGGTCCAAAATTGTCTTGGCGGTGCCGAAATCCTTGTTGGTTATGGTCCCCTCCATGCTGATCGAAATACAAGACACATCCCCCTTTTCATGTAGTTCCTTTTAGTATATGGGGATTACTTAGAACGGTGAAAAGCATCTATTTTTCGATGGTTGATGTGCAACAAAAAGAAAAATTAGCATCAACTAACCTTTTGAGAATAATGCAACTAATCTTAAACCGTTATTTGCTTTATTGAAGTAATAAGCAATCGGAAGGAATGTGATATACGAGGAGGAATGATCTACAATTCCTTCCCAAAGGATGTGACCCTCTTACCTTTCAACCGTTGCTTGTACAAGCATTTTTGTATATGGATGACGAGTATCTGAAAAAAGATCCTTTGATAAGAACAAATCAACCAGCACACCTTGTTTAAAAACTGCAATTCGATCACACATATATTGTACTGACGCCATATCATGTGAAATAAATAAATAGGACATATTAAATTCTTTCTTCAATTCCTTAAGCAGGTTTAATATTTGTGCTTGGATGGATACATCTAAGCTGGATGTTGGTTCATCACATATAAGTAAATTAGGTTGAAGGCCAATTCCTCTGGCAATCCCTACTCTCTGTCTCTGACCTCCGCTAAGCTGATGGGGGTACCGTTCAAGAAAATCTCTGTCCAAGCCCACCTTTTCAAGTAGTATTTCCGCCATCTTTCTCTTGTCGTTTCTTACTCCCTTTAAAAATGAGGGAACCACATCAGGATAATTTTCCAGAGGTTCAATAATAGACTTCCAAACAGGAAGCTTAGGATTTAAGGATGCCCATGGGTCCTGAAACACGACCTGAACATGGCGCCTGGCCTTTCTGAGCTCAGCACCCCTTAGCTGTTGAAAATCAAGGCCATTTAGGGTGATTTGTCCTCCGTCTAAATGTTCAAGTCCTACTATCAATTTAGCCATTGTACTTTTTCCGCTTCCGCTTTCCCCAATCAGACCAAGAGACTCGCCTTGTTCCATCTGAAAAGTGACTTCGGTTAAAACCGAAGTCGAGCGATATGATTTAGAAACTTTTTCAACTTGAAGCATTTGTATAATCAGCCTCCAAATCTGCAGCGTGACACGCGACCCACTGAGAATCCCCTACTGATTGCATCTTTGGTAAAATGCTACACTTTTTAAATGACTTGGGACACCGAAGAGCAAACGCACATCCCTGTTCGGCAACTAATCCAGGCTCTCCTGGTATAACAACTAATTTCTCTGGGACAACCCTACTTAAGACAGGTCTTGCTTGTAATAGTAGCTTTGTATACGGATGAATAGGGTTTTTCCGAATCTCATTTGTCAAACCCCTTTCAACGATCTGTCCTCCATACATAACTGCTATTGAATCCGTTCTTTTTAATACATGGTTAAGATTATGAGAAATTAGAAGAACCGCGCAATTATATTCTTTCTGGAGTTCAACAAGTAGATCTAAGATATTCTCACTGGTCAGTACATCAAGAGCGGTTGTCGGCTCGTCCGCAACAATTAGAAAAGGTTGAAACATTAGCGCTGCGGCAAGAGCAGCTCGTTGAAGTTGCCCCCCACTAAGTTGATAAGGATAGCTGGTAAAAACCTGATTAGCTGGCAGTTTCACACGTTCAAGCCATATTAGAACCTTCTTCTTTGCATCTAGTTTACTGATTTTGCGATGACTACGAAGCGCTTCGATGAGTTGGTTTCCAATCTTAATGAAGGGAGTAAAACTTCCTTGATAGTTTTGGAAAATATAAGCAATTTCATTTCCGCGGAGACGCCGCATTTCTTTTTCAGAAAGATTTAAAAGTTCTCTACCATGAAGCTTTATTTGTCCTTCTGTAACCTTTAAGGACTTTGGAAGTAAACCTACTAATGCGCATGCTGTCAAACTTTTACCGCTTCCACTTTCTCCAACAATACCAAGCATTTCACCTGATTTTATTGTGAAGTTAATGTTCTTAACCAATTTAATGTCCTCTTTTTTATTCTCACCAAGTGATGAAATAGAAAGATTCTTTATTTCCAGCAAAGGAAGGGATTGAAAAAAAGTTTCTTCCTTAACATAGTCATTTGTTAGTGGTTGTGTGAAATCAACTGATATCGTCACCTTGCACCTCCTTTTCCTTCGTTATATGCTCTTCTCACCAAGCTTATCTCTTAAGCCCTCTCCAATTAAATTACACGATAAAACGACAATGAAGATGGCCATTCCTGGATAGATCATTAATTCAGGAAAGGTTTGAAAATATGGCCTACCGTCACTTAGCATTGCCCCCCACTCTGGAGCAGGGGGCTGAGCGCCAAGTCCCAAATAGGACAGGGAAGAAATAATTAAAATAATTTTACCAACATCAAGTGTTGCAAGCACAAGCACTGGGGAAATGATTTGTGGAAGTAAATGCCGCGTTATAATCCTCCATGTTGTGCATCCACCGACCCTTGCTGCTAATACATATTCTTTTTCCCGTTCCGATAGGACGATTCCTCTAACAACTCTGGTATAGCTAATCCATTTAACTAACACAACAGAGATCATTAAATTTGTTAAGCTAGGACCTAAGAAACCCGCAATTGCAATTGCTAGTATAAACTCTGGTAATGCAATCAATCCATCTGCCAAACGCATCACAATTGAATCTACACGTCCACCGATATATCCTGATACTAACCCGATAGGAATGCCAATTAAGATAACAGTTGTTATCACTAGCACTGTAATTCCTAGCGTCGCTTGAGAACCAATAACGATTCTGGAAAAGATGCATCTACCCATGTGATCTGTCCCAAATGGGTAGGTTAAGCTCGGTGAGGAAAGTCGCTCTGCCATATTTGCCATATAAGGGTCATTCGGTATAAGTAACGGGCCAATGGCTGTAATCAGGACAATGGTTATAAGCAAAATGAGACCAAGTAATGCTGTAGGCGGCCAGTTTTTCATTTTCATAACTGTCAAATAAGTTTTTATGAAGAAAGCATAAACAAACCTCAATTGCTTCCCTCTTTTCCTTGCTTAATGCGCGGGTCTATCAAGTAATACGATAAATCTACGAGTAAATTCACAACTACTACGAATACGCCTGTTAGCAGCACATACCCTTGAATTACAGGATAATCACGGTTAAAAATCGCATCTACCGCCATACTTCCTAGTCCTGGCCAAGAAAATAAAATTTCAATTACAACAGCTCCGCCGAGCAAGCTTCCCATGCTCAAGCCAAAAACCGTAATGACAGGCAGCAGGGCAGCTCTGAAAGCATGGACCCAAAGAATACGCCATTCTTTCACTCCTCTAGCTCTTCCGGCCTGAATGTAATCTTTCGAAAAGCATTCAATAAGTCCTGCCCTAATAAGCCTTGAATAGACTGCAGCCAATGAGAATCCTAAAGTAAAGGTAGGCAAAATCATTTGAGCGAAAGAGCCCATGCCGTTTGACGGTAGGATTTGAAGCTTTAAAGCAAAAAGATAAATCAGCATCAATCCAAGCCAAAAGCTTGGAATTGATGCTCCAATAAGTGCAAGTATTCTGCTGATTTGATCTGGCCATTTTCTAGGATAACGTGCGGAAATTATGCCAAGAGGAAGAGATATGCTAAACATGACCAAAAGAACCCCTGTTGTTAGCTGAAGTGTGATTGGCAAACGCTCCATCATTTCGTTCCATACTGGCTTTCCGCTCATGTACGAAGTGCCAAGGTCTAGCTTTAACAGACCATGCATCCACTTACCGTACTGAACATAGACTGGCTGATCAAAACCAAGATCACTGCGGAGATTAGCTTGATTGGCTTCTGTTACCATCATTTCATCTGCATTCAATATCGACATAACGGGGTCACCTGGAGCAAGCTTCATTAATCCAAAGGTAAAAATGGACAAGATGAATACCACTATAACTAATTGTAAAAGTCGCTTTCTAACAAGCGATAACACTTTATTTCACATCCATTGTATGGGTTAAAATATAATACTCTTCAGCCGTAGGAACCCAGTCTATAATTCGGTCATTCACCCCGACAATAATATTTGGATAGACGGCATAGCTATGAAGAACTTCCTTATCAATAATAGTTGCTGCATCCTTGGTCAACTGTATTCTTGTATCCAGATCACTTGTTTTATTCAACTCTTTAATTACTTCATTCATCTCTGGAAGATTAATTCCCCCTACATTAAGTGCACCAGTTTCTGTGAATGCAGTGTTCAGGAAGTAGCTTCCATCTCCTCGCGGCGACGTGTTGTTACTGTAAGTACTCATATCCCAGTCTTTGTTTGCAACAAGATGTGCATCGGCATTTTCAACTGTTTTTATTATTATTTCTACTCCAGCTTTTGCGCAATCTGATTGAAAAAGCTGCGCAATTAAGGGCAGTTCTGGACGTGCATTATATGTGATAAGCTCAAGTTTGAGTGCTTTTCCCTCCTTTTCCATCTTGCCGTCAGCATTTTCTTTATAGCCTGCTTCACCAAGCAGTAATTTCGCTTTGTTAACATCCAGTTTTTTTACAGCATCATCGCTTCCAAAAGGAAGATTGCTGTTAAACGGCCCATTGGCAGGAATAGCATGGCCAAGCATAATATCATCTGCTATGCTTTTTCTGTTAATTAATAAATTAAGGGCTTCTCTGACTTTTACATCTGCGACTTTTGAACTTTGTTGATTAAACAATATAAAATGAGATCTAAGACCCGGAACAGATTCAACTTTAAGTTCTTTATCCTTCTCAATTGCCTCTATGCCTTCAGCAGGAAGGTTATAAACAACATCTGCTTCTTTTGCCTGAAATGCAAGTGCTCGAACATTTGCATCTTCATTAAACTTAATTGTTGCCTCATTAATTTTTGGTTCCCCTGCCCAGTAGCTGCCATTTTTAACAACTTGGACTTCCTGATTTGAAGTGAATTTCTTGACTATAAACGGCCCAGTTCCAACTGGCGAATCCCGAAATTCCTCTTGCCCCATTTCTAATTCAGCTGCAGTATTAACAATCGATGTATATGGGTTTAGAAGTTCAGATGGAAGAGCGGGATAAGGCCCCGTTGTTGTAATTGTAAGGTTTTGTCCATCCGCTTCAATTGATTGGATCTTCAAAGACTCTCCCAGAGATTCATTAACAGCGATACTTCTTTCAATTGAGGCTTTAACTCCAGCCGCATCAAGCTTGTCCCCATCTTGGAATGTTACGTTATCGCGAATTATAAATTCCCATGTCGTGTTGTCCAATGTTCCCCACTTTTCTGCGAGCCATCCTTCAATATTCGAGTCATCATTCAATTTTAGCAACGTCTCTGTTATTCCCGCACGAATAGGTATGAAGCTAGTATGAGGATCTAAATTGGCGGTCTTAAAGCTAAAGATCATGGTTACCTTTTTATTCTTTTCACTCATTTTTTCTCGCTCTGAATCTGAGTTGCTATTTTCAGTTGAGCAACCAGATGCTGCGAAGATAAATAAGCATATTAATAATGCCAACAAACTATTTTTTTTCATTTCATCAACCACCCTTGTTTTTATCAAATCGTAATCATTACTGTTTACAATGTTGAATATTACCCTTTTTCATTAAAATAGTCAATTGGATTATGAATTTAATTTTTCTTCATGTAAACAACTGAATTGTATTAGTTCTTTACAAGACTTACATCCGGAATGAAAATCGTACTGGATGACCATCCGGCAGAGTATTAAAAAGGATTTATTTTAAGCTTAAAGCGTTTCACTCTTTTTATTATTCTTTTAATTATATGATGATCCATGGAGCGTTATATCTTTTTTCTTCATCAAATTAATTCGGTTCATCTATTCAATCGTACGGAGTACATTTTTTCCAATGAAAATAAGCACCTCACGAGAGATGCCTACTCTTTGAATTTCCAATTAGTATTAATGATGCTTTTGATGACTCTCTTGTTGTTTCGGCAAACCTTTTTGCAAGAATTTTATCTCACCTTCAGAAAGCTCCCCTATAACAAATTGTTTTTGAGGCATAATTATAGAACCAGCGTTACTAGCATGTACTTTAATATAATATAGACCTTCACTATCAAAGTTTTTACTTAAACTGTACCTACCGTTTCCCTCTTCTTCAGCTTGCTCCATATTAAATTTAACGGAACCATCTTGTTTCCCTATTTCAAAATGAACAAAATCTGCGCCTTCAACCTTCTTACCATTTTGGGTAAGAATAACTTTAATCGTCTCATTTTTATTGACCGAAATGGATTCTGGTATAATTATTTCTGATTCAAGAGGTATTTCCTGTTTGTATAAATTAGCGACATCCTGTTTTAGTGAACATGCACTTAGTAATAGACTAAGTATAAAGATTAAAGACATACATATATTCTTTTTCACAGCAAAATCCACCCTTTACATTTCGAATTATGCATTCAAAAAGTTCTTAACTACAGCTATTCTTTGAATAATTAACCAGTCAATTAGCCACACAACAATAAGCGATAAGCCCACCAATGGAAACAAAATCCCTAAACCAATTAACAAAAACAGGGAAAACTTAACATTCTTTATACTAGGAGCTTTCGGTGCACCCATACCTTTTTCCGGTTTTCGTTTCCACCATAAATAAAAACCACTTACTGTAACAAGAATAATTCCCAGACAAACAAGAAGGCTAACTAATTGGTTAATAAATCCGAATTGAGTTCCTGTATGTAATGTAATCCCCCAAGCCACCATTTTTCCTATTAAACCGTAGTTTTCATAACGATAATCAGCTAGAACTGCACCCGAATATTGGTCAATATGCATGGTTACTTCATCTTGTGCTTTCGGTGGATAAGCAGACAATGTATAGACACCATCTGTATCTTGTGGAATGGATACGGTATAACTTGGATGTAGGCCCTCGCGATTAGCAATCAAAATGACATCATCAATTGACAAAGAGATGTAACCTTGAATTTTTGAAAGAGGTACATCCAAGTTTTCTGCAGCCCAGGGAACTTCTGCTATGTCTTTAGTTTTAATTTTGGATGTTGGAGCATCTCCCGACCAAATAGATGGTGGATATCCTGCACCCGAATTAGTCGCGATCGATTGAAAATTACTGCCCCAAAACCCAGACCAGGGCAAACCTGTCAATATTAAGAATAACATTCCTGCTGTTACCCAAAAGGCAGGCACTGCGTGTAAGTCTCTTCTGAGTATTTTTTTCCCTTTATTTAATCTCGGATAAAGGAGACCCGACAGGCCTTGCTTCTTTTTTGGAAACCATAAATAAAGACCAGTGACAATTAACACGATTGCCCAACATGCAGCCAACTCAACAATTCGGTCCCCTAGCGTACCCGCCATGAGTTCACCATGTATCTCTTCAATTTTATTCATTATCTTATCATCGTTATTTAACTCACCAATGGATTCACCGGTATAAGGATCTATAAAGACTGTTAGGGACTCATTGTTAGATGCAATGCTTACTTCACTCGAACGCATCGTATTTTCTCCAGGACGATATTTTTTGATGATAGCATCAGGGTATAAGTTCTTCACATGCTCTATTTGCGCAGATGCAGCTATTTTCTCGCCTTGCGGGGTCACTTCATAGTAATCTTGATAAATCACTTGCTCAATTTGTGGCTTGAATAAATAGATAGAACCAGTAACAGCTAGGATAAAAAGAAACGGAGCTAAAATTATTCCCGCATAAAGATGCCATCTCCATATTGTTCTGTACAGTGAGCTGTTTGTTTGTTTTTGGTTTTGATTAGTAGCTTTTACGTTAACTTCTTTCATTGATGTAGACCCCTTTTTCTTTCGAATAGTTTTACTAGTTTTTCTATCGTGACTATTTGATAATATATGTGACTTGTGTAAATTAAATGAAGTTTAGGCGCTTCAGCAAAAAAATAGATAAAGCAAATGCTCTATCTAATTAGTTATTCTAATGATTAGGATTCCTATAATTGAATAAACTACTTCGTTGCAAGTTTACGAAGAAAGTCCAAAATTACCGCGTGGGTTGAGGTTGAGGTATGCGTATTGCTGTCATTTATGGTTAAGGTGGAGGCATTGGGAAGGCATTTGTCTATATTCTTAAAAAATAACCGCCTGAAGATGTTGAATTAATCGCACTCTGAACTAATTCTCTTACTACTTCTTCCATGATTAAGCCTGGCGCAAATGAAGGATTAACTGGAAATCGTCCTTGATGAGCCTATGATTTTATTGGATTCTAGAACCCAAAGATGGCTTGTAGAATTTCTAAATTTGTTAAATAAGGCTATAAAAACTATCATTACGGCAACGCCTAATCTCTAAATGGTACAAGAGCTTTAAAACAGAGCACTATTATTTGACGAAAACCATGGCATTGCAGCAGACTTACCAATAGAAAACATGCACCTAGATATTGATTCACTAAAAAATTAACCTTGTTGATGAATCCTATAAAAATCATTAACCAAATTCGCATAGCACCGCAGAAGCAAGCGTTCGTCCTATTAAATTTGCAAATAGGAATTTTTATACAAATGATAAAAATCTGCTTAAAACAAGACATAAATCATCATATAGTTTATATTTTTTTGTATTTAATCTTATTCGTCTGAGCATACTGAGGAATACTAATTATACTTGCTTACTGCATTACTCATAGGACATTCCTGAAAGAATCAGGATTTTTATCGGTTGTTTATGTAAAATTTTAAGGAGGATATTAATTGTATGTATGATGTTGTTATAATTGGCGGTGGACCGTGTGGCTTATCGACGGGTCTTGCCCTTCAAGAAAAAGGACTTTCATATGTAATTATTGAAAAACAGGCGATTGTCAATTCCATTGTCAACTGTCCATTACATATGACGTTCTATAGTACCTCAGACCGCTTAGAAATCGGCAACATTCCATTCTTATCTCAAGATGTACGCCCCACTCGAACTGAGCTGTTAAAATATTATCGCCTTGTAACAGAAAGGCAAGAAATTAATATTAAGTGCTACCAAAAGGTTAATTCTATTTCAAAGAACTCAGCATCCTTTACTGTCAATGCAGAAGATTGTAATGGCAACACCATTCCTTACGAAGCAAAGATGATTGTTATTGCCACAGGAATTTTCGATACGCCAAGACAACTAGGTGTAGACGGAGATAATTTAGCGAAGGTGTCGCATTATTATAAAGAAGGTCACCTCTATTATGGACAACATGTTACAGTTGTTGGCGGTAAAAATTCGGCGATTGAAGCTGCAATTGATCTTTTTCGTAACGGAGCTCATGTAACACTTGTGCATCGAGGAGAAACTGTCTTAGAAGGTATTAAACCATCGTTGTTATTAGATATGCGTAACCTTCTTAAAAAAGGTAGGATTGAATTTCACCCCAATTCCAGCATTGCTGCTATTGATGAAACAACCATTCGTATAATTTCTCCCGAAGAAACGATTACAATTCAAAATGACTATGTATTTTCCCTCATCGGATATCAGCCAAATATTTCGATGCTTCAAAGCGTTGGAATTCAAACCGACCTCTCTTCATTAGTTCCATCCTTTAATCCAGAGACTTATGAATCAAATGTCAAGAACGTTTTTCTCTCTGGGGTTGTAACAGGCGGCATTACAAATCGTGTTTACATTGAAGATGGGCGCTTTCATGGCATGAAAATCGCTAATGAGATCGCACAACGTCTTACCTATGTCCAAAGTAATTTATGATGTTGAAAACTGATGGACTGCAAAAGTCCGTCAGTTTATTATATATGTAAATCTCTTTTTCTATAAAAGATATACGTCGTCAAAATGGATCCTACCATTAGTAGGAGTGATAATACGACAAATCCCTCATCGAATCCGCCATCATGAAGTAAATTCTTTGCTTCATAGTATTTAAATGGTGTTACATACTTAAGACCCTCTAGATTACTTTTTAAATCGATGCCAACAGACATTATAAATGTACTCAACAATATTCCTGTTGATATCGGGATAGACAACTTTGGATTTTTCACAAAAGCCGCAACGGCCGCCGAGAGAAATAAAAAGAGAAGCTGCATCATGAACATTCCCCCCATTAATAGTGCAACTTCGGCAGTGACGGAGTCTCCTGTGTTAAAAAAGTCAACGAAAACGATTGAAGACAGTAGGGTTACTAGATTAAAAACGATGACAATGACAATGGATGCCCCTAATTTAGCGGTAATTACCGTTGTTCTAGAAATAGGCTTCACAAACAAAAACTCCGCTGTTTTATCACGCTCTTCTTTTGATATCATTGTCGCTCCTAACATTGCTGCATGAATGGACGCCATTATGACTAAATATAAATACAACAACCCAAAGTAACCGTCCACAGTCGCTAAATCCAACGATCCAATCCCCATGAGTGCCTGCAATGACGATGGCATATCTGCCATTAACTTATTTATCGAATCGCCTGTATTGCTTAAAGCCGCATACTTAGCCATCCCGCTTCCAACGATGAACAATATACCGACACACCAAATAATGAGCGATTTTCGATTCGCTCTCATTTCCCTATTAAAAATGTTCATGGAAATGATCCTCCCTCATATATTTTTTTCAACCTTATACAGATGGGATATCCTTTTTTGTATAAACGACATAACTGACTACGATGGTAACGATCAGAACAATCAACCCGGCAAGTAGATAATCTGGCTCATAGCTATTATTTTTTAAAATATACATTGGTTCAACGTATTGAAATGGAGTCAAATAGCGTAGCAAGTTGTCCCCGGTCGCTGAACCAAATAAATTTAGTAGAAAGAACATAAACACTACTCCAAGTGAAACAGGGAGCACTGCTTTTATTTTTTGTACAACAACCGCAATCATAAACCCTAAACTTAAAAAGAGTAGTTGAAGAAGAAATAATGTTAGTGATAGCATAAATAGCGTTTTCGAACTAAATGGTTCTGTCGACGTATAAGACACAATTAGATAAGTTAGTAGCAAAAAGATCACGTTCGTAAGGACAATACAACTTAACGCAGCCATCATTTTTGCAACTAAAATAGTCACGCGGCTCACTGGCTTCGTCAACAAAAAATCAGCGGTTTTATCGCGTACTTCTTTTGAAATAATACCGATTCCTAAATTCATCGCTTGAATGGCTCCAAGAAGTTTAATGTACAGAAATAGATAGGAATAAAAACCCAACAACGAAAAAAACTGATCTATCTCTAATCCGATGGCATTTCGAACAGATTCAGGAAATCCTTCCAATATACTTTTAAACGCCGTTACATCCTTTGAAAAAGCGGGGTATATGAACATGAATAGTAAAACAACCAACACGAGTGTCGCTGTCCACATCAATGTTGATTTTCGGTAACCATTTAACTCATGTAAATAAATATTCATTGTTAATACGCCTCCTCTTTTTCATAAAAATGCATGAAAATCTCCTCTAAATCCGGCTCCTCCACTGCTATATTTACGATGTGAGTGGTAGCGATTTTCTTCATCACTACATTAATATCTCCTCTGAAAAGAAAATCAACTTTATGTCTATCAACAACTAAATCTGTCACTCCTTCAATCGCAAAATAGTCTTTACCAATTTCTGTAGACGTCTCAATATGGATTTTTTTATAATTATTTTCTTTTAACGTGCTTATTTTCTCCAATTTAATAATCTTTCCTTCTTTAATAATTGCAACGCGATCGCACAGTCGTTGAACTTCCGATAAAATATGTGATGAAAATAAAATCGTCGCCCCTTTTTTATTTTCTTCCTCTAACAGCTCAAAGAATTTATGTTGCATGAGTGGATCTAAACCACTTGTCGGTTCGTCGAGAATGATTAATTTAGGTTCATGTAATAATCCCTGCACAATACCGACCTTCTTTTTATTCCCCAGTGATAAGTCATCGATTTTACGATTCAGGTCCAATTCCATAATCTCCGCAAGTTCATTCATTCGTTTTCTACAATCTTTTTTATAAAAACTGGCGGAGTACTTTAACAAGTCCTTCACTCTCATATTGTCGTAATAGAATACTTCCGAAGGCAAATAACCGATGTCCATTTTAATTTCCGGTGCGTCCTTTAGTATGTCTTTACCAAAAATCGTTGCACTACCGCTCGTTGGATGAATTAATGATAATAACGTTCGGATTGTCGTGGATTTCCCAGCTCCGTTCGGTCCAATGAAACCAAAGATTTCACCTTGCTCGACATTGAAGCTGACATCGGAAATACCTCTTGCTTTTCCATACGTTTTCGTTAAGTTTTTCACTTCAATAACGTTCATTTTACCAACTCCTCTTCCTATTGATAAAAGTCATTCTAGCCTTCAGCGTGTTGTCATCTATTGCTTCACTACCTAACATACTATTCTTTACCATAAAAAAAGACTATCCAAACCTAACGGATAGTTTAAACAATGCTCCTAGTTATAGCTTATCTTAAGTATCATTCAAGACTGATAATCCTTTAGCAGTAATAGCATAACGGCTAGGATTTAATGCTTTAACTTCCATTCCAAGTAATTGCAAGACCCCTTCTTCAGGCCGCCGCACAGATCCTACCCGGCCAATACACCTAAGGATCTAGTAGCTATTTTTTATTAGCCACCGCTTCAAAGATTATTGCCTGTTTTGGATTTATCGGATACTCCCCGAAATTATAATCCGAAGAAATTGTGATATTTCCAAACCCTATTTCTTCAAGAATCAGTTTGAATTCTTCCACGCCATACCAGCGTACTGGAAAACGTTCCAGTTCGGTTTGTAAAAGCGTTCCGTTACGCCATTTCTCATAACGTCCATGCGAAATTGAGTGCTGATGAATATAGTCAATCTCTACTGTATTATTTTCTAAAGTGATACTATCACCATTCGTACATTCCCAAGTTCTAGTCGTAACTTTACCTATCGAAACTTCAGTTTGCATAAATAAATCAACAATTAACCTTCCGCCATTTACAAGATGTTTGTGAAAGTTTCTCAACGCTTTGATAGAGTCTTCTCTTTTATGCAGTAACAAGAATGTACCCGCAGGTATGATAATGGCTTCGTATTTCATATCCAATGAAAATGACTCCATCTTGCCTTCGAAAAGGTGTGGGTATAAACCTCTTTCTTCACAATTTGTACGGCATATCGTTAACATATCATCCGAACTATCAAATCCATCAACCTTAAACCCTTTTTCCAAAAGCGGGATTAGGATACGCCCTGTTCCAGTTGCGGGTTCTAGAATACGCCCTTTGCATGTAGCTAATCTATCAATATAATATTCTACATCTCCAAATGAATGCCCAACAGGTTTGTCTAAATCATAAACTTCCGAAGATAACCTACTATAATAACTTAACAATTCACTACTCCTTTCATACCTTGCCATTTTTCACTTTCAGTTATTCATATTCCCATTCATTTCGAAGTTAAGCCTAACTGGATGGAATCCGCAATTCGTTCATAACCAATTTCCATATAGATTTTATTCGACGTTGGATTCATCAAATCCGTATAGAGTACGCAAAAGTCATATTCCTTTAGAAGTTCTTTTGTACCGGCAGCTACCATCGTTCGAGCATAGCCTTTTTTTCGCTCTTCCTTTGGTGTAAAAACGAAAGATACGGTTACACCATGCTTCGTTGGGCGCGCCTTTTTCATCATTGATACGACTTTTCCGTTATCTTCCCACAAAAACACTTCCTGTTCGTCAACAAATGATGCAACGCGCCTTTTCACATCCTCCATTGGCGTAAGCGGAATCCTGGCATCTCCTTCAAATAAGTTGAACCACTTCTCGATAAGTGGACAATCCTTTTTTTCCGCAAAGCGCCATGCACCAGGGCTTTTTTCAAGTATCTCATTTACTTTGTTCAGTCGATATAAGCCCTGATCCATTAGTACCTGATGTCCAATTCCAGTTCTAGTTTCCCATTTCTCCGCGAAACTGTACGCCCATGGTTTCAAGCTTATGATACTACTCATTTTAATTTCAAATTCCAATAATTTCTCTATTACTAATTCCATACTTTCTTTCAACCGACTCTCATCGGTAATAATGAGGTTTAACGGATGAGGGGGAGTCATTTGAACTAGAGCTAACACTTCCCCATCTTCTTCAACTGTTGCCAGGAATGGATTTTCGTAACGCCCAGCCTTAATTGCTTGCAGCACTCCAAAAAACAGACTGTATACATCTTCGCCTTTAGACAAAATCGGTTCTACTTTCACCGCAAATTCATGTACATCTTGATAGTGCACAAATTCCATTCCCACCAACCCCATTCGTATTAAATGTCTAACTTCAAAATCTTATGATAATTTAACCATAAACGATCAATGTGCTGTAATCAAGTTTGAAATTTATTGGTTAGAGGAAAGCTTTCTTTATTGAACATAAACTACAAAGGGAGCTTAAAATATGCCTGAATTTTGTCCAATGGCGCTGGCAGAGGATCCAACCCCTGATTACCTGCTAGATTGCAAGGAGTGCGGTCTATATGAGCAAGGGACACGAATGGTCTGGGGCGAAGGAAATCCGCAAGCACCGATTATAATTATTCTTGATAATCCGGGTGCACGTGAAGACCGTGAAGGTGAGTCATTTGTTTGCGGAACGCGGCAAACACTGCAAGAAGTCGCGAATGATGCCGGTTTGAAATTGGATGATCTGTATGTCACTTTCATCCTAAAAAGAAAACCTGTGCGTGCATACGACAAAGAAGTAGTACGTCAAATTTGTATGAGACATTTAGAACAGCAACTTCAAGAAAAAAAGCCTACTCTAATTCTTTGCTTAGGCAACGTGGCGGTCCAATCTTTTTTTCAAAATCAAGAAGCCGAAGTGAAGTCATTGCGGGGCAGTTGGCATGATGTACGGGGTTTTCAGACGGCTGTGGCCTACCATCCACTTGCCGTTAGGCGCCGTCCTAACTTACGATCCTTATTCCTGGAGGACTTGAAGTTCGTAGCCGAACGCTATACAAATTTGAACCTTTAATTTACCCACGGCTTCCAGAAATGTATTTTAAAAACAAAATACAGTGAGGACATCTTTTTACTGCTGGCTACATTCTGATGGTTTTCCTTATTGCGTTCTATATCCACTAGAATTCTGTTTGTCTTACACCATTTTTGAAAGAAGGCTGTTAGATTACAGCTGAATCAGATCTAACCAATGCCTGATTCCCTGAATTGGGGTATCCGGCATTGTTTTTTACTGTTCCATCCGATAGCCTATTACTTTCCCTTCTACTTTACTCAACGATAGGAGTCCAAAGTGACGGCTGTCTATACTTCTCCACCATTGATCGCCAATGACAAACACTGAGCCTTTTGATACTACAATGGATTCCATATTTTCTTCAAAGTCTTCTTCATTCATAGCAGAGTTTTCGGGATTGACTGTTTTCAAATACTCTTCTTTATTCCTTCCCCTTACTGTAGGATATGAATAAAAAGACTTCAGTTTTTTATCATCAATGAATATCTGACCTTTTTTAATTTCAATTTTCTCCCCTGGTAAGGCAACAACTCTTGAAATATAATGTTCTGGCAGATTTAAACCGGAATTTCCATTTGAATACTCTGGTGTTGTAAAATATATAACGTCTCCACGGTGAAAATCTAATACCCCCGGGTCCACCGCAATTCTTCTTCCAGTTCCTAAAGTTTCATAATCATGATCTCCTCTATCCATATTATCTACTTCGTATTCCACAGTGAACATCCTCGGCGTTAGTTCAACAATTGGAACTTCATGGACGGTTTGTGCATCAATGATTGTTTTCCCACTTTCAACTACAGGTGTATCCTCTTTAACCGTCATCATTAAAAATAGCCCAACGGCAAATACTGTAAAGCTGGAAAAAACTAGCGGAAGTATATTAAATTTCTTTTTGTTACTTCTAGCCATTACTTTCTTCAAACTAATCATTCGAGCATCTTCTGATCTTTTTACATCCTTCAACTTGTTAAACTCACCATCGAAGTCATTCATCCATTATTCCCCTCCATTCTGTACATTTCTTTTTTCAATGCAGCAAATGCCCTCGCCATTGTCGACTTCACTTTTGTTTCTGTCCACCCTAAAACATAAGCTGTTTCTTTGATTGAGCTTTCATTTATCTTCCGCAGTATAAGTACATCTTGATGGTCTTTTTTTAATGTACTCAATGCTTTGTATAATCGACTAGCTTCATCTTTCTTCACTAATTTATCTTCCGGTAACGACGCATTTGAATCTTCAAGTTCACCTTTTCCAAAACCAAAAAACTGAATAATTCTCTTCCTTCTGAAATGATCATATGTAGCATTTCTCGCTATCTTCAAAAGCCATGTCGACATGCTTGCTTGTTTATTAAAAGAATGAATACTTTTGAATGCTCTATAAAAGGTTTCCTGGGTCAAATCTTCCGCCAACTCTTTCTGGCGTACTTGTAAAAAGATATATCTATAAATTCGATTACTATGTTCTAAATAAAGCTGTTCTAAACTTTGCTCCACTGCTCCACCCCCTCTCCCTTACTAGACGTACCACTTTTAAAAAGGAGTCGAATATCAAAAAAAGACATGCACCGATTAGATGCACATCTTTTTCCATGTATAACAAGTATTTATCATTCATATTCACCAAAGCATTGGTTTTTGAACCATTAGCCAAAGCATGATTAACATAAGACCAATGTATATCCATGAAGTAGTATTCAAACGATCAAGTATCTTATTTTTATTAGCATGTGGATTTTTAAATCTCCGTAAGACAACTGTAAATCCTTTTGCTAGAAAAACTCCAGATAAAAGCATAACAGCAAGCGTCATAATCACCCATGAAGTATGCCATGGCCAAGGTCCAAATACCAATAGGAGGACACCAGTGTAGACGAGAACATGTCCTGCATGCATGACCAAACGAATGATGACGTTGATAATAGACAATAAAGCTTGCTCAATTCCGGTTCCAACGCCACGCAATCGCTTAATGATCGGCATTAAGATAAATAATGGACCTATGGCGAGGACAGCACTGATAACATGCAAAAAGACAATCGCGCCATAGATTCCTGAATTCATTCAGAAGATCATTTCTCTACAGGGCTATATTCATGCACCCATACCTTCATCGTCGGTAACCATGGCATTTTATCATGCATAGCAAGAATGGATTGTTTATATTCTTCCATAGTTGTGTAACCTTCTTGCTGTGCATGTTCATCCGTCATTTCCCCAAGAGTCTGTCTGTAAATTGAATCTACTTTAAACTCTTTACCGTCGAGTACCATAATTTCACCAAGATCAGCATAAACACCATTACGGCGAGTAGCTGTCTTGTCACCATTTAGTACTTTTTGAACATCTTTTGGAATCGTAACTAGCTTCTCAATGGTACATGTTTTTTTAGGTAGTACTACATTTGATTGTTCACTCATGTAAATCGCCTCATTTCATTAAATAACATCTACCTCTATCATAACTATTTCCAGCAAATTTAGCGAGGCTTTCGGTCATAGATGGCAACAAAAAAAGAACTATGTAGATGGAAATAGGTTCTTTACAAGGGTGATTATTAAAATAAGCAAGTTACTTTCATGAAGTTTCAAGTGGAATGAATTTAATCCTTTTTACTTGATACATTTCATCTTTGAATTCATAAGTAATATGAAATTCACCTATATAGCCACCAAGTGGAGAAGTTTGGGCCCCCATAATAGCAGTCAATTCACTATCAAAAACATCAAAGCGAACTAAACTTCCTGTAACGACGTCTGAAAATAAGCGTTTGGGGTCAATACCCAACTTATCAAGTTGGATAACAGTTCTTTCATTTCCAATATTAATAATCGCTTCCGACTTCGTTAATTTTGTTTTCACGTTTTTTAAAAGAATAGCCATTGGATTATCTACAAGTATTTCCCTGTAAACTTCCCCAAAATTGGTTTCAGTATTATGAAGTACATGGACAAATTGTTCTATAACCCCGGTTCCATATCCCCTTGTTAATATAATAATTAATTCTTTTTTTCCATCTTGATTAATGTCCTTATAAAAAAGTTGTGGCCAATAAGCTTCATTAGATACATTAATCCAATATGGAAAATACTGAATACCTCCATTTGCTTCTAATCTGAACTTTTCCAAATACCCTTCTTTTTCGATAGCATATAAAGTTACATTCGCTTCTAGTAAATTCCCGACAACTTTTTCTTTTGTTTCATTTTGAATGGTCATCATTTTAGATGCCTCATGATTAAGGGCCTTGGTTTTAAATGGAATTAGTATTAGAAGTATCACAACAAATAGTACGAATCGTATTAACGGCCTGTTCAAAGTATTCTTCACCACCCATTTTTGTCTAGTATGTATGAAATACCCCCTTATATCCATGAAAAAATCCTTATCGTTGTAAATCCACATTTTCACTGATGCTTATCCTGTGACAAATTACCCGTAGTACAGGATTTTTTTGTATGCTAAGCATTAAAAAAGGCTGAGTTTCCGATAAACTGGAAACTCAGCCTTCTCCTTACCAACACTTACATCTGTTTCAACAAATTCGCCATCTCAATCGCTGCATTCCCTGCATCCCATCCTTTATTGCCAGCTTTCGTTCCTGCACGTTCAATCGCTTGTTCAATCGTATCTGTTGTCAAGACACCGAAAATCACGGGAATGCCTTCTTGCAGATTAATAGCTGCAACGCCTTTTGCTACTTCACTGCACACGTAATCGAAGTGCGGTGTTGCACCACGGATAACGGTTCCAAGTGTAATAACAGCATCGTACTTACCAGAAGCAGCCATTTTCTTCGCAATTAGCGGAATTTCATAAGCACCTGGCACCCATGCAACCGCGATATCACTATCGGCAACTCCGTGGCGACGCAATGCGTCTTCTGCCCCACCTAATAATTTCCCTGTGATGAATTCATTAAACCTCGCAACGACGATTCCAACTTTAAGCCCTGTTCCAACTAGATGTCCTTCATAAATTGTGCTCATTCTAATTCCCCCTTAATTATTCAGTAAGTGACCCATTTTAATTTTCTTCGTTTCCATGTATGTTTTATTCTCCATTTTAATAGGCATTTCGATTTGAACACGCTCTGTTATTTCTAACCCATGCCCCGCTAGTCCAGCAATTTTACGCGGGTTGTTTGTCAGAAGATGAATCGACGTTAAACCAAGATCCCGTAATATTTGTGCTCCGATGCCATAATCTCGAAGATCGTCTGAGAATCCTAACTTTTCATTGGCTTCAACTGTGTCGTATCCTTCTTCCTGCAGCTTGTATGCCTTCATTTTATTGACGAGACCAATGCCACGCCCTTCCTGACGCATATAGAGCAGAACGCCTCTTCCAGCTTTTTCAATCTGTGCGAGAGCAGCTTGAAGTTGCGGACCACAATCACATCGACATGAGCCAAAGACATCGCCTGTCAAACATTCCGAATGAACGCGGACGAGTACATTTTCAGCGTCTTCAATATCGCCTTTTACCAAAGCAATATGTTCATGCCCTGTTTCTTTTTCAACAAAAGCGACTGCTTTGAAATCTCCAAAATCTGTTGGCAGATTAATATCTACAATACGCTCAACAAGTTTTTCATTGATTCGACGATAAGCAATTAGTTCCTGAATTGTTAAAATAACAAGATCAAATCGTTCAGCTATCACTTTCAGTTGTGGACCTCTTGCCATTGTTCCATCGACGTTCATAATTTCACATATTACTCCGACCGGTTCTGCCCCCGCAAGCTTCGCAAGGTCTACGGCGGCTTCTGTATGGCCTGACCGCTTTAAGACACCACCAGACTTCGCAATTAACGGAAAAATATGTCCTGGTCTTCTGAAGTCAGCTGGACCTGCTTCATTCCCGAGCATTTTCAGAACGGTTTCTGACCGTTCAAATGCTGAAATGCCAGTGTGACAATCCGCGTGATCTACACTAATCGTGAATGCCGTTCCGTGCACATCGCTATTATTTTCAGTCATCAGCCCTAGGTCAAGTTGTCGCGATTTCTCTTCATCTATCGGCACACAAATCAATCCACGGCCTTCTGTTGCCATAAAGTTAATTATTTCAGGTGTAGCGAATTCGCCAAGTGCAACAAAGTCCCCTTCGTTCTCCCGATCTTCGTCGTCAACGACAATTATCGCTTTTCCTTTTTTCAGTTCTTCGATTGCTTTTTCTACTGTTGTGTACATCTGTTGTGCCTCCTTAACTAAGGAATCCACTAGCGATAAGGGTATCCATTGTTAAACCGCCAGTTGGATTCTCTTTGTTTGTAGTCAGTAGCCGTTCTATATATTTTGCGAGCATATCACATTCTACGTTTACCTTATCCCCGATCCGTTTACGGCCAATAATGGAGTCGTCTTGTGTAACTGGAATAAGTGAGATGATAAAACCTTTATCGGTCACACCAAAGACAGTAAGTGAAGTTCCATCCACTGTTACTGAACCTTTCGGGATAAAATACTTCAATAATTCAGTTGCGATACTGATTTCCAGATAGATTGCATTTTCTTTTTGCCTAACTGAAACAATTTCGCCAGTACCATCAACGTGTCCACTGACTATATGTCCGCCGAAACGACCATTCGCCGCCATCGCACGCTCTAAGTTAACTGGACTTCCCGTACGCAGTGCTTGAAGCGTTGTTGCTTTAACAGTTTCAGGCATGACGTCAGCTGTAAATTGATTGCTCGAGAAGTCTGATACCGTCAAACAGACACCGTTCAGTGCCAGACTATCGCCTTTTTTAACATCGCTAAGCACTGTGGTACAACGTATTGATAGTTGCAATGAATTCGCCGCTGGTCTAACCGCTGAAACTGTTCCTATCTCTTCAATAATTCCAGTAAACAAATGCTGTCAATCCTCCTTCAGAAACCTGGCGTGCAATCGGATATCGTCCCCGATTTGTCGCACATCTAAAAAACGAAGGGATTCGCCTTCTGCCATCAGGTTCCGAGTATCATCCATGAATAAAGAAGAACCGTTGCCAATCAATTTCGGAGCCATATACAAATACAGTTCATCTGCGAGACCTTCATTGATGAAACTGGAATGAACTTTGCTACCGCCTTCGACGAACAACGTCATGATTTCCTTTTCAGCAAGACGTTTTAAGACTTCATTCAAAAAAGATCCGTTTTCTGAAATCCTTTCAATTGAAACGAGCGGATAATCCAAAAATGTTGTTGTTGATTCTGTTGATTCGAGTGTGAAAATAATTGTTTCTGCAGCGCCGTCTGTAACGACATTCGCTGTTTTTGGCGTCCTGAGATGCCGGTCTAAAATAATTCGAATTGGGTTCTTTCCACCATGGGGCAAACGGGTGGTGAGGAAAGGGTTATCGTGAAGTACGGTTTGTACGCCGACCAAAATAGCATCATGGGTATGGCGGAGGTGATGGACATCGGTTCGTGATGCAGCCGAAGTAATCCATTTGCTGTCCCCGTTCTGCGTTGAAAGTCTACCGTCAAGAGTTGCGGCGGCTTTCAAGGTAACGTATGGTTTCCCGTATCTGATGAAATGAAAATATGCTTGGTTTAACTGCTCTGCCTCTTCCTGTAAAATGCCGGTAATAACTTCAATTCCAGCAGCTTTAAGAAGCCCGATTCCAGTTCCATTGACGGAAGGATTCGGATCGATAGACGCAACAAAAACACGTTGAATTCCAGACGAAATAATGAGATCTGTACACGGAGGTGTTTTCCCAGTATGGGCACACGGTTCCAGTGTCACGTATAGATCAGCACCAATAGAATCCGTACCTGCCATTGCCAGTGCATGCACTTCAGCATGAGGTGTTCCAGCTTTTAAGTGCGCACCAGTCCCTAAAATCCGGCCGTTTTTTACACAAACAGCACCGACAAGTGGATTCGGCGAGGTTTGTCCTTGTGCACTACGCGCCAGTTCAAGAGCAAGTCTCATATAATATTGAGGGTCCATTGGCATTCCCCCTTTCGATTTTTGAAAGGGCAGAGCCTGCAAGCATAACACGCATATCCAAACAACTTCTCCCATCCAGACTATAACTGTCGGTGCCGGAATTTCACCAGCTCCACCGCCTTCCAAACAAGAAAGGACGGGTCACGGACTGACGAGCTATGCTCGATCACCGCCGGTAAGGAATTTCACCTTGCCCCGAAGAGTTTGTTTATACGTGTCGACTTAAAGTTATCATACTACTTCCATAAAATCAAAAAAACTCAGTCCGATTGAACGGAACTGAGTCTTCTATAATTGATAAAATTAGGAATTCCATTGAATTCGCTGCGGCGCTCGGTACATATAAAGCAATTTTCTCTAATTCTTCAAGTCTTCAATTGAAGTGATGTCCATGTACTGCGGTACCACAAGGCCGACTTTGACACCTTCCATATTGACGCCAAGTTCTTCGAATTTACCTTCGAATTTCTCCGCATATGTTTTATGTGTTAATGGCATCCAGGCTGCAAGCGATGCATCTGCACTGCCGTCAGCAACCGCCGTCCATAAAGGACCTGCTTCAACTTGTGTTAATGTCACTTTATAACCCATATCTTCTAAAACAATTTTCATGACGTTATGACTAGCGATTTCACTGTCCCATGCGACATAAGCAAGTTTAATCTTGTCACCGTCCACTTTTTCTACGCCATTTGTCCATTCTGCCACTTTGGCTTCATTTGCATCAACCCATTTTTGTGCTGCTGCATCTTCTTTTTCGCCTTCTTGAATGGCTACCATTATTTCGCCCATATCTTCTTCAGTCCAATTGAACTGCGATAAGATTTTATGCGCTTCTGGCATATCGTCTTCTAGACCAAGTCTTCCGATTGTACGGATCTGCTCTTCCCCACCGTACACGCCTTTTGGATCTTCAAGATATTTCAAATCGTATTTCGCAAATTTCCAATGCGGTGTCCAACCTGTAACGATAATCGGTTGCTCTTTGTCATAGGCTTTTTTCAGTGAAGCTGTCATTGCCGCACTTGAACCTGTTGTAAGATCCCAATCTGTAAGGTCATATTCTACAAGCACTTTTTCAGTCGCTTCCATGATACCTGCGCCTGGATCGATGCCTGTAATTTTATAGTCTACTGATTCACCAACTGTTTTCGCGGTGTTTCCGCCTGCTTCATTCTTGTCATCGTCATTACCACATGCGGCAAGTCCAAATGCAAGCAGAGCAACCGCTCCGAGCCCTAATACTTTTTTAGTTAATTTCATTTTGTAATTCCTCCTTGTTTTTTCTTTCCAGCGTGTTGTGTTACCCGGTCCAAAATAATCGCCACGATCACAATAGATAGACCAGCTTCAAAACCAACACCCGTTTTCAATTGTGTTACAGCCCTGTAAACTTCTTCACCAAGCCCTGGTGCACCAACCATAGACGCGATAACAACCATAGACAAGGAAAGCATTATGCTTTGATTGACACCTGCCATAATTGTCGGTTTCGCAAGTGGAATTTGCACTTTGCTCAGTCTTTGCCAAGTAGTAGAACCAAATGCTTCCGTCGCTTCGATTAAATCTTTCGGAACTTGCTGGATTCCCAGCATCGTCAAACGGATTGTTGGCGGCATTGAGAAGATAACAGATGCCACAACACCCGGGACGACTCCGATGTTAAAGAAGAATATAGCTGGCAGTAAATAAACGAATGCCGGCATTGTTTGCATTAGATCCAATAATGGATTGATGATTTTCCTTGCTGTCGCTTGTTGTGAACCCCAAATACCCACCGGAATTCCGATTATCAGTGCGAAGAATACAGAGGTGAGTACGAGCGCTAACATTTGCAGCATCGGGTACCAATAGCCCAAGTAATCAATGAACAGCAAGCCGATTAATGTGAATAACGCTATGCGGCGAGTGGAAACGAACCACGCAAGTAAGGCAAATAGCACGGCAAGTAAGATAGATGGCACCATATCGAGCCATTCTACCGATCCTTCAACAATCCCTTTGAGAAAATCTGAAATTCCGTCAAACACTGTACCAAAAGTAACCACGAGCCAATCGACACCATTGTCAATCCACTCTGCAAATGGCAAACGAGGTAAAATTTTATCCATTTATCTTCACCTCCGTATCCGTTTTTTCATCGGAATCGAATGTACCATTATTATTGATAAACTGATTGTCACCTGATAATGCGCCAATCAATGCACCACGAATAATAATTCCTTGAAGCCTATTATTTTCATCAATGACTGCAACAGGGATAACAGCTGTCGATACGATATCGAACAAATCGATTAGCACGGTATCCTGAGGAATCATGGGAAGGTCAGTAATCATTATTTCCTCAAGTGTCTTCCCTGCTTCAATAGCTAAACTCGCATCTTGCGCTGTAACTGCCCCTAATAGACGGTTTGCTTTATTGACAACGTAAATTGAAGATATCCCAAGTTTTTTCATCATACGGAGCGCTATTCTAGCTCCACGGTCGATTTGAACCGTATCTGCTTTCTTCATAATATGTCCCGCTGTCAATACTTTGGAAAGATCCACATCTTCAACAAAACGTTCGACATATTCATTCGACGGACTCATCAATATCTCTTCAGGCGTACCCACTTGAACGATTTCCCCGTCTTTCATCAATGCAATGCGGTCTCCTATACGAAGTGCCTCATCTAAGTCATGGGTAATGAAAATAATTGTTTTCCCCATATCATTATGAAGCTGCAATAATTCGTCTTGCATATCTTTGCGAATTAACGGATCAAGCGCACTGAATGCTTCGTCCATCAGCAAAATATCTGGTCCATTAGCTAGCGCTCTCGCTAAACCAACACGCTGTTGCATGCCTCCACTCAACTGACCTGGGAATTGATCTTCATATCCTGCAAGTCCGACTAGTCCTAAGGATTCTTTTGCTTTGGCTTGACGTTCTGCCTTCGCTACCCCTTGGATTTCTAAGCCATATTCTGCATTTTCAAGAATGGTTTTGTGGGGAAAGAGTGCAAAATTTTGAAATACCATTCCTATTTTCTTACGTCTTACATTACGAAGTTGTTCTTTATTCATCCCGACGATGTCCTCACCGTCCAGTAGGATATTGCCCATAGTTGGGTCAATCAACCTGTTTAGCAATCTGACAAGCGTTGATTTTCCGCTACCTGACAATCCCATAATGACGAATATTTCGCCCTCGTACACATCGAATGATGCATTTTTAACGCCGACTGTTGCTCCAGTCGCCTTCAAAATCTCACCTTTTGATTTTCCTTCATTAAGCAGCTGGGAAGCCCGCTTCGCGTTTTTACCAAAAATCTTCGTGGTGTTAATCACTTCGATTTTCTTATTGACAATTTGTTCACTCATGCATACACTCCTGACATTTTCAAAACTAATGAATGTCTTCTAGTATAGCTGTCTTTTTTTTGCATTACAACCGTTTTCTCAATTTAAATGGTTTGTACAGAAAAAACTGTACGAACTTTCATTGCTACGAATTGCTTTTTAAGATAGGATATAATACGCTATAAGAAATGGGCTGGATCGGTTAATGAATGCCGATGCTAGTGGAGGGAAGACGCTTATGAACGGTAATGAAAAACTTGAAAAAGCTCGTGAACGGATTATTGAATCCATCGCACAAAATATACATCTTTATGGTCTTACACCTTCTGCTGGAAGACAGTATGGCACGATGTTTTTTCATAATGAGCCGTTAACATTGGATGACATGACAGAAGAACTTGGGATGAGCAAAACGAGCATGAGCACATCTGTCAGAGCGCTATCCGATTTGAAGTTAGTGGAACGCGCTTGGAAAAGAGGGGTCCGAAAAGACCTTTATCAAGTGAAAGATGATTGGTATCAAAGCTTTCTAGATCTTTTTTCAATAAAGTGGAGAAGATCTGTTTCCTTTCATTCAGCAGCAATTAGAAGATCTTTAGCTGAACTGGAAGAACTGGTGATAGATCCTGCGATAGATGA
Source organism: Sporosarcina sp. BP05 (assembly GCF_014282005.1). Lineage (GTDB taxonomy): Bacteria > Bacillota > Bacilli > Bacillales_A > Planococcaceae > Sporosarcina. The sequence continues at coordinate 20,164 of NZ_JACFTD010000003.1, read as the reverse complement.
TGGATTGAGAGAAGAAGTAACTATAGATATTGAAAAGTTACTTTACCTGCGCGATTATTACGAATGGCTCGATCGCCTTGTTGATGCTTTTGAAGATCATGATATCTTTAATCTCGTACCCATTAAAAAGCCTGAAAAGGATACGCCAAATAAGTAAATATGAAAAGACGGCATTCACAATTATGTGTTTGCCGTCTTTTCATTATCTATTACACTTTTTTTATACGATTGTATCCTTTTTCCCCGTATGGCTGTAACTCTTCTAACCACTTATCCAACTGCTTCTTTAGAATTTCACCTTTGCTAGTCCCTTTCCAATTCTTCTCATCTATCGATTCGAGTATTTCGATTTCAAAACTCTCTTTTCCAAGTTCATCCCAATCGGTTTGCAGTTCTTTATTTTTATGCCCACCGGTAGATAACATGAATTTCAATCCATTCAATGTTTTGAAATTTGGTGTCGAATTTACATAAAGCTTCCCGTTCTTTACATTCTTGATTTGAAATATACCATAACTTGGTTTCTCTTCCTTCGCCTTCAATTTCATTTCTTTTTTAAAATCCATTTCATCGACATCTCCATTTTCTAAATTCTGCACGAGGCGATACGCACTTCCTTCAGCGTTACGCGTTAACACACCACGGTCGACCATCTCCCGCCGTAACAGCATATAATCTTCATAAACTGTTTCCAAAATCGCGTTGACTTGACCTTCTGTATACACTTTTCCCGGTTTGAAGAGCAATGCAACTTCAGCCAACAATTGGATTTTTTCTTGTTCTTTCATACGGAGTGTTTTCAAACGACCATCTTCTTCCGAGAAGTAGCGTGCTAATTCTGTTGAAGGTTCAAATGATTTCGCAATCGACTTATCAATACCCGGTTCGTTTGGTACGACTTCTTGTTGCCGTTTCACCAAATTCATGAGGGCTAGAAGTGTTTTTGCCTGTCTTTCTTTCTTCCGTAATGAGAAACGATGATTCCGAATCGTCGACATGCTTCCGATTTTCAGTTCTTTTTGAATTTCTTTGTCTGTCTTTCCTTCGTAAATCAACGACAGCAGTTTCGACTGTTGATCGGACAACCCTGTCTGTTCTTTACCACCCGAAAGCAATAGGTCAAAGACATTGCCATGCATCCTTTCAATATGATGTTCCATATAACGCCAATCTGCGAAAAGTACATCTCCTACAGGATAAATGACTCCCTTTTCAACTTCTTCATCACATATTAAACAGCGATAATGGTGACTCTCCTTGATATAGCCCTTTTCCATAACTTCTAACGGGTAATCTAGTAACATATCCAACTAAACATAAACACCTTTCAATATATACTCGTTTTATATAAACAAACATAACATTAATCTACGTTTCGTTCAATCCTGTTTTACGCATAATAAAAACCGCACTCTAAAGAGCACGGTTTTTCAACACCTTAGCGTTCTATTTTATTACTGTCGCGTCTAGCTCAATTTCTACATTTCCTTTGATAGCGCGGCTAATCATACAAGACGTTTCCGCTTTTTCCGCAAGCTTGTGTGCCAGTGCTTCATCCTTTTCAGTCGCGTCCTGTTTCAACACGATTTGAGGTTTATGGATAATCTTTTTATATGTAATAACACCGTTGGATACATCGACAACGCCGATTGACTCCATCGTCAAGGCAACTTTCTCCAGTTTACTTCGCTCCATCATAGCCGCAAGTGTAATAATATAACATGTCGCAGCAGCGCCCAACAGCATTTCATCCGGATTCGTACCAATTCCCGGCCCGTCCATTTCAGGGGGAATTGAAATTTTCGTCTTCAAATTCCCTGCATCGATTGTTCCTATATCATTCCGCAAACCAGGCCAGTCCGCTGTTAAATGAAAGTAGTGTTCTGCCAAAAGAAAAGCCCCCTTTTATTATTTTGTTTCTTTCATTATACAGTTTACTTTTCCAAATTTAATCATCCTAACAAATTGTCTTGATAGCAGCCTCAAATTCATAGCCACCTAACAGGGACATTGATGATTCCTACATTATTCGGCAGACCCATTCCACACGCTATTTTCTATTTGCTCATATACATAGAAGAAAAACAAATAGGTACAGGGGGAAATTAGTATGCAGTGGGTAACTATATTATTAATCGGAATTGCAGCAAACATTGATAATTTAGCAATAAGTGTTTCATACGGTTTAAAATTAAAAAGAATTCCTATCTCATACAACTTCATTATTTCTCTAATTTCTATTGTATTTGCATTTGTATCCATTTCAGCGGGGAGTTTTTTATCCCATTACTTTTCACAATCCATGGCCAACTTTACTGGTGGCTTCCTAATTACCGCCCTTGGCATATGGTTTATAATGCCGTCTCCAGTGTGTGTTAAAAATAAGTCAATGCAAAAAGAAGATGGACGTCCCGCAATTCTAAGTGTAGAAAAAGAACAAATAATCACGTTAAAAGAATCTTCTTTTTTAGGTTTCTTGCTTGCTTTAAACTGCTTAGCAATTGGTTTTGGAGCCGGCATCACTGGATTCTCTCCTTTTTTCACTTCCATCTCAATTGGCGTATTTTCACTAATTTCAATTTCTTTAGGGATTAAAATCGGAAATAAAATTGGCAGTACACTATTTGGTAAGTACTCAACTATCATTGCAGGACTCTTGCTTATCATAATTGGTATTTATGAAATGTTTTTCTAATTATTCTTATCCCATTTGGCGCAAATAATTGCTTCATAATATAAAACAAACATATCGATGGCCTTATTCGCAAATGGGATAGTCAAATTAGTCTCTATCATTATAATGCTCTCAGCTCCCCTTCTTTTTTCACTCGACTGAAAATTCTTTTTTCTAATCGAAGTTTCCAAAAACATATGGTACACTTAATGTCACTAGTTTGAAAACGCTTACACTACCAATCAGCTTCAAAAGGAGGAAACTTTATGGCGCTTGTACTCCAGCAACGACAAGAACAGAGTCTACTAATGACACTCGAGTTAAGACAAGCAATTGAACTCTTACAATACTCGACGTATGAACTGGAACAATTTATACGGCAGCAAGAGCTTGAAAATCCGCTTATCGAGCTGAAAGAAAAAAATACATATGAGGAAAGATTAAATCAGCGATCGTCCTCCTTTGGCTCTTCCGAGATGCCGGATGATCTATTTCCATGTACGGATAGGAACATGCGGGACACATTATTCGAAGATGCGAAATTCCTCTACCCCGACGAACACACCCAAAAATTATTAAACTATCTCATTTATAATTTAGATGACAATGGCTATCTACGTGTCCTTGATAGGGATTCAGCGTTCTACTTGGAATTTGATGAAGATGCTATTAACAAGGGGATACTTTTACTTCAGCAAGTGGGACCGGTCGGTATTGGGGCTAGAAACTTAAAGGAATGCCTGCTCCTACAAATCACATTCATCTATCCTGACAATAGACTAGCTGCTCATTTAATAGAACATCATTTAAACTTACTTGCCGATCATAAATGGAATGAAATCGCCTTACAAATGAATATTGAAATGAAGGTAGTCAAGAATCTCTACGACTTCATACAAACGCTTAATCCCAGGCCCTGCTTATTTATCTCTAATTCTTCAACTGAATATTTAACTCCAGACATTATTGTAGAATCCAAAGATGATAAATTAGTTTTTCATTTGAATGACGGCTATTTACCGACGATTCAAATCACCGCAAATTATTCGCAACAGCTTCAATCGAAAAGTGATGTGTCAAAGTACATTCAAACCCAATATAAAAATGTGCAATGGCTTCTTAGTAGCATCGAACAGCGCCGGAATACGATTATTAAAATTGTGCAAGTCCTGTTAGAAAAACAACAAAGCTTTTTTATTGATGGATTCCCTTCATTAAAGCCATTAACACTAAAAGAAGTTGCCGATGAAATTGAAATGCACGAATCGACTGTCAGCAGAGCAACATCCAACAAAATCATTCAGACAGCATTCGGTTCTTTCGAACTACGACTGCTATTTACTTCAAAGTTAGAATCTGCGGATGGCACTAGCATTTCTCAAACGGCAGTAAAAACACTTTTAGAAAATTTCGTAGCCCAGGAAAACAAATTCAAACCCTATTCTGATCAAAAAATAGCAGAATACTTTAATAGCGAAAAAGGCATCACAATCTCTAGACGTACAATTAGTAAGTATAGAGAAGAGTTAAATATACCTTCTTCTAGCAAACGTAAAGATATTCAAGTGTAAATGGATAATCCTTTATCCCAAAAAACCACGGAGCATTCTTGACTGATTTGTCAGGAACGCTCCGTGCTCATTTTAGTTAACTTCTATTGCATGTTCTTCATGTTCATGTAATCCATTATCATCTGTTACGTGAATTTGAATTTTGTGTGGACCCGCTTGTGCAAATGTGTAAGAAGCTGTATATTCACCAGCAACTTTTTCCTCGACATCGACCCAGTCGTGTTTATCCGGATTGGCTTCATTCCAAATTTCGTAACGTACTTGCGCTTTTTCAAATGGTTGACCATCTTCTTGCAGGTGAACGACAAATTCAGCAGCTTCGCCGAGCTTCATATTTTCAGGTTCCATGAAGTGCATCGAAAATTCGTCAGCATGCCCATGTTCGTGTTCAGCCTCGCCTTCAACAGCTTCTTCAATATTTGCACCGTTACCGACCGTCACTTCTTTTTTCGGCATTGTATGCAAACCTCTCGCTGTTACATGCACTTGAACGTGGAATAGACCGTCATGATCAAACGATGTTTCTGCCGTATACAGACCGTCTTTGTCATTCTTCGATTCAATCTTGACACTGTCGTCTTTTTTACCTTCTTCCCATACTTCAAATTCAACTTCATCAGCGTTATCTACTTTGTCTTCGCCTTGTGTAACAACTGCTGCCATTTTTATTATGCCATTCACATCAACTTGTTCTGTCACTGTTAGCTGCACATCAAGTGGTAGAGGCACCCCTGTGTCGTCCTCTTTTATCGTTTCTTCTTTACCGCACGCCGCCATCATTGCCAGCATGAATACCCCTGCTAACAAACCAAGTTTTCTTTTCATCATGATTCCTCCATTTTCGTTTTACTTAACGTAGTTCGATATGTTCGTTATGATTATAATAGATAAGTTAGAACTAATTGTGAAGTACTACGCTTCACACGATTTTCACATCTATTAGAGAAAATGAGTATAATAAGTAATCTATAATTGAAATGAGGTTTTATCTTGAATTCATCCACCATCATGATTATAGACGATGAACCGCAAATGAGGAAACTGATTCGAATGTTCCTCGAGAAAGAAGGCTACACTGTCATCGAAGCAACGGACGGTGTACATGCACTATCATTGATAGCTAAAGCAGATCCGCAGTTACTACTCGTAGATGTAATGATGCCCTACATGGATGGCTTTACATTCGCCAAGGAAGTAAAACGCACATCGACGATTCCACTCATCTTTCTATCAGCAAAAGGGGACGAATGGGATAAAATACAAGGCTTGAAACTTGGCGGCGACGATTATATTGTCAAACCATTTTTACCGGGGGAGCTTCTTGCAAGGATTGAATCCGTTCTGAGACGATCTTATCAAAATAAAGCTATCGCAGATACGTTAACTATCGGGCCGCTCGTTATCGAAATCGAAGCGCATAAAGTGTCATTGAATGGAAATCCCTTATCATTAACATTAAAGGAGTTCGGTATGCTCCATATACTTGCTAAAAATAAAGGTCGCGTATATTCAAGGGAACAACTGCTACACATTGTCTGGGGTGAAGAACATCAAAGTAGCGAGCGCACAGTCGATACACATATTAAAACGTTACGACTAAAAATGGGAAATCACGGAGAGCTGATTGAAACAGTCTGGGGTATCGGCTACAAATTCGAGGTGTGAAGATTGAAGAAACTTACATTAAGCAAGAAAATAGGAGTAGTCCTGATTTCCAGTATCGGTTTCACAATTCTCTTCTCCTTTTTCTTCATCCATTATCTCTATTCCGAATTGTATCTGACAAGTATCGAAGAATCCATTGTCTACCAGGGGAAAAGAACGGCTTCTCATTACCATTACGGGGAATTAAGTGATGAAATCATCGATAAAATACAATGGTATAACATCGTTTCCGAATACGAAATTATCGTAGTGGATAAATTAGATGACCTCACCTCCTATTTCCCTTATGAAATAAATTATGAAACACTTGTCGATGCAAATGACCTTGCAGAGTTAGACAAAGGTGCCTATGTGCTAAAAGAGGGATTCGTAAAGGAATTGAACAGTGAAATTCTAGGCGCTATTTTCCCAATCAAGGGCGAGGATGGACTTATCGGTTTTATCTATATATACGTACCTCTCGCGGCCGTTCAGGATGTATTTCGAGGAAGCATTCCGATACTGTTGATTGTTGGCAGCTTATTTTTCTTCATACTCTTTCTAGTGGTCAATCGTGCATGGCGTTCTTTATTCAAACCATTACAAGACCTTCAGCGACTTTCTTTTGAAGTATCTAAAGGCAACTATTCAAATCGAATCCAAAGCGAGCGCGACGATGAGGTTGGTCAATTGACGAAGGCGTTCAATTTGATGAGCCTATCACTCGAACAGCAGGAAGAACGTAAAAAGGAATTCACGTCAAACATCGTGCACGAACTCCGTACACCGCTTACGTATATTAGCGGTTACACCCATGTTCTTAAAGACAAAATTTATTCATCGCCTGAAGAAGCACAAAGCTATTTGACAACGATTGAAAAAGAAACAGAACGGCTGACCAAATTGATCACTGATCTTGTGGAATTAAATCATTTGCAAGAAGACTTTTATACAATAGACATGCAACCGATTGCTATCGCTCAATTAGTAGTAGATACAGTTGACTTGTTCACGATTCATATCGCTGAAAAAGAATTACATCTCGAATTGACTATCGAAGAAGAACTTATTCTGACAGGTGATCCAAAAAGAATTCAACAAATATTTTACAATATCATAGACAATGCCGTAAAATATTCCGTCGTGAATGGCACCCTGGCTATTGAATTAACGAAACAAGATACTTCCCTGCAGTTCCGAGTGACGAACGACGGAATTCTGATTGACGATGAAGATCTCGAACGAATTGGCGATCGGTTTTTCAGGACAGATAAAGCCCGAAATCGGACAACAGGTGGTACAGGCTTGGGGCTCCCAATTGTAAAAGAGATCATTCGACTACACAACGGGACATTTGAGATGACTAGTGACGCCCTGACAGGAACAAGCGTAACGATTCGATTGCCAGGCTTATCTAATGATGAAAAAGAAGAGGTGTAATTTGAAAATCATGCGCTATCTGTTTATTCCCCTTGTCTTTGCAGTATTACTTTCCGCTTGTAGTTCACAGCCACAAAATGGCAAGGAGATTGTCTCCTTTTCTTTTACTGACCAAAATGGACAACCTTTTGGTACAGATGAATTAGCAGGGAAAGTCTGGATTGCCGATTTTGTCTTCACAAAATGTAAAACCGTTTGTCCTCCAATGACACTTGAGATGGCGGATTTACAAAAAAAGTTCGAGGATGAAGGCATACAAGCCGAATTCGTATCATTCACTGTTGATCCAACAATCGATTCACCCGATATATTAAAAGTGTACATCCATCAATTTACGGATGATGAAACGAATTGGCATATGTTGACGGGATATACACAAGAAGTAATCGAAACTTTTGCACGGGAGCAATTTCAAACGATTGTTCAAAAGCCCACAACTTCCAATCAAGTCATTCACGGGACAAACTTTTATCTGATTGATCAGCAAGGCAGGATTGTGAACGAATACAATTACGTAGATGCGTCCTATGTTAAGGAAATGATGAAGGATATCAAAAAAACTCGAAAATAGTAGACAAAAACACCTCATAGGCTCAATCCACTTAGGAGGTGTTTCCTTGGATCACTTTCAATAGTATTTGCCAGATACACTATTGGAAACAACCCTATTCATCATACCGCTGTCCGTAAAAGTTGTCAGGAACTGAAAAGGGATTGATACATTACGGCAATAGTCTACCACTCATCTCTGGTGGCCATATCCCTACCATTACTTACGTTTTCTAAGCAGGAGCATCATCGCTGTAATGAGTTTACTTACCACTATCAGCCGCCTTTTCCACTATTTTTGTAACATTATTTAACGCATTACCTATATATTATTTACCGCTTATAAAGAATGTTGTAATTAACGATAAACCTAAATCGTTTGCTGTATTCATATCTTTCTCCCAGGCTTCTTTCTCTTTATTTCTCCCTGTTTCCTCCAAACTCCTGCATTGCTTTATTCGTTTCGTCTTTGGTTGCCACTTCTGGTATTGAGATGTGGACAGCTGCTTTATCTCCTATATAAGCGATTATATATAAAAACTGTTACCATATGGTTAGACAAGGTAGTTCATGACCAAACTTAACACGGGAGGAATCACAGTGATTGAATCGAACAGCCAAATCGTGTCCACTATTTCTTATAACAGAGTCGAACGAATTATGGGTTGGTACGACCAAAAAACGAAACGAACTGTCCATAGCATCCACTTATACGCTGACACAATTTCAACTGCAAACAATACTTTCAAATTAGAACATGTCCATGATATGTCCTATAAACCATTTTCTAGCGGAGCAGGCTTTTTCTATTTGCATACAACCCAAGGTGTCTTCACATATGAAGTCGAGACAGACCCAACCAATTTCATTCGGACGTATAAAAATTTACGTTAAGATTCGACTCGTTCAAAAATATGTTTAGTACTTACATTTTAATGGTATATAAAGAAAGAGTACAAAAATGGAGGGATATTTAATGACTGTTAAGAAAACTGTTGAAAACGCCGTTCAAGCAAAAAAAGAAATCGAGGAATTGGTTACACAAGGCTATACACATGATGACATCTATATTTTTGCACATGACAAAAAGAGAGCCAGTCACATAACGGATGCGCTAGATACGGAAAGCGTAGGCATGAAAGAACAAGGTTTCTTGGATGGTATGAAGAACATGTTCTCTTCCCGCGGAGATGAACTTCGTAGCAAGATGGAAGCTGTTGGCCTATCCGTTGTAGAAGCTGCTGATGCTGAGCAAGAGCTTGACCAAGGTAAACTTATCCTAATCGCAAAGAAATAACCTATAAGTTCATGAATCCCATTCCTTTAATCAGAGGAATGGGATTTTTTCATTACTTATAAATTAATTGGATTATGGATTAGTTACAAGTTAGTGAATTGTTGCCTTGCCTCACGCGCTATGTACTATATATGATTGGATATGATCGGTCTGGCGACGTATAAAGTCAGTTAGCAAGGAGATATGATTGGTCGTGCTTAGACTTTTGCTATTTTAATGCTTTCATTGGCATAATCACCCCATTATTCGATATGATGAACAATGAAAGTGGGTGCAGTTTATGATTAATAAGTTATGGAAGATTGGTTTTTTCACTGGACTTACGAGTTTCATTCTTCTCATAGTAGGTGTACGAACTATTTTGGGTCAAACGCTTGTCTTTACAAACTACTTAACATTTGGCCTTTTTGGGCTAATCATCGGTGTCTTTTCATTTTTACTGCTGTTTTACAATTTGAAAATTGCTTTCAGGATCTTCTTGATTGGTGTGGTTATCGGTTTTGCAGAGTTTTTCCGCAGCTTATTAATGAATCCGAATGGGATAGGTGATGTACTCGGAATCTTGTCTTTGTTCATCATCTCTTCCTTTGGATTGGGACTGGCCTTTATTGTCCAGTTCATCGTGATTTTGATGAAGAAAAAAAGCTAGAACAAAAGCGCCGGAGTCTATACGACAAAAAGAGTGTACAATTCCTAGTTTCCATAGGAATTGTACACTCTTTTTTTAATGCCTTAGACAGCTTTATCTTTCTTAATTTGCTTACTTCTTAACTGGCCGCATGCCGCGTCAATGTCTGTACCATGTTCAAGTCGAACGCCGCAATTAATTCCTTTTCTTTTAAGCGTTTCGTAAAATGCTTTAATGTCTTCAGGTGTACTACGACGATACTGGTCATGTTCGTCAACAGGGTTGTAGGGAATCAAGTTGACATATGACAGATGACGTTTGTTTTCAAGCAGTTTTGCCAATTGTTGCGCTTCAGCAACATGATCATTCACATCATGTAACATTATATATTCAAACGTTATTCTGCGGTTTGTCGTTTCCAAATAGTAATCAATCGAATCCATCAATTTTTCAATCGGGAACGCTTTGTTAATTTTCATAACGCGTGTACGCAAATCATTATTCGGTGCATGCAGAGAAACAGCTAAGTTGATTTGGATATTTTCTTCTGCGAATTCCTTAATTCGTTGCGGATTACCACTAGTTGAAACAGTAATGTGACGAGCACCGATAGAAAGTCCTTTTTGGTCATTGACGACGCGTAGGAAATCCATCAAATTTGAATAGTTATCGAATGGTTCGCCGATTCCCATAACAACAATATGGCTTACGCGCTCCTCTTGCTCTTTTGCATCGAGGTGATGCTGTACTTCCATGATTTGCTCTACAATCTCTCCAGCAGTCAAATCACGGCTCTTTTTCAACAAACCGCTTGCACAGAAACTACAGCCGATATTACAGCCAACTTGTGTCGTTACACAAACCGATTGACCATAAGGGAATTTCATCAAAACGGTTTCAATCAAGTTGCCATCTTGCATTTTGAATAGGAACTTGATAGTGCCATCTTCAGACTCCTGTTTTACAGTCTGCTCCAGCGAACGCATAACAAAGTTCGCATCCAGCAAATCAATACATTCTTGATTAATATTCTTCATGTCAGCAAAGTTTGTTACACGTTTTTTATATAGCCAGTCCCAAATTTGTGCGGCGCGGAATTTTTTCTGACCTTGTTCCAATAACCATTCTGTTAGTTGTTCGATTGTAAGTCCATATATTGAATTTTTCATTAGTTATCCTCATTTCAGAAAATGCAATTCACATATTATACTACATGAAATTAGAAATTGGAACAACTAATTTAATTCACTGAACACTTTTGAATATATAAAACCGCCTGCCCTTTCCACATCTAGCGGAAAGGGCAGGCGGTTTATCATTTTTATGCCGTTCGTTTATCCAGATTCATAAGAACATTGAAACCAAAGCAGAAGATACCAATCAATGTCGCTGCCCCACCCGCCGTTGCGATTGGAAAAAATATATTGCCTACCCCTAATATTGCCAATGCAATCGCAATCATCATAACAGGCAATCCGATATTATGAAGCCAAAAATGCCATTTTGCCAATCCAGTCTTCTCTAAACTCGGATATAGATGATAAAAAACTCCAATGAGGGCTAATGACATCCATCCTAACAAATTGATGTGAACATGCACCGACGTCAATGTAAAGACGTGTGTGAGCGACATGTAGAGCCCGAACGAAATCCCAAGCATGAAATAGATGACAGAAATCTTAAGCAGTGTTTTACCCACTTTTCCCTTCCCTTCTCTATTTTTTATACATCTGACATCCCTAACTCCTTACATCATTCTATGAACCACTGAATTCAAATAGTATGTGTTCAATCATTTTTCTATGCTTTACAATCGGCACTTAACAAATAGATTGTTCTTCCAACACCGCTTTGTCGCTTGGTGATGGCCTCACGCAATAAGCCCGCCAGAAAGATCACTGTCGGTCTTATTGCTTCGGCTCACACTTTTCGCTCATGCGCTAGACTTGTTCGTTATACGGGTCAGGTATACCACCTAGTTAATTCTAAATAAGCAGTGCCGAATATATACACTTTAATACAGATAAAACTAGGCATCCTCCATATTCCCTGGAGGATGCCTAGTTTGTGGTCACTACTTATTTAAACTTCATCGCACTTCATTCTTTGCGGCATTGTCCTTCTTTATTTTCATGACCAACGTTAAAATATTCAATAAGCTAAGAACCGTAAAAAAGATTCCAAAGCCAATTTGACCATCCCTAAATCGCGTAATTGCGAAATAACTCATGAATAATATTAGTGCAATATCAATATATTTTGATCCCATATCGAAAACCTCCCTTGTTTACACAAGTATAGCAGTTTCGATACATTTTTCATTAACTCATTTCATCTTCGAATCTACTAGTTCATTTCAAACTCAAGACGTCACTTAATTTCTCAACTAATCGTTCCATCTGTTCATCTGTTCCGATTGTTATACGTAGGTAGTTGTCGATTCCCGGTTTGTTAAAATACCTAACTAACACGCCTACTTTTTTTAATTCATTGTAGATAAACTCTGCTGGAACAGTCTTATGTGAGGCGAAAACAAAGTTTGCTTGTGAAGGTAGTACATCGAAGTCAAGCTGTTGCAACGTCTCATTCAACTTGTCCCGTGTTGCAATGATTTTCTGGGTCGTTTCCGTGAAATACGCTCTATCCTCAAACGCCGCTTTTGCCCCGACCAGCGCAAGACGGTCCAGCGTATAAGAATTGAATGAGTCTTTAATGCGAATCAATGCAGCAATTAATGAAGGAGCTCCCATCGCAAAGCCCACGCGTAAACCGGCGAGTGAACGTGATTTGGATGTCGTCTGGACGACAAGGACATTATCGTACTTCCGAATGAGTTCAGTCGCTGATTTTGATGCAAAGTCGATATATGCCTCGTCGATGATGACGACTTGGTCAGGGTTATTTTTGACAATCTCCTCAATGTGCCCAAGTTCAGCATAGATGCTAGTCGGTGCATTTGGATTCGGTAAAATGACGCCGCCTTCAGACTGAAAGTATTTATCCACTGGCAATGTGAAATCTTTATTCAACGGAACTTCCTCATAAGGAATATCGAATAACTTTGCATAGACCGGATAAAAACTATATGTAACGTCAGGAAATCGAATTGGTATGCCTGGCTCGAAAAACGCCATGAAAGAGAATGCCAGTACTTCATCTGAACCATTACCTACGAATACTTCTTCAGCAGTAAGTCCATAGTACAGTCCTATCGTTTCTCGTAACTCAATTGCCGTTGGAGATGGATACAACTGGAGGTTGCGTCCCATCTCTTGCTCGATTGCAGCGATCACTTGCGGACTTGGAGGGTACGGATTTTCATTGGTATTCAGTTTCACAATGTCCTTTTGTTCAACCTGCTCCCCAGGAATATAAGGCTCGGTCCGTTTCACCATTGAGCTCCAAAATTTACTCATCTCGCAGCACTTCGCTTTTAGGTCGTCTTTTCCGCAATTCGTTTTTGACATCCTCCACACTAACACCTAACTCTTCCATCAATACTAGTGAGTGATACGTCAAATCAGCAAGTTCACTTGTTACTTCAGCTTTGTCACGGTTTTTTGCGCCGATGACAACTTCAGTTGTTTCTTCTCCGACTTTTTTCAAAATTTTATCCAAGCCTTCTCGGAACAGATACGATGTGTAAGATCCTTCTACAGGGTTTACACGCCGATTTTTTATTTCATCCGTGATTTCATGAACGATTGAGCGAGTCTGTACAACCTCATCGAGAATTTGCTTGTGGAAACAAGTTACTTCTCCCGTATGACAAGCCGAACCTAGTGGTGTAACTTGTACCAAAATTGCATCACTATCACAATCCAGTGACAAGTTCTTCACAATTTGTCGGTTGCCAGATGTTGCCCCTTTGTTCCATAGTTCCTGTCTTGACCTGCTGAAAAACCAGGTCTCTTTCGTATCAATCGTCTTCTGCAACGACTCTTTATTCATATAAGCAAGCATCAATACATTCCCTGTCCGGTCATCTTGGACAATTGCTGGAATCAGTCCATTTTCGTCAAATGATAATGTGTCGATTTCTAGTGTCATAGTCAGTCATTCCCAACAGATGTATTTTGTTCAGCTAGATATGTTTTTAATTCACCGATATTAATATCTTCGAAATGGAATACGGATGCAGCAAGCGCAGCGTCGGCTTTTCCTTCAGTCAATACAGTATGGAAGTGTTCAGGTTTCCCTGCGCCGCCGCTCGCAATGACAGGAATGTTGACCGCTTCCGCAATCGCCCGCGTCAATTCGATATTATAGCCACTTTTCACGCCATCTTCGCCGATACTATTAACAACAAGCTCGCCGGCACCCAATTTTTCACCTTGAATCGCCCATTCGATAGCATCCATACCAGTATCTTTCATGCCTCCATTAGAAAATACTGACCACTTAGAAGGGCCCACTTCATTGACATCCATTGACAGTATAATTCGTTCAGAACCGAATTTTTTTGCGGCTTCTTCAATTAATGATGGATTGCTGAGCGCTGCACTATTGATAGATACTTTATCCCCACCGGCGTCAAACACCTTCTGGATATCTTCGACAGTCCGGATGCCCCCACCAACGATAAATGGTACGGGTACTTCTTTCGCAATTTCTGCAATTAAGTCAAGGAACATAGCACGGTTATTTGTTGAAGCCGCAATGTCGTAAAACACAAGTTCATCTGCACCGTCAGCTACATATTTCTTTGCCAATGTCAGTGGATCTGCAACTTCTTTAACTTCCAGAAACTTTTTCCCTTTTACGACTTTCCCATTATCAAAATCCAAACATGGAATTATCCGGTTGCTTGTCATCCTCGTTGTCCCCCTAATACTTTTTCTAAAGATAGTTTACCTTCATATAAAGCTTTACCAATAATTGCTCCGTATAAATCGAGTTCCCGTAACTGAACAATATCCTCTTCTGTGGAGACACCACCTGATGCAACAATGTCGATAGAAGATGCTTTGTCCATCATTTCCAGCTCGTGAAAATTAGGTCCTTGCATCATTCCATCTTTCAATATGTCTGTATAAATGACTGTTTTCACACCGATTTCTTCTAGTTCGTTTAACAAGTCAACTGCCAATACATCACTTGTTTCCGTCCAGCCGTCAGTTGCGACGAATCCTCTTCTTGCATCGATGGAAACTGCGATTTTATCAGCGTATTTTTCTACGGCTTGCTTTAAAAATGGTTTATCTTGAATCGCTGCCGTACCGATAATAACGCGGCTAACGCCGGATGCAATATGCGCGTCAATGATCTCCATCGTCCGGATTCCTCCGCCTACTTGAACCGGTATCGATACGCTTTTAGCAATCGCCTGGATGGCTTCGCGATTTAATGAATTTCCTGTTTTCGCTCCATCTAAATCGACGACGTGAATGTAGTCAGCACCTTGCTTTTCCCATTCCAACGCCATTGCAGTAGGTGAATCATTATAAATAATTTCCTGATCATAATCGCCTTGGATTAACCGAACACATTTACCATCACGTATATCAATTGCTGGAAATAAAATCATCATTGTTCCCCCTTATATATGAAGAATCTCATTGAATTCGCTGCGGCGCTCGGGGATGCCTCCCGCCATAAGCCAAGCAGCTTCGCCGCCAGTCTTATGGCTTCGGCTACCCCTTTTAAGGCGCCTTCGCTTAGTTTGTATAGGTATTTTCATTGGTTCACTATATAGGTGCGTAAAGGAGATATTTTTATAGCATTCCCTTCGTAGATGGAACTCCTTTTACATCTGGATTAATTGCACTTGCTACGCGCAATGCACGTCCGAATCCTTTGAAAATTGATTCGATAATATGGTGACTGTTTTTCCCATACTGCAAATTGATATGCAATGTCACTTTGGCATGGCTTGTGAATGCTTGGAAAAACTCCTCAACAAGCTCCGTGTCGAATTCTCCTACTTTATCTTTCAAACCCTCTACGTTATAAACGAAAAATGGACGCCCACTAATATCGATAGAAACTGTTGATAATGCCTCGTCCATAGGTGTTGACACTGTCGCATAACGCTCAATGCCCTCCTTTGATCCGATGCTTTCATAGAAGGCTTGTCCCAATACGATGCCGATATCTTCGACGGAGTGATGCTGGTCCACGTCAATATCGCCGTCACAATCAACCGTTAAATCGAATCGACCGTGATTTGTGAATAGTGTCAGCATATGGTCGAAAAAGCCAACACCTGTTTTAATGTTTGTTGTTCCACTTCCATCAATCGCAAAGTCCAAGTTAATCTTTGTCTCCGCTGTCTGTCTTGAAATCGATTTACTTCGCATAAAAGTTCGCCTTCCTTACTTGAATTGAATTTGCATGGGCTGTTAAGCCTTCCGCATTCGCAATTGTGATAATGTCTTCGGATACATCTTGCAATGCTTGCTCCGTATAATGAATAATGCTCGATTTTTTCATAAAGTCATAGACACCTAACGGCGATGAAAATGCCGATGTCCCGCTCGTTGGCAATGTATGATTTGGACCAGCCATATAATCGCCCAATGCCTCTGGTGAATAGTTACCTAAGAAGATTGCTCCAGCATTGTGAATGAACGGCAATTGCTCTATCGGATTTTGCACCATTAGCTGTAAATGTTCCGGCGCAAGCTTATTGACGAAGTCGTAAGCTTCCTCCAATGAATCGACTAAGATAATGCGCCCATTATCAGCGATAGAAACTTCGATAATTCCCTTACGATCTGCTTGCTCAGTTTGCTTCACCACTTCTTTTTGAAGTGCTTCGGCAAATGAATTACTTGTCGTCACGCATACCGCCGTTGCCCGTTCATCATGCTCCGCTTGCGATAACAAATCCGCAGCGACAAACTTTGGTACGGCACTATCGTCCGCCACAACACAAATTTCACTCGGTCCTGCAATCATATCGATGGCTACGTCACCGAACACCCATTTTTTTGCCCGTGCTACAAATGCATTTCCAGGACCGGTGATTTTCACTACTTTTTTCACCGTTTCTGTTCCATATGCCAATGCTGCAATTGCTTGTGCACCGCCAATTTTATAGACGATATCCACGCCAGCTTCTTGCGCTGCTACAAGTACGTGTGGATTCACTTTGCCATCCGCTTGAGGTGGTGTCACCATTGCAATCCTTCCGACTCCCGCAATTTTTGCTGGAATCGCATTCATGAGAACAGTCGAAGGATAAGCCGCTTTTCCGCCGGGTACGTATATACCGACACTGTCCAAGGGTGTCACTTTTTGACCAAGTACAATTCCTTTTTCTTGATTGATAAACCAAGATTGTTCTTTTTGAATTTCATGGAACGCAGTAATGTTTTGCTTTGCTTTTCGTAGTGCAGCCAAAAACTCCCCTGTAATCAATGTCTGCGCTTCTGCGAACTCCTCAGCCGTTACAATCAAGTTATCTAGCCATACGCCATCAAACTGTTCGGTATAGCTTTTCAATGCCTGATCCCCGTCTTCACGGACTGTTTCGATAATTCCGAGCACAGTTCGGTCAAATTCGAAATTAGTTATTTGTCCTGCTACTTGTTGCTTTTTCTCTTCTCTATATTGTTCCAACGTTACAATTCGCATAAATTATCACTCCAATGCAGCTTTTAAGTCCGATATGACTTGCTGGATTTGACTGGTCCTTGTCGCATAACTTGCTTTATTAACAATCAATCTCGCACTAACATCTGCAATTGTCTCTAAGACGACTAATCCATTTTCTTTTAGCGTCTTGCCCGATTCAACAATATCAACGATGACATCTGCCATACCAATAAGCGGGGCCAGTTCGATGGAGCCATTCAACTTGATAGTCTCAATACGAATGCCTTTGCTGTCAAAATAGGCTTTTGTCACTGCTGGATATTTTGAAGCAACCGTCAGCAACGCACTGCTCGGAAATTGTTTATCTGGAAACCCGGCAACAGCCAGCTCGCATTTTCCAATTCCAAGATCCAGCAGTTCATAGACATCTACTGGATTTTCCATAATCGTATCTTTACCGACAATCCCAATATCTGCTGCTCCTTTTTCGACGTAAGTTGGAACATCGACTGCTTTCACAAATATGAGTTTTACTTTATTTTCATCATCATAGATAACAAGCTTCCTGCTTTTATCATGGTATTCTGAAAAACGGATGCCTGCTCTTTCAAAAAACGCTAACGCTTTGTCAGCAGTACGCCCCTTCGCCATGGCGATTGTTAGATGTGTCATTTCAATTCAATCCCCCTACGAGTAATTCCAGCAACGCTTTTAAGTCAGAAAATGGCGTAACTTTATCTTTATAAAGAAGTGAATTACCATCTTTATCCAAACGTATCAAGTAAACACTCTGTCGTGGATCTACCTGTTCCTTGTGCGTTGAAAATGACAGCACACTATAATTCCGTTCCCTTAATTCATTTGCGATTGCAATGGCTTGTTCCAATTGGCTATCTGCATACGTTATTTTTACATCGATTGATAAGCGGGATGTAACCTCCCTGCTATCTGTCGCTTTAACTAACGATTCAATTTCACATGCAAACCCAATCGCCGGAAGTCTTGCTCCAAACTCGTTTCCTAACTCATCATAGCGCCCGCCCATTAAAACAGGTTTCCCAAATCTTTCGACATATCCTTGGAAAATAACCCCTGAGTAATAACCCATATGATTGATCAATCCCAAATCCATGACGATATACTGTTCCAATCCATACATTTTCAATATACTGTAAACATCCATTAAGTAATCGAGCGTGCCCTGCATTTTTTCCGTTAAGACAATCCCTGTTGTCCGTTCACTCACATCTACTGGGTTACCATATAGAAACGGAATTCGTTCGATTACTTCTCTTACTTCATCGGTGATGTCCAGGTTTTGAAGAAAAGGTCCAATTTCTACAACGTTTTTCGCTTGTATCAATGACTTCAATTGATCAATTTGAAGTGACGTAAGTGGCAGGTTTTGGACAAGTTCATTGAAAAATCCAGCGTGCCCTAATTCTATTTTAATATCACTGAATCCCAAATCCCTCATTAAATGACAAGCTAATGCAATTACTTCTGCATCCGCTTCGGGAGAACTATCGCAAAAATATTCAACGCCTGCTTGCGTACGTTCGATGCTGTCATTTTTATCAAATGGCTGACGAAATACCTCTTGGACATAAAAATATCGAAGTTCACTTAAAAGGTCCGGAAAATTTTCGACCAGCTCCCTTGTAATTGGAATCGTGACATCGGGCCGCAATACCAATACTTGCCCTGTATGATCGATTACTTTAATCATTTCATTTTGGTTGATCGAGCTTTTTACTTTTGAATATAAATCATATTGTTCAAAAGCCGATGTCTTAATGCGTTTATAGCCGTATGTGGTAAAGCGCTTATTGATTGTCTTAATGATTCTTTCAAACTTTTCACTATCACTTAACATTCGTTCAGGATACACTTCATTTCTAACCATTTCCAACACCCCTCACTTTACTGCTTTACTAGACTAAAGTTATTTAGTACTATAAAGGTATACCAACGAAATGTCAACAGGAGGAATGATTAATAATGTTCGATTATCACATGCACAGTTCGTTCTCAGCAGACTGCCCAATTTCAATGGAAGATATGATTGAGGGAGCGATTCATAAAGGATTAACTGAAATTTGTTTTACTGAACATATCGACTATGAATATCCCGATGATACAATTGTTTTCGACTTTGACAAAAAGGATTACGCAAGTAAATTGATAGAGATGCAGAAGAAATATGAAGGGCGTATTCGTATAAAGAAAGGCGTTGAAATTGGTGTACAGCCACATATACTAGACAGATACGATGGGCTTATGGACACAGAAACATTCGATTTTGTCATCTGCTCCATGCATACCGTCGAAAAAAAGGGATTACACTACGGAGAGTTTTTCGAGCGTAAAACCATAGAAGAAGCATATGGTATTTATTATTCAGAGTTATTATATTGTGTAAAAAACTATAAACAATTTAACATCCTCGGTCATGTTGATCTTGTGAAAAGGTACACAAAGAAACCGTGTGCTAACCCTTTTCATGATGAATTAACGACTATCTTCAACGTTATTATTCCGGAAGGCAAAGGAATTGAGTTGAATACTTCTGGTGTCCGCTATGGATTGACAAATGGTATGCCAAGTGATGACATTCTTAAGCTTTATAAACAATGCGGAGGTGAAATCATCACACTTGGTTCGGATGCACATAAACCCGAAGACATTGCATTTCAATTCAGCGAATCGCTGCAGTTATTGCAGTCGATTGGATTCAAGTATATCACTACATTTGACAATAAAAAACCTACTTTTCACGCAATTAGTAATATGATGTGAATTGAAAAAAGCGCAAGCTCATG
>NZ_JACFTD010000038.1 GCF_014282005.1 Sporosarcina sp. BP05 | reverse complement strand
CCTTTTTTACTAACGTGGCAGGTTAGTTGAACAAGGTAATACAGAAAAAAGAAGAATTTGTTCATATATGGTATTATTCGTTTTATAGAGAAAGGGGTATTTAAAATGACAAGACGAGGTACTGGAATTGCATTTATTGCTATTTCTGCTTTTTTAATATCAACGAAATATATAAGTGCTGCAATTTTTGGTTCAGGGGTTTCAAGTTGGAGTCAAGATTTATTCGATGGGATGTTATCTTATGTAGGATATACTTTAAACATTTTTAGTGTGCTTTCTCTACTTGTAGGTATTCTTTATATCGTATGGGGAGAATATGAAGAATTAAAACTTAAAAGGATAACTAATAAATAGTCTTCTTCAACTAACGGGTTGCTTTTGCGAAAGATCCTGGGTCTGCTTAGGTAGCTCTTCTTTCTTGTTGAACTAACGGGGCAGGTTAGTTGAAAATGGCTTAATTTCCAGAAGAGAGAATAAGTAAATATAGAGAGATAACTTGGAGGTGAGAAATTGGAGGAAAACGATAAAGGTATTTTATATATAAATATGTTCATTGGTACATTAGGACTCATCATTATTATAGTAGGGTTATTGAAATATTATGAAACTGTTGGTGGTATAGGTTCTTCATTTGCTTTGTTAGGTTTTCCTTTAACAATGATTTACATGAATTATCTTGAAGGGAAAGCTGGTATTAGTAAAAAAATATTATGGATCAAATCTATAATAGCTATTTTTTTACTGTTTATAATCTCCATCTACTTCAACTAACGGGGCAGGTTAGTTCAATAACTTTGTACATGGAATTTCCATTAAATTAGTAGGTTAACGGTATAAAAATGGACTTTTATTATACTAATAGTCATTGTGTTTAGTATCCAGAAGTATTTTAAACCTTCTTTTTACTTTTCCGTAGATATTAGAAAGGGGATGAAAAGATGGATTTTTTAATAAACTTCGTAATTATCACTTTATTTATCAGTCCTATAATTACACTAATTCACGAATCTGGACATGCATTTTTCTTGAAAATATTTGGTGCGAAAGTAAGTGAGTTTACTATCGGCAACGGTGATATACTTTGGAGCAAAAACAATTTTTTCATTAAGAAAGCCTTTTTCTTTGGAGGGAGAGTTGGCTCCAAAAACCTTAAGATATTAAGTAAAAATCAAAAAACCTTTTTTTACTTAGGTGGAGTTTTCTTTAATTTTCTATCTGCATTAGTACTTCACATATTAACTGGTTATGAATTCCTAGTTTTCCGAAACTATGTGGATAGTTTCATTTTTGTATCGTATCTAACCATTGTAATTAATCTAATTCCACTTAATACCATCGTGGGTGCTACTGATGGTAAACAATTAGTTGAACTATATAGGAATTAATAAGTTATGAGTTTCGTTCTTCCACTAACGGGTGCTTTACTTCAAGAAGGAGTAGTGCCTTTTTTTCTAACGGGTAAGGTAAATTTAAGAAATCTTATCTTTTAGTTTAGGAGAAATAGTGATTTTTAGGCAGGAGATGTGGTAAATGAGTTTTATTCTTTTTGCTGTTGTCCATACACTTATCGGAATAGCATTAATATATATTTACGGTAAATTACCAAAAGCTATAGCTACATTTTTTATTGTCTTTTTTGCTTTTAGTATTCTTTATTGGGGTGCAGTCATGCTAGATATTATTTCAACTAACAGTGTGCTTTAGTTAAAGAGCAAGGGTTGCTTTGGCAGCTCTTTTTCTTATTGAACTAACGGGGCAGGATAGTTGAATAAGCAGTTTTATAAATACTACAGAATAGGACGTGGTGGGTTTATATGACTAAACGTGATGCTTTGATGGAAACTTTTAGAGGGTTATCTAATGAGAAGTTCTTAGAGTTTGATCTATTTCTTCAAGAACAATTTAACTCTGCTTTAGAAAATGTTGACAATGCTGAGTGGCGTGTATCCTTTTTTACTAGGGCATTTGAGTCTTGTGAAACAGGTGAGAAGTTTACATTCAAACGCCAACATACTGGAAAACCGTTTACTTTTGACCCTAATGGCGAAGACAAAGAAGGAATAGCTAGTATGTTAGAAGAAGCTAAAGGTGATCTAATTAAAGGGCGTAAGTTACTCAATCTTTTGTCTGCTTTTAAAGATACTTTCGATAATGAAAATAATTAGTTTGGAAAACTGCTATTACAATCCCCTATAATATTTGTTGTTTCACTAACGGGTGCTTTACTTCAATAAGGAGTAAAGCATTTTTTTACTAACGCGGCAGTTTAGTTAAACAGATACATAACTTTTATGAACTGGGCAAACTACCTTAAGTGATTAATTAAGGTGGTAATTATAAATATGAAAAACAAAAAAATTACCTTTATTTTGGTTTCATTCGTTTTGGTATTGGCGTTATTTGCTACGGGAGTAATGTTATCGAACAAAGATACAGTTGAAGCTGAGAATGTCGGTGCTGAAGAAAAGCACTCCGATTTATATGATGTATTATTAGTTTTATTAGACCCCGCTGCAAGAAAAGTAATTAATCAGGAATACCCACATCGTAGTTATGCACTTTGGAATGCAGAAATATTAGAAGTAAAACGAATAACTGGCGGGTATTCTCAATATGATTTTACTGTGAAAGTAAAATATGATACGTATACAGGTCCTTTTAATCCACCTGAAGGTCCTATTACAATAACCTTTCATGTAATAACAGATGGAGTCTCAGTAGCAAAAATTCAAAAATGAGTCTTGATACAGCATTGTATCTAATTCAACTAACGGGTGCTTTACTGAAACAACAGGATTAATGCTTAGCGGAGGCAGACAAAAGGTATTAGAAACAAAGCGGTTTTACTGGTAATGGGGTTGCGGATTCGTGACAGGGCACTGAAGTGTTAATCTCTATGGGGGCGGACCCTAGGGATGAAGTTAATGAGTTTGCCTTGAAAGCTGAACGTGCAGGCGGAACTGTATTCAGCAAGCCGGGCGAAAAGGATGGCTGGATGTACGGCTGCGGTTTTGCTAATCCGGACGGTCATCGGTAGAACGCGTTGTATAAGGATATGAGCAAAATACCGCAGGGCTGAAAACCCGATTCGCCATTTCGTGACGAGTGTTTAAACTGCAAGTCAAACAAAGTTACTTAACTACCGGTTGCAATTGTTTAATAAAAGCAATCGCGCCATTAAAAGTTTGTGAAGAAAGGTACTTAAAATAACGTACCGGATAATTGAATTAGGGTAGTAGCATTGCAACTATTATTAGGAACATATATTCTGTGAGTAGAATAATTAGGAGGCTTATTATGAAAAAACAACGGAAGATAGTATTGTTTATTGCTCAAAGCTTGGATGGTTATATCGCTACAAAAAATGACTCTCTTGATTGGTTATTTAAAGTTGAGGGGGAAGGGGATAATGGCTATTCAGAGTTTTTCGAAACGGTGGATACAATTTTAATTGGCAAAAGGACATATGATTGGATAATGGAACAAGAAAAAGGTCAATTCCCTTATCAAAATAAAGATTGTTACATTTTTTCAAGAACACCATCAGAAGATACAAAAAATGTTAAATTTATAAATGAAGACATTGTCGAATTTGCTGATAACTTAAAAAAAGAAGAAGGGCAAAATATTTGGATAGTTGGTGGTGGAGATATTCTACATACGTTTTTAAAAGAAAAGTTAGTCGATGAACTGATTGTGACAGTTGCACCCACGATCATCGGAGAGGGAATACCTTTATTTAAAGCAGGCGATTATCAGGTAGATCTTTCTCTTATAGGTACAAGAACTTTCAATCAATTTGTCGAATTACATTACACAGTAAATAAATGACCACGAATGTATTTCAGCACACTGGCGCAGTTGTCGCATAAGGTCTGCGTTTCAAACGGGCCATTTAGTTAAAAGTTTTAGGGGTGAAGAAATGAACCGCTTTTATACATCATTAACCTATGTAAGTAAACTAATTTATGAGCCCAATCACTTAATTGTAAAGTCGATACAAGAAGAAAAGCAAAATTTTAAGTATGGTGCGGGTACATTTGAATTATCATCTAGAACAGTTCGATTCAGAGTTGCGAGTATTACCCCTACAAAAGTAGGGCAGTTTGTTGCATTTTGGGAAAAAGATGAAAATAATAAAAATCAAGCCTATTCATATGCGGAAGCACCGGATTTACTAGTGATTACTACCTTTAAAAATGAAAACGAATTCGGGCAATTTGTTTTTCCTAAAGAAATTCTTTTTAAGCAGAACATTATTAGGTCCAGTTCAACAATTGGAAAAATGGCAATAAGTATTTATCCTAGCTGGGACAGTCCAACAAGTAAACAAGCGATGAAAACGCAAGAATGGCAGTTACCCTATTTTGTTGATATGAGTAACTCGAATAACATAGCTATAGAGAAAATACTAGAACTATATTCTTTGTAATTCTCTGCAATCAGGTGCAATAGAATTGCACCTTTTTCAGTAATCGGGCGCGATAGTTGAACATTAAAAGCCTTATTCCTTGCCAGAAACACGCTGAAATATGGCTTTTTTTCTTACGCTATTTTAGTATGTGATTATACTACCAATAAATTAGGGGGCTATAGAAATGAGAGGCGTATTATTAACATTAATTTCTTTGTTGATTTTGAGTGGATGTGTTTCAAAGGATAATGTAGAAAAAATTGAGATTGCTCAAATGAAAGGTTTCTCAAAAGTAATAACATATCCATCAATAAATATTACAAAAACAAAAGAAATCGAAGAATTTATCAATGCTTTCAATAGTGCGGAGAAAGTTCCTGGTATTGCAAATACAGTTGATCCCGATTACCAAGTTATATTGGGTTCTGAAAACTATTACCTTTGGATAAGTGATGAATCGGTTACGATTATGAATTTAAAAGATACTCATACTGTCTATTCACTTACCGAAAGTTCAGCTCGAAAAATAATTGATTTACTGAACACTAATAAGGATTAATACTTTTAGAACAACAGGGGCTTCTTAGAGAGTTCTTTTCTTCTTAAACTAATAGGGCAGGTTAATTCAATAAATGATATTTGGAGTTTATCGGGAATAAACATAAAAAGATGGGGGGTCTGTTTATGATGAAAAAAAGATTAGTTTTAATCTGTGCGGTAATTTTATCAGTAGTAATTGCGGGCTGTAATGACGAAGAGTCAATAAAAGAAGAAGTTATTCAACACAATTGGAATGAAAGTCCTCTGTTTGAATCTGTTGGAATTACTATGATTGGAGAAGAAGGTCGTCTAGGATTTCTCCACGATAATAATGAAGTTGTCAGATTTTATCCAAACAAAGTACAAAAGTATATGTGGCACTTTTGGGGAAATGAAGATGAGTTAATTGGTGATTTTAAGGTTTTAGGAACTCACGAAAACAGTGATGAGGAAATAATAATTGTACCCAAAAGAGGAAATACCTTTCTTAGCCCTAATAATGGTGCAAATCAGCACTTTCCAACAAATATGGAACTCCCTAAAAGTGGAGTGTGGAAGTTAGATGCCTATATTGGAGAAGAAATATTTGGAAGTGTCTATGTGAAAGTTTATAAGAAATAAATCGCTTATTGAACTAACGGTTGCTTGAGTAAAGTATCATGGGACTGTCATAGTTAATTCTAATATCTTTTTCATAAAAAGCAGCAGTTTATAGATGGAAGTTAATGACATTATCTTAGAGGGCTCTTTTTTCTCGTTTAACTAACGGGGCAGGTTAGTTGCACAAGATTATGTTTTAAATTGAAACTTTTACCAATATATAACGTCATACTTA
Organism: Sporosarcina sp. BP05; assembly: GCF_014282005.1. GTDB lineage: Bacteria > Bacillota > Bacilli > Bacillales_A > Planococcaceae > Sporosarcina. Next base: position 1,721 of record NZ_JACFTD010000038.1, on the reverse strand, counting down.
CGTATAGAGAATTGTTGTGGAATGTGCACTTTATTTTTGAAAGGGGAATTTAGAAGTGATGAAACAAGCTTTAATTCCAGTAATTGTATTTAGCTCAATTTTGTTAGTTGGGTGTAATCAAGATAAAACAAATGCTAGTAACGAAAAAAATACGCCTGCAGTCTCGGAAGATAGCAGCACAGTTCGTGCTATAAACACAGAGATTACGCCCAGCACGGAAGAGAATGTATTACAAGATACCCCCGATTATGCAGCTAAGAATGAAGGGGAACTATCTATTCAGGATTCTGAAACGGCTTATGAAATGTGTGTGATAGCGCTGACTGACTATTATAAAGCTGTCTGGAACGGCTCGGATATTGAATTGGGTGCATTTATCGATAACGAAAACCTTAAACAGTATACGCAAAATAAGATTCAATACCAATTTGACTTGTATTTATCGCACAATCTTACTGATAATTTGGTGAAGAGTGTTGATATTGGCACTCGGGAAGTGGAGTATACTGATGACGTAGATGGGGGTTTTCTCTATTTAAATTTACCTGCGGAAATTAAAAAGACTGTAGGGAGTTATGGTGAACCCACTGAATTTCTCGTACGCAATGTAAACGGCAAGTTAGTCATTGTTGATTGGTATACCGGTGCAAAAGATAGTTATGATTTCATGGTACGCGGAGAAAATCTAACAATTGACAACCCTAATATTTGGGATGATAGTGAATTTGTGAAGAAGTTAAATAGTAAACAGGGTGAATTTTCAGGCTCAATTCGATAGTTAGTTATTTACAGCTAACTCGGCAATCAAAGGTTGTTAATGAAAGCCCAATATGAGACTTGCTTCCAAAATTAATTACTCTTATTCAACTAACGGGTGCTTTAGTAAAAAATCATGGGGTTGCCAGTGGTAACTCTTTTTCTTATTGAACTAACGCGGCAGTTTAGTTCGAAAAAGTTTTAAATTTTTTCATTTATCTAATGTAAAGGATGTGAGGTTTAGCAATGAAGAAATATGTTTTGTTCATGTTATTAATGACTTTTACTTTTGCGTTAGCTGCTTGCACCCAAAGCGAAGAAGAAAAAATACAAGCTTACTTAAAAGATAAAAGTGAGATTTTTTATCACTTTTCAGTTGTTGATTTTACAGATGAGAAATTAAACATTGAATTCACGATGCTTCCCAATTCTGAAACATGGAGTAATGATGCTGCAGAATCTGATGTGAGTATTGAAACAAAAGCTTCATTGGAAGCTATAAAGAACTATTCCAAAAAATATTTGGGTGTAATAAAGGAAGTAAATCTTTATTTTGTTATGAGAGAAACAAATAAAGTTGTTGCAGAAATAAATGCAAATAACGATACTATATTAGAAACCGATTGGAAAGATGTAAGTAATCGAGAACTTTCTCAAATTGTAGATGGTTACAAATTTTATGGTGTATCAAATTAGTTCTTCGGCTAAAGGGCGCGATTGTTTAAAAAGCGTCTCTGTTCTTATTAAACTAACGGGTGCTTTACTTGAAGATTGATGAGCTGCTTAGACGGCTTTTTTTTTATTCAACTAAAGCGGCAGGTTAGTTTAATAAGGAACAATGGACTTTCAATAATTTTATATGGAAAATTTAATTAAATTTGGAACTTATATTTGTTTCAAACGTATTAAAGTAATGGGGCAGGTTAGTTGAACAGTGTTGTTTAACTTGTGTTCAACAATCGGGC
>NZ_JACFTD010000037.1 GCF_014282005.1 Sporosarcina sp. BP05 | reverse complement strand
TTTTAATGATTTAGACCTTCTTACTGGATATGAGTTTGAAGAATTTGTTGAAGAATTATTTACTAAAATGGGGTATTTATCTACACGGACTAAAGGGTCTGGTGATCAAGGAATTGATGTTTTGGCAGAAAAGGATGGAAGGAAGTTTGGGATACAAACTAAATGTTATGGTTCAAAAGTAAATAATTCAGCTGTACAAGAAACTGTTGCAGGCATAGCTTATTACAATTGCGACAGGGGCATAGTTATAACCAATAATTATTTCACGAAATCAGCAGTAGATTTAGCTGCTAAAAACGACATAATTCTATGGGATAGGAATATGCTGCGAGAAAAATTTGATGAATATATGTGAGGAAGGCAATTGCTATTAATTTTCAATAGCAGGAAGGATAATAAGAGAAGAGTCTATTTGATTTCATTACCGATAGACTACACCCAAACGGTAATGGAATCTGTTAATTAACAAGTCAATGATACCAAGGGTTACAGCGTTCGATATTGTTACCGTTTGACCATTACCGTAATTGACGCTATAATAAGGGTAACAAAACAAGCGGAATGAGGTAATAAAGATGACAACTTACACTTACATACGTGTTTCATCAATCGACCAAAATGAAGCACGACAGGTTAAGACAATGAAAGATAAGGGTGTCCTAAAGGAACAAATGTACATTGATAAGGCAAGTGGTAAGAATACAGACCGCCCACATTATCAGTTACTAAAGGAAACGGTACAGGAAGGCGATACGATCATTTTTGACAGTATCACACGCTTGTCACGTAACTATTACGATATTAAAGATGAATATGAGTTCTTCATAAAGAAAGGTGTATTCCTAGAGTTTATCCAGGAGCCAATCCTTAACACGCCAAAAGAGAAGATTGACGATATTGTACAGGTAGCACTAGCAGACGTTATTCTGTCTTTACTATCAGCTTTTGCACAGAAGGAACGTGACGATAATAAAATTAGACAGGCAGAGGGCGTAAAAATTGCCAAGGAAAACGGAAAATATAAGGGACGCAAAACTCATTTAGTCGAAGGTGGTAAAGAAGAAGCGCGCTTAAATGCAATCGTTGAAGCGTACAAAGCAGGTACATCAATTAAAGATATTCGGGTAACGTTTAAAGTGGGCACTGGAACGATATACCGCCTATTGGAACGTGAAGGATTGAGAGGGTAGCCTAACCGCTACTCTTTTTTCTTGTTTCCAACCATTTCAGCCATTCCAACATAAAACAGAGATTTTAACGGAAAACGAAGGCTCGGAAACGTAGGAAAAATGCGGGTTTACGAGGGTTGATATATTTGGCCAAGGGGCGTAGTCCATCATTAACAGCAGTAACGGGCGGGATAATTGCCGATTCAATCTACTTACTGATCCCTACAGCACACATACCACGCTTAGTCATGCACCCAGCCTTTAAATTGGACGATACCGCTACCAAACTGCACCAGTCCAACATTATGACGACTTTAAACCAGACTCATTGCGTCCGTGTTACAATAACGCATGACCAACATATTTGAAACGGGGGCAGTCATATGAGCGCAATAAAAGTGTACAGTATCGACGAAACATGCACCGCTTTAAAGTTGAAGCCACCAGTTTTAAGGAAGTATTCGGCTATGTTAGAAGACGCAAATTATACTGGAATTGGACGTAACAGTAGTAATGCAAGGTTCTACACCGATGAAAATTTAAAAGTATTAAGGGAATTGATTTCATACAAAGATTCTGGCTTTATGACGTTGAATGATGCCGCAAAGGCGATAACAGAGCGCATAAATGGCATTGACGTAATGGACGTTGTTACGCAACAAGTACCTAATATAGCGCAACAACAAGACGTTGGACGGTTACAAGATGCGGTTTTGCAATTGACGGAACACATTCAAAATCAAAGTATTTTATATGAGCAAAACATGGGAATTTTATTGCAAGAAATCCAGGATATTAAGAATGAATTAAAGGAAATAAGAGAGGTTTCTTCAGTAATTGAAGAAGTAGCGGCAACAGTTGAGGTAGAAGAAAAGCCTAAAGGATTGTTTATGCGACTATTTGGGAAATAGCTTGCAAGATTAGCAGTCTAGTTGTATGATTATCCCAACGAAATAAATCGAACAAAAAATAAGAGGCATTGAGCGTTATAACTGGCCGGCAAGCCCGTTACAACCGTCTTACACCGTATACGACACGGCGTGAAACACTTCTCAAATACCTCTTGATAACGTCATTATACACACGATCCAAGACGGAATCAAGAGGTAATACGAGCGGAGGTTTTAACCGGTACGACCTACGGTTAATTCCTCCGTTTTTTTGTTTCCTAAAAAGGAGACTATGAAATGACACTAACTAACACAACAGAAACGTACCAATCACTGCAACCATTCTTCACAATCAACGAACTAAACGACAATACTAAACTGATTCGAGAACGTCACGCCAAAGACTTAACACGTTCAACTTATAGAGTCCTGGACGTATTGCATCGTTATTCTTCTAAGTATTACGGGGTATCATACCGCAGTAAATCCAAGATAGCCGTAGAATTAGGCATCAGTCGCAAAACGGTTACCAGGGCATGTCAACAACTTGAATCATTAGGTATCATTCAACAACATGAGTTAAAACGCCACAATGGCGACAGAAGAAGATCATCAAATGCTATCGTTTTTATACGTCTTGAACCATCTAAAATAGAGAATGTCCCAACGGAATGTCCCAAGGAAGAAACTCCTTTAAATACTAATAACAATCCCAAAATCACATTGGATACGAAAAGAGGTTTCCGAGGGGATAAAATTCCAGCATTTATCTATGATGCATTAAGCCCGTTTCTAAATGAATCTGCTATGTACAAGGCATACAGCGCTCTTTTACGAGGAAAGGCCGCAATAGACCGGACGATTACCTTTGAATCCAACGAGGGGTTATTTACTGACGCTATACTTTCGGTAATCAACGGATACAAAAGAGGAGTAGTCCGTTCAATTTCGGCTGTACTCTATACGGCTGCATTCGATACGACTGCACAAATTTACCGTAAGGAACACTATAAAGTACCAGACTGGCTGGAGATTGCTACGCATTAATATAGGGGGTACATAATGAACATTGACTCAAATAAACAAAAGTTGGTAGATTACCTTAACAAAACAGATTCAAAACAATTGCTAGAAAATATGGGGATATATTCGGAGTATGAGCAAATTACAAATCTAAAATGCTTCGAAACTATTGAATTAGGTGTCAGAAACGCCACTTTATATATCATGCATCACAACGAAGACAACCTAAAAGACAGATACCCAAACATATCGACTAGCTTTGAACATATTGCTTCTTACTTAGTGCATAAAAGAGCAAAGTCTGCGCTTGACGCATTTGATTTGTTAAAACATTATTTAGCCAATCATTAAAATTAAGGGGATCCACATTTGGATTTATAGCAACCGATTTTATCTGTCACGCTAGCGTTCCTAAGTCGTTAAATAGCTGTCACTCTAGCGTTCCTAAATTGAAAAAACGTGTACCCACCCAAACACTAGGCTTCGCCTAGTCCCACACTGAAAGTGGGGCCAGTTTTCCCTTATGCTCTTTCTAACTATTTTTCAAATTCGAACTTTATTTTCCCTTTAATTATTTTCAATCTATAAAGTTTCACATGGGTTTCCTTCAGGGACTAAATAAAAGAAATAAAGAGAGGGGGCAAGCTACGGGTGTGTGATCACACTCCCCAAAAACGTTGTTTTTACTTGGTAGGAATTTTCCTACGACCTTTACAGTTTTCCATGGTTTATTTTTTCAAAATATCCACTGAAATCTGTTGTCGTTTCACTCGAAATTTAAAATGAACCGTTGAAGAAAATTTAAAAAGTACAGCGGCAACAAACGCCCCTTTTTTCTAGTAAAATAAAAATATTTATTGGTAAGTCATACTAATAAGTTCGTATATCTACGATAACTTACTAATGTCTTACCTATAACTTACTAAAGAGTTCGTAAACTAATATAAGCGCCCTATCTGCAAATCACAGCAATTGATTTAAGCGTCCTAGCATCACAGGTTAGTTTATACATCTAAAACTTCTTGGAACGCATTACAGAGTCCATAGGACAACCACAGAGGTGTTTTAGAATATGAGAACAAATGAAAACGCCTATCCCAGGATTAACTTTGGGAAGGCGTCTATTTTTCGTTCCTATATATTGTTTATTGAATATTCATAATAAAACTATTTTTACAATCTACGAAATCTGGTTGACGATTTTCAAAATCGTCTTTATACTAGTAGTGTTAAGACTTAGTAATTATACCTACTTCAAGTATAACATGAACATCTATCAAATTGCAATACATTTTTAAAAAATTTTTTTTATTATGAGGCGTCACTTCCAGCAATTGGGGGTCTCGGCTACTAAAATATAGCAAAAGGAAGGAAGTTTTCAGATGAAGAAAAGACAAAAAAAGAAGGTAGAAAAGAGGAACAAAGTCAATGAGCAAAGGGTTACAGTTACAAGAGCGTTTATAAAAAATAAGGTTGACATTGAATTGGTAGATGCAGGTTTGACACTCTTCCACTCGATAAATAATGCAAAAGATAGGGTTAATAACAATGAAAGCTATAAGAACAAAAAGTTTCTGTTGAATAAAAAACCTCGTTTTGCATTAATTCAAATCATCAATGAGGATCCAAAGTTGTGGGAAACGTGGAAAACCCAACAAATCAAATTTAAAGATAGTGGATACAACGAAGACTATAAGCCAACTTTGCACCGTATAGACAGAACAGGAGATTATGAAATTGGTAATCTTGCAATGTTATCGGATGAAGATCACAAACAAGAAAATGCTGTGCAGACAGCTTTAGTGACCTTTGGGGACGATGGATTGGGCTTTCATATGGTCAGCACTATCAAAGAAATGAGCGAATTCACGGGTGCAACATACGGCAAGCTAAAGAGTGTCGAAAATCAAGCAATCGAATTAGCTAATGGCCAAATGGCTATGTACGCAAGAGTTGAACAACGTCCCGCCCGTCCCAAAGAAGAAATGGAAGCACAGGATAAGGCGTGGTATGCCCGTTTAAAAGCCAGTATTGAACGCATAAACCAAAGGGAAAATCCTTCAATTAAAGAAATAAAACTACTGAAAGCTATGCAAAACGATGTTACTCAAATGGAGCGCATGAAATTCCACTTGTTGTGATTCCCAATTAAACATCCTATAGGTAGGACATGTCATACAAAACCTATCTATAGGATCTATACGATACATCCGACTGCTGAATTATAAGGGACACTAAAATTATATTTATTATCTAATAATAGGGTTAATAATCCTTATTCTATATGGCTTTATAGACTACTTATTAACTTGGAATTTTTATATAACCTATCGCAAATTAAATCAGAAAAAGAAAGGAATGATAATTATATCCAAAGTTAAACATCCGATAATTAAACCGTTACCGATTTTAAATATTGACTATGAAACAGGTATCGACACCTGTTATCTAATGTGTAAATTGTCTCCCAAAGATAAAGAATTCATATATGAACGCTACTATAACGTATATCAGCGAACAGCAGGTTACAGACATTCTCTATTCTTGAATGACATTGGATTTACCATGCATCTATCACCGATTGATCCAAAGTTTCATTGTCATTTCAACGCTACTTTAAAGATACATCGACTCTTTTTTACATCAGCTATCCCCATTGAGATTATAGAAATTCTTAATCATATCGACTGGCGTATCATCCGTTTAGATATTTTTTATGATTTCAAAACAAGGGTACTCGATTCCCTGCTTTTTAAGCATCATAAAACTCTTTTTGACAGTGGAAAGCTATACGAAAATGAAACTTTTTACGTCGGTAATTACAATTCAAAACGTAGAGGGCATATACTCGCACACTATGACCGCCAAATCAAAGAACAAAAAAGGGATACTGGAATCGTCCATCAGTTCCCTAATCGCATGGAGGTCAGATTCAAATGGAAGTTAAAAGAAATGCCACTGCATAATATCCAGCACTCAATGATATTAAAACAGCTCAAACGCTACTTATTTATATCGGACATTGAGCAACTAAACACCGACAAATGGCGTAGAAATCGCATACGCAAGCTTCAATATAACTTTGAATTGTTCAGCACATACCCTGCTAAAGAACAGAAGAAGATACGGGAGTTAGTCAAACTGGAACGAGAACCGCTTGAAATTATGTACGCTGCCAATGCTCATGAACTATTTAATTTCATGGATTACGACGAAAAGGCGGCATCATCTATAAATGGATCAGTTCCACCAGTAGATTTATTAGAGTCGGAAACATTCGAGGAGTTCGATTACGAAGAGTTTAAAGAGAAAGAAGGCGGAAACCATATGGACAAGCAACAACAAGACTTACTCACCAAGATAACCAACCTACTACAGGATCCGTTACAAACCCCTCTCATCGACCATGAGCAATTATGCGGATTGTACAGCAGGACGAAAGTTAATGCGCTCAACGAACAGCTAAACGTCTTGAGAGATGAAAAATATATAGACTTTAGCAGGGAAGAATACGGGTTTCGTATCGAATTGCTACCAACGGCCATTTAATCAACGTCATAACATGATTGAGTGTCGACAACCAATCATCCATCAATGAGCGTGCTGCTATCAAAGGGTACGCTTCCTTTCATATCTGCAACTAGAATAATGATTCAACACCCGAAATAGTTAATAAAGTACACCGGAACACTTGAACTTGTTATGTCACGAGACGATTAAGGCTAGAGGCATATGTAAACGAAATGATAAGCTGCAACCCTACCAAAATAGGCGTTTAACACGTATCGACCGTTATGAATCATAGGATATCGCAATATATGCTAATGTCGTTATAAGCCCTAAAATTGGTCAGTGACTCGACACGTTACGAGATCAACTACGAGTGTTCTGTGAATTCAATTTATACGAAGTAGTAAATATGATATTCTACTAAATATTACGTTATATTTATAAATACAGGGAGGGGTAGGTGGCTAATTGTGAATGGTTCTTCAATAAATGATAATAGTCTATTAAAAGCACTTCAAGAAGAAATCAAGCAAAAAAGAAGAATAGCCTACGATCAAATAGAAAATCAATTTATACAAAATAAGTCCAGTATAGATAAAGTAGCTAGGAGTGCAGATTGTTCATTGGATCAAGCCTTTCTTTTTTGCCTGTTTCATCATACAGGGACTGAAAAATTAGATGAAGGAAACTTTAGTTCAGCGCTAATGAAATACCTAGGTGATCAAAAAATGATGGAATTTATAAGCATTCAGGAAATTAAAAGTTTTATCAATGATAACTTTATGTTTTTTGAAAATGTAGATTACTTTGAATCGATAAATGAATACCTTCACCACGTTGAAAATGGATGGTCTTTTAGTGATGGTGATGTATCAATATTTAATAATGTCTATTTATTTAATCGTTTAACTATAGATGATTTTGAACATATCTTAAACAATAAAGAACCTAATCCCATACATGATTTCCAAGTTGAATTTGACGATGACTTCTACAGAATTTACTTTTTAAATAACTCGAAAGCTGTTTTGAGAATTAGAGTGAAGAATGAGGAGCAGAAGAATCAAATAATTAAAAAGGTTAATAAATTTGATGAAGTTTCAAAAAGAAATAGGCTTAAGGACCATTATTTATTGGAAATCGAAATCGATAATTTAGAAAGTGATATAGTCAGATTATTTAATAATTTTATCGGTGAAATTCCGAGAGTGTATTTTTTGGATTTTCAATCTCATCGAGTAATTGAATACATTATTCTTGAAAGAGCTTATTTGAAAGAACTTTTATTTGAAGCTCATTTGCTGTCTACGACTAAATCTATGATGAACCATTTAATTTCAATTCAACCAGAAGGAAGTATAGCTTATTTAATTGGGGTATTTGAAAGTCTTGAAAAGATAGTGGCTCGTAAGACGGATGTTGATATTAACTTAATTCCGGCGTTTATGTGGATGGTGCTAAGAAAACAAGTCATAAAATATTTCGCAAATGAATGGAAAGAACGGTTCGGTATTTATTTCAAAAGTATAGATGGGGATTATATAGACTTCATCAAAGCCTACTGTGAAATACAAGAAATAAATATACTTGAAGAAGAAAATATTAGTTTATTCACATACTTTTTAATGAATAAAAAAGTATTACCACCAGTGAAAGATCTCAATTGTTACTTTGGGCATTATGTATTCGTGGAAAAAGAAGTAGAATTATTAAATGAAATAATTACCCAAGAAAAATTCGAAAACAAGTTAATGCAGAAACCTATTACTAAAAAAATGGA
>NZ_JACFTD010000036.1 GCF_014282005.1 Sporosarcina sp. BP05 | reverse complement strand
CTGCACATCTGATACTTGGAATTTTTGCATTCTTATAATCGCAAATTGCGCCATGTACTGCATCTCCTTTTACATCGGGGAACGAATCATATTGGGATAAGAATAGCACATCGGGGGGAGGAGGACCAAAACCCTTGGTATAGCCCACTATACCAATTTCATTGGTGCGGGCTCTCCGAGGGTGAAAAACAAGAAGTCTGTCACGCTAGCGTGACAGACTTCCCAAGTTCAAAAGCAGAAAAAATAACCGCTTGCAGCCGTTGTTTTTTTCTAGTAACAAAAAAGCATTTGAACCTTTGCTGATTCTCGCAAAGGTTCAAATGCTTTTCCAGATCAAGTGCAAAAGAACAGACCTTGCCCCTTTTGCAAAAGGGGCAAACCCCCAAAATTCCCTTCGCCAGGTGGCAGGTTCTCACATGGGGTGAGAACCAAAAAGAGGGTGGGGAATCATCTCTTGTATCAACTCCTTAAATTCCTTCCGCTTTTGCTTCAGTCAGACATTTACCGTTGACACTTCCCGATATTTCTCCCTCTGGACAAGATTAAATTCAGAGCTTTTTCATGACTTAATTCACGATTTGAACCATCATCAAAATAACTATAATAACCGAAAATCCAGTCGAAACCATTTCAAATCTAGTCATTATAAAGGGATTTCTAATAATTAGTTGAAGTGTTCTTTATCATGAAAAAGAGGAGAACGAACAATGAGCAAGTTTGAAGATGCCTATTGGGGTAAAGAAATTGCTGAAATACTTCAAATTGGCGACAGTACATTGAGAAAATGGTGCTTATCTCTAGAAAATCAAGGTCACATTTTTATGAGGGGCCAACATAACAGCCGAGCATTTGTCGAACGTGACCTATTAATATTACGGAGAATGAAAGAACTCATTCAAAATAAAGGAATCACACTCGAAACGGCATCTGAGATTGTCATATCAAGGTTTAATCAATCAGAAGGAACAGCATCTGTTCTCAGAGAGAACACAGCGGAAGAACAGACGCTTCCTGTCGTTCCACCTGTTCTTCAGAACGAACTACTGTTAGATATATTAGAACGGCAAGAACGATTAGAAGAACAGAACAAACAGTTTCTGTTGATGCTTGAAGAGCAACAAAACTATATTAATAATAGTCTTGATAAACGTGATCTTCAGTTAATGCAGGCTTTAAAAGAATCGCAGGAAACAAAAAAGCTAATCGCTTCCACCTTGGAAAAGAAGAGTTTTTTTGAAAAAATATTCGGTAAGAGGTAACACTTTGTAAATGATGTTTATTAAAATTAGTCTGTCACGCTAGCGTGACAAAGTTGTTAAATGACTGTCACTCTAGCGTGCCTAAAATGAAAAAACTTGACCCCACCAAAACACTAGGCTTCGCCTAGTCCCACACCAGAAGTGGGGCCAGTTTTCCCTTATGCTCTTTCTAGCTATTTCTAGACATTCTGATTTTTTAGCTTTATCTCTAATGTATTTCTTGTCTTCTTCTTCATTCAATTTCATTTGAAAGAAAGTATTAGTTCTCGCCATATTTTCTACTCCTTTTTTAATTACTTTTGAACGAAGCGACAACAGATTTCACTCAAGTTTTAAAACAAACCGTTGAAGAAAATTTAAAAAGAGCAACTGCAGCAGTTGCTCTTTTTTCTAGTAACATATTTTTAACCTTCACCCTTTTATATTGGACTGTTACTTTTTTTAATATCTATCATCAATCTTCTTAGCGTTGATGTTGTAACCTCTAAATTTGATAGACGAGAATCTAATACTGTTTCTAGAAAACACTCTTTTAATCAAAACAATAATAAATCTCTTTTTTTAGATTCGTCATATAACCACTTTATAAAATCATCGCTGTCCTTCGGAAAACGATAGCTGCACCCTTCGAATTTATAAATTTCTTGCCTTTGTTCTTCTGTATGGTCGTCATTGCTTTGTATAACTTCATAAGCCCAGTAGTGAAGAAAACGGTGAGTAATTCCCATTTTCATTTTGATTTCAATAAGTTGGCTATAATACGCAACAAATTGAACCAGTGGCCAAAACGTTTCATCAACATTTAAAGTGGGTTTGTCGGTTTGATCCTTTAGGCTAATGATGGTCGATTGCATGTTATCACACTCTTTCTTCTAACCAATTATAGAAGGGTACAGATTTTTTAACAGCTGGTTTTTTATCATTTTCCAACATCATTTCAATCCATCTAAGATTATCTTTCGCCCGTGGAATATATTCACTTGCTTCTTTTGAAGTAACTTGCTCCCCTGTGCCTTTTCGCATCTCTTCTGTTTCTATAATTAGCTTTTTCGCTTTCTCTTTATTCTCTTCATTTTGCATTTGATGAACAGCGTCCCATAGCGTAAACACTTCGTCAATCAGTCTTTTTAATTCCTCTGATTGATTATCTGTTGCTAACGGAACTGTTTTACCTGTTGACCAATGTATTTCAAATCCGACAATAGCCCGACCTTTTTTCTTTTCTTTGTACCAAACTTCAAGTTCGGTGTACTTGTTTAATTCCTCGATAGCAACATCTAATACAGTTTCCTTGAATCGACCTGTATTAGACTGATATGTTTTTCTGTTTTCAACGCCGAACAAACGCAGGAGAGCCTCTTTTGAAACGGGTAAATAGTAAGCCCCATAACGGGCCTTTAAATATTCATATAACGTCCAACTAAAGCCACTCTTGAATTGTGATGTAATCGTTAAATCAGTTGTTACATAATGATCCTTTAACTCCAAAATATGAGGAATCATATCGTCAGTCCATTTAAAACGAAATTCACCCTTATCGTATTTAATTGACTGAAACACATTCCAATACTCAAAATAATCATTTTCCAAATCCTCAATACTAAACTTTAAATTCAATAATCGTTGTGCATCTATCTTGGCATCCTTGGTTAAATAACGTTTAAGTTCAAACTTCCTTTCGAAATCGGCTTTTATGAACCCCGTGTGCCCGTCCTGTTGCGTTGAAAAAATAGCGAAAGCAAATAATTGCATTTGATTTAAAGTTAAGCCCTGACTCAACTTCGCCATTGAAAAGTCATTACTCTTTTTAATGCCATTTTCATAAGAGACCAATTGTTTTTTATCGTTTTCCCTAGCCAATCAATTCACCCATTCCCCATTATCCTTTTTCTCTCCCCATACTGTACTTTATTAATTACAAAAGTTCAATATAAGGAGAGAAAAAGTTCAGTAATGGGAGAGAAAAAGTTCAGTAATGGGAGAGAAAAAGTTCAATAAAGGGAGAGAAAAAGTTCAATAAAACTCTGTAACCCTTGTGGCTCTAAGGCTCGTGAGTCTGTTAAAGGTTATTAAGTCTATTAAGTCTTTAAATAAAATCATTATATAGCATTCGCTAATTATCATGCATTTCTCTTTTTCTATAAAAAATCAGAATAAATTATTTCACTCCAAAAACAAAAGGCCGTTACTAGAAAAAAAGAGTAGAACAAATCCATAAACGAACTTGTCCTACTCTTCGAATCTATTAATTATAGCTACAGAAGCACACAGGAGGCTCGTATATGTACTTTAAGAGAGGAATTGAATATATCTATCAATCTGATTTTAGAACGCCTTCTAGGGGTCTTTACAGCGTTTTTAGAATATAGACGATTGAAAGTGCATTTTGGGGTTTATTTCACCAAGTTGCTTTGTATATTTATTCATTTAGACACGTCTAGCGTTCAGCAGAAAGACCGTTAACTCAACGATGTATAAACGCTGTATACAAGGTCCAGAGGACCACAGGTTCCACTTTGTTGTCACACGGGGGTTTACCCCTCGGCCTGTACTGGAAACAACTTCCGAGAAGGTGATTTATGTAAACTAGAAAAACCTAGATTGCTCATAATTAGCTACCTAGGTTTTTTAATGGGTAAGTTGATTATATTTTTCTTTAGATAGTTATTATCTTATTTTGTTTTCTAATTCATTATCAATTTCTTTGAATAATTCATCTTTACTTTTTCCTGAAATTTTATCAATTTTGCTTAAACCAATACGTTCAGATGTAAAATGAATAACACTTTTTGACTTTGTTACCTTTTTAGATTCCGTATTTTCTGTATTAGTTAAAAGTTCAACTATATTATCTGAACCAATTTCCACCTGGAAAGGTACCGATGCAGGTCCATAAGCATCTTTAGTTTGTAATTTCTTTAAAAACAGGACATATTCTTTATTTAAATCAGGTTTATTATAGTTAGGAAGATTTAATTCAGCTTCTACATGTTCTCCAGCTTCATTATACTCTAAATAAACAGTGTGTGGAATTGCTACTTCGATCGTTTTTCCAGTTTCACCTGCCAATTCTTCATCTACAATAAAAGTATAAACTTCGCTTAAATAATTTTCTCCCATGTTCCAGTCCTCTACAAATTTCTCATAGTGTCCTTTAACAATATAATCAGAGTTGGCTACAATGCCTTTAACATCTCCATTTACTTCATAATCAGGAGAAAACTCGACTTCATAAGTTATTGGTTCAGCAACTTCTTCTGTTGTAAACATTGATTTTGAAAGAAAAAACAGCGCAACACCTAATACAATACATACAGTTAGAATGGGTACTAATTTACTTTTTGTTTTTTTAACCATTGCAAATAATCCTCCTTAATATGGATATTTCATATTTACGCCTTGTATATCATCCTGTTGCGGAATGTAAACTTTAGTTCTGTCTCTTTGTGAATTCATAACTGAAAGAACTGGGGGAGTTTCATGTCCAAGGCCAATACCATGTCCTAATTCGTGTACTGCTGCACTTCTCCGAGTTAGAGAGTTATTTACAATTTGTGGATTACCGATATTTATCACAGCATTAAAATATAGAGAAGAACCATTAAGGGCATAACAAGTTCCATAAAGAGATGGGTCATCTACATTTTCTGTACCAACCTTATTAGGAGCAATATTATCGGTCAGAACATACTTGATTTTAGATTGAGCACTATTCCAATCAGATACAGCAGTTGTAAAAGTACTTTTATATGTTGAATTGGTGGTTGTATACTGTAAAGTTACAGTATATGGTTGCAGGGGTTTTTTAGGCCAGTTTCTAGTATTAAAACTGTAGGCATTAGTTGTTGTTGCTGATATAAAAAAAAGAATCATCACTAATAAAACAGAAAGTATAAGATTTTTATTCATTTCTATTAATCTCCTTTTATATATTTTTAATATTTTATAAAACTTAATAAAGATTAATTCCTCCTTTTTTGAACTTCCTATATTTAACTACAAAGCCATAGTAATACATTCTCGCTATTTAATCAGTTATTCTATGTTTTTTGAAAGAACAATAAAAAAATTAAGGTGCATGCAGCATACACACTTAAAAAGGTCTATTTCTCTTACAAGAAATAAACCTTTCTTATTTAATGATCTTCAACTAAAGCTACCCGTTAGCCATACATGTAGCGCAAAATCAGCGCTACACCACAGAGGATGAAAATGTGTACAGAACGGGTGTTATGTCTACTAGGGGGCATGGAGCATCCAAATCAAAATTAAAACAGTAGATGTATTAAAGTGTACTCAAAATACTTCTCAATCTAACACAATGGAAATATGTTAGATCCAAAAAAGTCTCCCTTTTATTTAGAAAGGGAGACTTTTTTATCTATTGTAGGTGTCACAACTTAGAGGTATTGACACCGTTTTCGGGATGCAGTAATATCAAGGCATCAAGTGGTGTCATAACTAATTGTCATAAGTGAACTGCAAAAAGGGGACAAATACATATGAAATATGGTTATGGTCGTGTAAGTACAGCGTCACAAGATTTAGAGTTACAGCTGCAGACGTTGGAAAGTGAAGGTTGCGACAAAATCTATTCCGAGAAATTCACTGGAACTAAAGCGGATCGTCCCCAATTTGTAGAGTTACTTTCATTGCTGAAAAATGGGGATACATTGGTAGTTACGAAGCTAGACCGTTTTGCAAGATCGGCAGAGGATGGGGTAAATCTAATCAAAGAATTGCTTTCAAAAGGAATCAAGGTTCACATATTAAATATGGGACTTGTAGAAGATACATCAATGGGCAGATTAATTTTAAGAATGTTATCAGCTATTGCGGAATTTGACAGGGATATGATAGTTGAACGATTAGCAGAGGGGAAAGCCATTGCGAAGCAGAATCCTGATTTCCGTGAAGGTAGACCGAAGAAATTCACTAAAAAGCAAGTAGCACACGCTTTACAGCTATTGGAAACGAATTCCTATACGCAAGTAGAAGAAATTACAGGGATTTCTAAAAGCACACTAATCCGTGCCAAAAGAGAAGTAACTAAAGGGTTGCTTTAGTTTAAGTATTGGCTGCCTTTCATAGCAGCTTTTTTTATTGAGTAATGGAGTTAACTACTTCCGTGAATTGGTGTTATGTCAACCTGTTGTGTATGGACCATACAAGCCCGTTCAGCGATTGAATCGATGGTTTGTGTATGGAGATAATATCTATCAATCTAATTTTAGAGCGCTTTCTAGGGCTGTTTAAGGCGTTTTTAAGAAAGGAGCTACTTTAGAGCGTTTTTTGATTTATTTCGACAACAAAACAGTTTTGAATTTCCGGATAACTGGTAAACTATTTTTATTATGGTAATATTACAAATGCAGCAAAAAATAGGAAAATTTGAATAGGAGGAATTCGAAGTGATGATGAAGAGGAAAGTAGAAATTTTCATAATTAGTCTTCTTTTATTTACACTAGTATTTACATCTAGCTCAGTAAATCAAGTAAAAGCAGCTTCTTATGACTGGCGCAATTTAGGGACGTTCCCAGTAATTGGATCTGGATACACAACGAGTGGTGGATTTGTGGAAGCCATGCAATCAACTCTATGGTCATCTGGTTATTCTTCAGCAGTAGGGACAATTGATGGCTACTATGGGACAGGCACAGCCAACGGCATTAAAAGCTTTCAGAGTGGAAATGGATTGGCATCGGATGGAGTAGCAGGAGCTGCGACTTGGAGAAAAATGGAAACGTATACATTCAACGTGGATACTTGGACTAGAAAGTACAGTAATCCTGGTAGTTCAGTGTATGTGACTGAATTTAAAATGTATAGTACCGGTGCGGGAGCAGGATACTTCTCTGGATTAATAAGTAAAACGAACAATAGCGTAATCAGACAAAATAGTACCATGTGGTTAGACTAATAATTAATAGGAGGTTTTATTAATGAAAAGAAAAACATTTTACTCAACTGCTTTAGCATTCGGCGTGATTGGTGTTTCCTTTTTCGCGGGTAACGTTATGCTTGAGACAAGTGCTGAAGAAAATATAGCAGAAGAAGTAAAAGTTCCTAATGTAGAAGTTCCTATGGTAGTAACCTTAGAAGACCTTGCACCAGTAAAGTTTAATAGTGTTGATGAAAGTGAAGTTAAAATGCCTTTAAATCTTGAAGAAAAGAATATAGACCATATTGTTGGAGAAGCAAGAGGAGTTAACGCAGAAAAACGACCTGGAGGATACTTAATTGAAACTTGGTATCCCACAGATACAGAGAATGGTGATTTGTTAGTAGCTCAGAGTATCAATGAGTATGGAGTAGCTCAGTCTCTTGTAGAAGACGTAAAAACGTGGTATCCAGAAGAACTAGGTGGATTTAAGGAATTGAATCTAGGTGGATATCAGGCCATCCTAAATGAAAATGAAGAAGATGCTAATACTCTTCATATAATTACAGACAATGAAATATTTACAATAGCCGGACAAAAAACCGAGATTTTGTTAGATGTGGCTGAGGAAATGATTAAGGATCTTCAATAACATTTTTGCATTATGGAAAAGGTCGCTCCTCATAGAGAGAGTGACCTTTTTTCAATGAAATACTTTCTCGGATTTTCCCTTTCATTTTTTATCTTCCAAAAACCTCTTTTTCAGGATTCTGTATTGAGACATACCAGGTTTCTTTTTGATTACTCGCTTGGTAATGATCTGAGTGACGATTTGGAGCAGTATCACTCTTACTTTTAAATTATTTTTCATGTATCTGTCACGCTAACGGGTGTTATGTCAACCGGTCGTACATTCTTCATACATCCATGCCAAGTGCAAGAACAAGGATTAGGATGCATGAGCCTAAAAACTTCTGAATTTAGAAGTAAACCACGATAACCACTGGTAAACTATATTATTTAATGGTTAACTCGATAAAAATGAGTTAACAAAAACAAAAGAGCCTTCGAGGGCTCTTTTTTATCTCTCCAAATCTTGATTTCTCTCTTTTCTTAAATCACGCTTGTGAAGTCTTTCAAATTCACTGGTATTCATTTTTCCTTTCACCTTATCTACAAGGTCACCAAAAGCCTTCTTAAACGATTTCAAGCCCTCTGTACGCTCTTTAACGAATTCTTTGGCACTTTGATAAACTAATCCTATTTCAGCCTTTAAATCGCTTATACGGTCTTCTAACGAAACGATTTTATTTTTTGCAGTATCAAGTTCATCTTTTAAATCATAATTACTCTTTTTAAGTCCCTCCATTTGTTCAGACATATCACCAACCAAGCCACTCAATTGACCATTTAGTTTGACCAAATCACTTTTTACTAAATTCTCATATTTTCCTTTAAGAACAGAACCAGCCGTTAGTTGTTTTTTTATTTTTTTCATTTCCTCATTCGACAAAACGTAATTTCCTGTTTCTTTTTCTATTGTTTCTTTTCGCCCAAATGACTTTGGTATTACCTCTGTTTTCTTTTCTTTTCGCACGATTTTAATTTTTATATCTTCCCCACTGGGGATGTCTTCGTTCATTGCCAGTAACTCTTTTTTTCTATCACCAATTCTTTCTTCAATCACATATTTTTCATCTTCTAATTGGTCTATTTCTTTTTCTAAATCTTTTTTTGCTCTTCTACAGAAAGTGC
>NZ_JACFTD010000035.1 GCF_014282005.1 Sporosarcina sp. BP05 | reverse complement strand
ATACTATTAGAACTAAAAGGTAAGAAATAATTACTTATTGTCACATCATTTATATAATATGCAATTAATGTGTAAGTCTTTATGTATAACTAACGGGGGATTTAGCGGAAGATCATTGAGTAACAATTCAGCTCTTTTTCCTTATTCAACTAAAGGGGATTAGTTGAAGAGTTTTGTTTTAACTTGTGTTCAACAATCGGGACATTTAATCGAATAAGTATCAAGGGGGTGAATTTAAATGTATTTTCCATCTAAGAAAGATATTTGGTTAGCATTTATTATTTGGGGAGTAATACTTTCAATTATTTTAGTTTATATCTTTGGTGGAGAACCCATTGGCTGGCAAATAATAACTTATAAAAGTGTGTTAGGGTACATAATGAGTTTGCTAATAATAGGTTTGCTTTTATGGTTGTGGTTTGGAACAGGATACAAGGTTGAGGAAGGATTTATAAAAATCAGATATGGTCCATTTAGAAATACAGTAAAAATTGAAGAAGTTAAAAAGTTGAGCGCAACAAAGAACCCTCTAGCAGCACCTGCTTTGTCCATTGATAGGATAGAGATTCTTCACGGTAAATATAATATGGCGATTGTATCCCCGAAAAACAAAACTGATTTCATTAGAATTTTAGTAACTGAAAATCCGGATATTCAAGTCGATAAAAATCTTTTCAATCACCAGAACGATTAAAAAATAAAATTTTCCAATTAATAGGGCAGGTTAGTTGAAGAGTATTGTTTAACTAATGTTCAATAAACGGACCATTATGCCGAATAAGGGGGTGTTCATATTGCGGAAATGTCAAAATTGTAATATGCCTTTTAGCTGGAGTAAAATTTACAAAGCGTTTTTGGGTTGGGTATATAAGCCAGTTAAATGTGATAATTGTGGTGTGAAACATGAAATAACTATTCCAGGAAGGCTGATTTTTGTGTCGCTTACCTCTTTGCCAATGCTTCTTTTTGTTATTTTCTTTTCACCTTTTAATAACCTTTTTGCTACGCTAGGTGTAGGACTCGCCATACTTAGTATTGGCTCTTTGTTCGTACCGTATTTTGTTAAATTCAAAGTCGTTTGAACTAGTTATATTTACTAATGAAGACTAGTTTCTTAAGATTTCTCATTTCCGCAATCGGACGGGATAGTTTAATAAGCGTCTCTGTTCTTATTAAACTAACGGATAGCTTTAGTAAAGTATCATGGGACTGCTATAGGTAATCCAAAATTTTTGTTCATAGAACGCAGCAGTTTGTAGGAGGATTAAATGACATTATCTATTCACGATGGCGTGTTAATTGGGTACTCAGTGAATTTTCTGGAAAATGAATTGCAATTAGATATCGAAACGGTGGCAGATGAAATTGTAACTGTTATATTCGAGAATTACTTAGCACATTATTTCGATCATGTAATGGCAGGAAGTATTTTATTTGATATTGAAGAAGTAGATTTGAATACATTTTTCGTAGGGAACAATGAACAATTTCAGTCCCATAAATTATATGCTTGGCCGATTTGGTATGATGAAACGAATGAACTTGAAAAATACTTACAAAAAAATAATTATAAATGCTATGTTATTAGTGCGTCACTAGGATTAAATGGTTATGCATTTACTAAGACGCTTAAAATCAAAAAGAAATGATAAGTTGGGTGAGAAAAACTAAGGTTTGTGAAGTATTCTACTTGATCTAACCAGGGATAGTTGAAGAAGGATTAATTTTGAAACAAGAAGGTAAGAGTATAAGAAGCATTGAATTTATAATAGGGGCGAGCGATTACTGCATCTCTATATCAGGAGGTTTTTAGGTATGTCGAGAGAATTATGGTTGAACCTGCCAGTGCGAGAACCAGAACGGGCGAAGGCGTTTTATACTCAGCTCGGTTTTCGGTTGAATGAACAGTATGCGAGTCAAGACGGCTCATTCAGCGTGATTGTCGGCGACAATCAGGTTGTTTTGATGCTCTTCCCGGAATCCGCATTCCGCGGTTTTACTGGTAATGCAGTTGCGGATTCGCGGCATGGCACTGAAGTGTTACTATCTCTGGGGGCGAACTCCAGGGATGAAGTTGATGAGTTCGCCCTGAAAGCTGAACTTGCCGGCGGCACTGTATTCAGCAAGCCTGGCGAAAAGGATGGCTGGATGTATGGCTGCGGTTTTGCCGATCCAGATGGTCATCGGTGGAACGCGTTGTATATGGATATGAGCAAAATGCCGCGGGGCTGAAAACCCGATTCACCATTTCGTGACGAGTGTTTAAACTGCAAGTCAAATAAAGTTACTTAACTACCAGGTGCGATTGTTTAATAAGGGCAATCGCACCATTTTAAGTTTGTAAAGAAATCTACTTAAAGTAACGGGTGCATTTTAGTTGAAGAAGGAACTTACTAATAATCGAAAAACTAAAAACTTGAAGACAGACAGGAGCTAGAAACGATGATAAAAGGCTTCGGAGGAATATTTTGGAGAACTGGGAATCTTGAAGTTGTAAAAAAATGGTACAGTGAAGTGTTGAAGATTGAAATAGACAATTGGAATGGGACTATTATTAAACCCCATTCAGGAAATGAAACTGCCTTTTCTTTCTTTACTGAAGATGACCCTTACTTCCCAACAGAACAGCAAGTGATGTTGAATTTCCAAGTACATGATCTAAACGAGACTATTAAGCATCTTGAACATATTGGTGTACCTCTTGCAAAGGAAAAAGAGAGTAGTGAATATGGAAACTTTATTTGGATTAAAGATCCTGAAGGTAGACAGATTGAGCTATGGGAGAAATAACGGGTTGTAATCATTCATATTTTGTTGAACAAACGGGTGCTTGAGCGAAACGAGGAGTCTTAGTTGCGGCTCCTTTTTTTGTTCGACTAATGAGGCTATTTAGTTGAACAAGCATCCAAGTTTTACTCCAAATATAAATTGATTTCGTCCTGTTCCACTCTATCATCACCTATTGCTTGAATATATAAATGGTCATATAGGTATGGCCTATCTATATTCCAAGTTAAAGAAAAGTTTTTATCAGTTTGATTTTCTCGACTATCATAGCCAATAAGTTTTCGTTCTGTCCAAGTTTGAGTACCTGTTGGTATCAACCAGAATAAGATGGTTTCTGTATTTTCTGCTACAACATGAAATGTGATTTTCTTTGTTCCTTTTGGGATCTGTACCCAAGTTCCGTCTTTTGGATAATCTGTATATATACTTTTAATTTCGGGTTTGGATGATGTAATAGGACTTTCTTTACTAATAAATGGCTGAAATGCTGTAAGTAAGATATTTAATGTGAAAAATAATTTCAATATCATTAATTTCACCTCAAAAGTAGTATTCGGCCGATAAAGATTTATATGTGTTATTCAACTGAAGGACAGGTAAGTTGAACATCTTGACTGTATTTATAAAAGTTGTTTTTAGGTTAGGTAATAAAGAAATCCCCCAAAAACGGGGATTAACTTCAAAATGATCAAATCATACAATCATTTGCTTTTTCTTTATGATATCTTTCCAATTTGGAGGAAGTTCGTAAGTTTCCATGTGCTTAAAGCTTTTAAGGATAACTTCACTTGGAGTTATAGTAAATGTTAATTGGTCTCTTCCTACTGGGATATGTGGACCGACAACTCGAGTGACTTCAATGGTTACTAAAAACATGAAACCTCTATATCCATTAGTCATTTCCATCTTTAAAATCTTTATTTGATACGGGTACACCATAGGACTTGTGTAAAGGTAATCTGAATAGTAATTAGAAACAGACTTTTGAACATCTGGTAAAAGTAGTGAAAAAAACAAGTCCATCATGAGTTCTTCTTTAGACTTTTCAGCAGGCTGATAATAATCTGGTTCAGCATAATTCAATATTGCTGACATTAGAAACAACAGGAAAAAAGAAGGAACTATAATAACTATTTTCACTTTTACACCACCTTTAATGCTTATTGTGTTCAGAAAAGATTAACTTATCTCAACCAAATAGTTCTTTTTTGAAAATGGGAAGAAAAATGAAAAATAAGTAACGTTTATATGAAAATAGCCTTCAACTACCATGAAAATTAAAAAACGCCTAATGTCTATAAAACTGCATAACAAAAAAATGAATTTTTTTTAAAAAAAGCCAAGCTTTTAGAATGATAATATTGTGATGATAGGTAAATCAGGAACAAACTCCATTCTTCCTAGAATATAGGGAAAGCTAGTGCAGTAACCAGAGTAGGATTAATCCCCCATAAGTGCCACCCGTATTGGGTGCGACAGTCTGTGATGCACCGCGGTAGTTGAAGTCGAACTAACGGATAGGGCTCTATGGCGCAATGGTTGATTGATTTTCTATGCTAGCAGTAGTATTTAATGCCCGTTCTGTACACATTTTCATCCTCTGTGGTGTAGCACTGATTTTGCGCTACATGTATGGCTAGCGGGTAGAATGCTGTAACTATAATTTGTGTACTTTTATGGTGAGTTTGTATAGATTGATAATTCATTAAAGGGGGAATCCAAGTGAGAAAAATAATTAATTTTTTGATCTTTTTATTATTGATAATGCTTTTTCTAAGTGGGTGTAATACAAACAATAAAAACGGAAATTTATTTCAATATAAAGATTCGTTTGTAGGCGATAACAGTGCGGTAGGAAACATTGCAAATCAGTTACGAAGTGGTGAAAATTTGGAAGGGTTTGAACTTAAAACAAAAGAGAAACCGTATGGAATAATCTTGAATTATGATTGGTTAGAATCAGAACAAAACTATAAAGAAACAGCGATATTCAATGCTACATTTTTATTTTCATTAGTTCAAAATGTTGATTGGATAACATTTAATTTTGATAACCGAGAATATAAAATAACAAAAGGAAATCTACAAGAGTGGTACGGAAAAGAATTGAGTGAATTTAAAAACGAAGATGAACTAAGAAAATATATACAAGAATATTTGAAAGATGAAAATAAAGTAAATCAGTTCTTTAACTAATGAGTGCTTTAGTGAAGAACAGGGGCTTCTTGGGGAGCTCTTTTTCTTTTTGAACTAACTGGGCAGTTTACTTGAATAAGGATTATTGAAACTGAACTGGACAAACTAAACCCAAATATAATTTGAGGTGATAAAATTGAATAAAAGTGTACCTTTTTTATTGGGTTTATTAAGTATATTAATTTGTGGGTTTATTTATGGAACAGTAAATGCAAATCCGAATGATACTCCTCCTTCTATTGAGGAAATGTACGCTGAAGTTGGATATAAATCTGTAAAAGAAGCAGTTAAGGAATTTGAAAATCATTTTAAAAAAGATGTAAAATTGCCGAAAATCAACCCATCTATTCCTTTCACCCATCAATTCGGAAGATTTTATGAGGATAAGGAATATAACATCAATGATTCGCTGGAAATCAAGTTTGTGAATGAAAAGGCAGTAGAAAATCATTATAAAATTAATATTCGCCCCTTGAAAAATAAACTAATTTTTAAGGATAAAGGTAATCAGGAAGCCTATACACTTAAAAATGGACAGAAAGCCATTTATGTTGAACACCAATTATTCAATTTTTTCGTTTTCGAAAATGGTAATTGGCAATATATGCTTGGGATAGACAAAAGGGTGTCTAAGGTAACGCCTGATACATTGTTTGAAATTGCTAACTCAATTCAATAACGACTGTTAGATAAGACCATTAGAGTCCTTTTTAAACTAACGAGGCAGGTTAGTTTAAAAACGGAGGCTGTCAAATGACGAACTTTTTTAAATAGGAATCTGACTGGTTTGCAGCTGTTATTTCGGTATTTATTTTTAATATAAGGGGAAGATACCTACAATACTTACATCCAAAGGTGGCGTTAAACCGTGAAGAAGTTAGTCGTACTAGTCCTGGTGTTTGTTGGAATTTTTTCCTCAATACAATTAGCAAAGGCTAATATTCAACCCAAATTAAAAGCAGAGGATGTTTTATCTGTTCAAGTAAACAGTTTAAACGGGGGATCTCGTATATTTAAGGGAAATGATGGATATGAAGAAGTGATCATCGATAAGGTTGTTAAATGGATAAACACATCAAGTCCTTCCGAAGGAGCAACTGAGTTAAATTTAAATAACCCCCCCACAGTCTCGATGTTGAAAATAAAAATGAGAAACGGGGATGTTGCGGTTATCGAACCTGCCTATAATTGTATTTCCGAAAATCAAACAAAAACATGTACCATAGCAGATGGCGAGGTAATATATACCCAGAATCAAGTGAAAACTCGATTAAAGTCGCAAGACCTGTATGATTGGCTCTTGGTAGGATGGAAATATGAAAGTGTTGGGGCACCTAAAGATGAGTTGCTTGAAGAAACTTTATATACCAGATATTTTTCCTACCTCGACAAAACTTACTCAGATTTTATCATGTGTCCAAAGATAGATAAAGTTGAAAGAATAAATGGTGATACAAGAAGACATATCGTTCATGCAAGTGCGTTAAATTATAGTGCACACCATGGTGACACTCCCTATGATAGAATCCATATCACGTTGACTGATACTCCAGAAAATGGTGTTAAAATAAATAAAGTTACAATACAAAAAGGTATTTCTGATAAAGAAGCCCTTATACAATGTAGACGGGAGAGTTGAAAAATATTGTTGCACTAACGGGTGCTTTAGTCAAGTAGAGCGACGTCTTTTAAGACATTGCTCCTTTTTACATTTAAAAGTACTTCTGATAATACTCTTTCCTTAGCCTACCGCTTAATTGAGCGTAGATCCTTGTGGTTTCACTTTTCCCATACCTCATAAGACTTTGTATGACTTCAATAGGAGCTCCATTATTCAACAAATGAGTTGCATAGCTGTGTCTAAGTTGGTGTGGTTGAATCTCTTTATTGATTTCAGCACGATTCGAAATCCGCTTGATGATGTATCGCATTTGTGCGACACTCATTTTATGTGGCTGCCTTGCTGTCACAAAGATAGCAGGATTATTGTCATTACGGCTTTCAATATAGCGTTTAAGCCATATGTCGCAACGTGTATTAAAATAAACCTCCCTCTCCTTATCCCCTTTACCTCTAACGATTGCGGATTGATTGGACCAATTAATATGGTTCTTTTCTAACGCAACTATTTCTCCAATTCGACAACCGGTAGAAAACGTGAATTCAAAAATCGCTTTTTCCATTGGGGAATGACAGGATTCACGAAGGTGTTCAATTTCCCGTTCGGTTAAATACTTGGGTATCCGCTTCCCTACCTTAGGCTCTTTAATTTTGGAAGTTGGATTCTTACTTAGGTAGCCTTCTTCATGAGACCAACGAAAAAACGATTTCATAAAGCGGATACGATGTGCAAGACTGGCTGGTTTTAAATGCTTGCCGGATATAGCAAGATATTCCTTCAGTTGTTTTGTATCCAGCAATTCCATCTCAACATCCTTAAAATAACCAATTAGTAGCAAAGACTGTAAATGATAGATCTTCAACGTTTGTGGTGAAAAACCCTCTATTCGTTTATCAGCTTCAAACGAAGACCATGCTTTTGGCAGTAACAATTCCATTCCCCCTAAAATAGTAATATTAAAGGGATTCTTGCCAATTTAATAGAATTATAGACACTGAGGAGTGTTTTTACTAACGGGGCAGGGTAGTGAAAGAAGAGTTTTATGAATATAAACAAAAAAATCCTTTTCTACATTTTAGAAAAGGACACATAAAGTTTTGTAGACCTTTAATAAAGAAAATTACTCGTAGTTAGCTCTGAAGTTTCCCTCTTTAAATATTTCCTCAGAATTTTTAGAAGTCCATTCTTCTACTGTCATATTAGGATGCATATTTAAGTAAGATCTAACCATTTTGTATCCTTCACTATAGCCATAAGCATAAGGGAGACCATTAAAGCCCCCTATTATCATTTCAGTAATCTCCCGGGGAGCAACCCTCTCAAGATATGGTTCAATCCTGCTCCAATATTCTTTGTTAAATCTTTCGTCAACCACATAATGCGTATTATTTAAATCGGGATACACTAAGGTTTCAAACATCAAGGCCTGCCCTTCCAATATAAAATGATCTAATCCTGTTAGAAAATAATTTTCCGTATAATGTTTTCTGATCCAAACACTATGATGATATTCATGGGATATGCCTGGTTTATAAGAATTATCAAACTTACTGTAAGAGACTATAATTTTCCCTGATCCAATTGTCATCATGTCAGAAGGTAAAATTTCATTTTTAGGAAATATACATACCGTTGTTTTTTTATCTGATGAAAGTATGTCTGAGGATTTAACAAGTGATTCCTCAAATACCTCATTTAAATGATCTTTATTCATTGATTCAATTTGTTTCTCAATACTATCAAAATCACTTTCTTTGGGAGTCCATTCAAGTGGATTGACCGGATGTTCTGCGTCTTTAAAACATGCTTTATATATAGGTTTTATAATTCCCTGTTGATATAATTTATAGTGTGATTCA
Source organism: Sporosarcina sp. BP05 (assembly GCF_014282005.1). Classification (GTDB taxonomy): domain Bacteria; phylum Bacillota; class Bacilli; order Bacillales_A; family Planococcaceae; genus Sporosarcina. The sequence continues at coordinate 1,588 of NZ_JACFTD010000035.1, read as the reverse complement.
TCTGGATTATCTTTAACAGTTGCAAAATAATCTTCATATAGCAAGTAAGCATGAATTATATTAAATTCTTGCCCTGTATTGGGGTTTTTAAAAGAATAAGATATATTGTGTTGTTCATTTTCCAGAATTGTATTCTCGTGAGATTGTTCATTTTTCGTATTTATATTCTCGTGGGATTGTTCAGTTTGCTTACAGGCTGATAAAATAAAAATTAATAGAAGTATACAAAATGAAACTAAAGCTTTATTGGCGATATTCATAAATTTCATCTCCCTTTACTAAATTGACTTATTCCTTTACGTTCCATTTCATCTAAAAGTTTCATTAATTTAATTAATGAATATTCAACGCATTAAACAAAACATACTATTAAGATAATTAGGTTGGCTTGGAATAATTGGAAGGAAGATTCTTGAAGAGGGAGACTACTTTCCAATTACAAATAAAATCGTTGTGAATTAATGTACTTAAACTAACGTGTGCTTTACTTCAACAACAGGGGCTTCTTAGGGAGCTCTTTTTTCTAATTGAACTAACGGGCAGGTTAGTTGAAGAGTGTTGTATAATAAATGGAAGAATGTGCGCTAAAATTAACGATAATACTTTGATTATTCGGAAAGGTGTGTTCAAGGTGAAGAAATATCAGAAGCGTACTGTTTACATTTCAATTGGGGTCCTTGTTTTCTTCTTAGTGCTTTCATTAATCACACATCAATGGGGATTCTTTTTATGGAGTTTATTACCTGTTTTTATAGTTTTGATGACTACGTTTTCCAGCAAGATTGACAAGGTAAATAATGAAAAATAAGAAAATTTTCTTAAACTAACGGGTATCTTTAGTTAAACAATCGGCTGCCTTTACAGGGCAGCTTTTTCTTATCGAGTAATGGAGTAAACTACTTCCGTGAACTGTTGTTACGTTAACCTGTGGTGTATATTGGATGAATAGGAAAGTACAGTAAAACTAGCAAGTGAGAAGGATCAATTGTTGAACCGTTGTTGTGCCACAAACGGGCCAGTTCGACAAGTTCTGTGATAAATGCCTTCGGCATGAAAACACAGGGGATTTATGATATAAATATCAACTTTGCAACGGAAGATAGGAATGACGAAACCATGTTTTCTGAAACTATCTCATCAATACTCCTGCGTGCGCTATGAATGACAGTTCATAGGGTTCGAAGTACAGGTAGAGTCGGCAGAAGGAAGGCTGAAGCCATTCTTTAGAAAAAGGTATGCCAACTGATATGCCGGATGGCTGAAAAACTAGATATGGTGAGTATGTTCCCGTGTAAAAGGAACTGACGAACTTCTGAATTTAAGGGTCTATAGTTTGAACATAGTGAAAGCTATGTCCCATCGTACGATGGGGTGAGTGGTGTAAAGTAAAACTTGGCCCTCTGAAATACACTATACCGAACAATGGTGGTATCCAGCTCACAGGCTTAAAGGAAGCACCTACGTCTTGAACTGATAGCTATGTTGCAAGGGACTTGGAAAGTAAAGAACGTTGAAACAAAGGCTGTTACCTGAAACGTTTGCTATAAGACGTTAGTCGAAATGCATTTATCTTTATGAGGGTAGGGGC
>NZ_JACFTD010000034.1 GCF_014282005.1 Sporosarcina sp. BP05 | reverse complement strand
TTAAGTACATTTATTCACATACTTATAAAACTACTTTATTTTTAAGGCAGTTTGTATCCTTTAAGAACTTCACTCTTAGTATTTCTCGATTATTAGTTTTAATTTCACTTTTATTTTTTCTTCGCTAACTGTTTCTGTTTCTGAAACATTCTTAATAGTATCTTCAACTATTTGTTGAATCAACGTATCATCAATTTTTGCATCCTTTGGGAAACCTACAGAAACTGTTAATTCATCAGCACCACCACCTACCGTTATTGCTAGTGAATCACTTTCAAGTTCCGTTTGCTCTGTAATAGATACTGTTATTTCATTAGATAATCCAGATATTAAATTTGGTACTCCATCATTTTCCCAGTCACTCTGAGAAACTACTACTTCCTGCTCGCTTTCTAATACCTCGGTTGTATTACATCCAACTAACAAGATTGAACAAAATACAATTCCTGAAAATATAGCTTTTTTCATCACTTCTAAATTCCCCTTTCAAAAATAAATTGCACATTCCACACAATTCTCCATACGTGAATTCGACGTTATATATTGGTTAAAGTTCCAATTTTATCATTTCACTAACCTGCTTCGTTAGTTCAACAAACCTTAGAATTTAAAGAAACAATATCAACTAATTCTTCAATGGTTCCAATGCATTTTTCAACTTCAGGTAGATGATAAAAAGTGCTAGTGGTTTCAATGTTATTAACTTCTTCATTAAGCGAATAAAGATAAATCTTTTTACCTTGACCTAATGCAATTCCAAATTCAATATGACTTCCTTTTCCAGCTGGTAATAAAACTACTATAAAGTCTGCCTCGATTATCGCATCTTTCTCTTTTTGACCTATTTCCTTTAGTTGGTTAATGGTTGAAACTCTTTCATTTTGAGTCCAATCATATGTATGGATGAATCCCTTACTTTTTAATTTTTCACTAACATACCTAACAGTTTCAATATTATTAAGACTAGATGCAACATAAAATTTCATTTTATTTCTCATCCCTTTTTTATTATATATTTTATCATCATCTTGCACTAAACTGCCCCGTTAGTTCAATAAGGAAATACTAACATTGATTGGAATAGAAACCCAATCTGTTATGTGACTGTCGCTTTTACGTGATGGGACAGAGCCGTTTTAACGCATATAAGGATAATTAGTCGATAGTTCATCAACTAAGGCGGTAATACCCGTTCGCAATTCCCGTCAAATTATCGTCCTAACCGAGCGCCGTTCTCCTGCCGATTCCCGGCGATATTACCGTCATAAATTGCGATAGTTAAGGCATTTCCGTATAATTGGCGGTAACGGGCAGAGAGGGGCGGGTGTCATGACGCTAGAGAGCGTATTCAAGACAGCACAAGTAGCCGAATTAATCGGGGTCAGCGCGAGCAGCATGAGGAAGTATGCGCTTGCCGTGGAAAAGTACGGCGGGAATGTTCAGAAAGACGATAAGGGCGACCGCATCTATACGGAATCGGACGTATCTGCATTTCGACACTTACGGAAGTTACTGGCGGGTGGCATGACGATCGAGCGGGCTGCCGAGCAAGCGGCGTTACTCATGAAGGGCGAGCAGGAGACAAAGCGGGAAGCGGGCTTTACGTTGGCCAAGAACGACGGTGAACTATTGCGTGAGGCTTTGACGGAAATAAAAGAACTACGTGGGATGATTGAGGCTCAGACGGCATTAATCGAAGCCAGAGCGGCTGATGATCGGGCTGAACGGGTAAAAGAACGGCAGGCATTTCAATTAGCGTTACAGGCGATTGAAGAAGCAAAGGAAGAAACAGCAGCGGTGGAAGTCAAGGAAGCAGAAGTAAAGCCAGGGTTATTCGGTAGATTATTCGGAAAACGAAAATAAGAGATTGCAAGTTTATCCATTTATCGTGTATGCTAGTACCATCGCAATGATGAACGGACACAAAAAAATAGAAGCCCAGCGTGTTTGAACCGGATTGGAGTCCGATAAAAACCGTTTAACCGTATCCTACTACGGCTAAATCCCTTGCTGCAACTTCTGATATTGTCATTATACTCACAACAACCGACAATTTCAAGAACCAAACGCAAAAGCGGAGTTATGCCATGATTTACGGGCAGACTTCCGCTTTTTTTGTTCCTAATAGAAGGGAACGGTTAAAATGACACTATTAAACACACCACAAACCTACCAATTATTACAACCATTCTTCACAATTGATGAACTAAACGCCAATACAAAATTAATCCGTGAACGTCACGGCAAAGACTTAACACGCTCAACCTACCGAGTACTAGACATATTGCATCGTTATTCTTGCAAGTATTACGGGGTATCATACCGCAGTAAATCCAAGATAGCCGCAGAATTAGGCATCAGTCGAAAAACAGTCACCAGGGCATGCCAACAGCTTGAATCATTAGGGACCATTCAACAGCATTCCTTAAAAAGGCATAATGGAGACAAAAGAAGGTCATCAAATGCTATCGTTTTTATACGCCTTGAACCATCTAAAATAGAAAATGTCCCAACCAAATGTCCCGACAAAGAAACTCCCTTAAACTCTAAACAACAAAATCTATCATTCCATGATACGTATGCTTCGCAGCCGTCACTTTACAATCGATTTAAATCAATTCTTTCAAACAGTACAGGAGATCAATCGGTTGCAAGCCGTCTATTCGGTATCTACAAAGCCAAGTCAATCAGACTAATGAAGTTTGAAATGCATAAAGATCAAGGCCAACTATTAGAGGATTTAGCTTTACAGGCACTACGGATTACAACACAAGCAACGAAAAACAAGAAAATCAAAAATTTAACGGGATACTATGATGGCGTTTTGCGTGAACTTATCAGCAAAACCTTATTTGGTGACGTCTTCCAAGAGTTTCCGGTCGAACCAAATTTCAAGATATGTACGCATTAAGTACACGATTGAACGCTACCCAACTAAATATTGGTCAAAAAAACACCGAAAGCAAAGTATTCCACGCTCGTAGACTTCATTAGAGCGTATACAATGCTTGTACAGGCTTATTAAAAAGTTTTTGGGCACTTTACTCTGCAAATATCGTCAAATGGCATATAAAGCACGCAGAAGCATTTAAAAGACGTGATGGTAAAAAGATCATGGATCCCAAATCAGGGCGTTTTTTTGGCCTGCTTATCGTTTCGGTAAATCTGTATATTTATTCATTTCAGCGTGCCCTACGATTTTCAGAAAGCCCGTCAACTCAACGATGTATAAACGCTGTATACGGTGTCCAGAGGCCGGTAGGAGCTGGTTTGTTGTCACTCGGGGGTTTTCCCCTCGAAATGCGTTCGAAACAACTTCCGAGAACTGTTGTTATGTCTACTAGTGGTGTATGCAGCATCCAAACTGGAATTAGAGCAACAGATCTATTTGAGTGCACTCAAAATACTTCTCAATCTAGGAGTAGACAAATATGTTAGATTTACGAAAAGTCTCTCTTTTATTTAGAAAGGGAGACTTTTTTATCTATTTACGGGTATCATCTCTTTTAATTTCTGGCGAAGTATAATAATTAAATTCTAGCTGAATGCGTTCCCAATAGTCGTAATCATCATAAAGTATCAATAGCTGTCGTGCTTTTTCCAAGAGCTCTGCTGATCCTTCTCTCTGTATATTAGCTCTGCAAATGGCTTCTCTTGAAAAATGGAGCGCCAAAATGGAATAATTCATCTTTTTTTTGTCACATTGTAATGAATCTACAATAATTGTAAGTGCCTTTACATAATTTTTATTTTTGATAAGTAACAGAGAGAGATTAATCTTAAATGCTATCTTCAGTCTTGCTACATCCCGAAAGTCTTTATATGTATCCAATCTTACTAATACTGTTTCTGTGAACTTAATTGCAATGTCTACTGGAAATAAAAATAAAATGGTATTGATAATACGGATATCATTTAGATACCATTGTCCATATTTTGACACACTTTCCCAAATTGGACCCACTATATTTTTGGCTACTTCTATATCTTTGGTATCATATAGTTGAATAAATGCTTCACATATTAAGTAGACATTCTTTATATCTTGGTCATACTGTTCTTCTAAAAAATCGACTGCTTGGCGCTTTAAACTACGTAGATGTTCCGTGTGATTGTAATTTATCGAAAATAATTTATGAATAAGATTTTGTTTTTGTCCGTAACTATAGCCATTCTGAATATAATCAATCTCATCCGCTGAAATATTCAAGCGATGAAGCAATTGAAGATAGATGCTCGCATCTACATCTCTTATTCCAGCTTCAAATTTTGAATAGGTGCTTTGCGAAATAATACCACTCGCTAATTCCGTTTGGCTGTATGTTCTATTTTTTCGAATCTTTTTAAATTCTTTTCCAAAATGCATCCCTATCTCTCCGTTCTTTTATTACATATGGAATATTTCGTCATATAATCTCATTTATCCTTTAAAGTTATTGGAGATAGGTGGTGGTTATGTAATGGAATGGATACAAGTTCTTGTTGATATTTGGATTTTGACTGGTAGTTAATTTAAATCAGGGTTGATTCTACAGTAATAAGTCTTATTAGTTTTTTTTAAAAAAGTTTGAAAGCTGATGAAAATCACTTACAAGCTATTACTTGTAATTAAAGGGGAAATGAAAATGAAAATCACGAAAATTCTTTTATCCACATTTATGGCTCTATTTGCTATGATTGTAGTTCCGTTATTCCATGTTCATGCAGAGGAAACTGTATCATTAGAAAATGAAATCGTTTTGGAAGATGGAATAACTGCAAAAATATTAGTTGATAACCGAGAAATAAAATCCGTTGAAACAAAAGATGACAAAAATATTTATGTTGCTACATATTATAAAAAGACAGATGAAATGAAATATGAAACATATGATTTGGAACGAAATTTAATAATTGAGGAATTAATGACTGACGATTTACAATCAGCAGCATCACTTCAAACACAAGCTAATAACGGAACTTTAATTAGATCAAAAAGTTTAGGTGATAGCTACGGCTATTGGGTTTATTCTTATAATGGAGATTACATTTGGCTTACAACACTACGTCCTACTGTTTCTAAAAATCCGGTTGAGAAATCTACTAATGCTTCGGCTTTAAACAGTTACAAATTATCAGTAGATAGATTTATGGCTAGCAAGGATCAAGCTGTAGTTAAGGTTGGTACTGGGATTCTCTCAACAATTACCCTTTTATATCTAGTACCGGAACCTGTCTGGACAAAAGTAGTAGCTGGATTGTTAACGATCGTTTCAAGTGCAATCGCATATGCAGAAGGAAAAGCAATGTATGATGCATATTTAGATTCAGGATATTTCTACGGAAGAATCACTTTTTAGTTAAAATAGAAAAGGGGGTTTCAATGTGCTAATAGAACTCACAATAATATCCCTTTTATTTTTAATATTACTCTTTGTTTCTATCCGTAAAATACCAGAGAAAAAGTCTTCAGTATTTCTAACAATTTTAATTAGTATCTTTTTTGGTGGAAGCTTACTTTATTTATGGTCTTGGTACTTCTTCTTTTTTATAGTGTAAATTGATTACATCAATCATTTCTCGCTGTATGCACTTTTTTTGCTCATATATACAAGATAAAAAATATATTCTAAGATGCATTAATCAGCCACTTAAAACTAGTTATGTTAAAAGTGAGTCATAGTAACACGATTTATATTGGATAAAGAACAAAAAACACCCATCTTAACGGGTGTTTTTTTGATTAATTGACCCCGGAAAAATGGGGATTTTGAAAATTCTATAAGAAAATGTCTACTTGGGGTGCATGCAGCATCCAAACTTGAATTAGAGCAGTAGATGTATTAAAGTGCACTCAAAAAACTAATAAATCTAACACAATGTAAATATGTTAGATTCGTAAAAAGTCTCCCTTTTATTTATAAAGGGAGACTTTTTTATTCATTAAAGGTGTCACAACTTAGAGGTATTGACACCGTTTTCGGGATGCAGTAATATCAAGGCATCAAGTGGTGTCATAACTAATTGTCATAAGTGAACTGCAAAAAGGGGACAAATACATATGAAATATGGTTATGGTCGTGTAAGTACAGCGTCACAAGATTTAGAGTTACAGCTGCAGACGTTGGAAAGTGAAGGTTGCGACAAAATCTATTCCGAGAAATTCACTGGAACTAAAGCGGATCGTCCCCAATTTGTAGAGTTACTTTCATTGCTGAAAAATGGGGATACATTGGTAGTTACGAAGCTAGACCGTTTTGCAAGATCGGCAGAGGATGGGGTAAATCTAATCAAAGAATTGCTTTCAAAAGGAATCAAGGTTCACATATTAAATATGGGACTTGTAGAAGATACATCAATGGGCAGATTAATTTTAAGAATGTTATCAGCTATTGCGGAATTTGACAGGGATATGATAGTTGAACGATTAGCAGAGGGGAAAGCCATTGCGAAGCAGAATCCTGATTTCCGTGAAGGTAGACCGAAGAAATTCACTAAAAAGCAAGTAGCACACGCTTTACAGCTATTGGAAACGAATTCCTATACGCAAGTAGAAGAAATTACAGGGATTTCTAAAAGCACGCTAATCCGTGCCAAAAGAGAAGTAACTAAAGGGTTGCTTTAGTTTAAGTATTGGCTGTCTTTCGTAGCAGCTTTTTGTTATTGAGTAATGAAGTTAACTACTTCCGTGAACCGGCGTTATGTTAACCTACAGTACATGCAGCATACAAACTCGTTTAGCGATCAAATTCCTTATTCAACTAACGGACTAGTTATTGTATAACTTATTTTTATATCAGCGAAAGTGGTGGTACAGTACCGATGAAATGTCTAATCCACATGGAGGGATAGCCACTAGACTAATGAAGAATCACTTAATCATGCAAGGCAAATCTTTACCGGTTAATAAGGTTCTCGCGAGACTAAAAGAGGTTCACCTCCCAAGGGAGGCACCGACTTATTGAAACGGAAGAATTGAGACACCTGGACTATATTGTTATAATCAGAAGTGTTGATGATTAATTGAATTGGATTAGTTGGAACGCCGTATGCGGTGAAAGTCGCACGTACGGTGTGAAGGAGAGGTAAAGGTGGCGATAACTTCAAAACCTTACCTATTCCTATGAGGAAGAAAATGGTATGATTTTACAGGGGGTGTTTTAGTGGGAGTTCACGAGCCGTTGTATATTTTCTTATTTTTAATTTTACTAGGTTTGATTTATATACCAGTCTTTTTATATACAATCAAAAAATTTAAATTTAATGTGATTGGACTACTATTTGTTTTCTTATCCATTGTTAGTTATTTGTTAATCGGTAAATATATGGTAGATAGTGGTAATTATGCGGATGAGCATTCTTCGTTATTTGGATTAGGTTTTCTAGAATTGACGCTTTTATCATATCCGTATATTTTTATTGGATTATCAGTTTTATTAGGCAAAAAAGGAGAGCGTATTTAAAAGTAATTTTAGTTAATAAAAGGACAAACATAAGTCCGTCACGCTAGCGTGACGGACTTCTTTCTTTTCACCCTCGGAGAGCCCGCACCACGATGTGCTATTCTTATCTCCATTCATCGTTGATGTTTCCCATTTTTTCTTTTGGCTAAATAAAAAAAGAGCAGCCGAAGCTACTCTTTCAATAAATAATCCTAAGGATTATTATTCTGGATTACAAAAATCTTTTATTGTTTGAGTCATACCCACATTCGGTCTCCAGGGTTCTATATGCCAAGGATTTTCATACGGTGCATAACCATAGTGACAAGCATACTGATCAGATAAACCAGCTGCATTTTTCCAGTTACTCGATCCCGAATGCGTACTAACTACTTTACCCCAAGAATCCGACAATTTCAGAATTTTATCATTAGTCGTACCACTGAAAAGATAAGGCTTGTGTGTTAACCTCAAGGACAATTCTGTCCCCCTATAAACCCATGAACCAGCAGAAAAATAAGTAGCATAAGTAGTAGCAGCTAATGTTATTAGCATATTAGTGGATTCATTCAATCCATCGGATTCTAGTCTGAATTTTAATGTATCTCTACTTTTTGTATCTACAGAAACTATCTTGTAGTTCTTATCGCTTCCCAATATTGGCGCTGAAAGAATTCCAATAGATTCATTTTGTTCGTTATAAATCATTGCCGCACCATCTGAATTCCCCTGATCATCTTTTCCAAGAACTATATATTCTCCATTTTGCAAATCTAACGGAACCTCAATAGTAAAATTAGAAAGTGTTGAATCCAAAATGATTTTCTGTTCAATTGTATTTCCTTCAACTTTTTCAATACTATTTTCGATTTTTTTCATTTTTTTCGTGTAAGATAAATCTAAATTTGATGAAATTATAGGAGTTCCAAACCCTACTTTATAACCATCATCAGTTTCAATCTTAATTATAGACACTTTATCATCTATAGCTACAGCATAAGATAATGATGGAGATATCATACTAAATACCATTAACAATGAAAGAAAAAACAAAACCAATAACTTTGATTTCTGGTTCATTTCACAATCCCCCTTTTTTTTGAAAAAATTTAATATAAATTTACCTTACTTATATCATTTTTTTGTACATTATCGTCCCCCCTTCTTTTTACCAACATAGGGAATCACAGAATTAATAAGAGCTAAAAACAGAATTGCGATAAACATATTTGCATTTATATATTCAACTCCGATATTCAATTCATCAGCAGAAGCTCCTAACATGATAAAATTTAAAGCTGAAACCACAACACAAATAAATGAAATACTAATCACAGCAACCCAAAAACAAATTCATATCTAACATAATTAAAGGCCTCATAAGAAGACAAAATAAGTTACCTCCCTATATTTGAATTATATTTTTATAGATTTGTCAGATTATTTTTATACTAACATACTTAAGTTAATAATTCCCAGAAAAGAACAAAACATTTTATATATTCTGTTTTATGGAAAATGAAATTGTCTAATGTCACATATTTAAAATTGGCCAATAAAAAAAGTAACCGCAGTTACTTTCAAGATAATAAATTGAATGACATCATTTTTTGGCCCGTTTCTTTTTTTAAATATGATCCCAAAAACAATAAATAATCCAGAAAATAATTATTGCTAAAAATCCATAAAGATTATTTCCTGTGTTAAGTGAGACTATTACTAGTATCAGAAAAGGTGGCATGAGAATCCAATACTTTTTTTGAACATGAATTTACTCCTTTTTCTGTTAATCTTTTTTTATCAAAACGTAATTTCTCAAACCAACATGCTAGTAAGCCATCACCTCAATTGAAATCGAATCCCAAACGATACATTTCATCTTGTTACGCTCATGTTACAATAACGCATGAATTCAAACCTTCATTTTTATTGAAGTAACGGGTGCTTTAGTAAAGATACGGCTGCCTTTACAGGGTTTCTTATTGAGTAATGAAGTTAACTACTGCCGTGAACTGGTGTTATGTCACCGCATCTATATGAGAGTTAAAAGATAACAAAAACAGGGTCAACTGGATTTTTTTAAACCGAATCAACAAAGTATTTGAAAACTCTAAAGAAAACTGATAAACTAACAGCATATAAACTTACTTTAACTTTTAAAAGCCAGACCCATGCGGGACTCGGCAGTGATGACTAATGACAGGCCTTTGGGCTGATTGTGGCGTACGCAAACTAGACTCCTATTTTGCTACGGAAAAAATCAGATACCAAAGGTCTTTTTGCGTCCAAAAATAAGTGTTATCAAATGCTGCATTTTGCAGTAAAGTACAACAAATCATAAAAAATGGAGTGCTCAAAATGGGTACAAAACTCGAAAAGGAGAGAGGAAATATGTTAGCTAAATTAGCGGAGAATGAACAAAAACTATTTAAAAAGGTGTACAAACAGCATGTGAATGCAATGGGTTTAGAGGAAGAAAAAAAGTATGGAAAAGGGGAAAATACAAAAGTTGAAAAGGTTATTCCCAACAAGTATTTAAACATTCATTTCGCAAATGGCGAGTGGTTTAAATATTGCGTAGACGGGACTTGGGGCTGAACAAAAAGGGTGGAAAAAAATAACTTCGCTTTCAGATAAGGCAATCAGCGAATGTTGGCTGACTTGCGACTTTGTCGCTAATAGAATGGACGTTGATGCGCGTATAAGCATTCGTAATGCAGGCTGACGAATAGAGCCGATCGCCACGCTTGGGGCGGTTAATAAATTCCGGCAGGAAGTGAACGAGGTCAAAGACCTGAGCGATATGCTTGCCTGATGGCAGTTCACTGGAACGTGGCAAAGCCAACCCGTTAGGGGATGTTCCATTCAATACTCACACACACAATTGGATACGGGGTACAGCTTTCTCTTTGCCCGCTATTTGGCGTTAGCCAAATGAGCACGACACAGATTTTGAACGAAGTGATAAAAATCTGAAGTGCAATTCGGGCAAAGAGAAAGCTGTACCAAAAAGCCGAAAATACACCCGTAAATACCGTTATCTCTGGGTTTGTATTTTAGTTTTAACCTTCAGTATTTGAGGAAGTCCTGAGGACACCCGAAAATGCCAGCGGGTGAGCTATGCACTTTTTTAAAAGGGAGATGGAAATATGACGAAAGGAACGTCACCGATCATGGCGCAGATGGAGAAAATTTATCGGCATACAAGAGCAAACTCTTTCGGTACTCGTGCTAGGTATGAAAGCAGCTGCCGAAATTTCGTCGGGTTTTTAGACGAGAAATTCAAGATGAAAAACTTGCGGAATTTACAAGATAAACATGTAGTGGCCTATATCCAGCAGCGACAAGCTGAAGGCGTCGCACCGAAAACACTCAAAAATGACTTAGGGGCAATTCGCTACATGCATGACATGATTCCGAACGTCAAACACGAACTTTCCGATAATAAAGGACTGAAAA
>NZ_JACFTD010000033.1 GCF_014282005.1 Sporosarcina sp. BP05 | reverse complement strand
ATTGGTTTTGAGGGGGGCAACGGAATATAATAGCTTGCGAACCAATCATAACTATCACTACTATAACTTTATATTTCCCGGAAAATAGGTTATTCTGAAAGATGTGAAGTGTTTAATAATATAACGATGAACTGCAGAATGATTGGAGTGTTTTATTTGGTAGTCAAAGAGAAAATTGGGAAATGGTTCGAACATTTTCATACCTATCCAGAAGTGAGCTGGAAAGAAGTAGAGACAACTGCGAAATTGGCAGAAATTTTAACGGAAATGAATGTATACCACCATAAATTTGACGATGTGACTGGGGTAATCGCAGAAATAGGTGAAGGCGACCGAGTTATCGCGGTACGCGCCGACATTGATGCATTGTGGCAGGAAGTCGGCGGCGTCTATAAGGCGAATCATTCTTGTGGGCATGATGCGAATATATCAATGGTGTTAGGCGCGCTGAGTTATTTACAACAGGAGGCACTGGGCAGCCGGATCCGATTTATTTTCCAACCAGCAGAAGAAAAAGGCAATGGTGCAAACTCGATGATTGAGCGAGGAGCGGTCGACGGCGTTTCCTATTTGTTTGGTGTGCATTTGCGCCCACAGGAAGAAATTCCATTTGGAAAAGTGACACCAGCAATTCATCACGGGGCGGCGGTGTTCCTTGAGGGGAAAATCATTGGTGACGATGCGCATGGTGCACGTCCTCAGCAAGGAAACAATGCACTCGATCCGTTATTTGCGATTGCACAGTTTGTGAAAACAATCCATTTTTCACCTTACGAAGCGTACTCAGCAAAACTGACAAAAGTGCAGGCGGGCGGAGATAGTCTCAATATTATTCCTGGAACTGCGTCGTTTGCAATCGATGCCAGAGCACAATCGAATGTGGTATTGGGGGAGCTGAAGGAACGTATTTCCAAAGGGATTCAAGCAATTGGACAGATGCACGGTGTGGAAATTGAATTGGCATGGAGTGATTATACGCCGGCTGCAGAAGTATCCGAAGAAGCGACAATTATTGCCCGGGAAGCTATTTTGGCAACGGTCGGGGAAGAAGGATACGCACCCGACGTCATTACATCAGGCAGTGATGATTTCCATTTCTACACGATTCATAATCCGAATTTAAAAGCCGCTATGATTGGCATCGGGGCAGATCTTGGTCCAGGGCTCCATCATCCCGACATGACGTTTAACAAGGAAGCGCTTGATATCGGAGCGCGTGTTTTGGCGGAAACATTGAAAAAAGCATCGTTTTTGAATAAATAAATAAAAAATAGAGATCGTCTTTCCATTGCTACAATTGCAATGGAAAGACGATCTCTTTTATTTTTGTTGCCTATTAAATTAGAATTGTAAGCTAAAAAAATGCTTTACAATTACCCTTTGAAATTGCAAGGATCCGCTATTTTTCAAAACTAATTTAATTTTATTATGACAATAGAGGCGTTGACGTTTATTTGTGTGCCTCCTGCCAAAGTCTGAAGGGTAACTGCAGCCGAAGAAGAATGATTTCTGAGTGTTAGAAAATCACCTGCTGCTACAGTCATAATAGACTGATTGTTGTTCTGCTGAGTGCCTGCTCCTGAACCATAAATTGTCCCTAGAACCATTGCACCATTTAATAATAGTGCGAATTGGCTGGGTTCTACACCCGACACGGAAAAAGTAACCTGGTAGTCTCCCGGAGTTGTAAATAAAACTTGTGAGGTTCCAGGGGCATGCGTAATTCCAGGTGTAATTATTCCATTTGTATCAAATGTAACATCAGCTTCTATAGCTACCACCTGAGCACCTGTGTTGTAAATATACCCGTATTGGGATAATCCACTGGCTGGACCCGTAGCGCCCGTAGCACCAGTAGCGCCAGCAGGACCGACATCACCAGTTGCACCCGTAGCACCAGCAGGTCCGATATCACCCGTAGCACCAGTAGCCCCAGCAGGCCCAATATCACCCGTAGCGCCAGTAGCGCCAGCAGGACCGACATCACCAGTAGCACCCGTAGCGCCAGTAGGACCGACATCACCCGTAGCACCCGTGGCGCCAGCAGGACCGACATCACCAGTAGCACCAGTAGCACCCGTAGCGCCAGTAGGACCGACATCACCAGTTGCACCAGTAGCGCCAGCAGGCCCGATATCACCCGTAGCTCCAGTAGCACCTATATCTCCAGTAGCTCCAGTAGCCCCAGCAGGACCGACATCACCCGTAGCGCCAGTTGCCCCAGCAGGCCCAATATCACCCGTAGCTCCAGTAGCACCTATATCTCCAGTAGCTCCAGTAGCCCCAGCAGGACCGATATCTCCAGTTGCACCAGTAGCCCCAGTAGGACCGATATCACCCGTAGCTCCAGTAGCACCGACATCACCAGTAGCACCCGTAGCGCCAGCAGGCCCGACATCACCAGTAGCACCCGTAGCGCCAGCAGGACCAACGTCACCAGTAGCACCCGTAGCGCCAGCAGGCCCGACATCACCAGTAGCACCCGTAGCGCCAGCAGGCCCGACATCACCAGTAGCACCCGTAGCACCAGCAGGACCAACGTCACCAGTAGCACCCGTAGCGCCAGCAGGACCAACGTCACCAGTAGCACCCGTAGCGCCAGCAGGACCGACATCACCAGTAGCACCCGTAGCGCCAGTAGGACCGATATCACCCATAGCACCAGTAGCGCCAGCAGGACCGACATCACCAGTAGCACCCGTAGCGCCAGCAGGACCGACATCACCAGTAGCACCCGTAGCGCCAGCAGGACCAACATCTCCAGTAGCACCAGTAGCCCCAGCAGGCCCAATATCACCCGTAGCTCCAGTAGCCCCAGCAGGACCGATATCTCCAGTTGCACCAGTAGCCCCAGCAGGCCCAATATCACCCGTAGCGCCAGTAGCACCTATATCTCCAGTAGCCCCAGCAGGCCCGATATCACCAGTAGCACCAGTAGGCCCAATATCACCCGTAGCGCCAGTAGCCCCAGTAGCGCCAGTAGCCCCAGTAGCCCCAGTAACCCCAGTAGCACCTATAGCGCCAGTAGCACCCATAATGCCAGTAGCGCCAGTAACTCCAGTGGCACCGGTAGACCCTGTAGCCCCTCTCTCTCCTTTGCAGCATCTTCTGCATGGTTTTTGGCAAGGGCAACAGTCGTTCATACATTTATTACATCTATAATTATTATCATCGTAAAATTTCATATTTTCACCTCCATTCTTTACCATCCTATTCGAGCAATGGATAGACGGACGGGCATTTAACTACGTGTCTTAACTAATTGTTTAATAAATATGTAATGTAAATCCAGAAATATCACCAGTATTTATTCAGAGGAAAAGACCTGAAGAGAAAATCCCAAAGTGCTCGCCGTTTAGAATGAAAAAAAGAGCTATAAACCATAATGGTTTTAGCTCTTTTTCATGTTTTCTATTATTGTTTTCATTTGCCCCTCAAAATATCTCCAAACAGAAAATAGTCTTTATTGTAGCGAATATTCCCTATTTTCCCTTCTTCCGGACAAGTTGCGAGTCCCGTTATCTCTGCTTTCATTTTGTCGCCACCGTCTTTTTGATACGTGACATGAACGGTAAAGTCATAATCCCGTGGTCTACCATCGACTGGTTCCACGTCAATTTTTATCGACCGTGATTTGATAGCCATTTGTGTCTGCTGCTATATGAAATTCGAGGGCATAAGCGTAAACGTAACTTTCATACACAAAATCAGTGAAATATGGTAAGTACGACTTCTCAAGAGATTCAAGTTTCATAATGATCCCCCATTTTTTTACTAGTCAATCAACTTCAAGCCGAAAGCTGAATGTGGAACTACTACTTATTCGTATTTGAATTGAGGAAGTTTCAGTAAGTAGAAATACTGGTTTATTTATGTTAATGGTTACAAAAACACCGCTGACCTATATATATGACTGGATGATAACATGAATATTTCAAACAGCTGCTACGTAAAATGAACTTACCAGTCTACTGATCTACCTATTTATTTGGAAAGCGTTCACACAGGACGTTATCTAGAAATTAAACAAGGGGGTTATAAAGTGAGGAAGGAAAAAGTACAAGTATTATTTTTCCTGGTGATAGGAATAGTACTAGTCTTATCTGCATGCGGCGGAGGGAAAAAAAACATCGCGATTGGACCAGCGGCGAGTGAAACGAATAATGTCGCGAAGTTGATTCTTGCGGGATATGGAATTGGGGACGGTGATTACAAAGCATACCAAGAAGGATTCGGGGACGCTGCGGACGGAGTTCAAGATGGAAATATCGATGTGTCAATTGGGATTCTTGGACTTCCGGCTGCAAGTATCGAAAGCCTCCAAGCATCCGCGGGTGATGTGAAAATGCTTGGGCTGTCGGATAAAGCGATTGAACATATTGAAAAGAATTCAGGTTATCGACGACTTACAATCCCAAAAGAAACGTATGATTTTCTTACGGAAGATATCGAAACCGTGACTGCATACGCGATTCTAGTGGGTAGCACGGATACAATCGACGAGGAGCTAGGGTACGAGATTGCGAAAAGTATGATTGAAAACGCAAGCGAAAATACACATGCTCAAGCGAAACAAATGACCCTGGAAAATGCATTGCGCGGAGCAGAGGGCCTATTAATCCATCCAGGGGCGAAAAGATATTACGAAGAACAAGGGCTAACCGTTGATAATGAAGTTGCAGAACTCACTGCCGTTGCGAAGAAGCGGAAGAAAGAATTTATTCTTGGAACAGGGAGCCAGGGTGGCACGTATTATCCTCTTGGTGGAGAAATGGCTAACTTATGGAACAAATATATCGATGGCATGCATGTAACGAATACGGAAACGGGCGCTTCTGTGGAGAATTTATCCACAATCCGTGATGGACATATGGATCTAGGTATGTCTGTACACGTTCCGGCCTTGCAAGCGTTGAATGGGGAAGCCGAATTTGAAGGGCACGAAGTTAAAAATGCAGCATTTATCGGCCATATTTATCCTGAAGTTATTCAGATTGTCACACGGGAAAAGACCAAGATTAAAAGTCTTGAGGATTTAAAATAAATTATGAAACCTCGTGACTAATAGGAGGGGGGCGCCAATTGAAAAAACTACAGCATAATGACGCACAAGAAATCCTAGAGAAGTACGATAAAGAAAATCAGTTTCGCACTAAAATTGGAAAATGGGCATGGGTCGTAACATTTCTTGGCGTTGCACTTACGGTTTTTCATCTATACACGGGCTATTTTGGTACGCTCCCCTCACAAAAACAAGGGGCGGTACATCTTGGTACTGCTTTAGGGATAATCTATCTCCTTTATCCTGCAAAAAAGGAATGGAGAAATACGCATAAAAAGGTTCCTTGGTATGACGTCACCTTAGCATTTACGGCGATGTATGTGACCTATCATAAAATCTTTTTCTTCGATTCGATTTTGCAAAGTCGGGTATCAGGTTACAGCACAATCGATATCATTATTTCTATCCTTGGAATCGCTTTGGTTCTTGAGGCGACAAGGAGGACAGTTGGTTTGCCGATTGTCATTGTCGCAAGTGTGGCCATTATCTACACGCTTGTAGGGAAATATATTCCGACACAGATTCTATCGCATCCCGGATTTTCAATGGACCGGATTACGACAAATCTTTGGTACCGGGAAAGTGGTATCTTTGGGACGCCCATACAGATTTCAGCGAAGTTCATTTATCTATTCCTATTTTTCGGTGTTATTCTTGTTCATACACCAATCGGGAAGTTTTTCAATGACATCGCCTTCGCTTTAACTGGACGGTTTACGGGCGGAACTGCCAAGGCGGCTGTTGTGGCGAGTGCATTGCAAGGGACAGTTTCGGGCAGTTCAGTTGGAAATACAGTCGCCTCGGGATCATTCACGATTCCGATGATGAAAAAAGCCGGCTTCACGCCAGAATTTGCGGGTGCTACGGAAGCAGCGGCCTCTACTGGTGGACAGATTATGCCGCCTATGATGGGGGCAGCGGCGTTTATTATGATGGAATACCTTGGTGTTTCTTACGCGACCATCATGTTGGCGGCAGTCGTTCCAGCGATCCTTTATTTCACGGGTATATTCATAGGAACGCATTTCGAAGCGAAGAAATTAAAGATTATTGGATTGCCTAAATCCGAATTACCTCACTTCAAGGATTTACTAATTAGAGACGGTTATATGCTGATTCCTCTTATCGTAATTATCGGGACCATTATGTCAGGCTTCACGCCACAACGGGCAGCACTCTTTGGTATTCTATCTGCCTATCTTGTTTCGCTTGTCCGAAAGGAATCTAGGATGAATGTACGGCAAATCGTTAATATCCTTGAACAGGGAGCACGGGTTGCCTTGCCAGTTATCGCGGCGGTGGCGACTGCGGGAATTATAGCTGGAGTCGTCAGTATTACAGGACTCGGTGCGAAATTTGCTTCCGGCATTATCGCGTTATCAAGTGGCCACCTGATACTTGCCCTTTTCTTCACGATGATTGCCTGCATCATTCTTGGAATGGGGCTTCCAACGACGGCAAACTATGTTGTGACAGCAACGATTGCGGCGCCCGCATTGATTAATGATTTCATGGTCGCTCCGCTTGCTGCTCACATGTTTGTGTTCTACTTTGGTATTGTTGCCGATATCACGCCACCTGTCTGCTTGGCCGCCTATGCAGGGGCGGGTATAGCAAAAGCTAATCCGTTTAAAACAGGGGTTACTGCTGTGAAATTAGCGATTGCAGCATTCATCATTCCCTATGTATTCATATATAATCCGATGCTGGTGCTTGTAGATGTAGTTGTGTGGAAACTGATTATAGGAGTTCTAGCCGCCGTGATCGGAATGATTGGCATTAGTAGTGCAGTCATTGGCTTTTTCATCCGCAACTCGAGAATTTGGGAGCGGCTTGTATTGTTAGGTGCTGGGCTAATGTTAATAATTCCTGAATTTTTATCTAGTGGAACTGGACTCGTGTTGATTGGCGTCATTTGGTATATTCAGAGGAAAAGACCTGAAGAAGAGGGGAGTACAAAAGTGCCCGCCGTTTAGAATATAGTAGAAAAGAGCTATGAACCGGAAAATGGTTTTAGCTCTTTTTACGTTTTTCATTTGCCCCTTAACATTTCTACAAACAGAAAATAGTCTTTATTGTAGCGAATATTCCCTATTTTCCCTTCTTCCGGACAAGTTGCTAGACCAGTAATTTCAGTTTTCGTTTTGTCGCCACCGTCTTTTTGATACGTGACATGAACGGTAAAGTCATAATCCCGGGGTCTACCCTCGACAGGTTCCACATCAATCTCGTCGACGGCGATTTGATAACCGTTGTTGTCAGCCGGTGAGTGTAAAGTTAGGAAGAGAACCTTGCCGCTATATCCAAAATCAGTGAAATAAGGCATGAATTTATCCTCCAGGTAGATGTTGATTTCATTATCTTTTTCTGGAGCTGAAACCAGACCGTTTTGATCTACAATTGTCATGTTACTTGGGTCGTTCTTCATTCGAATATATTCTTTATCGGGTGCATTAAATTCATGTTCAAGAACAGTTTGGATCGCAACGATGTTTTTATCCTCTGGTTCGGTTTGTGAACAGCCTGTAACCAATAAACCAAGAAGCAAAACAAACAGAATGGTTTCTACTTTCCGACGGGCGCTCTTTTTAATAAGGAATGAAGAATGTTCAATAACAGATTTAAGATTCATACTGATCCCTCCCTTTTAACTCGTCATTCAACATCAAGCTGAATTTGAAACTACTACTACTTATACGTCTTTGTATCGAGTAAGTTTCGTTAATTGGAAATACTGGTTTAATTATGTTAAATGGCTAAACAAAAAACATCGCTGAATGCGATGTTTTTAATCCTTGGATAGTTACATGAAAAAGTTAACCTCGCCAATTCGGTCATACAATCCACTTTTTTTGAACACTGACAATTTCTCTTTCGGTAAACGTTTGATAATGATCTGAACACCTGCTTTATCTGCATCGTCAAGAAGTGCGTAAAGTGCTGCTTCACCTGTCGCATCGATAACGGATAGGTGCTCCAAATCAAGAATGATTTTTTTAGCGCCTGTTAGAAAAATTGCTGGATATTTATCTTCGAATACTTTTGCGGTACCAAAGAAAATAGGGCCATCCACGGTATATTTTGCTAATGAAGATGTATCGTCCTCACTGAATTTAATGATTTCAACATCGGAAAGTGTCGCTTCCTTTATATTGAGTTTACCACTCATTTTACGTAAGAATGACAATGCAGCGAGCAAAATCCCTACCTGAACGGCAATCGTTAAGTCGATGAAAATCGTCAAAAGGAACGTTGTCAATAAGACGATTGAGTCGCCCGACCGGATCATTAAAATATGTGTGAATGATTTGCGCGCACTCATATTCCAGGCGACATACATAAGAATCGGTGCCATCGCGGCCAGTGGAATATAAGATGCATACGGCGCGAAAAGGAGTAAAAAGGCAAGAACGAAAACACTTTGTACGACTCCGGATAGGGGACTGACTGCTCCAGACCGGATATTGGTAGCTGTACGGGCAATTGCTCCTGTTGCAGGAATACCGCCGAATAGTGGCGTAATCATATTGGCGATCCCTTGACCGAATAACTCGCGTCTCGAATCATGTTTTTGTCCGCTCTTCATACCATCCGCAACAACGGCCGATAACAGTGATTCAATTGCACCGAGTGCGGCAATAATAAGGGCGGGTTGCCATAGGTTGACCAATTTCGACAGCGTAATCTGAGGGAAGCGGAAGCTGGGTAGCGTATTTGGAATTCCACCGAAGGCTGTCCCAATCGTTTCAACTTTCCCTGGGAATAGAAAAATTGAAATGAGAGTCGGAATGAGTAGTGCAATAAGTAGTAACGGAATCCGGGGTGCTATTTTGGGTAATATGAATAATACGATGAGCCCGATTAAGGCGGTGACTGTGCTGAAGATATTTATCGTATGAAACTGATTGAAAAGATTAATCATGTTTTCATGGAAAAACTCTCTTTTTTCTAAACCGCTAATTCCGAAGAAATTACCTAGTTGGCCTGTGAAGATGATGACTGCAATCCCCGTAGTAAAGCCTATTGTTACGGATCTTGGAACGAAATGGATTAGATTACTTACACCGAGAAAACTCATAATAACCAGGAAAATACCTGCTAGAAATCCGGCAATCAGCAAATCTTCATAGCCATATTGAAGAACAATTGCGAGCAATATGGGGATGAATGCACCCGTAGGCCCAGCGATTTGGAAACGAGATCCACCTAATAATGCAACGATAAACCCAGCGATAATCGTTGTGTAAAGTCCATATTCGGGTTTGACACCTGAAGCAATTGCAAAAGCCATCCCCAGCGGAATCGCTACAATCCCAACAGTGATTCCCGCAATCAAATCCTTGCGGAATCCGGCTCCATTGTAATCAAGATAACGGTTATCCTTGAACATTCGATTCACTTCTTTCAGGGTTTTCCTACAAAGAATTCCTCTTTCTAGTGTATTCCTAAAACGCATTAGTAACAAGGGGTTAAGATTCATACAGCTGTATTTAATGAGTAGAATGATGTACAGAATTCAACATAATTACCAAAGCAAATAGATTGCAAGTGGATCAAAAAAGGATTATTGTTTAGACGTTAAAGTATATTGAATTGGAGTGGTCATAATGGGTAGATTACAAGATAAAGTTGCATTCGTAACAGGTGGCGCATCAGGTATGGGCGAAATGATGGTCAAGATGTTTACAGCTGAAGGTGCTACTGTAATTGCAGCAGACATTAATGAAACAGCACTTGAAGAAAAGTGGGGCAGCTATGAAAATGTGATGACGGTTAAACTGAATGTCACTTCTGATGAAGAGTGGAAAGAAGCTGCTGAAAAAGTGGTGGCTAAGCTTGGAAAGATTGATATCTTAATTAACAACGCTGGTATTTCTACGGAAAAAGGGATGAATGAAATTACAATTGAAGACTGGCGCAGACTGTCGGATATCAATAGTTTTGGACCATTCCTCGGTATGAAACATGTACTTCCGTATATGAAAGAAGCAGCTAAAGGTTCAATCGTCAATATCTCTTCATATACAGCACTTATCGGAATGGGCTTGAACCCTTATTCTGCATCAAAAGGAGCGGTTCGTGCGATTTCACGAGCGGCTGCAGCGGACTTTGGACAATATGGTGTACGTGTCAATACCGTATTCCCAGGAATCATCGAAACACCGATGACGAAGGGTCTAGAATCTTCACAAGACGTAGTTACGGCGCTTGTGAAAATGACACCACTTGCTCGTCTTGGAAAGCCTGAAGACGTTGCGAATGCGGTTCTTTTCTTGGCATCAGACGAAGCTGCATACATTACAGGTGCGGAACTTGTTATTGATGGCGGATACTCAGCAAGATAATGTCTCTAATGAAGTGTATGTATAAGCAGTAGGGTATATATATGAACTAAAACAGGCGTCATGGATTTACTCCATGACGTCTTTTTTTTTCGTTGTAGTAGGAAGTTATAAAATGCTTGGCCTATGGATAAACGTCGGAAGATGATATTCCGCGTTTTGGCAAGGACATATGATTGGTCACGGCCCGTTAATTTGTTCGTTTAAGTAGTCTGAAAAAACGCAGTTGTAAGACATCGGACAACGTAAGTTTTTTTGTCAACAAATCAAAATTATATCCGATGTAATATAAGGGAAAAGGTAAATGAAAGTGAGTGATAGAGATGAAATTAAAACTATTGATTGTTCTTACAACAGCTTTACTCTTACTTGTAGGCTGCGGGCTTGAAGAAAAAGATCCGCTTGAAGGAAAAGTAAAAGTGGGTGTCATGCTGTCGGAAAATGGTCTTGGAGATCAGTCGTTTTCGGATTTGGCATTCGCGGGCTTGACAAAGGCGCGGGATGAAGAGGATATTGTTGTCGAATACTTGGAACTTGCGGAAACAGGTACATACGAAAAAGGATTCAGAGAACTTGTAGAAAGCGGTAATGACTTAGTATTTGCGCTAGGATTTACTGGTCAGCAGGAGCTGGAAAAAGTGGCCCTGGACTTTCCGGACCAAAAGTTCGTTCTCGTTGATGCCGTTTCGGAAGCCGCGAATATTACGTCGATTACCTTTAAGGAAGACGAGGGAAGTATGCTTGCTGGAATTGTAGCCGCGACTGTTTCAAAATCACAGGTAATCGGTTTTATCGGTGGTATGGAGGTCCCAGTCATTCAACGATTTGAGAAAGGGTTCATCCAAGGGGCAAAGTTGGTTAACCCTGCTATCGTTATTCTCAATGAATATGCCGATAACTTTGATAACGATGGCTTGGGGGCAGAGATTGCTTCGAAGATGATTGATGACAAGGCGGATGTTCTTTACGCTGCTGCCGGATTCACAGGAGTGGGCATGCTGAAAGAAGCTGAAAAAAGGGGCATCTATGCAATCGGTGTAGATAGTGATCAATACTTTTATGCAGAACAAGCCGTCATTACATCTATGATGAAAAATATTGATAGTGCGTTGTTCGATATCATTCATACCTATAAAGAGTCTAGAGCAATTCAATCCGGCCATAACGAACTGGGCCTAGCTGAAAACGGAGTAGGTCTTGCGCCATTTAGAGGGCTAGAACTGACGGACGCTGAAAAAGGTAAGTTAGACGCGCTCATCGAACAAGCCGCGTTGGAAATGGAATGATGGGGGGAAAGCTGAAATGACAATAAAGAGAAAAATAGTGATCAATTCACTTTTCGTGCTTGGCCTATCAATTCTGATGATCGCAGTTATTATTGTCAGAATGCTAGCCATTCAAAATACGAGTAGTGATTACCTGAATGTGCTGTTAGCTGTTCATGACGTGAATGCTGAAACGAAAGCGTCGATGCAAAGTTTGAACACACTTGCTTATAACATGACGGACGGCAATAAAGACAATGTTCGTCAACAACTGGAGACCACTGCTGAAAAGTTCTCCGTTGCGGAAAGCCTTGTTAAAGAGAAGGAACCACGGGCAATTCTTTTGAAGGCGCAAGAGAAATTTCATTTATTAAAAGAAGAAGCGCTGGCAGCTATTGAGGAAAATACCTCCGCGGAAATCAATCGGCAATCGCTTCGCAACGTGGGGATAGTCAATGATATTTATATGGTAGATCTCTATACCTCCGCTCATTATGACTATTTACAAGACGCACTCGCCGCTAAAATTAAAGGCATCATTACATTCGCAATTATTGGCAGCGTATTTGTCATCATGGGGACAATGGTAATCATTATCCGACTTGCGAACGTCATTACAAATCCACTTAAAAAGTTGGCGATGAACGCCGAAGAAATCGCATCTGGAAATCTGGTCGTAGAACCGATTCAGTATGATAAAAATGATGAACTTGGCCATTTGAATCGTTCATTTACATCCATGACCAATCAGTTGCGGACGCTATTGCAATCGATTGATGGGGCAAGCCGGAAAGTAGATGACTACACAAAAGAGCTTGAAGTGGAAAATCGTTATCTAACCGAAGCGAGCAACCAAGTGACACTCTCGACGGAAGAGCTTGCAATGGGTACCCAAAGCATCTCTGAGGACTTGCAAAATTCCGTGGAGCTCATAGAACGGATGAATGAGGAATTCGAATTTAATGTCGGCCGGGCAAGAAATTCTGCTGATTCTGCTGCTATGGCAAACGAGGCAATTGTGGAAGGGCGTCGCGCCATCAATGAACAGCGTGAACTTATTGATAGCAATAACGTAGCATCGGAATCGATTAAAGAAGCGACTGAGCAATTTACGCACTATGCGATACGAATTGAAGATATGGCCAAGGCAGTTTCCAACATTGCTTCGCAGACGAACTTACTTGCGTTGAATGCTGCCATAGAAGCCGCGCGTGCTGGAGAAGCGGGGAAAGGATTTGCAGTGGTTGCCTCGGAAGTTAGGAAACTAGCAGATGAATCAACAACCGCGACTTCACAGATTTTCGATATGGTTAACCTGATCAAAGGCGGGCTTGGCTCAATTTCACAATCAGTCGGAAAAGGTGTTGAAATTGCCGAAGCACAAGACGGCAATGTAACCCGTACGCTGAATTCATTTGCCAACATCGAAGATAAAATGGCGGATATTACGGAAGCGTTGACAGAGCTCGTTACAGGTGTGAATAATTCGAAGCAGTTTAATGTTACGGTGCTTGAGAATACCGAAAACATTAGTGCCGTAGTGGAACAAACGGCGGCAGGCAGTGAGGAGATTTCCGCTTCAGCAGAAGAGCAATTAGAGTCTATAGGGAAAGTAGTGGACAAGGTGACAGCCCTTCGCGAACTGACCGATGATTTGAACGCAACGATATCAAGATTTCAATTATAAAGTGAAAGACCGCTTCGCCATTAGTTGGCGAAGCGGTCTTTTGTTTATTCTTAGGAAATTATAAAGTTCTTGGCCTGTGGATTACCTATGAAAGGCGATATTCCGCATCCAGACTCCAACGCCTAGAGGCTCGGTCATAAGCTGGTCTAGCTATGCGGTTAAGTGCGCCGCATAGCCAGCCCTTCTTATGCCTGCCGCCCCTAAACAGGCGTTTCCGCTTTTG
>NZ_JACFTD010000032.1 GCF_014282005.1 Sporosarcina sp. BP05 | reverse complement strand
AGAGACCGATATAGGAATAGCGACAGTATTAGATTCTAGACTTAGTATAAAGCAGGATAAAAAATATAGAGAAACTATATTAGAGTCAATACCTTACAAGAATATTACAGAGGATTTTAAGGATGTTGAATCATTCGTTAACGAAAAATTATTATGAGTTGACGTTACTTGAGTTAACATTGTCACTACAAATTACAAAAAACTTTCTACAATCAAAATCATGACTTGAGTATTTGTTTTAGCACCACTTTTTACTTCTCTACCTCTTTTGTATTGCCTCATAATTATTTTCAAAATCAATCTGTCAAAATGTTGGCCAAGATTGATTTTTAAAAGAAGTGGGGAGGAAAAGGAATGTCAGATTTAAAAATATCAAAGCACCAAGATACATTTGAGACCAAAAAACGTTACTACGACAGAAAAATTCTCATGGATAAAAAGATGGGGGAGATTCCAAGACAATATGAAGGGGATATTCGAAGATATAAGGAGTATTGTTCCAGTACGGGCCAACTAGTTGGAACAGAGGCGCTGCTTGATTATTTGTATATCTCATTGACTGAACAAAGAGTTAAAAAAACGACGTGGGAACGAAGACTGTCAGCTATTAGAAAATACTTAAGTGTAATTCGTAATATAGATTTCAAAAGGAGAGGTCAGAGTTGCATACGAGCTTTCAGCGATGCGGAAAATGTATCGTGAAGATCAATATGCCCATTTGATTCAGGTTCGAGGGAAATCAGCCAGCGATAAGAGAGAATTGATGGATACTCTTAATAAGCTACCGATAAGAGCAAAAGCAATTTGTTTAGTTAATCTTGTAACCGCTAACCGACCTAATGAAATGGTTCGTATGAAAATATCAGGTTTTGATTTAAAAAACAGCTCCGTCCATGTTTATTTGAAGAAGCAAAAAAGATGGCATACTAAACGGCTCACGAAAGACGTAATCAATGCAATAGAGCTTTATATACAAGAATATGGTCTTAGAGAAGACGATTACTTTGTAGGGAGAGTATATAAGAATGGACGCTATGAGAGCACAGCTATTAGTGAAATAGGTTATTGTAAAGCTCTGCAGCGGTGGACTGGGGGACTTACAGGATACAATTTCAGGAAAAGCCAAGTGGTAGCGATGCACGCAGCAGGTGCAGATTTACCAACTATTGCGCAACAAACAGGTCATAAATCTTTGGAAACTTTAGTTCAACATTACCTAACGGTGTCCGAGACAACCTTGGATAAATATTTGTAGGTATAGAAGAGATATTAACTTTGGAATTATAAAACTGTTGAATCCCAAAACTTTAAAGCAGTCGTTGTAAGTATATAAAAAAACCTCTTTTTAGACTGACATAGCGATATGAGACACATATAAAACACCTTATTAGGCTGCCACTACACCATATTCTACGGGTGTTAGGTAGCCTAACTTTTCTTGGATACGTTCTTCATTATAATAGTTTAAATAGGTAATGACCCGATCAATTGCGTCTTGATTGCGTAGCGAATTAAATTTAACATGCTGAAATTCCTCGGACTTTAAGTTCGAATGTAAAGATTCAATCACCGCATTATCCCAACAGTTTCCTCTACGCGACATGCTGCTGACAAGGTCGTTTTCCTTAATACAGGCCTGATACGCATATGACGTGTAAACACTCCCTTGATCTGAATGTATAATTACTCCTTCAGGCTGATTACGGACAGCCAGCGCCTCCTTTAACGTATCAATTAAGAGCGGTGTCTGTTGATGATCGTATAATTTGTAAGCTACAATTTCATTATTAAATAAATCCATAATAGTCGAAAGATATTTTGTGGTACTACCATACTGGATATACGTGATGTCTGTCACCCACTTCTTGTTCGGTTCACTAGCCGTGAAATCACGCTTAAGAAGATTAGGGGCAATTATGATACTTTCGCCTTGGGATTTCCACTTCCGCTTGGGCTTGACGCGACACTGTAGGTTATGCTTTTGCATTAGGTTCTGAACAGTATTGCGATTCAATTCTATCTTGTATTTCTTCCTTAACAGTGCCTTTATTTTTCTGTGTCCATTCCGATATTTTGTACGCTTACACAGTTCCATAATGGCTTCCTCTTCTACTGAAAGTAACTTATTGATTCCTTGAAATGACCACCTATAATAGTTCGCTCGCGGTACTTCTAACGCTGACAAGATGGCTGTAATCTTGTACTTCTTTTTAAATTTCTCTACAATTTGTAGAACTATTTCTTTTTCAACTCCCTTTCGATCTCCATGTACTTTTTTAGAATTTCATTCTCCATCTTCAAGTGAGATAATTGACGTTCCCGTTTGTCATCTTCGCTGGAAAACTCGGGACCGTGACCAAAAGTGTATTGTTTACCGATTGGCTGATCAAATCGATAAATTTCATTTGCGCGGTACCATTTCATCCAAGTCTTAATCTGTGAATAATTTTTAATTCCGTGCTTCTCCATAATCTCCTTATTAGTCAATTCACCACTTAATTTATCCTTAACTACTGCCCATTTAACTTCGCTTGAATATACGTTTTTGCCCATTGAATATTGCAGATGAATTGAGCCGCTTGTGCGGAGTTTCGAGCCACCGATTGCGGAGAATAGAGCCACCCTTTGCGAGACAGAGAACCACTATATATAAAATAACCTCTTGTATACTAAAGTTGCATGCAAATTAGCATGACACTACTATACAGAAGGTTATTTTTATGGTTAGTTATCGGAGGATTTTGGAACTCCATTTTGAGGGGATTAGTACTAGAACCATTGGTTCTAGTACTGGTCATTCATGAAATACGGTCGCTTTTTTAATTTTGTTTGTTCAATAATCGGATGCTTAGCTTAACAACAAAAATTAAAAAGTCGATTCCTTAACCTACAGGAATTCGACTTTTTTAGGTTAAAATTTGCATAGCGTACAAAATTTCTGAAATGTTTACTGTACAACTTTATGGAAAAGAGAATATCCCTGAGAGTTCTTAACTATGGTATCTATATTTTACTGTGGTCTTTACCTCTTTTAAACCTAAGAGTTAAAAGAGTTCCAATAACTACTGCTGCAATAAAAATACCATATATATTCCCATTGAAAAACAAGGTGTTCGTGTACTGATTAATGATAAATCCTCTATATCCTTCTTCGAATGGATTATACGGGTGATTTGATAAAGCGTTTAATTTACTTGAAACATATGTTATTTGCAATATAGTCCCCATTACAAGTAAAACAATCCCAAACATGATATGTTTTTTCAATTCAGATAGTGGTTGCCGTTGAAAGCCTTGATAAATCCCTTTACTTAATATAAATAAAAGGGTTAGAAAAATTGGAATTAGGAAGTATAGAACAATGAAACCTAAATTCCCATTACCAGAAGTCGCTTTATTTGGTCGTGGCTTGAAAGTAACTATATCTACCAGGAAGAATAATAATATACTTGTAATAAGAATAATAATAAAAGTTGTAAATAAGGATTTTTTAAAGTTTGGTTTAATAAACTTATACCCTATAAAAAAAGCATAAATTGAAAAGATTAATAAAAATATAGAGTTCATGCTCGAATCCTCCTTTGCTTTACTTATTAAGTTTAAAATATATTATATAACTACTCAGCCTATCTAAAAATAATTATTCTTTCGTGGCTTTATACTCCTTAACCATCTTATAAAATGACGTTTTTTTCATATCTGCTTCCTCCATCGCTTTAACTGCTGTAATTCCCCCAGATTGCCATTTATCATATGATTGAATGAAATCATCGGTTATTTCAATTGATGGTCGTCCGAATTTAACACCATTGGTGAGGGCTGAATCAATACCTTCGCGTTGACGTGTTCGTATCCTATTCCGCTCGTCTTCCGCAAGCCAGGAGAGAACTTGGAGAATAAGATCCGAGATGAAGCTACCAATACTGTCTTTATATTTTGTGGTGTCTAACAAAGGCATATCCAGTACCACTATATCAGCCCCTATTTCTTTCGTGAGTTCTTGCCATTCATTTAAAATGTCATCCTTGCTACGGCCGAACCGATCCAGCGAATGAATATAAAGAATATCTCCTTTTCTAATCATCCGTTTCATTAATTGATATTGCTCCCGGTGAAAGTCCTTTCCTGATTGCTTATCAAGAAAGATGTCTCGATCATTGATGCCCATACTTTTGATAGCATCCATTTGACGACCCTCATTTTGATCTTTTGAGCTTACTCGAACATATCCAAATTTTCGTTTCTCCAACTCATACCTCCTAGAACACTAGTTTCTATTATTATACCTTTATACGTTCGTAAAAGTATACACAATTAGAGGGACGTCCGCAAACTAATTAAGTAGTTTAACGGACGTTTATTTTCGTCTTTTGTTTATCTGTTCAAGTAGTCCGTTAAAGTGTACTTTTACGAATGCTAATATTTTGATGCTTCTAATGTGGTTTTTATGTGAATGATAGGGGTGGAAAACACTGGAATATACATTTGCTTCTGCTATAATCTTTAACGTTATTAACGTTAAATACTACGCATTGGTATACTACATATAAGGGCCAGATTGTCTATTAAGAAGTAGCATAAGCAAGTTTTTTTAAAAGGCAGGCTATAGATTTTACAAAGAGGTAAATAATATACACGTGGTCCTATGACTGATAACCGTACAGGAGGTAATACGATGAATCATTTACGAGTTATTATTTACATTTGTATATTAGGAATTTTGATATATCCCCAAATGTTATTTGCTGAAACAGAAGAAGGAGTACCATTTTTAATTAACAATGGGAAATGTCCTAACGCGCAAAATTTAGGGCCTGTGAGTTCAGATAAAGGCCTTATAAATGCATTGAATACGATTATTCCTGAGGTTTATAAAGATTCAAATTACAAAGGTTGGAAAGTGGAAACCATAGCACATCTTCCGGAGGCACCACATCCGGATGAATATTATGCAATGGCTAAGAATTATTGCGGAGAAGAAATAGCGAATAATTCTTGGTTTGTAGAAGTACTATTTCCACAATATTTACCGGCATACGATGCATCACACAGACAAATCTTTGTTACTAAAAACAAACAGGGACAATGGTTTGCTTGGTTTAGATTTCATTAACAACTTTCCACAAAAGGGTGCTTTACTTCAATAAGGATTTCTCTGATAAAAGGAGTATTTTGATTGTTATATTAGATCTAAGAGGGGATATAACGGAGTGTTTGCACCATCCTAAATAGGTACATTAATCATAGGATGGTGAAGATTTTGAGGTTTTTAAAAATAATCTCTTGTTTATTAGTTGTTTTTTTAGTTATTGTAAATTTGATTGATCATGAAGGAATCGCTTCAGATGGTGAAATTACGCTAAAAGAAGCGATTAATCTTGGATTAGATAGAGCTAAAAAATGGAATGGGAATGCGTATTTAGTGATGTTAACCAGTGTTGATGAAAAAATGGGAGGAACAAGAGGAGCAACTGGAAAACGGTATAATTGGACTTTGAGTTTTGAGTCCCCAAATACCGATCAACAATTATTTGTATTTATTTCAGAAGGAGAAATAAGTGGGATTCTTAAGGGTAAAGGACCTAGTTATGGGAAAATACAATTAGATGACATAAAATTTGACAGTCCTTATTTAGTGAAAATCGCAAAGAAAAAATATGATTTACAAAAAGGGGTGGATTGGGCTACGGGATACAATTTTACACTTGATGTTGAAAACGGTAAACCTATTGTAGCCGTTTTGGGAAATGATCGAGATAGCCGTTTCGCTCGAATTTCATTCAATGCCCAAAACGGAGATGTAGTCAGAGCGAGTCACAAATTACCATTCGGTGGAGGATTACTAAACAAACGTAATGGAACCGATAACCTGACCAAAAAAGGAATGGCGATTACGGGGGTTGTCGCTGGAAACAACAATTTAGCTTCATGGGGAGACAAAAAACCAACACAATTTAGTGTAACCAAGCAACCTTTTATTGAATGGAGCCTAAATAATGGAGAATCATGGACAGAGCTCCAAGCCAATGGTTATGTAACACACGCGTGGTTCGATACCAACGATCAATTATATGTAGCGACGGAAAAAGAATTATGGGCAGGTATGACATCAAAAAGTAAAGGAACGAAAATTCTTTCATTAGACCACATGATTGAGAAAATTGATCATTCAAGCAACAACCATATAGCCGTGCTATCAAATGGAAAGGTTTACTATACGACCAATCAAGGGGAGAGTTGGGAGCAAACTATAGTACCTAAACCATTTTATGTGGTTCTAATATCGGATAATGGAGATTTGGTTGGATTAACAGAGGAATGGAAGATTTTGAAAAAGACAAATGATGGCTGGAACGAGATAACTATGCAGAATCATAATGATGAACCTGAGGATATGCAAGTGATTCATAATCGGCTATTCATTGCCACGCAAAGTGGAATTTGGACCCGAAACCTTCAAGAGGAAAATTGGAGTAAAATACAAGTTGACGAAGTGGTAGTTAGACTTATAAAAAAAGGAGAGAAATTATTCGGAATCACACATAGAGGTGAAGCCATTTATTCCATCAACACGAAAGATGGAAGTAAATCTGAAAAAGTGTTTGATGCGGGGGATTCCATCGTTTGGGATGTGGATATCATGGGAGATACGTTATGGATTGCAACAGCACCAGATTATTCGTGGGAAGAAATGCCGATTTCGCAGAGAAGATAAAAATTTGAAGTGAATCTCCTTGAAAAAATATATTGTGAAACATTTCACTTAAACTAACGAGGTGCTTTACTTGAAGAACGAAAAATAAATAAAAAGGGTCGATTTCTTGTTAGAGAAATCGACCCTTTTGTTATGCTGCATGTACCTTAGTAGACATAAGACCCGTTCACGGAAGCACTTATCGGTACTGAAAAAGGATCTTCGGTTGGAAGATCTTTTTAGCTGCTTGTTCAATTAAAGCGCCCTAAAAATTTTCTAGATTCCCGGAATTAAGATAGTCATATCCATTCCATCTACTGTGCTATGGAAAGCATAAACAGGTTGATAATAGCCTTTGGAATCTAAATAGTAGCTTACCTCTATTTTATGGATATGTAAGATTTTCATCATTTTATTTTCAGAGTAATATTTAAATTTCCCATCTAAAATTTCTTTATACACTTCTTGTTCGCTCTTTATTTGAATATCCCTTACCTTGTCATAGGTTACTAATTGATTGTCAATTCTCTTCACTGTATTATCGTTATAATAATTTACCGTTAAAGAACCATCTAAAAGCTGATTTTCTATTACCATTTTATCTACTGTCCACTCATAAATACCAGTATCGACTTTTTGAAAATCCGAGTCTTGTGGAATATCGATGCCGAATTTTGTTAAGTTTTCTTTTAAGGTTTCTTCATCTACGTCCTTTGGCTTCTTATCTTCGTCATGGCTTGAAAAGTCTGTATAACTATAACTTCCATCTAAGTATCGAAACCATATATTATGCGATCTCTCATGCCTAATCCAATAAATACCTTCAACCGGATAGGAAATAATCTCCATCCCAGACGTGTCCAGATGCATACGTTTAAAAAATTCTATTACAAATTCATTAGCGTAAGGTTTTGAATAGCTTGGCGCCTTATAAATCGGAACAGTTCTTCTAGTATCATCAAGCTGTGCTTCCATAGTAATTGTTGCATTTGTCATATTAGTTCTATGTTTTGGCACTATGGAGAGATTTCCAAACTCCTTCAAATGATAGTACGTAAACATGCTTCCGGATAGGATAACCACTAGTAATAAAGGTGTAAAGTAGATAAAGGATCGCTTTATTCCCTTTTCTTTGAATGTAATAAAGCCCATGATGATACCATATCCAATGATGGCGCCCAGTAGATTATTAAATAAATCGTCCACTTCAAAAATACCGTATCCTGTTAGTAACTGGACACTTTCAATGGAAAGAGTAAATAACGCTGCCATCCCGATTGTCCAAACTGCTTTTCGAAAACGTGAATGCAGTAACGGGAAAAGAAAACCCAACGGTACAAACATCAATATATTTAAATATACGAACTGCCAATTGCTTACACTGAAACTATACCAAGCCTCGCGGTATGAACTAAGAAAAGATAAATCCATCCTACCTTGATAGTTTCCACCTCTATTCAAAAAAGTCACGCCAATAACCATGATGATATAACAAATAAACAATGCCCCAAGAAGCAGCTGCTTCTTGGAAAGGTTTTTCTTTCCTCCGAAATTTTTTTTATATACAATGAAATACCCTAGAAAAAAGATAATCCCTAAAAAAATTACGGCTATTAATGCCAGAAAAAAATATTCCCTAACTGTACTAATGATTTCTTGTAACCTCATTTTCTATTCTCCTTCATACAAACCCATGAATTGTGTTGATTTTTGCTTAGCTAGTACCTATTCATTTCTTTACTATATCACTTCTTAAGTGCAACACTTAGAAAATTCCGTTTTCTAACATTATCTCCAATTTAGCTACCAAGTGTTGTTTCCTTAAGTGCTCTTTAATTTAACAAGGTCCCAAAGTATCACATGAATACGTTATACAAATCTAGTTTACATAACACCCAGTCACGGAAGTAGTTAACTCCATTACTCAATAATAAAAGCTGCCATGAAAGGCAGCTAATACTTCAACTAAAGCACCCTTTTATTGAATAATTCATTCAGTTTGAAAGGCCTGTAACCACATTCCTATCGCAATCCCCACAGGAATTAGTGACATTAATGAAAATACTACTTTGAATAGATACAGAGGAAGTGCAGAGAGAATTTGAGAAAAAATGTCCCCATTTTTTGCGATTTCCTTCTGCTTCTTGCTATCCATTCTAAATGCATACATCAAACCTAGGATTCCAAAAAACAAAAGTGCAACGGAAAGAATTGTATTAAATAGCCTCAATTTCATTTCACCCCACATAAAATTACGAAAAGGAAATTACAAGGTTGGGACTGTCTTTGTTCAACAAAATGGCCCGATTCAGGCACATTGCTTCTTCCACATCTGTCCCCTTTAGTTTAAGTTTATTCATTTTCTAGTCATCATTATATAAATTATTAGTTGAATCCGTTACAAATTGAAACCACTCTTTTTCCGACAAATCTTCATTAGCAAATCCCATTACAGAGAACTTACCATAATCGATTACATCTAAAACTTGATCAAACAAACCGCTTCCGGCATGCCACTCACGTAATCTTGTATCATTACTGGAAAATGTATCTCTACATATTCTACACCGAATATAGACAATATTTATTTCATCTTTTTTATCATCATCGTCATAGTATAAATTATCGCTTGAAGCATTGCAGGAAGGGCAAACAGCTCTAAGTTTTTTTTTATAAAGATTTTCAAAAAAAGAACATCTTTTAGTAGCTAGTTCTAATGAACATTTACAAACCATTGCATACTCTTCAGGATTTAATAAAATCCGCATTTTCATTCCTCCCTATGTGGAAAGTAATTACACCCTTCATTCAACTGCATTGTAACATCCTGTGAATTGTATAATTAATAATTTAGTTATTGCTCTATGATCTGAATATGGAAATAGGGTACAATTCCTTGTTACAGAATCGTAGCAATAGGTAAGCATTTGAAGTTATCTCCAGCTTTTCCCCTGCTCTGCACGGAACGTGCCAGTTTCCAAGCATTCCGCGCTCCATCTAGCGATGGTTTTATTAATTATAAGTTTCAAGTTTCTCTTGTTGAATTGGATTATTTAATGCATTCTAATTCACATTTTATCCGATATTTATTAATCTTCTTTAACATCGGTTCTGTGATATCCAAGACTTTAATGAGTTTAGCAATCTTAATTGTGTCGGTCATATGGATTAGTTTATGTACCTCTTTTTGTAAGATACGTAAATTATTGAATTTGTCGCTTCCACCGAGATGCAAAGGAGTGTAGTGATGACAGTTTACGTCTTGTGCTTCTAGAAACGTGCCTGTGATTTCACATTTTCCTTGCTTCATACTGTATCTACTAATTCGATTATCCATATATTCGACACTTCGTGTCGGTATTTTTGATTCCAGTAGCAATACTATTTCCTGCCTGATGTCTATACGTAATCGGGTGGTTATTTGTACTCGACCTTCTTCGGTAAACGGTGTTAAACTTTGTGTAAAGCACATCGCGTTTTTGGTTTTGATGATTCCGAGAGGAAAGAGATGCACCCCGGCAACTTTATGAGTTTTAGAGCCTAAGCTATAGAACTTTTTATAAACGGGTGGAGGATTATTTGGATGTTCATATTTCCCGACAGATTTAAGATGATTGTACATGAATGCACCTATTTCGTAGGCAAGACGTGAGAACGCTAAGTTGACGTGAGTGGCTCTATTAAAATAATTGTGTAACCCTAGGACAAAACTATTAAATCGTAAAGCATTTTGAGCCGTTGGCGTTGTTCGCAGTGCTTGAACTCGTCTCTTTGCCTCCGCTTTGATTTTTTGCATTTTCTCGGCTTTGACAAATGTATGCGCAACACGCTTCTTTCTTTTACGATTGGCACGTATTGTGAATCCAAGGAAAGCAGATTCATGCTTACGCAGATTAATAATCTTCGATTTTTCTGGTGAAATATCGAGTTTTAAGCGTTCCTTCAGATAAAGTTTAACAGCATGGAACCACTTTTCAGCAGTTTTCCAATCTCGACATAAAATTTTAAAATCATCAGCATAACGAACTATATAGCCTTCTTTTAAGTGTGAACGCTTTTTTGCAAGACGTTCACCTTCTCTAGTCTTGAGTGAT
Organism: Sporosarcina sp. BP05; assembly: GCF_014282005.1. Taxonomy (GTDB): domain Bacteria; phylum Bacillota; class Bacilli; order Bacillales_A; family Planococcaceae; genus Sporosarcina. Next base: position 2,965 of record NZ_JACFTD010000032.1, on the reverse strand, counting down.
TTATGGAGGGGGTATAGTTCCCATTGATTCGCTACCCACTGGTCCAGTTCATTCAATACAACATTAGACAATAAGGGTGAAAGTAGGCCACCCTGCGGAGAGCCTTTTGTCTGAATACCTTCTCCATCTACTTCCGCTTTTAACATTTTCGATATACAGGCTAAAACCTTCTTATCTTGAATACCTAAATTCCATAGTTGCTTAATAAGCAGCGTATGATTGATATTGTCAAAGAAGCCCTTAATATCAATATCTACAACGTAATGGAGTTGTGATTTATTAACTAGAAATTGAACTCTTGCCATCGCATGATGAGTAGAGCGCAACGGTCTGAATCCATAGTTATGATTATAAAAGTGAGCTTCAGCAATCGGCTCCAGCACTTGTTTAAAGCATTGTTGGATGATTCTATCGAGGATGCATGGAATACCTAATGGTCGCATCTTGCCATTATCTTTTTCAATAAGTTTACGCCTAACTTTCTTTGGGCGATAATTTTTGAGCTGTCTTTGTATTTCTTCTACTAATTCATCCTCAGTTCGTTTCTCTATATCTAAGATGGTTTTACCATCTGTTCCAGGGGTCTTCGACCCTTTATTTGACTTAATCTTTCGATACGCTAATAAAATGTTATTCCGCGACGTGATGATGTCGTATAGTAAATGGAATGTTTCTTTATTTTTAGCTCGTTGATGTAAGTCAGTAAAGGTATCTGTCATCCCATAATAATCCCAATATCGTAGAGCTTGCACTGTGGCATCATTCCTCTATGAAGTGATGTTCCCACATTCTTACCCGATCGGTGCAATGCACATTTGAAAAATAATTATTACCTATCGCTAGACTTGGGGCTGTTCCTCCATCTCCATTACAGAGGTTTCATCAGTCGTACCCCTACCCTCGCAAGAACAAATGCATTTCGCCATTACGCTTATAGCAACCGTTTTAGGTAACAGCCCTCGTTTCAACGATTCTTGCTTTCCAAGTTCCTTACAATGTAGCTATCCATTCTAAACGTAGGTGCTTCCTGTAAGCCTGTGAACTTGATACCGCCATAGTTCGGTATAGCGTATTTCAGAGGGTGCATTTTTACTTTACACCATTCACCTCATCGTTCGATGAGTCACAAGTTTCCTTGTGTTCTAACTTTAGACCCTTACCTTCGGAAGTTCGTCAGTTCCTTTATAATGGAACGATTCTCACCGTATTTAGTTTTTCAGCCGTCCGGCATATCCATTGGCATACCTGTTCCGTAAGGAATGGCTACAGCCTTTGTTCTGCCGACTTCACCTGGCTTCATACGTTAATGACCTGTTAGTCATAACGCATGCAGGAGTATTAACGGGATGGTTTTAGGAAACGTGGTTCCTTCATTCCCATCCTCCATTGTAAAGTTAAGATTTTAAATCATAGAATCTCCTGCATTTCACGCTGTAAACGCTTATAGCAGAACTTGTCGCGCGCACCCATTAGTTGAAGAAGCACATACTTTTTTCAGAAAAGGTAACAATACGATTAAAGTTGTAAAGAGGTGTATTGAAGAAAATGAAAAAGTTGTTAATCGTTTTTATACTATCCCTTGTCCTTATTACTTCTAGTCAAACAACAATCGTTTCATCAGCTGAACCAACTCAAGACTCTGAAGAGCTTAGGTTACAAGATATGCTTATGCTAATGCTTACTCCTTATATTGAAAATGACTTGACTAATTATTATTATCCGAAGATTGTAAAGGAGGTTACACCTCATGTTGTTCCTTGGGATATTGAAGTGATAAAAACAAGAAGAGTTAATGGCTTTCGTGGCTTTCAATTGCAAATTACATTTGAAATTGAGCCTACCGATGGTGGACAATGGATTCCATTAGGGAAAGACCGAATGACATATGAGATTACTCCTGGACCTACCGTTAAATTGATAAATCACACGCACCTAAAAACGTATAAATACCCTCAATAATTATAAATAGGCTTAAACTAACCTGCCCCGTTAGTTTAAGTAATGATTCCGTAAACGGGTGCCTATTGTTGAACGGTTGTGTTCCAGAATCGCACCCGATAAAGGAATACTGATATTGTTGGGTAACCTTCAACTATCACGGGATTAATCTTTTACAGCCCTAATATCTTTTATTGAATTCGTGGAAATTGGGTCTTCCTTTGTTATCTGATGACCTTCTACTAATGAGATATAATAATCCCCATTCGATAAAGGATAAAAGTTCTGATTCTCTTGCTTTTTTTCAAAGTAGATTGTGTATTTTTGTTTGGAATTTGTTTTTAACTCCCAACTTCCACCTAACTCCATAACAACATTTGCTGATATTCTATTGGCGGTGTAGCCATTTTTATCTTCTAACAATTCAGCTACAGAATAATTGTTTTTATCTCGTTCGATCACTAAAACTTCTATTTCGTCCGTTGTAGTTATCAAGTCTATACTTCCTTTAATTTCCTCACTTTGAATTAAATCCTCAACGGCAGCTTCTTCTGATGGGAAATAATTTGTATTATTCTCTTCGCTACAAGCAGATAATAGTAAAAAACTTGTCATCATTAAAATAACAATAAAACGCTTTATGATATTTACCTCCTTCTAATCTCTTATTTGGCCCGAATATAGAAATAGGGTACAAATCCTTGTTACAGAATTGCACCCGTTAAAAGAATGACATACCTACTTGTTACTACTTTTCGTTTGTTGATTTAGGTTATCAACTTTCTTTTCAATTCTATCGAGTTGGTGTTTTCGCTTATTGTTAGTACGAATCACGAACACAATCAAAGCTATAATTATTACAATAAAACCTAGTGAAAACAGTGTAAATATGATATCTCCAAAGTTAAAAGTGCTATTCGTTGTTTCTAAATTCATCTTTCTCTCTCCCTTTTCAACTTCTGTAAAATGGCCCGTTAATGGCATAAGATTTGTGATAGTGATAGGTAAGCCTTTGAAATTATCCCCA
>NZ_JACFTD010000031.1 GCF_014282005.1 Sporosarcina sp. BP05 | reverse complement strand
GTTGAATAACTCACTAAAAATAAAATTGAATATTTATATGAAATTAGAAGTGAAACTGTAAGGAGTTGAACTTAAACTATCATTGACATGTTGAAAAAATTAATGATTGTTAGCGAAAGTTAATCTATAACTAATCGATTACATAGAGATTAATTATTTGAAAGAACAATAAAAAAAGAAAAAGGATAGAGGAAGCAGATATCGTTCTTGCTCCTCTATCCTTTTTTATGGTCTGTAATATTTTCATCCGCGAATCATAATATTTCTACGTTTGATCACTAGATATGCAATTTATAGTTTACACAAAGAAGAGTTTCTCCGTTAAATACTGTTAGAATTAGATATTTTAATATTGTTTCGAAGTTGATCTAAAAATTTAGTGGCTGCTTTAGAAAACACTTGATGTTTTTTCCAAATAACGTTTAAGTTAGCCTCTAATCTGGGGTTTAGTGGTTTAAAGCAAAGTTTGCTATTTCCTGATGTGTTAATAAGTTTATCTAAACATAAGGCATATCCAATATTTTCTTCAACCATTAGTGCAGCGTTGTAAATGAGATTATATGTTGCTACAGTATTAAAATTTCCAATATCCTGTCCAAACCAGCCTGTCAATTCATTACTGACAGTAGTTTGACGTGAAATCAACAGTGGTTTATCTAATAAATCTGTCGGCTGAATGGAGTGCTTGTACGCCAAAGGACTATCTTTACGCATTAAAACTCCCCAAATATCAGTAGCCGGTAATTGTATATAGTCATATTTTTGTTTATCTGTGGGTTCTATAACAATGCCGAAGTCTAACAATCCACTATCTAACTGACTAGTAATATCATCGGCATTACCACTGTGTAAATGAAAACGAATATTCGGATAATATTCAACTAATTCTTTTAATGTTTTTGCAATAAATTGCATGGCTTCTGTTTCACCACAACCAATGTAAATTTCACCACTAATCATTTCTTTCGGTTCGTTAAAATTGGTTTCCGTTTTATCTACTAACTCAACAATTTCTTTAGCTTTTATTAGTAAAAATATACCTTCATCCGTTAAAGATATTTTCCGATTACCTCTTACAAATAATGGCGTTCCAAATTCATTTTCGAGGTCCTTTAATTGTCTTGACAATGTGGGTTGAGATATATGTAGATAATTCGCAGCAGCAGAAATACTTTCTTCATTAGCTACAGCAATGAAATAGCGTAAAACTCGGATTTCCATGGTGACCTCCTTATATCACATATGCTCAATGAGCATGTGAAAGTATTTGATATAGGTATTTGTTTTCCTAATCATATCATTTTACAATTCAATTGAAAGAAATAAACTTTTAAAGGAGGATTTATTAATGGCGATTAAGGATAAAGTGATTATTATTATGGGTGCTTCTAGTGGCATTGGTGAAGCCACTGCGAAACTTTTGGCTAAAGAAGGGGCTAAGTTAGTAATAGCAGCGCGTAGAGAGGAAAAATTAAAAGATATTGCAGCCTCTCTTCCTGATGCTCAAATTGTCTATAAAAAAGCTGATGTAGCTAATTATGATGATGTACAACAAGTCGTTGATTTGGCTATTTCTAAATTCGGTAAAGTAGATGTTCTTTTTAATAATGCTGGAATCATGCCTACAGCGCCACTAGTTGAGACAAAACGTAATGAATGGAAAGAAATGCTAGACATTAATGTAATGGGAGTTCTAAATGGAATCTCAGCTGTACTTCCTAAAATGGTTGAACAGAAGTCAGGTCATATTATCTCGACCGATTCAGTAGCTGGTCATGTTGTCTACCCAGATTCTGCCGTTTATTGTGGTACAAAGTTTGCAGTAAGAGCAATTATGGAAGGATTAAGACAAGAACAACGGGAAAATAATATAAAATCAACAATTATATCACCAGGCGCGGTTCAAACTGAATTATATAAAACAATTAGTGATATAAAAGTTTCGCTGGAACTCCATGAAGCACAAAAAGAATGGGGACTATCTGTGGAAGATATCGCTCAAGCGGTGGCTTATGTAATTAATACACCTGAAAGAGTATCAGTTAGTGATATGATAATTCGCCCAACAAAACAAATAATGTAAATTAGTGGTTAAAAAAGAAAGGAGGTTTTTAAAAATGGACATGAATGAGTTTATAGAGTTTTGTAAGGTAGGTAATCCGATCTCAGGGGAGGATAAAGAATTACATGAGCTATTAACCCAACGTAGTTATGAAGCCCTGAGGATAACAACGGCATTGAATTCATCCCATCATTCTAGAGGAGAAATAGTCGATATTTTTAGTGAACTAACAGGTAACAAAGTGGATGCTTCTTTTATGTGTTTCCCGCCATTTCATACAGACTTCGGTATGAATATTACCATTGGAAAGAACGTGTTTTTTAACACAGGGTGTTCATTCCAGGATAGGGGTGGAATTAGTATAGGAGATGGCACGATGATAGGAATGAATGTCGCGATTGCTACACTTAATCATGGATTAGATTTAGAGACAAGAAACACAACATTTCCCTCTCCGGTTGTAATTGGGAAGAATGTATGGATTGGATCAAACGCAACAATACTAGCTGGCGTGACGATTAGAGACAACTCAGTTGTTGCAGCAGGAGCAGTTGTCACTAAGGATGTCTCAGAAAATACAGTTGTTGCAGGCGTCCCAGCTAAATTTTTAAAGAAGATATAATTAATGAAGAAGTTAGGAATTGCTTTAATTATTTTATTAATCGTGTCATTAATTTCCTTTTTTATACTGTCTTATGGTCAAAAAGAATTTTCATCTACTGTCGAGGAGGAATTACAAATACTTCCTAAGGATTTAGAGAAAAAAATACGATTTAAGTTTGCCGACAAAGAAATTTTTGTATTGCTTGAAAACAATAATTCCGCAAGCACTTTTTACGATCGTCTCCCTTTAGAATTTGAATTCAAAGATTATGCACGTACCGAAAAAGTAACAGACTTATTAGAGCCCTTACCTAAGCCAAAAGGTGATTTTGGATATGATCCGAATCTCGGAGATTTTGCTTACTATGCACCGTGGGAAGGACTCGTATTGTATTACAAGGATTTCCGGTACTCTACTGGGGTTATTAAGTTAGGCGAAGTTGTCGAAGGGTTGGACAACCTTACGGACATGGAGGGACTCGTCTTGGTATCAAAGGCAGACTAACTAGATTTTCAGAAAATCACTTTGTTTATTCAACTAGGAGTTATAATATAAAAATCGAGGAGATTGTATGATGAGTAAATTATGGACAGAATTAAAAGTTGGAAACATGACATTACCACACCGTTTAGCAATGGCACCAATGACAAGAAGCCGCGCTTTAGCTGATGGCGTACCTGGTGAATTAGCTGCGGAATACTATGGACAACGCGCAGGTTTAGGTCTGATTATTAGTGAAGGGACACAGCCGTCAGATGATGGTCAAGGGTATATTAACTCCCCTGGAATCTACACAGAAGCACATATTGAAGGATGGAAAAATATCACAAGTCGTGTTCACGAGGAAGGCGGCCATATTTTTATACAACTCATGCATGTAATGTAGGACGTATCTCACATCCAGATAATACGCCTCATCACCGTCAGCCTGTCGCACCATCAGCTATTGCGCCTGAAGTGAAGATGTTTACCGCTGAAGGGATGAAAGACGCTCCAACACCTAGGGCATTCAGCAAAGATGAAATAAATGAAGTCATTCAAGAATTCCGTACAGCTGCTTCTGCCGCAATAGAAGCGGGAGCTGATGGTGTTGAAATCCACGGTGCAAATGGTTATTTGATCCACCAATTTCTAAGTGAAAATTCGAATCAACGTAATGATGAGTATGGCAGTACGATTGAAAATGGAGCTCGTTTTGCCATTGAAGTAACTAAAGCAGTTGTTGATGAGATTGGTGCAGACAAAACAGGATTTAGATTATCCCCTTCCTCAACATTACATGACATTGAAGAGGGGGAATTTGGCCCTGATGTATATCGATATCTTATTGCTGAATTAGAAAAATTAGATTTAGCTTATCTTCATGTCATGCATGTCGGGAACGAGCCATTATTAAAAGATATTCGTCAGATATGGTCAAATCCATTACTCGTAAACCGAGCTGGACGTCCACTTGAAAAACTCACAACAGATCTTGATAAAGACTTAGCAGATATGGTTCCTGTAGGGACATGGGCGCTTGCAAATCCAGATTTTGTAGAGAGAGTCAAAAATAATGAGCCATTGAATGAAGCAGAACGTAGTACGTTTTATGGTGGCGGTGCTGAAGGTTATACGAATTATCCATTTTTAAAAAAATAATCCCTAAAATGTTATTAATCAGTAACTCTCTTTTATACAGATAATTATAAGAATAGTATTTTTTTAAACCTTATCATTGATGTAATAACAATCTACAACAAACGGGTGCGTTTGCAGTATAAACGATTGCTACCAGATCATTTAAACAGCCCAATGTGTAGCTCATATAGAAAACCTTGTGTAAAGAACTAAAGGTGAAAATTAAAACCGCGTGAAACCAAGATTGTAAATAGGTTTCACGCGGTTTTTTCGTTATATTAAGTATTTGTATCAGCCTCTATAAAAGATTACTTGTGCCAAGAGCAGAATTTAAAAATGTAAAAGTCTAATTTTATCATATCGAAATTCGTGCTTGTTTAAACTATCACGATTGTTCCATACATAATAAGCAACTTTCATTTTGAATTCCGTTACCGATTTTGATTCGTTGCGTCTAAGTAGTGTAGGGTGAAAGGGAGGTGAGGTAGATGTCGAGTGAAAAGTGGTTCGATGACTATTCAGATGTAATTTATAGCTATATTTTATTAATTGTTAGAGATTTGCATATCGCAGAGGACTTAACGCAGGAAACATTTTTGAAGGTAATTGCAAATGAACATAGATTTAAAGGACAGTCTTCCATTAAAACATGGATTTTTAGGATTGCCTACACAACAACAATGAGTTATTACCGTAAAAATAAACGACAAATGCATCATTTACGTACAAGTAATATAGACTCCAACATAGCTTCTTCTCCTGAAGAGATTATGCTGCTTAATTTACAGCATAAGCAATTTTATGTTGCACTTAATTCATTAAAACCTAGTTATGCGCAAATCATCATTTTACGAAAGATTAAAGGATTTTCAACAAAAGAGACAGCGACAGTTTTAGCTTGCTCGGATGGTACAGTGAAAATGCGGCTATCAAGGGCGCTTTCTTCATTTAAAAGAGAATTGGAAAGGGGAGGGATTACAAGTGAAACATTTATCTGATGACGAGTTAACAAAAGAGTTGGAGAAGCTAGACCTATCTATCCAACTATCTTCTACGCAAAAGGAAAAGATGAAAAAGCATCTATTTAAGAATGAGCCAATAAAGCAGGGATTCAAAGTAAATAAATGGCTACCATCGATTATTTCGATAGTAGTGTTGTTCTCTGTCGTAGTCGGTGTAATACCGCTTCTACAAAATAAGATTGAGACTAGTTCAGGAAATCCTTCTCTCAATTCCATCACTGATCCATCTACACCTGAAAGACTTACTATGGTTCCACAAACGGTTGATACATTTTTAATCGATTGGGGGGCTGATTCAATGGACAGAGGGAATCATGATTTTGATACAGCTTTCCATAGCAAACTTGTCGTTACACCAGATATTAATGAAATAAAACGTGGCCAGGTCATATATTATCATACGCCTTCTGTCGAACTCGAAAACAAAGAGGCTACTATACCTGACATGGATATCGGAAGAGTAGTCGGACTGCCTGGCGAAACCGTTGAGATTAAAAACGGGCAAGTATATATCGACAATCAGCTACTTGATACATTTTACGGAAAAGCGACGATGCACGGTTTAGGTGAAGAAGAGTATTTCAAAGCAGTTGATTTGATTGTTATTAATGATGAACAAGGTACGAGGGATTATTTCAATACGAATATGGATAACGTGACTGTCCAAGAAAATACGGTGTTCGTCTTGGTTGATCAATGGTGGAGAGGGATTGATAGCCGTGATTATGGAACATTACCGATTGAACAAATTAAAGGAATCGTAATTGGATATGAAGAATAAATCAGATTAGCCGAAACGCTGTATGTAGTGAAAATCGCATGTAATACGTAAAGTGGGGAAAAAGTTGACGATAAAAGGGTAAGAATTAATGACAATGATATTAGAGTAGAGTTTGTTATTGATACTGATACTGATAGAATTTACTCCCCATAGTATTTAGTAAACGGGTGCAATTCTTGAAGAAGAAATTGCACCCATTTTAGTAACGGTCAATTTTGTTGAAGAGGTATCCAAACATTACTCCATATACAAATTGATTAAGTCTTGTTCCACTAGTTCGTCACCTATGGCTTGAACAACTAAATGATCATATAAGGATGGCTTATTTATGTTCCAAGTTAAGGAAAACTTATTATCAGTTTGATTATTCCGAGTGTCATATCCAATAAGTGTTCTTTCAGTCCAGGTTTGTGTTCCAGTCGGTATCAACCAGAATAAGATGGTTTCTGTATTTTTCGCTTCAACATAAAATGTTATTTTCTTTGTTCCTTTTGGAACTTGTACCCAAACACCTTCTTTTGGATAGTCTGTATTTATACTTTTTATTTCTGGTCTAGATGATGTAATGGGATTTTCTTGTTTAATAAATGGCTGAAATACCATTAAGGAAATCAAAGCTATAAATAATTTCAATTTCATAAAATTCACCTCGAAAGTAGTGTTCGCGATATAAGGATTTATATGCGTTACCATATTAACGGAGGATTTAATCGTACAGCATTGTGCAAGAATAGGGTGCAATTCTGTAATAAGGATTTGCACCCGTTCAACAATAGGGGTATTTTCTTTGGTAAGGTAAATTCAAATCATTGTAGTGTGAGGTGCGAAATGGGTAATTTTAATGAGCTACTTCCAAGAGATAAGTTTGATTTTGAAAGAATTAATGAAATTAATTTGATGAGGAACGTAGACGTTATTCCTCTACTGCCTGGTCTTCTTGAATGGATTCAGGATATGAATTGGCCCATAGCGTCCGGGGTTGTTGAAGTACTTTCAGCATATCCACAAGAAATTGTTCCCCATATAAAAAGGGTGTTTTTAACTGAAGATGCAGTTTGGAAGTACTGGTGTTTAGAACATATAGTTAAAGATTTACCTATTTATGAAAAAAAGCTGCTGAGCGATGACTTAATAAGGATGAAAGAAACACCAACTAGAGATGAGCAGCTAGAAGAAGTGGACCAGAGTGCAAGTGAAATCCTATCTTCAATGTAACTGCCTTTATCAAAAAGTGCTGCATAGTACTGTTCCGAAATCGGGTGCTTTACTTCAAGAAGGAGTAAAGACTTTTTTGCTTATTGAACTAACGGGGCAGTTTAGTTTAAGTATTTGTTGAAATTAATTAGGAGGGAACAAGTGAGAATATACAGCTTGATACAATTATCGACGTTTATTATTGCATTTGGTGTTTATTTTTATGTTATTGAATCTCTGAATCAAGATAATATAATACTCAGATATTCGGTTTTCGGTCTTCTTTTCTTCTCCCTTATCTATTTATCCAAAAAAATTGAAGGTCGTTTTAAATATTTAGATAAACGGATTGATAAACAACTTAGTGTATGGATTGTATTAGGTTTGATTTTCATACCGTTATTCATTGGCATATTCAACTAACGGGTGCTTTACTTCAAGAAGGAGTAGTGCCTTTTTTACTAACGGGGCAGTTTAGTTGAATAAGCAGGTGAATTGGGAAGGGTATCGAAGTAGTAAATATAAGGAAAATTATTCCAGTTAGAGGGCAAGTTAGTTAAAAATAATAGGGGTGAGAAATATGAGTGACCGACTTGAACTAAGTTTTAAAAACAAGGTAGTTAGAATGTGGTTGATTATTATGATACCGGCTGTGATAGCAGAAATATTAATTATGCAATTTACCAAAATTCCAGTATTCACCACAATACCTTGGATAATCTTTTTTATTTGGCTTTATTTTTATAAGAGGAAACAGAAGAAAGAGCATTCCATTTCCTAGTGGTTTTATTCTAAAAGGATTGGTTAGTTCCTGTTCTTATTAAACTAACAGGTGCTTTAGTCGAACAGCAGGTTCTTCTTAGAGGACTCTTTTTACTTATTGAAGTAACGGGGCACTTTAGTTCAACAACGAATTTCATTTTTATAACAAAAAAAAGTTCAAAATGATATGGTTAAACAAGAATTGATGCAGGGAGTTAATGGAGGAGAAGTGAAATGTTGAAAATATCGAGAGTTATCTTATCAGTTATTGTTATTGCATTAGCAGGTTATGGTCTAATTACTAAAAACTTCGAGTTTATGCCATATATGATGTTCTTCTTAGGTGCTTTTATATTGGTTATGGGGGTTTTGGAGCTACAAGCAAAACGGATGACAAATGCGATAATTTCTTTCCTCGGATCAGCTTTTATATTATTTGTCGCAATATATACTTTTTAAACTAACGAGTGCTTTACTTCAAGAAGGAGTAAAGCCTTTTTACTTATTGAACTAACGGGGCAGGTTAGTTAAACAAAAAACTTATGCTTTTATTAAAAAGGACAGGGGGAATCACAAATGGAACAGTTTAACTTAAATGGACATATTGTCGAAGTGGATGTAAAAAAAACGAAAGAGTTATATGAAAAACTCCCTTTCGTTTCTGACAAAGCTCATTGTGGATGCACAGATTGTATTTATTATGCAAAGGCGATTGTTCACAACTCACTAGCTATTCAACATTTTTTCGAACAATTTGGCATTGACCCAAGTAAAGAAGCAGAAGTTTGGAAAGCTTGTGAAAATGACGATGGTACATATTATTACATAGCAGATTATCACTTTATCGGGGAAATTCAAGGAGTACTACAATTAGATTGGATTGACGTAGAGAATGCTTTTTTTGGTTTGACAAATTACTCAGGAAACTTACCTTCACCGATGATTCCAGAAGCATTTACACCACCAATTGTTGAATTTGTGGTAAAAATTAATCTACCTTCTGATTTTAATTATTAAACCAACGGGGCAGTTTAGTTGAAGAAGAATGATTATATAAAATAACAGCCTTATCAAGCGAGTTGATAAGGCAAAGGTTCACTCTTTTTTAGATTTTTCACGTTCATTTCTTTGTTTTGTCTTTAACCAATAATCGGGTGATTCATAATTAATTAAAGAATAATCAAGTTCATCTCCATTAGTTGCTAACTGAACTAACAAAAATTTCTCCTTATTAATCGGGTGTATATCTGCAATTTTAATGTTTATAACTTCTACTCCTGTTCGTTTAGGTGTTCCAACAACAACAACTTGATTTCCTTTTGTATAAACATCTGTGATATTTGTTTGAAACACAACTAAATACAGGTCAAGGTCTGTTTCATTTATATCAGTAGGAAAAGAAATACCTACATTCTCTGTAAAATGTAATTCGGCTGAAATTCCAATGGCGTAAAAAGGAAATATGCGGTGGAGAGAATAGTACATTCTAGAAGGAATATAGCCCAATCTTCCAGTCGTGCTATGCCAGTCCTCTTTATATATTGGTCTAACATAATTTTGTTCGCTTTTTACTACTTTGAAAGGGATTTTTGTTCCTTCTTTTAACACTTCGGTAATCGGGTAGACATCGGTAGGGAAATGCACCTCTAATCCTTTTTCAAATGGGAAAGGTGAATCAAGAATGGTAGTAGGTTCAGGTGGTTCAATGCTATCTAAACGTTTTTCCAATTCCTGAATCCGTTCGTGTTCACTTTTATCACTATTCGAATGCGAGATGGATAACTCCATCAATTTAGTATGTAAGGACTTGCTGTAAACAAACAAGCTTAAAATAATTAAAAAACAAATAATATAGCCAACCCTTGTTTTTAACATATTCAAATCACCTCAGCATATTATCTGCTCTTATGAGGAAGTTATGCGCAAGATTTCTTATTAAACTAACGGTTGCTTTAGAGGAAGATCATTGAGTTGCAATTCAGCTCTTTTTTCTTCTTCAACTAAAGGTGATTAGTTGAAGAGTGTTGATTAACTTGCTTGTGTTCAACAACCTGGCCAAACTGTAGAATAAAATTAAGGAGGGATTTTCATGAGTCTTGGAAATGAATACTTGAAAATTGTGCAAGAAAGATTTAATAGTGTTAAAAGCCTTGGAGATAAAACGATAAATCAACTACCAGAAGAGGACTTACACTGGAAGTTAAACGAAGCATCAAATAGCGTTGCCATAATTGCAAAACATTTAGGCGGAAATATGATATCTAGGTGGTCTGATTTTTTGACATCAGATGGTGAAAAAATTTCCAGGAATCGTGACCAGGAATTTGAAGATGATATCTCCACGAAAGAGGAAATGATAACTATTTGGGAAAAGGGTTGGAAGACGCTTCTTGACACATTGGGTGAATTGGAATGTCAGGATTTATTAAAAAATATAACCATTCGGGGTGAGGACCATACGGTGCTAGAAGCAATTGAAAGACAAATGGCTCACTATGCTTACCATGTTGGTCAAATCGTTTATATTGGAAAGCAATTAAAAGATGATAATTGGGAAAGCCTCAGCATACCTAAAGGGAATTCGGAAGAATATTTACAACAAAAGTTGAAGAAACATCTCTCTTAGGGCCGTTAGAATTTATTTCATAAATGCCCTTCTTTCACGAATTGGGCCAACTTACTGAATGAGTTACAAGGAGGTGTAACGTGAGTTATTACTGTATTAGTTATTTAAATGTGCTTAAGAGAAATTTTATGCTAGTCATAATTGCATCGGTTTTGTTAGTTCTAACCCTTTTTATTTGGGCGGGTATCCCAGCTTTTATCATTGGTAGTGCGGTGTCAAGTCTAACAACTAATCAATTCCTTATTAACTTATGTGTTTCACTATCGGGAGCTATAATTTTTTCTTTATACTTTTTACCAATCAATTTAAAAGTTGCGCAAGATATAACAGTAACAAAAAAACGTAGTTCATATAATTCATTCATTCGAATAGAAATCATGTGGATAATAGTCGTTGCAACGACTTTTCAAATAATTTTAAGTATTGCTATTCAATAATCGGACCATTTAGAGGAATAAAGGATAGCGTTAATCTTAAAGGGAAGGCCTATTAAATTTAGTAAGATATATTGAATTAAGGTTAGCTGATTAAATGTGGAAGGATTTATAACCTTTTCCAACTGTTGGCGTCTATATAAACGAGGTGAGGGGATGTAATGAAGGGACTTATTATTCTAATTGCCGTAATGGGACTTGTTTTAGTTGGGTGTAGTCAGGATGCAGTAAATAGTTATGGCAAAAAGGATGATTCAACAAAACAGCAAGTTTATAGCAATTCGTGGGATGGTAATTCCATAATTGTTAAACAAAGAAACCATAACGGAGATTACGAAACAGTAAATGAAATAACAGATATCGATGAAGTTGATGAACTAATAAGGACTTTGGGAAATGCAGACTGGCAAGAGAATGTTAAAATGGATATAAGGCCACCAGACTATCGATTCTCTTGGGATTCATATAAACATGACGTTTGGATAAATAAAAATAATGATAGATTAGGACTTTCAATTGAAGGACATTCAAATTATGGATCTTTGTCTGCAGATTCTTCTACAATTGTATTTGAAATAATCACAGGTGTAAAACTTGAAAATCCAAGGAACTAAGGTGTTTTATATCAATAAACAATCGGGCGCGATTGTTTAACAAACATCGCTGTTCTTATTAAACTAACGGGTTGCTTTAATGAAGCTTCGTCTGCACAACAATTGGGCCATTTTAGTTCACTAAGGGGGATTGGAGAAGTGGAAAGTAAGTACTCCATCATTCTAATTGTCGTTGGGATTTTTATTGCTTATATGATTTTTCCTCCTGTCAATATAACATTTGGAAAGTGGTCTATGGTAGCCATACCCGTTGGTTTTGCAATCTATTTAACAGGTGTAACACTTGTAATTATCGCTTTTTTACAGAAGGAAAAAGGGTGTATTAAATATATTGCATTAATTTCCATTGCATTGGGTGTTTTATATGTTGTATTCCTATTTGCGGTATTCGGAGGAGAAATATAGGTTGGGGAGAAGTGGGAATTCTACAAAAGCGCGTTTTAGTGAACAATCGGCTGCCTATACAGAGCAGCTTTTTCTTATTAGGTAATAAAGTTAACTAATTCCGTGAACTGGTGTTATGTTAACCTGTTGTGTATGGCGCATGCAAGATTGTTCAGCGATCAATTCGAAGGTTTACTGATTTATTTCATGTAGCGAATCCAATTTCTTGTTCAACTTTTATTCAACAATTGGGCCAGATTAATTGAATAGGCAAGTATAAATGGAAGTCAATCGTAGTAGGTATTATAGTGGGCTTATTCAAGTGACGATTCAAGGAATGAGGAATACTAGATGACAAAAAGGTTAGTTGACAAGGCAAAAAGTATTTTGGAAGGAATCGAAATTGGATTTTTTGATACAGCAAAAAATTGGGATGTAGATAATTATGATGAGTATTATAAATACTTTTCACATCCGGATTTTGAGGTGAGAAAGTATTCACTTCTTGTTTTTGCAGCTGGTCTTGGTAATTGGTATGGGGGTTCAGCCGTTATCTTTCACCCCATTGAAGAACGAAAAAAAGAAAAGCGGCTCCTTTCGTATAAAGAGAAGATTTATTATTTCGAGGATTACGTTAGATCGTTTATAGACAATAGAGAAGCCATCAAACAAGAGTTTCCATTTTTAAATAGCGTAATTGTATCTCTTTTAATCCAGTTAGATAATGAAAAGCGTTTTGAATATATTTTTAGTTCGGTTGATAAGCAATTGTTCATTGTTCTTAGACAATCGTTATCGGGACTTGAAGTAAAACATCAATATAACTTTAATGACCTTTTAAGAGAAGTAGGGCTTCCAACTTTCTTTGAAAATTAATTGAGAGGGGACAAATTCCCTGGAATTAGAAGGGCGTTTAAAATTTCTAGATGAACGGATTTATAATCAACTTAGTGTACCGATTGTATTTGATTCCCATTCCATTATTCATTGCCCTCTTAAACTACTGGGGCAATTTAGTTCAATAAGGTTTTAAAGAAATAATTAATTGGAGGGGGAGAGAAAAATGTTATGGGAACTATTTTACTCTGGATTGTTGGTTTATTAATTTTGTACGTAGTAATCTTTGTAGCAGTAAAGGATGGGATTGATAAGTCAGAGGTTGGTCAGTTAATAAAAACGAAGTATGGGGTTAAAGAAGAAATTGTTACGGTTAGTGATGATGAAATTGAAAAGGAATTTGAAGACGAATTTAATAAGAAATAGTGGATGGTAAATAGTTTTGAAAAAATACGAATGACCAAAGAAGGCAAATACGTGAATATTTGTTAATTAGCAATGTCTGGCTAGATTAATTATTATAATAAGGTGTTTTAGCACACGAATGAAAAAGTAATTCAAAAAGTTGAGATGATGCACATTAGTATTATTACACGACATAAATAAAAATATATGGAGGTATAGTTATGTGGATAATATTTGGGGTTATTGCAATAGTAACCACTTTTATAAATCTTTATATGTATAATGCAGGAAAGGATTATAAGCTTGCGATGGCGATAGGATTATCATTCACAGCCTTAACAATTTGTTCAGAATACAGTCTTGTATCGGGGTGGGTAAAAGCAGAAGATTGGACAGCTTTAGGGGAAGTACCTAATTTTGAAAGGGCATTATGGTTTGTGACAATAGTTTCTATCTTACTAAATATAGCACCTATAC
>NZ_JACFTD010000030.1 GCF_014282005.1 Sporosarcina sp. BP05 | reverse complement strand
CAATAAGGAGTAATTGGATTCTTATGAGATAATAGTAAATATGAATAAAATGTAAAGGGTGTGGTAGTACATGGAACCAACAATCTTAATTGGGTTATTTTTTATTACAATATGTATTTTTGCAGTGGGTTATAACTTTTCTATTACCTAAGAAAGTTAGGAAGTTTGTTTGGGTTATATTGGGCATTATTTTAATTTGTAGTTATATCTATCAAGGGGCAATTAGACCTTTGATTATAGGGCAACAAACTGGAAAAGCCATAGAAGTATTAGAAGGTCATTTAAAAGAAAAGTATCCAATGGATTCATGGGGAATTACAGATACAGACGACTTTAAAATAGAACCTGTTATAAATCTTCATGTAATTTTTGATAGTGAGCCAAAAGTAGTTTATGAATATACAGTTGAAGATACAGTGGTAAGGCAAGTAAGCATGTGGACTGTATCAGGCACATCGGTAGAAGAAAGTGGAAATGAACCACAACATGCAGAGTAATGATAAGAGTATGTGAATGATTGTACTTCAACTAACAGGGCAGGTTAGTTGAGGAATGAGGTATTTTGGGGAATGTGTGGAAATAGTTAATAATTCATTTTATTTTTGGGGGGAGTTAAGTTGAAGAAAATAATAACTTTATTATTTACAATAATGCTTTTAACAGCATGTTCAGAAACTACGAACAATGATTATATATTTAGTGGAGAAAGTGAAAGCTAGGAAGCTGAATTTACCTATAATGGAACAGAAATATGGAAACAGAAATATGGAAAGAGAAAAATGGAATAAAAACTTATATGAACGAAGATAGACATCTGTTTGTATTGAAATACAAAGGTTCCTTGGAAGAGTTGTCTTCATTACAAGAGCACCAATATTCGTATGAAACAAATTTTAGTAGTCAGAACAAAACCGAACAGTTTACAGAAACACTTCAAACAGTCATATTTTCGAATACAGGCGCTTCAAAAGGTACGGCAAAGGTAAGTGAAGATGAAGTTATAAAGGTAAATGTAATATGGGATGACTCTGAAGAGTCATTTGAACTGCATAATAAAAGTAAGTAACTCTGTTGACCTAACGGGGCAGGTTAGTTGAATAAGAAGTAGTAAAATAAGTTTGATAAAATGCTGTTTGAAGAAGGAGAAATTATGGATAAAAATGAGTTTTTTCATTCCCTTGAAGAAATAGTTGTTGACCCTCTGTTTATTGGTGAGAGTCTGCAAGACCTAGCTGAAGAAACAACAAACAACACATGGTCAATGTCTATTAGCAAGGAATTAGCAACTGAGATAGTAGTGGAAGATTTCATAGATTTTTTTCAAAGAGTGATGACGAACAGACGCGAGCAAATAAGAAGTTCAAATAATCTTGATGGAATGCTCTTCTATATTTGGTTCGATTGGCAATCGGCACAAATAAAGTTTAATTTAATATCAGATTATGACACTGCCCTACCATTCGGATGTGAAATTGAAATTACAAATAAACTTAAGCCTATTATTGAGGAGTTTCTAAGATTTCCATATCACGATGGCTTTCCATTTGAAGAGGTTAGAGATGATGACGAGCAAATCGAGGAAGGCGTAAAACGAGAAACTTTGAAAGTATTCCTCTTCAAAATAAATCGATAATCTTATTCAACTAACGCAGCAGGTTAGTTGAAGATTCGATTTCCGAATCGTTTCAAGTGGACCTTGGTGAAGGGGATAAAGCAGGAAAAACGGACATCTACTAGGAGGAGATGAAACAATGAAACTAAAACCGATCTACTTAATATGTTTAGCAGTGCTTATTACTGGATGTGGTTTGAATAATGAAAAAGTTGCAAGCATCTCCGAGGTTACAAATAAAAAAAATTCTGTAGATGAAGTATCTAATGATTCGAACGGCTATGAATATGTGTTATTTCATAATGTTTCTACAATAGAGGATTTGGCGGAAATTTCCCCAATTGTCTTAACTGCAAAAGGTTCAGGTGTATCTAGAGAATTTATATATAGGGACTTGTCGTTTTATAAGACTCGAGTGAAGGTTAATGATATTTTTAGAGATGAATTCAATGATCTGGATAATGATCTGGAAATTACTATTTTGCAGAATAATGGGGATATGGATCCTAAGGTCCAAAATAATGAAACGGTGTTGTTATTTCTTGAGAAATACGAAGGTCCAATTATCGAAGATGCATACGTCATTATCGGCATGAAACAAGGACAGTTTAAATACAATAATAATGGTAGAATTATGTCTAAAGCAAATGATTTTGTGATTTCAAGAAATACTAAAAACGATAATTTAAAATCTGTAGAGTCTACTCTCAATAAAGTCCAGTATGTAAATCAAAACAGAAAACCAAGAACAAAAGAGGAAATTGAGGCTCTTAATAAAGCAGAAGAACAGTTACCGGAAATTAAAGAAAGTAAAGATGGTATAAAAAATTGAGGGTTTTAATTCTAGAGAATACTAATCCTCTCTTTTTTCTTAATCAACTAAAGAAGCAGCTCTTCTTCAACTAACTGGTGCTTTAGTTAAAAATCGGCTGCCTTTACAGGGCAGCTTTTTCTTATTAAGTAATGAAGTTAACTACTTCCGTGAACGGGTGTTATGTCTACTATGGGTGCATGCAGCATACAACCTTGTTCAGCGATGGAATTCTTTGTTCAACTAAGTGGCAGTTTAGTTCAATAAGAAAAAATGGACTTTTGATAATTTTATATGGAATATTTGTGTAAAATTGGAACCTATACTCATTTCAGACGTATTAAAGTAAAGGGTAGGTTAGTTTAAGAGTATCTACTAGGAGGTTTGTCTATTATGGAACATATTAAGTTTGAAAATGTATCAAAACATTATAAGGGTGATGGAGTAGAGACTAGGGCGTTATCTGATGTGAGTATTGAGTTTACTAAAGGGGAATTTGTTTCAATTATGGGTCCTTCGGGTTCGGGTAAATCTACCTTACTTAGTATTATGGGAACTCTAGATCAGCAAACAAGTGGACAGCTTTATTTTGAAGATAAACTAATTAATGGTCTTGGTTTAGATGAATTAGCTGATATTAGATTTAATAATATTGGATTTGTCTTTCAGCAATTCCACCTATTACCAACGCTAACTGCTTTAGAAAATGTCTTGATTCCTTTATTTAATAGAACCATTCACTTTAATAAAAAGGAGAGAGCAATAGAGCTATTAAATTTAGTAGGACTAGCCGATAAGTTAAATTCATTCCCTTCTCAATTATCTGGTGGTCAACAACAACGTGTTGCTATTGCCCGTGCTTTAATTGCTCAGCCTGATTGGATTTTGGCTGATGAGCCGACAGGGAACTTAGATACGCAAACGGGTAACACTATTTTTGAACTACTTCAACAATTAAACAGAGAGAAAAAATGTGGAGTAATCCTTGTCACACATGACCCATTATTAGCGGAAAAAGCAGGTCGAGTTATTGAAATGAAGGATGGAGCAATCATAAAAGATCGAGAAGGTGGACCAGTATGATTTCATTTATTGTCAAAGGTTGGATTAGACAAAAGGAACGATTTTTACTGATGATGATTGGTGCTTTATTAATCAGCGGGGGGCTAAGTACATTAATCGGATTGTCTGAATCAAATAAAGGAACAGTAGTTGATTCTTTACAGAAGAAATGGGATGCATCTTATCATATTGTTGTCAGACCCGAAGGTACTAAAGGTATTGCCCAAAACGACAATTTTTTTGATCCAAATTATATAAGTGGGGTATCAGGCGGTATTTCTTTGGATGAATACAACAAAATAAAAGAAATCCCAGATATTGATATAGCAGCTCCTATTAGTATGATTGGGTTTACTAGTTATAATGTTATATTAAAACATCTTGATATTTCGGAACCTGGAATTTATAGACTGACGAGTATCGCACAAGATCTTGGAGGATTGGATTCTATAGAACGCAAGTCTGAGTTTTATTTTTCAAAGGGAATTT
Organism: Sporosarcina sp. BP05; assembly: GCF_014282005.1. GTDB lineage: Bacteria > Bacillota > Bacilli > Bacillales_A > Planococcaceae > Sporosarcina. Next base: position 10,084 of record NZ_JACFTD010000030.1, on the reverse strand, counting down.
ATGAACAACCTGATCCAACTCTAAGTAGAAAATATGGAATAATTGCTTTTGAAAATTATCTATCAAGTTATACAAGAGTTTTGTTAGCAGGTGTAGATCCAATTGAGGAAGCAAGACTAGTTGGTTTAGAAAATGCCGTATTGCCACTAGAAGGACAGGAGTATTTTTCAGATAGTGATATGGTATATTCAACAGATTTCAGCTTCGAAGGAATAGATGGAAATGAAATAAACGTAAAAAATACTGGATTCCCCATACTCTTATCTAATCGTTCCTTTTTAGATCAGAATTTAAACTTCAAACTAGAGAGATTAGTTATTCCGTTTAACAACGAGTCAATGGAAAAGTCCTTAGCTATTATTGAGAAAAATGGAGGAGAAGAATATTTAAAGTCGTTATCATCAAAAGACACGAAAGAATATGCTTATAATTCCGATAAAGTGCATACATCTTTAATAGAGAACTTGACTGGAGTGGATAGTAAAACAGGAGAGGAAATTAACAAAGATGATTCATTTACATTAAACTTAAGTGATAAGATTCTCCAGGAAAAAACTGGACCACTTACATATCAATCAATAGGCAGTCCGTTTCCGGAAAGGTGGGAAAAAGCACTTCAAGTAATTCCTTATGAAGACGTTTCAAATGAGTTAAAGGGAGATAACTATACCTACCGCAAACCTCAATTAACAGATGTAAGCATGGCAACCAACCCGAGATTAAGTCCTTATATTATTGGTTTGTACGATCCATCAAAATTGAATATTTCAAAGGACCCTTTAAGTGAATTACCAATGGAAACTTACAGCACCCCAACTGCAACTCATGTTTTAAATAAAGATGGACAACCTGTTAATCCACCTAAAAAAATAAATTCTGATTCGAATATCTATGGATTTTTAATGCAGCCACCTACAATGCTTACAACCATTGAAGCAGCAGGGCATATTTTAGGGGACAAACCAATTTCTGCGATTCGAATAAAGGTAAAGGGTGTCGAGACAATAGATGAAGAGAGTCAGAAAAAATTAGAACTTGTAGCAAAAGAAATTAAAAAGCAAACAGGGCTGCATACGGATATTACGTTAGGGTCATCGCCACAACCTTTATTAATAAATATACCTAAAGTAGGAAAGAGTGAAGAAGTGGGATGGGTGGAACAGCTTTGGGTAAAAAAAGGTGCTTCCATTACTATTTTTAAAGAAACAAAACTAGGGTACTCGGGAATAATTATTAGTGTAATCCTTGTAGCGATTATGTATGTATTCTCAACTAACCTAGTTTCATATTTATCAAGAAAACAAGAGTTTGCGGTTCTTCTTTCGATAGGCTGGAAACCAAGGCAATTAAAAAGTATTCTCATAATAGAGTCTTTATTAATAGGTATAATTGTTTCCTTATTAACACTCGTAGTTCAATTAGGGCTAAGCTATAAAGAAACCGAGACTTTATCAATATCAGAGATTCTTTTATTAACATTTTTCATTTTACTTATTTATATAATTGGCCCTTTATTTCCTTCCCGTTTAATTAATAAAATTCACCCTTGGCATGTAATGAGAGCAGGTGAAACTAATCTTCCAGGGAAAAGAATAATTAGAACAAAAGGCTTGTTTTCAATGGTTTTTAACACAGTTATGGGAAGGGTACAGAGAAATTTAGTTTCCATCTTAGCAATAGCCTTGCCAACGGCATTATTAATTCTGTTTATCTATGTTACCTTCCGTTTAAATGGTGTTTTATATACCTCTTGGTTAGGTCAATATGTCTTTATGGAAGTTGGCATACATCATTATATTGCAGTTTCAATTTCTCTACTTATTTCTATCCTAACCACGTCACAAATCATGTGGCAAAATATTAAAGAACGTAGGAGTGAGATATCCCTATTAAAAGCATTAGGATGGAAGAATGCCCATATTCGAAAAATGGTATTAGTTGAGGGGGCAGTTATAGGACTTATTGGAGGATTAGTTGGTGGAGTACTGTCATTCATAATCATTTACTTTATGTATGGACCTATCCCCCTAACAGAATTATGGTTACCACTAATCAGTTGTTTAATTCCAATTATAGTAGGGATATTAGGAAGTTGGATTCCATCTAGGATTGCGGTGAAAATGCAACCTATTGAAGGGGCAGAAGGCAGACTAACCAATTCTAAAAGAACTGATAAACAATTTAAAGTTGTCGTTAGTTTTGCAGGAGCGACATTATTTGTTGGTGTTCTTATGTTGTTTGTAATTGCAAAACCCGATTTTGAAAAAGAAGTGTCTGAAATAGTTACGACGAATACGGACTTGAAAACCGAGGGGGACATTCCAGCTGTTCAAGATACTTCAATTGAAATCGCTATTCTTCCTGGTGCAAGTGGGGCTTACTTAATAGACATGAAATTAGATAAAAACAATCTCTTTCATATAAGTGCTGAAATAGATGTTACAAATGAGTCCCAAGATACTTGGAGTGATATTGGGTTTTATTTTATCCCAAATGCGTTTACTGAAGAATATAAACCTGAAATTTTACAGGATACCGCGGATGTTTCGATTACTTCAGTTACGGTAGCAGGAGAAGACATACAATACGATTTATCGAACAATAAGCTGTTACTTAAACTGGATAATGAGCTATTGCCAGGTGCGAAGAATCGAGTGAAAATTGATTATACAATGAAAATACCTGAACATGGGAACCGATTGTCTAGAGTGGGGGCAAACTTCTATTTGGCCCAATGGTATCCGATGTTAGGGCACTACCAAAATGGCTGGAACATTAAAGACTATGAAATTAGAGGAGAGTCTTATCATACAAGTTATGGTGATTATAAAGTGAACTACAGTCTTCCAAAAGAATTTCTTGTGGTTAGTTCAGTGGAAGATGGAGAAATCCGTCCAACCATGACAGGGAAACTTGAAGGGGAAAACATTAAGGACTTTTATATGGCACTCTTGAATCCACAGGAATGGACCAGTGAATCATTAAAAGTTAATGACACCACATTGAGGCTATTACTTCCATTTGATAGAAGGGAAGTTTTGATGGAAGAACTTGAAGCAGCAGGGGAAGCCTTTGCCTATCTCGAGAAAAAGATTGGGGACTATCCATACGCTGAGCTAGATTTGATAGGAAATGGAGGAGACATGGAGTATCCGAATGTAGTAGAATTTTCGAATAGCGAGGATAATTATGAGGTCACACTTGTTCATGAGATAGCACATCAATGGTTTTATAATATGGTTTCGAATGATCCATACCATGATGCTTGGCTCGATGAAAGTTTAGCAGTATTTGTTACCTCGATGTTCTTAACAGATAAGTACAAGGACGAGACAATCGGGTTTGAATTTGCTAGTAATTTAGCGAAAATTACTAGTACAAGTCGTAAAGTAAATCTTGCGTTAGATAAATTTAAAGAGTCTGACTATCATTCCACTATATATGGAAAAACCCCACTCTTATTAAGGGATTTTTTTAGAGAACGTGGAGGACAAGAAGAAGCAATTCAATTTTTATCTGATTACTTTAATGAATATCAATTTAAATATGTAGATAGTAACACCTTTTCGCGCTTCTTTATTGAGTATTTCGGTGAGGAAAATAGAGAGTTTCTTGATGGTTGGTTAGACTAATAAAAAGAAACCGACAGAATTAGGGGTAAACCAATGGAGATTGCAATAAAATTAAGTTGTATCAAGGAGATGGATATTATTAATTTGTTAATGAACTAACGAGTGCTTGAGTTGCAATTTCTTTTTTTCTTCTTCAACTAACGGGACAGATTTTAGAAGAACACTTAGAAGAATTACTTTTGTTTTAGGAGAGATCCAATGAGTCCAAGTGAACTGATCTACTTTTTTATAATTGGAGTTGCAGTAGTAATTGCGATAACAATTCTGTGGTTTATTTTTAGAAAGAAAAGAAGAGTAGCAATCGTGTTAACGAGTATTCTAGTCTTAGGATTTATCGGATACGTTCTCTATTTTCCTACGTTGAAAACGAACAAACATTCTGAGGCGTATGAAATCGTAAGTGATTATCTAGATAAAAACTACCCCAATAGGGTATTCACGGTTGCACCGGAACATTATGAAGCTGGATTTACGGTTGGTAATTTTGATGTCAATGATATAGAGACGCCAACAATCGGTGTGACCTTGCAAGTCGATAAAGATGAAGTAACAGAAATAGGAACTTGGTCAAATCTCGAACATCAGACACAGCAAGAAATTTGGCGTGAACTTCAATCGTATTATAAAAGTCCTTATTCGTTAAACAAAGACCTTGCAGAAATAACTAAAATAGATGAATGGATTGATGGTGAGCTGACAGCTTTTGCATTAGCTATTGATGATAAGCCTGCCATTGCTCTATTTAATTACTCAAGAGCAGGTTATAGCTTATTGGAATTACAGGAAGGAGAGCGTGAAGGTTACGTTATTATTGAAAAAGAGGGTTATGTATTTATCTATGCAGATGAACGCTATCTAGGAAAAACAGTTTCAGCAAATTTGGTAAATAGTAAGGAATTCACTTTCAATGTCGAGCAGCAAAAAGGACAATTAATCATCGAGAAACAAAAGTAATCATTATCTAGCTAGTTCGCAAACGGGGGCTTTAGTGGAACAACAGAAGACCGTTTATTGGAATGAATCTTTGTGTCAATAGCCTTTACTCTATTGAGATTGTGAAGTGATACACTTAAACTAACGGGGCAGGTTAGTTGAAGAAGAATTTTGTTAGCAGAGTTTTATTTTACGAAAGGAGTCGATAGCATGTTTTTATATCATTTGGACATTGAAAATGATAGTGACAGGGTTTTAAAGGAAGGATTAAATCATAGTACAGCAACAAAATGGTATTCAACCAGCGGTAAATTATTTACAGAAATAGATTGTTTCAGACCTGCACATTTGCCAAAATGGATTGATTTTAAAGTTGCTTTCGGTGCACATTTGGAACCGTTTGAAAAACCTTATTTTCAATTTCCTATGTTCAGTGATAAAATACTGGTTTTCAATCTAGATATATCTAGTGATTTATTTGCTTATTTATATGAAGATGTTAAAGGTTTACCTTCAAAGGAAGATTTAATGAAACAGTATTGGGAAAGTATGCATACTCTTGAAGAGTTTTTGAGATACAAGCCTTTTAGTAACCCTGCAATTTATATTTTTGAAGCTGTTCCAGCAATGTTTATTGAGTATATAGAGTAAAATCTTGTTCAACTAACGGGTGCGATTGTTGGTGCGAAATGTTCCTAACTCAAATGAAATGTGGTCACACAATTTCGGTAAAGGTTAGGCAGTTTTAGGTATCCTAAAACTGAAGGGTTATATCGAGAAGTCGAATGAGGAAGTAACGCTCTGAAAGGCTTCCCCTGCGTCGAGTAGCACGCTGATTAGTAAGGAAAAGTGTGTTATAAGCTCGGCTAATAGGCGTGAGAATTTACCGTAACAGTTTGGCTGACGAAATCCTACCCGATGGGGTGGTGTAAATCATGATGCTTGGGTTGAATAAATAGGGTGAGAATGCAATGTAAATACAATAAGATACTGTATTGCTGGCGAACCTCTGAATGTACGGGTCTAGACGCACATTATATAGAAATGTATTTACTACCACATGTAGGGTTAGCTATGGATGAGTAAGAATCAGCAATATAAAAATCCATCTTGTGTTACAGGCACATGCAATGCTAACAGGCTCAAAGGAGGCACCTAAGTTTGTTCCATAATAGATATAATTCAACGTTGTAAGCTGATAACGTGGAGAGCTTACTCTTGATGAAGCGTTGAAAAGGAAAATAGTTGTGAGACTAGCGATTGTATAACTTTTCTTCATATCAGTGAAAGTGGTGGCACAGTACCGTTGAAGCGTGTAATGAACGTGGAGGGATAGCCACTAGGCTAATAAAAGATTCATTCAACCATGCAAGACAGTTCTTAAACGATTAATAAGGTTCTTGTAAGACTAATAGAGGTTCAGCTCCAAAGGAGCCACCGACTTGTTAAAACGAAAGAAACTGAGGCACAACGAGTATTATGATATGCAATATCATTTTGATTCTTTATACGCTCAAAGTGCTAATGGTCAAAATTTTTATGGATTACTCGATTTAATGCAATCCGATGAAAACATTCGATTAGCTTATCGTAATATTAAACGAAATACTGGCAGTAGAACGGCTGGATATGATGAACTAACGATTGAAGATATTAGTCAACAGTCCGTTGGAGAAGTTGTATCGACGATACAACGAATGTTTGGACGTTATACACCCAAAGCCGTTCGACGGGTTTTTATCCCGAAGGCAAACGGAAAAACTCGTCCTTTAGGGATTCCAACTATTTGGGACAGATTGTTCCAACAATGTATTCTTCAAGTGCTTGAACCTATCTGTGAAGCAAAGTTTTATAAACACAGTTATGGTTTTAGACCCAATCGTAGTACGCATCACGCGAAAGCCAGGTTAGAAACCCTGATTAATCGGGCGTGTTTATATCACTGTGTAGACGTCGATATTAAAGTTATCACCAGTTGATAATTACCCCCAGTTAGTACTTGGTATCCTGCAGTGCTTTCGATACCAACAGCCATAGTATCAACTTAAAAGGTCGAACAGTCAGAATCCGACTGGGGATAATCATTTGTGGAGTTACTTTACCATTCCTTTAAGCCTTTTCAGGATACCAGGGTCTTTCCATGATGACACAGTTTCTTCAGAAGTATCCTTAAAAATCAGTTTCCCCGCTTCTTCCACTACTTTGATCATTGCTTCTGAGCCAATATCAAGATAGGCCTCTGTAGTCTGAATGGATTCGTGCCCGAGAAACCTTTGGATGACTGGAAGACTGGCTCCATTCAAAAGCATGTGTGTTGCTTTCGACCTCCGTAGGATGTGCGGCGAAACCTTTTTACTGACAAGTGTTTTTTGTTTTTCAGATGCGGTTTCTGCGTACTTTTTCAGTATGTAATCAATACCTGAATCCGATATCCTGTTCCCGCATCGGTTTTTAAACATGGCGCCTTTTTCGAGGTTGAATTTCTGACTGTATTCTTTGATTAGCTTTACGGTATGTTTGGTTAAATATACCCTGCGGTATTTAGAGCCTTTTCCGAATATCACGACTGAGTTTTCTTTTCCGAATGAAAAGTCCTCCATGTTCATTCGAACAGTTTCATCCACCCTCGCTGCCGTATCATACATAATATGGATAAGGATATAGTGTTTAAATCCTGCCTTAGTTGATATATCTATAGATTCAAGCAATGCCTGATACTCCTCAATAGTAAGGAAATCCTTTTTGGGCTTAGGTGCCTTCTTGTTTTTGATTTTCTTCGCTTCAATATATGCATTGGCATAAAGTGGATTCACTTCCGATGCAAAAGCAAGAAATGCTACTAGAGCTGCCCTGCGGAGGTTCCTCGTTGCCACTGAAACCTTTCTTTCGGTTTCAATGTATGATAGAAATGATTTTATATTCTCTTTACTAAATTGCGTTACTTCAATGTCTTTGATACCGATACTGCGAGTTTCCTTTAGCCAGATGATATATTGTTCTATAGCTGAGTAATACGCACGAAGAGTTTCTTTGGACATCCCAGCTTCGTCCTTGACATAAGAGACCACATAGTGTTCAAGCATTCCGGGGAAAGTTTTATTCATCAAGATCATCCACCTTTTCATCAAAAATGGATGATACAAATGAGGTATAATCCTCCATCTTTTCTAGGGTGTTCTGAAATAGTTCGGCGGTTAACCACAAATATTCTTGTGTGCAATAAATTGACTGGTGTCCCATAAATACTGAAAGTGACGTGAGATGTACATTAATATCACCAGGCAACTGTGACAGTTTTTGAAGAGAATGGACTGCAAATGTTACCCTTATATCATGCATCCTTGGGCCAAAACCCTTCCCTTTATGTTCTATGCTCGCGCCATTCAGAAAACGTCTAAAATAGGTATATGCTCTTTGGATAGATACGCGTCCGTCATTATAGGAGGAACCAGTATCAAAGAAATAAATATTGGATGTTTTACAGTCTCTGGTTAATTCTAGATATGTGTTGCAAGCATCAGCAAGCGAATCTGAGATAGTCACTATTCGCTTGTTGTCATTTTTAGCTTGGTTTATATGGATAACACGCTGTTCAAGGTCAACTTCATGCTTTTTTAAACCGGACACTTCGGAAATACGCATACCGGTGCAATAAAGCATTTTGAACATACAAGACATACAGTTAACCATGTTCGGGGTTTTGGTATACTCCTGTTTTGGCTGGTAATTATCGGCTTCATGTAGCAGTCTTGCAATTTCATCATGGGTAAAGACATGTGGTACAAAGGTTTTCTGTCCCCGTTTCACCAATTTAGGTACGATATAAATATCTTTGATCCTGAGTACTGCTGCAAGATACCTTCCGAATGAACGGATAATCGAAGACTTCCTTATTGCTGTTGAATTCTTTTCGCCAGGACCAATGGTAAGAAAACTGAGGACTGTATCTTGTTTTAAACAGACCTCCGGTTCTGTATGGTTCGTGCAATGCCTGTCAAACAATGACATTACGGAAAGAAAAGATTCCGCAGTACATCCGCCAACATTTACTTTATATTCAACAAACGAAACAATGCTTTCGGCTAAAAAACTATTAAAATAGGTACGGTCACAGATATAGGGTTTACTCATGTCTGGGCACCTCCAACTCGCACAGGCGCAGCTGGGTAATGTCCACTTTAGAATAGATTCTAGTAGTATCCACGGAGGCATGCCCTAGGGTTTTGGAAATCTCTAGGATGCCAATACCATTGGAAAGCATGTTTGATGCCAACGAATGCCTTAAGCTGTGGCTCCCGTGTTTCCTCCCGTTAATGTTGATGCCTGAATTTATGAAGGCGTTGAAAAACATTGTTGAAATCGTTACAGAGGATTTCATTTCAAACCCGTCATTTTTCAGAAAAACCTTTTCGCTCGTCCCTTCGGGTCTTTCCTTCAGTATATACTCTGCCAACGCATTGCCAGTATGGCAGGTAAGCTTATGCACAAGCCGCTGTTTGGTTTTCGATTGGTCAACACGGATGGTTTCATTTTCCCAGTCTATATCCGACAACTTCATTTTTTTGATGTCACCTGCACGGAAACCATACACCGCAATCAAAACGGCAATGGCATAATTACGTCTTTTATTCGTATAACCACTGTTCCTTATGTACTCCAGTAGCTGGGCTATTTCTTCTGGAGTATAAACTGATGGAATCTCCGTTTGAGAGCGCAACTTATTGGATGGGAACAACGGGATGTAGTCTAATCCTATAAAGCCTCTCTCGTGACAGTAATAGAGAAAACTTTTCAATACTTTTAACTTGGACCTTACAGTCTGTTTCGAAAGGTCGGAAAGTGACTTGAAATAATCTAGCAATTGACTATCGCAAATATCAGTCAACGAACAAGAAACTAAAAAATTGTGGATTGTGTTATAACAATATTTCAGTGTACTTTGGCTGTAATCAAGGTCTTTCACATAGTCAATATAACTGGTTAAACACTGGTCGTCGAATTCGGACAATTTTATCCTAACAATAGTAGAAACCATTGATGTCCCGGGCATTGACTGGAAGTTATAGAAAAAGATCAAGGATTGAAAAGCATGATGGATCCTGTATTCCTTTAATGACAATGTAGATGGTTCGTCAAGTAGTAAATCTCTGCCGCATCTTTGGATTAGGTAGTCACTGACAACCTTCGTGCTGAATTCGGTATCAGTGGATTTAAGAATACCATTCCAATGCCGTCGGTAATTCACGTAGATCGTCGAGTCGGTAAAATATTGGTCCTTCAGACATCTGCATGCGCTGTCTGTAAGTTCTGTGATGTTCATAAACATCATCCTCCATAATGAATTTCAGTTTTAGCACTGATGATTTCATTATAAAGGCAGATATGATTATCCCCAGTTAGGAAATGAAGGTATCTCGTATATTTAGGATTGACGTGAGTTATTTCCAAGGTTCATTACAGTTGACTAGTGATAATTATCAACTGGTGATAACTTTGATTATCACTTGCTAGCGATAATC
>NZ_JACFTD010000029.1 GCF_014282005.1 Sporosarcina sp. BP05 | reverse complement strand
ATTGGCTTAGTTAGAAACGTTTTGCTTGAGTGCGTTAGCACCCTCGCTGTATTTCATTGATGTTTTGCTGTTCAGTTTTCAAGGTTCATTTGTAATGGAATCAACTTGCATTCCTTTGTGTGTTTCGCGTCCCTCACTGGCGACATACATAAGATTACTACGTCTACGAACATAAGTCAACACTTTATAACAAACTTTCATAAAAATATCGCAAAAGCGCATAGCGTAGCGATTCCTGGTATCCCTAATATCGCAAGTAATAGTCCAGACGTGATGTTTACAGGCACATAGATACCCACAAAGCCTCCCGCAACATTCATTGCAAAAAGAACAAGGAACGCAAATGCCAACCGAAACCAATAGACCGATAAACGCTCCAAAGCATTATGGATTTGTTTCTTATCCACAACAACTAATAGAAGGAGAACCAATATAACCACAACAATACCGATAACTTTCACGGGAAACACTCCTTTTCAACGAATGGTCCATTCTATGCGGTCCCGTGAAAATATATCAATCCTTTCCTAACCGTCGAACTTTTGCCTCTTTGTATAAATAAAAGTGTTTGCACTCGGCTATTTTCCGCCTAACAATCACTTCTTGGTCATAATCATTAAGATATCTCTCGATAGCCCTTGCTCGTTCCCACTCTTCTTTCGTTTCTACCATTAATGAATGAAGGCGTTCATCAAACTCTTTTTTTAACTTACTCTTTCGCCTAAACACCGAAGCGGACCCCCTATAACTCCCGACGACCTTCCAGCGCCTTCGATAATGTAACTTCATCCGCGTATTCGAGATCACCGCCGACAGGCAGTCCATGCGCAATTCTAGTTGTTTTGATCCCTGAAGGTCTCACAAGCCTTGATATGTACATCGCAGTCGCTTCTCCTTCTATTGTAGGGTTCGTAGCCAGAATCAATTCCTCAACTTCTTCGTTCTGTAGTCGAACTAGCAAGGATGGAACATTAATGTCTTCAGGACCAACCCCATCCATTGGAGAGATAGCGCCGTGAAGGACATGATAAAGTCCTTTGAAATCCCTCATCTTCTCTAGGGCAATAACGTCTTTCGGGTCTTGAACAACGCAAATTATCGAACTATCGCGCTGTGTATCCTGACAAATGTGGCAGGGATCGATATCTGTAATATGTCCACAAATCGAGCAAAAACGTAGATTCCGTTTAGCGTCAACAAGAGCTTTTGCAAAATCTAACACAGTATCTTCCTTCATACTTAAGACAAAAAACGCCAGACGACCCGCTGTTTTCGGGCCGATACCTGGCAATTTCATAAAACTATCCATCAGTTTTGATATTGGTTCAGGGTAATGCATGTATGTGCCTCCTAGAACATTCCTGGCAGGTTCAATCCTTTTGTGAATTGACCCATCGTCGAGTTCGTTAGTTCTTCCGCCTTAGCCATGGCATCATTAGTAGCAATGACAATAAGGTCTTGTAACATTTCAATATCTTCCGGATCTACTACGGACGGATCAACGATTACTTCGACAACCTGCTTATCTCCAGATACGATGACTTTCACCATACCGCCACCTGCTGCACCCTCAAGACGCTTTTCTCCAAGCTCTTCCTGTGCTACAGCCATTTGTTTTTGCATTTTCTGCATTTGTTTCATCATGCCTTGCATATTTCCCATACCCTTCATGTTTGTTTCCTCCTCTAATTTTTAATCGTCATGGACTTCTATGAAATCTTTACCGAAAATCTTTTCCGCCTCAGTTACAATCGGATCCGCATTTTCCTGTTCTGCTTCCTTTACGAAAGAAAGCATTTCTTCACCAGGTGCCCCTTCATCGGAACCTTCCGGCTCTTGTTGTTTGGCAAGTCCGTTTTTCCGAATAAAGTCGCCCCTTACACTCAACCAACCTTCTTCAGGCACATACACGACTTCGTATGCTTTTCCGGTTCGTGAACGTAAGGCATCTGACAGGCTCGACCGAAGTGACGGATTTTCAGACGCCATGAGGCAATGGATTTCATATTTGAATTTTAACACAAAAGCATTCTCAGATGCTGCGACCGGTTCTGTCTCTTCGAGAAGTGCAGCATGTGACCTTTGCATTGTCTGCATCATGCCCGCCCATTCTTCCCGAATCGTCTTGATGTCTTGTTTTGTCGCAGACTTCAATACTTCATGGATTTTACCCGTCGGAACTTTAAAACCTTGCGATGATTTTGATGCGTTTTTCCGTGGTTGAGCGGATTGATCTGCAGCCGTTTGCTTATTCATCCCGCCACTAGACATCTGTTGCTGTAATTCCATGATTGTACGCTCGAGATCTGCTACCTTCTGCGTAAGCCCTGGGTCAACGGCATGATTGCTGCCACCGACCTGCACAGGGCTGTCAAGATGAATCATTTTCAAAAAGGCAGACTCGATATAGACTTTCGCATGATTGGAGAACCGCATTTCCTGTTGCGTTTTTGCTAGTATATCGATGAACAAGTACAACGTATCCATTTCAAACCGTTGCGCCATTTCCACAAACCGATCATCGCCCGGTATAAGTTCGAGTAAATCTTTTAAACCGGGTGCTGTTCGCAGAAGAAGAAGGTCCCGGAAAAACGTGATTAAATCTTCTGCCAGCCTGGAAACATCTTTCCCCTCCGCAATAAGTCGATCAAGCAACGTCAGCACCATGCCAGCATCTTTACCAAGTAACGCTTCCGCCAACTGATGGAAAATATCTTCACCAATTGAACCAGTTACAAGAAGTGCATCTTCAATTGTTATCTTGTCTCCACTGAACGATACAACTTGGTCGAGCATACTGAGTGCATCACGCATTCCTCCAGAAGCCGCCTGCGCAATTACTTTCAAAGCACTTTCATCAGATTCAATACCCGTATCCGCAAGTACTGTCTTCATTCGATTCGTAATATCAGCCGGTGTTATCGGTTTAAAATCGAAACGCTGACATCTAGAAATAATCGTCAATGGCAGTTTATGTGGTTCCGTGGTTGCTAAGATAAACACGACATGCGATGGTGGTTCTTCAAGTGTTTTCAAAAGCGCGTTGAATGCCGAATTTGATAACATATGTACCTCATCGATAATATATACTTTAAATCGAGCATTCGACGGGGCAAACCGCACCTTTTCAATAATGTCTCGCATTTCCTCAACACGCGAATTCGAAGCCGCATCAAATTCGATGACATCCGTATTCGATCCTTCAGTGATGCTGATACAAGTTAGACATTCATTACACGGTTCTTTTGCCGGGCCATTTTCGCAGTTTAACGCTTTCGCAAAAACTTTCGCGGCACTTGTCTTCCCTGTACCTCTTGGACCCGAGAAAAGATAAGCATGTGTCGTCTTATTATGAAGGAGGGCGTTCTGAAGTGTCTGTTTCACATGTTGTTGCCCGGACATCTCTGCAAATGACTGAGGCCGATATACGCGATAAAAAGCTTGATACACCAACAGTTTCCTCTCCTTTTGACGCAATGCGCTAATGTTTCTATTATAGCACAAACGTATATACGAATCCTTTATTTGATCAATAAGAAAAGCGAATGGCGCCGTCCAACCACCACAGTAAAACGACTTATGATTCGAGGGGTTGGCGCCCGTAGTCTAGACAACAAAAAACTCGTCCGCAGAAACGGACGAGTCGAATTGTGAAATTAATGCCGTGCACCTTCCTCTGACAGCCGCACATAAGCGTTACTCCTGTCGCCAGCTCGGTCTAGGCGACCCCGCGGCACATGAGAAATTCCACTTAATGCTGCTTCCTTCCGGACCTGACATGGTTCATAGGTTCCCATTGCGCGGGACCCAAACGTCAACACTGCGTGCAAGAGGCAGACCCTACAATACGGACAGCCTCGGGAAGGGATTCAGTCTTGCTAGAGCGGATTGCAAGTTACAGGACACCGCTATCTCCCCACCTAGCACGGCACTTACAAGTATACTCAATCTACTAGGTTAAATCAAATAATATCATATGAACAAAAAACTTTTTATAAAACTGTTGACACTTCATTTCAAACATGATAAATTATTAGTTGTTGACACGGAGGTATACCCAAGCTCGGCTGAAGGGATCGGTCTTGAAAACCGACAGGGGAGTCAAATCCCGCGGGGGTTCGAATCCCTCTACCTCCTCCATTTTTTCAACTAAACATATATGCCTGAACTCAAATTCGTTAGTAGATAACGATTTTTTATTTTGCCTATTATATAGTAATTAAACCTCAAGAAGCGGAGCCATTTAACTGGTCCGCTTCTTTTTTATTCTGTCTAGGCTTCAGGCGCCAGACGCTCGGGTCATAAGCAATCCAGCTATGTGGCATAGAACGCCACGTCGCTGGATCGACTTATGCCTGTCGCGTCTAGAAGGCGCCTTCCGCTTTTCTTAATTTAATTAATCACTGCACCCGCAATAGATGGTTTGACAGCAATACACTCATAGTACGGGAACACAACTGCCAATCGCTTTGCCAGTTCGCACTCATTGCCTTGTTTCACAACCACGAATAAAGAAGGACCCGCACCACTGATTGTCATGCCATACGCATCGTACTCATGGCAAATTTCACGGATTCGGTCGAACTCGGCAAATAGCTTCTTACGGTATGGCTCATGAAAGACATCCTTTTCCATCATACGCCCCGCCATTTCCCAATCATCCCGAGCAATCGCTGCCGAAAGCACATTCCCTGCTGCACTGCTACGCGTTGCTTCTGCATGTGAGAGTTGACCCGGTAGAAGTCCCCTAGATGCTTCCGTCAGCAATGCCTCAGGTGGAACAAGTATCACGGCTCCCATTTTTGGTTCCTGAATATGGACGACATCCATTTCCACGCCATCAAAATAAGAAATTGTCGCTCCCCCAAGAAGCGCAGCGGAAATATTATCCGCGTGCCCTTCGTATTTACTGCCTAAAAACACTCTTTCCTTTGCAGAAAGGTCCAATTGAAGAAGCTGGTTCGCAATTTCAATTCCTGCTGCAATTGCTGTTGCACTGCTTCCAAGTCCTTTACCTAGCGGAATATCCGACTGAATGATAAGCCGTGATACAGGTGCAATACGCCCTTGTCGCCTAGCTATATCAGTAATAGTTTTCACAATTAAATTATCTTCTCCGGTCGGTAAATCTTCAAAACCATCGTCTTTATACGTAACTCCCCAAACTTCCGAAGGTGAAACATCCACCGTCATATAAAGGTTAAGTGCAAGTCCGATACTATCGAAGCCTGGCCCAAGATTTGCCGTCGATGCAGGTACGACAACGGAAAAACTGGATTCTACCATTACTTTGTCCCCGCCTTTAACCCACTAAGAAACGCATCAAATTGTTCCCGTGACATCATTGGTTTGTCTTTATTTACTTCAATCGCTGTATCAGGATCTTTTAAACCATTACCCGTCAATACTGCAACTACAGTTGAACCTTTTTTCAACAAGCCGCTCTCCACTTGTTTTTTAACGCCTGCGATTGATGCGCACGAGCCAGGTTCAGCAAAGATGCCTTCAGAAGAAGCGATTAAACTATAAGCTTCTAAAATTTCTTTATCTGTTACAGCAAGAATTGTTCCATTTGATTCTGCTAGGGCATTGTTGGCCAGTTCCCAACTTGCGGGATTACCGATTCGGATCGCCGTCGCAACTGTTTCAGGTTTTTCGAATACGCGGTTATAAACAATTGGTGCAGCTCCGTCGGCTTGTACGCCAAGCAGAACCGGTAACGCAGTACCCTTCTTATCGGCATATTCCTTGAACCCTTTCCAAGCCGCCGAAATATTACCCGCATTCCCAACCGGGAGTGCAAAAATATCCGGTACTTGTCCAAGTTGCTCAATCGTTTCAAATGCAATTGTCTTTTGACCTTCAAGGCGGTATGGGTTAACTGAGTTCACAAGCGCAACGTCGCCCTCGCCCGCTGCACGAACCATAGCCAACGCTTCGTCAAAGTTGCCTTCGATTTCTACAATTTCTGCACCATACATTTTTGCCTGCGCTAATTTTCCAAGTGCGATTCGGCCTTCCGGAA
Organism: Sporosarcina sp. BP05; assembly: GCF_014282005.1. Lineage (GTDB taxonomy): Bacteria > Bacillota > Bacilli > Bacillales_A > Planococcaceae > Sporosarcina. The sequence goes on along the minus strand of NZ_JACFTD010000029.1, from coordinate 15,149 downwards.
TAACAACAATTGTCCGCATTCCAGCACGAGCGCCATATGCCGCCGCCGCTGCAGACGTATTACCCGTTGAGGCACATATAAGAACCTTTTTTCCTTCTTCTTTCGCTTTTGCGACCGCCATAACCATGCCCCGGTCTTTAAATGAACCTGTCGGATTCGTTCCTTCTGTTTTCACGTAAAGGTTGATGCCCCATTGTTCGGATAAATTCGTCATGTGTATGAGGGGGGTATTCCCTTCCTGCAACGTTAATGCTGGTGTATTTTCTGTCACAGGTAACCATTCTTTATATTCCTCAATTAATCCATTCCATCTTTTCATCATTCTTCCCCCTCTACCCGGTAATGGCTTAGTACGCCGATTACCTTTGGTGTCTCGTTCAATTCATTCACAATATCTAAATGCTGTTGTCGCGAAATTTGGTGCGTAATGAAAATCAAGTCTGCATTGGCTTCCTTTTTATCGGAATGCTGAACAACTGTTGCCAGACTTGCACCGTGCTTGCTATAAATAGATGTTAATTTCGTCAGGACGCCAACTTCGTCTCTCACACGAATACGGTGGAAATAACGTGCGAACTTGTTGCTATCACTTTTCACTTTCCGTTCATACTGCGGGGCGTGTAACCTTTTGCCGTTAACACCTAGTAATAAATTACGGCACGCCGCAATAATATCTCCCGTTACAGATGTGGCAGTCGGTAGAGATCCGGCACCCGGTCCATAAAACATTGTTTCTCCGACTGCATCTCCATAAATATACACTGCATTGAACTCATTGTTCACTGATGCCAAAGGATGCGAATTCGGGAAAAATACCGGTTCTACAGCCACTTCGATACCATCTTCGTTCTTCTTAGCTGACCCCGCCAACTTCACCGTATAACCAAACTGCTCGGCCAGTTCTAGATCGCCTTGCTGAATCTCCTTCATTCCTCTTACAAACACGTCTTCTAAACGGACTTCTGTAGAGAAAGACAGCGAAGCCAAAATCACCATTTTGCGCGCCGCATCAATGCCGTCAACATCCGCTGATGGATCTGCCTCTGCAAACCCCAGTGCTGTCGCCTCTGCCAATGCATCTTCATAGGACATTTTTTCGTGTTTCATTTTCGTTAAGATGAAGTTCGTTGTCCCATTCACAATACCCGTCAATGCACTGATCCGGTCAGAGGCAAGTCCATCTTCAAGTGTGCGGATTAACGGAATCCCGCCACCAACACTCGCTTCGTAAAACAAATCACACTTGTTTTCATCCGCTAGCTTCAATAACCCAGGACCGAATTCTGCCATAACATCCTTATTTGCTGTTACGACACCTTTTCCAGCACGTAGGGAGCGTTCAATCGCTTCTCTCGCATCATAGGTCCCGCCCATCACTTCTACTATTACATCGATAGACGGATCTTCAAGCACTTCATATAAATTATCCGTGAACACTTCTAAAGGAAGCGTTGTTTCTCGGTCTTTATGTACGTTTTTCACTAGAACTTTTTTAATTTTGACAGGAACGCCAAGTTTATGATGCAGGTCTTCTTGATGATCCTGCAAGATTTTAGCCACTCCGCTACCGACAACCCCAAATCCTAATAACCCAATGTTAATTTCATTTTTCATTGACGATTCTCCTAACTATATGTACACTATGGAAAAACAATTGTTCTTCGCATAAAGACATTATAGTGAAATATTCGGATAATAACAACCCTATTTGCGATAAAATCGTAGAATTAATAGATTCCCCCCATTAAAAAATAGATTGGATTTGATGACTGTGAAAGTTTGTAAATTTGGTGGCACTTCGGTCGCGTCGGCCGATCAAATAAAAAAAGTTGCACAAATCGTAAAAGCTGATCCTAGTCGTAAAGTTATTGTTGTCTCGGCACCCGGCAAACGGTTTAGCTCGGACGAAAAAGTAACAGATCTACTCATCCAACTAGCTGAAAAAGCCCTTAAGGGGGAAAACACAGAAATAGAACTGAAGGAAGTAGTAGCTCGCTATCAACAAATCGCTGCCGGACTCGGTCTTTCAATGGAAATCGTATCAGTTATCGAAAACGATTTGCAGGAACGCCTTGTTAACAATAATAACGACGCCAGTCTTTTTATGGATTGCTTGAAAGCATCTGGGGAAGACAACAACGCGAAGTTAATCGCCGCCTACTTCACACATATTGGAATGGATGCACACTATATGTGTCCAAAAGAGGCCGGTCTACTTGTCAATGAACGGCCTGAACGGGTACGTGCATTGCCCGAAGGCGATGATCGTCTCGTACAATTACGTAATAAACCAGGTATTATCGTTTTCCCAGGCTTTTTTGGCTATACGAAAGACGGAACACTGCGGACGTTCAACAGAGGTGGATCGGACATCACAGGATCGCTGCTTGCTGCAGCGACAGAAGCCGAGCTGTATGAAAACTTTACAGACGTCGATTCGGTCTTCGCAGCCAACCCGAATGTCGTCGACAATCCGGTCGGCATCGATAAAATGACTTACCGTGAAATGCGGGAACTAGCCTATGCTGGATTCTCTGTCTTCCACGACGAAGCACTCATGCCTGCATTCCGTCGTTCTGTTCCCGTATGCATTAAAAACACCAATAATCCAGATGCTCCGGGAACACTTATCGTCAATGAACGAAATTACTTTGCACAGCCAGTCATTGGTATTGCCGCTGACAGCGGATTTTCCACACTGTTTGTCGATAAATATTTAATGAACCAGGAAATCGGTTTCGGAAGAAAGTTATTGCAAATCTTAGAGGAAGAAGAAGTTTCATTCGAACATACGCCTTCCGGTATTGATAATTTGTCCGTCATTATCAGAAGTAAATTCCTTAATGCGGATAAAGAAGCACGGATTGTACGCCGGGTGAAAGAGGAATTGAATGCGGATCATGTCCATATGCATTCCAATTACTCCATGATCGTACTTGTTGGGGAAGGAATGCGTCATTCCACTGGACTTGCTGCGCGTGCCGCCTCTGCTATCGCACGCACAGGTGCCAGTATCCAGATGATTAACCAAGGTTCATCAGAAGTGAGTCTTGTCTTCGGCGTTCATAAAGCCGATGAAAATAAAATCTTGAAGGAGTTATACGCTGAATTTTTTCTGAAGTCTGCGGTCCTCTCTAACTAAAAAGTAGCACACCATCTCATTGGATGGTGTGCCATTTGTCTTAACATAGTGGCATAAACATACCTGGAAATTGCTTAACAATGCCACCCGCTATCATATCCGACATTTCTAATGCTTCCGCTTCGATTTTATCGAACACTGCAATATCAGCCTTATAGTTTTTCTGAAGCATATAAACCGCTTCCTGTTTAGTTAAATCCAAATGCGTGTAAAACATTTTTCTGACTTCTTCTTTTCCCAAATACGGATTGATGCTACTTAAAAATTCGGCGATTTCATCTGCATTCCTATACCATTGTTTCTCTGTTTCCACCGCCTTCTTCGCATCCCCTTTTGCAGCTGCCGTTACTAATTCAGCAGCTAATACTAAATGTTCCTTAATCAGTGTGGCGTATCTATCCGCTATTTTATCGCCATAAAAAGGCCGTAAGCAATTTCCCAAATCCGTCGCATTTCTTAAAAGACGTTCTTGGACAACCGGTAAATCTGGCAAGCCGAATACGATACCCATAATCGTCATCCTCGTCCAGTTAACATGCTCCATCCAGAGAAGCCGGTTCATACTCATAAAATCGACTTCCGCCTTACTTATGCAACGTCTGCCATATAAATCAGTCTGGTTATTCAAGATATACCTGACCGGCGCTGTATATTGTGAATATGGCCTCTGGTAGCTAGTGTTATTAACCGGCCGAATAGGATAAGAGGGTAATCCATTCGAATAAGGGATCACTTCACAATCACTCCTTTAATCTTGATGCAATTTGGCTGCATTGGATACCAGCACACTACATCTTATTCGAATTAGGTAAGACTCGTGAAATAAAAAATGCAGCCCATGTCAATGGCTGCATTCTCGTAGTTCAGTTTATTTTTTTAAAAGTGATGTCTGCCTGAGGGAATGGCCAATTTTCTCGACAATCGATTCCACTTCTTCGGGTTTATTAATAAGATCATAGTCATTAATATCAAGACGTAATACTGGGCACGCATTGAATGAATTAATCCAATTCTCATAACGCCCGTACATCTCTTCCCAGTAAGTAATTGGCGTGTCTTGTTCCATTGCACGACCGCGTTCTTTAACGCGAGAAATAATCCCGTCAAGCGGCCCCTCCAAGTAAACTAGCAAATCTGGATGCGGGAAATACGGCGTCATAACCATCGCTTCAAACAGATTGGTATACGTATCATAATCAACGGGATTCATCGTCCCTTTTTCCATATGCATTTTCGCAAAAATACCTGTATCTTCATAAATCGAACGGTCTTGGATAAAGCCTCCGCCATATTCAAAAATCCGTTTCTGCTCTTTGAAGCGCTCTGCCAGGAAATAAATCTGTAAATGGAAGCTCCATTTCTCAAAGTCCTTGTAAAAAAGATCAAGATATGGATTCTGCTCGACATTTTCAAATGATGTCCTGAAGTGGAGAGCATCTGCAAGCCCCTGTGTCATCGTTGACTTGCCGACACCAACTGTCCCTGCAATTGTAATGACTGCATTTTGTGGGATACCGTATTTTTCACGTAAGTTCATTCAATGTAACTCCTTTTCGTATCGTCGCATCGACAGTATCTAAAATGAATTGCAGATCCTTTTCATTGTTTACAAAATCAAGATCATCTCCGTTGAACCGAAGAACAGGAATTTCAGGATGTGCTGATTCAAAATATGTGATGAACGTCTCGTAATCTTCCGCAAGTTGCTGTAAATATGCAGGATCCATGTTTTTCTCAAATTTACGCCCTCGCTGTGAAATGCGCTTCATAAGCGTGTCTAGGCTCGCATGTAGGTAGACAATTATATTGGGAACGGGCATGTCCTTCGTCAAAATTTTATAGATTTCCTCGTACTTCACATATTCTGTTGGATCTAATGTACGTTTTGCAAAAATGAGATTCTTAAAAATATGGTAATCAGCTACAACCGGTTTTTGTTTAATTAGTATCTCGGTTTTCGTATCGCTGAGCTGTTTATATCGATTACATAGAAAAAACATTTCTGTTTGGAAACTCCATTCCTCGATGTTGTCATAAAATTTATTTAGAAATGGATTTTCATCCACGATTTCTTTTAGTTGATGGAATTGCTGTGTGTCCGCGATTGCCTTGGAAAGTGACGTTTTTCCAACCCCAATCGGACCTTCGACCGCTATGAACGGAACAGACATCAGAAATCCTCCTTCACGTCGTATTTATACAATGCTCTTCATTTTATCACACGGTTGAAATGAAAAACAGCACCCAGCCATTGTTTCACAGTCATCAACATTTAGACTTTTTCCACGTGGAACAATTTGAAAAACAAAAGTTGCTATTTAGATGCTACACTATCACCAAGGAGTGATGATTTTGGATACTTTTAATAAAGACCGACACTATATGCAGATGGCAATTGACGAAGCGATGAAAGCACAGGCTCTTGGCGAAGTACCCATAGGTGCGATCATCGTTCATGACGATAAAGTAATTGCACGGGCACATAATTTGCGAGAAACCACCCAAAACGCGGTCACTCATGCGGAATTATCTGCAATTCAGGATGCATGTCAAGAAATCGGCAGCTGGCGCCTTGAAGATACAACTTTATACGTGACACTCGAGCCATGCCCAATGTGCGCAGGTGCTATTTTACAATCTAGAATTCCACGTGTTGTCTACGGTGCTCGTGATCCAAAAGGTGGTTGCGTCGATTCACTCTATCGCTTGTTGAACGATCCAAGATTTAATCATGAATGTGATGTAGTTGAAGGTGTGTCGGCGGATGAATGTGGGGAGATGCTGACGGCATTTTTCAGGGCTATTCGTGAACGAAAAAAGAAAAAGAAAAAAGAAATCGTGCAGGACGTCAAATGACACCTTGCACGATTTTTGTTTTTTAAAGGGTAATAACTTCTTTTCCACCCATATACGGACGAAGAACCTCAGGAATAACGACAGAACCATCTTCCTGCTGATAATTTTCAAGAATTGCTGCCACAGTACGGCCAATTGCTAGCCCACTACCGTTCAATGTGTGAACATATTCTGGTTTTGCACCTGCTTCACGGCGGAAGCGAATATTTGCACGACGTGCTTGGAAGTCTTCAAAGTTTGAACAAGAAGAGATCTCACGGTACAAGTTTTGTGTTGGAATCCACACTTCTAGATCATACTTCTTCGCTGCAGTGAAGCCAAGGTCCGCAGTACACATTTTAAGGGCACGGTAAGGAAGTTTTAATAACTGCAACACTTTTTCAGCGTGTCCTGTTAGTTTTTCAAGTTCATCATAAGAATCTTCCGGCTTCACAAAACGAACCAACTCTACTTTGTTGAACTGATGCTGACGTATTAGACCACGTGTATCACGGCCAGCAGATCCCGCCTCTGAACGGAAGTTCGTGCTATACGCCGCAAATGCAACTGGTAATTGTGCAACATTCAAGATTTCATCGCGGTGGAAGTTCGTTACAGGCACTTCAGATGTTGGAATAAGGAAGTAATCCTCTTCATTGACTAAAAATGCATCTTCCTCAAACTTCGGTAGCTGTCCTGTACCCGTTAAGCTAGTACGATTCACCAAATACGGCGGCAACATTTCTTCATAACCGTGTTCTTCGATATGAAGATCAAGCATGAAGTTAATCAATGCGCGCTCAAGGCGAGCCCCAAGTCCACGGTAAAAGACAAAACGACTTCCTGTCACTTTTGCAGCACGTTCGAAATCAAGTAGATTTAAATCAGTACCCACTTCCCAGTGCGGCTTTGGTTCAAATCCGAATTCAGGCTTCTCTCCCCACACACGTATTTCGACATTGTCGTCTTCGCTATCGCCGACGGGAACGCTGTCATGCGGGATATTAGGGGTGCGCATCATGATATAGTTCAATTCTTCTTCAACTGTATTCAGTTCTTCGTCAAGTTTTTTGATATCGTCTCCGACTTGGCGCGTACGTGCAATAACATCATCTGCATTTTCTTTGTTGCGCTTCATTTCAGCGACCTTTTGAGATACTTCGTTGCGTTCCGCTTTTAAGGTTTCAACTTTTGCAATCAGTTCTCTACGTTTATCATCAAGAACTTGGAATTTATCAAGCTGAGAAATATCCTCCCCGCGTTTAGAAAGCTTCTCTTTCACTTCATCAAAATTTGCACGGACTTTTTTAATATCTAGCATGAATAATTCCTCCTTAATTTTTAGACGATAATGGAAAGTGGACAATAAAGAAAAGCATAAGCGCCTGGTCAAGGGGCACTTATGACCCCGAGCCCCTTGGCGCTGAAGCTGGACAACAAAAAAAGCCCTCGATTCCCTATAAAAGGGACGAGAACTACCCGCGTTGCCACCCAAATTGACTGAACAACTAAGTCCAATCCACTCCATTGAAATAACGGCTCAACTGCCGGCTCAGGCCTACTAAACGGTTCAGCCCAGCTACTCAGGGACGGATTCACAAGTGTTTTTATCGGCTCGCACCACCCGCCGACTCTCTTAAAAAAAACGCGCTTGTTACTGCTTCCCATCATCGTCTCATGTTTGAAATTACCCTTACTTTACTACAAGGTTGTTTTTTTGGCAAGTCGAACAAAGAAAAAATGTATCCGCTTTCTTAGATTATCGCTTAAGGATATGTGCAACTTGTTCAAAATAATTTCTTTCATGTGGAACAAAGTCAATGAGACCAATTTCCGCCAGTGTCCCATCAAAAATATTGACGCATTTAACTATCTTTATTTCATTACTAAAAAGATCTATCAGTGCTTTTCGCTCCACGACATAAACACTTTCTACTTCCTCACGCTGCAATGTAAAATTGCTTGCGGTGAATGTTGAGACGTACAAGAAGACATTCGAAAACTCACGGTCAAAAAAGTTGGGCAATTTGATATTGTTCTGCACGACACCTTTCGAATGTAGCTTCGTTAGATCAACTTCTATCCCTAATTCCTCTTCCACCTCACGTATGCCATCTGCCACAGTCTCAGTCGAGAGAATATGTCCGGCTGCGGTAATGTCAAACAACCCAGGGAAGTCTTTTTTCACGGCGCTTCGTTTTTGAATATAGACAAACTGATTATCGACTAACCAGCAGTGAAATGTTTCATGCCACAGTCCCTCGCGGTGGACTTTGTCTCTATTCTCATCCCTCAAATAGGTATAGTTTTCATCAAAAACTTTTAGTTGTTCCATTCTAATCACCTCTATTATTAAGTATACAAAAAAGCGAGAGATTTCTCCCCCGCTTTTTCTTAATTAATTACCAACCACGCACTGACATAAGCTCTTCTTCTCGAAGGGTACCGATTTCTAACCCCTTCATCGGTTCGCCGATGTCTTTAGACAGTTCGCCAATCAGTTTATAGTCTTTGAAGTTTTCTGTTGCCTTAACAATTGCACGTGCAAATTTCTCAGGATTTTCAGATTTGAAGATACCTGAACCTACAAATACGCCGTCTGCTCCAAGTTCCATCATAAGTGCAGCATCTGCAGGCGTTGCCACGCCGCCCGCTGCATAGTTTGTTACAGGGAGACGTCCGTGTTTTTTGATGGCAAGGAGGATTTCATAAGGTGCGCCAAGATTACGCGCTTCCGTCATGACTTCGTCGTCATTCATATGAACGAGTCTGCTCACTTGGGCATTTACCATACGAAGGTGACGCACCGCTTCAACAATATTACCCGTTCCCGGTTCGCCTTTTGTACGAAGCATTTTAGCGCCTTCGCCAAGACGGCGTGCTGCTTCTCCAAGATCACGTGCTCCACAAACGAATGGCACACTGTAGATACTCTTCAGCAAGTGGAATTCTTCATCTGCCGGAGTAAGTACTTCACTTTCATCAATGTAATCAACACCAAGTGCCTCAAGGACGCGAGCTTCAGAAATATGGCCGATACGCGCTTTCGCCATAACTGGAATTGACACAGCACCTTGTACGTCTGTGATGATGCGTGGATCCGCCATGCGTGCAACCCCGCCTGCTTTTCTTATATCAGAAGGGACACGCTCAAGTGCCATTACCGCAATTGCACCTGCCGCCTCCGCTATTTTTGCTTGCTCTGCATTAATGACGTCCATAATGACGCCGCCGTATTTAAAATTCATATACCCTTCCCCCTTTTCTTATTGTCTAGAGTCCAGCGCCTAGAGGCTCGGAGGCCCACAGGATGTGGGTCACGCAGACATTGCCGCAGGACGCGGCGAACTTTGGCTGTGATCATTGATTGCTGTGCTGACTTATACGGCACAGTACGCCGTATAGCCAGCCCATCTTATGTCTGCCGCCTCTGAACAGGCGCTTCCTTCTTTTCTTATTGTTCAGTATAATAGAGTATGACCTTATTGAAATACTCAGTTCCGAACAAATTGAAGGGGTCAGGTGGAGTGATTGCTGTGGAGATGCTATTAATCAAATTGGAGAAAAGTACAGATACCCCGTTATATGAACAAATGTACAACCAAATACGACGGGATATTACGGATGGCAAATTGCCAGTTGGCATGAAACTTCCTTCGAAACGAAAACTCGGTGACTTTCTTGATGTAAGCCAGACGACGGTTGAACTTGCCTATGCACAGCTTGCAGCGGAAGGGTATATTTCATCGAAACCTCGAAAAGGTTTTTACGTGCAGGCGATTGAAGAACTAGCTTACGCCCAACCGATGCAGCTTTCCCTGAAAAAGTCGGCTGAAAAAGTTGAAGATATAACCTTCGACTTCTCGCCGGGTAAAATCGATACGGAGTCATTCCCTTTTACGCAATGGAGAAAGTACGCAAAAGACGTTATGGATGAGTCCTCCAAGGACCTCCTACTTCTTGGACATCCCCATGGTGATTGGGAACTTCGTCAAGAAATTGCACGCTATTTATATCACTCACGCGGCGTTGATTGTACGCCCGAGCAGGTCATCATTGGTTCTGGTACAGAACAACTTATGCCGCTTGTTATCCGTATTCTAGGGACTGAAGCGACATATGCAATCGAGGACCCTGGCTACCCACTTACTCATCATGTTTTTTTCCACAATAACAGGGAAGCAATTCCGATTGTTGTCGATGAAGAAGGAATGGATGTAAGGTCTCTACAACACTCAGGCGCGACTGTTGCCTATGTGACTCCCTCTCATCAATTCCCTACCGGAATCGTCCTCTCAGCGGCGCGCAGGACTGCTTTGTTGAACTGGGCATCATCAGGTGACGAACACTTTATCATCGAAGACGATTATGACAGTGAGTTTCGATACATTGGAAGGCCAATACCTTCCTTGCAGGGTATGGATAAAGGCGGTAACGTCATTTATTTAAGCACATTTTCAAAATCTCTGATGCCATCGCTACGGATTGCTTATATGGTGCTTCCCCCAATGTTGCTAAACCGTTATGAAAAAGCATTCATTCATTATTCAGCAACTGTACCGCGACTTGACCAGCATATCCTTGCCCGCTTCATGGCTGATGGACACTTTTCGCGCCATTTGAACAGGATGCGGAAAATATATAAACGAAAACTCCAAGTTCTCACGGAGGCCCTGTCATCCTACGCTCCACACGTTTCATTTTCCGGTGATGAGGCAGGCATGCATATTATCCTTACCATTCATACTGAGACAAATGAAAAATCCCTGGCAGTAGCGGCAAGGAGTGCAAATATCCGCGTATACGGTTTAAATGGCTACAGAACAACTCCCAAAGAAGGTGAACCATCCTTTCTTCTAGGCTTCGGTGGCCTTTCTACACAAGCCATTAAACAGGCCATCGAGGATCTTATGTATGCATGGTCCATTAAAAAAGGCGAAGAATCCATTTAAGGATTCTTCGCCTTTATGTTTTAAAAGATAAGAAAGTAAGAGTTTTTCACCTGGAGCAATGTCTAGACTCCAGCGCTTTTCTTATTTAAACAAACCTTTTACAAATCCTGTTGCACCATTCCAAACGCTTGCAAAGAATTCACCGATTGCGCTCATTGTAAGCGAGAACCAACCAGCCTTCTCAACTGCATCCTTCGTAACGACATCAGCTCCCGGATTATCGGAATCGATGAAGCCAGAATCTGTTCCTTCTTTTTTCACGAGATTCACATGACCGACAACTGTACCTTTTTTAACAGGTGCTTGAAGTGCATTGTCCTTCATTTTTGACGCATCAATCACAAGTTCAGGTACATAGAGATCTTTTTCACTCGTTTTCACCATCATACGGATTGGTTCCTTTACCTCTACAGCGACAGTTTTCACTTTTCCTTTGACAACGTCGAGCGTTTTAGAATCTTTAAACTGATAACCTGCCGGGACGAATTCCACTTCAGAGAATTGGCCGAAACCGTAGTCGAACAAAGCGCGCGTCGCATCGAATCGTGCTTTGTACGAACCTACGCCTTTCGCATCAACCGCTTTCATAACAACCGCAATGACCCGTTTACCATCGCGTGTCGCCGTCCCAGTAAAGTTATGCCCTGCAAATTCTGTTGTACCTGTCTTAAGGCCGTCAACGCCTTCATATTCATAAACAAACCCCGGAAGCATGAAGTTCCAGTTGTCCATTTTGATAGCGTCAGACGTACCTTCGCGGAATATTTTTGTATTGATCTTAGTCGTTTCCAAAACTTCCGGATAGTCATGTAACAAACGGTAGGCAAGTTTTGCTACCGACTTTGCAGGCATAACGTTCTCGTCTTTGGCGCCTGTCCCTTGTGGGTGCATACCTTGAAGATCGCTATTATTCAAACCCGTCGAATTGACAAATTTATAATCTTTCAAGCCAAGCTCTTCTGCTTTCGCATTCATCAGCTTTAAAAATTCAGTTTCTGTTCCTGCAATTGTTTCAGCAACAGCTATTGTCGCCCCGTTTGCAGAATAAATTGCTACCGCTTCATACAATTCACGAATCGTATACGTACCATCTCTTCGCAGTGGAACATTACTAAGCCGACGATCTTGTGAAACGGCATATGTATAATCGTTCACTTTATATTCCTGATCCCAGCTTATTTTACCTTCTTCAATTGCTTCGAAAAGGATATATTCGGTCATCATTTTCGTCATACTTGCAATGCCTAGTGGCTTATCCGCATTTTCTTCATATAATATCTTTCCACTTTCTGCGTCAATTAAAATTGCACCATCAACATGGAGTCCTAGTGCTGAGTCGGCGTAAACCGGAACCGTCCCGAGTGTCATTATTAGTAGCAGCGGCATTAACAAAAACGCCACCCATCTTCTCATTTCTCGCTTCACCATAATACCTCCATCATTGCTATTTCCCTAAGTCATTTTATCATATTTCCGCTACTCTTTGGGAACTAAACCAAAAAAGCACCTTTCCGCTCATATGTAGACGCAGGAAAGGTGCTGATGTTCCTTCATTCCGACCAAAAACTTAAGAAACGTTAATTCTTCAGTCCAAATCTTTTATCAAAGCGAATAGTTCGGAGCTTCTTTTGTAATTTGTACTTGGTGTGGATGACTTTCACGTAATCCTGCACCTGTCATACGGATGAACTGTGCTTTTTCACGCAGATCATTCAGATCTTTTGTACCACAATAGCCCATTCCTGCACGAACACCGCCGATTAGCTGATGAATCGTATCAGACAAGGGACCTTTATAAGGCATACGTCCTTCAATTCCCTCAGGTACAAGTTTTTTTGCATCATCTTGGAAGTAACGATCTTTAGAACCACGCTCCATTGCGGCAATCGATCCCATACCACGGTAGACTTTAAAACGGCGTCCTTGGAAAATTTCAGTTTCCCCTGGACTTTCCGTCGTTCCTGCAAGAAGACTTCCAAGCATGACAACATGTCCACCAGCAGCAAGTGCTTTGACAATATCACCAGAATATTTAATACCGCCATCTGCAATAATCGTCTTACCTAACTTACGCGCTTCTGAAGCACATTCGTAGATAGCTGTGATTTGTGGAACACCTACACCTGCAACGACACGCGTTGTACAGATTGAACCAGGGCCAATTCCAACTTTTACAACATCTGCACCCGCTTCAAAGAGCGCACGTGTACCTTCTGCAGTCGCTATATTACCCGCGATAATTTCAAGTTCTGGGAACCGCTGTCTGATTTGAGCAACCACATCTAGAACACCTTTAGAATGCCCGTGTGCCGTGTCAATAACGATAACGTCGACTTCAGCTTTCACAAGCTTCTCTACACGTACCATCGTGTCAGTCGTAACACCAACCGCAGCACCGACAAGCAATCGACCTTGTTTATCTTTCGCCGCATTTGGGAACTCAATTACTTTTTCAATATCCTTGATTGTAATCAAACCTTTGAGGATTCCGTTGTCATCGACAATTGGAAGCTTCTCAATTTTATACTTTTGCAAGATTTTCTCTGCATCTTCCAAGGTTGTGCCTACAGGCGCAGTCACAAGGTTTTCTTTCGTCATAACATCATCGATAACAAGTGAGTAATCTTGGATGAAACGAAGATCACGGTTCGTCAGGATACCGACAAGTTTCAATTCTTCATTATTATTCACAATTGGAACACCAGAAATGCGGTATTTACTCATCAAATGCTCGGCGTCGAAAACCTGATGCTCAGGTGATAGGAAGAATGGGTTAGTAATTACACCATTTTCAGAGCGTTTTACCGTGACAACTTGTTCAGCCTGCTCTTCAATGCTCATGTTTTTATGAATGATACCAAGTCCACCTTGACGTGCCATGGAAATTGCCATCTTCGACTCAGTAACTGTATCCATTCCTGCACTAATAACCGGAATGTTTAATTTTATCTTACTTGTCAAATTGACAGAGAGCGACACATCTTTAGGTAATACTTCAGAAGGTCCCGGTACAAGCAAGACATCATCGAAAGTAAGCCCTTCACGCGTAAATTTTGATTCCCACATTTCAATATACCCCCTATTAGTTTCAATTGAATATTATTAAAAGGTTATCAGCGGGCACAATAGCTGTCAAGTCAGTAATAACAAGTAAAAGTATTCCTATTATTCACTGAATGACTCGACTTATTGCGTTCTTCATTTTAATGGGTGACGTTTGAGGCGCAAACCGCTCTACGACATTCCCTTTTCGGTCAATTAAAAACTTAGTAAAGTTCCATTTCACGCTCTTTGTAAGCACCCCTTTCTGCTGGGAAATCAGATACGTGAACAACGGTTCCGTATTATCACCCTTCACATCCACTTTTGCGAACATCGGAAAGTTTACACCAAAATTGATTTCACAAAACTCCAGCGTCTTTTCAATGTCATCGAATTCTTGATCCTTAAAGTTATCAGATGGAAAGCCAAGTACAACTAGGCCTTGCTCTTTATATTCATCATATAATTCCTGTAATTCTTTAAACTGGCTGGTAAAGCCACATTTACTTGCAGTATTTACGATAATTAAAGGCTTACCTTTATAGTCTTCCATAGATTGAATTTCACCATTTATTTTTTTGACTGAGAATTCATAGATTGTGCCCATAGAATTAGCTCCTTTAACTTTAGTTATCTACAAACAATAGGCTGTTTTGAAGATAATTACAAGGATTGGGGTCCGAATAACAGCGCATATCACTTCAATGCTATCAATAACTTGATGGCTATCCGAGACTGATTGTATAAACAGGGATATAGACTCTATCACACTGTAGACCACTCATATTATCAAATGGATTAATTACAGATGGGTATGTTGAATAAAAAATGACATTTTTCTTCGTACTTCTAACTCCAACCCTATTCCCCCACTAACTTCTTCAACAACTACCCGTAAAAATAAACACAAAAAAAGCCATTACCTATAAGGCAATGACCTTTCAATGAGACTGGCGGCGTCCTACTCTCGCAGGGGGAAACCCCCAACTACCATCGGCGCGCGAGCTTAACTTCCGTGTTCGGGCTACGAAACGCGATGCGCAGCAGATTTCTTCGTCAGCTTCAGTTGTCCGGTTCTCACGTATTCCATACGCTCCGATCCTCCTACCTTCACTTCCTCGAACTCCACCGCACCTCCCCGTTGATGCGAGATAAATGTATTTACAGGTATTTAAAAG
>NZ_JACFTD010000028.1 GCF_014282005.1 Sporosarcina sp. BP05 | reverse complement strand
GTTCCCCCTGCGAGAGTAGGACGTCGCCGGTCTCATTGAAAAGCTATTACCTTATGGGTAATAGCTTTTTTTGTGTTTACTTTTAATATTATTTGTTGGAGAAGTCGGCGGAGAGTACGCAGGTAGAAAAAGGGATAACTTTTTATTGGTGAAAACTTGCATTCGAAATTAATCCGTAATTAAATGCTTGGTCTGCGATAGGTTATGATCAGTTCCGTAATTATATGCTTGGTCTCCCGGACTATATTCTTTCATAGTTATCCTATTGCTTTCTTTAGAATAGGGTATATTGAAAGAGGGAGGGTTGCAAATGGCAATTATTAAAAACGTAGTGGTTCGTTTTTTTAATGAACGTTTCTTTGATCAGGCAGCGCAAACGGCGTACTATCTCTTACTATCTATCTTTCCATTTTTCCTCTTCGTCCTATCCTTGCTTAGTTTGTTTCCAGTTAATGAAGAGACGCTTCTTACCTTTCTTAGACCTTTTACGCCTGATGGAACATTCACTATAATAGAAGAGAATGTTCACGCGGTTCTTAGTAAAGGACATGGTAAGGTCCTGTATGCAAGCCTTGCCACGGCGTTTTGGGTCACTTCGATGGCAGTACAGTCCCTTGCACGTTCACTTGATTTAGCGAATGGCTATGTACGTCGTTATGCAATTTGGAAGGTATTGATACGTGACCTTGGGGTGACGCTTCTTTTTATGCTGGTCATTCCATTATCATTGTTTCTTCCGATTATCGAAAAAGCTTTATATAGAGTTGTGACTTATTACGATACAATTGAGGAATGGCAAGGATGGTTTTATATTTGGCCGAATGTTAAATGGGGCTTGGGAACGTTGTTTCTGTTTCTATTTTTCCTATTGTTTTATAAAGTTGTACCAACAGGTAGGATGAAGTTTAAAGATGCATTTCCAGGAGCGGTTTTTTCTGCTATTGGGTGGCAGCTATTTTCACTTGTGTTCGGTAGCTATGTATCGAATGTTGATTATACTCGGTTATATGGACAATTGTCGGGTATTATTCTGCTGGTTATCTGGTTTTATTTTACTGCAGTCATTATTTTGATTTCAGGTTTGTTAAATTCGGAATGGCGGGAGTCATCCAGTCGAAAAAGGAGGAGGAGAATATTATGATGAAAATACTTGTGGTAGATGATGACCCAAATATTTTAGAGCTCGTAAATATCCAATTGACTCAGGCGGGGTATACGGTTCTGAAAGCATCTGATGGATTTGAAGCGCTCAAGGTATTGGAAGAGGAATTACCGGATTTAGCAGTGGTTGATGTAATGATGCCGGGGATGGATGGGTATACGTTAACTAAGAAGATCAGAGCGGAGGCGGATATCCCGGTTTTATTGCTAACGGCCAAGGGACAGCTTGAAGATAAGGAAAAAGGGTTCCTTGCGGGTTCCGACGATTATGTTGTAAAACCGTTCGAGCCGAGGGAACTATTATTTCGGATAAACGCGATTTTGCGTAGATACGACAAAGCTGTGGATGTATTCATTCAAGCTGGGCCACTAAAAATAAATCGACAGAGTTATGAAGTCTCTGTTGGTAAGAAAGTGCTACTTCTTCCGCTAAAGGAGTTTGAACTACTTTCGGTTTTGGCTTCACGGTCAAATCATGTATTTACAAGGGAGATATTAATTGAGCGGGTATGGGGTTATGACTATGAAGGCGATGAACAGACGTTAAATGTTCATATCAAGCGGATTCGAGACAAATTGGCGAAGCTGACGGGCGAGGTGTCCATTTTAACGGTGCGGGGTGTTGGTTATAAGCTTGAAGTGTCAGCGTCATGAGATCGTTGTACGGGAAATTCATCGCGATGACGGCGGTTATCATGATAGCGAGTGCTTTTATTGCATTTCTCGCGGTTAATACATATTACCATCAACAGCTGAAAGGGCAAAATGACGAGAAGAATATGGCCATCGCAAAAAGCATTGTATCGTTCATTGAATTGGATAAGGAATTAGATCTGGAAAACTACTTTGAAGCGCAATCTGCCGTCGGGTATAAGCTCTACGTTGTCAATGAACACCAAGAAGCGACGATGTACGGAGAAGCATTTCGGGCAGAAAATCTTTCAAGAAAAGTTATAGATCAGGTATTGAGTGGGGACTTGTATCATGGGATGAGAGATCTCCCAAGCAAAACGTTCGTAACCGGTTTTTTTTCAAATGAATTAGCAAATACCGTGGGGGTACCCTTTGAATATGATGGAGAAACATATGCTCTTTTTCTACGCCCTGATATTAAAATGCTCTTTACGGAAGTGCATTATATCCTTGGTGGGATGGTGCTTGTCATGGCGGTTGTTAGTTTGCTAGCGATGTTAATTGTGGCTAAAATGTTGATTGATCCAATTACAGAGTTAACCGCTGCGACGAAAAAGGTTGGGGAAGAACAGTTCTCTGGGACGCTCGATATCAACCGGAGAGATGAAATAGGGCAGCTGGCGAAAAGCTTTCAGCTGATGACGAAAAAACTTAGCGAAAATGATCGGATACGCAAAGAATTCATAAGTGATGTGTCGCATGATTTCCAGTCACCATTGCTTAATATAAAAGGATATGCGGAACTGTTGTTGGATGATAAGCTCACGGAAGATTCACGGAAAAGTTATGCTAACGTTATTCAATCGGAAACGGAACGATTGTCTTCATTGACCAAACAGCTGCTCCTTCTCACATCACTCGATCAGTTATCATCTCCACTTGAAAAAAGGACTTTCAACTTGGATAAGCAGCTGAAGGAGACAGTCCGCAAGTATAGATGGTTGCTGGAAGAGAAAGAAATGACGTTAGAAATGGATATCGAAGAGGTTCGTTTTACCGGTGATCCTGCATTTCTTGAGAAAGTGTGGGAGAACCTGTTATCGAACGCTTTAAAGTATACAGGGATTGGCGGGGCGATTGAAGTCGTGTTAACGGAGCAATCGGATCAAGTTAAGGTCCTTATCAAGGATTACGGAATAGGCATTGATGAAGAAGTACTGGGGCGTATTTTTGACCGTTTTTACCGAGCAGATGATTCCAGAACGCAGGAAACAGGCGGAACTGGACTTGGATTATCCATTGTCCAACAGGTTGTGAAACTGCATGGTGGAACAATTGAAGTTGCTAGTCATAAAGGGCAAGGCACCACTTTTACCGTTGTATTTCCAAAGTTGTAATGTCCTGTTCACTTTCCGTTCATGTAGACTGTATAAGATAAGAGTATAACATCAACAATACAGGAGGTATTTAATATGGAGCAAAAATGGAGTTTACGCTTGATTCGTGTAGCGGCAATTTTTGGTTTGATCGGTACAGTATTAGGTTCACATATGGCAGGAGCAGGATCACCGGCATTCCGTCCAATTCACGCGCATATTTTATTAGTTGGTTGGTTGTCCCTATTTGCTTGGGGCGTCTTCTACCGTATTTACAAAGTTCGGGCAAAAAAATTGGTTGCGATTCACGGCTGGACGGGAATTATTGGAGCAATCGGTCTGACATCAGGTATGTGGCTACAGTTCATGAAACCGTTTGGAGTGAATGAAACACTGTCACTCATTCTTTACATCGTCGGTGGAACAATCTTACTTATTAGCTTTGCATTGTTTGTCATCATTACGTTTTTAACTGAAAAAGTTAGTAAACGTTAATTGGTCCGGATAGTTTTGGGTAGTTAGATTACTTAAGTGCAAAAAGTCACTTCCTTAATTAAAAAAGGAGGTGACTTTTTGCGTTAGGAATTAAACTCGATATTTATTTTCCCGTTTACAAGCGTTAAGCTCGCATCAAACTTCGTGTCAGAATTGGAGACGAAACCCTTTATAACGTTCGTTTTCCCTTTCGTACAGAGAAGCTTCACTTGAGCAGGCGTGAGCTTTTTCTTCAAAAAGACAGCGGGGAAAGTCTGCTTGCAGCCACTTGCGTAGGCGCTGCAGCCATAAAACTCTTTCCGCGCGACGATTGTACCCTGTTTACAAGCAGGGCATGCTACGATGCCATTTTGAACGGGTGCAGATGAAGAGGGGGCAGTAGTAGAAGTCAGTTTGATATCGATCTTCTGTGATTTCAGCTGACCCGGTACTTCTTCCAATAAACTATAGATGAACTTCGCAATGCTTCCGAGAAAACGTTCTCCAGTTCCTTCACCATTACCGATTTTTCGTAAATACGCTTCCCATTTAGCCGTCATGGATGGGCTTGCGAGGAGATTGCCTTCGATTGCCTGACAGAGGATGCGCCCCTTATCCGTGATAGAAACAATGTTCTTCGTCACATCGATGTAGTTATGCCGTTTTATTGTTTCAATGATACCACTTCGCGTCGCTTCAGTACCGAGTCCTTCAATTTCTTTCAAAATATCGGTTTCTTTTTTATCCTCAACAAGTTTCCCACATGTTTTCATCATCGCGATTAGCTGACCTTCCGTATACGGTTTCGGCGGCATCGTTTTGCCTTCTTTAATGCCGATATCACTTTCAACGGGTTCGTGCATAACGAGTGGAGGCAGAGTTGGCTCGTCCTTATCTTTGTCACTTTCCTTAGCCGAACGGACGAACAATGCTTTCCACCCTTTATCGCGTTCCGTCTTCCCGACTGTGAAGAAGGGTAGGTTGTTGACGTCCGTCGTGACTTTCGTTTCCGTGTACAGGTAATCGGTATGGAACATAGCGAGCGTGGTTCGGACAACTTCTTCGTATAAGTTGCGCTCGATAGTCGAGAGCCCAGCAAGTACCCCTTGTGACGGGATTTTCTTCGTTGGAATGATTGCGTAATGTTCTTGCACTTTTGAACTGTCGACATAGCGCTTTTTCGGAGCGAGTGATGCGACTGGGAAAGTATGACCGATAAGCTGCTGATACTCAGTTACTTGTCCCGCCAGATAGGTGAACTCACTAGGCGTGATATACCGGGAATCCGTCCTTGGATACGTCACGAGTTTCTTTTCATAGAGCCCTTGCATCGTCTTCAACACATTAGCGGGACTCGTTTTCCACAAGCGGTTTGCCGTTGCCTGTAGTGTAGACAATGCATGTAGTTGCGGAGGCGGGGTCCGTTTATCGATTGTTTCCACGGAAGTAACGACACCAGGTGATTTTGGGTGAATGTTATGTTTCGCGAGAAGGTCCCGGATAATTTCCCTTTTCGAATCCTTTGCTTTGGCCTTCCCTTTATACGTCCCATTTGTGGCAGTAAACGTCGCTTCTATTTCATAAAACGGCTCAGAAACAAATGCTTCAATTTCCTTTTGTCGCTGATAAATAAGGTAAACAGTTGGTGATTGAACACGTCCGATTGAAAATACTTCTCGAATGCCGCGTGCTTGCAACAGAAGAGAATAGAGACGAGAGCCATTCATCCCGACAAGCCAGTCACTAATTTGACGCGCTTTCGCTTCCTCATACATCAGAAGATCTTTGCGATTGTCTTGTAGATTGGCGAATCCTTTGCGAACTTCATCGACTTCGAGCGAATTAATCCATAGCCGTTTTATCGTTTGGTTTTTTGCGCCTGTTTGATAATAAATACTATAAAAGATATTTGATCCTTCACGGTCCACGTCACAGGCGTTAATGACCGTATCTGTTCCTTTAATCAGCTTTTTTACAATGGCGAACTGCTTACTTTTCCCTTTTGCAACTTGAAACTCATAGCGGTCCGGCAAAATTGGTAAACTGGCAAGCGACCACTTGGCCCATTTCGGATCGTACTCTTTCGGTTCTTTTAGTTCGACAAGGTGGCCGATTCCCCATGTAATATATGCACCTTCTGAAAATATTGGAGAAGGTAATAGTTCCAAATAACCTTCATGGCGCCGCACAGAAAAAGCGTCTGCGTATGCCTTCGCTTGGCTTGGTTTTTCGGCTAGGATGACCGGTTTCATGACAGCACCTCTTTCATTCATGCGATAAAACAATCATGCTTCTTACTATAGTGTAGCAGATTTGAAATGGATACCAATTAATAATAGGATCTTTTTATTGGAAGTGGGTCATTTTGAAAAGTAGAAAGGGATTTGATTATTGGGTGAATGGTAGTGTGTCTGTCCGTGGATAGGTAATGACTATCTTGTTATAAAGGCCTTGTACGAGTTTTAATACTTCAGCCGGACTATACTTCCATTTCTTGGTCGCAGTTGCCGGGAGAGTTGATAGGGCATGTAGTTTCGGGAATTTTGTTCTTTTTTCCTTCTTAGATTTGGATCTGACGGCTCCATCGTTTGGATTGGATATTTTTTGTCGGACTAAAATATCTTGTACTTCTTCTTTTTATCGTTTTTTATTTTTTATTTTCCCTTTATAGACATCGTTTTTTTACGGTAAAATCAACTTCGATTTCATAAAATGGCCCAGGAACAAACTTATCTATTTCGTGTTGTCTTTGGTAAATAAGAAAGACTGTTGGAGATTGAACAAAGCCAATAGATAAATTCTTTTTAAATTCTTTCTTCTATAGAAGAACAGTGTAAAGTCGACTTCCGTTCATGCCCACAAGCCATTCACTTATTTATCGCACTTTTGCTTCTTCATAAAGCAATAAGTCCTTTTTATTATCAAGTAGATTGTTAAATCCTTTACGAACTTCATCGATTTCCAAAGAATTAATCCATAGCCGTTTAATTAATTTATCTTTGGTCCCAGTCATGTGGTAGATGGAATAAAATATAGTTGATTCTTCGCGGTCCACGTCACAGGCATTCACGATGGTCGAAATTTTAGGGTCATTGAACAAACTTCTAATGAAGGTGAAATGTGCCTGCTTATCCTTTACAACTTTGAATTCATCCTTGTCTGGGAGAATTGGTAATGTTGCTAAATTCCATGAACCCAATTCTTTCTTGTATTCTTTTGGTTCTTTTAATTCAACCAAATGCCCGATTCCCCAAGTAATAATTGCGCCGAAAGGAAATGTACTACATATATTTAGTTCAATAGAAGTTCTATCGTGTTTTTTTGACAGAGAAGACCTCACTGTATACTTTTGCTTGTGATGGTTTTTCTGCCAAAATTAACAGTAGGATAGATGTAAATTAGACGCCAGATGAGATAAGTCAGATAGAAGTGGATCAAGATGGAAAAATATTGTGAATTCTATTCATACTTATCATATTTCGAAGAGCTGTCTGGGATAGATACGAGCGCTATACTAGAAGATATCAGCTTATTTTATGTAAGTTATGAAGATAAGATTAATGAATTCGTGAGTTGCTTCTATGAATCCGACTTCACAGACACTGATTATGGAGTACCTTGAGCATTCACGGGATTACATCGCTAGAAAAGACGGCAAAAAATATTCCGCCAGCCAACGTGAATTTATTGAAAGCAATTATGACTCAAATAATTCGAGAACAACGATTTTCTGCAGGGGCGATTGCATGGTATGCGAAAGACGGATTCTTTGAACAAGCGCTTAGAAGACTAGGAGAGCTTTTCGGGTATGCTTCTTAATACATGACTTCCTATTTCATACAGGAATTTTTAATAAATTAGGGTTTCACCCCATAAACCTACAAAGAGGATGAACACGATGATTTATATTGATCCCGAGGTAGATATGCATACGAAAGAAATTGTGCAAGTCATAATTGAATTTAGAATAAGTCCAGCTCATGTCGCCATCTTAACGAATACAAATTTGTCATTGGAACAAGCGACAGAATTAGTCGAACAAAGTCATAGAGACTTTCATAATGAGCTTGAAATATTATTAGTGCAAAAGCAATATCCACACACAATCATGCAAATTTATAAAAATAGTTTAAACGGTGTCGCTTTGGAACTCCAAGGAATTGCGATCCAGAAATTGTTGCCATCCCAGGTGATCAAAGCGATCTATCCAAATCGTGAAATGAGGATTCCTGAGAACCCGATAATGTGACGAATCATCCATGATAAGAAACAGCCCATCTGCGTGAAAAAATACGCGCAGATGGGTTTTTATGGTTTAAAAATGATTCGCATTATAATAGAACAATCGGATTATAAAATTACCCCAATTTACAAGTAGGAGATTATTGGTACGATTAACATTGAGATGTCCAGTTATTTACCAGAAAAGGGTGTGGTTAAGAAGAAAGTTGTGGTGAATAAAACGAACAAAAACTCTGAGAATAGAAAGGAAGAAGATGATGAACAAGCGAATGACAAAGCGTGTTATGACAGTGGTTATGTCCATTCTATTAATTGCAGCCTCATTAATAGGGACACCTGCACTTCCTATCCAAGCAAAACAGAACACAAATGACGCAAGGGAAATCTTGGACAAACTAAGTAAAGAGCAACGTGCAGCGATCCAAGAACTTGATATAGAAGTCGGATTTACAGTTCATCCGGCAATTAATCAAAAAAGCGAAGCACCAGTAGAGCTCATTATAGAATTTAAACAAGATCCCGCAAAGGTAGCGGTGGCTAAAAGTCAGCTCCAGGAAAAACGAAGCGCTGTCTCTTTAAAGGATGAAAAGAACAAAGTGGAGGCTTCTCACAGCGAATTTAAGAAAGCGATTCAGAAATTAGAGAAGCAGTCTAACAAAACATTAGGTTCTCATTCTATTGAAGCAAGTAGCGTTGAAATCACGAGAGAATATCGTGATGCGTTTAATGGAGTGGCTGTTACGATGCCTGGAACAGCTATAAAGGAAGTACTGAAGACAGGATTAGTGAAAAGAGTATGGAAAAACGAAGATATAAAAGTGGAACTACCCAAAATTAAATCAGAAACAATTGAACCTAAAATGATAGATAGCATCCCTCAGATTGGTGTAGATCGTCTGCATGCAGATGGAATAACTGGCGAAGGCATCAAAGTAGGTGTCATCGATACAGGAATCGACTACAATCATCCGGACTTAGCGAATGCTTACAATGGCTATCAGTCTTCAGAGGGGAAAGATCCAGCTACAATCGACCCTGATAGTGTAATAGGTTGGGATTTTGTAGAAGATGATGCGGATCCAATGGAAACAACGTATAAAGACTGGTTGAAATCAGGCCAGCCTGAATTTGATCCTTATGAAAGCAGCTACTATACATCCCACGGCACACACGTTTCTGGGACAGTCGCGGGACAACAAGAAAACGAAGTTGACTATGCCGTTAAAGGTGTCGCGCCGGGTATCGAATTATATGGCTATCGTGTCTTAGGACCATACGGAAGGGGCGACATGATTTGGGTAATGGGGGGAATCGACAAGTCAGTCCGTGATGGAATGGACGTCATCAACCTCTCTCTAGGGACTGCAGTGAACGACCCGTTGTCCCCCGTTTCAATCGCGGTGAATAATGCGATGCTTTCGGGTGTTGTTAGTGTCGTAGCAGCAGGAAATGCTGGACCTAATGCACAGACAGTGGGAGCACCAGGAACTGCAGCACTCCCGATTTCTGTTGGTGCGAGTGATGTGCCACAAACCTCACCGACGTATTCAGCTACAACTGAAGAATCATCGTTTAGTGATGTGCGGTTATTAGCAAGAGATTTTTCTGATAAGATTGAAGAATTTCAAGGTCAATCGTACAACATCGTTTATGTAGGTTATGGCGGAGAAGATGGATTTGAAGGAAAAGATGTAAACGGGAAAATTGCATTGATTCAAAGAGGGCAGCGTTCGTTTGGTGAAAAGCTAATGAATGCAAAGAATGCAGGCGCTAAAGCGGTAATCGTTTTCAACGATTCAGAAGGTCAGATCCCTTATTACGTTGGGGAAAACACGTCATATCTACCTGCTTTCCGTGTATCTAATGAAGACGGTCTGAAATTGGTAGAGTCCGCTGAGAAAATAAGTAGTTTTACATTTGGAGAACTAAGAGATATTAAATCAGAAGGCGATTACTTAGCGGGATTCAGTTCCAGAGGACCTGTCGCAAGTAGTTTTGACATCAAGCCTGATCTTGTTGCACCAGGGGTAGCTATTTTCTCAACATACCCCGCATACATCAACGATCCCATTAACAATAACTATGAGAGTGCTTATGCCAGAATCCAAGGAACCTCAATGGCAGCACCACATGTGGCGGGAGCTGCTGCACTTATCTTGCAACAGCATCCAGATTACACGCCATTTGAAGTCAAGGCGGCATTGATGAACAGTTCAGTAGATATGAAAGAGGATTATTCGGTCTACGAAGTGGGAGCTGGGCGTATCAATGTGTACGATGCCGTGTATGCAGACACAGCTGTAACTGTGTTCGATCAAATCAGCATGGTCGAGGATGACGAACCGATCACACTGGAACACGAAACAGGGTCTCTACGATTCGGTAGTTATTATATTTCTGAAAGTGAAGCCATTAAGAACACCAAAAAAGTCAAACTAGCTAATCATGCGGACAGAGAGAAGTCCTATTCGATTGAAGTGGACTTCTTACAAGCAAACGATAACAGACAAGATGCTGCTGCCAATGGCGTCGTGCTTAACGTTCCGAAGAATATGACAGTAGCTGGCGGTAAAGTGGTGGAATTTGAAGCGGAAATTAGTGCTTCTGAACAGGCAGCATTCGGAACGTATGAAGGGTATATTCGAATTTCAGATGGTGACGGAGCAACGTATCAAATTCCATTTGCGCTTCGTATCTCCAGCAAAGGATTCGCTTCCATGGATTTCGATCGTCCCTCCGTTCCAAACGTATGGAAGTATCATCCGTTTTTACTTCCGTTCATGGGGTTAAAGTTGAACTTAAAGAGCCCGATGGAAAAGGTAGATCTAGTTATTAAAGACTCTAAAACAAATAAGCCATTAGGGTTAGTCGGTGTATTTTATGACTTGAAGCCGGACGTGGATTATATTGCATCTAAAGGCTTCATGGGTAATATATTCCCATTCACGGGAGATTCCAAGAATCCGATTGGCAAGGAGTTAGTCCGCTTACCAGAAGGAGATTATCTCTATGAGGTTCTTGGTACCGATATAGATGGCGGGGAATACTCAATGGAACAACTTGTGGTGGTTGATAACACACCGCCTGAAATGACGTTTCTAAATCACAAACCAGGGATTATTGAGGTCGATGAATCAATGTATACAAACGAATTTGGTCTCAATGCTTTTTGGGTCCATACGAATATCTATGATTCAACGATAGACTTGCTGAACGGAAAAGGATTGAAATACGACCAATCCGGAAACATCGTCACAGTTTATCAAAATACCCCGTATCCAAATGCACTTGGGGTAGCTCCAGATGGCGCAATGAGTTTTGGCGTATTGCCAGAAGAAATTGAAGCGGGGCCCGTGGAGGTCGATTTAGTACCAGTGGATTTGGCTTCGAATGCGGATACGAGAAGTCTAACGAGATATACGGTTATCAAAAAAGGGACCGCATATGCGTTACAGACATATGACAAAGAAAAGTTGTATCTCGATGATCGCGTTACAATGACATTGAATCTGTCACAAGTTGAAAATTTATTATCAGGAACATTTGGTGTGGAATTTGATCACGAGATCTTTAAGTTTGAAGGCTTAGCGTTAAATGATGAATTCAAGAAGTATGCGGATGAAAATGGAGTTGAAGTCCAGATAGATGAACCTAAGATTGAAGAGGGGTATTGGTATAACATGCTTCACGTTGGCGCTAAGCTTAAATCCCGTGAGGAGTTCAAAGGGTTTACTGGAGACAGCCCGTTCATTGACGTGACGTTTACAATGATCAGTGATGCGTATTATGAAGGTGCAGGAGCATTAGGTGTCGATGCTTTCGAATATAAGAAACATGGCGAAACAGAACTACAAGATTTGCCTGTATTTCTTGCAGATCCATTTGAAGTTGTACCGAAGCATTCCATATTGTCAGGATTCATTATACCGGAAGCGTTTGACAATGATGGATTTATGGTTGTACAAGATTACGACAAAATGGGTGCGAAAGTATATGCGAAATCTGAAAGTGGAAAAGTTTATCATACAAAAGTGGATGAATACGGAGAATACTTCTTCTACAATATGCCCGTTTCGGAAAAGGAGTATACCGTCTATTTTGAGGTACCAGGTCATCTGAATAAACAACGGACAATCCGTCCAGGAGTCGAGTACAATGGTGAATTTGTTGGGGAAGAGTTTTGGGTGAATGCTGTCCCAGCCCCTGCCGGAGATGTGAACAATGATGGCGTCATCGATATCCACGACGTCATGCGTGTCGTTGCACAATACGGAAAAAATCATCCAAGTACCGACATTAATAATGATGGAATTGTAGATGAAACCGATATTCGTTATATTGAAAAGAATTTCTTGAAAGTCGGCGACGACGCTAAAAACAAGAAACCACTTGAAAAACTAGGATCAAAAGGTTTGAACGATTTCCTAAAAGCGCTAGGTCTTGAACCAATGAATTAATACGTTAGGGGTCAACTTTTATAATCGATTTAAAAAAGCAGAAGCTTTAGCTTCTGCTTTTTTTTATGCAAAATATAAAATGAATATCCCTGACTTTTTTTACAGGATCTTGTGCAAATGTATACCCATGGTCGATCGCTTCTTCAGGTACACTGCGGAAAGAGCCTGGACAATCCGTGCTGACTTGCAACAGCTCACCTTTGTTCAGGCCGTCAAGTGCCTCAAGTGTGATATCCGCCTCTTCGTTAGCATGCATGTTGGTTCACTCATCTCTTCGTTGCCACCTGGCGGTGATACCATTTTTCCCGATAAATTGTTAACGCATGCAGTACGCCAAGCATTGCGAGTGTTGTAAGAATTGCTCCGACCGGTCTGAATGAATCGAGCAGTTTGATTTTTGTACCACTTTTGACCAAAGTATCATAGACGCCTATGTGATCCCATGCATAACCAAGGAATGTTGCGCTGATGATGTTGCCCGCAAAAACGGGTAAGAACAGAACTTATCCTTCCATGAGTCGGTACATCATTCCAGTTTCACAACCAGAAGCCATTACGATACCAAGACCGAATAATGCGCCGTCGACAAATGTGCTCAGTGCAGCGATTTGAGTGATGGGAGTCAAGTCATAAACCGAAATAATAATGACCGTCAAAATTGAGCTGATCGCCATACCGACGATAATCGCTATTGCCATGAGCCTACGACCTACGAGGAAAAGGTCACGGAAAGCGGAGGTGAAGCAGATTTGACCGCGTTCGATAGGAATTCCAAAGGCGAGTCCGAATAGTGCTCCGAGGCCGAGAGTTTTTTGTCCCGTTGCAAAGAAGTATATGGTTAACCCGATGTACAAAATGGCATTTGTAATACCTACATAAGGTTGGATGATGCGTTTTTTTACCTTGGTGGGCTTGGCAGCACCTTTTGTTAACGTCGGCTTGCCTTTCCACCATCGCACTTTCGTCAACTTCGCTCCAAAGAATGTTCCAATCCCCGTTGCAACAATGAAAATCCATGAGTGAAGTGAAAACTGTGGAACTCCAGTGAAAAATGCAGCCAAGTTAAAGCGGAGTGCTAAACGTGCCCCGAATCCTGCAATAATGCCTTTTACAAGTCCTAGAAAATAACGGCGTTTCTGTTGCGGCAGATGGATCTTAAAGCTATTACTAAATAACACCATCATCAAGGCACCGACAAACATTCCCCAGACGAGATATTCAGAAAAAGTTTCAAAAGTTTTTTCAACAAGGATCAGCAGTGATTGGCGCTAGTTTACTTGTAACAATTGTGACTAATCGTACATCTGTACAGATAGAAAATATGATGGCAGCTATAATGGCGAAATTAACAACTACGCCTATTGGTGAAGCGCTAGTGGTATTGCAGCAACATATTGTAATGGAAGCGACAAATGAAGTGAAATAATACTTAACTTTCAATAGAAGTGCTAAAGCCGGGGATCCATATAATCTCTGACTTTAAACTTGTCTACCTAAACTTCCATGTCTAGCGAACAATCGATATGAAGATTGCATAGTCTATACAGATATAAGTTTGATTAGCAACGGAGGTAAAGGGATGATAAACTTTCAAGCTTTCAATGGTGTTGTCACTATGATTGATGATTTTTCGATAGGGCAAAATAATGAAGTTGGTTGTTATAAATTAATATCCGTAGATGACAGACATGGAACGTCGGTAAATTTCGTAGTGGCACCCACGACTTACTTTGTAGATCATGTAACGGTGGCGGTGGGCGATAGAATAACAGGGTTTTATGATGCAAACGCGCCGGTTCCTTTCATATATCCGCCGCAATATCAAGCGCTTGTGATGGCCAAAGATACGCCCTATCAACATGTAAAAGTAGCCTTTTTTAACAGCCGATTGGAGAGTAGCGACGGCACATTAAAGTTAACGGTTTCTCCGCATACTCAAATCTTATTGGAAAATGGGCAAACCTTTACGGGGAATATTACAAATCGAAATTTGATTGTTGCTTATGGTGCTACTACTAGAAGTATCCCGGCCCAAACGACACCCCATAAAATTATTGTCATGTGTTAGCGGTTTGGAATGAACGACAGATATCTATTCAAGTAAACTACAATAGTATAGAAAAATTCAGTCATATCCAATGTGACTGAATTTTTTGTTGTATATGATTTTATTGGTATTAGTGCATAATTTAATCCGCCATTGGATTGCAATTTCCAACTTTTAAGCAAACTTACTTGAAACTGAATTAGCATATGTTTAGCATCACCTGAAATGAAAAACTTTTCAATGAAAAAACTTTTATCTATACTGTTACTTGTAGTAACTTTAAGTGGGGTTGATGGTAACCAAGCATCCGCATCTGAAGATCGAGTCCCTAAATTGTTTAGAACATCTAGTTTTACAATCGAACTCCTAAAATAAGCATAAAGCAAAGGGAGCAACTCTTAACCAAGTTGCTCCCTTTGCTTTATGCTTAAAATGCAGAACAGTGTTCTGGACCAGAGAGTAAGTGCGGTAGTTTTTTCTTGAATCGCCCTTAGCTGTGCCGATTTCAACTTGAATGAGAATGAGAGCAACGTATTCAAAAGTTGATTGAAGCGAATAAGTTGGCTGATCAGGCGGACTAGATGTTTTCGCAGTAGGGGGAGAGTCTTCAAAACGCATATTACAACACAAGCACATACAGTCATTTTGGGCGCTATAGCACAAGCAACAAAAAATAATGAAATTGCAAGTTCGGCAACCGTGCTAAATAAATCTGATCCTGTGTGTGTCTATGAAGATTTTGCCGCAACCACAAAATGATCATCTGCCAATGCGTTCCGAGATAAAGTGATAAGTATGCTGTAACAGCTGGCACAGCGACGCATTATTTGATGGCGGACACTGTGCTTCTTGTCGATGCTTATGTAGGAATTTGGTTTTTAACTAGTTCATGGCAGGAATAAAAAGCTCATTCAATTATTAGCGGTGACCACTATTGTGCGAAGGGAAATTAGATAGAACCAATATATGGCGGAACTACTTAAATTGAAAAAACTGGGGCATAACAAAAAAAGCAATCTCGTTTAAGCTTACGATGAGATTGCGGGGATTTTAGTCAGTAATGACAGTCACTCATGAAGAATGAAGATTTACCTTTTTTTCGTTTTTAAATAGTAGATAATGGGCATTCCCTACTTTATCTTCTATATAGTCGAGTGAATAATTACCGAATGGATCAGCTAAATCTCCAATTGCCCGAGATAGATTATCAATCGCATGATTTAACGATTCAAGCTGTCGTGGTTCATTCCCCCTATTCATTTCATCCATGATTTCATGAGCTAAGTGCTGGATTCGACGTAAGCGCATTTCTTTTGTTTGCATGATATCCTCCTCCTTATATCAACTTATACTGCCTAACTATATGGCTAATAACAGGAGTTCATGAGTAGATTTATAAACTAATTGGACTAACCGCTCACGAGCACTACTTAGTCTCCAGTTCGAAAAGTTATTTATTTATAATTTTAACAAGCTTGCGAATATCCGTGCGTGGTTGAGCCTCGGGTATATGTTCACGATAGCCAATCATCAACGTCGCTACTACTTTCTCGCCGGGAAGGACATCGATACCCTCCCTGAATACTGGGGCGTATACCCAATCATTAGTACACCAAGTCATACCAATTTCCCTTTCCCATGCCGCAAGTTGGAAGTTTTGAATTAGTGAGAAAAATGCCCCAGCGTGCAATCTAAGTATTATATATAGATTCTTCCATTAGTTTTTCGAATTGAGATCCATTCATTCAATCGAATTTACTTATGAACTGAGGTTGAATATGCTAGTCATATAGGGGTCTTAACTGAAAGAAGGATGCTATATGGAATATATTTTGCTTTATTTCATCGGATTTGCTGCAACAACGCTTGGCACATTAGCCGGGGGCGGGGGACTCATCAGTTTACCGGCTATGCTACTGATGGGATTGCCGGTTCATTCGGCAATTGGGGCGAATAAAGTATCAAACACAGTGAGCTCATTTTCGAGTTTTCTTGTGATTTACAATAATAAAGAAGTAACAGTCAAAGAAGCGCTTAAGGTTGTTCCAATTAGTCTTGCTGGAGGGATTACCGGCGGAGTTGTCGCTTCCTTTTTGAAAGAAGAATGGATGATTGTAATTGCGATTATCCTATTAACCTTCGCATTCATCTCATCCTTTTTTGGGAAAGCGGATTTTGATGGCGATGAATCATTTCGTGTAACTAAAAAGAGTGCTACTTCATTGTATGGAATCGGAATTTACGACGGTGTTTTTGGTCCCGGTAGTGGGACATTAGCCTTATACTTGTATGCTCGATTGAAAGTTTCTTATTTGAGAGCAGTTGGATTGTCTCGCATCATGATTTTTTCAAGCTGTTTCGGAGCCTCAATTAGTTACATTTCAACGGGTAAAATAATATGGCCACTCACGATTGCATTAATGCTCGGTTCGATAAGTGGTGCGCAACTTGGTGTTCGTCTTGCGCGTAAGTTGAAAACAGAGCATGTTAAACCGATACTTCGCGTCGTAACTGTACTTCTGATTATCCAGATAGGTGTGAAGTATTTTGGCTGAAGTGTTTAAAGACCAAAGCAAAATCACAAGACTTTTCATAAGTAAGGCATTTAATTAGTATGATAGAACAATAACTAATTGAAGCTAGATACTTTAAAAAGGGGGGCTACATATTAAAATACTTGTCATAGGCGCAAGTGGAACGATTGGCAATGCGGTTACTAAAGAATTGGAGAAAGATCATGAAGTGATCCGCGCGGGACGAAATGGTGCTGATGTATCCGTTGATATTACGTCAGTAGAGAGCATAAAAAGGATGTATGAGCAGGTTGGTAAAGTTGACGCGGTGATTAATGCGGCAGGGCGAGCTCATTTCGACGCAGTTACGGACATGACACCCGCGCTGAATGATGTAGGAATTGATAGCAAACTGAAAGGGCAAGTTAATCTAGTGCTTTTAGGTTTTGATAATTTGAATGATGGTGGAAGTTTCACATTAACGACGGGGATTATGATGGATGATCCAATCGCGAAAGGAGCTTCAGCGGCTTTGGCGAACGGCGGCGTCAAGGCATTTGTTAAAGCTGCGGCTATTGAAATGCCAAGAGGAATTCGCATTAATAGCGTAAGTCCAAATGTGTTACAAGAGTCGTGGCACAGACTTAGTGGTCTTTTTCAAGGGTTCGAAGCGGTACCTGTAAAGCGAGTGGTCCATGCTTTTGAAAAGAGTGTGTTTGGTTTGCAAACTGGCCAGAACTTCGAGGTTTATTAGTAAGTTATAACTTAAAAGTATGTGAAAAGCCTTCTGGGAGATTTTCGCAGAAGGCTTTTCGCATTGATGATTTTCTTTAAATCTCTTTCAAGACGTTTTTAATTAAATGTACAAATGCACTTCGAGATTGAGCAGCAACTTTAATTACATCCTCATGACTTAGTGGTTCATCTAGAATCCCACATGCCATATTCGTTAAGCACGATATTCCTAATACCTTCAGTCCCGAATGAATAGCAACAACTGCTTCAGGCACTGTTGACATGCCGATTGCATCTGCACCTAAAATACGAATCATACGGATTTCAGCAGGTGTTTCGTAAATAGGGCCACTCCACCAACCATAGACGCCTTCTCTTAATGTAATATCATTGTCACGCGCTACTTTTAAAGCCGTTGCTCTCATTTCGCGATTATAAACCTCAGAAACATCTGGGAAACGCGTTCCTAAGTCATCGTTATTTTTACCAATCAATGGATTAATGCCAACTAAATTAAGATGATCTGTAATTAGCATTAATTCGCCCGGATTAAAATCAGTATTTACAGCTCCGCATGCGTTCGTAATAATCATTTTCTCTATACCTAATGCTTTCATCACTCTGACAGGGAAGGTAACTTCGTCTAAAGAATACCCCTCGTAGAAGTGATAACGTCCTTTCATAGCCACGACTGTTTTTCCTTGTAAACGTCCGATAACTAATTCATTTGCGTGACCAACAGCAGCTGATTTTGAGAAAAAAGGAATATCCTCGTATGGAATGACAACTCCGTTTTCTATTTCATCAGCAAGGCCGCCGAGTCCAGAACCTAGGATAATTCCAATTTCGGGAATTTCTGTGGTTTTACTAAGAATGTAATTTTTAGCTTCTAAAATTTCTTCTGTTTTATGCATTAATATTGCCTCCTATTATTTCTGGGTAATTGTATATTCATTAAGGTGCTTTCATAGTCTAGTGGCTGTATAAAAAAGAATCAAGGGTGGCTTTTTATAAGTCGGTATCACCTAACGGAATCACAAGCTCATCGTGAGCCTTCCATGACAGTCAGCAATTGTTCTGCGGATACCAAGCGTTCACCGCCACCTTGGACAAACGATTCATTCCCTCCGCCTTTTCCATTAATAAGAGGGAGTGCAGCAGAGGAAACTTGCTTCATACTTGTTTCAACGGAAGCCCCCCGAGCCGCGACAAACTGTAGTCGATTGTCGTTTTCAGCAACGAGAAGTACAATTATTTCATCTGCTTCAGCTACAAGAAGTCGGGCAAGTTTCTGTAATTGTTGAACCGTTCTATCTGCAAAGAGTGCTTTTACAATGCCTTGTTCCTGTTGGTCCAATAATGTCTTCGCTTCAAATGTTAACAGTGCTTCTTGCGCATCTGCCAATGATTTCTCAAGTGAATGATTCATTTCCAATAACTTCTGTACCGCATCCGCAACACCATCGTCCGGTGCACTTACTAATCTGGACGTTTCCGCCAACTCCTGGTTTTTTCGTTGTAATTGCTGCAACACGCGTCCGCCGCAAACGAAATGCACGCGCACTTTGCCTCGATGCTTCTCTGTCGATAAAATCTTCAGCGCACTTACTTGTCCCGTTTCACTTGGATGTGTACCGCCACAGCCGTTGTAGTCGAAATCAGGAATAATGACAAGTCGGATTTCGTCTGTCACTGCTAATTGCTTGCGAAGGGGGTAGTGATGAAGTTCATCTTCTGTTACCCATTTTATTTCAATCAGTCTATTTTCTAAAATAATGTCATTCGCTAACTTTTCCACCGTGTCCAATTGCTCTGAAGAGACATTCTCCACATCCAAATCAATCGACACAATTTCTTTTCCTAAATGGAAGCTTACCGTTGGAAAATCGAACAGTTCAACAAATGCTGCCGACAAAATATGCTGTCCTGCATGTTGTTGCATATGATTAAAGCGTCGCTCCCAGTCGATTACGCCATCCACATCAGTCGAAGAACCGAGACTACCGGCCAATGTATGGCGAATCTCATCTTCCACTTCTTCCACATTGAGAACCGCAATACCATTCAATGTCCCCAAATCATGCGGCTGACCACCACCTGTCGGATAAAAAGCAGTATTGTCCAACACGACATAGTGGTTTCCTTCTGCATCTTGCGCGGCTTTTATAATCTGAGACGTAAACGATTTACAATATGCATCTGCATAATACAAACGATCTTTTAACATGAAATCGACTCCCATGACTTTTTTTCTATTTTATCACGAACAGTGAAAAGAGTGCCCGATCTACTAAGGATTGGACACTCTTTGTATAATTAGCAGAATTTTACGTTTTTATTTGGGTTCAATAAATTGTCTGGATCAAGTGCTCTTTTGATTTTCTCCATGAATAGAAGCGCCGTGCCGTGCTCCTGTTCCTGGTACTTTTGTTTACCAATACCAACGCCGTGTTCACCAGTACATGTGCCACCACGTTCAAGTGCATACAGTACAATACGTTCATTCAACTCATCGGCTTTTGCAAGTTCTTCGGCATCGTTCATGTCCATCATCAGAAGAACATGGAAGTTACCATCGCCTACGTGACCGACAATACCTCCGGTGAGTCCAAGTGATTCAACGGTTTCACGAGCATGTTCGACTGCACCTGCTAACTCTGAAATGGGCAGACAAACATCCGTTACCATCATCTTTTTACCAGGATAGCCGTGGATAAAGGCATAGGCTAAATTATGCCGCGCCTCCCACAGTCTATTGCGTCCGGCGTTGTCTGTTTCGAATTCGATGTCTTCGCAATGATGGTCTTTCACAATTTCTTTTGTGAAATCAACGTCTTGTTTCAAACCCGCTTCATTGCCATGGAATTCCAAGAACAGCGTCGGTTTTTCTTTATAGTTAGTTTCACTGTAAAGATTCG
This sequence comes from Sporosarcina sp. BP05, assembly GCF_014282005.1. Lineage (GTDB taxonomy): Bacteria > Bacillota > Bacilli > Bacillales_A > Planococcaceae > Sporosarcina. The sequence goes on along the minus strand of NZ_JACFTD010000028.1, from coordinate 3,060 downwards.
CCTGTTTTATGGATGGTTCATCGACCAACTCAACTCGAGCAATCGGAATACCGGCTTGTAGAATGGACACGACAGCTTCCACTGCATCATTGACGGTAGGGAAGGAAGCCCGTGCAGCCGTTACGTGCTCCGGAATGCCGTATACACGAAGTGTTAATTCCGTAAAGCAGCCAAGCGTACCCTCAGAGCCTACGAAAAGACCGTTTAGATGAAGACCAGATGCAGATTTCGCAGCCATATTCCCCGTATGAATGACGGTACCATCAGCCATCACAACTTCTAAATCACGGACTTGATCACGCATGACGCCGTATTTGACGGTCGTTGTTCCACTTGCATTTGTTGCCGCCATTCCGCCAAGTGTTGCATCCGCTCCTGGATCGACCGAGAAAAAGAGTCCGTACTTTTTCAGTTCTTTATTTAACTGTGTACGGGTTACGCCAGGCTGTACTTTTACTAGGAAATCATTCTCTCGTACCTCTAGCACTTTTTTCATCAATGAAAAGTCAATTGTGATTCCTCCCATAGAAGGGATTACATGTCCTTCCAAGCTTGAACCTAGGCCGAATGGGATGACCGGAACTCGGTATTCTTTCGATACTTTCATTACGTTACTTACATCTACAGTCGATTCTGGGAAAACAACAATGTCCGGAATACTTGCCGCGTGATAGGATTCATCCCTGCCATGAAGTTCCCTTACGGTTACGTTGATGGAGACTTGTTCATCCTTGAGCACACCTCTTAAGGCTTCAATTATATTTTCTGTAGATATTGTCATTTTCGTTCACTCCTTATGTAAGATAAGTATTTATACGATTTTAATCCAACCACTTACTAGTATACGTGAAAATATAATTAATTACTTAGTCTAATTGATAATTCTAAATACAACTGGTATCGTCAGAGGTGATTAGGTCTTTGGATTAATTTACCGCATTCTATGTAAATTAAAGGAGGAGCTACGCGTGAAAGAAAGGCTAGCTATTATGCTTATAGGGTTTACTGCCCTCTTTTTTTATCTAGTTACGCCTGATGTTGCCAGGGCGAGCTCAGAGATTAGTATCGAGACGAAAGCGGGCGGCTATCAATATAAAGTAATAATGGGACAGAAACCATTTACCTGGGAGATTGGACAAAAAGGATCGGTGTTGTCCATTGAAGAAAGTGAAAACAATCTAGTAGAACTAGATATGTTCAGAAATAGTGTTGAAGACATTAAACAACAACAGTTCAAGGTAGCATTCTCCATATTTTACTTATTCATAATCGGAACGGTACTTGTTATTGCAAAGAGAAAGAAGAAGGTAATCGGAAAAGAATATTTGCTGATTATTATAGTACTTGCGGGAATTACATTCTACTATGGTCTGTTAGCATCTTTCGGATTGAATCACTCATTAAGGGATGCAGAATTTTATTATTTATGGTTAATTCACGAATGACAGGATATTAACTCTATCTTAAGAAGATAAGTCGATATTGCTATAGATAATTTAACTTTTAAATATGTAATAGGGGAGAAATTCGATTGTGACAGAGTATAGGAAAAGACGAATATATAAACGCCAAAAAAGACACGGCTAATTAATAGCCATATCTCAGATTGCAGGCAATCGCATAATTCTAAATCCTTTAACTTACTTGGCTTTCAGGAAACGTATCTCTTTTTTACGAATGGAGAGTAACCAAGTTATCAATTTTTCATAGTTCTCTTGCCATAGTTTTTTCATTATCAACGTCAAGAACAACAGGGATAACAAAAATACAAAAGAGATGATGCTTGTTAACTGGAAAAAAAGAGTTTCTTGAAAACCGCCATAACCGACACAAATGACAACGCTACTCACAAAAATTATAGATAGAACAGGTAACGATTCAAAAAGTATGTCGTCGTTTCTTTTCTTGATAAAGCGCATCATAGTTGGGGAAATTAAAGCAATAAGTAAGATATAGGAGATAACGACGAGTATGTCTACTACGACTATGAATAAGTCCATCTCTTTTCAAAGCCCCCTTATCAAATTCACCTACAGAATGACACCCTTGGAAAAGTCCATTTAGATAGACTATACCCTTCCATCCGCGCAGTTATGCATCGAAATCTAGTTTTTCCTTACAATGAAAATAAAAAAAGAGGATGGTTGTATCGCTAACGGGTTCTCTTTTTAGGGATAAAACAACAAAATTGCAGGGGAAGGCAGGGACCTATTCGCATTAGCGGATAGGTCCCTTATTGTTGAATAACAGGTAGCAATACTTGCATTAGAATGATGTTTTAGTAACAGGGCAAGACATTGAAACCAATTTGGAAGTTCTACATAAAACAAGCAAGCCACCTTTTGGTGGCTTGCTTGTTTTTACACGTTTACTTCTGGCTTTTGTGTCGATGGTTTAATATATTTAACTAATAGCCTACGTGAGATTGGTCCAACAATTAGTAACTGCGATGGAAGTGCAACGATAAAGTTTAGACCAACTATCTTAAGGTAGGTTGTGAAAATTGAACCTTCAATTTCTGTCATTAACGCCGTTAAAATAAGGCCGTAAACTGACATGATAAGAACCATTATAGGGACCATACAAAAAGCAATCGCCACAATAAAGTTGATTTCTTTCGATTTATCATAAGGTAGTGAAAATGCCATTTTACGCGCTTTCGGTTCAACGAATGACTCTACGATAAAAGCGACGATAAATGTTATGACAAATTGAATCACTGCACTCCCTACTGTATACGATGAAAATCCGTGTAAAGCTGTGTTGTAAACAGACATAATAAGAACCATTCCAAAACACATAAATAGCCCGAAAATAATGCCTTCTTTTTTATTACTAGGCAAATAAAAACATCCTTTCGTATTGAGAATAAACGTAATTATATATGCTTAGAATTTTTCACATAAGTGACGTTTTTGTGAATCTTTTTAGACGACATTAAATTACATTGTTATTTTCAATTGAAAAATAGAGTTGTACATGATTTATTGGTATAGATAGTCGCATTAATTCTAGCAGAGCTTGTAAAATTAATAATTCAAAAAAGCATCGGCGCTATAA
>NZ_JACFTD010000027.1 GCF_014282005.1 Sporosarcina sp. BP05 | reverse complement strand
AGTCCTGTGATAGGATGCATTGCTTTTATTCTACTTAAAAATAGTAGTTGCTTATTCAATTCGATTAAGCATCCTGAGACCGTTTAAAATGACAAGGATAGTGCTACCTTCGTGGCCAATAACACCAAGCGGTAGATCAATAACTTGAAGGAAGTTTGAAACAATTAACACCGTGATGATAGAAATGGAGAACAAGACATTCTGCTTAACGATCCGTTGCATTTTACGAGATAACTTAATGGCATAAGAAATCCGTCTTAAATCATTCTGCATGAGGACGATATCTGCAGTTTCGAGCGCAACATCCGTCCCTTCGCCCATTGCTATGCCTGATGTTGCCGTAGCGAGTGCGGGTGCATCATTGATCCCGTCACCGACCATACCTACATTTTTGTGCTCAACCAGGAGACGTTTCAAGTGATTAACTTTCATTTCAGGCAGACATTCTGCAATGAATGAATCGAGGCCAGCTTCTTTCGCGATAGCTGCAGCCGTTTTTTCATTATCGCCAGTTAACATGATTGTTAGAATACCTGCTTGCTTTAATTGACTTATTGCATCGACAGCTTCAGGGCGTAATGTATCTCTTAGTGCCGCGGCTGCAATAATGCCCTTATCGTCTTTCATGAAGATGATTGTTTTCCCTTCATCAGCAAGGGATAAAGCGACGCCATGCTGAAACTCTTCTGCCAATTCTTTTCCGACAAAACGTGGGTTTCCTACGAGCAGTTCACGTGTATCGACAAGCGCCCGAATACCATGACCAGGCACATCCTCAATCTGAAGGTTTCGCTCTAGGGTTAGCCCTTTACCAATGGCATAGTTTGTAATTGAGACAGCAAGTGGATGATTAGATTGAGACTCAATACTTGCAAGAATCGCTAGTGTTGTATCTGTATCTGCGTCATCACGTACATAGAAGTCTGTGACAACTGGTTTACCATTCGTTAATGTACCGGTTTTATCAAAAGCAATCGCTTTTAGTGAACCCAAATGTTCTAGATGGATACCACCTTTGAATAGAACACCTTTCCTTGCTGCGTTGGAGGCCGCGGCAAGAGTCGCGGGCATAATAGATGCGACTAGCGCACACGGGGAAGCAACGACGAGCAGTACAATTGCACGATAGAGCGTAGTGGTCCAATCCCATCCAAACAAATAATGGGGCACAACCATCATGATTAGCACCATGATAATAACAGCTTTTACATAGGTGCCTTCAAATCGTTCGATAAATTGCTGTGAAGGTGATTTCTCACTTTGTGCGCTTTGAACAAGTGTAATAATTTTTTGGAAAAGTGTTTCAGAGCTAGGCTTTGTCATTTTAATTTGAATAGCACCGCTTAAATTGACTGTACCGGCGAATAGTTCATCACCGACTTCTTTTGAGACGGGAATCGATTCCCCATTAATGGCAGACATATCAATGGAAGAAGTACCAAAAGTGATATTCCCGTCGACTGGAACCCTTTCACCCGGTTTGACGAGTAGAATGGATCCGACCTTTAGGGAAGCAGTTGCCACTTTGATATCAGTACCATCATCTTGAATGAGCCACGCTTCTTCAGGCTGTAATTCCATAAGCGCTGAAATTTCCTTATGGCTTTTATTTAACGTGTAAGTTTCAAGCGCACCACTGAGTGCAAAGATGAAAATGAGGACTGCTCCTTCCGCCCAGTACCCGATTAATGCAGCACCGATTGCAGCGAAAACCATTAGCATCTCCACATTCAGTTCCTTGTTGTTAATCGTTTCTTCGATGCCTTCCTTCGCTTTGGCAAATCCACCTATTAAAAAGGCGGTGATATAGAGGGGGACAGAAAAGGTTTCTAATCCATACTTACCAGCTATCCAAGCAGTTAGAATTAATGCACCTGATAGAATCGCAGCAATCAATTCAAGGTGCGCTGGCCAATCTACAGACTTTTTTGGTTGTTGTTCAGTGAGAGTAGTCATAGTTATTACCTCCTAATTGATAATGATAGTCAACCTCAAATAGCTCATTAAAGTATGAAAGTCGGTTCCCATTGGCGGGAACCGACTAGAATTAATAGATGATAATAGATATCAGTTGATAGTCATTATTGTTTATAAACATAGTATATCCAACTGGGGAAGAAATAGATACTAATTTGTATTGAAGGTAGGGGATGAGGGAGTTAGTAGTTAGCGAGGTTCGTTTGAGAGTTCCTCGGCTGTCGTCCAGTTCCCACATGGTCACCCCGCTTAACGAATTATTAATCCACTACCAATTAAAAAAGGCATCTTATGCCGGGAATTACTCCGACATAAGATGCCTAACTCAATTAGCTAAATACTTTCTCTTTAAACTGAGACAATTTTTCAAGTGAAGACTTGTCGACATCGGCATGCAAGCTATTGCCGTGCGAGTCCATCGTGACAACTGCGGTGAAATCTTTAACGCGCAGATGCCACATTGCTTCAGGAATACCGAATTGAAGAAGGTCAACACCTTCGACTGCTTTAATGCAGTCAGCATAATACTGTGCTGCGCCGCCAATTGCGTTCAAGTAGACGCCGCCGTGTTCTTCAAGAGCAGCTAGTGTTTTCGGACCCATTCCACCTTTACCAATAACAGCGCGAACTCCGAACTTTTTCATGATGTCACCTTGATACGGCTCTTCACGTGCTGATGTTGTGGGGCCAGCAGCTTTGATTTCATAACTGCCATCTTCATTTTTCATCACAACTGGGCCACAATGATAAATGATTTGTCCATCAAGGTCGATAGGGGAGTCATTTTCTGATAAATATTTATGGATTGCATCACGACCTGTATACATCATTCCGCTGATTTTGACAACATCGCCGACATTCAAATCACGGATCTGTTCCTCTGAAATCGGGGCAGTGAGCTCGACAGTACGTGCGGTTTGATTCGCCTCATTTTGATTAGTATCATCTTGTGCGAAAGCAATTTTTTCACCATCATTGTAATGCCAGTTCGTAATTTCACCAGATCCAGCATCGATATCGACAGCCATACGGCGATATGCCCAACAGTTATACGCTACAGAAACATAGAAGCTAGCAGGGATACGATGCATGACACCAATTTTACAGCCAAGAAGGGTAACTTCGCCGCCGAAGCCCATTGTTCCGATACCGAGTTTGTTTGCTGATTCCAAGGTATATTCTTCAAGTTCTGCAAGTTTTGGATTCGGATTTAGGTCATCAACTTCGCGGAAAAGTTGGTCCTTAGCTAGTTCATAGCCTGAAGCGCGGTCTCCGCCGATTCCGACGCCGATGAAACCTGCAGAACACCCTTGCCCTTGGGCTTGATAAACAGAGTGTAAAATACATTTACGGATGCCATCAAGATCGCGTCCCGCACGGCCAAGGCCATCCAGTTCTACTGGCAGGCTATATTGAATATTTTTATTCTCACAGCCGCCGCCTTTTAGAATCAGTTTCACTTCGATATGATCTTGTTCCCATTGTTCGAATTTTACAACTGGGACACCTGTACCGAGGTTATCCCCACTATTATCGCCTGTCAGTGAGTCGACAGAGTTCGGGCGGAGTTTAGTGTCTTTAGTGGCTTGAACAATCGCGCGTTTGACAGCGGCTTTGATTTCAATTTGATTGACTCCGACTGGTGTTTTGATTTTAAATGTTGGCATGCCGGTATCCTGACAGATAGGCGACATTTTTTCGTCGGCCATATTGATGTTTTTTGTAATCGTATCAAGACTCATTGCTGCACGTGTACCGGCATCTTCTAATTCTTTTGCTGCAAGGATTTTTCGACGCACGTCTTTCGGAAGATTCGTGGACGTTTCGCAAATGAGATCATACATGCTTTTTTCAAGTTGTTCTATGTACATTCTCGATTTCCCCCTTAGTTATAGCTTGTTACTTATCGAATTTAATTTTTTCCATCTGTTCCTCAAGGTCGTCTAGCAAGCTGATTAGCTGATCGATTTCCTGAAGGTCTGCAGTTTCTGGTTCAATTGTATCCAGCGTTTCAAGAAATTGATGAAGCCGTGTTTTTAATCCTTCAACATGACCGTTATTCTGTGCTTTGTCCAATCCGTACACCTCTTTTCATTAATGTAATCGTAAACGAAAAAACGGAATTTATCAATGAAGGGGAATGCAACCTTAATAATAATTGAATATTCTTTTTAACATAATCTTTACAATATAAAAACTATGTGTTATGATTCATTTAATCAAACGAAAGGGAGGATAACAGAAAGGGTAATCACAACGAACACTAAGGAGGTTGAGAACTTTAATTATAAAAGAGAAAGCTCAACTATGTAGGTATCGTTATACCCAAATTTAATCCTGTGGAGGTGAAGTCTCAAACCGAATGCAGACAGCGTCAGTAATAGCTGGGATGTAAAAGTGAAAGTTAAGCTAAAAAATATAGAAAGGTAGCGGGAACAGGTAAAAGACGAAGTGGAAGAATTTAAGAAGGAGGGGATTCGTAAGTGTCCGCTGGCAGTGCGCCAGGAGACTAATACGACTTATGCAGATGGAAAGTGAAGGTTCAATTCATACGTAAAGGCTCAGCCGTAATCTGACAAACAGATATGGACTGGGCCTTTATGTTTTTTTGCGTTTTTGCCGTTTTCTTGTGCTAAAATCATACAAGGATCTTTAAGTGGGGGAGTGGTGGAAACATGGATGCTTTTTCACAACTAGAGAAGCGCCGTTTTTGGATACTTGTTATTATTGTATCGATTTCTGGATTTTCACAAGGCATGCTGTTGCCACTTATTTCGGCTATCTTCGAAAAGGACGGCATTTCGAGTTCGATGAATGGTTTGAATGCCACGGGTTTATACATAGGAACGTTACTCGTTTCACCTTTTATGGAGGCACCGCTCCGTCGTTTTGGCTATAAGCCGATTATTATTGGGGGCGGCATGCTTGTTTTTATATCATTACTGCTGTTTCCGTTATGGAAAAGTGTTGTATTTTGGTACGTCCTAAGATTACTGATTGGCATCGGAGATCATGCACTTCATTTTTCAACTCAAACATGGATTACAAGTTTCTCGCCGCAACAAAGATTAGGACGCAATATTGCGATTTATGGTTTGTCATTCGGCGTCGGATTTGCGGCAGGTCCATTATTCGCTCCGCTCGTCAATGTGTTTGAAGGCTTACCGTTCATTGTATCGGGAATACTGTGCATGCTTGCGTGGTCACTCGTTTTCATGCTGAAAAATGGTTTTCCAGATATTGTTAAAGGGAAGCCTGGTAATGAACGACTTTCCGCTCGTTTCAAAGGGACGATGGCTGTTGCTTGGCTCGCTTTTCTCGGACCATTTGGCTACGGTTTTCTTGAATCTACACTAAACGCGATGTATCCGGTGTATGCGCTCAGAAATGGCGTTGAATTTACATCTGTAACAATTATACTAGCTACATTTTCCGTAGGGGGGATTATTTCGCAGTTACCTCTGGGAATGCTATCGGACAAGATTGGAAGAAGCCCGGTCTTTCTTGTTGCACTCGGAGGTGGGTCTATCTCGTTTTTCATCGCAAGTACTGTTGAAACATCTACGACTGCTGTTATAGCTATGTTTTTTATTGCTGGACTTTTTTCAGGTTCTATTTTTTCACTCGGTATTTCGTACATGTCCGATTTAACACCGAAGCATTTGTTGCCTACTGGAAACCTGTTATGCGGGATTTTCTTTAGTTTAGGCAGTTTGACAGGTCCATTTTTGGGTGGTCTTTTCCTAGAGTTTGACGCAGGATTTAGTTTCCTGCTACTTATTTCACTGTTTTTGGCTGTGTTATTCCTTGTGTCTTTTATTGGGAAAATGAAACAACGCCCAATTGCAGCATAAGAAAAAGCGTCCCATAATGGACGCTCTTTCTATTTCTGATCATCATGTCTGTTTAGTTACCAAAAGTAATCAGTAACTAACTTGATCGCCCCCTGTCCGCTACTTGTATAGTTGCGCTTTTGGATTGAATGACTTCTATACGATTACCGGGATGTCTGGATGTGTAGGGATGCGAATTTGTCGCATCCCACACAGTTTTTTCGGTAATCTTATGGTGGTCCTTCATCCGTCGCGCTTTAAAAGCATAAGTACACGAAGTGCTGAAGCTTTTTGGGACGAAAGAATTGTATGCTTCTTACCTGGAGAAAAGCCGCCCAAGATACAATTTTGGCGGCTAATACTTTCACTATGGTTTTTTCTTTTTTAGTTTAAAGAAATGTCACTTTCTATAAGGCATCTCATGAATTAGATGCATAATCTTTACTAAAAGTAAGCAAGGAACGCATTGTACAAGGTGCTAGAGTGCCCGAAATTGCATCTTCGGGCACTGACGCTCTCCATAAAATGTCATCTATTCTTTTCTTCCGAATAAACTGCATCTTTCACTTGAACATTATAGGAACGCGACTGGCAACTATTCACAACAGGATTACTGAAAAAAGTGTGGCAAGAAGTGACGAGTCACTTCTTGCCACACTAGGACCCTCAGTAAATCTGTCATGAATAGTTAGCCGATAGCGGGTCGAAAATAGACCAGTGAAAATGAAGGTCATTAAGCCCTTCTCACCAGTATTTTATTCGAATAAATGGTTAATCAACATGGTTGACTGATCATCTTAAAATGGAGTTAACATTTTCATACTCTAAAACAAGGTCGTCAAGCGTCTGGAAAGTATAACCTGCTTTCTTGGCATCTTGGATAAAGGATGGTAATGCCTGTGCATTATCAGGTGAAACTGTGTGCATTAAAATTACAGCGCCAGGATGAAGTTGGTTCATCAGTTCACCATAAGCAAAGTCACGACCTTTGGGTTTATCGGCGTACCAGTCAATGAATGCGACTGACCAGAAAATATGCCTGTATCCAAGTTCATTGCCTTTGGCGAGTACCTTGTCATTGAACACGCCTTCAGGGGGCCTTGTGTAGTATGTCCGTTTGATCCCGGTTACTTCATTCAATAGCTTGTCGAACTTGGTCCATTCTTCTTCCATTCTCTGTTCGGATAGATTGGCCAAGTTCGGGTGTCCATACGTATGGTTGCCGATTCCATGGCCTTCCGCAATCATCCGTTTGACGAGGGGGAGAGCACTTTTTAAGTAATGCCCAGTGAGAAAGAAAGTTGCCGGAGCGTCTTCTTTTTTCAATGTATCTAAAATACTTGCTGTATAGCCATTTTCATAGCCGTTATCAAACGTTAAATAGACAACCTTTTCGTCTGGCTTTCCTTTATAAATGGCTCCGTGTTTATCGAGCATTGAATCGAGTGCAGCGCCAGCACTGGGCTGGGTCCCCCCTGTAGCTTTTTTGAAGCCCCAATGAAATTCATCCGCCTTAGCTGAAAATGGGTTAAAAACAAATCCTGCCATTACGATAATAGTCGCCAATAATATACCTGGAGCATGTTTTTTTATCATCAAAAACGCACCTTTCCTTTTAAGGTAGGATGCGCAGTTGAAGCCCAACTATACGTCTTTATTATACAAATCATTTAGTGCCGACTCTAGCGTCGAAAAATGAAATGTAAAACCGTTGTTCAGTAATTTTTTTGGTAAGACATGTTGTCCCTCTAGAACGAGCGCACTTTTTTTACCAAGCACTATTTTCATTGCGAATGATGGAACTGGTATCCAGTGTGGTCTATGTAACACTGAACCAATTGTTTTACCGAAGTATTTCATTCGTTTTGGAAATGGCGAGGTGACGTTCACAGGTCCATGTAAGTTTTTATTGTCGATTGTAAATGCAATTGCACGTGTAACATCCTCCAAATGGACCCAAGATACCCACTGATTGCCTGAACCAACTGTTCCACCTGCAAATAACTTATAAGGCAACACCATAAGCGGCAATGCTCCGCCATTTTTTCCGAGTATGACTCCGAATCTCATGAACACGACCCGAATACCTTCTGATTCCACTGATGCTGCTTTCTTTTCCCAATCCGTTACAGTCTGACCTAGAAAGTCATCCGCATAGTCCAGTGATTTTTCTGTATAGACATTGTCTACTGATGCGGGATAAATACCAATTGCACTAGCGTTGACAAGTACAACCGGTTTAGTTTGCAAAGCGGAGATGATTCGCAGTAATTCATCGGTCGCTTCCATTCGGCTAGCATAGATTTGTTTTCTGTGTTCCGCGGTCCAACGTCCCTCATTGATGGACACGCCTGCAAGATTGACAAAGGCATCAGCTGAAATGATTTCATTTTCCGGATAGGTACCTTCCTGAAGCCATTTCACGTATTTTATATTGCCATCAACCTTACTTTCTTTCCTAGATAAAATAATGATTTCATGTCCTTCATTCAATAAAGTATCCGTTAATTTCTGACCGACGAAACCTGAACCACCCGCAATGACGATTTTCATTTTCCGACACCCCCATTAGCATTCTATACCCTATAATGGAACCTATTAAGCTGAAGCACAAGGACGGAACATGTATACTAAATAGAAAGCAAGGGAGGCGTGCAAAAAGTGCCTGTTATTACTAAAATATCACAGCAGAAAAAAGATCTCGAACGATACAATATTTTTTTAGACGAAAAGTATGCATACAGTGTCCATGAATCGGTACTTGTCAAATTCGGTCTAACGAAAGGGATGTCCCTGGAAGACTGGTCAATTGACGAGATGGTCTATGAAGACGAAATTCGGAAAGCATTCAACCGTGCACTCCATTATCTCGGTTTCAGAATGCGCAGTGAGTTTGAAGTGAAGAAAAAACTTTTGGAATTGGGATACGGGGAAGCAATTGTACTAGAAGCAATCGTGAAGTTGAAAAGTCTTGGATTTCTAAATGATGAAACCTATTCAGAAGCACTTCTTCAAACGAGGAAAAGTTCATCCAGTAAAGGCCCAAAAGCAATTCAGCAAGAGATGCATAAAAAGGGGATAGGGAAGGAATTACAGATCAAAGTGCTTGAATCTTATCCGGAAGAAGAACAGCTTAAAATCGCAACGAAACTTGCAGAGAAAGCAGCAAATGCAAATCCTTCCGTGGCTCCATCTCAATTAAAACAAAAAATCCAAAATGCATTGCTTCGAAAAGGGTATTCCTTCGACCTTATTAAACAAGCACTTGCGAATATTAACTTTGAGCGCGAAGACGATGAATGGACAGCTATCGCCGAGTCAATCGGAGAGAAAGCTTGGCGTCGCTATAGTTCAAAGTTTAGTGGACGAGACTTGAACAACAAAGTGAAACAAGCGATGTATCAAAAGGGTATTCCGTTTGAGCGCATTGATCATTTCATTGATAAAAAGGAGAATGAAGAAGATGGATATTGAAAAAAAGTATAGTGCAATGACTGAACATGAATTACGTACAGAAATCGCACGGCTGCGTGAAAAAGCACGCAAAGCCGAGCAATTGGGCATCCTTAATGAGTATGCGGTTTACCAACGGAAAATGGTTATGGCGCAATCCTATCTAATTGATCCAAGTACAATTGTGCCTGGTGAAATGTACCGAATTGACGGAGACGAAGGTATGTTTTTTCAAGTTGACTACTTAAAAGGTCGTTTTGCGTGGGGTTACAGACTAGGCGGCGAACGTGCAGATGAGGCGTTACCGATTGCAATGCTGAAGTCAGTAAAAGAAGGAAAATAAAAGGCTATGGACAGCAATACCTGTCCATAGCCGTTGTCATGAGTTAGGTGCGAAGTTGAGCTTTTTTTGTAGCTTGTCTTCGGAAAAAATCCAACCCGTATACGAATTGATGACGTTCAGTTCCTTGTCAATATGTGCAACCGCAACAAAGGGGTAATAGCCTTTGCTCCGGTAACGAAGATCGATTAAGCGCACTTCACATATGTCGCCGATGTTTGTGACAGACCATCTGTAAATAGGTGAAAATGATGTAAACGCTTTGATGTTCTTATCGCTCATCGCCACATCAACCTCAGGGGACTTCGGCATAGGTTCCCGTTCAAAGCGGTCGTAAATATTAACGGACCTGCCGTAAGCGCGTCCAACATAATGACACTTTTCTGAGGAAGCAGCAATTCTCCATTGGAAGAAGCGCATTGTCGGCGCAATAATAATTTCCGTCGCATCGGGTACCGTATTGTATACGGCTTTTTTAACGGCTGATTTGATCGCAAAACGCAATAAATAATAAAAGAAGATTATTACGTATGTGGTCAAAATCGTATAGACCGGATTTGCACCCATTGCCCAAATAATTATCGCAAGGGCATGCAATATGAAAATGATTGGATCGAACGTGTTAATAACGCCGATAGCAACCCACTTGTTCGAAAATGGCCGTAATGCCTGCGTCCCATAGGAATTGAAAATATCGACGAAGACATGTAGAAAAACAGCTAAAAAGGTCCACGCCCATACATGTATGAAGTTGGCTTCTGGGACGAAAAAAGACATGAGTATTGTAATAAGTAGCGGCCATAATAATACCGCAGGAATCGAATGTGTAATCCCCCTGTGATGCCGTATGTAGACAGCGTTACTTCTTAATTTTAATACGGTATCGATATCCGGGATAAGTGAGCCGACAATAACACTTGCAACGACTGCGCTCATTGTTGCACTATCGGTTAAGACGACAGGATCCGCCAGAGCGAGGCCGCCAAGTGCTACACCCATGACAATATGTGTTCCAGTATCCAAATAATCACTCCTTCTACCTAAGCAGTCGTGCCAAGCATTTGATTAATTTTTTAAATGACCTATACATATCATTACCCGTTTATGCTCAATGATAAGCATATGCGATAAGGAGGAAATGATGCAAATAATAGTGAAGAAAGACGAATTCCGCGAGGCGCTTCTTTCCTGGTATCGTCGTGAAAAGAGAGACCTGCCTTGGAGAAGAACATCGAATCCATATTACATTTGGGTTTCCGAAGTGATGCTTCAACAAACGAGAGTAGATACCGTTATACCTTATTATGAACGGTTTATCGCAAGTTTCCCGACGATGGAGGTACTTGCGGAAGCGGAAGAAAACGATTTATTGAAAATGTGGGAAGGTCTCGGTTATTATTCGCGGGCAAGGAACTTACAGGCGGGTGTAAGGGAAGTCGTGTCAGATTATGGCGGAGAAGTACCTTCCAATCGAACGAAGATTTCTACGTTGAAAGGCGTTGGCCCTTACACTGCAGGGGCGGTTCTCAGCATTGCATACGGTGTTCCTGAGCATGCCGTAGATGGTAATGTTATGCGTGTCATTTCGAGACTTCTTCTAATAGAAGAAGATATTGCGATACCGCGTACAAAAAAGATATTTGAAACAGTAGTCATGGATTTAATCGACAAAGAAGATCCTTCCTCGTTCAATCAAGGGCTGATGGAGCTCGGCGCGACAATCTGTACGCCGAAACCGAGATGCCTTCTATGTCCTGTCCGAGAATTTTGTTTAGCTTTCCAAGAAGGTAGGCAAGAGGAGTTACCTGTGAAAACGAAGAAAACAAAAATGAAAATTATACCTGTTGCGTCATTTGCGATTCAAAATAGTCAAGGTGAGTGGCTATTACGACAACGCCCTTCGAAAGGTCTGCTTGCAAGTTTGTGGGAGTTTCCAATGGTCGAGCCGGCGGATGATAAAACACCACAAGAAATGGCTATTGAACATTTCGGTATTGAACTAAAGGATATCGTTGATATACTATCTTTCAAACATATCTTTTCCCATTTAACATGGGAGATGAAAAGCTTCGGAGCACGGATCGAAAAAACAAATATGATTCCTGAAGGTTACCGGTTTTTCACGCAGGAAGAAGTGGAAGCATTGCCGAGACCAGTGCCTGTTTTGAAAATTTGGGATGAGATTAAACGAGGAGGACTAAATGATGACTGAAAATAAAGTAGCAATGATTACAGGGAGTTCTAGGGGACTAGGAAAAGCACTTGCGATTGAGCTCGCAAAACAAGGCTATGATATCGTTGTAAATTATGCACGAAGCCGGTCTGCCGCGGAAGAAACAGTGAAGGAAATTGAGGCACTTGGCAGGAGAGCAATTATGATTCGTGCAAATGTTGGGGATGTTAAAAAGCTTCGTACGATGTTTGAACAAGTGAAAGAGGAATTCGGACGTTTAGACGTATTTGTTTCAAATGCGGCATCGGGTGTTTTACGTCCGATTATGGAACTAGAAGAAACACACTGGGATTGGACGATGAACATCAATGCGAAAGCAATGCTTTTTGGCGCACAAGAAGCTGCAAGGCTAATGGATAAAGGTGGAAAAATCCTTGGAGTTAGTTCGCTTGGATCTATTCGATACCTTGAAAACTACACGACGGTAGGCGTTTCGAAAGCGGCGATTGAATCGCTTACACGTTATCTTGCTGTTGAACTTGCACCACTAGGAATTGCTGTCAATACCGTATCGGGTGGCGCGCTTGATACAGAAGCACTGAAACATTTCCCTAATCGTGATGAACTGCTAGAAGATGCGCGTATTAACACACCTGCGGGTCGTATGGTTGAAATTGATGACATGGTGAAAGCAGCGATGTTCCTAATCTCGGCTGATTCAGATATGATTCGCGGACAGACGATTATTGTCGACGGTGGACGTTCGATTTTACTGTAAAAACTTCCAATTGAATAAAAAATGCCTTCTTGTACATGATAGTTGTACGGAGGTGAAAATCCATTGACCAAAAATAACCCGAATCAAACTGATGCGAAACAAGTACGAAAACAGAACCAAGCATCACAACAACAAAACAAAAATGCAATGACTGAGGAGTTTGCTTCTGAAACTGATGTAAATCAGGTTAGGAAACAAAACCAACAATCAATGCAAAAAATGCAAATGCAAAACCAAAATCAAAACCAAAATGCGATGACTGAAGAGTTTGGTTCCGAAACTGATGTTAATCAAGTTAGGAAACAAAACCAACAATCCGAAGCAAACAAAAGAAATGCTTCTGGACAGCGCGCGAATCAGTTCGAGAACGGTTCGAAATAAGTAAATGGATACCGCCGGTCGGCAGAGGCTTTATGCTTCTGCCGGTTTTTTAATTGATACAATTGACGTCATGATTGGAAATAAAAGTTGAAAGGTTTCAAATAGTACCGTTCTCTTGGTATAATGATGAAATAATAATGGCTTCGAAATTTTCCGGCAACCAAAAGGTGGGTTAATCATGACGATTGCTAAAGAAGGAGAAACGATACAAGTACATAGTTATAAACATAATGGTAAAATCCATCGGGTTTGGCAGGAAACTGTAGTATTGAAAGGAACGCGTAATATTGTCATCGGTGCGAATGAAAGGACGCTTGTAACAGAGTCGGACGGACGCACATGGTTGACACGCGAGCCTTCCATTTGCTATTTTCACGCTGAGCACTGGTTCAATATCATTTGCATGTTAAGAGAAGATGGTGTTTATTATTACATCAACATGAGCTCACCTTTCGTTTATGATAACAAATCATTGAAGTACATTGATTATGACCTTGACGTGAAAGTGTTCCCGGATATGAGTTATATGATTCTTGATGAGGATGAATATGACGATCATAAGAAACAGATGGGTTATCCCGATGTTATTGATCAAATACTGAAGAAGAATTTGGATACTTTGCTTGGCTGGATCAAACAGCGTAGGGGACCGTTCGCTTCTGATTTCATTGAAGTATGGACTTCCAGATATGAGTTTTACAAACAGGTCAAGAAAAGTAAGTGAAAAGCCTGGTCGCGATTAGTTGCGGCAGGCTTTTTCTACTCGAGTCGCTTCAGTCTTGCCGAAAAGGCAAAAATCGCCTTTATCTTCAAGCCTTCCAGCGCTTGTCGGGGCAAAACGGCGCCTTACTCTTTTCATAGTAGGAGGTTAAAAGATGGGTGATAGTATAAAACGCTATATGAAGTTTGTGAAGCCGTACAACGGGCTAATTATTTTGACGATAATGATTGGGATTGTGAAATTCGCTATTCCGTTATTCATTCCACTGCTGATGAAAATCGTAATCGATGACATTATCGGATCGGATACACTCACTAAGGCAGAGATGACGAGGCAATTATTTTATTGGCTTGGCGGAACAGTTCTTGTGTTCTTTATCATCCGGCCACCGGTTGAATATTACCGGCAATATTATGCCCAGTATGTGAGTAATAAGATTTTGTACGATATCCGGAAAGAGTTGTATTCGCATCTGCAAAAATTGAGTCTCAGCTACTATTCAAATACACGAGCTGGAGAAATCATTTCGCGGGTTATAAATGACGTGGAGCAAACGAAAAACTTTGTTATGATTGGGCTTATGAATGTTTGGCTTGACCTAGCGACAATTATCATCGCAGTTGTCATCATGCTGACGATGGACGTTCCACTTACGCTTGTTACGCTTCTGGCATTCCCCTTTTATGCGTACAGCGTCAAACACTTTTTCGGAAAACTACGAGAATTGACTGGGAAACGCTCTCAAGCACTTGCGGATGTGCAAAGCTACCTGCATGAACGTGTTTCGGGTGTAAGTGTCATAAAAAGTTTTGCACTTGAAGAAGAGGAACAACAGCGTTTCGATAAAACGAATGGCAACTTCCTGGATAAAGCAATTGATCACACCAAGTGGAATGCGAAAGCATTTGCAGTCGTAAACACGATTACTGATGTTGCACCACTTCTCGTTCTTGCATACGCAGGTTATCAAGTCATTAACAATGATTTGTCTGTTGGTACGATGGTTGCGTTCATCGCATACATCGACCGAGTTTATAGCCCATTGCGAAGACTGGTTAATGCTTCAACATCGCTAACACAATCTTTTGCTTCTATGGATCGTGTCTTTGATCTGATGGAACAGGAGTATGAGATTACGAATAAGCCCGGATCAACGGAACTTCCTCCAATTGACGGGGAAATCATGTTCGATAATGTGAGCTTTACGTATGAAGCAGATGGGGAAACAATCTTGGATGGCATTAATTTCACTGTGAAACCGGGAGAGACAGTAGCATTTGTCGGCATGAGCGGCGGTGGGAAATCGACTATCGTTGGTTTGATTCCAAGGTTCCATGATGTGACGGGCGGGGCTGTGCGTATAGATGGCCATGATTTACGTGACGTCAATATAAAATCGCTACGGGAGCAGATTGGAATTGTTTTGCAAGATACTATTTTGTTTAGTGATTCCGTGAAGAGCAATATTTTGATGGGGAAATCGGATGCAACAGATGAAGAAGTGATTGCTGCTGCGAAAGCGGCGAATGCACATGATTTCATAGAGGGGCTGCCGCTTGGTTACGATACAAAAGTAGGGGAACGAGGCGTGAAGTTATCAGGTGGTCAGAAGCAGCGAATTGCGATTGCACGTGTCTTCTTGAAAAATCCCCCGCTTCTCATCTTAGATGAAGCGACATCCGCACTTGACCTTGAAAGTGAGGCGCTCATTCAGGAGTCGCTTGAACGACTTGCGAATGAAAGAACGACACTCATTGTTGCTCACCGCTTGTCGACAATAACACACGCAGATAAGATTTTCGTCATTGATTCAGGGCAGTTAAAAGAGATGGGTACACACGAACAATTGATGAAATTACAAGGGATTTACTATGGCTTGTTCCAAGTTCAAGTACTTGGAGATTAAAAAGTTGGAGGAATTTTGATGGGAAAGATAAAGTTTGGGCCACTAGCCTTGATCATGATTGTTGCCCTTTTGGCAATGCTTGGAGCATGTTCATCGTCAGATTTAGATGATGAAACTATGCAACAAAATGCAAAGAAAATATTAGTTTACGGACATAGCGGGAATTCCACAACACTAGATCCAGCGCATTTGAAAGAAGGGGATTCTAGCCATGTTACTGTCAATCTGTATGAGACGCTTGTCAATCTCAATGCGCTAGGCACGACGGTAGTTCCTGGATTGGCAGAAAGGTGGGAATCTAGTGAAGACGGTTTGACGTACACGTTCCAGTTGCGGAAAGACGTCAAATTCCATGACGATACAGATTTTAATGCAGATACGGTCATGAAAAACTTTGAGCGCTGGACTAACGGCGATGCAGAAGAGTTTCCTTACTACGGTTCGGTATTCAATGGTTTCAAAGGGGATGACAGTCGTATTATTGAATCGGTGTCGACTGACAGCGATGATAAAATAACGATCAAGTTGAATCACCCGCAAGTTTCATTCTTAAAAAACCTAACGATGAGTCCATTCTCGATTGTTAGCCCGACCGTATTTGAACAAAGTAATGAAGAATTCGAAAGCAATCCTATCGGTACGGGACCGTTTCAATATGTAGAGGGGAAACAGAATGAAGCAATTGTGGTTGTGAAATTCCAAGGGTATTGGCAAGAAGGATTGCCGGAGCTTGAAAGAGTCACCTTCAAGTCAATTCCTAATCATACTGCACGCTTGAATGCATTGATTGCAGGTGATATTGATTTAGCGGATAGTATTAATCCAACTGATAGAATGGAAGTTGCCGGCGATGCCGACTTACAATTTGTTGAACGTCCATTTATGGAAAACATTTATGAAGACGCACCTTCCATATTTACTGCCGATTCAACATCACTTTTCGGTGCGACAAAATACTTGCTAGATTTTTTCCCACAAGCAACAGGGTATGATGTGCTAACCCAAGTAGAATTCGAATTACCTATAGAAGATTGAAAAGCTATCCGATTAACCGGGAATTCCCTGGTTAGTCGGATAGCTTTTTTTAGCGAGAAATTAAAACGTTTCTTACTGTTGATAGGTTGTAGTATCTTGCATGAGCCATTGTCATTATAATAATATACAGAATAAATGTATTGCATTTATTCTGTATAATCGTATAATTAGAACGACCTATTAAACTTGAAATAATTAATTAATAGATTAAGAAAAAGGGTGATCTGATGGATGAGAGGAAAACTGTCCTCCAAGTAAAAGATTTACAGACGACCTTTTTTACTGATTCGGGGGAAATACCGGCTGTTGATCATATTGACTTTCACTTGCGTGAAGGAGAAATCCTTGGAATTGTCGGAGAATCCGGCTGTGGAAAAAGTGTAACATCCTTATCGATAATGGGGCTCGTACCAAAACCTCCCGGGAAAGTTGTCGGAGGCAATATATTATTTGGAGATAAAGACTTACTAACCTTGAATGAAAAACAGATGCGGCGCATTCGGGGAAATGATATTGCAATGATTTTCCAAGAACCGATGACATCGCTGAATCCATTGTTCTCAATTGGCAATCAAATGACGGAAGCAGTAAGGATCCACGAAAAAGGTTGGTCTAAGAAAAAGGCTGAAGGAAAAGCAATTGAAATGTTGAAACTTGTTGGTTTGCCTCGTGCAGAAGAAATGATGAGAGACTACCCTCACCAATTGTCGGGTGGAATGAGACAACGTGTAATGATTGCAATGGCGTTGGTATGTGATCCTAAAGTACTTATTGCTGACGAACCGACCACTGCTCTTGATGTGACGATTCAAGCGCAGATATTGAAGTTAATGCGGGAATTAAATACGAGATTAAATACGGCTGTTCTTCTCATTACACATGATTTGGGTGTCGTTGCAGAAACATGCGAACGTGTCATTGTCATGTACGCAGGACAAATCATTGAAGAAGCACCTGTTAAGATGATCTTCGATGATCCGCAGCATCCCTATACAAAAGGGCTAATTCAATCTGTTCCCGATATGCGCTTCAAAAAGGATAGGCTCTATTCTATTCCAGGCAGCGTGCCGAAACCCGGTTCGATTCAGCATGGGTGCAGGTTTGCAGCAAGGTGTGAGTTTGCATTTGACCGTTGTCTAACAGAAAACCCTGAACTATATGAAACATCGGATGTTCACCAGACTCGGTGCTTCCTATACGACAGAGAAGGGGTGGAACAGCATGACAACAAAGCCCTTATTGAAAGTTGAAGGTTTGAAAAAGTATTTCCCTATTAAAAAAGGAATTCTTGGCAGAACAGTCGGCCACGTTAAAGCGGTGGATGATGTATCGTTTTACGTGAACGAAGGCGAAACACTCGGGATAGTCGGTGAATCTGGATGCGGGAAATCGACAACGGGACGGATGCTCATGCGACTTCTTGAACCGACCGAAGGAAAAGTAGAGTTTGACGGTAAAGATCTGACGTCGTTATCTACGGAGGAAATGCGAAAAACAAGACGGGATATCCAAATGGTATTCCAAGATCCATACGCATCTCTGAATCCGCGTCATACTATTGAAAAGATATTAGAAGAGCCGCTCATTGTGCATGGTATGGATAATGCGAAAGAGCGGAAAAAGAAAGTGCATGAATTTCTCGAAATTGTGGGTCTGAGCGCCTATCATGCTAAACGCTATCCGCACCAGTTTAGCGGGGGACAGCGGCAGCGTATTGGAATTGCTCGGGCACTTATGACCAATCCGAAACTGATAATTGCGGATGAGCCTGTTTCGGCTCTTGATGTGTCAATTCAGTCTCAGGTGTTAAATCTAATGCAAGACTTGCAGAAGGAATTTAATCTCACCTATATTTTTATTGCTCACGATCTTGGGGTTGTTCGCCATATAAGTGATCGCGTTGGAGTCATGTATCTTGGGAAGATAGTAGAAATGGCAGACAGTGAGCAGCTCTATGCGAAGCCGCTTCATCCATACACGCAGGCGCTGTTATCAGCGGTTCCGGTACCTGATCCAGATTTCAAGAAAGAGCAGATTCTTCTTGAAGGGGATATTCCAAACCCGGCAAACCCTCCTAGCGGCTGTACGTTTCATACGCGCTGTCCGTATAAGATGGAAATTTGCACGAAAGTTACACCTAGGCTCATTGAGCATGATTCCGGTCATTCTGTCGCCTGTCATCTTTACAGTGAACAGGTAGACAATGATATAAAACAGTTGGAGGGGTCAATATGAGAAAAAAGAAGTTAGGCTTACTAGTACTAATGTTGCTTCTCGTTCTTTCGACAGCGCTAGCCGCTTGTTCGTCAGATGCTGGCGATGGTAAGAAGGAAGACGGTAAAAAGGAAGGTACTAAAACTGAAGGTACAAAAACTGAAGACGGTAAAAATGTGCAAGATACATTAGTGTTTGGACGCGGTGGAGATTCAACTTCACTTGATCCATCAAGGGTAACTGAAGGGGAATCCTTCAAAGTTACGGTCAACCTTTACGAAACGCTTCTGAACTTTGGGGAGCAGGATACGACGATTAACCCAGGACTAGCAACGGAATGGGAACCAAGTGAAGACGGTTTAACGTATACGTTCAAATTACGCGAAGGCGTCAAATTCCATGATGGAACTGACTTCAATGCTGATGCGGTCGTTAAAAACTTCGAGCGATGGGCAAATGGGGATGCAGAAAAATTCCCATATTATAGCTCAATGTTCGGAGGTTTCAAAGGTGATGAAGGACACGTTATTGATTCAGTTACAGCAGACGGTGAAAATACAGTCTTAATTAAATTAACACGTTCACAAGCGCCATTCCTTAAAAATATTGCAATGAGTATGTTTGCAATAGCAAGCCCAACTGCATTTGAATTAGGCGACGATCAATTCGAAAGAAACCCAGTAGGTACAGGTCCATTCAAGTTCGTCGAATGGAAACCAAATGAAACTATCACAATTGAAAAATTCGATGATTATTGGGATGAAGGACTACCAAAACTTAAAAAAATCATCTTTCAGTCATTTCCTGACAACTCTGCACGTTTGAATGCATTGATGGCTGGGGGTATCGATCTTGCAGATGGCATTAATCCATCAGACGGCAAATCAATCGAAGACAATGAAAAACTTCAATTATTTGAACGTCCATCTATGAACGTAGGCTATTTAGGTCTTACAGTAACGCGCCCTCCTTTCGATAAAAAAGAAGTGCGTCAAGCAATTAACTATGCAATTGATAAACAATCAATTATTGATTCGTTCTTCGAAGGACGTGCGAATGTCGCGAAAAATCCGATGCCGCCATCCATTTCAGGCTATAACGAAGATGTAGAAGGTTATGAATACAATCCTGAAAAAGCGAAAGAACTTCTGAAATCGGTAGGACTTGAAGATGGTTTCGAGATGGACCTATGGGCAATGCCGGTTCCACGTCCATATATGCCAGATGGTAAAAAAGTTGCTGAAGTCATTCAGAAAAACCTTGCGGATATAGGGATTACTGCGAAAATCGTTTCTCATGAATGGGCAACTTATCTTGACCTTGCAAGTAAAGGGGATGCAGATGCGTTTATGCTAGGCTGGACTGGGGATAACGGGGATGCGGATAACTTCCTATATACCCTTCTCGACAAAGATACTATTGGAAGTAACAATTATACGTACTATGCGAATGATAAACTCCATGACATTCTAATTGCGGCACAAACTGAAGTCGATGAAGAGAAACGGAATGAATTGTACAAAGAAGCACAGCTTATTATTCATGAAGATGCTCCTTGGGTACCACTGGCTCACTCAACGCCACTTCTTGGAGGAGCTAAGAATCTATCAGGTTTCGTTCCGCACCCAACTGGGTCGGATTTGCTTTCAAAAGTAGAATTCAAGTAAAAAAGTTGTTGTAAATGAATGGAAAGGGAGAGGTCATTTGGATTTCTCCCTTTTTCCTTTCATTAGATGAATACATATAAGCGGATAGTAGAGTTGGAGAGGTGAAAACTTATGCTCAGTTACATTGGAAAAAGAATGTTGCAGCTCATTCCTGTCCTACTTGGGATGACGTTTCTCGTATTTATGATTATTCGTGCAATCCCGGGTAATCCCGCACAGATGATTCTTGGACAACAAGCGACCAAAGAGGCAGTCGAAGCGCTGACAGTGAAGCTAGGTCTTGATAACCCTTGGTATATACAGTACTTCAAATACTTGGGTGATCTTTTTAAAGGGGATCTGGGTGAATCGATGAGAACCAGGGCTCCTGTATCAGATGAAATATGGCCTTATTTAGCAGCTACGTTTGAATTGGCACTGTTTGCCATTGTAATTGCGGTTATCATTGGTATCAATGCAGGAATTATCTCGGCATGGTTCCAAAATTCATGGTTTGATTATACGGCGATGATTTTGGCACTTGTCGGTGTGTCAATGCCTATCTTTTGGTTGGGGCTTATGGGGCAATGGGTTTTTGCTGTAGAAAATCCATGGTTACCGACTGGAGGGCGAGAGGAAGTACGAGATCCCATCAGCGCCATAACAAATCTTTATGTACTTGATACAATCATCCAAGGACGCTTTGACCAGTTATGGCAAGTTTTCCGTCACCTTATTTTACCTGGCCTGGCACTGGCGACAATTCCTATGGCAATTATCGCGCGGATGACCCGTTCAAGTATGCTCGAAGTAATGCGTTCTGATTATATTCGTACCGCTCGTGCAAAAGGGCAGAAAATGTTTTGGGTAGTTTATAAGCATGCGCTTAAGAATGCTATCATTCCAGTCTTAACAATTATTGGACTCCAAATGGGAATGTTACTCGGCGGTGCGATTTTGACAGAGACAATTTTCGCTTGGCCTGGCGTAGGACGTTATATTTACGATGCCATTGGATACCGAGATTATCCTGTCATTCAGTCATCAATTTTAATTGTTGCACTCTTCTTTGTAATGATTAACTTGTTTGTTGACTTGCTTTATAGTCTGATAGATCCGAGGATTAAATATGATTGAGGAAGGGGGAAGCACTTATGTCTGAATTTGTACCTAAAGCTGATGGAATCGCAAAAAATAAAGTTGTAAAAACTGCAGGACCTTGGCGCGAAGCTTGGAATGGCTTTAAAAAGAGTAAAGTGGCAGTTGCTGGTATGGGCATTGTTTTATTCTTTATCTTGCTGGCGGGATTCGGTTTTCTGGCGGAACAAGGTTTTCTTGGCTCGAACATTGGACTACAGGGCATTAACGACCAAAACTTATCGGATCGGCTTCTCCCTCCTTCCAGTGAATATTGGCTTGGAACAGATGATTTTGGAAGGGATATTCTTTCCCGAATTATCCACGGTGCCCGGATATCATTATGGGTTGGTTTCTTTTCTGTTATCGGATCGGTAGTTGTAGGAAGTGCATTGGGTATTATAGCAGGTTATTACGGCAGATGGGTTGATACGATTATTTCACGTGTATTCGACGTCATGCTGGCATTTCCATCTATCTTATTGGCTATTGCGATTGTTTCCGTACTTGGCCCGAATCTACAAAATGCACTTATTGCAATCGCAGTTATTAATGTGCCGAACTTTGGAAGGCTCATACGTTCAAAAGTATTAAGTATAAAAGAAGATGAATATATTACTGCTGCAAAAGGAATTGGAATGAAAGATGCGAGGATTCTGTTTTCCCACATCTTACCGAACTCTATGGCACCTGTAATTGTTCAAGGAACATTGGCAATTGCAACGGCAATCCTTGAAGCAGCAGCACTCGGATTTTTGGGACTTGGTGCACAAGCACCGATGCCGGAGTGGGGGAAAATGTTAGCGGATTCAAAAAACTTCCTTCATTCAGCCCCGTGGACAATGATTTTCCCTGGTATCGCAATTATGCTTACCGTACTGGGCTTTAACTTAATGGGTGATGGTTTACGTGATGCACTCGATCCTAAAATGAAGAGCTGAGAAAAAACGTCCTACACTCCGATGATTTCACCGGGGGGTAGGACGTTTTATTAATAGATTTCTTCGCTTAATTTCGTGTTCACTTTGTTATTATGATACTTCTGAAATAGGATAATCAGTTTGTCAAAGTGTTCAAGTTGTTCTTCATAATTAAAGATAGACGATAGGATATGAAGAAGATGATAGGCGGAAAACTCCTCTTCTTCCTTTGTAAGCGCGATTTCCTTTGCGAATATCTCCATTACTTCATGGCGCTGAATATATTCGTCATTTGGACTCATGCTTACTATGTCGGACTTAAGCTTTCCAACGAACTTCAAATGGAGCTGTTCGTGGTAAGTAAGCAAGGAATCCAAACGTTCCTGTACCATCATTCGGAAATGCTCCGGCAAGTCAATCAGTTCATTTTCAAACTGATGAAGCCTTTTTAACACATCGTAACTACTCTTTGAAGTAGCAACCATTTGTCTATAAACGACAAGTTTCCTCGCTTTGTTTCTAGTATTCTTTCTGAAGTAGCTACGTTCCTCTTTAAACAGTGTGTAAAGCTGATCCACTTGGGAAAGGCGTTCCTTCGATTTCGTCAGTGACTTTTTTGTTGCTATGTGATCGGACGCCTGTCTTCCAGCAAGGCGGGTCCAACGAATGATCTCGTCTTGTGCTTGGTGGATGGACTCAAATAATTTTGTTTCATATTTCGGTGGCATGAACAGCAAGTTCACAACGAAAGCAGCAAGAATACCGATAATCATCGTCAAAAATCTGAGCAATGCAAATGACAGGAACTCATCGCCTTTGATTTCCATTATGGCGATCATCACCACAAGCGCCATCGAAATTGATTTTTCAAGACCCAATTTAATCATGATTAAAATAATGATGACTGCGGCAAGTCCTATAAAGACAAGCTGATTACCGAATAACAGAACAAATAAAACTGCAACGACTGCACCTATCACATTACCTTGAATCTGTTCGATAATTGTTAAATAGGATCTATAGATAGAAGGTTGAATGGCAAAAATAGCCGCGATTCCCGCAAATAATGGATGCGGCATTTGTAAAAGCTCTGCTAGGAACAATGCGAACACTATCGCAATGCCCGTTTTAAAAATGCGGGCACCAAGTATCATAGGGTTTTATCCTTTCTAATCAAATACGCCTTGGCGTATTTGCGCCCAGACTTTTATCAAGCCTGCCCGATAAATTTCACTTAAAAGTCTGTGTCATCCGTCGGAGACTGTAACTTCATTTAGCTAGAGTTTTCTCTCTACCAAGTTGTATGCCTATTTTGCAAATTCCTATCATTTTATAATAGTAGGGGGCTTCCGCTAAATGAAGTTAAAGTTGTTTTTCGCTACTTTACCTTAACTATGCGGTGCGGTCAACCGTTTATAGAAGCCGCAAGCTCTTTGAATGAATGATCGACTGCAACGAGTGTATCCATAATATCTTTTTCAGTATGGGCGGTTGTTAAAAACCACGCTTCATACTTGGAAGGTGCAAGATTAATACCATTTTTCAACATCAGTTTAAAGAACTTGGCGAACACATTGCCGTCTGTAGCTTCAGCCTGTTCGTAGTTTTCTACTTTTACGTCTGTGAAGAATAGCGTAAGGGCTCCCCCAAGACGGTTTGTCGTTAATGTAATTCCGTGCTCTTTTGCAGATTTCACAATGCCCTCTTCAAGGATAGCGCCTAGACGGTCCATTTCTTCATAAATACCAGGCGTTTGAAGAACTTCAAGAAGAGCAATTCCTGCTAACATCGAAGCTGGATTCCCTGCCATTGTCCCTGCTTGATAAGCAGGTCCTAGTGGAGCGACTTGTTCCATAATCTCTTTTTTTCCACCGTAACCGCCAATTGGTAAGCCGCCGCCAATAATTTTTCCGAATGCAGTAAGGTCTGGTGTTAATCCGAGCAAATCCTGTGCACCCCCGTAGTGAAAACGGAATGCAGTAATTACTTCATCATAAACAATCAAAGCGCCTTTTTCGGCTGCGATATCGTGGACGAGTGGAAGGAACCCTTCTTTTGGTTCAACAATGCCGAAGTTCCCAACGATAGGCTCGACTAGAATACATGCAATTTGATCGCCCCATTTTTCCATTGCTTCTATATAAGCATCAGGATCGTTAAATGGAATCGTAATCACTTCTTTAGCAATTGATTCTGGTACCCCTGCCGAATCAGGGGTACCTAATGTTGCGGGGCCGGAACCTGCTGCAACAAGTACAAGATCCGAATGACCATGGTAGCAGCCGGCGAATTTCATGATTTTTGTTCGCCCTGTATAGGCACGGGAAACTCGAATTGTCGTCATGACAGCTTCTGTCCCAGAGTTTACAAAGCGTACTTTATCCATTCTAGGCATTGCTTCCTTCAACATTTTTGCAAACTTCACTTCATGTCGAGTAGGTGTTCCATATAACAGACCTGTTTGCGCAGCTTTAACGATTGCTTCAGTGATATGTGGATGGGCATGCCCTGTAATGATTGGTCCATATGCGGCAAGATAGTCGATGTATTTATTGCCGTCAACATCCCAGAAGTAAGCACCTTCTGCACGTTCCATTACTGTAGGAGCACCGCCACCAACTGCGTGGTATCCGCGCGATGGGCTATTTACCCCTCCTACGATATGCTCGCAAGCTTCATTATAGATTTTTTCTGAATTCGTTCTGATCATTTCAATTCCCCCGTTCAATTCATTACCCTCTCTATTCTAAACAAAATGGGGCAGATAGCCAAAGAATTTGAAACTAAAGGACGCATTCTGTACGATTAAGGAAAGAATATATTGGAGGAATGGAAAATGACGACACTTGAAGGTATGCAGGCACCCGAGTTTACATTGCCAAATGAGAACGGTGAAATGATTTCACTAAAAGACTACGCGGGTGAAAAGTATGTTGTTCTTTATTTTTATCCGAAAGATTCAACGCCTGGATGTACGACGCAAGCTTGCGATTTCCGCGATGCGTATGAAGACTTCAGCAAGTTGAATGCAGTAGTTCTTGGGGTTAGCCCAGACGGCGCAGCGTCACATGAGAAATTCATAGGAAAACACGGATTGCCATTTTCCCTTCTTGTTGATGAAGAACACACAGTTGCTGAAAAATATGCTGTTTGGAAGTTGAAGAAGATGTTCGGTAAGGAGTATATGGGTATTGAGCGTTCGACATTTTTGATTGATCCAACGGGGACGGTCGTTAAGGAATGGCGAAAAGTGAAAGTGAAAGGGCATATAGAAGAAGCGCTTGCGACACTAGAGCAACTAACGAAGCCTTGAGAGGGGAATGAGTAATGGAAGTACTATTTACATTTGATATGAAGAAACATCAAGAACGGGGGCTAGTTACAAAGTTCCCTGAAGTGACATTTCATTTCAATAAAAAGCCGGCAGACATAGAAATCCAAACAGCATCAATTATCGTGACATATGGCGGTGATGTAGACGCTGCGCTACTCGACAAAGCGAAAGCGTTGAAATGGATTATGGTTGCGTCGGCTGGCGTTGAAAAAATGCCGCTTGCTGAAATAGCTGAGCGCAACATCGTCATGTCAAATGTGCGTGGTATTCATAAAACACCGATGGCGGAATCCGTTCTCGCACATATATTA
The DNA here is from genome assembly GCF_014282005.1 of Sporosarcina sp. BP05. Classification (GTDB taxonomy): domain Bacteria; phylum Bacillota; class Bacilli; order Bacillales_A; family Planococcaceae; genus Sporosarcina. The sequence goes on along the minus strand of NZ_JACFTD010000027.1, from coordinate 3,006 downwards.
TCATTGCAGCGGTCATTACCGCTTATTGACGAAAGGCAACGATCAAATGAATGGAATCGGAAAGTAGGTTCCATTGAATTAAAGGGGTCGACCGCACTTATCTTAGGACCTGGCGCAATTGGTTCTGAAATAGGACGCTTACTTCAAGCGTTTGGTGTTACGACAATTGGTTGTAACAGATCGGGTAGGGCATGTGAATCGATGGACGAGACTATAAAGTTTGAAGCTTTACTAGATAGAGTGGGTGAAGCAGACTTCATTATTTCTGTTTTACCAAGCACGCCAGAAACAAAAGGGTTACTAACTGAAGGGTATTTCAAGGCCATGAAGGATAACGCGGTTTTCATGAACTTCGGTCGAGGAGACCTGTTTGCTGAACCAATCCTGATAGCTGCATTGAAAAGTAATGAAATCAGGCATGCGGTGCTCGATGTATTTGAAGTAGAGCCGCTACCTGCTGATAATGAACTATGGTCACTTGGAAATTGTACGGTATCACCACATGTTTCAAGTCTTTCCGGGAAGTATGTTGAAAGGGCCCTCGTTATTTTCGAAGAAAACCTGGGCAAGTGGCAACAGGGCAAGCGAGATCTGCTGAACTTGATTGACATGAATCTTGGCTACTAAATTGGAACTATATGAATAGACAAAACTGATGCGGTTCGAACAGCGATTTAGTTGACATATGCACCCTGTTTTAAGTACACTAATGATAATAATTATAAAGTGAGAATCTTTATGGATAGAGGTGCATAGCGATGTCAGAAGTTAGATTGAAAGGCGCGCTGGACACATTGAAAAAAAGTGGTGTCAGAATTACGCCGCAAAGACATGCGATTTTAGAGTATCTTATCTCTTCTGAGTCACATCCAACGGCCGATGATATATATAAAGCACTCGAAGGTGATTTTCCTAACATGAGCGTTGCAACAGTATATAATAATCTTCGTGTGTTCCGAAATGCGGGACTCATTAAGGAACTTACGTATGGAGATGCTTCAAGCCGTTTTGATTTTGTGACTCACGATCACTATCATATCATCTGTGACGAATGCGGAACGATTGTTGATTTTCATCATCCAGGACTAGAAGAGGTTGAGCGCTTAGCTGCTCATGTAACAGGATTCAAAGTGAATTCACACCGTCTAGAAGTATATGGTACATGTCCGTCATGTGTTTCAGGCGTAGCGAATACTAAATAAAAAAAGCGTCCGATACTCCTTCCAGTGAAGGTTGTATCGGACGCTTTTTTTATTCCTTCGAATTCTCTTTTACTGCAGTAGTTTTGCTCTTCGTTCTATTATAAGATTCGTCAAACTCTTTACCTTCTAATGAAGGGTCAAGTGTGAGTGGTTCTCGGCAATGCCCGCACATGTCGACGCGTCCGAGCATTTTCGTATGTTTGCCACAACTAGGACAGACGATTTGAGTGGCTCGCGTGGATAGAGATCCAATCCAAGCATAAACAATCGTACTGCTTAGGATGGCAAGAACGCCAAGAAACATGAATATGAGCATAACAATCTCGTATTTCCTGAAGAAAATCCCGATATACATAATGACGACCCCGGCAAATACTAAAGCAAGGGCGAATGACCGGATCCTATTTATCTTATTTTTATAGGGTTTCATCCAACGTACCTCCTTGATATATCCTCAATTACTATATCATATATTTTGTTTTCTACGTTATTTAACCTTCTTAATAAAGGATATCCTAGCCTCTTCGTCGAAAGGAAATGGCAGGGAGGTGTGTTAGTGGAACAAGTATTAAGACCAATTTATCAGGAGCGGGCAAGTTTTCCGGAGACACTTGGTGTCATTCTTGTAGAAAAGAGAGGGAAAGAGGATCCGATTACAGATACATTCGATGCAATCCTCCTCATCATTACCGCCGACGATGAAATCCCTGTCTTTACGAAACATTACACAGACGGAAATGAGAAAGCTGCAATGCATATAATTAGTGAGAAGCAATTGCGGAAGTGGTTAGTTCTTGGTTCAAAGCGGAAAGTTGTAGATTGGTTATATTACGGAAAGGTCTACTTCGATCGAAATGAGTTCGTTGAAAGACTTAGAATGGAATTGCAGGAGTATCCTTTTGGTGGACGGGATATAAAAATGGGCCTAGAGTTTTCGAAACTTGTAAGAGGATATATGGAAGGTAAAAAGTTTTTTGAAGAAGAAAACTACATGGATGCTTATCATCACGTAGTTAAATCTCTTCATCATCTTGCGAGGCTTGCGGTTATTGAAAACGGATTAATTCCAGAAGTGATGGTATGGTCCCAGGTGAAAAAGGTCGACCCGGCAATTTATAAACTATATGAAGAACTGATTATGAGTGATGAGCCTTTAGAAAAAAGATTAGAACTATTGTTTCTTGCGAGTGAATTTTTCATTCATAATCGGACAGCTGATGGTGCGCGTCATATTAGAGACGTCATGGCGACTCAAGAGCTATGGACGATTCAGGAATTACATGAACACGAAGAGATCAGCATGTATTCAATTGACCTTGAAGTGTTTATTGAATTTCTGATTGATAAAGGATTCATTCTCGTGGTTCAGAGTGATTCGAAAAATGAATTGATCTTCCACAGGGACTATAGAGTAGTATGACTGGCAACAGGGTAATAGGGCGATTTAAATTCGTCCTATTAATCTAGTTGACAAAAGAGTGTGGAGCATGTTATTATAATTCTTGTCGCTTGGGAGGCAAAGCAAATAGCCGCTTGAGAGATGAAATAAAAGTTGGGAAAAGAAATTGAAATTAGTTGTTGACACAAAATGCACGAAATGTTATGATATAAAAGTTGTCACCGAAACAACGACAACGAATAAGTGAGGAACGAAACATAACTCCTCGCCAAATGAACCTTGAAAACTGAACAGCAAAACATCAATGAAATACAGCGAGAGTGCTAACGCACTTGAGCAAAACGTTTCCAATTAAACTAACTTCGGTTGGTTGAAAAGAAACACACACAAGAATCTTCGGATTCA
>NZ_JACFTD010000026.1 GCF_014282005.1 Sporosarcina sp. BP05 | reverse complement strand
CAACAGGAGCAACAGGAGCAACAGGAGCAACAGGAGCAACAGGAGCAACAGGAGCAACTGGAGCAACAGGAGCAACAGGAGCAACAGGAGCAACTGGAGCTACTGGTTCAGCTGGAACGGGGTCAGCATTTGTCGAAACCCTAAAAATCGGCGACTTAAATTTACAGATTGCCTATAACGTAAGCGGAGGAAACAACCAAGCAATTGGGGCTCTCGTTTTTTCAGGGGCAACACAAACCATTAATAGACTTTCAACCTATGTTACACAAGTAGGATCGATTGGCAACTTCCAAATGGCGGTATTAGTACCGTTAACTGCAACGACATCCCAAGTTATTGCTGTTACTACTGTAGTAACTTCATTGACAGCAGGCGTGTTCACCTTGCCACTAACTACTCCCTTAGTACTTTCAAGTAATCTTGTTTATCATTTAGCAGTATACAATCAGGTTAACGGATCAAATTTAGGTGGTAGAAGTACCGGCGTATCCGGAATTGCACCTGCACCGATCAACTTTAGAGTACAAAACATACCTGGATTCACAATTGGTCAGATTATCAACACGAGTGATGTACAACTAATTTCACCATGGATTGCAGGTTTATCGTAACATCTTAAATAAACCGCTGAGCTTGCATTGGTCTTTAGATTTCTAATCATTTAAGAATTGTAAAGGCATCGTGGAACAAGCATGTCACTCTTAAACACAAACTAAAACTAGAGTAAGTCAACCTTAGTAACACGGTTGACTTACTCTAATTTTTGATATGCTCCATGCTGAACACAAGAGGTTCTCGTTGAATCTTTTTAATTATAGGTATGTTCTGTTCGTGGAATACCGCGTTAACTTACTAAAAATGAATAGTTATTTGGTATTTACTGCAATAACTAATTTATATTGCGTTTTTATAAAGCTACATGAAGGTGAATTAGAAGTCATTGTCGGAGCAAAGGAACTTGATTTACAATTTGTGCGATTGGTGAACATGCGGCAAGAAAACTGGCTAAGACTTTCCTTTTGAAGCCCATTGGAACGATTGGGTTTTTAATATTGGCTAGAAGTTAAAATAGATTGAAGAGGTAAAGCCGTTTCTAGATACTTTGTTAAGCAATGGATTCCATATTTCTAAGAAACTATATCAACAGGCTTTGATTAAAGCTGATGAGCTGTAGGCAATCCAATGGGTTATCTATTTTATTTGAAAAATATTGTGTGTACCTGCATGTGAGAATGTTCTATTAATTAACTATAAATGAATATTTGTTAGGTATTTACTGCAATATCTAAACAATATTGGGTTTTCATACAATTGTTCGTTGTTATTTCTTGTACCGCGTACCTCAAATTTAAGCGGTCTTTTTCTTATCTTCGCATAATGTACCCATCTTGCGAGGCACTATTAAATTCTTCTTATCAATAGCTTTTCAACACCCTTCGCAAAAAGATGATAGCCCTTTAATACTAACCTTCATTGAATATAATGAAGAATAGGGAGGTGTAAAAATGTGTAGCAATAATCATATGAATTGCGGATGTGCATCATTTAATAAAAAAGGTACAATTGGACCTTTTGTAGCGATTGACGTAGCAAATATTACCACACCACCAGTTAACACAGGTTCAATACCTATCATCCCATTCGCTTCTGGTATTCAAGGGACTTTTTTAACAACAACTGCTGGGGGATTGGTTGATGCGTTATATGAGATTGGATTTGGTGACGCGAATTTAACAGCGGCGCTTCCTGGCGGTGATATAGATTCAAGTTTAGTTACAGAAGCTTTTTCTGTTACACGAGCAGGTAGTATTGCAGCGATTTCTGCAGCATTCACTACAGTGACGCTTATACTACCACTTGCAGGAACGGTTACAGTTAGAGCACAAGTTTACCGTTCAGCTACAAATAGTAATGTTTTCACCCCAACAAACGCATTTGTTGATATAGTTCCAATAGCTATGGGAACTATTGGTAGAGGCCTTAAAATCATTACTCCACCAGTACTAGTGGAAGCGGGTGATCTTCTAATAATGGTGTTCTCGGCCACTGCAACAGGACTTGGTGATTTAACCAATAGTTTTTTTGGTAGTGCAAGTGCGGGTATCACTATAGCATAGTCACTCCATATGTATTCCTTTTCAGCGTGGGCGTTATTAAACTTCCTGAAAGGTGCTTTTTTTTATATTATGGGCTTACGAAAGACTTATCTTTTGGAACAGAACAGATTCAAAACGGGAATGTACGTAAAAGGGATTATTCACATCAGGGCATATTGAGAAAGTATGGTGTTATTTTCGATTAAAGAATTTAACATCGTAACAAAAATTCATACTATAAAGTAACGGCAGAACATTTCAAACAGTCCTGCCTTTTTTTATGTTGTACAAGTTCATGACTTAGGACAAATAAAAATCTGTTTGGAACGACTTTCTTTATATTTGGGAAAATGGCTGAGGACTTTCCTTGTGGGACATTGGATTTTGTTGGGGTGGTGACCTGGGGCATGGAAAAACTGCATTGGAAAGTCAGCCGGAATATCTGTTGTCCAGCTTTTTTTGATTTTCTCTTGAGTACTTGTTTATGGGAACATCTGCTTTTGACTTTCTATTGAGCAACTGTACATTGAGCCACACATTTGTCAAACTCCTTGAGCCGCATGGGTTTCTCTTTAGGAAAAAAGCTCCAATTCCTTAGTTCGTTTTCTGCGACTAACCTTAAAGAAGTAGTCGTATCATTTGATGGTACTGTTGATAAAGCTTCTGCAGAAAATGAAGAAAACTACACACTAGCAACAGGTGCTGAAGTAGTAAACTTAGGAGCAAAGACTGTTAAAGTTGTATTCTCTGAACCAATTTAAAAGGCAGTTGTTTCAAACGTTAAGATTGATGGTAAAGTTTCCACGGAACTACTACTAAAGGATCAAGAGAGATAATTTTAACTCCATATTATTGTCAGGTATGCCGTGCATGAAATATCCCGTTAATTCACTACAGTTGAATATACAATTGATTGAATTGCTCGTTGTTTTTTCTTGCATAGGTACCCCAAATTTGAAATCGTCTTTTTTTATTGTCGACATTCTAATAATTGACCACTATTAATACTAGCTCCTTAAAAACCTAACCGTTATAAACACTTGCACATGTCCCGGCTGCTGGTTCATAAAAACAATGATTTTTATATTACCCTGTAAAAGGTTGACCGTACCATGTTGGAGGACAAGGGGCGGATGGATTATAGTACCAAAGGGCATATTGCGCTGGATGTTGTCTCCAATTATTAATATTCCGTTTTGCTAATTTTTTTCAGAAGATCGCGCTCGTTGGTAAAATAAATTCCCTTTTTGAACAGCTTCAAAAGAATAATTTCCTCCTTGTTTCTGAAAAATGACGTCTTCAATTGTTCTTACATCATTAAAATCTAAACAATCTGCTACAGCGCGATTAATAATTACATTGCCAACATATAACATCCCTTGGTATCCTTCACCCTAGGCTTATGCTCTCATCACCCTTGCCATTAACTCAATGTCTTTATCCCTGTATTTAACTCTTGGCATATTTTCACCTCAAATCTATAGTATGAAAAGAAGCTTTCATTGTTGTTTCCTGAACAGCAATACACATTATGTCGTTGAAATAAATGTTAGTGTACCTATTTTTTATTCTCCCCAACAACCGAGCCCGTTAATGGTACATGGAGGTTTTTGTTCACTCATCCATTAATTCTACAAAATGATGTCTTCGTTTTGCTGATTCCGAGTAGGCTGCCCCGCGAAAGCGAAGCACAGGATCATCCGAACATTGAAGACCATCAGGCACGACAGTTGGGTCGAATACATGAGGTTCGGCATTATCAGGTCTTCTTTCAAGTATGGAAAGTGTACCAATACAAAGTTTTTCACGATTGTCTGGCCATTCTTGTGTAGAGTCATTAATAATATCTCCCGGTTGTGCTAGTTGCATCATTAAATTGAAACGAATAGGGCCATTCTTCAAGTGATTCACTAGCTCATCCTCCATGTGATTTCCATTGTTAGATAGAGGCGTGATATGGGAAGGGTTCCTACTGCTGTCTATAGGCCCCCATTCGAATTTCATGGCTTGGTGTTGTTTGTTTTCAGTGATCAAATAATTTGCATGAACACTATAGTAGCGTCCTGTTGCAAAGCTTTTCGGAGGTATACTGATTACAGCCAATGAAATGTACCACTTGTGACATGTTTTTTACCACCAAGTGACATAGATTGTACCAGTGAGTGACAAAGCCTTTACCACTTCATAACTTCTGGATATTTAAAGTCAAAACATACACCTTCCAGAAATGAAAATGGTATACTCACCATACAAACCTAGCTAATTCGCAATAAAATCTTTATGCAGCAAACGGGCCAAATTATTGCATAAGAACCACGTTTCAATCGTATCGAAATATTAAACAATGTCATTAAGGGTTATTGGATTATAGGTTAAAATGATTAGAGGACATTTAAAACGGTGCTATTGTGCTAATTGGAGGAAAATAAATTGATTACATTACAACCTATGAACCAAGAAGAGTTCAAACAATATATAAGTTATGCAATTGAAGACTTTGCAAAAGACAAGATTGCCTCAGGAAATTGGAGTGAAGATGAAGCAATTGCCTTATCGAAGGAATCATTTGAAAAAGAATTACCTGAAAATGAGAAGACCAAGAATAACCATTTGTTCTCGATTTTTCAGAACGAGATCTTGGTTGGTATGATATGGGTCCTACAAAAGAAACCTAAAATCCCGAATGAAGGTTTTATATACGATTTTTTGATTTTTGATCAATATCAGGGGCAAGGATATGGCAAGAAAGCAATGAAAGAACTTGAAATTATTTCCAAAGGACTGGGTATGAATAAAATTGGTTTACACGTTTTTGGTCACAATAAAATTGCACGCGGATTATATGAAAAAATGGGTTATGAAATTACGAATATAACTATGTCTAAAATGATTTGATACTATTACGATAAATTCCTAGTGCCGAATTTATTTCAAGCCTAGACTTTTTTTACTTTAGGTGAATCTAAAATATTCACTTTTGATGGTAGGGACATTGATTCTTCAAGATTATAAGCCTAATTCCCCGTTCAAGGTACGGAGGGTTAGGCTTTTATATTACAAAAACCTTAACGTTACACCACTGGTAAACTCATTGGCAACGAGTGGTAAAATCCGTGGCAATCGCTGGTAAAAACTATGGCAGTAGTGGTACATTCACTTTGCTGTAATCAGTATACTTTTTTTGGAATTTTAATTTTGAGGTCGACCACTATGAAATAAAAAACAACGAACAATTCACACAATCGTATTAGAATGCAAAGAAGATTAGATATTGAGGTAAATACCTAATCCACGCCTTATAAGTATGTAATTGCGGTGAATGAACAGGTCCTAACAATTACATCTGGAATAGAGATATACTGGTTACAAGCTAAAATGAAAGAGGTATTATCATGCAATATATAGTTTTCGATTTAGAGGCAACAATGTCACGTACAACAGATATGCCACAGTATATAATTGAAATTGGAGCTGCCAAAGTCTCGGATGTCGAAGGTGAATTAAAAATCGTTGATACGTTTCAGTCTTACGTAAAGCCCCCACAAATGGATTTACTTGATAAGAGAACATTGAAATTTATAGGGGGAACTACTGATCAGTTCATTGACTCACCGAACATGGTAGAGGTAATGCAAAGATTTCGTAAGTGGATAGGCGAGGAAGATTACTATCTATGTAGTTGGAGCAATAGCGATCTTCGACTCCTTGTCAATCACTATGCGAATGAAAGATTTGATTTATCGTGGGTAAAGAACTTTAATGATATACAAAGACCTATATGTGTTGATGTTTTTCAAGAAAATAGACAAATTTCACTGGAAGAAGCATTAACGATGAGTGGAATTGAAAAAGATGGCGAACTTCACTCTGCTGGTGATGATGCGGTTAACACAGCAAAACTTCTTGTGAAAAACATAAAAGATATCGTAGCCACTACATCTGAAGATCCGTTTGTTCAAATAATTTGTGCTCTGTATAAGAGTTGTTTCATATGTGGTAAAACTACAAGGCATAATGACCTTCACCTGAATGAAAAAGGCAAGAAGACGAATAGATGTAATGCTTGTTGGGAAAGAATAAGCGAAGAAAATCTAGCGAAAGAGTTAGAGGGAAAAGCCAATATCAAGGTAGAATAAATAAATAATACATGCTGCCTGTGCAGGGTGCAAATCAGACACAATTCATAACCAAATTGAATTGTGTGGTGCCGGCAACTGGCAATCTAGGTTGTCCGTAATCATCCATTACTAGCAAAAACAATTCCTGTACATGACCTTGTTATGGATCCAAGAACGGGGCTTTTCAATCTATTATCAGTCGGGAATGCGCATATCAAACAAGCAAATAAAGCGTAATGCATAAAGGCTGTCCAGAAAAATAACTTCTGGACAGCCTTTTAAAGTTTTGAAACATTTAATTCCTATGAAAGAAATGACGTTATATTTTCACTGAAAATACTATGTTCTTCTAGATTTTATAGCTTCTTATTGCAGAAAATCTACGGTAGAAGTTACAGCGCAATACATACCGTTAAGTGCACCGACAAATGCATAATGAACCTGTTCTGCTGGAACGACCTTACCTTCATAAGATAAGTGCCTTGTCGCACATGCATCTTCAATAAGAGTTGTTTCATAGCCTAGATCTACTGCGGCTCTGACTGTTGCATCAATACACATATGAGTCATCATACCGACAACCACTACCTTTGTTATTCCTTTTTCTTTTAATTTGCTTTCCAAATCAGTCTTTAAAAAGCTGTTAGGGAAATGTTTGATGATAATGTTTTCGTTTTCCAAAGGTTGAACAGTTTCATGTATTTCAGCACCCTCCGTATCTGGAAGGAAGAATCCTAATGCTGGATCAGCTGCGATATGCTGAACATGAAAAATATTGTCATTTTTGTTCTGCCTAAACCATTCAAGAACTTTAGCAGCATTAGCGGCCGCTTTATCTGGATTAACTAATTCCATCTTTCCATTTGGGAAATAGTCATTTTGAATATCAACAATAATTAGAGCTGTGCTCATTATTCTCCACCTCATTTACAGTATTTTGATACACTACAATCATATATCGTATTTTGATTTATATCGATAAGTTGATGAAACGCTTTTATCTCGAAAAATTTCATGGTGAAAGGAATTTATTATGGAACTTGATAATATTGATTTTCAGATCCTTCGGTTACTATCCGGAAATTCACGTATCCAATGGAAAGACTTAGGTGAACAAATTCATATGACGGGACAAGCAGTTGGGAATCGTGTGAAAAAACTTGAGGAAAGTGGTGTAATTAAAGCTTACTCTCTACTAGTTGATGAAATGAAATTAGGATTTACTTATACAGGGTTTGTAATTATTTATATGAAATCAGCAAACCATGATTCATTTATACGTTTTATTAATAATCAAAATGTGGTAGTTGAAGCTCACCGAGTATCGGGAGAAGGCTGTTATCATTTAAAAGTAAAGGTAGATTTACATGAAACGTTAAATGCATTTTTAGATAAAATTTTAGAATTTGGGAACTATAAACTATATCTCTCGATTAATGAAATCAAGCATACGCATCCAATCAATGCTAAATAAGTTGGTTATTTATTTCGGATAGAGCCGTAGTATACTCTCGCAATTCCTTAAATACATGCTGCCTGTGCATGGTGAAAATCAGACAACTGGCAATTAAAAGGGATCTCCAAAGAATCAGGTGTAAGAAGGGTTTGTGAGTATCTAAATATCGAGATGGAAAGTGTTATGGCGATAGGAGATAACCTTAATGACTTCAAATTAATTCAGTCTGCTGGATTAGGCATTGCTATGGGAAATGCTGATGATAAGCTAAAACAAGTAGCAGATCGGGTAACAGCTTTGAATGAAGAAGATGGAGTTGCGAAGGCGATTAAACGTTATTTATTCGAAGAAAAAGATGCGGTGTAATAGAAGAAGCTACTAAAAGTAACATGTGCAGGTTGATAAGAAACATAAAGATTAAAATGAGGCAATAGTAAGTCCCGCCATTGTAATAGAAATTACAATGGCGGGACTTTTAGTGTGCCCGGAATTTTTTTGGTACAACAGGTAACTGAAATTAATGCAACACAATAATCGAGCACTAAACAGTATGAATGGATACAAAAGCCAAGCATTGCTGCATCTTTAAATGAACGAATGGCGACGCTGTGTAGCATCGATTAAGTCATGGCTGAAACAAATCGCAGAGGGACTTAGCCATAATATACGTATTTTTTTAATAGTAATCATTACGATTTATATTGACGACAGCAAAAGTTGGATATATAATCGTAAAGCGGAATGATTACTATTTAGAGAAGAGGTATGAGGAATGAAGAGTACAACAGTAAAATGGTTAAGTATATTAACAGTGAGCTCGATAATTGTAGGGTGTCAAGCTGCAGATTCGAAAGAAGAGATTACTAGTAGTGAAGCGTTAACGACAACGCAAGACGTTGAAAGTCATTCACATGAAAGTGAGCACAATCACGCACACGATGAAGAAATAGAAAAAATTCATGCTGGATATTTTGAAGATAGCCAAGTACATGAGCGTTCGCTTTCTGATTGGGAAGGGGACTGGCAATCTGTGTATCCATATTTACTAGACGGAACGTTAGATGAGGTATTTGCTCATAAAGTGCAACAGAATGAAGATATGACAGCGGAAGAATATAAAACGTATTACGATGTAGGATATAAAACCGATACTGAGCGTATCGTTATTCAAGGAAATAATGTGACATTTTTCAACAATGGAGAGGCTAATACAGGTGAGTATCAGTCCGATGGATACGAAATTCTCACATATGAAGCAGGGAATAAAGGGGTAAGATATATATTTAAATTGGTAGAACCAACGAAAGGGGTTTCTCAGTATATTCAATTTAGTGATCATAGTATCTCTCCAAATGATGCGGATCATTATCATTTGTATTGGGGTGATGATCGCAAAGCTTTATTAGAGGAAGTAATTAATTGGCCTACATTTTACCCATCAGAATTGGATGGGCATACGATTGCACATGAGATGATGGCACATTAACCTTACCGTTCATGGCAGTATTCCATTTTTAAAGTATGTATGAATCCTCAAAAAGTTGTACCGTGAAATAAAGACAGTTGATCCGAATTTACGCAGTAAATTACTTTACATTGCGTAAATTCGGACAAAATATACTGCGTAGTAAACAAAAGACATCGAAATTAATCATCGATTTTAGAAATGCTAAACAATCGAATTGGTACTGCATTCACGCATACGAAAGTAGACTCTAGGGTCCGCTGGAGGACGCCCCTCCTTTTATAAAGAGTCTTTATTTTTTCCTCAACAATGGAATCGTCCTCTTAATTAATACTATCGATGAGCTCCACATTAATAGGCGCTGCCTCTGCGTGTTGCAATTAAGACGCAACCCAGAATTGATTCGAATTGAGTGGTTTACAGGCAACTGGGATGAAACTATCGGTTCGCCGTGAACGGTGATATTGTGCACTTAGAAATCCCGATTTCTTAACGGAACATACAAGACTTTATTATAAGTACAAGTTTCAAAATGGTATCCATCCCATTCTGTTAGGGTAGACTTTATATGAAATACAGAAAGTCATTGATAAGACGGGGGGATTTGCATCAATGATAAAACAAGCAACACTAGGATTTATCTATGCACCCCACACCTCTTGAGATTACTGACTCCTTATCCATTTTTATACTATACCTTCGCAATTGTGATTAAATCAATTCCCCGAATCTATTTCTCATAAAAACGACCTTCTGTTGTAACAGGGGGTTAGGTCTTTTGGAGGTGCATGTCATGGAGTTCATACAATCATTGCTCGGCAAACCACTGATCCTACTATTCGTTATTCTTTTCTTAGGATCATGGTTCGGTATGCTTACTATACGCGGTCTTAGCCTTGGTGCAGCTGGTGTTTTATTGGTTGCAATGATGTTCGGACATTTCGGTTATGCAGTGTCGCCTATTGTGCAAAATCTTGGATTAAGTCTGTTCATTGTGGCAATTGGTTTACAAGCAGGGCCACGGTTTTTCCGGATGATGCGTTCGAGCGGCCTGATTTTCGGTATTTTATCGCTTGTCATTATACTAATTTCCGTTGTAACGACCATTGTTGTTGCCAAAGTATTTCAGTTGTCTCCCGCGCTGAGCGTTGGGTTGATGACGGGTGCATTGACAAGCACACCTGGTCTTGCCGCAGCGTTACAGGCAACGCATGATCCGCTTGCATCGGTAGGATACGGAATTGCTTATCCGTTCGGTGTTTTGGCGGTTGTGTTATTCGTGCAGCTATTACCGCGGATTGTCAAGGTTGATTTACATAAAGACTTGGAGGAAACGACGAATCCAATCAGGACGGTCGATTCCCCTGTTGTCAAGACGATTAAAGTGACGAACCCTGTACTCCATAAGCGAATTCTGGGTGAGCTTGCCTTTAGCGAGCATGCCGCCGTTGTAAGTCGTGTAATTCGCGGTAGCCATACAATGATTGCGATGAGCGATACAGTCGTTTTGTTAGGCGATCATCTTGTCGTTGTCGGCAACGTGTCTAAAATGGACGGTGTCATAGCGTATGTAGGTAATTCAGTCGAGACAGATCTTGAAAATCCGGATAATATCCACTTGCGTAAAGTGACGGTTGACTCGGATGACGTCATCGGTAAAAGTTTAAGGGATATGCGATTAAGGAAGAACCACGGAACGACTGTGACTCGAATCGTGCGTGACGGCATCGAATTGAATCAAAACCCAAACTTGCCGTTATTACGGGGGGATGTACTGACGATTGTTAGTACAGAAAGACGTCTTGAGGAAGTGGAAAAACTATTCACACGCAAAACGCACGCAGTGACGAACATTGATATCTTTTCAATTAGCATCACGTTATTGCTTGGAATCCTAGTCGGAATGGTGCCAATCCATCTTCCGGGACTTGGCACCATTAAACTTGGGGTTGCTGGCGGACCGCTATTTGTAGCTTTAATCATCGGCCATTTCGGCAAAATTGGTCCAGTCCACGTGCGCTATTACGGGCCATCCAATCATGTCGTAAGGGAACTGGGACTTGTTTTATTCCTAGCAGGCGCGGGTACAACGGCGGGTGAAGGCATCGTCGAGGTCATTCGGACGGAAGGTGTGAAGTTGCTGTTCGGCGGCACACTCATCACGATTGTACCAATAGTTGTTGGTTACTTTTTCGCACGTAAGCTGTTCAAACTTAGCATCGTACATTCACTTGGGGGATTATGCGGCGGTATGACAAGTACACCGGGACTTGGTGCGCTAAACCAACTGATTGATTCCGAGGATCCGGCGATTGCTTATGCTGCAGCCTACCCATTTGCCTTGATTTTTGTCGCAATTGCTTCACAGCTCATCGTTTTCTTCTTGTAGCATCCATGCCTTCTACTATTAATAATCCTTTATCTATCTTCTTAATTGGGGTTGTCTGTGCATGGCGTAAATCAGACACAATTCAGAGTTAGTTGGAATTGTGTGGTACACAGGCAACTATTCTATTAACTTTACGTTATCACAGCAATGTTTAAGCGATGTGTGGCATGACTATGAGAACAAAATAAAAAAGACGAATTCATCTATGTACAGATGAATTCGTCTTTTTTTATTGTCGACAATCTGGTAATTCTGTACTATTGATACTGGCACCTGAAGAACCTAACCGTTATAAACACTTGCACATGTCCCAGCTGCTGGTTCATAAAAACAATGATTTTTAAATTGACCGGTAAAAGGTTGATTGTACCATGTTGGAGGACAGGCAGCATATGGATTAAAGTACCAAAGGGAGTATTTCGCTGGATGTTGTCTCCAGTTATCTATATTTTGTTTTGCTAATCTTTTTTCAGTAGATCTTGCCCTTTGGTAAAACAAATCCCCCTTTTGAACAGCTTCAAAAGAATAATTTCCTCCTTGTATTTGAAAAAGGACGTCTTCAATTGTTCTTACATCTTTAAAATCTAAGCAATCTGCAACAGCACGATTAACAATTACATTGCCAACATATAACATCCCTTGTTTTCCTTCACCCTCTGCTTCTGCTCTCATCATCCTAGCCATTAAATCAACGTCTGCATCCCGGTATTTAACTCTTGGCATTTTTTTCACCCCAACTATATAGTATGAAGAAAAGCCTCCATTGATGTCATTGTTTATAAAATAAGAACGGTAAGTTTTTTTGTTTCTGGTGCCTGCGTCACACAAAGAAACACGATTCACACACCTGAATATGTATACAAAAAAAGCAGACATTCGCCAATTCGTCTGCTTTTCATCCTGTTAGTATACAATTGTAGTGAATCAACTAATTAGTTCCACGCAGGTACCTGAAATTATGAATAGGATATGCGATTTCGCATTCACCAAAGGCACTGACAAGTAACTTTGATAGTTCCTGTATTTACAAACAAATGCCTGTTAGGCTTTTGGAGGTGTTCCTTCAGCGTGTGAGACAACTACATCGATTTGGATTAAAGCATCTTTAGGTAAAGCTGATACGCCAACTGTTCTTCGTGCAGGAATACCGCCTGGGAAGAATGTTGTGTAAACTTCGTCTACAGCATCAATATCTGCAATGTTTTTAAGGAAGATATTTACTTTAACCACATCGTCCATAACGTGGTCGATACTTTCTAAAATTGCTTTGATATTTTTTAGGCACTGTCCAGCCTGCTCCTTTACGCCACCAGCTACCATTTCACCAGTTTTTGGGTCCAAAGGTAATTGAGCTGAAATGTGATTGTAATGAGAAAACGCTACAGTTTGTGTAGATAGAGAACTCTTTGGTGCGTTTTCAGTGTTGTTTGCCTTTATGACGATTCCATGCCTGGCTTCAACAGCTTGTGGGGGTGTACCATCTCCGTGTGACACCACTGCTTCAATTTGTACCAAAGCATCCTTAGGTAAAGCTGAAGCTGCAACTGTTGTTCGTGCAGGAACATAGGCTGCGGCCCTGGCGATAGCCGAGTCTGGGAAAAATGTTGTATAAACTTCATTTACGGTTTCAATATCCGAGAGGTTTTTAAGGAAGATATTAATTTTAACAATATCGTCAAAAGGAACGTCGATACTTTCTAAAATTGCCTTGATATTTTTTAAGCACTGTCCAGCCTGCTCTTTTACACCGCCAACAACCAATCGACCCGTTTTTGGATCGATAGGTAATTGAGCTGAAAGATTATTGTAATGAGAGAAAGACACAGTTTGTGCAGATAAAGGACATTTTGGTGCATTTGCCGTGTTATTTGTAAGCTTTATGAGGTCGCCTGCTTGTGGTGCGTTTGGAATTGTACCTTCACCGTTTGAAACAAGTGCTTCAATTTGCACCAAAGCATCCATAGGTAAAGCTGCAACTGCGACTATCGTCCGTGTAGGAACATAGGTTGGGAAGAATGTTTTATAAACTTCGTCTACAGCGTCAATATCTTTGATATTCCTAACGAATACAGTGATTCTAACAACATCGCTCATAACATGATCGATGCTGTCTACAATTGATTTGATATTTTTAAAGCACTGTTCAGCCTGCTCTTTTATACCACCAGCAATCAATTTACCAGTTTTGGGTTCGATAGGTAATTGAGCTGAAAGATTATTGTAATGAGAGAAAGCAGCAGTTTGTGAATAGGGACCGATACCGTTTGGAGCATTTTTCGTGTTTCTTGCTACTACTGCGTTATAGACGCCTATGATAGTATTCCCCTTTTAGATAATTTTTTTAGTTGATTATGATAATTATATTGTTTTTATCAAGATACCAAATTAATTATTATCATTCTTGACAGGTTACCAAGTATCTATACAAGCATTCCTTCAAACACTTCACAGCGAATTTTGCTAAAAGTTCTCTTCCTTTAGCACTGAAATTTCCCAAGACAATTAGAATAAATGTTATTTTCATTTTATTATTATACAATCGTAATGAATTACTTGATTAGTGTCACGCACAGTGTACCTGAAATTAATCAACGTGTTAAAATATAGGCAAATGGATTTCGAGTAATAGTCCGAAAACTATTCGTAGAATACACTAAAAATGTATTGAGATTCATCGAAGCTAATGCCAACCGGTTATGGTGTCTAGGATTGTACAAGTAAATGAATTAACACGAATGTTTGTAAAACAGGTAACCTGCAAGGATTTACATAGAAAATAATAGGATGGTGTTTCCATGATTGGTATGGGCTATCGGACGATAAAAACTGCTGTAGGAGCAGGGCTGGCAATTTGGATTGCGAGTTTATTGGATTTGGAATTTGCAACATTTGCAGGAATTATTGTTATTATGTGTATCGAGAAAACGAAGAAAAAGACATTACTTACAATGAAGGATAAATTCTTTGCCTCTCTTTTATCTTTGATTCTTGGTGCTTTGTTGTTTGAAGTATTAGGTTATTATCCTATTGTCTTTTCCTTATTTATTTTATTATTTGTTCCAATCCTTGTAAGAGCTCACATCCAAGCTGGTTTTGTAACAAGTATGGTTGTCGTATTGCATGTTTATACGGTAAAGGATGCTACTTGGGGTCTGTTTCTGAACGAACTTTATATTATTTTCATCGGTATGGGAATTGCTCTTATCGTCAATAGTTTTATGCCAAATTTCAAGCGAGATATTGAAATCTTTAAGAAGGAGATTGAACAAAAGTTTGAAATTATTCTCTTTGAATTCTCTGCCAATTTAAGGGATAGTTTGCGAAACTGGGATGGGAAAGAGATTCTTGAGGTAGAAGATTTGATTAATCAATCCAAAAGCATTGCCATTCAAGATATAGAAAATCATTTGCTGCGAAAACGAAATAAAGAGTATTATTATTTGGAAATGCGAGAGGATCAACTGGAACTCCTAAAACATATGATGAAAATCATTGCTATTTTTTCATCATCTAGCCTAGACGTCAAACAGAAAGAAATGCTTGCAGAGTTCTTGGAGAATTTAAGTCGGAACGTTCATTCGGGAGATACAACGGACATTTCATTAAATGAGTTAGAGGAATTAAATGCCTTGATCCGCAAGATGGAGTTACCGAAGACAAGAGAAGAATTTGAAGTACGGGCGAATGTATTTTATTTGATTTTTGAAATGAAAAACTATTTAAACATAAAGAAAAAACTTTTTGCAAAAAGAAGTCGATAGGGGAGCAAGCATGTGAGAGGGGATATTCAGATGATTCATCACGATTTCATAAAAAAACAGGGGATATCGATTATCTAACGCTCTGTCGATCTCTTCTCGGTTTTTAATACATTTTCTAGTTTTGGGATGCGTGAGGAGCATTTGATTTGAGAAATTCCTCTGACCGACACTATTTATATTTTTGGGTGGATAAAAACTTCCATTTACATTAATGAATAGGGACATGGGAAAGTGATATGTGTGCCATGTTTTAGAGCCACTTCGGACAAATTCTAGGGACACTAAATTTTGGGGTACCTGGTCACACAAAGAAGAACAATTTACACGCCTGATAAACATACAAAAAAAGCAGACATCCGCCAATTTGTCTGCTTTTCAATCTATTATTATACAATTGTAGTGATTTACTTGATTAGTGTCACGGACAGGTACCTGAAATTTTGAACCCAGCACTTTTCGCTTGAATCTATTGCTTGAATCGATAACCGACACCCCATACAGTTTCAATATAAATTGGTTTAGATGGCTCTATTTCAATTTTCTCTCGTATTTTTCGTATATGCACAGTTACGGTAGTGATATCTCCAAAACAATCGTTTTTCCAGACCCTTTCAAATAAATGTTCTTTACTGAACACTTGATTAGGATGGGAGGCTAGAAACACCAACAGGTCGAATTCTTTTGCAGAAAAGTTTTTTTCTTGATTGTTGACGAACACTCTACGTGCGGCAATCTGAATAAGTAATTCGTTTATCTTTATTTCAGTCACTGAAACAGGTTCATGAGCTACGAGTCGATCATATCTGGCAATATGTGCTTTTACACGAGCGACTAGTTTATTCGGATTAAATGGCTTCTCGATATAATCGTCCGCTCCCCGTCCTAGCCCTCTAATGATATCGATATCCTCAGTTTTTGCGGTCACCATTATGATTGGAATATTAGAGTGCTCTCGAATTTTTTGACAGATTTCATACCCGTCCATGTCTGGCAGCATTAAATCCAAAAGTATAAGCTTATAGGTGTTCTCGCTAAACTTATCTAGACCGGCCTGACCAGTCGTTACGATATCGCTTTCAAAACCATTCAGTTCTAAATAATCCCGCTGAAGCTCGGCGATGCTAATTTCATCTTCAATAATCAGTATTTTATTTATCTAAATCACCCTTTTCTAAGGTCTTTGTAAAGTGAAGAATACACTGAAATACTTTGAAATTTCGCTTCTGGCCCCAATTACACCTCCATGTCCTTCAATTATTTTTTTCGCGATTGACAAGCCCAGACCACTGCCGCCAGTGGAAGAGTTCCGCGAAATATCTGTCCGGTAGAAACGATTGAATAGATAAGGAATTTCTTGTTGACTAACACCGGATCCATTATCAGTTATTTCGATTAGCACTTCATTTTCTTTTGAAATCAATTGAATCTTTATTTGTTTTGTTTCTTTGTTTATATACTTAAGACTGTTTTGGATAATGTTTGTGATTACTCGATTAAGCTTTTCTTTATCAGCTTTAACCTTGAAAATGTCATTGCTATCGTACTCTAGGCTAATCGTTAAATTTTCATCCGTGAGTCGGAATTGTAATTCTTTTAGATGTTCTTTAAGATAAGGGACGAGATTGAATCTCTCCATTTTATAGGGGACATTCGGTAAGTCAAGTTTCGAATAGAGCATTAATTCATCAATCAACGTGTTCATATCGTTAGTCTTATTCTCGATTGTCTGGATATAACGTTGCATCTTTTCAGGCGTATTTGCCACCCCATCTGAAACACCTTGGATGTATCCTTTTATACTAGTCAACGGCGTTTTTAAGTCGTGAGAAATATTGGCAATTAACTCTTTCTGATTTTCTTCGTAGCGATACTGTAGTTCTTCCGCTGCTTTTAATTTTATCCTCATAGCTTCAAAGCTTTGTGATAACTCATTCAGTTCATTGCGAGCAAGGGTCGTCTCAATTGGGATATCTAAATTCCCTTGACCAATTTGGTAAGCTGCTTCCTTTAACTTGATGAGGGGAACTATGATACTTTTTGAGACAATTAGTGACAATACTACGTTAGATATGAGTAAGGAAATGATAAATACCACCAGTCTCATGGAATGAAAAAGTTCCGAGGTTTGTGCATTCATCTTGTCTTCCAATGGATAAAACATGAAATACGCGATAATTAGTTCTATAAGGATAAAGAGAAGTAGAGGAAGTAAAATCATGCCTATGTTTGATAAAATTAATCGTTTCTTGATGGACATTTGCTCACCTCTTTTTCTAACTACTTTTCATTATGGCTATCTAAACCAGAGCTTACAAGATATCGCATCCGGTATGCTCCTGAAATGTTGATTCAACTAGCTGTTCATACGCTTTTGTTCAACATCTTTCTATTAAATATCCATCTTCTATGTGGTAGACACGATCGCATAAATCTAACATTCTTTCGTCATGAGTTACCATTAGGGCAGCTTTGTTGCGGGATTGCACTTCTGTCGCAATCATCTCTACCACTTGTCTGCCACGCTTCGAATCCAAACTTGCGGTCGGTTCATCTGCAAGGATTATGGATGGATTATTCATGAATGCCCTGGCAATCGCCACGCGTTGTTTTTCTCCACCGGATAATTCTTTCGGATAATGATGTTCCTTCTGATGTAATCCTAAATCACGAAGGAGTGCATCGATTCTCTTCTTTGCCTCCTCTTTATCAAGCCTCGAAATGGCTACCATTAGGTTCAATTGCTCTCGTACATTTAAATATGAAATGAGGTTTGAGGCTTGAAATATGAATCCGATATTCTTGGCCCTAACCTGATTCTGTTGCTTTTTAGTCATAGAATGAAGAGCCTGATTGTCTAAAAAAAGTTGGCCATCGCTAGGGGACAATAATGCGCCTATAATGGATAACAAGGTACTCTTTCCAGAACCCGAAGGACCGACGAGTGCTACGAATTCGCCCCTCTTTATAGATAATGAAATGTTACTGAGAACTCGATTCTCAGTGTTACCGTCTCCAAAAACTTTTGATATATTTTCTAATTTTAAAATTTCCTTGTTCATCATTCAACTCTCCCCATCGCATCTAACGGATCAATTTTTGTGACCTTCCATACAGAAAGCATTGCACCAATCATATTCAATACCAAAAACAAGATGCCAGTCCATACCATCCTATTAGCGGAGAAGGCGATTGGCATTTCCTCAGGCATCACTTGCACAATCCCGTAGAAAGCAAATGCACTAACTACTATTCCAACCAAGGTTAGCGCACTTACTTGAAATAGGATTGTTTTTGAAATATCAACTGTTGTTGCACCGAGGGCTTTTAAAATCCCAAGTTGGTGAACTTTCTGAATGGTGATGATATAAAAGAAGACGCTAGATACAAATACAGATATGATAATAAGGAAGGTCTTCATTACGATAAAAGAGCCTTGTGTCTCAGCATATCCTGGCATCGAGTCCACCGTGTCCTGAACAGTCTGAACATCGTATCCGGCAATGGTGAAATCCGCACCCTTCACCAGTACCGCGTTATAGATATCGGTATCGCTGTACATTGATTGAAATCCCATCGACAGGTCTGCAAAAATGACGGGCATGTGTGAATAGACGTGATCCTTTGTAAAACCTGCTATTTTCATCTCTTTACCGGTTCGGGAGTCCTTAACTTTTTCATTAAGGGAATATCCAAACTTTTTCAAACTCTCGTCCGCAATAACTTCCCCGTCAAGGAGCTCCTCAATATCTTTTCCCTCGATAATAAGAGGATTTCCGTAAGTTTCCTTATTTACTGTGAAATAGACAACATCTACGCTTCCTTTACGCTCTCGGTCAAGGGTAGAAATTGATACGTTTAGTGAGGAAACATCTCCTTCTACCTTTTTTTCAATTTCTTGAATGTCCTTGTTACTAAACCCTGATTTTATTAATACCCCGTTCGCTTCCTTGTTCAAAACTACATAATCTGCTTTTAGGTTACTCATTGCGGCGCTGTCCGCATATCCAAGACCATTAGATAGTGCAGTAATGAAAAATACCAAAAATAGAATGGCAACCATAATTGTACTGATAAGAAAATAACGTACCTTATTTCTACTAATTTCTTTCCAAGCTAATATCATTTACTATATCCTCCTAGTTTCAATTTCTTTACACCTACTAATGTTGTTTTTTATTAGTAATTGAATTCCATATTTGAAAAACAATCGAAAGTGATAATGCGAATAAGAGAATGCCCATTACCGGGTGCATGGCACCTAGCCATGGAACTATATTTGTTATATTTGCAGTGAAATACAAAGTGAAAACAGTTAGTAGAACTCCAAGTAGTTGCAAGTAAGCCCCAAGCGGCATCTTGCCAACAACTGCAAAACCAATCATTAAGAACGGTAAGTTAAATCCGAAAATATGGACAAAACTTAGGTGCTTCAGCCAATTCACTGGGCTCATAAATATAGCCATTCCAGCTAAAAAAAATTGTGTTGTTACACACAGTGATAAGATTATTGCTAATACAAAATAAATACTTCTACCTAACCGAATCCTAACGTCCACATTCTTCAATTGTTCTCCTCCCCATGTTGAACTCTTTCTCTATCATAAAATACAGTTCTAAAAATCCTCTTAGGAGATTCTTAAATAATTCTTAAGTTTAATTAAGCCGTTTGTAAAATGAAGTAATTTATCGAATTGAGTGTTTCAAAATATAAGGAGATACAAAATTACATAAAAATGAGCTAGGAAACGTATCTCCTAGCTCATGGTAGTTGCTGTTTGTTTTTATTGACTCGCATACTGCTCATTCAACCGAAAACCGAACTAGGTATAAAACGCCTTTGCCCGTTCTGGTTCTTGCACTGGCAGGTTCAATCATAATTCTCTCGAGATACCTAACAACCTCTTGATATAAAGATGCGGTAATCACTCATCCATTAATTCTACAAAATGATGTCTTCGTTTTGCTGATTCCGCGTAGGCTGCCCGGCGAAAGCGAAGCACAGGATCATCCGAACATTGAAGACCATCAGGCACGACAGTTGGGTCGAATACATGAGGTTCGGCATTATCAGGTCGTCTTTCAAGTATGGAAAGTGTACCAATACAAACTTTTTCGCGATTGTCTGGCCATTCCTGTGTAGAGTCATTAATAGAATCTCCTGGCTGTGCAAGTTGGATCATTAAATTGAATCGAATTGGGCCATTCTTCAAGCGATTCAATAGCTCATCCTCCATGGGATTTCCATTGTTAGATAGAGACATGATGCGGGAAGGGTTCTTACTGCTATTTATAGGCTGCCATTCGAATTTCACTGCTTGGTGTTGTTTGTTTTCATTGATCAAATAATAAGCATGAATGCTATAGTAGCGTCCTGTTGCAAAGCTTTTCGGTGGTATACTGTTTTTTAAGATTTTCGCCGCTGCATGGAAATTCGGATTATTTTTTAGGGTGGAAAGTTTCTCGGTGAATGATAGTTTATCACCCTTAAAGGCTTGCAGTAGTTGTATGAAATCCTCAGGTGTTTTCGTAATAAAAACCGGTACGGTGGCCATTGTAAGATTGGTGACTTTCCCTTCAGGTAATTGAAATTGAACGGCCATGCCTTTTACGGGTACTAATTGTTCAGTAGGATTGGGATTTGCTGTGCTATGTGAGAAACGTACGATTGCTGAAGTTTTTTGCTGTAGTAGATGGATTGCAGTTGTGTAAGGGGCGGCACAGCCATTTGGAGAGAATGTTGCATCAAATCCAATTCCTTTTGCATGTGCCCGCCGATAGGCAGGATATAACCCCGCTACCTCTTCAATAGTATCAATGGCCTCAACGGATGTAAGGGGACAGTTTTTTTGAACATCGGACATGGGTAAATCACTCCTATTCATGTACGAATTAGATTGCCCGTTTATGGTTTATTTAAGCAGAATACACGTAAATAGTTGTTACTTCTGTAATTTTGAGGCGCATGAAATTAATATTTTTCATATATTCTTCGAAGGATAAATGAATTCATATAAGCAATTAAAGAAAAACCAAAAAATATGCTTATATAGAGTACTAAAATAAAAAACTGTGGAGATAGTAACATGAGCAAAATTGGAACGATAGAATAAATTAGCACAGGAATAGTTTGAAAAGGATTTACAATTGCGATTTTCAAAACATTAACTGCCGTTTTTCTTACTGTGTTATCAAATCTAGCAGCATAAGGAAAAGTTAATATTAGTAATAGTAGATACACGCACGTGAATAACAGTAGACTCACTATAACTAATGAAATTAATTTTCCTTTATATGACTGTAAGTAGTTATAATCCAGTAATAAGATGAATCCTGCTGCCAATAAGACAATCCAAATTAGTGTACTTTGTTTTAGATTTTTCTTAAATGCTTGTATGAATCCATTATATACACCTTCGTCTTCATTTCTAACCATTTTTAAAGTTACTGAGTATAAAGCAGTACTTGATGCGCCAATCGTAATAATTGGAAGGCTAAATAATATAAAAATACCGTTTAATACCATCAGCTGACCTATTCTAGATGAAAATCTAAAAATTGGCCCTTCCATTTCAAATAAATTTTTCATATAGCACCTCAATAAGTAAGATTTACACTAGCTTTAGAAAAGCGATTAAAATGGTTTGTTTTTTTAATACTCATGTTGCGAATCCATTTCATTGTTTCCGCAATACCTATACGAAAGCTTTCTGACTCAAGTAGGCATGAATTCATATTGAAATGAAACTAACCTCGCTCATGAATACCCTTTAATTAATGTATCGCAGTTGATGCGGCATTAATATAAATCTTAGTCTACTATTCTTTAACAGAACCTACTACAATACCAGTAATAAAATACTTTTGTAACATTGGATATATAAGCAATAGAGGAATTGTGGAAATCACAATCTTTGCTGCATTTAGATTTCTATTTGATACTGCCGCCACATTTTCTAAAACACTGGCGTTAGCTCCTGCTTTTAGCAATTCTTGAATGTTAATGGTTAAGGACTGAATATATGTCATTAAAGGATAGTTGCTGACTTTTGTCATATAAATTAATCCTGAGAAAAAGTCGTTCCAGTTTCCAACGATGCTAAATAATGCAACTGTCGCAAGTGCTGGCAATGAAATGGGAATATAAACCTTCATTAACACTTGAAAGGGATTGGCACCATCCATGAGTGCAGCTTCTTCCAAAGATTTCGGTACACCAATAAAGAAATTCATAATCAAAATAATACTAAAAACCTGCACAGCCCCTGGTAAAACCAAAGACCAAATTGTATTTAAGAGACCTAGATTTTTCACGACCAAATAAGTAGGTATCATTCCGCCATTAAACAACATTGCAAAAATTATAAGATTCATATATATATTTCTACCTTTAAATTGTCTCTTAGATTTAGAAAGTGGATAGGCCATTAAGACAATTATAATCATGTTAACAATAAGTGAAAGGATCACCCGTTGTACCGAAATTCCAAACGAACGCCAGAATTGTTTATCTTCCACAATCATGCTATAAGCATCCGTAGTAAAATTAATGGGTACTAATCCTACAGCATTCGCAGCTACTGCGTCACTGCTACTAAATGAAATAGCAACAATATTACAAAGAGGAAGCAGGCAAACGAGTCCTGAAAATAGTACAAGAGTATATATGGAAAATTTCCCTAATCGCCCAGAAAAGCTATTATTCTGCACCATGATTTACCCACCACCTTAAAATAATTTGCGATCTGTATATCTTTTTGCTGCATTGTTTGCTGATAGTATTAAAACCATGCCTATAATTGATTTAAATAAACCAACCGCGGTCCCAAAGCTGTATTCACGGCCAATTAGTCCAATTCGATAAACATAAGTATCTAATATATCTCCAGTCTCATAAACCATTGGCGTATATAGGGTGTATACTTGGTCAAAACCAGCGTTCAATATATTGGGTAGACTTAGAATGGCCAAAAGAAGTATTATCGGTAGCATTCCAGGAAGTGTTATATGCCAAATTCTCTTCCACCAGTTAGCTCCGTCAATGCTAGAGGCTTCATGAAGCCCTGGGTCAACCGCTGTAATTGCTGCAAGATACACAATTGAATTAAATCCAAACTCTTTCCACACATCCGTTCCTATCAACAACGGTTGGAAAAGCTTGTTACTGCCTAGAAAATTCAGCTTCTCGAATCCGAAAAAAGTTAAAATCTGGTTCACAGATCCATCAAGATTAAACATATTCAGTACCACTGATGCTAATACAACCCATGATAGAAAATGGGGAAGATACACGATTGTTTGAATTGAATTTTTCAAAAACTTAAGTCGGATTTCGTTTAGTATGATTGAGAATACAATTGCCAATAATGTCCCTAAAATTATTTTACCAAGCGCAATTACAATTGTGTTTCTAAAAATTTTACTTATATCAGGAAGCGAGAACATATAAGTGAAATTCTCCAGCCCTACGAATGGTGAACCCAGTAGACCTTTTGCAGGAACATAGTCTTGAAATGCCATAAAGATTCCCGCCATCGGAATATATGTGAAAATGACTAGAAATATCATTCCAGGAAGTAACATAATATGATAAGGTAGGCCTATATTTATCAATTTTTTAGATTTTTTCTCTTGATAAATGTTTTTTGCGTTTCCCTGTTGCAATGATTTCATAAAGACCCTCCTCGTATACTAGTAGTAAGAGCTCTATCTGCTAACCTTTTCAATTATTCTTTAGTACATAACCCACTCAAATAGAGAGGATAGAATCTGAGCTAAGCCTTTCTCTTCAATTAAGTTAGATGTGATAGTATTACATTTTCAATTGCTTCCATTGCAAATCATAATAAGAGCTGCAGGCAGCCCTCATTATGATCCATACCTAATTTCCAGCTAGTTCTGCTTTTATTTCTGCAATAATTTCATCTCCACCTTGTCTTTTCCAATTCTTGACAAATGTATCGAAATAAGATAGGGGCTCTGTACCTGTTACAATTTTAATGAAACCTTCTTCTTCTAATTTCGCAAGATTAGCCCCTTTTTTCCCCATTGCTTTCGTTGTTCCAAAATAGGCAGGCGTTGTCCATACGAATTTATCTTCTTCTGACAGTTTCTTCATCATCCCGAGTCCATGCATACGAGAGTGATACTTTGACCAAGTTGAAGTTTCAGCACTTTCAGGATCATCTAAATAATCCTTAACACTTTGAGCATCAATTTTCACACCTGCAGAAGGTATGTCATCGATTGCTATTTCACCATCGATTGCTTGCTGAATGTAAGCGAATTCTTCTAATAAATTTTCCGAATTATATACTTCGATATTAAATGGTCTCGTTGAACCATCAACTCCGAGTTTGCCGTATTTTTCAATTTCTGGGTATTCAGTTTTTAAATCCTTTGAATTTGGTATTTCATCATAGAATAGATTTAAGATTTCAATTGCTATTTCTGGATGTTCAAATCCTTTTTTTACAACGATAAATTGACCAGTTGGATTATTATGTGTGACATTTACTTTGCCGTTTTCATCTTCCAATGCATAAGCGACAAATTCTGCATCCTTATTCTTTGCTCTTACTGTAGATAGTCCCCAGTCTGGGAGATGCCATGGACCAGTAGTAATCCCTGTTTGCCCATTAGTAAGAAGTGCCATGATATCATCCCAAGTTCTTGTGCCAAACTGTGGATCAATAATTCCCTTTTCGAACCAATCTGCCATAACTCCTAGTGCTTGCTTCGTGTTAGTTGATGTTGAACCATAAATAATATCTCCATTATTTCCTTCTAACCAAAATCTGGGGTGGGCATCAAAAACTTCTGCAATAGCGGTCATTGCAAATGCAGAACCACCATAATCCCCGGCATTTAACCAACTAGCAAATGGTATCCCTACAGGATTTCCGGATTCACCAGGGTCGTTATCCAAGAAAGCTTTTGCGGTTTTTTCCAATTCGTCTAACGTAATTGCTTTATTTCCATCAGTATCAAGTTCAATTCCAAGCTTATTCAACCAATCTTTTCGTATCCAAATCATATTTGGTGCTCCATCTCCAATTGTTGCCGGGATCGCCATTAACTGACCATCGAATGTAGCATCAGCCAAACTTCTGCCATCATAAGATTCATATATATCTTTAATGTAATCGCTTGCATTTTTATCATAGTAGGTAGTCAAATCTTCGATTAAATCGTTTTCGACCATTTCTTTTAATTCATCCTTTGAATCCACTCGCATCATATCAGGTAATTCTCCTGAAGCAATGGCAAGAGCGACCTGTCTACTATAATCATCGCCTTCAGCTTCAAATTGATCTACAATCTTCACATTTAACTTTTCGTTAACAATACGTGTATACGCGTTATCCTCGTAACTATCACCTTGAGGTAATTTTGGGTTGGCAGACGTTACGCGACCCATTGTGATAACTTTTTCTCCATTCTCTGATACAGGTTTAGATGAATCTGACTTTTCGACACATGCTGCTAATGATAATGTCAATAAAGCCGTCATCGATAGCATTGAAAAACGTTTAACTAATGATTTGTATTCCATGGTTCTCCCCCTACTAATTTTATTTTAATGTTGTTGATAGCCCTATTGAAACAATGAAAGCAGTAACTCTTTGTTTCTAACACACTCTTAGTGTAATTGACTTATGGTTTTTCATAAATATTAAATAAACCGTTTTCATGTACCATTTTGCGGAACATTTAGAAGTATTAATTTGTTTTACGTAAATGACAATCCACTCTTATCTTATATACCTTCACTTTTTTCTTCTGTTGTTTTAAGCATCTCAGCTTGCATCACGCGTGCTCCATATAAACCGATACGGCATCGTGTAGCGTATTTACAGCTGTTTCTAAATGCGAAAGATAAACTTCGTTACTATCTTGATTTTGGACTAGAGCTTGTACAATATCTGTTGTAAACTGTTCACAGGGAGACCTTTTTCTGGAATTGGTTGTGGTGACTTAATTCTACCAAAAAAAAGACTTTCTTTTTTTATATATTCTTTTACACAAGTTTTTACACTTCCGAACTTTTTTTACTCAAATTGTAATAAAAATATCTCAGTGATATAATCTTTATTAAATTTAAGGGGGAGACAGCCATGTACCGTATCTTGATAGTAGATGACGAAAAAGATGAACGTAATGTCATTCGTTTTCTTCTAAATAAGTATAGTGTCGAGCTTGATATTGAGGAAGCCGCCAATGGAAAAGAGGCTATGATGCAGTTAATGAAGCATCCTGTAGATATCTTATTTACAGATGTTAAAATGCCCTTTATAGGTGGAATAGAACTGGCAACTAATGCTAGAGAGATGTATCCTCATCTCCAAATTATCTTTTTTAGTGGTCATGATGATTTTGAGTTTATTAAAAAAGCTCTTTCATTAAGAGCAACAAATTATATATTAAAACCAGTCAAGCCTACTGAATTTCATAATACGATTACATCAGTTATAGAGACCATAAAAAGCCAAGAGAAAGAATTAGAACAAAGAGAAGCGAATACCGCATTTCTTAAAACACATATTCTTTACCGTCTAATAAACAAGACGCCTATCGATATTCTTTCAAATGAATACCCAACAATTGATTTCACTTTTTTAAATGACTATACATCGATGATATTAATGGAGTTTGAGGAACCATTTTTTGATAGATTACCTAGAGAAGAGGACTCTTCTTCCTTTTATAGACAGATAAAGGAGTTTATTCACTATGCTTCATTTGAATTTATTAATTTGAGTTCTTTTCAAATTCTGTTGATATTTAAAGGAAATAGGATGGATTTGAAACCTTTGCCGATAGCAGCAAAAATCCAAAAACACGTCTATTCAATTTATGGAGTAAACTGTTACCTATCTGTCAGCAAAGAGATTTCATCTCCAACTATGATTCCAATCGTATACGATGAATTAGAACAGTATTTGGAGGAAAGATTCTTTTATACGGATATTTATATTTATCCAGTTGATGCCGTTTCAAAAGAAAATAATGACTATCTTGAACAGGATGAACACATCCTTCAATCCATACAAACAGCACTTCAGTTTGTAGATAGTAATAACTTAAGAAAAAACATTGATAATTTAATTAAAAAATATCAATCTAAACAAGAAATATCCCATATTAATGTACGCTATTTATTTTCAAGACTATTACAGATGCTTTGTCAAGAGCTTCCACACTATGAGAAGGAATTTATAAATAAGAAAGTGGAAGAAATTTATTCTTGTTTGCATTTTTACGAAATTGAAGAAATTTTAATTGGAGTACAAAATGAGGTTATAAATAAATTAGAGTTCAAGGAAAAAACGCCAAAGCACGTTATCAACATTGTCCAGCAATACATACATGAGCACTACGCGGAAGATTTAAGTCTAAATCTACTAGCTGAACAAGTGTATTTGACTCCTGGTTATCTAAGTGAGATTTTTATTCAAGAATCCGGTTGTGGAATAAATAAATACATTAAAAACATTAGGATGGACAGCGCAAAATATCACATCCTTACTACAAATATGAAAATTAATGATATATGTACTACTGTAGGCTATCATAATATTTCATATTTCGTAAGAAGTTTTAGAGAGCATTTTGGGTCTAGTCCTGAGAAATACCGCCAAATGGAGAGAAAACAGAAAGAGACGTTTTAGTATGAAAAAATTCAAATCTTGGTTTTCAAATTTAAAGTTCCGAACTAAAATTCTATCTATCTGTCTATTAGCAAGCCTACTTCCCGTCATTACTTTGGGGGGATTTGGGTATTATCAAATTCAAAATTTATTAATTACACGCGAAAGTGAAGTTTTGGATGAATCTCTTCATCAAGCTCTTTCAAATCTAGATTATAAAGTGAACTCTTATTTGAATGTTATTAATAATATTGTGTGGAACGAAGATATAAAGGTAGGCGTTACGGCCACATATAAAAATAATCATGAAATGTATTTATTTTACCGAGATATACTCGATCCTTTAATAGATACCTCACAATTTTTACATAGTGATATTAGAAAAATTACAATATATAGCGATAATATAATGCATCCCCATGGTAGTGCACTTCGTCCGTTGGCAGATATTCAACAAAATAGTTGGTTTGGAAGTATTTTAGAAACTGCCACACCAAAATTAATTGCATCCGCAACTGACAGGTCTTTTCTTATTGCAAGTCAAATATTTGATCGTCAGTATAATAATACGAACATTGTTTATATGGACATTAATTATGATAAGGTTTTTGAAACAGCCTCTAATATATTTGAAGAAAATTATGGTCTAATCCTTCTTAATGAAAATAATCAGCCTGTTTATGTATTTAATCAATTTACAGAAAATAATATGGCTTACTCATTAACTGACGATCAACTCCTAGTAAAATTAAACAACGGAACATTAGATGATAAGTATATTTATAAAAAAGAGTATCTACCTTTTTATAATTGGACAGCATACATTTATCGACCATTGGGCACGGTTTATGATTTTACTCATCCGATTAGATTCACATTTACCATAGTCGTCTATTTATGTATTTTAATTTTATTTTTACCAATCTATTTTCTTTCCGAAGTAGTAGTTCGTCCGCTATTAATGCTAGCAAAAAATATGGAGCAAATTGAAAGAGGCGATTTGTCTGTAACTGTAACTACCACAGCCACAGATGAAATAGGTAGTTTAATACAAAAGTTTGGAAATATGGTTCATAAACTACAAGATATGATTAATGAAGTCTATAAAAGCAAAATCGCTAAGCAAGAATATGAAATGAAGGCATTACAAGCTCAAATTAATCCTCATTTTTTTTATAATAGCTTGTCTCTTATTAACAGTAAGGCAATTATCGCTGATCAGGGAGATATTAGTGAAATGGCTCAACTTCTTTCAACGTTTTACCGTACAACTTTAAATAGAGGAAAAAATAATATTTCTGTGAGTGATGAATTGGAGAACACAACTTCCTATATTCAAATTCAGCGTATGATGCATACAAATTCATTTGATGTTCATTATCAGATTGAGGAAGAAATTTTGAAGTATTCTATGATAAATCTCCTATTGCAACCATTAGTGGAAAATGCTATAAATCATGGAATTGACCACAAAGAAACCCCCGGAAGAGGAGTTTTAACAATAATAGGAAAACAAGCAGGTGACGATCTGATCTTCAAGGTATCTGATAATGGTTGTGGAATAGAAAAACAAACAATGGATACACTATTAACTTCCAAAACGCAAGGGTATGGAGTACAAAATGTTCATCTTCGCGTTCAACTTACATATGGTCCGGAATATGGCTTATTTTATGAAAGTTCTATAATGGAAGGAACAACTGTAATTCTTACCATTCCAAAGAGGTTAGATTAATTATTTTAAAGGCTAGTAGGATACACAGTAAATAGTTTGGTGTACCTGCGTCACACAAGACAGGCAATTCACACGCCTGAATAAACATAAAAAAAAGCAGACATTTGTTAATTTGTCTGCTTTTTTTTATGTTTATTTAATTATAGGTAAGCGTCAAATAACGCCCACCTGTCTTTCAGGGGGCGCTTATTATATGCTCTATTTAGTTTTAATTGGAACGTGACAGTCTGGTGGAAGGGTCTTCGACCATGGAAGTAGCTTATCCAGTGCTTT
>NZ_JACFTD010000025.1 GCF_014282005.1 Sporosarcina sp. BP05 | reverse complement strand
TACTAAAAACATTTCTTGCCCCCGCTGATTATGAAGCACAAGCCGATTTATCGAAAGAGGAAATGGATCGCTTGCTACAAGAACAGCAGATTAAAAACCAATCCTTTGAAATGGAAGAAATAAAAAGCATTGCAGAGCAGTTAGCTTCCGTTATCCAAGCAGTTCAAAGTCCATATGACGAAATTGATTATGGTTATCTCCATAAAAGAATGCAATCTATTACCGTACTTCTCCAAACAATTGAAGTACTATTGAAAGAGAAAACATCCTGAATTTTAGATTGAATATGCCATTGCTCGAAAAGTTTAAAGGTGATTTAACATTGGAATGGGAGATTATCCGTTATACAAAAGATATTGATAATGTTGTTTTTGAACCCGAGGTTATAAACGAGGATGAATTTATGGATATTATGCAGAGGTAGTAAATGATTAATAACTAGAGTCGTTTAGTGGGGCATTGTCCGTAAAGTTGTTTCTAGATGCGTTATAGAGCGTTTTAGAGAGTGTGTTTATGATAAATCTAGCCATTTCAGAGCAAATACATTCGCAGGGGTAGCCTTCCAGGTCTACTAAGACATAGAAACTCGCGCGGATCATGCTCGTATCTATCTCTAAGTATCTCGCTTGTATCTAAAAACGTGCCTACTCGATACCGTATTGATTTTCAGGGCAAAACCATAGCGAGTATGATTGAAAACTTTCAGACCGCTAAACGCATTGCTAGAAAGCACTTGTTAGCAATCTAAAATACAACCAAGAGGGAATTATCCCTTTTGGTATACTTACCAAAGGGGGTAATTCTCATGTTAAAAATTTTAAAATGGATAGTCCTGTTAATCGCTTTGTTGGTAGTCCTAGAAAGTACAGGGTTTCTATTCAATACTTTTATTTTCATGGTATCACCGTTAATGCTGTTTGCGCTTGCGGTTATATTCGTCCCGATCTTCATGATAGGTTTTCTTTCATTCAAAGCGTTCCGTTTTTTTCAGAAAAGACAAGTAGCCTAAATTTAAAGGAGAGATTAATTTGAAATTCAATTATCAAAACGATGGAGATATATTATATGGAGTGGAAACATTTAGATTTAGATTACAAGGGAAAGAAACAGCGGATATTACTTTATTAAACTTATTGGACGATGAACAATATGGTTATGAGATTCAAGTAAATAAAAACATTCTTCCATCATTTGAAACAGTTAGTAGTACCGATTACGAATTATTCCAGTCATTAAAAGTTGAATTTAAACCTTTTTTCAATAGTAAGCAAGAAGCCTTGCAACACGCAATTGATGTTATAAGCGAAGTTGTGACAAAAACACAGGAAGTGTAATATAAAGGGTTGTTCATTTAAGGTATACCCTGTCCAAACACATTCGAATGTAGTAGAATCAAGACATAGAATTGTTCAAACAGGGTTGTTCATTGAATGGAGGGGAATACTTATGATTTTCGGCTATGCTCGTGTCAGTTCGAAAGAACAGAATCTAGAAAGACAGTTGAAGGAACTGAAAGTATTCAGCTGCGATAGAATCTATACAGAAAAACAATCGGGTAAAGACTTTAATCGACCAGTCTACCAAGAGATGAGGGCAAAAATGCGATTTGGCGATGTATTAGTAGTTCATGATCTTAGTAGGTTTGGTAGAAATAAAGAAGAGATACGAGATGAATGGAAATCTCTAATTGACGAGGAAATCGACCTAGTAGTATTGAATATGCCAATTCTTGATACTCGAAAGTATAAAGAGCTTGAAGGAATGGGCCAGTTAGTCTCCGACATAGTTTTCACCTTACTATCATGGATGGTAGATGATGACCGTAAACGGATTCGTACTGCCCAACAAGAAGGTATTGCAATCGCCAAGCAGCAAGGTAAATATCGTGGGGGCAAGAAAAGGTATCATGAAGGTGCTACTGGAAAAGATAAAGTTATTTATGAACGGGTTGTGCAACTACTTTCGGCAAACAGGAGCATCGTAGATATACATCGTGAAGTTGGAATTTCGAGGAATACAATTTATACGATAAAAGCAGATTTATAATCGTGGAATAATTTTAAAAATCAATCCAGGAAAATCACAGCTACTAAAGTAGCGTGTCACTTTTGGAGTTAATTTGCACATATCTCAAGTGCTATTTTGCACCAAAAATAAATAATAAAGCCTAATTTCCCTTTTAAACGCTAGGGAGATTAGGCTTTTGATGTTCAACAATCGCGCCCGATTGTTTAAAAACATCACCATTAACTACCTTTTAACCAACGTATCCGTTTGTTAAAAGGTGGTTAATGGGTCGAACCGTAGTCTCCGAAATATCCGTGTTGTGGCACCCATAATAATTATAGTTAAATTATTCTCTGGCCCTCAGTCCGAAACCAGCTACGGGATAATAAGTTAGAATCATGTCAGTTTTATCAGCTTGCATAAATCCTCCACCTATCAAACCATTACTTTTCATTATTTTTTTAAGCTTGTTTAGATTTTCCTCTGAACCCCCGAATATCCAATTACTTAATGGGTCTGGAATATCTCCAATGTTTGATGCATAAATACCAGGTATCCATTTTTTGAATAGTGCATCCTCTGATGATGTAGTTGGAGTTTTTAATGTTTCTTCCAAACTTAAAACATGGGACAAATACCCAATGTATAGGATTTGCTTAATATTGTGTGCTAATTCTATTACCTCTTCCTCAGAGATCTTTGTTATTTGTTTTCTAAAATAACCCCCGAATCGTGGAATGTCGTCACTCATTCTTCCAATACCTCGCGTTCCAGCGGTTCGAATATCAAGTTCGGCATTTATATATTCATCCATACAATAGTTAATCTTTTTATAATTACATATTTCACTGAATTGCTCAAATCTTTCAAAATAAGGCCCGACGTACTCTTCTGAAATAATTTCCTTTAAAGCTTTCATTGAATTTACTAGATACTCTTCTCCCATTTTGCCACCCCAATAAGTTAATTTTACTTCTATAGTTATATATTCCACTACCTAACTTGTAATCCCTTTACTCGACAAATTGGCCCGTTTGCTGAACTTTGGTATTCAGCATATCAATTAAATTGTATCAAACATTTTTATAAATTATCGGACTTTATACGAAATAATCAAACTTTAATCTAAATCCAGACATCCTTACTTTTGGCTCTAATATATGACTCAATAGCATTCCTACTCTAACAACTTTTAAGTTAAGGTATCAAAACTCAAAAGTTGTGGCACCACTCTCTGACTTACCTTAAGGCAAAGTGCAATAAAATCAACGAGACTAATGTAACTTTTTATGTATTATGTTACATTGGTCAAATTAAAAGGACATCTATTATTTACCAATCTGCTATAATTTAAGAAAACGAAATATTCGGAGATGATTCCAATGGAGGATATACAAATAGAATTGAGAAAATGGCTATCTAATCACTGTGGGAACGTTCAAAAATACGAAGATCGAGTCCGAACACTAATTCGCCAAGATAAAAATTTAATTAGGGACATAAATACTACCTATTCATCCCGAGATATTGTAAGTATCCAAAAAAGGATTGAAGGCTTTCTTAAAGAAGAACAAGTATTTATAAAAACCTGTAAAAAATGTAAAAAGGTAACTTATATTTCTGGTCCTTATAAACCTGACGAAATAATCTCTGACAGGAAATGTAAAAAGTGTAGTCATTGGCTTTTCGGAAAAAAAGCCGAACCCCAAGAATTCAAAGAAAAAGTTGACAGCACTCTGGTAATAAAAAAATGTCTCTATTGCAACAACCCCGTATTGCCTCCAAATACTGTAACTTGTTATTCACACAATAACGTAAGTTTTGAATATTAAGGGGGCATTTCTTCGAATTTTAAATTTATGTTTATAACTTGTCTGTCATTTACAACAATGCTGATAATGCCGGTCGCGATGACAAGGAGAAATGGCTGTGTATATGTGGGTAAGTTATCGATTGTTAGTCAAGTAGATTTTTTACCTATTTACGTCTACAACACAACATGTTAGGGTATACAGAGAGATTGAGACACTACATATAGTGTTGACGTTCGAATTGACCGATAATTCTAGTAGTGAAGAAAAGGAACCGGGCGTTATCTTGGAATAAGTGCATCAGAATGGATGAAAGCGATGATTCTAGAAACGTCAGCATTCTTTTAGAAGTATTCAATCTAGAATGTGTTCGCTGTTCCGGAAAAGTATGATTGCTTGTTTCAATGTAGTAGAATAAGTAATAACACCGACACAAGATGTAAAATAATTGACTATCCTTTTTACTTACTGCCAAAAGTCGGTTAGAATTAAGGGAGTAGTTCAGAATCTTCAACAACTTTTAGTGGGGCTGTGCAGTCAAAAAAAGACATAAAAAAAGACCACCAGAGTATCAGTACTCAGATGAATCTTTTTGTGGGTGTCTTAAAATTTGACAAGGCAAAAAATCCCTGCTATTCTATAAGTTGTATAGTTAAGTACAAGCTGGTCTCTACACCAGTTTGCTACTATGCTAACCACAATTGAATAGGGGGTGGATGAGTGTGAACAATAACAATGCGGAAAATACAGGAAATAACAAATCTCCGATTGATTTAGACATGCTACTAAAAATTGGCACATTTTTAGTGGTTTTCACTGGACTTATTATCGTAATTGTAAAGTAAAAGTCTATTTCTTTATTTGACGGTCGGTCTTCTTGACGGCCGTCTCTTTTTTTTATCTTTATATTTCATATTGTAATTAAATAACCATCAAAGGTATACCTGTCAAATAAAATGAAAACAACTGAGTGATTATACTTGAACACTAAAGCCTTGTCAAACCTATTTTTCATCTAAGACAACTATAACAATTATGAGTAGGGATTGTCAATACCTAACTGTTAAAGATGTCAACCTCATTTAACACTATGTCACGCCTATTTAATACCGTGTCACACCATTCAGGTCCATCCCAGGCTATCTAAAGCAATCTTGTTAACATTTCCCCAACTCTCAGATGAATATACCTAAACTGCCCATTATCCTATGGTTGGTTACCTCGCAAATATTCTCCCACTGCATCATAATCAATTTTGAACTCTCTTTCTGATATATCGTTTTCCTCCTTATAGTCCTGTACTGCCAAACCAACTTGAAGGGCTTCCATAGGTGACATTGCCGATGTATCAACCTCTACAGCACCCTCAGCAATTCCCTCAATATCATAGTTTGTCATTCCGCTGCCCCTTCCAGTTTACGAATATTCGGGGCATTTGACCAATATCAGCAATGGAACGGATCAATTCATAAGCAGATTGGGAATGCCGTTCCTTGTTTATTGGAAAAAGCTGTTTCAAGTCCAATATCTGACTTCCTTACAGAACATTACATTTCTAACGAGAATAAAAAGCAACTTAATCTTGTATGAATTCACTTAATCACCTTAGAAATAGGGTGATTCTTTTATTATCATGATTTATTTTTGACAGTGAAATCAGAAGAAAGTAAGCAAGAAAGCTGTATTTTCGGGGGGAATCTGCACTATTTATTTTCAGTTATGACACCCGAACTAAAAAAATATTTTAAATCTCCGCAATAGCACTCCTAAGAACGATATCTCTAATAAGGGGATATTTTTTCAGGAGTCAACTTACCTCCTCTTCGTTTTATTTATATAAGTCCAAAAAAGGACTTACCTATTTCTCTGACAATAGAGGATAGAAGATAAAGGAGGAAATGAATATGAAAGATGTTTTTGTAGGTATCGGAATAGCTGTATTGATTGCGTTTGTATTTGTATTATGGGGTCCCGAGATTACTACACTAGGGAAAATTATGAGGGAGAACCCATTTGAATCTTTTATGATAATAGGGGTAGGGATCTTAATATCCATTTCTTTATACGGTACTTTTTTTAAGAGGGTTTCTTAACAGCCGTGTACTATGTACAACCCCGTGTGGTGGTGTGTGGCAGGACAATGCACCGACTACACCCAAATGAGGATCAACAGCATACGGGGTGCCACAGACAGCCGTATATAGGGGCATATAACAACACACCACAGCAGCGAGACAAGAAGAAGAGGCAAGAGAACGCGAGAGACTATCACAACTCAACACCTAATCGCTGTACAGGGGAAAGGGTGGTTCAGCATTTCGGCATTTATCAGTAAACAAAAGTCGCTTAAATAAATACGCCCATTTTTTCAAAGCTTTTTGGGGAATGGTCTTTTTCCGTTCGAAATTATATCACGAAAACAGTGAAATAATATCCATTATTATACCATTATTCTGGAAAGGAGGTGTGCCATGCTTCGCTAATATTAAATGCCCATTCAATATTAGTCGCATTAAAAAAGTTCAAGCCCAGATAATACCGGTAAGAATCCCTTTGTACAGGGGTTGAGAGCGTTTAATTTGACCTTTGTAAGCTATACATTATATATTGGAGGTGTACCTAATGAATTGGTTTCACATCGTGGTTTGGATCATTTTAACACTATGCAAATGTAAGTGAACGGTGGAATAATATCCATTATCATACCATTATGACCTTCTTCGTTTAGCCCCGTACAATTCATCAAAACAGTTCAAATACTCCGGTTCTCGCACATTCATAGCTTCCTGTTTCTGCTTCTCAATCTGCTTTGACAGCTTCATGTATTCGCGGATAATACCAATATTTATTCCCTTTCTAGTTGCTATTTGTTCAGCTGTTAACCCCTCCGTAATCAATTGGTCCAACTTTAACACCAATTGTTTTTAGTGTAAGCAAAAATGTATCCTAGGGGTACACTCCAATGATACAAAAAAATCGGCTTACTCTTTTTTTTTGAACATTAATGCTGTTGCTTGATAATAAAACCCTTATTGATATTTATTTGTTCGGAATAAATTATTTCTTTGATACTCAATGAGTATTACGTAAGTTTTTTTACATAAAAAAGGAATGAATCCATCCTAATGCAAGCACAAGACCAATAAGTTAGGTCTGTACATGCGTTAGGATGTTGGATCACATTCCTTTAATCAAACATATTTTATTCTTCTATTTCTATCGGAGGCAGACTATTCACTAAGTCTACGGTCTGAACTGATAAATTAATAATTCTTAGCAATAAATTGAAGATATACTTTTCGTCTTCTGAATAAAGGTTAGGATCGTCTACAATACCTGAGTTTTTATCAGTTTTCACTTGGTACTGGTTTATAATCCATTCGATCGCAGGTCTACCATTCACAATATATTCATATGCCTTTTTAGGAATATTGGTAATAGTAATATCAGAGTTAAATATAATGGTTTCTTTTAAATCCTTTTTAGGGAATTTCATCTTTTTGACTTTATAAGAAGGATTCGATAACTTATACTTAATCTCAAGTTCATCATACAGTGGTACACTTTCATAATTCAAATGAAGTTCAACTAGTTTTCTTCCTACTCTAACAAATTCCTCTTTATTTTTTAAAATAGGTATCCTAGGCAAGTCTTTTTTCAAATCATTATCATATTTCTCTTTATATTCATTTGAATTTAGTACTCCGTATACATAATAAAATACATCTTCCAAATCCAAATCTAATTTTCCTGCAATTTTTTCAGAAATGTTACTGTTCTCTTTGAACAAAACATTTGTAGCGTTATTAAATTCATAAAATCCTTGACCTGAATCCTGTAAATGTAGATTTGGGATACAATCTGTTACTAGAGCAGAAAAAGGTCTACGAGCACCAACGCCTGTAATTACAATGATTCTATTATTTTCCCCCATTATCTCTTTAAATCGCCCAGGCATTTCAATAATATTTCTGTTATAAAACAACCATCTTTTGGAGAAAGGTCTATAACTACTTAAAATTAAATTATCACTTTCAAGTTCAATATTTTGATTTTTCAATAATAGATTATTCAATCCTCTTGTCCACTTAATAAAACTTCCATTAAGGTTTCTAGCAGCAAGTTTTTCATCATTAGTATATTTAGAAAGTTTCTCTACTTCAGAATTGAAATTTTTAATCATTGTCGTAGCGTATTTAATTACATTCTTTTTGTTAAAACCATATACCCAATCATCCCTATTTGTGCTTACACCTATTACCTTATCATTAAAATACTCTATCACCGAAGGATATTTGTCGTAATCAACGTCGCGTTGATTTATCCAATCACCATTATCATCAGGTGTAATCTGTCTCCATTCAATATGTTTTACCGATTCATTATTCTTTAGCATTTCTAATTTATCTTTAGCAGATAAATATTCCCCAATATCATAATAATTAATGTTGTGTTCATCGGAAGAGTCTTTAACTAATAAACAAATGGCTACACCAGTAACTATATTGAAAACATTTCCTCCTTCTTTCTTAGCATCCTCTCCTAATCTCCCATTAGTACCTCCTCTAAGATTAATAATATAACTATGGTTAAATTCATTATATAAAGTTTTTCTTATCCCATCTGATGATGTTTTATCAATATATCCATTTGCTGTAATAAATGCAATTACTCCCTTATCTGCAATCCTATCAGTTGCCCACCGTATAGCTTTCATATAAGAATTATAATTAGACTTTTTAAGAGAGGATGAAGAATTTATTGCATATGTTTGGTCAATTCTCTTCTCTAAATAAGGATACTTTATATTTAAATTATTATCATTTGCATTTGTTTGCCCAACAGAATAAGGTGGATTACCAATTATCGCGAAAATAGGCTCTTGTTGTTGCTTCTTTAATCGTTCATTATTTTCATCAAATAATTCACTAATGAAGGAATCTTTCTCCTCTGTACTTTCAAAGGTGTCTGTGAGAACAATACCCTCAAACGGAATATACTCGCCTCCATGAATACTATGGAACGTTTCCTCAATATTAATTGCTGCAATATAATAACTTAATAGTACAATTTCATTTGCATGTATTTCTTGTGTATACTTACGCAATAAATCTTCTTTTGAAATTAATCCACTTTGTAATAAACGAGTTACAAATGTTCCAGTGCCTGTAAACGGATCAAGTACATGTATGCCTTTACTCGCTAATGATTTCCCGAAATGTTTTTTCAGTACATCATCAACTGAGTGAATGATAAAATCAACAACTTCTACAGGTGTGAAGACTATCCCCAACCGCTCTGTTGTTTCCTTAAAAGCAACTTTAAAGAACTTTTCGT
Source organism: Sporosarcina sp. BP05 (assembly GCF_014282005.1). GTDB lineage: Bacteria > Bacillota > Bacilli > Bacillales_A > Planococcaceae > Sporosarcina. The sequence goes on along the minus strand of NZ_JACFTD010000025.1, from coordinate 27,460 downwards.
ACAGTTGAATGATGATATCTTGTTTTGCCTTTAAGTTATCAATACCTTCAGCACGTATACGCACACTTTCATAGAAGGAATCTAGTCGTTCTTGTTCTTTCATAAGCCCCTGCTCGTCTAGTACTTCCAAGATAGACTCAATCGACTTAGATACCGGATTATTATTTACAAAGCTATACGAATCAAACAATGCTTCAAATACTGGTTTTGTAATTAAATGCTGAGCTAACATTTCAATCGCCTGTTCCTCAGTAATTGAATTATTGATATTATGACGCAAGCTTTTAACAAATTTCATAAATTCCATATAAGCCTTACTATCTTTGTCTTCTAGCATCACTCGAATACGCATCATATGTTGTTGTGCAATTTCAGCAACGTCTTTTGACCAATCTTCCCAATAACGCACATTCCCAACTTTACGAACAATTTTCCCATATATGGCACGTTCTAGATCGGATAAATCTCCTTCTGTAAGCATCAATGATAATTGATCAACTTGTTGTTTTAACACCCCGTCCTCTGGAGCATCACCAACACCAATAATTTGAATCTGGTCAGGTTTTTTATTATTTAGTTCCAGCTTATTGATCGAGGCATCGAAACGCTCGTCCAAGGAACGCAAAGCGTTTAATACTTCCCAAACAACCCGGTACTTCTCATTGTTGTCCAGTAGGCTATTTACATCACTGCCTGCTGGCACACCGATTGGCAAGATAACATAGCCATAATCTTTCCCGTCTACTTTACGCATAACTCGTCCAACTGCCTGAGCAATATCAATTTTAGATTTCCTTGGCTTTAGGAACATTATGGCATCCAGGTCAGGGACATCTACTCCTTCTGTTAAAAAGCGCGCATTTGATAAAATCCGGCAAGTATTATCTGGAACATCGCCTTTCAACCAAGAGATTTTTTTGTTCTTTTCAAGCGCATTCATTGAACCATCTGCATGATCAATCTCCACGCTGTATTGATTATCGTCTTCAGAATCTATATTCAAATATTGATCAACAACATGTGAGAACATATCCGTGATTAATTTGGATTCTCGAATTGTGCCTGTGAAGGAAATAGCACGCTTCATTGGCGCTCCAAGCGCTACATCTGAATCACTCTTTCTTCGCACTAATCCATTCCAGCAACCAATAATTTTCGTTATATCATCGAACTCTAATTCTGAATCTTTGTTTGCAAGCATCTGCTGGAAACGACGAGCAACCATTTCCTCATCAACGGCTAACACCATTACCTTATAGTCTGTTAAAATACCATTTCTTATAGCCTCACCAAATCCAATGCGGAACAATTCTTCTCCATACAGTTCAGGATTGTCCATGTCTGCAATGACAACAGACATTTCCACTGCTTTTTGTACAGCTGCATCACCATATACGCGAGGTGTAGCGGTTTGATATAAGCGTTTTTCTGTTTTAATATTGTGATCATAATGGACTTTGGTAAAGCTACTGTCTTCTTTCCCCTGCTCAGTTGCACCAGTAGTGCGGTGAGCTTCATCGCAGACAACTAAGTCAAATTCATAGAAACCATTTTTTTGCGCCTCAATAATAACATCGATTGAATGGTAAGTAGAAAAAACCGTCAAGAAATCACCAGGCGCATCGTTACTCTCTATCTTATTTTGATATTCAAGCAACTTCTCATAGTTGGTTGTTGCTGGATAGCCTATATCAGCTGCAGCGATATCTTCAATTTTTGTGTTGCCTTGTGTTTTTGTAACTTTACGGTCAGAACAAACAGCAATGGAGTCCATTTGAAAATTCGAATCCGCATTCCATCCAAGCAAAGTCTGAGAAAGCAATTGAATACTAGGAACTAAGTAGAGGACTCTAAAAATCCCATCTTTTTTGGCAGCCAATTCCTCCGCAATAGCCATAGAGGTATAGGTCTTTCCTGTTCCTGGCGCCATAATCATTTTCCCTCTGGAAACTGTTTTAAAAGCTTCTACAACTGCTTCAATTGCTGGTACTTGATGGGGCCTTGGTGTTTTCTTAGCATGTAACTTCACTTCAGTTGGGTTGCTAAACGAATAAGAGGACCAGTCAATCTGGCTCTCATAAAAATGGGATAAACCGATACGTTGAATATCCTTGTCACGATTGCCTAGTGCTTCTTCAGCATTTACGCTCCACTTATCAGTAGTAGCAATAACAATTCCCTTTGAATAGTAGCTCTTCCCGACCTCGTTTAAAAAGGAATCAATATCATCTTTGTAGATTTTCGTCTCTTTTGAATAGAATTTACATTGAATTGCAACTAGATCTCCTGTTTCTCGTTCTCTTGCTACCAAATCTACGCCAGTATCCTTTTTAGGGATATTATATTCATCTGGTACATCACTTAGTGTCCATACTATATCAAACAAGCGGGCATACGCTGGCTCTTTTCGAAAAAAAGGAATCACTAGTAACTCAAATAGAGTACCCCGATCCCGTTGTGTACGTTCTTCTTTATCTATTTCTTCCAATAGCGAAATGAAACTTTTATAGTTATTTGTCGTCGTCATCTTCTTCACCATCCATAATTGTTATTTATCGAGAAAAATAATCTTTCTGTTATAGCAGAACGATATCGGGCTGCTTTGAACCCTTACGCTAGTTTCCTAAAATTTCAATGCATCAATTGTAACATTATCATTTTTATTATGGGCATTCCCGTAATGTCGCAACATATTAATTGTTGAAAATGTAATATTATTTTGGGTATAACCAGTATGAACTTGAATTGCAATCTAGGGCTAAATCAATAAAATAAAAGTAATTGGAGTGATAGGAAAGAGATATCAAAGTTACTGTTTTAAATAAGGGGCTGGTTGAAGACACCAACTGAACGACTAATCTTTAATGACATGTAGGCCTTTGCAGAGTTTGAAAGGGATACGATCGTCGAACTGAAAGGCCATGACTTTAAAGAAAGTAGCCTGGAAAGTTTACTAAAAAGCACTTAGAATATACAATGGTAACAATTCGTAGTAGTCAGATTGAGGAGCAAATTGGTATATCCAAAGTGCATTAATTAGGGCGAAACGGCATCACATATTTCAAGGAAAACAGACCTTTCGAGAAACACCATTTATAAAATCAAAAACAGTTACGAAGAAGAAATAAAAGAAATTTAAAAAGAGCAGCGAACTGAAAAACGTTCGTTGCTCTTTTTAAACCAAGCAATAAAAAAGACGAACCCTTATGAGAAGGTTCGTCTGTACCCCGATTTATAAAACCAAGGGCGATAACACTTTCAATTATAACAAATTTACTGGTGTATTGCTAATCTTTATTCTTTAATTGATTCGTTAATCTGTTTGATTCGGTTGTTAATTGTCTCAATTTCTTTGTTCTTTTCGTCACGCTGTTTAGCTAAAGATTTCTTTTTATCATCGCCTTTTTCTGACTTGATTTGTTCGTTCAAACTTTTGACTTCTGCTTTTAATTTGTCGAGTTCATCAGTGATTTTTCTCTTTTCAGTGAAAGTAGTTGAATAACGCTCATTGAAAGTTAAAAGGTTTTCATAGCTGTCTCGATCATCTTCTTTAATGCTATCCATGAACGATCTTAATTCATCAATCTGATTGTTCATTGCAAAGGCTTCTACGAGCTTTTTCGCTCGTCTTTCGTTGTAGTGAATATCTTTATTATCGAGAACTACTTGATATTGGTTTTTCAAACTCGCAACGTCAAAGGCAATTACTTTATTATCATCAAATGATGTTTTTAATTTCTCCAATTCTTCCAAACCGTTTTCTTGTGTTGCTAGGTGTGCTCCAACTTTATAGCTGGCTTCATTATCTGTTGCAACTGCTTTTGAAAATTGTTTCTGTTCAATCAACCAGTCAATCAAGACCGCTTTATCTTTTTTGGAGAGATTTTCATATCCGATACCTTCTAAAATTCCATAGGCATTATTAATATTTTCTTCTCCACCGTTAATATAGCTACGGTATGCTTCAATTACTTTTTTCTGCTGTTTAGCTTCAGCTTCTTGTTTAGCAACTTCGCCAATTTCATTGTCTTGTGCTTGTGTACCATTGACTGTAACCGAATAAATCAAAAATACCAATCCGAAAGCAACAATCGTTCCGACCATTCCTTTTGGTGAAGTAATTTTATCCAATAACCCTTTTTTCGGTTTGTCATTTTCAGTAGTAGCACTCAACTGTTTTTTCATCTGTTCTTCAGGAGTTAGTTCTTTTTTAGGTTTATTAAACTTGCTTCGGAACTGACTAAATTTATTGTTTTTCTGTCGTTCCAACATTTCTTCTTCTAACTTCGCTTTTTCATATTCAATTTCACTTTCACACGCTTCTATTAAACTACTAATTTCTCCAACGCTGTTCGCGCGTAATAAATCTTCTGCAAAACGAATCACAATTTCTTCTTGCTCGATGAAATCTGCGCGTTTCGGTTTCCCTAAAATACGATTTAACTTTGTTAAAGATAACAGCAAAATCTGTTTTAATCCGTCTAGGGCAGAATCCTTTTTATAAACCTCAAACCCCTCGAAATAGAATAATAGTGCTTTCACACGTTTTTCATTCAGATCCACCACAAAGTTATTTTTCTCCCATAACACACCTTCAACACTCGCAATTTCAACCATCGTTTTGAAGTAGTTTAATTTGTTTTCAAAGGGAACCTGTTGCAAGTGGTGAAAATCAACGCTTTCGGATAAATCAAAAGACATTTGCAAACGGTCACGAACTAGGCTCATGTGGTTTGCGTACAAAAATGTATCTACATACCCCAATTCTTTAATTCGGTTTTGATAATTTTCCTCTAAAACTTCAACATCATCATTTTTCAAACGAATGAGTGGGATTGAAAAGACACCTTCATTTTTCTTGAAATCAATTTCACCATATCGGTTTAAGTTTTTAATCATTTGTTATCGCTCCTTAAATTGAATTTATTAAAACTTCAACAAATCTTCTAGGGATTCTTCTTTCTTTTCTTCCTGTACGTCAGACTTGACTGGTGCTTCTTCCTGTACGTCAGACTCAACTGGTGCTTCTTCCTGTACGTCAGACTCAACTGGTGCTTCTTCCTGTACGTCAGACTCAACTGGTGCTTCTTCCTGTACGTCTAGTGAGTTGTAAATCGCTTCTATCTCGTCCAGTTGATTTGATATAGTCTCAACGGCAGCTACATTTAATTTTTCCTGTTTTTTCTCTTTTTCGATGGCTAGATCACTTCGATAGTTCTCAAAGATATTTACTAAACCATCGTCAATTGCTCCTTCAAAGTTCATCGGTTCATCGGTATACCCTAGTGAGTTGCGGATATTGAGATAATTCAACTCTCTATTCTTATCAGTTAATAAGTTAGGATACACAAGGTATTGCCATGCTTTATTGATATACAACGGTGGTAGCCCTGCTAAAAGTAAATAAGCTTTATCATCATCTAACTGCATTAAATCATCGGGTGTCACTAAATCTTTTGATTCGTATTGAGTGTTCGTACTTGTCGTTTTACCGTTTTTGCTTTGAGATGATGATTTTGCTGTATAACTAATTGTCGTTTTACCAAACCACTTACTCCAATATTCCGCTGATTGCTGTTCCCCAACTTTTAGAATTAGCTTTACCGAGTGATTCGATAAAATGGATTGAGTTTGCTCTTTACCGTACAGTTTCTTTTCTTCTAATTGAGTTATGTTTTGAACAATCGTGTGCATATACATTCGATAACCACGACATAAAGCTAGTGTTTCTTGATAACCGTCTACTCGTCCGATGTTCGGAAACTCGTCTAATAAAAAATGTACTGGTGTCTTTAATCGACCTAATGGATCTTTATCTCCAATAGCGAAAAATTCATCTATCATCTGTCCGATGAAAACACTGGTTAACGCTTTATAAGGGTTTGTTGGTGCTGAAATTTTTACATATATAATCGCTTTTTCTTCAACGAAATCATTGAATTTGAAATCACTGGTTTCTGTCATTTTTTTAATTCGATTAAAGTTAAATATTGAAGTGATACTATCAAAACTTGATAAGACAGAAGCACGAGTATTTTCAGAAGTTAAGGTGCTTAACACACTTTGCATTAACTTTTTTGAAGGTTGACTATCAGACATTTCTTCAAGCCATACATTGCATTTTTTCATATCCGTAACGTGTTCTTGATAGACTTCTTGAACTTTCGCCATGTTCGCCTGTTCCGCAGGAAATTCGCTTTTCACGTAACTAATCAGGGCCGCTAAAAGTTTACTTGCCCTTTCAGTGAAGAAACTTTCGTCTGCACCGCTGTTACTGGTAATGATTGAAGATATTTTTTGTGCATCTTCATCATTGCGTACATAATCTAATGGATTGTATCGAGAGTATTCAAAGTTTCTGAAATCTACGTTATAAACTTTATAGCCTTGATCTATCTTTAATTGAGCGGTTAAAGAGAAGTTTTCCCCTTTTGGGTCAATAACGATAATACTTTCGTTTTTGTTATTGATGATGTTATTCAAAACATACGCTTGCCCTTTACCTGCACCACTAGAACCATTGATGAAAATATTTTTTGTTGCAAGTGAAGTTTTATCTCCAACTACTAATATATTTTTAGTATCAGGGGCAATTCCTAAAATGATACCGTCCGTTAAATTCATTGTTTTTTTTAATGACCCATATTTTTGATTAGACACAAGCACTTTGTCATTCATAATTTTGTCGGGATTGCCAAACTTCGCATTACCCTTCACCCCAAAAGCAGAAGCGTCCGAATACTCATGAACGAAAATTGATTTTCGCATTGCGTACATTAACACCATGAAAATTACTAAGGGAATCAAGATAACCATAATCTTATAATCTTCATTCATATAGAAAGAATTGAATACCTCTTTCGGCATTTGAAGCGTTTCGGTAAATTCTTTTTTGCTCATAAACTTATACAGATAGGCTAAGAGGACATATGAGAAAGCCAATGACGATAAAAACATAATTAGGGTTATCGCCAACCACCCTTTTTTCAACTTATCCATAACGTGTTATCACCCCTTTGAATCATTTATTTCTTTCAATAAAACCTGACAGCATTTCTGATAATTCTCCTTCCAAATAATCATCTACCCGAAGTTTGTCTTTCACTTCACCGTTTCTTATAGCGTGAATATAGTAGGTTTCTACCCCAGTTCCTTTAATGCGTTTGTCGAAGTCCTCCGGTTTTTCATAATCTCCTTCGGTTTTCCTACCAGTTGCGTTTTTATCGCTATCAATAAAATAATTGATTGTTGTTTTGCTCTTTTCAGCTGAACTTTTCATGTACGTTTTGTATGGTTCAGCACTATCATGGTTATCCATGTAGAATAGAAAACTTGTTTTTGAATCTAATATCTTAATAGCTTCATCTTCATTGACTTGTTTGAATTCCGCTTTGCTACCACATGCCGATAAAATTAAAAGCAACGACATAATAGAAACCAAACCATAAAGCTTTTTCATATAATCACTCCTGTTTTTATATTTTTGAGTGGTGCAAGATCATAAATGAACTTGCACCACTCACACTTCTATTTTCTTAATATCGTTGTAGTAACTGCTTTTGCTCCACCTGTTACCGCACGTCCACTTCCTGAACTGTTACCGAAGTCTTTTAATAGTGCAGGTATCGACATTCCAACAATCAGAAATGTTAGAGCGAGTACCTTATCGAAAATTGAATCGAAAACTCCGATATTCCCATCTAAGAAAGCGATACGAGAAGCAAAAGACAAAGCAAGAACAACGGATAACCCTTGCAAAGCGAGGGTTAAGAAACGAGCAATAAGCGTTTTCAACCAAAGTGAGAACATATTGTAATCATCATTTACCATCGTTGTGACCGCAACTGGCCCAGCGACGTATAAAATGCCGACCAATGCAAAGCTATAAACCATTTGGAAGAAAAGCACTGCTAACAGAATCGCAAAGAGTAGAATCAGAATCACAAATATGGTTCCGTTTGGAGTTAAAAGCATATTCAACATAATATTTTGAGTAACTTCTTGTGAATTTGAAATGTAATTGAATATCCCGAAGTTTACTCGATATTGAATATTTAGGATCGCAGAGAAAAACTTTTCGTAACCGAATAACAAAGCACTAGCAAAAATCAATTTCAATATCTTTTCATTTAAAACTCCTGATGTATCAGAGTGGTTCGTCATTCTGTATGAGTAGATTTTGAGTAACTGGAAGATGATGAATACCCCAAGTAACGCAGTCGTAAATGTTTTAAATGCGGTCTTGAATTGGTTCAATGTTGAATCGTTCAAGATTTCTTCCGGTGCAATCGCTAGTTTTTCGAGTGGCGATAAGAGCGCACTCACAATTGAAGTTCCTGTTACATAGCCAAAGTTGATAATGTGACACAGAATATCGAACTTACCACAGGTAAATTCACCTTCTTGATAATCGTACTTTTCCATTAGCTTGTAATACTGTTTACCGCCTGGAACTGCTTCTTTCCATTCTTCAAATTCCGTTTTATAAGCTTTCAAAAACTCCCCTTTTCCTTCGGGAATTTCCTTTAAGTTATAGGTTTCTAATTCTTTTTTTTCTGTTTGAATTTCTGATTCGATTTCACTTCCCGACTTATCAAATTCAGAATCTACACCATTCAAACCATTTGCTAGAACCGTAGAACTAAACAGAAAGAACAGGGTTAATGAAAAGGCAGATAATAAAATAACTCTTAGCTTATTCATGTGTTATCGCCCCTTTAATTTTTGACTAGCACAATCAAATAGATTGCGACTAGTCCAACAGCAAAAGAATATATCGTGAATAACTGAAACTTGTAATTCTTTACCGCTTCTTCACTAAGTTCTTTTTCTGTTCGTTCAAAATACAGAGTTTTTCTTTTCTCGATTGGCTCAATAAAGAGTTTTGATTCCAGCCATTTCATTACTTTAAGAAGCATAACTATCTCCCAACTGCACTTCTTTAAAGTCAGTAACGAACCAATCTCCTTCCATATCTTTCAGTTCGATCATGACTACTTTTTGAATTTTTTGGACTGTATCTTTGTATGCGTACTCATAATCGAATGTAACAACAGCATGATAAATCTTTTCACCAACGTATTTCCCATATACATCAACCGATTGAACTTTTTTTGTTACTACATCAGAACCTGGTTGCGGTTCAGTCGGAATTTCTTCACCAATTAACTGAACTAACACTTCTTTCGATACCGAATTTTTAATTTTGTTGTATAACTCATACGGATCATTCGATTCATAAGTATTAGTCACGAACCAAGTTAAATCTTTATCGAATGTATCTGTATTCTCTTTTATTTCATCTACTTTTTCTTGCTCCTTAATTTCTTTTTCTAAATCTGCAACTCGTTCATCTTGTTCAGATAAACTCGTTTCTGATTTATTCAATTGAGAATTTTTCATCATCACAGCAAGAAACAAAACCAATATAATTACAATGAAAATCAGTTTGTTGTATTTTTCCCATAAATTATTCATGCGTTATCGCTCCTTATTTTTGGAAATATGGATAAGGGTCAATTTGATTCCCCCACATACCACCAACATTAATTTCAAAGTGCAAGTGAGCACCACTTGAAACACCAGTCGAACCACATACACCGATTTGTTCTCCTTGTTCCACCTCGTCACCGTTTGACACTGTTAAACTGCTCATATGTCCGTAGGTTGTGTAAATATCATCACCATGTAGGACAACCACAGCATTTCCTAGCCCCCCTGCTGTTCCTGCATGAGTAACAACACCCGATTTAACAGTGTGTATAGGGCTAACCCCAAGAGTACAATCTAAGTCCTGTCCTTTATGGTTTGTTGAAGCACCCTCTATTGGGCTATCACGTCCACCAAAGCCACTCGTTAAGACCATTGGGGAAACAGGAGCAACAAAATCACCAAAGTTTTCTAAATCGCCAACCATATTTCCATCACTTACATATGCCATAACCTTTCCAACATAAGTGAAATCACCGTAACAGTAAGGGTAACGGAAGTTTTCAGTATTACCGTTACAGTTATAAGAAGGGTCTTTTTGAACCTGTATCATAGAAAAATCTTTTGCTAAGTCCTCACTATGTTCTCCACCATTGGAAGCGATAAAGTCCATATAAGCACCACCGAAATTATAGGATTGAATCATAGTCTGAATATCGACACCTAAACTTTCACCTTTTGCGAGAACACCTTTGAAATACTTCACCGCTTGATCAATTGATTCTATCGGGTCCGTAATGCACCCGATGTAACCACATTTACTTTCCGAGGATTGAAAAATGTCACCGTTTGAATAGAAAATATCACCTTGCGATTCTTGATTCATAATAGCCAACAATAAAAGTACTTGAGATTCATCTACACCATGCCTTTCCATTGCTTCAAGCACTTCACCTTCCCATTGCATAACGCTTTCAGGGAGTGCCTTGCCACCTATTAAAGCACCGTTTCCGTTACCATCAGAACCACTAATAACACCGATGATAATAATGACTACAAGGGCAATAGCAACAATGACCAAGCCCACCGAAGAAGCCAAAAGTTTTTTTAAGAGTAGGCTACTACCAGTCTTTAAAACTTCTTTTGAGTTGCCCATAAATCACAGCCCCTTATTCTCCAATACCTCATAATTTTTGTTAATCCATAACTCTTTTTCAACATTCGTTAATTCAACTTGTAGTTTAATTTTTCGACTTCCGACAAATAAGAACCCTTTACCTGCTTTTTCATTTCTATCAACCTCTTGAAATTCCAAGTAATCAATATCATCTTCTGAAAAGTCGTAGTGCATTTCTTTATTGACGAACATAACTTCTTTCTTTTGCATTGGAAGAATCAATTGCTGAACCGAAAGTGAAATTACCGCATCACCGTAATTCCTGTTATTATCCTTTGCACTTAAAAAGTCTTGTATTTGTTGCGTTGCTGTTGTGATTCCGCAGTTGAAAGAACGGACAACCTTCATCATTTCATAGAGATATTCCATCGCAACTGTTACTCGTGGATCAGCAATGATATGTGCTTCATCAATGTATAGTTGTGTTGACCTTCTATCGCCTTTCATGATTTCATCACGAAGCGAGGAAAGAAGTAGAAAGTACAATGGTTTTTGAACTCGTGGGTGATTGTAAACACTCATTAAGTCATACGAGATTAAATCGCTTTTCACATCAACATTTGTATAACCGTTAAACAAGTTTGCATATGTGCCTGTTGCATAAGCCTTCAAAGTTTGATGAAACTTAATCAAAATATTGTATTGTTCGGGATTACTTTTTTCTTTTTCTTGAATCACATCATATAAGTCTTTCATCGTTGGAAAATCTGTCGGAACTAATAATCTAACATTCGATTCAATTGTGATTTCTTTTCCGAACCGTTCATCAGCATATAAATCTAGTAGAATTTCCGAAAGAACGTCAGACTGCAAATCGTCCATATCGGAATACATCAGCTGGAACATGGTAATCAAAGTAGAAATTTTGTCGTACAGCGGATTAGATTGAGTAACAATTCCCTCTTGATCTATGAAACTATGTTGTGGTAAATCGAAAGGATTGATAATCGATTCACCTTCTAAGGAGAACTTCACCCATTCGCCTTTCATTTCTTTGAATGGTCTACCAAACTCCCCTTTTGGATCAATGACGATGATTCTATCACCGAACGAATATCTTCTTACCATGTCAGAAAACATAGCGGTTGATTTCCCTGAACCTGTTGAACCAATATAGGTCGCATGTTTGTTTAAATAATTTTTATCGTTAATCATGACAATATTATTTGTCTCGATATTTTTCCCTTTAATAATTCCTTCTTCATCGAAAATCTCGTTTTCGTGAAAAGGAAAGAACATTGCTACTGCTTCACTGTTCATTGCTCGATACGATAAATCATAGACTTTATTTTTTCCGATTGGGAGAAAACTATCGAATGATTCTTTCGCTCTTGTCATTGGGAAAATCAATTTCCCGATACTTGAAGTTACGGTTTTAACTTGTGTACTGACTGCTTCCAATTCTTCCATTGTCGGAGCAACCACATGGATGAGTAATTGGAACATGAACATACGCTCTTTAGTCCGAACTAATTGACGAAGTAGCATTTCCGCACTTTCAATTTGTGCTTTTGAATCTTCCTGAATAGAAGGTGAAAGATTCGGCTCATTTAATTTCGCATTGTTTTGTCGAATGGATCTTGATAGTTCCGCATGGACTTTCGATTTATCGTAAATATTCAAGAATTGAACAATACTGATGTTTTCACTAACCTCACTCAACTCTCGAATATCGCTTTGCTGTAAAAGTGGCTCAAAATCAACACAAATTAAAGTTCTCGTAAAGTTGTTACCGCTTCTCACGAAGTTTTCACCGATTTCAATAGAATCAGGTGCAATTTGGTCTACAATCACATTTGATTCAACCACGCTATCTTCAAATGTAGTTTCTTTTTTTTTCTTAAATAGATTGGAGAAAATTTTCATGTGTTATCGCTCCCCTGGCATTAGTAAATGGTATTGAATCGTTCTTCTTCAATTGCACTAACAATTTCATCATGCGTTTTATTTCCTAAAGTAATGGACTTGAACAATGCTTGAGCATTTTTTCTCATTCCCGAATTGATTTGAGCGTTCTCGTAATCAATCGCACTGTAAATCAAATCAAAGAGTTCTTCATTATCCAAAGTAGAAGCATGGAGTTTATGCTTTTCAGGAAGCATGTTAGAAAAGGCAGCAACTAAAGTTTCTGCTTTTCTTGTAATGCTGTTGAGTGACTTCTCTCTATTAGAACCAATTTTTTCACGAACAATAATGTAACGTGCTTTCGATACCATTTTTTTCGACTTTTGAATTTCTAGTGTCTTGTCAATATAGCTTTCGTTCAAAATACGTTTGACTATATCCTTTTCGTTCGCACTCTTATGTTGCACCCATTGAAGATACCCTTTCAGATTGACTGGTCTTGAAAACTGTTCAATCTGCAAAGGAAAAGAAGAAAACGCATGGTTATTTAAGAAACTTTGATAAGCGTTCAATGTTTTTATTCTGTCATTGTTCGACATACCAGTTAGATTCACCGATGATACTTCAACTATTTTTACAAAGTGGTTATCCAGTGTTTCAAAACAATCATTATTTATATCCCAAATCCCTAATTGTGAACGAATATCTTCTTTCATATCATTCACCCTTTCTCGTGACATTTCGTATTTCTTCTTACTTCTTATAAATTGCAATCGCCATTTAAAGACCGTCACCAGTGAAATATTCTTTCGATCAGAATGTTTCACCCATAGTAGAACGAGAACAATCGTTGGTGGTAAAAATGAGAATATAATAGTTGTCGTTGTTAGATTCCCTGTATCACTTAGGAAGTAAAGAATGATGACCGTTACTAATAAAAAGGGGGCTGTATACATTACATCAGCCCACCGAATGTTATTGATAAAGTAACGGGAAGAGTCCACTTGCATTGGAATTTCTAATAGTCCTTGTTCCTTCAATTCTTTCTTGCGGTACAGGGAGTTTGAATTATTGTCGCTCATACTCATTCAACTCCTTTTTAGAAGAATGTTTGTACCCAAGTAATAAGGGGTTTTGCTCCAAAGAAAACGATTAAGCCGACAATACAAACTACGAAGCCTTTTTGGAAGCTACGTTTATTTTCCTCGCCACCAAATGCAGTCAGCAGGGCCATGACAATAAGACCGATAGCAAAAATTGAAATACCGAGTGTTCTGAGTTCGCCAAAAAGTCCATTGAGTAGGTTGTTTAACGATTCAAACATGCAATTCCTCTCCTTTTCGTGCATTGAGATACCAATTTATTACGCTGGCTCAACAATGCGTTTTTTGTATACATGTGTTTAAAAGGTGTATTATTGATACCTATTTGGTTCATGTATATGTATCTATTATACACTATTTTTAAAAAAGTATCCATATTTAACTAGATTTGTTATACTGTTTTTAACGTAATATTACTATCACTTTAGTGCATAAGTGGTTTTTAAAAGGGAGTGGGGTTGAATGGCAGATTTTAAAAACATGAACAAAGATGAGGATAAAGAAAAAGATAAGAAAAAGTACACGACTATGAATTTAAGAGTTCCAACTGCATTAATTAATGAGGTGGATCAGTTCACAGAGGACTATAATTTCATGAACAGAACAGACGCAGTTCGATTTTTAATATCCAAAGGTTTGAAAGACTTTCAACCAGATAAATGAATGACTGGACTTATATTTGATTCCACACAAAAAGAGCAGCAGAGAAAAGTTCGTCTCTGTTGCTCTTTTTATAATGCGATATTTTATCCCTCTCGTTCTTCCAGCCAATCATACAGGGGTACTTTCTTAACTCCATTTTCATTATATTGCGGAGTATCATTTCCATCATCATTTTGCTTAGAATAAAAAATAGGTCCAAAGTGGTCTTTCAATGCAGTAAAAACGCAACGATAAATGTAGGCTTCATTATTAACTATTTTTTCATCTTTAGAATTTCCTCTTTTAATCTTACGGATCGCTCGGGTAAAACTATCAACCACAGCCATTTCAACGTCAAGTCTATCTTCTAAGAAGAAATGGAAACCCGAATCTTTTTCGATTTCTTTTTTTGCTCTGAATATCACACCTGCATAATATTCAGCTTCTTCAAGTGATGTTGAAAATACTTTTAAGCAACGACCTAATTGTTCAGGCACTCTGTTGTTTCTAAAGAAAGCATTTACCATGAATTCGTCTTGCTCACTTAGAGAAGAACCATTTAATTTGATTGTGGATAAGTCTGTTTCAGTATCTATTGTATCTAATGTTTTATCTGTTTTAAAAGAAGTATTATTAACCTCAGTATTATTAGGCTTCATTTTTTGAAGTTCCGGAACTTCATTTTTTGGAGCTTCATTTTTTAAAGTTCCTTGTGGCTCTAAGGCTGAAGCGTTAGAGCCTTCAATTTGCTTAGGTGTACCATCAGGTTCTGTTGTGTAGTTTTCAAACTCGTCAATCTTATAAATATCGTCCATCACGACTTCGGGATATAGCAAATACATTTTGTTTGGACGATTGTAGCCCTGTCTAAATTGCTCTATTAAGCCAGCGTTTACTAATTCCTTTTTAATCTTCACTACTGTTGCTTCGCTAGTTATATTCAACATTTTCATAAGTTCTTCATTTTTAAAGATAAAATAAATTCTACCTGTATCGACATCAAACCATCTGTTCTGTCTTGATAATGATGAACGGTCACGCAAGATCGACCATGCCACTTTTGCATTGTTAGACATATCTTTATACTTCCCGCTTACAAAGAACACTTGTGGTAACTGGAAGAACTTATGCTTATATTCCTCGTAGATTGTTACGTATTGATTATTCATTTTTAAAACTCCCTTTGGAGCAAACAAACGAATAGACACAAAGACGCTATTTGTGGTATATTTGTAACAGCGAGTAACATGTATACCACTATATTGACTTGTGTCCGATCATTCTTCTTGAATGCTCGGATATTTTTTTGTCTTTTTTTGTAGTTTTGTAGTCTAGTATTATTTTATATCAGAAAAATAATTAAAGATAGTTTGATATAAATATAGATTCGATTTTGAGGTGCTTACGAGCCTCGTAGACAGCTTTAAATCTATCATACGTATCTTTTATAAGGTAATCAGCTGATACCCCTAAAAACGCCATTCTACTAGATTATATAAAGCCTTTAGGATCGAAGTCGCTGTATTTATCATCAGAAGCCCCTGTATCGCCCGATATTTCTTCGGGCTGGCTAACAGAGGTATTTTCTTTTTGATTAGCGACAGGGACGTTTGTGACGCTTTGTGTCGATAGAGTACCTTCATTCTTATGCTGTTGGTAAAACTCGATAGCTTGTCTAACGTAGTGAGAAGCTAAATTAGTATCTTCTAATTCATCAAAGAATTGTGCGACCAGTGGGTGCTTTATCGTGTTGTAAGAGATTAGTTTCTTTTTGGTAGTCATTCAATCGCTCCTTATTTATCAAAGGACTTTGCAAGTTTTAGACAACCGTTTGCAGTAGCCATTTGAGAGTTTTCCGTAGGAATGAAGTTGTTTTTCTGCTGTTTCAAGACCTTGTTGAATACAATTGCACCACCACCAGTAGTAACAAAAGCAGTTACTCCCTGTTCATCAACTGTATCTTCATAAGCAGCTAGTGTTTCATTTAATTTTTTAGTCACTTCTTTATCAAAAATATCCTGGAATGATAATCTTGATTGTCCGAACTTTGCTAAGAAAGTTTCGTTTCTAATTCCTTCTTCAATATGCAATGGATCAACGTCTTGTTCACTTTTCTTAGAAAGTGTTTTAGCAATGTTTTTATAGAAGTTTCTCATGCCAGATTTAATTGTTTTGCCGTCTGCTCGTTTCATGTTTTTATATTCGTCAATTATTGTCGTACCGCTTCCAAAGTCAATGACAACGATGTTCCCGAATTTAAAATTATCATGGACTTGTGATTTATCATTTAAGTAAAGATTGAATAACGTACCAAGTGGTTGCTCGATGATAACTACTTCTTTTACGTCAATTATAATATCTTGTCCATTTCGAGAAACCACATGAACGCCTTTCAAGAAGCTTGAAAAGTCTTTTTTGAGAGTAGCGAATTGAATCTCATTTGAAGGCATACCTGTTACAAGTCGTACATCAACTTTGCTTTCATCTTCATACGAAGCGAGTTCAGCCAGTGCGAAATCAGCCATTTGTTGAAACGCTATCGTTTCATAGCGTTTATTGTTGCTGTTCGTTGTAGTGATAAAGCCTTCTTCAACTTCCATTGCGATATCTTCCCCAAATAAATATTCGTGATCGTCTTGTTTTCGCTTGAAAGTATTTAATTTAAAATCGTTTTTAAATGCAGATGATACAGCGTTATCTTCAAGATCCTTTATCGCAATCAAACTCGGAATAACAAAAGACCCCTTTTCACTAACAGCTTTTACATACCCATTCCCAAAGTCAATACCAAAGTTAATCATAAGTTATCGCTCCCTTGTTGTTTATATATACCATGATATATCTATTTGGATATACAGTCAAGTATTTGGATATAAAGATATATCCAAAGTGATATATCTTTATATCCCTTTGGATATAAAGATAATTATCAAAATTATTTCAAATGATCAGCGACAATAAAGTTGTTTAATTCTAATGCTACAAATACGCATAACACCGTCCCTAAATGTGGGCGGTGTTAAATATAGTTGTTTAATTTTCATGTAAAACACTTTTTCTATACCAATAATAAAACAATATAGTCGTTTAAACCTAAAGGTTATATAACAATCGCACGCGATAGTTGAATAAGGATTAGGACTTGATATCTTTCAATTTCGCTAAAAATTCAGTTTGAAAGCCTGCTTCAAATACTACACACTGAATTATTTTTAGGTCTTCAGAAAAGACAAACAAACCTTTTAAATCTATAAAAGATAGTGGGGTAAATTCAGGTCTAGGTTTTACTTCCCATGACTGGACTTCACCTAAGCAAAGAAAATCATTAGAATTTCGATACTCACTTTCGGAAAAATAGTTTTCAAGAAAACCAATTGCTGAGGAATCTATGAAGTCGGTTTGAATCATCTTTTTTCCTTTTAAATCAGTCTGTTTATAATGAAAGGGGATTTTCAATGGAACAGGTTCCGATATGATTGTAATTAGCCTAGTTGAATAATCAGCGAGAATCGATATAACACCTCTAAAAATGTTTTGGTACTGCTCAATGTCCTCGCACTTTATTTCGAAAATACTTATAGGTATTTCCTTTGTTTTAATACCGAAACTTACTTCTTCTTCATAGTCCTCGCTTACATTTATAAATATGATTTCCACTATTTTATGTCCCTCCAAAAAATAAACTTCAACAGATAAAGCATTAGATTAACATCAAGATTTTGCAAGTACTTCTTAAACTAACTGGCCCAAATTGTTGAATATCATCATGTTATTTTTAACTTAAAAGCCCCCTTTGGACAATGCATATCCAAAGGAGGAAAACGGTGCAACTTTTTTTAAAACAGCCGTAATTTTTTAAACGGTTAAACTTTAATTCAAATCCACACCCAGTCCCAATAACCGATAATACTATAAGCTTCATCGCTCAATTCTTTCTCATCATCCTATTTCTTGATCTACTATCTATCTAAATGACGATAGGCAAACGATTCTATCAATAAAAACAGGTTTTTCACTTGTAGACGTCGAATAGTAAACAATGCAACGATCACAATGGATAACGAATGACGTAATATAGTCAATGAGACGAGTTCGATAATCAACTAATATCGAAATATACACGACGAAACGAAGGGGGATGACAACGAACGATGAACGAGAGTGTAAACGAAGAACGCGAAAAAGATAGGCACGGGAGTCATCAACGTACATATAGCCTCGCGCAAATCGCGATTAAGCTCGATCGTCCAGCGTCAACTGTTCGAACGTGGAAAGATCAATATAACGAGTACGTCGAAAGTACGTCTATCGGTAAAGGACGTAATAAAAGGTACACAGGAGACGCTGTCCGCATTTTTTCGCTTATCAACGAGATGAAGGATAGGAACGAGCCCCACGAGCTCATACAGCAAACTCTCGCACAGAATGTCGAGCAAATTGTCTACACACCCGATGACGAGGATCGTCCTCCGGCATTAATGAATGAGATCCTCGACTCCTATCGAAATATCGTAGAAGTCATGAAATCGCAAGAGGATCGGATCAAAGAGCTCGAGTCTTATATAAAAGAATCCAATGAACAAGCCAAACAGCGAGAGATCGAACGTGAACAACGAGCGACGGGTACTATGAATAATCTATCGCAGAAGCTCGAGCAGCAGCAGAAGTATATCGACGAATCATTGACGAAACGAGACGAGATGCTGATGGAATCGTTGCGTCTTTCGCAGGAAGCAAAAAGAGAGGTCGCAGCAGCCGAGGAGAATCGACTCGAAGAAATAAAAGAACTGCACGAGCAGCATGCAAATAAAGGATTCTTGGCCCGATTGTTCGGTAAGTGAGCTATGGGCTCTTTTTTTTGTGAAAAAGGGCCTTTGCTAATTACATTTTTAGTTTTCACTTTAGGGACAACTTTTGGAGAGTCCATAACAGTGCTAATAGGGGTACCACCAACATTTCACGGAAAATGTTTTCAGCGTTTCGCTGGTAGGACCACTATGGGAGTGTCGCATGATCATAAATGACCTTGCAGCACTCTTTTTTATTATCGTGAAAGTTCAATTGAACGTGTTTTTTTGGGGATAGGACGGGCTGGCTCTTTCACATTTGTATTCTCGTGGACTTGTGTTTTTGTTTGAACATTTTTTAAAGACTTTGCTGTTGCGCGAACGTTAGAAGCTGAATTAACTTTAGCATTAACATTCTCCAGTGTAGCTTTTGGTGGTGGAGATACACGATTCTCTAAATCAACAATTTTATCTTTTAAAATTGCTTCTCGCTCACTCTCTAAACCGTTGTTCTTAATGCGTACATTAGCCAATTCGTTTTTAGCACTAGATAGCAAAGCATACATTTTAGAACGCTGTAAATGGTCTACAGAGTGCTTTAAAAGTACCTTATCCGATTGTAGAATGGTGACAATCCGATTGTTTGTCATATCGTCAGACAAAGACTTATTAAAATCTAATTTGTTCTTCACAAGCTTCTCGGTAACTTGATTAAGCTTATCAGGTGAAACAGTATTGCCCAATTCATGATACTTGTTTTCTAATTCAGTCCATTTTCCGTGCAAACTGTAATCATTTTCTTGATTGTTTTCTAATGACTTATTCAAAATAAATGAGTTGATTTGTTCATCAGAGAAATCAAATGAATTACCATCAGAAATGGCATAACCGTTTTCTTTCAATAGAAATTTTGCTTTTTGTTCTAATGCTTTTTTCTGTTCCAATTCATTTTCAAAATCATGTACAGGGGAGTTTGTCATTTCCGAAAAATCGAGTTTTTTAACGTCTCTTATCATTTCATCTACGGAATCATATATAACAATGGTTTCTTTATACTGGTTTGCTTCAAATAATTCAACTTCTGTTTTATAAGCTAAATTTTCAATATCTAAACTAACCTGCACAGAGTAACCATCATCTTCGGTAAAAGCAAGTCCAAGATTGTTGGTCTTATTTTTAATTTCGTTCAAAGTTTCATTATAGAGTTCTTGTTCATTTTCAATTGATGTATTTTCATCGAAATTATCTGTTCGATATTCGTTAATTGCTATAGCTAACTTTGTATCAATACTTTGATCTAAGATGTTTTCTTTTTCTAAAAGATTTAATTCATTCGTATTTAAAATGAAAGATTCTACTTCACTTTGCCTTTCAGCATTAACAAGCTTATTGTAATTATCTCGATTCAGTAAAAACTCTAAATCGATTTTATTATTTTCTTTGTTACGAACAAAGAATTTATGAAATTCAGTTTCAATTGCTAATTCTTTTTGCTTGTCTGTTTCATAATTCTTTATGATAAGTGACTTGTCATTGCTCTTATTGTCATAAATTACAGATGCTAAATATTTTGGTTCAGGTGATTTAGTTACTGGAATATCACTTGCACTATCAGGAATCTTTTCATCAGCCATTATTATCATTTCCTTTCAAATAATTAGGTTTATTATGATTAACATAATAAGAAAATGTCTTTAATAATTCTTCTGTTTGTTCGATTGTTAAATGCTCACAATCGAAGTATTTTTCAAGTAATGCTCCTTTTTGAATCAAACGGTTTGCACGTTTCTTTCTTTCATTATTCATAAAGGTTCGCCACTTTCTTTTTTCTCTTTCGATTAACTGACCTTGTCTTTTGTATAGAAGAATTACGTCAGTTGTGTTTTTGATTCTTCTAACTCGTTCTTTCCCGAATGTACATTATCATTCATTAAAAGTTTTTGTGCTTCTTCTTTCAGTGAAGAAATAATATCAATCACAATTTCAGAATCAACGTCAGCACCGATTTCCCATTCTTTAAAAACCAAACGACCAACTTCTTCATATGCCTGTCGTTCTAGTTCTTTCATTTCCTCCTGCATTTTTAAGATTTTTTCCTCCATCTTGTTTTTACGGTCTACAATTCTTTGTACTTTATTAGACATTATTAAAAACTCCCTTCAAATTTTTTAGCTTTGTTTAATTCTATATGAAATACATTGAAAAATCAAACCATACTAATAGAAAAACTGTAAATACTGTGGTACAATAATCATGAAGTTAAAGACGAGTGCCCATCTATACGCAGTGATTTTCCTTTCAGGAAAACTCTGCATTCGACGGGTAGACCATAGAACAAAATTCAAGGTCATGTTTCCCACAGGGGTTTCCAGCGGGGGCTAAATCAAAAGTAAAGGTGGTGAGATAAATGACAAGCGGATATTATAACTTTGATTGTCGAGTTGTTAATAATTCAACTTCTTCATCTGTTGCAATGGCTTCATATCGTAGTGGTGAAAAACTATATTCTGAACGTGACGGTGAAACGAAATCTTATAAAGAGAGAGAAGTTCAACCGCAGTCATTTATCTTGAAACCTGAACACGCTCCCGAATGGACTTTAGAACGTGAAAGATTATGGAATGAAGTTGAACGAATTGAGAAACGAGAAGGTTCACAAATCGCAAGAAGTTTGCTTCTTTCTTTACCGAATGAATTTACAGAGGAACAGCAATTTGAATTAACAAAAGAATACGTTCAAGAAAATTTCGTGAATAAAGGAATGGTTGCAGACGTTTCAATTCACAGAGATGAAAAGAACAATCCCCATGCTCACGTTTTATTAACTATGAGAGAGTTCAACCAAGACGGTACATGGAATAAAAATAAATCAAAACGCATTTCAGTGTTGGACAAAGAGGGCAAACAAGTTTTCGATGAAAAGGGTTGGAAAGTTACAAAGTCAGTAAAAATAAATGACTGGAATAGCAAATCAACTTTGGTTAAGTGGAGAGAAAACTTCGCAGAAAAATTGAATGATAAATCAAAAGAACATGGATATGATTTAATTTTTTCTCATAGATCATATGAAGATCAAGGGCTTGAAATTAAACCGACTGAACGATTGTCTTTAGAAAATTACCAGTATGAAAAACGTTTAAAAGATGAAGCATTAGAGCAGGGGAAAGAATACGAACCACAAACTTACTTCGGTAAAAAGAATAAAGAAATTAAAGCTTATAATGAAAAGGTTATTCATGCTTCAAAAGAACATTCTTCTGTTGTTTCTATTGATGATTATAAGAACGAAAAAGATATGAATGATTCATTTGAAATTGAAAAGAGAAACAGCCGACCATTGACTGTTAAAGAAGTCAATGCTCATAAGATAATTGGAAAACGAGCAAAAACATATGTTAATTTTAATATCGCTAATCGAATGTATAACGAGTTCCACAATCCACGTAGTAGTTGGAAGTTACAACTAGATACTGAAAGAACAAAATTAGATGTTTCTGAACGATTCTATAAAAAGGTATTGAGCGAATACCGAGAGGATAAAACATCGATTAAAAAGTACGGATACTCATTAGATACGTTCCAAGATGATATTAAAAAACAAGTAAATGATTTGAGAACCAGTCAGGATAGTTTCAAAAATAAACAACTTCAATTTGATAATCTTAAACAAGATTCTCACATCGTTTATGACTATCAAAAAGACGTTTTAGAATCAGAGTTTGCAGTCGTTTATGAAGGTGAAAATGTTGAGGGAGTTAGTTTAGAGGAAAAAGCCTTTGCATTAGATACCATGAAAGATACACATGAAATTGTTCCATTCAATGAACTAAAAGAGCATTATCAAACTAGAGCAAAACAGAATGAAAATGAAATGGTTATTCCGTTATGGAAACAGGCTAAACAAACGATGACTTCAATTAATATTTACCAGCGATCTATTGATAAATTTAATCGAATGGATAAAGGCATACCCGACCTTCATAAAGAGATTATCCAAGCGCGTACATTCGCTGATTTGAAGGAGCAATATGAAGGTTATATCAGAGATATTGAGCCTTATATCAATGTGGATTTAGAAAAGAAAGGCTTTGCACCGGACATACAAAATCACGACATTGAAATGAAGGTTACTCTTTTAGAAGCGTATGACCGATTGAGCGAAGTGGAGAAAGAACAGTTAAATCATGTTCAATTCTTGAAGGACGTACAGGCTCAACAAGAGACAGTTCATAATCAGTTGGATAATGACAAAGGCAATGATTCAAGGGCCCATATTAAGCAGAATATGAAAGAGCAGACACAGAACATCATTAACCAGTTGTTCATGGCAATACAGCAACAGGCACAGCATGACCAAAGCCGAGATTCAGGACGGAACAAGCGTGACCGTACTGCTCAAAGAAGAAGAAAAGGTTCAGACGGTAGAGAACTATAAAGCATGAGTGGAGCAAGGTGAAGAATGACCTTGCAGCACTTACTAAATAAAAAGGAGCGATAACACTTATGAGGACAAATGTTCCTGTTTTGATACTAGCAGAAAAACCGAGCCAAGCAAAAGCGTATTCTAGTGCTTATGAAGTAGAAACGAAAGACAAACACTCGATTACATTAAAGCCCAACAAGACCTTCCCGAATGGTGCAATTATAACGTGGGGTATCGGTCATTTAATTGGCTTGCAACCACCGCAAGATTATAAGAAGGAATTAGGGGTTTGGAAGCTTTCAAACTTACCCATCTTCCCTGAACCGTTCATCTATACTCCGAATGAACATACCCGATCCCACTATGACCAAGTAGCCAAATTAATTAATTCGCCAAATATTGAAGAGGTCGTTATAGGGACTGATTGCGACAGGGAAGGCGAAGCAATCGCCCATTTAATAATAAATCAAGCCGGAGCAAGTAATAAAAAGATAAAGCGTTTATGGATAAATTCATTAGAAGTAGATTCGATTAGAAAAGGATTCGAGAATTTGAAAGATGGAGCAGATACCTACAATCTATTTTTGGAAGCCCAAGCACGACAAAAGAGTGATTGGTTGATAGGCATGAATTTCTCTCCTTATTTCAGTTTGCACCTTCAAAATAAAGGAATCATAGGGCATGGAAGTTTTAGTGTTGGTAGAATACAAATACCTTTAGTTGTATTGATAAATGAGCGACAAAAGGAAATCGAGAATTTTGTTTCAAAACCGTTCTACCGATTGGAGGCAAATTTCACTCATGCGATTGGATCGTACATCGGAAAAGCAGATTATAAGACAGATACAAAAGATGAAATTGCGAAGGTTCTCCAAGATAAAGGGATTGATTTAAAAGACAGTGGAGTGATTAAGTCCATTGAAAAGAAAGAGAAACGTACCCTTGCTAAACGGTTGCACTCTTTATCTAGTCTACAAAGTGAAGCCAATAAGCGTTGGAAATATACACCGTCAGACGTTTTGAGAATCGCTCAAACTTTATATGAAAAGAAGTTACTTACTTACCCAAGAACCGATAGCAATTTTATTACCACTGGTGAGTTTGAGTATATTAAAAATAATGTAGATTCCTATAAAGAGTTCATGAAGGTTGATTTCAAAACAAAATCATTAGAGCAAAATAAGCGTTTTGTCGATAATGAAAAAGTTCAGGAGCACTTTGCGATTGTGCCAACTAAGCAAGTCGCAGATGAAAAAACATTCAATGAGTTATCTGACCAGGAGAAGAATATTTATCGGGAAGTTATGCTCACGACACTTTGTATGTTTGCCGAAGATTATATTTATGAGGAAACCACGATTTTAACAGACGTAAAAGAAATTGAGTTTAAGACCATCGGTAAAACGGAAATTGAAAAAGGTTGGAAAGCGATTGTGCAAACTGCTGAAAAAGAAGATGAGGACAATCAAAATTTACCGCTTGTCGCAGAAAGTGATCCAGTACAAAGTAAGCTTGAAATTATTGAAGGGTTCACAAAACCACCGAAACCGTATACAGAAGGGCAACTTATTAACTTGATGAAAACGTGCGGTAAATACGTTGAAGAAAATGATGAAGTAGCCATTTTAAAAGAGATTGAAGGTATTGGAACGGAAGCGACAAGAGCCGGAGTAATTGAACGAGTGAAAGAACAAAATTATATTGAAGTGAAAAAGAATATTGTTTATGTCACCGAAAAAGGACAAATTATTTGTGAAGCTGTTAAGGGTACATTGTTAGCCAGTCCGACCATGACAGCAAAGTGGGAATTATATCTTCAAAAGATTGGTGAAGGTACTGGAAATCAAGAAGCCTTTATCCAAAACACAAAAAATTTCATTGAAAAGACGATTGCTGAAACAAACGAAAAAATTGAGAACAATGACAAGATCGTTGCGTTGAAGGAACAAGCCGAAGAAAAAAACTATATAACTGATTGTCCGATTTGTAAAAAAGGGCATATCATTGATAAAAATAAAGTGTACGCTTGCACGGGAGAATCAAATGGTTGTAAGTTCGTGATATTTAAAAAAATATCAGAAAAAAACCTCTCTGAAAAAATGATAAAAACACTTTGTGAAAAAGGAACGACAGCGAAATTAAAAGGTTTTAAATCTAAAAAAGGAAAAGCCTTTGAAGCAAAATTGAAGTTAAATGAAGGGAAAGTCGAGTTTGATTTCTCATAAATTGAAAGAGTAGTCCACTTTTAAAAATGGTGGGCTATTTTTTTTTTGTTCATTTTTAGTGATGTTAGAGCAAATGCAATCGTCGGGTAGCCTTTCAGGTCTACTAAGGGGTTGTAAGGTTGAAGAACGCAACCTAACAATCCCTAAGCATCTCGCTTGTATCTAAAAGGTCCGATAACAACGGACAGTAATGTGTGGCCACTTTCAAAAACCGAAAGTAGCAGCACAAACTGTCCGTAAGTTCCTGTACCTTTCTTCACGATCCAACGACTACGAAGTTCAAAAGAAGAAGAACAAAGTTCAAGAGCCTAAATTCCAAACCTATTCCCTCTCATCCACTCGTACCCACCTTTTGTTGTTTATGGTTCATTTTTAGTGTACTAAGTCGTTTGCTGAACAGTGATTATAGACCACCAAATAAAAAACAAAAGGGTAAAATGCACTTCGCTACGCTTCGCCCTTTCGTTTTTTATTCGGAGGTCTTTTTTATAATCACAGCAAACGACTAAGTACACTGAAAAAAATGAACCATAAACAACAAAAGGAACGAGCCAGTCTGACGAGTGGGAATATGGAATTTTTAAAAGATTCCAGCACCGTCTAAAGTTCCTAAAAAAAATGGTTTGCTGAAAAACAAAAGAAAGGAAAAAACAAAAGACAAAGTCGAAAACACAATCTAAGGAGCGATAACACTTATGAGAAAACACAACATCGAAATTAAAGAAATTTTTACGCTTAACATGGAAATTGAAGCAACGACAGAAAAAGAAGCTGTTAAGAAAGCGAATGAATTATATTGCGGAGAAGAAATGGACTTGCGAGAAAATGAAAATACCGAAGTTAAAACAACAATTGAATTCTCACCAGTAGAACAATTGAAACCAATATTAGAGGTATTACGAATTAAGCAAGTAACGACAATAAATGAAGATGAATTGACTTATAAGATAAGAGAACCGAGAGACCTTCACGATGTAGCTTATAAAATGATTGGCGAAGAAGATAGAGAAGTCTTTTTGATAATCTGTATGACTGTGAAAAATGAAGTTAGTGCAGTTCACAGGGCTTCAATCGGAAATTTAAACAGTGCCATTGTAACACCGAGAGAGATATTCAAAACCGCTATATTAAATAACGCAGGCTCAATCGCAGTAGCCCACAACCACCCAAGTTTTGATAGTGCTGTACCAAGTAGTGAAGATATTCAAGTCACAAAAAGGCTTGTCGAATGTGGGGAATTGCTAGGAATCGAAGTTGTTGACCATATTATAGTAAGCGGTAAAAAATACGTTTCATTAAAAGAAAAAGGCTATATGTGAGCGAAGGGGGAAACCCCTTCTTCTGATTTGAAAAGTTCAAGATCGGCAGAACGCATTGTGTGGCCACTTTCAAAAACCGAAAGTGGCAGCCCAACACGTTCTGCTTTATGGAACAAATAAAACCGCTTATTTGTCCGATTGAAAAGCCCATAAATAAAGGAAACAAGATGAAGTGCCATCTTGTTTCGATACATCAAAACAGCACATAATTGGTATCAATTTGATACACAAAACGGTATAATTGATTTATGGATAAGGGGGTTGTTACCATCGAAAAGAAGAGAATAGCCGTTATTATACCGGAGTCATTGAAAGACCAATTAAAGAACATGAGTGAAGAATTAGGGGTTTCCCAGTCACAGCTAGCTGTACTGGCGATTCAAAGTTTAGTTGCTAATTATGAGAGCAAAGGAAGTCAGGTCTTTCTTGATTTGATTCAAAAACATTAAACAAAGGAGCGATAACACATGCAATACAAAACCCGAGAATATAATTTAAAAGATTTAGAGG
>NZ_JACFTD010000024.1 GCF_014282005.1 Sporosarcina sp. BP05 | reverse complement strand
CCCTTACGGAGAAGTAGCCATGATTTTCCGCGGCGGTTGTATCATTCGTGCCCAGTTCTTACAGAATATCAAAGACGCATTTGACACTAATAATGACTTACCAAACCTATTAGTCGATCCATACTTCCAAGAAATAGTTGGAGACTATCAGAATTCGCTTCGCGAGGTATTAGCTATAGCCATTCAACATGGTATTCCAGTTCCTGCTTTCTCAAGCGCATTAGCTTATTATGATAGTTATCGTACTGAAACATTGCCAGCCAATCTTATCCAAGCTCAGCGCGATTATTTTGGTGCACATACCTATGAACGCCTGGATAAAGAAGGACATTTCCATACAGAATGGTCAGCGAACTAGCTATAAAAAAATACCGAGTACCGAAACGACTCAAAATCGTTTTGGACCCGGTATTTTTCACCATGTTTTCAAAAATCGAATCGTACTGTTGCGTCCCGCTTCCATTAGCTCCTCTTTTGTTTCTTGATCCATATCAAACTGAGTTGCACTATAATCATCAACTGGGATGAAAATGATGTTTTTTTCATGCTTTCGAGAAATATACCTTTCATCATGCGAATTCTTCATCGTTGAAAAAAGGGCTTCAAATAAATCTAAGGCATTGTCGATTTTATGTCCCGGCATGTCTTCTTGGCTACGACTTAGCCTCAAGCCAAGGACTGGACGTTCTGTTTTTCCACTATCATCGTTAAATATCCACATAGGAAAATTGCTCAACACCCCCCCATCCACAACAATAGTCTCGCCTTTCCCTACTTTTAACCGCACCGGTTCAAAGAAAAATGGAATTCCGCAACTCATGCGTAAGGCACGAGCAATCGGAAAAGTTTCTGCTGATAGTCCATAGCCCTCCAAATCGTCGGGAAGCACAATCATTTTTCCATTCGTTAAATCAGAGGCAACGAGCTTCAGTTTTCCGGGTGGTAAATCTGAAAATGTATAGACACCTTTCGCAGCCAATTTTTCTAAAAACCAATTCTCCAAAGCATTGCCCTGGTATAAACCAAGTCTCCAGTACAGTAGAAACCATTTCATTAACGGTAAAGGTATAATTGTTTTCCTTGGATCAAGAAGTACCTGAAAATCTTGTTCATCCAGCATCACTTCAATTTCCTTAGCCGAATAGCCAGCCGCTATGAAACAGGCAAGAATTGCGCCCGCACTCGTTCCAGCTATTCGGTGAAAACGATACCCCTTTTCTTCTAGCACTTGATAAGCACCAACTAACGCAAATCCCTTCAAACCCCCTCCTGAAAAAACCCCGTCTATTAACATAGCTAATCTCCCCCATTCTCATGCCTTGTTACACTGTAGGAGGAACGAGAGGAAATTAGAACGAACTTGTGGGTCCATGTGCGAGGTAAGGAGGGGGTTTTTTGGGATATGATTTGTGTAGATTGGCTTATGCTTGGTCAACACAGATATATGCTCGCTCCAAACACTTATATGATTGGTTCTCAAACCATGAAAAAAGAAGAGACAAATGTCTCTCCAGTTAATCAACTTTTTCAATACACTTATATTTTGACTGCGTTCTTGCTAACAACCTGTTGTATTTCTGTACCGTCAAGCGTTTCCTTTTGCATTAATAGATCCACTAACTCTTCAAATTCAGATGCGTGTCCTTGAATCAGGCTTTCTGTTTTGCGAAGCGCTTCATCAAAAAGAAGTTGCATCTTCGCTTCTTTCTCGCCTTTATTGAAAGTTAAGGTGAATCCATCTTGCAATAAACCCGTGTCAACCATGCGCTCGATGATTTCTTTCGCTTGCTGGACATCGCCACTGACACCAATACTATGTTCGCCAAGATAAATGCGTTCTGCAACGCCACCGGCAAGGATCATGCTGACTTGAGCCAATAATTCACTATACGTAGCCAAGTGAAGCTCTTTTTGAATCGGCGCAACATACCCTAGCGCTTGGCCGCGCGGAATGATTGTCGCTTTCCTTACTGAACCGGGTTTTGTTACTGTAGCGACTAGCGCATGCCCGGATTCATGAATGGCTACTCTTCTTTTTGTCTCTGGGTCGTTCATTGAACGGGAGGCACTTCCAAGAATGGTGCGGTCGATTGCAAAATCAAGATCACTCTTCGCGATTTGTTCACGTCCATCTCGGATTGCTCTTCTACTTGCTGTTTTAAAGAGAGAACTCAGTTCAGCTCCCGAAAACCCTGATGTACTTTCCGCAAGAGTATCTAACGAAGCAAAGACTTCATCAGCGAGTAGCCTGCCCCTCGTGTGAATATCAATGATTTCTCTTCTTCCAGTCGTATCAGGCAATGGTACTTGGAAAGAATAATCGATTCGGCCAGGGCGTAGAAAAGCTTCATCTAACATATCTTTTCGGTTCGTTGCTGCAATGAATAGCACACCATCGTTATTATTTCCGCCATCAAGTTGAACGAGAAGTTCCGTTAATGTTTTTTCTGCTTCTTCCCCACCATGTGCTTTCCGTTTAGCTGCCAGGGCGTCCACTTCGTCAATAAAAATGACTGCTGGTCGCTGTTTTCTTGCATTTTCAAAAAGAGAACGTACACGGGAGGCACCTACACCTACAAATAACTCTGTGAAAGCTGAACCGCTGGATGAATAGAAAGTTGCTCCTATTTCGCGCGCAATGGCTTGTGCTAGTAACGTTTTACCCGTACCAGGTGGTCCATATAAAAGAATCCCTTTTGGTGGCTGAATACCGACTTGGGCGGACCGTTTCGGATCTTTCACAATGGATAAGGTCTGTAGAATCTCTTCCTTCATTTCTTCAGGAAGCCCACCAATATCCTGTAATGTTATATCTGGTAAAGGTGTCGATTTGGATGCGCTATTTTTCATGGACGAGGCGCCGACGCCAATCTTCCCTTTTTTATGCAACACAATTAATGTAATGAGGAGCGTAATGAAAAATCCTCCAAACAATAAACTACCAAATTGGCTTTGATTGGAATAGTTATATGAAATATTATATTTTTCGACTAATTGTTCAACTAGCTGGCTTTCAGGACGAACTTGAGTTACGTATTTCCCATCTTTCGTCTGCAAGTACAAAGTTCCGCTAGACGTTTCTTTAAGGGATACAACTTGATCGTTTTGTGCTTGAATTGTTTTTTCCAATTCGGAAAACGAAACTGTGATTCCTTTATTTGCATCAAAGAAGTACCACCCTGCACTTGCCGCTATTCCAGTGACTAAGAGGACGAGAACGACAATCTTTGTAGCAAACTTCGAAATAAGCCTCAAGCTTTCGTCAACTCCTTTTAGAATATACTTCTATTATAAGCGCTAATGGTCTATTAAAACAGCTGAAATTACTGGATGTTTTGGTACATAGAATGAACGTTTGATTAATGGCATACAGTTTCAATAAAATGTTAACCACAGTGACTATGTCTGCTACACTATACTATATATGTTTAAATAGAGAATCTCATTTAATTCGCTATGGCGCTAGGGGATACCTCCCGCCCTAAGCCAATCAGCTCCGCCGCCAGTCTTAGGGCTTCGGCTATCACTTGTCAGGCGCCTTCGCTCAGTTAATAGAGGTATCATTTGCTCAATATATAGTAGAAAAATATTCGTATGATAGAGGAGAAAAAATGATTAAAAATATGTTCACGAGTCTATATTTATTCGCGGGCCTACTTATTTTTGCAGGTTGCGGGCAAGGTGCTACACAGTCACCCTTACCTGACAATGTAAATGACAATTCCGAGGTAGTAGAAGAACAAGTAAAAGAAGAACAGAGCAAAGTTGTTGAAGCAGAAGTCACAAATCCTGTTGAACAGCAGAATCTTCCGCTCTCGAAGATGAAAGTTCATTACATAGATGTCGGACAGGCGGACGCCACATTGATTGAATACAGTCAGGACGATGAAGCATTCGCAATACTCATTGACACCGGGGATTGGAACTCAGCGGAGGTTGTGGCTTATCTTCAAGCCCATAAAATAACAAACATCGATATTGTCGCGGTAACGCATCCCCATGCAGATCACATTGGGCAACTAGATAAAATCATCCAGACATTTGACGTATCAGAAGTATGGATGAATGGTGAAACTGTGAATTCCCAAGTTTTCACTAGTGCACTTGCTGCAATTGAAGATAATAATGTGGATTACTATGAGCCAGAGGTTGGCGATGTATTCGACATTGGACCTCTAGAGGTCGCGGTTGTTCATCCGAAATCACTGTCAGGCGATACAAATAACAACTCGATTGCAATTCGTTTGCAATACGGCGATGTTTCCTTCCTCTTTACTGGTGACGGTGAAGAGGAGGCTGAAAGGGAAATGCTTACTAGTGGTGAAAACTTAAAGGCAGATATTTTGCAAGTGGGTCACCATGGGTCGAAAACATCTACAACCGACAGATTTTTAAATGCGGTTAAACCAGATGTAGCGATTTATTCGGCAAGCGTTGGCAATCAATACGGACACCCGCATATCGAAACGATTAGTCGGCTTGAAAAAAGCGGTGCTCTCGTTTATGGAACTGATGTTCACGGAACAGTTATTGTGGAAACAGATGGCAAGACATTCAGTGTCCATACAAATAACCAAGGGACTATTAAACACACACCGCCTAAAGCAGAAACTGAAGTTGTCCCTGCACCTGAACCAAAAAAGGAAATACAGCCGGCTTCAAGTGGATCATGTGTTAATATCAACTCAGCAAGTGAAGTGGAGGTACAGCGAATTATTCACATCGGTCCCGCTCGTTCACAAGATTTAATCCAGCTCCGCCCTTACCAATCAGTTGACGATCTTAGTAAAATCAAAGGCATCGGACCCGCCCGTATTGCCGACATTCTCACGCAAGGCATTGCGTGCACAGGAGGTTAATTATGTATCCAGCATATCTAGATCGTTTCACAGGCAATGAAAAAGCACTTCTTTTAGTTGAAGAGTTGCAGAAAGAATATCATGTCGACATATCCGCTCTCCCTACCGGCAGCACAGCTGGCACATGGCTTTTAATCGATATCCATGGGGATGAACTCACTTCCATTCAAGTCGACGAAGGCAAAACTGCGGAAATGGAACAAGAAGTAGTTGACAGAATGCAACGATTGAAATCCAAGAAAACCAGCCGCTTCAAACGACCCTAATTAGATTAATAACTGTCATAAACTTAAGTGAAAAGCTGCCACGCCCATTGTGAAATATGGATGTGACAGCTTTTATGTTTCACTATTTTTTAGTTACATCCAATCTTTCATTGCCCATGTAGAAAACAGCAATTACTGCAATTCCTACGGGAATAAGTGACCAGAGATAGGTGGCCGAGATGGATGTGGACATTGCATTTACAATCACGTCCAATATATCCGGCGGGATGTTTGCCCGTGTTTCAGGCTGGAATACAGTTTGGATATTCCCAAGTGATTCCGAACCCCCCTGCACGCTTCCACCAAGTTTAGCAAATCCAGTGGACATTTCGCTTGTTAGCAATTTTGTTTGAATAGCACCAAAAATTGTAATACCCAGTGCGAGCCCTAATGAACGGAAAAATGAGTTCGTTGAGTTAGCTGATCCCCTATAACGATAATCCATTTCATGCATAGAAGCAGCAGGCAGTAAAGAAAATGAAAAACCTACGCCAAATCCGACAAGCACCATAAATAAAGATAGAGCGATTCGTGACGTTTCAGGTGTGATCGTGCTCATTAATACCATACCGATCGAATAGGCGATAACCGAAATCACCATGATGTTGCGATATGATGTTTTCGTCTGCAATATTCCTCCAAGTGCACTCCCGGCGACCGAGCCAAGGAGCATCGGCATAAGAATGATTCCCGCATTTGTGGCTGATCCACCGTATACGGCCTGCACAAAAAGAGGAATGAAAATCGTCAATCCAATAAATGTCGCGCCATATAAGAAGGCCAGTGCCTGGGATGAAGCAAATAGTCTATTCTTGAACATCCAAAATGAAATAATCGGTTCTTTTGCTCTCGTTTCAGCCCATATGAAGACAATGAAAAAGACAACAAAGATACTAAAGAGGGAAATACTTTGCCATGATAACCACTCAAACTTTTTCCCGCCCAACTCAAGCCCAAACATTAGGCTGACGACAGCCGTAACAAGTGTAATTGCCCCAAGCCAGTCTATCGTCTGCTTGATCGGTTGTGCAGCTTCCTTGTAATAGCGAATGATCAGGAATAAAGAAATCGCGCCGATTGGAATATTAACGTAAAATACCCAGTGCCAGCTGATTGATTCCGTAATCCATGCACCAAGCAAAGGGCCTAGAACACTTGAAGCGCCAAATACAGCGCCAAGAAGGCCAGTCATTTTACCACGCTGTTCAGGAGGGAAAACATCAAAAACAATTGTGAATGCTATTGGCAATAATGCCCCTCCCCCAATTCCTTGGATCGCCCGGAATACCGCAAGCTGTGGAACGGTTTGTGCAAGTCCACAAAGAGCAGAACCAATTAAGAAAACAATGATACCAAATAAAAAGAACCGTTTTCGTCCATACATATCGGATAACTTTCCGAAAATCGGCATCCCCGCAAGTACTGCTACTGCATAAGCAGACGTAATCCAAATGTAGCTGTCCACACCGCCTAAGTCTCCTAATATCGAACCGAGCGCTGTCGCTACAATTGTATTATCCATTGCAGCCATTAATATTCCTAATAAAATCCCCGTCAAAACGAGTCTTAATTGTGTTTTATCTTCCAATGCCGTACCTCCCGGAGCCATTTTCGAATGATTTATAATCGTATTCGTATTAATCGCGTATCGCCATCTACGCCATGTAATTGTTTGGTTAGGGATTCGATTGATAAAGTCAGATTGAGTTTCGAAAATCCGTCTGACTCAAGTAAATCCCGATAGTCATGTTCACTGATGACAATATCACTGCCCAAACTTTGCTGCTGGATTCGTGCCGCCATATTTACTGTACGCCCAAAATAATCGAGGATATCATTTGCATTAACTGCAATAACAGGGCCTGTGTGAAAACCAATTTTCACTTGCACAGCTTGTGATATTTTTTCATTTAACATATGAATGTTTTTCTGAATCGCAAGCGCGGCATTGAAAGCATCCTCGTCTTGAATGAATGCAGCCATAACAGAATCGCCAATTGTTTTAACAATGGTGCCATGATTAGCTTGAATATATTGTTTCAAGAAATCAAAATGTTTTTTCACATCTGAATAAGCAAGGGCATCTCCAATGGATTCATAAAGCCGGGTTGACCCTTTTAAATCTGTAAACAAAATGGTCATTTTTCCAATACCAATCTGCTGGTCTGGCGACAATACTTCTGCCGCGAATAAATCCCGAAACAGTTGAAGCGAAGTTACTTCACTTGCTGTCAGTGCAAATGGGTCCCACTCCACTTCTTCTAGGACCAATACAAATTCCTCACTTGTATGGTTTTCCACCTGCAAGAAGCGTGTTTTAGCGACTTGTTTTTCAGTGAATCCGGATTCTGTTAGTGTTAATTTGGACTTGGTATCATCCGTTCCATCAAAGATGCTTGCTGTATAATTAAACTTCAATACGCGCCAACGCAGTTTTTGATCCCAATTTGGCAATTCCAGTTCCATTGATGAATGGCTTGGAATTCGAAATTGGGCAACGACATGAGGGGAGTTGAGTGGCCCATTTACACAGAATAACGCCTGACTTGTTTGCCGAATACTCTGGTTAACAGTGAAGCGCATCTCGACATAGCGATCAAAATTAATTTCATAATCTACTCCGCATAGATCACAATGCACTGTATTATCCAGTTGTCTTAGCGTATTTGTCTGGCCTTTCGGTACTCGGCAATTGGGGCACATTAGACTCCACTCTTGATCCAGAATGCCTAATTTTGTAGCTATAAGAAAAAGTTCGACTGTCTGCCGCCGATCAAATTGGTTAGTCTCTGCCCATTGAAGGGGCTTCATACTCGTTACGTCTTCATCATTGCCGTTCACAAGTGTTTGTATAAGTTGTTCAATCATTTGCTCGTTGGTGAAGGCCACACTAAGCTTTGCGGTTAATCTACCTAGCCGTTCCTTCTCTACTACAGCAATTTGCTTAACCCAAGGCTGAATCACCGCTCCCCCACTATTTCCTTCTAATTGCAATGCGTAAAGGAAGGTCTTCCTTAATTGTGGGATTATAATCATTTTCATGGCTAGCCGGCCGACAACATTGCGGTATGTAAAATCGCCCTTCAGTTTTAACAACGTTGTGTTTTTTCCTTGTGGCTCCACACTAACTTTCCATTGCGCCCGAACGGCCGGGCCTTTTGTATAAATACGCTCTATAGAATAGGATTGCTGTTTAATCCATTCAAATGCGTATTCCCGCCAGGCTAATTCTATTGCTCCAAACGCTTTTGTACGTGATTGTCGAAAGAGTGATCCCTCTTCATGGCTAAAAGGGGAAAATCGGACTGGAAACAGGCCGATTTCCTGATTCAACTGGTTGGTGTCTTCAAGAAGAGACCATATCTGCCCAATGGGTGCATTAATGACGCATTCTTCTTGAAAATAGATTGTTTTTCGCATTAGTATCTCCTATCCTACATCGCTGTGCTGATCCCGAATAGCGATAAATAATGCAAGATTATCAAGAAACAATTGCACCAGTATCGGGTCGAAATGTTTTCCTTGCTGTTCGGTCATATAAGCAACTATCTGTTCCATTTTCCAAGCTTGCTTATAAACACGGTCACTGCCCAGTGCATCAAAAACATCCGCTATGGAAGTAATTCGTCCGAATATATGAATCGAATCCCCTTTTACACCATTTGGATAGCCTGTGCCATCCCATTTTTCATGGTGCTCATATGCAATAATTGCCGCAGTGCGAAGTAAATCACGTTGGGAATTTCTAAAAATATTGTAGCCTATGACAGCGTGCTGTTTCATTATTTCGAATTCATCCGATGTTAGCTTGCCTGGTTTTAGTAAAATACTGTCAGGTGTCGCTACTTTACCAATGTCATGCATAGGTGAAGCATGTTTCAAAAGGAGAGCTTTATCTTCAGAAATACCGGCCAGCTTGGCTAATAAATAAGAATATAAAGCAACACGCTTCACATGATTTCCTGTTTCCTGGGAACGGCTTTCTCCGATTTCACCCAAGGTCTCAAGCATTTCTTTTTGCGTTTCAATAATTTCATTTAGTAGAATGGCTGACTCAAGGGATTTACCGGCATATGTAGCTGCTAAACCCAATATCTCGCTATCTTTTCCGTTAAAAATACCTTGAGCAGTCATTTTGTTTATCGCCTGAAACGCACCAATAACAGTTCCACTGGTATTATGGAAAGGAATACAGAGGACTGAACACGTTCTATATCCCGTTTCAATATCAATTTCCTGGTTAAAACGCTTATCCAAATAGGCATCCTCAACCATAATTATCTTTCCAGTTGCTATACTATGACCAACAAATCCGCTTTCCTGCGGAATAATAATTTTTTCAATGCCATGCGCTGCAACCGTCCAGATTGTCTGTTCCGAAGGTTCGTGTAACCAGACTGAGCAACGATCGGCTACCACAAGTTTTTTTCCTAAATCAGCTAATATCATTAATAACTTTTCCAAATCATTTTCCATCGATACTTTTGACATGTATTCAAATATGATAGCAAGTATCCGATCCGGCGCAAGGTCTATTGGAACTTCTTTATTCACTATTCCCTTTTGATTATTCATTGTAAGTTCCCTTCTACAAACATCGTTTAGTATCATTTACCAACACATTAATTTTATCACGGATACTCGTATTCCACATGACTTTTCACTATTTTACTAACCACTAAAACCCCAGGTATACTTTAGCTCCCTGGGGTCTGAGTATTCATTCATCCAATAGAAACTTTATTTCTGCCCGCATTCTTAGAATTATAAAGGGCAACGTCCGTTCTTCTAATTAGTGTTGTGGCCGTATCTCCTTACTTAACCATTGATACTCCTGAACTGATAGTTATAGGGGGATATGACCATTCGCTTTGCTCAAATATTTTCCTTATCGATTCTGCAATGGCATATGCCTTTTCCAAATTAGTTTCTGGTAATAATAGCATGAATTCCTCTCCGCCAATCTTAGCGATTATATCGTGAGGTCTTCCAGATTGTTGCCATTTCAAAGAAGTTTCTTGTAAAACAAGATCTCCTATTGTATGACCTAATGTATCATTTACACGTTTGAAATGATCCACATCTATCGCCAGCAGTGAAAATGGCCAACCGGAAGTAGTGTATAACTTGATGAAGAACAATAACTGTTCTTCAAAGTATCGTCTGTTCTTTAATCCTGTTAAAGAGTGCGTTAAAGCAAGTGCATTTAGTTTTTCATTGATGAATTCCAACTCACTTCTTTTACTCTTAACTTCTATTAATAATTGCTGTAAGCTATCGTAGGCTTTGTCAGTCTTCTGAATAAGACCTTCGGCATTACGTTTTTCCTGAATAAGTTCATTTTCATATCTTGCTGGTCGCAACCAAATCCATGTGCAAATATTTTTTTTTAGGGCCTTCACCAATAAAACAAACGTTATTTCAAATTTTAATAGAGCTTTTAGCATAAGCCCCATCCATTCTATTCAATTAATATGTATCTAATTATTATATACATGAACGTCGGTACATTCAATTTATATAACCAGAAAAAGAACTTAATTTGTAATCAATAGCGAGATTGAAGTATACTCATAGAGGGTGATTTTCTTAGCCATGTGGAGGTCATTATATGTTTAATGCGCACTTATAAAAGTCGCCCCCCTACTATTTAAATCAAAAATGAAACCTGAACGTAATCTAAAGCGTCTATGTGCTAGTACACTTTTAGAATGACCCCAACTGGAGGAACTATAATGAATCGAGCAGATATGAAAAACATGAAGAAACGAAGAAAATGGCCGTGGGTCATTGCAATCATTGGTCTTATAATCAGCGGTTTTGCGTTGAATGTCTATTTTGACTTGACGTCAACATTGAAAAGTATGTATAAACCGATTGACCGAGAATTATCGGAGAAACGTGACGAAGGCATTACATTGGGTAAAAAGGATCCATTTTCAGTGCTAGTTCTAGGTGTTGATGAACGCGAAGGCGATAAAGGCCGCTCGGATACGATGATTGTAATGGCCGTTAATCCTAAGTTGAAAACGACGAAAATGGTCAGTATTCCAAGAGATACGTACACAGATATTATTGGTCACGGGACCACTGATAAACTAAATCACGCGTATGCATTCGGTGGCATTCAGATGTCAATGGATTCGGTTGAAAATCTATTGGATATTCCCATTGACTATGTTATGGAAGTCAATATGGAAGGATTTCAAACAATCGTCGATACAGTCGGCGGTATCAGTGTGAACAATCCTTTTGAATTTACGCAGGATTCGATTCTTTTTGCTGCTGGTGACATCTCATTGGACGGTAAAGAAGCTTTGTCCTACGTACGTATGCGTAAAGGTGATCCTAATGGCGACTTTGGGCGTCAAGATCGTCAGAAACAGGTGATTGAGGGAGTGCTACATGAAGGGACCTCTGTGAAAAGCTTGTTGAAATACCGCAGTGTCTTCAACGCCTTGGGGGACAATGTAAAAACGAATATGACGTTCGATGAAATGGTAGACGTCCAGAAGAACTACCGAGAAGCGGCTAGTAAAGTCGAACAACTTCATTTTGAATTAGGTGAAGGCAAGCGAATGAACGGCGGTATATGGTATTACATTATGGATGAAACAGAATTACAGGAAGTTACAGATGTCATGAAGCAGCATTTAGAATTAAATTAAATTAAATAAATCCGCGGAGTGTTCAGATCTCCGCGGATTTTTTGATATGATTCGCTGTGGATTTCAGGTTTTCACATGCGACTTACGACCGTTACCATTGGTTCTAAGGATTTACTAGCGAATCCCTTAAAAAACTTCCCTATACCCGCACTTGCCCATTGCCATGGATGACATACTTTGTCGTCGTCAACGCCTTTAATCCCATCGGCCCCCGCGCATGTAACTTCTGTGTGCTAATTCCAATTTCCGCGCCATAACCGAATTCAAAGCCATCCGTAAATCGCGTGGAGGCATTATGATACACGGCAGCAGCATCGACGTAATTCAAGAAAATTGCGGCATGCTTTTCATCATTAGTGATAATCGCTTCGGAATGCTTTGTTCCAAATTCGGCAATATGAGCAATTGATTCATCAAGACACGTTACAAGCTTGACACTAACTGTTAACCCAAGATATTCCGTTGACCAATCTGATTCGGATGCCGTTTGCACATTTTCACATTCTCGAACGACTGTTTCATCCCCCAAGATTTCCACATCGTTTTCTTGTAACTTTCGGATTAGCTCTTTCCCATATTGTGCAAACCACTTGTCATGGATTAAGATTGTCTCAATCGCATTGCAAACGGATGGGCGTTGAATCTTTGCATTTAATGCAATTTTTATAGCCATCTCTCGTTCTGCTGTTTCATCAATATAAATGTGGCAATTTCCTGCCCCCGTTTGAATGACTGGAACTGTCGCTTCACGAATTACGGTTTCAATAAGTGTTTTGCCTCCCCTCGGAATAAGAACGTCCAAGTATTCATTGAGCCGGAACAGTTCTTTTGCCGTTTCCCTGCTGGTATCTTCAATTAATTGGATAGCCATTTTCGGAATATCACATTTATCAAGTGCCGCATGAATTGATTTTATAAGAGCCACGTTTGAATACTTTGCAGAAGAACTTCCTCGTAAAATGACGGCGTTTCCCGTTTTAAGTGCGAGCGTCGCCGCGTCAACAGTGACATTCGGTCTTGCTTCATAAATCATGCCGATAACGCCGATTGGTACCCGCTTCACTTTAATAAGCAATCCATTGTCTTTTTCAATGGTTTCCAATGTCTCCCCAATCGGATCCTGTAATTCGATTAACAGATGAATGGCACCAGCTATGTCTGCGATTCTTTTTTCAGTGAGCTGAATGCGGTCAAGAACGGCGGCAGTTAGCCCTTTCCTTTTTCCATCATCCAAATCCTTCTGATTTTCAGCAAGAATTGAAGCTTGATCGGCCACTAATTGAGCGGCAATTAATGCCAGTGCTTTGTTCTTTTGCGCAGTTGTGATGTTTACCAACGAATAACTTACTTCTTTTGCAGCTTTCCCTTTTAGGTGTACTTCGCTCATGTTAAATCCCCCTTTATCAAATGCGCCTTGGCCTTAACAATATTCAGCAGTGGCTTAGACCCCACCACTTATAGATGTGAGAGACTACTGCTGAGTAAAGTTAAAGTTGCGCCCAACGGTCCCGATGAATGACTTCAACGGTCGATGAAACTAATTCTACAACTTTTTCCTTGTTTCGATTCTCAATCGTGTTTCTTAATACATCCGATGAATAGCTGACTTCCCCTTTGCCTAAAATCCCATTGACGCCAAATACTTCAACAACGTCACCTTTGTAAAAATCCCCCTTTACTTTAACAACACCAGCAGGTAATAAGCTTTTTCCGTTATATAAAATAGCCTCTTCCGCCCCTTGATCCACGTAAAGTTTGCCTGTCGATTCGGAATGCAATACGATCCATTGTCTGCTCGTATTAATTTTCGCGATATCCGGATTGGAAATATAGGTGCCGTCCCCTCCCCCTTTTAAAATCCTCAGCAGTTTATGCGAACCTTGTCCCGTTCCGATGAAAACGGAAACGCCAAGTGACGTTGCTGTTTTTGCAGCAAGCAGTTTTGATTTCATGCCACCAGTCCCGACTTTCGATCCCGAGTCATCAGCACCTTTTAGTAAGTCATCTGTAATCTGCTCAAGATAATCAAGTCGTTTCGCTAATGGATATTTGCGTGGATTTGATTCATAAAGACCATTAATATCTGTTAATATAATAAGCTGGTCGGCATGGAGAATACCGCTAACTAGTGCTGATAGCATATCATTGTCACCGAAAGTCAGTTCTTCAACAGAGACAGTGTCATTTTCATTAATAATGGGCAAGATGCCCCGTTCCAATAGTTCCGTCATCGTCGCAAATGCATTCCTGTAGCGCTCACGATTCGAAAAGTCGATTCGTGTCAATAAAATCTGAGCTGGCACGATTCCATGGACACTAAACTTTTCAATATAGGATTGCATTAACAATCCCTGGCCCACTGCCGAAGCCGCCTGTTTCCCTTTGATTGTAATTGGTCTAGATGAATAGCCTAACCTTGCAAACCCAGCTGCGACTGCACCAGAAGAAACAAGAATCACTTCATGCCCTGTTTTACGAAGTAGGGCAAGCGCTTCGATATGATCGTTGAATTTCGCTTGATCGATTTCACCTCTAACATTTGTTAAAGAACTGCTACCTATTTTCACGACAATCCGTTGTTTTTTCATTCTATTACCCCATTTCATCTGTTCGCGGAAAACAAAAAAAGCCCCCTCGTCCTGATATTAAGGACGAAAGAACTTAGCTTCCGCGGTACCACCATAATTGGATGCATGCGAACACATCCCACTTTTCCCCATAACGCCGAGGGTCGCGCTTATGTTTTGCATAAGACTACGAAGGTAGGTTCTGCGATTGTCGTGACGGAATCTTCCAGCTGATAAATCCCGC
This sequence comes from Sporosarcina sp. BP05, assembly GCF_014282005.1. Lineage (GTDB taxonomy): Bacteria > Bacillota > Bacilli > Bacillales_A > Planococcaceae > Sporosarcina. The sequence goes on along the minus strand of NZ_JACFTD010000024.1, from coordinate 22,229 downwards.
TCTCTTTCACAACACGGATTCGCATAGTAATCCTTCATCATCGTTCAGTTTTTAGAATATTTTAAATAATCATACACCAATTAATTGAATTGTCAAGCGTAAAAGTTTTTTTACATTAAACCGGATTCTGCTGCGCTAACCAATTCATAAGTTCTGGCGAGGTCATAGGCTTAGCAAAATAATAGCCTTGGAAAATTAACGCCCCCGACTCTTTGCTTAGAAATTGAACTTGCTCTTCAGTTTCTACACCTTCTAGTACAATATCTAAATTTAGCGTGCGACCGATTGCGAGAATCGCCTTCAGAATAGATGAATCTTTCTCAGATTTTGGTACATCATCTATAAATGACTTATCTATTTTCAATGTCGAAATCGGCAATTGTTTCAAGTAAGATAAAGATGAAACACCTGTTCCGAAATCATCCAATGCTACAGAAAAACCTTCTTTTCGAAACGTATTAAGGGCTTTTACTGCATCTTTGATTGATTTTACTACGCTCGTCTCAGTAATTTCTAATTGTAAATTATGCGGTTTCAATTTATACTTTTTAATCATGTCCCTTAATACATTTAGCAAAATCGGTGAAGTGACATAATCCCCTGAAATATTAATCGAGACGGGACACACATGGAAGTCCATTTTTACCCACTCTGCAATCTGCTCACAAACTTGCTCAATTATCCAATTTGTCACATCTGGCATACGGTCACTTTGTTCAAAAATGGGTATGAAAGTTACTGGCGATAGCATACCGTATTTCGGATGCTTCCAACGAATTAACGCTTCAAACCCCGACAGTCCGTTTGTACCAGCAATTATTTTAGGTTGATAAACAATAAATAATTGCCTTTCGCGAATGGCATCATCTATACCCCCAAGGATTTCCTCTTCAAATGAATGCGAATGAATTGCATTATCATATCGAATCACTTGATAGTCATAGCGAGTCGATGGATGTTCTAACACACCAAGCGCTTCCGTATACAAACGCTTCGGATCCTGATGCTCTTCCGTCGTTGACATTGCACAGACCGCTTCAATCTTAATTATTTTGCCATCAATTTCAGGCTGCATCTTAAGTTGCTCTGCAATCCTATTCATAGTGCATTCAAACTCTGCGATTCCTTTCGCATCCTGGATAAGATACACGAAACGCTTGCCCTGAAGTTGGTAAAGTTTCATAGTAGATGATGTCCACTGCGAGAATAAATGCCCCAGATACTGAATAACTTTATCCCCGAAAATATAACCTTGCTCAACATTGATTTTTTCAATATCAGGAATATACCACATTGCCAGACATCCATCATAGGTAGGACTGTTCAACATTTTTTCAAAGCTGCGTCTGTTTGGTATTCTTGTTAAAGACTCGAAATAGTTTACGCGGTAATCAATATACCGATCAATAAAACTCGACAACAGTAATAATAGCAGCAACAGACCCAAACCAATTGAAACTGTTATGTTTAGATAGTTCATATCCATTTGATGACTCTCATGCAAACTATCAATTTTGTCACGATGAATATAGTAAGTAGTCCCCATAAGTCCGGTATAATGCATACTAGAAATCGCTAACCCCATAACCAGAGAAGTATACATTTTCAAGAGTCTATTTTTCATAAGATGCTGAAGGGTAGAAAATATATAGATTGCGATAAAAGAAATACTAATCGCAATCGCAACAGATGCGGTAAAAATCGTGATGTCATACGTGTAAATAGCATCTGATACCATAGACGCCATACCAATATAATGCATGGCTGAGATGCCAATTCCCATCGTGACCCCCGAAATCAGATTTAATCCAATCGATTTACGCATGCGGTTGACTAAATAAAACACTAAAAATGAACTTGCAATGGCTGGTATAATCGACAAGAATGTGAGCCTAGGTTCATAAGTCATCGAAATGGGAAGTAAATAGGCACCCATTCCAACAAAATGCATCGACCATATGCCAAACCCCATAGCAATCGATGCTAACATGAGCCACAAATTGTGATGGAAGAAACTATTCTCTTGCATTCGTTCATTCATAGATATCGCGGTATAACAAGCAAAACTAGCAATTGCAATGGACAATAGAATGATTGAAAAAGAGTATTCTCCAACAACTACACTATATAATTCCATAGAAGGATGAGTAAACAAAATCGGTTCCCCTTTACTACTTTAAATGATAATATCAATCAATTATAGTTCTTCATCCTCACGTGTCAACTTACTCTATCCTACTTCTGTAGCCATTTAATTCATATACCACTAATTGGCTAGGTTTAAACGAAAGAAAACACCTGCTTTACTAGCAAGATGTCTCCGTAAGTTAATTTGTATTCATAGCTTTGAACTGCGTATATTCTACAGTATAGGTATCCATTGCTTCACTATCTGGCTCATAACCAATACCATAGGCAGTCGGCACAGTGATATAGCCGTCTTCCACAATGACTTCAGGACTGATGATATCCTTTTCCCAGTAGCGGGAAGATCCTGCTGTATCACCCGGGAGGATGAAATTCGGAAGAGTCGTCAGTGCGATATTATGTGCACGGCCAATTCCTGATTCAAGCATGCCGCCACACCAAACTGGGATGTTTTTCTCCATACAATAATCATGGATTTTTTTTGCTTCTGTTAAGCCACCCACACGACCGATTTTAACGTTAATAACTTTCGTACTACCGAGTTCGATTGCTTTCCGCGTATCTTCAAGCGAATGAATACTCTCATCCAGACAGATAGCTGTTTTCATTTTTTTTTGCAACGTTGCATGATCGATAATATCGTCTGATGCTAGTGGCTGTTCAATCATTGTCAAATTAAATTCATCTAGCTGTTTAAGAAGTTCAATGTCATCAAGTGTATAGGCCGAGTTAGCATCTGCCATGAGGGGGACGTCAGGGAAATTTCTTCTGACTTCGCGTAGCACTTCAATATCATGACCTGGTTTAATTTTCACTTTTATACGTTTGTAGCCTTCCTTGATAAAACCACGTACTGTTGCAACTAGATCCGCCACATTTTCATGGATGCCGATACTGATGCCGACCTCGATTTTGGCCTGTTCGCCACCCAGTGCATGCGCCAACGTCATTTTATTGCGCTTAGCGTAAAGGTCCCAAATCGCACCTTCAACAGCTGATTTTGCCATATTATTTTTACGAATTGCTGCGAATAATTGACTTACTTCGTCTGGATGCCCGATTTCCTTTCCTAATACTATAGGAATCAGAAAATCCTTGATCATATGTAAGTTCGTTACCAGTGTTTCTTCGCTGTACCAAGGCGTGGAGAAAGCGACTGACTCCCCCCATCCTGTATTTCCTAGCTCATCTTTCACTTCTAAAATCAAGAAGTCCTTTTCTTGAAAAGTTCCCAAGCCCGTTACAAAAGGAGTCTTCATAGTCATTTTCATTTTTCGAATGTTGATTTCTTTGATGATCATTTCAATTCTCCTTTATTTTCCGAAGTATTAACATCATAACTACTAACTTAACATACACGTTTGTGGAATCCAATTTGTGCACTAAGTTTTTACCGCGGCTTTTACTGGTTTACCTACAATCGCCTCATTTCAACATCGACCAGTCTCCTTGTCGAAGTTGTACAACAATTCCAAGGACAGCGATTCAGTTGCGAAATATGGTAAAATGGCTACGTGAGGTGGTTTTATGATGAATGAGAAAGAAAAAATTCTTGGGGATGAACGCCGCCGATTTATCGTCGATACGTTACAAGCGTCCGAAAAACCTATAACGGGAAGAATACTTGGAGAAATGACTAATGTAAGCCGTCAGGTGATTGTCGGAGATATTACTTTGTTAAAAGCAAAAAACGAACCGATTGTCGCTACAAGTCAAGGTTACATTTTTATGCCTATTCAGGCGACACCCGAAAGAGTTGAAAAAACAATTGTTTGCAAACACACTCCGGACCAGACGATAGATGAACTGAATATCCTTGTCGATAATGGTGTTACAGTGAAAGATGTCAAAATCGAGCATCCTGTATATGGAGATCTTAGCGCTTCAATCATGGTTTCTAATCGGAATGAAGTGAAAGAATTCATCAAACGAATCAAAGAGGCAGATGCCATTTATTTATCAAAACTAACAGATGGCGGTATTCACCTTCATACGATAATGGCGGACGATGAAGAATATATTAAAAATGCTGAAGAAGCTTTACGAAAAGCGGGTATCCTCGTCGATTGACGTGATATCCGCTGTTTACTAATAGTGCTTTTGAAAACAGATATGTATCATAAAAGTTTTTTAAAATAAACAAGTGTCGTGCCATTATTTATTTTCTTAATTAGACCTGTTTTTGTGAAGCCCATTTTTTCATATAAATAACAATTACGTTTTTCTTCCGCTATTGTAGCTAGTTCCCAACTCACTGCTTGAGGAAAACTTTTTTCTATTTGTGTTATCGCTTTCTGAGCAATTCCTTGCCCCTGGTATTTTGGTAGAATAAACATTGGACTAATCCAAAATTGAGTTTCCTCTTTACAAAAGACACCAATAGCACCAACAAGAGTAGTATCCATTACAATTTTAAAAAGTCCTCCCGAAGGATTATTTATCCTCGTTATCGTACTTCCGATTGTTTCATTCGCCGGATTAGTTCTATAGTCCTTATAAACATCAAGTAACGGTAAAAATGCATTTACTTGACTTTCAAAAATAGATTGCGCATCAGATTCACTTGCTTTTTCTAACCTAACCTCCATAAATATTACCCCATTCCTTCAAAAAAGCCATGGTGATAGTGAATCAAAAGGCCATATATTCTTGCCAGTTCGCAATAAATTCTGAAACTATTAAAATTGCTTTAAACAATAGTAATAACCCAATTTGAGTAATTAAACTTTTATTGGTTTTGCTCCATTTATACAGACCTTTTCTCTTCCTTAAATACCTGTCTATCATAAAGTAAATTATAGCCAATAGAAGTCTTACCCAAAGTAATAGTAGTCCGAAAATCAAATGAAAAAGTAACGACAGTAAACACTCAAACTTTATAGACCTATTTTTCGATAAAATGGATGATGGTTAGTCGCTCACTATAGAAGTTAACAACCCATATAGGAGAATTACTGGAAAATTGTATAGCTTGTAACCTAGCGTTGTAATTAACTTTACTTCTACATTCCGCCATGAAGATAACACGTTACTTTCGTTGAAGTACGGTATCGCCAAAGCTATTACTTTTCTTGGCAATGCCCGAATAACATTCTCTTTTGAACTCAATTTCCTCGCCCTATTGAATTAGTAATTGGATCATAGTTGCATCTATCTTTTTCGAGTTCAATAAAAAAACCAAGCCATAACCGGCCCAACGATAGAGCCAATAATCGCAGATAGCGTCATTGCAACGGAACTATAAGATGCTTCCTGTTCCCCCAGTTCGATTGCTTTCGACGTACCTAATGCATGAGCCGCAGCTCCCAGCCCGATTCCACGACCGATTGCAGTATCGATGCGAAACCATTTCAAAAATGTCGGCCCTAGAATGATACCAGTAAACCCCGCAATCATGACAAAAGCGATTGTAAGCGAAGTTACGCCGCCCAATGCCGAAGCAATCTGTATGGCTATAGGTGTTGTAATCGATTTAGGTAATAGTGAAAATATGATTTCTTTTGAAAATCCCATCAGTTTTGCAAAAAGCACACCGCTAATCATACCAACAAGAACGCCCGTCAATACACCGCCAAGTATGGGAAACATATTCTGTTTGATTAACTCCCTTTGTTTATATAATGGGATGGCCAATGATACAATCGCGGGCCCCAGCAACAGGTCAACCCACATTCCTCCTAGCATATACGTTTCATAAGGAATATTAAAAAGAACAAGAATCAAAATAATGCCTACTGTTGTTGTTAGTATTGGTATCAAGAACGCTTTGTGGTATTTAAAATATAATAAGTTCATAGTTAGATAAACAGTAATTGTTATACTAACAAAGAGGATAGAAAACAGCATTATTTGCATGAAACTTCCTCCTTCTTGACCGATTTATTGGCAAGAAATTGACTTATAATACTAGAAATCCACATCGTCAAAAACGTGCTGATCATCGTGATTGGTATTAACAGTAATCCTTTTCCCGCAAAGACATGTCCGTATTTCATCACGCCGACAGTCGCTGGGATAAAATATAATGGCAAATAAGATAAAAGGAAGTAAGAGCCAGATTCAACCCATTCAAGCCGAAAAACTTTCATTGAAAGGGCCACCAACAATACTAACAGTCCAATTATGCTTCCCGGAAGCGGCAAATGAAGAAAATCTTGTAGCCAGTTCCCTATCAGAACAAAACCATATAAGGCTATTATTTGAAGAGTTGCTTTTATGTATTTCATAGGTAGTTCCCGCCTCCTTTCGTATCAGTATAAGGATATCTAAGTAATATATCAAAGGCGTTATGAAACTATTTCAAAAATGGCGCGTATAACATCTATACAACTATTAAAATATATCAGGAGGCTTTGTATATGTATTCACCTTTGGGAGATGCTATGTTTACGATTATCCCCATCTTTATCGGGATAATTGCAATTATCGTTTTTGGTGGAATTATTTTAACCTTTGTGAAATCCATTGGTACGTGGAATTCGAATAATAATTCCCCACAACTAACTGTGCCAGCCGAAGTTGTTACAAAAAGAACAAAAACTCCCGGCGGATCTGGCGATTCATCGGCCAGCACTTGGTATTATGCCACGTTTCAAGTAAAGAGCGGAGATCGTATGGAACTAGCAGTAAACGGTTCCCAATATGGTATGTTGGCTGATGGTGATTCGGGAATTCTCACTTTCCAAGGCACGCGATTTATTGAATTTAAACGGGTCACTAATGTGTAAGTAAGAAATTATTTACATACAAAACCCCGAACCTTGGACTCTATTCATAGGATCCAAGGTTCGGGGTTTATTGTAAAGAGGACTATTCGCCACTCTCTTTTGGTTTTTCTTTTCTAGGTAGCAGTTCGGGTGTTGAGTCGAGCTGATCAAGGAATGATCTCGATTTTAATCGAATTCCTACTTGTTCATCATAAATTGTTCGGACGAGTCTTTTCATGAAGTTTTTTGTCGTCTTCTTCAACGTCAAATTACCGACCCGATTGATAGGAACCGTATAAAATGTCCGAATCAATTTCAATTGACTAGGTGAAATCCGAATCGAATGCTTATCTACATGGAAGCACCGATGACAAATGAAGCCGATTTGCATGAATGAAAAAGCAAACTCGCCTTCAGTCGCTCCGCAATTTGCACATTGATGGAGTGTTGGATGGATACCTGCAACCGGCAACATTTTCCACTCGACAAACAATGCAATTGCTTCTGGATCAAATTGTTCATTGATAGCGTGAAGCGCTTCATACAACAATCCATATATACCAGCAATACGCTCATTATCCTCTGTTAACTTATCAATCAGTTCAACAACATAACTTGCATAAGCTGTTGCTTCCAAGTCTTCGCGAATATGTCGCATTGAATCGATGGGCTCACCTTGTTCGAGTGTTCCCATCCCTCTGCCAGTACGGATCAGGAATGAACCATGTGTGAATGGCTGCGTCACAGCAGCTAGCCTGCTTGCAGGTTTCTTCGCTCCACGGGCCATCGCCGTCATCTTACCGCCTTCTCGAGTAAAGAGCGTGACAATTTTGTTAGACTCCCCGTACGGAATACCTCTTAGGATGATTCCTTCCCATTTGTTCAGCGAAGCAATCACCTCATTTTTTTGTCTAGCTCTTAAATACTTGCGAACATAGACCGTATTTCTTTGTCCAGCTTCAGCGGCCTGACACGACAGGCCGCTTCCACATTGTGCCCACACGAAAGTGGGTCATGCATCCGTTGCCGCAGGACGCGGCGCACTTAGGATGGGTTCAATTACTTAATATTCGTCATCCCTAAATCCGAATTCCTTCAGATGTCCAGGTTTATTGCGCCAGTCTTTCTGCACTTTTACCCATAACTCAAGAAACACTTTCGAACCAAGTAACATTTCGATGTCATGTCTAGCATTCGTTCCGATTTCTTTTAGCAATGCGCCTTTTTTACCGATGACAATGCCTTTTTGAGAATCACGGTCGACGACAATTGTCGCCATAACATTGACGATTTCCCGTCCTTCTTCGCGTTCAATCTTCTCAATAACAACCGCTATGGAATGTGGAATTTCTTCCCTCGTAAGATGTAATACCTTTTCACGGACTAATTCGGAAATGATGAATCGTTCCGGGTGATCCGTTACTTGATCATCTGGATAATATTTAGGCCCTTCAGGTAAGTATTTAATCATCGTTTCGAGAAGACGTTCCACATTATTTCCGTTTATCGCTGAAATTGGTACAATTTCAGCAAAGTCATACTCTGCTGTATACGAAGTGATGATTTTGAATAGTTCATCCGGATGAACTAAATCAATTTTATTGATGATAAGGAATACCGGTGTCTTTGAATTTTCAAGAAGTTCCATTATGAAACGGTCACCGCGGCCAATCGGTTCATCTGCATTGACCATGAACATGACCACATCTACTTCTTTCAATGTGTTGCGGGCCGTTTTCACCATGAAATCACCAAGTTTATGTTTTGGCTTATGAATCCCCGGTGTATCGATGAAGATGATCTGAGATTTTTCTGTCGTGACGACACCTTGTACTTTATTGCGAGTCGTCTGTGGTTTGTCACTCATAATCGCAATCTTTTGTCCGACTACATGGTTAAGAAATGTCGATTTACCGACGTTAGGACGTCCTATGATCGAGATAAATCCCGATTTGAACCCTTTATTGTTGTTCTGCTGCATATGAAAGATCCTCCTTTGAAAATGCGCCTGGTAATAGTTTTGCTACAGTTGTTTCTTCTACATCCCCATTCAGGTTCGTGAGATAGACAGGCATCGAGCCATCGCAAAACTCTGCAATCACTTGTCTGCATGCTCCACACGGGGAAACAGGCCCTTCTGTATCTGCAACTACCGCAAGCGCTTTGAAGCTACGTACGCCATCGGAAACAGCTTTAAAAAACGCTGTTCGTTCAGCACAATTGGTCATGCTATAAGCTGAGTTTTCAATATTACAGCCGTGATAGATAGTCCCGTCTTCAGCTAACAGCGCCGCTCCGACTGGGAATTTTGAATACGGGACATACGCTTTCTCCCGCGCTTTTTTTGATTCAGCAATTAATTTTTCTACATCCATAATGACACCTCTTAAATTTAGTTAAACCATTTTGGAACAAATAACATTAAACCGATTATTGCACTTCCAATCGCATACACTAATACCGCGCCTGCTGCGAGGTCTTTCGCTTGTTTCGCGAGTATATGACGTTCAGTTGTTAGTAGATCGACGACACGTTCGACCGCAGAATTCATCAGCTCAAGCGCCAGCATTCCGCAAATCAGAATAATGATGATAAGCCATTCTGACTTCGAAAGGCCCGTAATAAAACCCGTTATAATGACAATGATAGCGGCCATAACATGCACTTTCGCATTCCGTTCCGCTCCTATGCCATAACAGATCCCATTCCACGCGTAGACAAAAGATTGAATGAACTTCCGCATTGATCAATCACCTCTCGAGTCCAAATGAAGCGAGAATCTCCTTTTGCCTGCCGAACATCTCAACTTCCTCTTCTTCAGTTATATGATCATAGCCAAGAAGATGAAGGAAACCATGAAGCGCAAGAAATCCAATTTCACGATTAAAATCATGTCCGTATTCCCCTGCTTGTCGCTCAGCTGTTTCCACTGAAATAAGTATATCACCTAAAGCGGTTGGCATGCCTTCTTCAGGAATAATAGCCACTTCGCCTTCCGTTAATTCTTCGAGTGCAAATGAAATGACATCAGTCGGTACATTTTTACCGCGATAAGTTGCATTAACCTCCTGAATATCTGCATCTGTCATGAATGTTACCGAAACCTCCATTTTTCCTGCTAGTTCTTCTTCTGTAGCAGTATGATTCAATAATTTCCGGATCAAATCCTCGATTTTGTCATCGACCCTAGCTGTTTCGTCCTCAAAATATATTTCCAACATTTACAACTAGCTCCCTTCGTACTCACTTCGGATATTCAATCCGGTTATGGAAAATCCCATTTAACGTCTCACACATAACTCTTTCCGCTTTCTTCAATTCCTTCATAGTAAGATCGCATTCATCGAATTGGCCATCGTTCATTTTATCATTAACGATAGATCGTACGAGTGCTGCAATTTTTTCTGAAGTCGGTTCTTTCATTGATCGTACAGCGGCCTCAACACTGTCTGCTATTGAGATAATTGCGATTTCTTTTGTTTGAGGTTTTGGTCCTGCATAGCGGAAATCCTCTTCTTTTACATCTTCCCCAGATTCCTTAGCTTTAAAGTAAAAATATTTCAACGTACTCGTTCCATGATGCTGACGAGCGATATCAATGATTTCTACTGGCATTTTATGCTTTTCAAGAAGTTTCGCACCGTCTTCTCCATGGGCAATAATGATATCCCTGCTTTTTCCTGGTGGTAATGAGTCATGTGGATTTTGACCAGCATGCTGATTCTCAATGAAGTAACCAGGTCTTAGCGTTTTTCCAATATCATGATAATAACTTCCCACCCTGGCAAGAAGTCCATTCGCACCAATCGATTCACATGCCGTATCGGCAAGATTTGCGACCATAACGCTGTGATGATAAGTACCTGGCGTTTCAGTTAGCACTTTTTTCAGAAGCGGGTGATTCGGATTCGATAGTTCGATAAGTCGCATATCCGATAATAGCCGAAAGGCAGACTCAAAAAAGGGCATGAGCCCAATTGTAAGTGCTCCTGACAATATGCCCGAAACAATTGCCGCTATCATATAATACACTAATTCCGTCAAATCGTAAGATGACTGTGTCATCAAGAGGTAAAATGCGATGAACATCATATTTGAAACGGAAACCCCTAAACTTGTCCGTAAAATATTCGATCGTCTGCCATTGTCTCCTAGTAAATACAAGCTCACAATACCTCCGAAAAGTATGTACAATGCAACTTCCATCTGAATGATTGCCGCATAACCTTCTTGTAGCAGAATGCCCGCTGTTGCCGCGGTGATAATTGTCGTCATCAGCGCAAGTCGCTCGTTCGTCAGTAGCTTAATAAGCATTGGAGCGAGTGCTGTCGGAAACAGGAATGCTAAAAGAACATCAAAATCTTTTTCAATAAGGGAAATGAGCTTCATTATGATAACGAGCAGGAAAAAAACAACTAATACAATGAGCAATGCCTTTTTCTTCACAACTCTATTTTCACTCCAAGACAGGAAATGCATATAAATAATCGCACCTACAAACAGGACAAATATAATTAGGCCCGCCAGCGGTTTCATTGACGACTGATTTGACAATACGCCTGCCAGCTCTAATTGCCTATATATTTCTTTGTCAATAACCTGCCCTTCACGGACGATTACTTGTCCTTGCAAGATGCGGGTAGGTTCGACGCTTTCCCGAGCCTGTCCAATCCTAGCCTTTGTCATTTCCTCATGAATCGATTCCGTCTCTACAACTAAGGAGCGGCTAAGTGTTATTAACGTCTGTAAGATTGAAGGTGGAACCGAATCTGTAAGCCTAATTTTCCGTTCCGCTTCATAGCGGGCAGTTGACAGATCCGCTGTTCGTACCGGTTTCGATAATTCTTCTCCTAGTACACCGACTAATACGCTTTGCGCGTTCAGTAAAGCATCTGTACTCAGGGTTAAAAGATTAGCTATGGCATCATCACTAAGTCGCAGACTAGGCTCTTCTTTTTCCAAACTGATAAGTTTAGTGCGCATTTCTGCGACTAATTCTTTGGAGGACTTAGAAGCCATCTCCGAATTAGTTTGATCGTGCTCATCTAGAGTTTTTACTTCGGTTAGAAAATCGAACAAAGACGTAGCGATTGCTTGTCTATTTTTAACAACGTCTTCTGAAAATACATATGAAGGGCCTACTTCATTAGCGGCACGTTCCCTATCCTGTTCGGTTTTCACTGTGTCCTCAACCGTTTTTAAGGAACGAATGGTATCTGGTGCAATTTGAAAAGATTCCAATTCATATGTTTCTTTTTTCACACTTCCATACATGAAAGAAAACAGAAGTATAGTGGATAGACCGATTAAAAACAAGGATAAGTAATTGAATTTAAGTGATTTAAATAGCTTCCTGATTGGTTGGAACATTGGAATCTCTCCCCCTACTTCTCTATAGCTATAATCAGAGCAGCAATGATACTAAAGAAAAAGCAGTCACTTTCTATGACTGCTCCTGTTCGTATGCTTCAATTATTTTTGCAACGATTGGATGACGTACGATATCACCCTGCTCCAAGTATTGGAAATGAATTTCTCCTACTTTACTAAGAATTTTTTCAGCGACAATAAGTCCCGATTCAGTTCCTCTTGGCAAGTCTATTTGCGTTTTGTCCCCGTTAATTACCATTTTTGACCCGAAACCGAGACGTGTTAAAAACATTTTCATTTGTGCTTTTGTTGTATTCTGTGCTTCATCAAGAATAATGAAGGCATCATCGAGTGTCCGTCCCCTCATATAAGCCAGCGGTGCAATTTCGATAACACCTCGTTCCATAAGTCGATCTGTTTGTTCCGCCCCCAAGACATCGTGTAGCGCGTCGTAAAGCGGCCGGAGGTATGGGTCAACTTTCTCTTTCAAGTCGCCTGGGAGGAAGCCCAGACTCTCTCCTGCTTCGACTGCGGGACGTGTTAGGACAATCCGCTTCGCAGAACCCGTCTTCATCGCTAAAACAGCTAGTACGACCGCTAAGTACGTTTTCCCAGTCCCAGCTGGCCCGATACAAAATACAAGATCTCGCGATCGAATCGCGCTGACATATTCACGCTGACCGATAGTCTTTGCACGAATCGCTTTTCCTTTCATATTCCTTGAAATTTCTTCATCGTACAACTCTGCAAAATATTCAATTGTGCTACTCTTCACCATCTCGAGAGCAGTCGAGACATCACGTTGATTGATATTAATGCCTTTACGTATTACTTTCAATAACTGTTCCAAAAGCGCTTTGGCCGAATTCCTACTATCTTCAGCGCCACTGATTGAAATTGTGTCGCCTCTAGTCAATACTGAAACGTTTAACTGCTCTTCAATCAGTTTCATATTTTGATCAGAAATTCCGAGAAGCATTACTGTTTCATTAGGGTCTTCAACATGTAGTTGAATCATTTGCTCATCCAATAGGCTCAGTCTCCTTGGGAATCAGTCTCTTAACAGCAATATTGTCATTAATAAGAAACAATATTGTCCCTCTAACTTTATCATTATCGAATGTCACGTGTAAAACTTTTTCATCTTTAATAATTGCATTCGAAAAAGATTCCGACATTAATTTATTTTTTAACAAAGGAATTATAACCGTTTCTTCCATACCTTCAACCAATTCAAAGTGCCCTGCGGTTTCTTCCATATGTCTTTCGGTTTCGATGAGAGACCCTAGAGTCCATCCTTCTTTTCCTTGCTGCTTCCATGGGAGGTTAAAAGTATAGTTCACAATTTCATCACCTTGTAACTGGAAATTGATTTTTTTCGGTAGAGTAAACGTGTATTCGACCCAATAATCAGCATACACGGCACCGTCCGCTCCAACAACTGTTGTTTTATCACCTTGCTCCAGTATACCTGTGGCTAGCACGTCCCCTTTCTTAACAGTCTGATGAACATGACCGACCCGTTCCCCCTTTTCTAACTCGAAACGCGTTATAACGCCGCCTGTACGCGCTACAAGGTGAGACGGCTGTTCCTTCGTTTCAACAATGTTAGTTGTAGGAGGTGATAACATCGGAATAATTGTCAGAGATGTTCCAACCCGTCTAAATCTAACCCATGATAAAGCGGGATCATCGAGCATGAGCTCGCGGCGGATTTCACCTTCATCAGGAATTAAAACCAAGGGTCTTAACAAAACGATTGAACTTTTTTCGAGTTTTTTTTCAATTCTGTCCACGACTTCCGGCATATCCGATTCAACATCTACTGTCCAAAGGAAAAATGAGGCAACAAAAGGAATGAGACATGCGATGAGAAAGCGGCTTGATTTGAAAAGTCCAATTGATCCTGACTCAAGATTCGCAATCGAAATGGCCACTTTTAATCGATAATGCCTTCTATTACGCCGAATAGCACGAAGCCCGCTACGATCTGTTCGAAAACGTGCCACCCCATCTACAACTGATAGCGATGTTATTTTTGTTCCAATTGTTACAAGTTTCGTGAGGAATCCAGAAAGGTTACCGTCGCCTGAAATTCTAACAGCATAACGTTTACGCATTGCGCTCCGCTTCCTTGTCTGCACCTGTCGTCACATTCATAGTAGTAATTGATGTGAAAGTGAAAACAGCAACTTCTTCTGATAACGTTTCAACTGTTAAATCGGTACCTATCGCCTCAATCCTGTATTCTCCACTGCTGATGATTGCGAAATCGGGGCCTAGTTTCAACAAAGAATAAGGGCCATTTATCCGCAATGAAGCGAAATCTTCAATTGTAACTGATGAACCGGTTTGAAATAGTCTTTTCAAAATATAAAACCCCCTATCCACATCGTATGATTCGGATAGAGGGTCAATGCTTATCTTTTTGATTTCGGTGGGCCAAAAATTTCAGAGAATACAATGCCTTTCAGCAAGTCGTTTTGATTTTTCGGCATTAACTCGTGCGATTGTATAGTGGACATAGTTGGACGTTGACCACCATGTGCAGTCAATCTTCCACTATGTCGATTCGTAGATGAATCCGGGCGTTCGATGTGTCGATTCGCTGATGAATTACCACGTTCTTTTCTATCAGCAGTTGGTCTTGCAGGTGATGCTACTTTAGGAGCAGGGGAAGCCGTTACTGTTGTTTGTTGCTGCTTTGGTAGCTGACGGCTAGGCGGCTCCGCATCTGCTCCTGCCATTTCTCTCTGCAATTCACGGTACATCTCTTTTAATTTAGTCGTCGGACCCTCTGGAGCACGCCCCGTTGCCGTGAACGGCTTAGGCTGCGGCCCCTTCTCAGGTTCTTTTTTCTTGCCTCTAAAAAAAGAGCCTACAAGAGCCAAAATGATAAAAATGATTAGCTGTTCCATTCGTGCATCCCCTTTCCAGGAAATGGCTTATCAAGTATTAGTTCTTTTTAATTTCTGTAGATTCCTTATCCCCACCAAAGTTACTGATAGAATCACGCATTCCTGTATCTGCCTGGATATTTTTATAATTCACATAATCCATGACTCCAATATTACCTTTACGTAGCGCTTCAGCCATAGCAAGCGGAACTTCCGCTTCAGCACTGACAACTTTCGCACGCATCTCTTCAACTTTCGCTTTCATTTCCTGTTCATTTGCAACAGCCATTGCACGACGTTCTTCTGCTTTTGCCTGTGCGATGTTTTTATCAGCCATTGCTTGCTCAGTTTGAAGTTCTGCACCGATGTTTTTACCAATATCAACGTCTGCGATATCAATAGATAGAATTTCAAATGCAGTACCTGAGTCAAGACCTTTTGCTAAGACAGTTTGAGAAATCATATCTGGATTTTCCAATACTTTTGCATGGTCGATAGATGAACCGATAGTCGAGATAATACCCTCACCAACACGGGCAACGATTGTTTCTTCACCAGCACCACCGACAAGACGGTCTATGTTTGCACGTACTGTAATACGCGCCTTTGCTTTTACTTCAATCCCGTTCATTGCCACACCAGCGATGAATGGTGTTTCAATAACTTTCGGGTTAACGGACATTTGAACTGCCTCTAAAACGTCACGACCCGCAAGATCGATAGCCGCAGCACGTTCAAATGTAAGTTCAATATTTGCACGGTGTGCAGCGATTAGGGCGTTGACAACACGGTCGACGTTCCCTCCAGCCAAGTAATGACTTTCAAGCTGGTTAATTGTTACATCTAGTCCAGCCTTATGTGCTTTAATTAGTGGATTGACAATCCGGCTCGGGATAACCCGGCGGAGACGCATACCAATCAGTGTGAAGATGCTTACTCTTACTCCCGCTGCCATGGCAGAAATCCATAGCGCTACAGGGACGAGTGTGAAAAATACGGACAATACAATTATTGCGATAACAACGATTGCTACAATACCTATTAAACCTGCTGAACCTGCGATTACTGGCATTATTCATTCTCCCCTTTCTCTTTTGATTCCCTAACTACTGTTCGGGAACCTTCAACCTTTACAATGATAACACTTATTCCTTTGCCAATGTAGCTTCCTTCAGAAACGACATCAATTCGTTCGCCATCAAGTTCAATTGCTCCAGATGGTCTAAGCGGTGTAGAAGTTTTGGCAATACGTCCAAGTAATTCAATCCTATTCACATTCGAAACATAACCACTTTCCGTATCAGTTGTATCCATTAGCACAACTTTGTTGAGCAAGTGCAATTTTTTACCGAAAAATTTCATAATAATCACCATCCCTATAACAGCGATAGCAACCGCGATAAGGACAGAAATCGCCATATACATCGGATTGCCGCCTGCCATAATAATACTTCCAATAATTGCGAGCGATCCAATTACCCCTGCTATACCATGCGGCAGGAAGATTTCCGCTACGACCAAAACCGCCCCTATAAGGAACAAGATAATCGTTTCGTAACCTGCAAGCCCCGCAACAAGATGTCCGTAAAAGAATAAAACCAACGAAATACCGGCCATTGTACCCGGTACACCGAATCCCGGAGAATATAGTTCAAGTACAAATCCCAATCCAGCGATTGATAAAAGAATCGGTACAACGATAGGATGTGTGATGAAACGTGCAATGCTCTCAGCAAATGTTTCATTTGTTGATATGATATCCGCATTTTCGAGACCCGTTTCTTTTAGCAATTCATTGAAAGACCTAACTGTTCCATTACTGTAACCGATTTTTTTTGCTTCATCCGCTTTTAGCGTTAGTAGTTTGCCTACTCCAGCCCGATATTCAGGTAGATTAACATCAGGTTCTGCCATCGCTTCTGCATATTTCGGTTCTCGGCCTTCCTTCGATTCAGCTGCAATTATCATTTCTGTAACCCATACACTGTGGGCTTTGTCATTTGCCGCATTTCCCGACGAAACGATTACTTGCGCGGCTCCCATTGTTGCAGTAGGTGCCATATAGATTTCATCAGCATAAAGCGCAATGAAAGCACCTGCCGAGATTGCCTTATTATTAATGTAAGCGATTACCCTTAGGGGACTTTGATCCAATAGCCTAGCAATTTGGTCAGCCGCATCAGTGAATCCACCCGGTGTATTAATCTCCAGGATGATAGCATCTGCTCCCGCCTCTTCAGCTTCTGCAAATGACCGCTGTAAAAAAGCGTACAAGCCTTTCTCCACCACGTTTTCAATTGGAACTTTATAGACTTTCGAAGTTGCCGCTCCTGTTTCTAAGAGTGGGAATGCGAACGCCGATACGAATAAAATGAACAGGATAATCCTTCCTATCATTTTATGCATAGTTTTTTTCACCTCTCTCTTTATAGATTCTATTATATCTCTATATACGTTTAGATTGCTCGGAAGTTTCACTTTCCCTTAAAAAGTTTTATTTTACCTCATATACAAATAAACCGGAAAACCCATAAAGGATTTTCCGGTTTACCAAATTTTAGTTTTAAAACAAGGTCGAACTCATCACCACAGGAAATCAGAATTTACGTTTCCTTGCAGCTTCAGATTTCTTTTTACGTTTTTCACTTGGCTTATCATAAAACTCACGCTTTCTTACCTCTTGTATTGTTCCACTTTTGGATACAGTACGTTTGAAGCGGCGAAGAGCATCTTCAAGCGATTCGTTTTTACGAACAACAGTTTTCGACATATCTCTTGTCCCTCCCTCCAAACACACTTCTATAACATGACCAAGTGCCATGTACTCATAAATTATACCGCGGATTTAACTATTGGTCAATATAAAACTTTTAAATTAATAATCAGATTGGGATTCAAGGCCCTGCATGATCTGAACGCCTGAACTAGCGCCGATTCTTGTAGCCCCTGCATCAATCATTTTCTTCATATCCGCTAAGTTTCGGACACCACCTGATGCTTTAACACCCATATCAGGTCCAACAACTGCCCTCATTAACTTGACATCCTCTTCTGTGGCACCGCCTGTTGAGAAACCTGTCGATGTTTTCACGAAATCAGCACCTGCAAGGACAGAAAGTTCACATGCTTTCCTTTTTTCCTTATCCGTTAAAAGAGATGTTTCAATGATGACTTTAACAATTGCTTTTCCTTTTGCAGCATTAACTACCGCTTCAATAT
This sequence comes from Sporosarcina sp. BP05, assembly GCF_014282005.1. Taxonomy (GTDB): domain Bacteria; phylum Bacillota; class Bacilli; order Bacillales_A; family Planococcaceae; genus Sporosarcina. The sequence goes on along the minus strand of NZ_JACFTD010000024.1, from coordinate 3,889 downwards.
CTTTTTTCACAGTTTCATCATCACCACCGCAAAGAGCGCCAATGTTGATAACCATATCGATTTCTTTTGCACCGTTTGTAATTGCATTCCCAGTTTCGAACGCTTTTACTTCAGAAGTTGAAGCTCCCAGTGGAAAACCAATTACTGTACATACTTTAACAGGTGTTCCTTCTAGCGCAGCCGCTGCTGTTTTCACCCAAGTTGGGTTTACACATACTGATGCAAATGTGTATTTTCGAGCTTCTTCACATAATGTTTCGATTTCGTTTTTCTTTGCGTCAGCTTTCAATATTGTATGATCAATATAAGTTGCAAAATTTGTATTCAAATGAATACCTCCTCAAGTTGTCCGTACTTCTTTCATCATATCAAGAACAATTCATTTCTGCACGAAAAAAGCTATACCTACTCAAAATAAAGTAGGTATAGCTTAATTGAAACCTTAAACAAGTTGTGTTGCTTCCTCCACAACGCGGACAAACTGCCCTTCGTTATATGGATAACCTGCTTTAGCAACTTTCACACGAACTATTTTGCCCACCATTGATTCATCGGCTGGGAAAACAACTTTCAAATAGTTATCTGAATAACCTTCATACAGTCCGCTATCCGGTTCAAGTTTATATTTCTCTTCTGGAATTACTTCAAGCACTTCATCTTCAAAAGTAGACGCATATTGTTTCGCTAGCTGATCATTTAATTCGATTAAACGGTGAACACGCTCGTTTTTCACTTCTTCTTGAACCTGATCTTCCATTCTAGCAGCTGGAGTACCTGTCCGTTTTGAATAAGGAAAAACATGAAGTTCAGAGAATCTATGATCACGTATAAAGTTGTACGTTTCCATAAACTCTTCTTCCGTCTCGCCTGGAAAACCGACGATGACGTCTGAAGTGATCGCCAGTTGCGGCAACGCTTCACGAAGTCTATCTAGACGGTCTGCGAAAAACGCCATTGTATACTTCCGGCGCATACGCTTCAATACTGTGTCTGAACCGGACTGAATTGGAATGTGCAGATGACGGACGATAGTTGTTGACTCACGGAGAACCTCAATCACTTCATCCGTCAGTTGGCTTGCTTCAATCGAACTGATACGTAGACGTTTCAGTCCTTTGACCTGTGTTTCAAGGTCACGGAGCAGACGGGCAAGATTATAATCTTTCAAATCCTCACCATAGCCGCCCGTATGTATACCGGTTAATACAATTTCAAGATAGCCCGCATCGACAAGCTGCTGCGCTTGACGAATGACTTCTTGCGGATCACGGGAACGCATTAATCCACGTGCCCAAGGAATGATGCAGAACGTGCAGAAGTTGTTGCAACCCTCTTGGATTTTAAGGGACGCACGTGTACGATCTGAAAATGTAGGGACGTCGAGTTCTTCATAGATCCTGTTTTTCATGATATTACGGACAGCATTGATTGGCTGACGCACCATACGGAATTCATCAATGAGTCCGAGAAGTTTAGCCCGATCTTGTGTTCCGACGACGATATCTACTCCTGGAATCGCCATAATTTCCGCAGGGGACGTTTGTGCATAACAACCTGTTACGCAAATTACAGCGTCCGGATTTTTCCGAACAGCACGACGAATGACTTGCCGGCTTTTTTTATCACCGGTATTCGTCACTGTACATGTATTAATGACATAAACATCAGAATTTTTTTCGAAGTCACCGCGGACGTAACCAGCTTCTTTAAAAAGCTGCCAGATCGCCTCAGTTTCGTAATGATTCACCTTGCAACCTAGCGTATACAGAGATACGGTTTTCGGAAGCTCGTTGTTACCCATATTTGTTTTTCATCCTTTCATTACACTCAATAAAAACATGACTTATCCTATAATATCACAATTATTCAAAATTGGTCTAACCTTTCAGGTCATCAATTATTAACGATGGTTTGTTAAATTGGGCACAACGCAACCTTACTAGAAAGAAAAAACGGTCTGCAAACTTCAATATAGTCCTGCTTGTTAGTCGATACTATAAGAAATTGGCGAACGTACGAACACGGCTTTCTTCGAGAGCAAAGTTATAACTTATTAAAAAACTACCAAGGGATAGTCGTAAAGAATCCAATTATCCGGAAAAGGAAATTGGTTAAATCCGATTCCGTTGTGGTATGGATCATGTTCAAAAACATGATTACTTATTAGTGTGAAAAACGGGACGGTGTACTTGTCAGAGTAGGGTGAAATACACAACATTAGATTGTTCTTCCTCCGGTGAGTACTTTAAAAGAGAACCTTCCATCCCTATGCAACATTGTACAAACGTCTGGGAAGACCTAGATCCGTGACCACGGCGTCGGTCTAAACATCTCCGAGGCCGGTTTCAATTTACGTCCATAGACACTGTTAAACCAACACTTCGGACAACCCTTGTGTAAAATTTGTGTGAAATCATTTAAGTGTATATTTTTGTCCGCTTACTCTTTCGGTAGAGTAAGCTTTTTTCACTATGACTTCTACTGGAATTTCAACAATCAGTATCGTATACAATTTTCTGGGATTTAGTTTTTTATATTGAAGTCTTCCAAGACGTGTTTATATATATAGTTAATTCTCGAAAACACTTCTGCCTCAAGTTATTGTACATGCTCGTCTAATTTCTGAAGGAAAAGCTCTTTTGGCTTCTTTTGATTACCTTCTATTCTAATCATTTCTTCTCGTCCACCCAGTCATTCAGCCACTTAATTTCCTCCAGAGATAAACTTTCTTCTTTTACTTCCATGTCTACCACCTTCCGCCAATTAGCATCTTCCCACTCCAAATGCCTATCCCATTCTTGCATGGTGTTCAATGCTTTTTCTGTCTCCAGTTGCTGCCTAGTTTTAAATGGTATTATAATCGCCATACACGCCACCTCTTCCGATAAGATCTGTTCCTTCTATTGTATAGGGTCCAATTGAAAGAATCAAAAAAGCATTAACTATAAATAGCACGTTTTTTTCGAGAGTGCATAGAATTATCTGTTTTTTATTTCAATCGTCATTCTTTATCCGGAATAGTTTGAAACTATCGAAGTGTTTATGTAAAAATAAATACAATTGATAAAGAAACCAGTATGCAGCAAACGGGCCATTTTCCAGAATGACGAAAAAAGCCCAATTTCTCAATTTTGATACTGAAAAATTGGACTTATTTACATTTACTTAATTTTTTCTCATAAGTCATGACTTATGAATTTTTAAAGATTAATCGTATATTACATTTAATCCTTGTTCACTTAACTTTTTTAAAGATGTTAGCATATGATTTATTTCTTCATCGGAATGTCTTTCCCATGAACTTAATTCAGCTATTATTTTCAAAGGAGAATTAGACCTATAAGAACGTGTTGGGTTTCCAGGAAATCTTTTGTCAGTTAAGTTTGGATCATTTTCAAAATCATCTAATGGTTCTACAATATAAATTCTCTCTTTTGATTTAGATTTTGCTAATTCAGCACCCCATTTAGCAGCATCTAATGTCGCAGTAAAATATATATAGTTAGATTTTTCATCTTGGTAATTTGATAAGTGTTGTGGTTCTAATAAATCACCAATTTTTAGTTCTGCTTTAGTACCATGAAAAAAAGGACCATTATCTAAGACATCTTTTTTATCATTCATACGGATACACCCCTTATATTTTCCGGATTTGTCTATATCAGTATAGTACAGGAATTTCAAAAAGAGTAGTCTGTAAATAATTTATAAAACATGGTATAATGTAAGTAGAGAAATGATGTCGAACGACAATTACCTATTATTTACGTTTTAATTAGCAATCAATATTTATGGTTGCTGGGGGTTTTATGAATTGATATAAAGTTTTGTATTTAAAGAGTGATCTAAAGCAATCGGGTGCGATTGTATAACAAAAAAATCTGTAATC
>NZ_JACFTD010000023.1 GCF_014282005.1 Sporosarcina sp. BP05 | reverse complement strand
AGGCTCTACTCCTTATTGAAGTAAAGCACCCGTTAGTTTAAGTACATTCCTTCACTAATTTTTTTATTCACTCTTAAAAAAAACGGATCTTTATAAGTGTTTTTATTTTCTATAAAACAAAGGATTGTCAACCTAAATTATAGAATAGTGTAAAAGAAAGTGGGTCTATTCCCATGAAAGGATAGTGTGAGTGCTAATGATAAATGAAGAATGGAAAGAAGCCTATGGTCAGTATGACATTCCAAACGAAATCCAACTTTTGCATCAATTAGAAAATGATTTAAGCAACGAAGGACTATCACTTAGTCAAATTGCTTTTCAACCAATTAACCTATTCGACCCATATTCGATTACCCCTCCTGATTTGATTCCTTTTGCTAGTACTGGTGGCAATGGTATTCATTTCGGTTTTTTAACAGATTTTCGTACAGTTTCGAATTTAAGCGAAGCACCAATCGTATGTGTTTCGCCCACCAATGATCCTCCTCTGCGATATATGGCACGAAACATTCGAGAGTTTTTAAACTTAGTATATTCTGTTCCTTATGCTGAAATGCTCGAAACCATGTGGAACTACGATGATGAAAAACAAGTAGTTGAACTGGTGAAGGAATTCGAGAAATACACCTCAAGTAATTCGGAGGAAAATCGCAAGTATATACTAACGCGTTACCAGCAAGTTTTTGGAACGAAGAAATTGGAGGTAGTGAGCTATTTCCATGAAGCGAAGAAAGACAGGGCTGATTCCATCCATATGACTACATTGGATGGACTTGGGGTCGTTTGTGCAAAACCATCTATACAATCAAAACAGCACTTCAATTTCCCTCAAAATCGCAATTGCGATGAATCGGAAGTGGTAAAGATGAAATCTTTTTTGGAACAATCCAATGAATTGGAAAAACTTGCATTTGTTCGTGACGCGAATTATTGGTACATCGTGACGTCAGGTTACCATGAAGCGGTTTGGGAATTGATCCCAGAATTACTGACATCATTGAAGCTAAAAGATGAAGTAGAACGTGTTTCTGAAAGGTGCTAAGCACATTAAGAATCGTATATTGAGACATTATTACCTATGATAAAAAGCCTGAGAAGACTTCAGGCTTTTTACTTTAAATAATAAACCAAAATGGTATTTCGTTATTGAACTAACCTGCCCCTTTAGTTCAATAAGAATAATGCTTTACTCCTTCTTGAAGTAAAGCACCCCGTTAGTTCAATAAACATCTTTTAAAGAAGAGAAGCAATAATCCCTCCAATGCCTGCGATAGTCATCAGAATACCTCCAAAACGTGTGGACCCATTGTAAAAATCTGATGGTTCCGTACCATCGTTTGATTTCCAACTCTCAGCAATTAACCATAGAATTGACGGTTTCACAATCATTGTAACACCAGCAATTAATAGAAAAACACCTTGTAAAACCATTTTAGAGTCCCTCCTATTTATCTGTTTCCCTATTAAGTAATACGATTTCGCCGTTTAAAAGTGTCAATATATTATTTAACTAAACTGCCCCTTTAGTTCAATAAGAAAAAAGGCTTTACTCCTTCTTGAAGTAAAGCTACCCGTTAGTTGAAGAATTTTATTAATATTTACTTTTTCTTTTTTAAAATAAATATTTCTCTAATAAAGGCACCAATTGCTCCAGATACAAAGATTGTAGATATTAAGTTAACAACTCTTACAAATGTATGGGGCGTGTAAATAACTTGAACGCTTTGAATAATTACAAATAAGCCAAAAATAATGGATATCACTACTAAAAATTTAGGCGTAGTTACCCTTCGTTTATTTATTATAATCACTCTCCAATATTCCAATTATATACCAGATAACTTTATATGACGTTTCTTGTTCAACTAACCTGCCCCGTTAGTAAAAAAGGCACTACTCCTTCTTGAAGTAAAGCTACCCGTTAGCTTAAAGAACAAGTCGAGTAATTATGCTAACTTCTTTTTAAAAACTCTCCAGTTTTCGGGTTAAATATAAGTATATATTCAATATCGTTTGATTCTGTTACTCGATATGTATAAAACCATTTTGGTGTGATGACATCAAATTCTTCCGTATAAATTGGGGTATTTTTTAACAACTCCAGCGTAACAACTTCAGATAATTCCTTTTGAATGTTTTTTTCTGACTCAGCAACCGTAAACCCAGGTAAAACAAGATACACGGCGATACTAATCAGAACTATTGATGCAATGTAAATATATAAACTCATTTTTTTTGCATTCCTTATTCCAATGACAGTGCTAATTATAACAGCGACTGGTAAAGACATACTCATGACATTGTTATAGAATATCAAATTCACTGTCTCCAAGGTAATAATGAGCAAGAGTGGAACTATTATGGCAAAAGATATTCTTTTGCGATATCTCAAATCCCTCACCTCCTTCTTCTAAATTACAATACAATTTCGCAATGAACGTATTGAACTAACCTGCCCGGTTAGTTGAACAACAACAGTCCTAATAGTGTTACGTTCTTAATGAGTTATAAGTTTCATTAACTGTAAATAAATAACTTAATACTATCATTTTGCTTAAAGACCATTATCACTTCTACACTTTTCAATATCTAGGAACTGGAACCGACTGAAATTAAGGGCACTTACAGTCTTTATATAAAGTCATCTATTCTTTTCTTTCGAAGCAAATACATTTTTCACTTGAACATTGTTGAAACGAGACAGGCAACTAGTCGCAAGAGGATTTCCGAAAAAGGTGGAAATAGTCCAGTTTAAATGAAGGTTTTCAAGCCATTTTCACTAGTGTTTTATGCACGTAAATCGTTAATCAACAGACGTGATGCCAAAAATCTCCCTACGACTATTTCGTAGGGAGATTTTTGGTTATTTTTTAAACAGTGAATCCGCCTGTCTGACAATCATAGAATAGCCTTCACGCTCGATTAGTTCCCTTTTTTCAGTGTCATAAATAGGGATTGCCAAATTTTCTATGGAATCATTCATGTCAATCGCACAATGGATCTCTGCCAGCTTTCTTGATAAATGAAGCATATCTATATCTTCTTCGATCTTTTTACGCATGCCAGGGGTTAATTCATGTAAGGCCTCAATTACACCCTCAACCGAACCATATTCCTTAATTAATTTAAGCGCAGTTTTCGGTCCAATCCCTTTAACACCAGGATAACCATCGCTGGTATCGCCTGTGAAGGCCTTCGTGTCTATAAACTGCTTTGGTGAAATGCCGTATTCTTCTACAAAACGTTCATATGTATAGATATCATAAACGTTGTATCCCTTTTTCATGAACGCAATTTGAACGCCTGGTCTGAGTAGTTGGAGCAGGTCTTTATCACCTTTTACGATTGTGATCTCCGCTTTACCATCCCACGTCTCGACCATCGACCCAATTAAATCATCTGCTTCCATCCCAAGTATTCCGTAGTTTTTCCAACCGATTAGTTCAGAAACACTTCTTGTCATATCGAACTGCGGAACAAGCTCTGGTGCCGGAGCAGGTCGATTCGCTTTATACCCATCGAATAAATCATTGCGAAACGTATGTGCACTCATATCCCAACAAACTGCCATATGTGTCGGTTTGAATATCGACGTTGCAGTCATCGTATGACGCGCAAACCCTTGCACACCATTCGTCGGAGTACCTTCTGCATTAGGGAAATAATGCCCCATTGCAGATGTAGCAAAAAACGAACGGAATAGAAGTGCCATTCCATCTATTAATAAAATATGCGGTTTTTCTTCTGTACTCATTTAATCTTCTTCCTCCATCTGTCAAACTTTATTAGTTGAACTTTTATCTATGATAACATGCTTTCAATCAGTCGTTTGAGGGTAATGAATATTAGATTACATATAGGAGGTATTCATTATGAATATTCATGAAGGTTCTTTGTACTGGCCTGTAACAATGCCGATTCCCCTCGAACGAAAAATAGTAGAAATCGCCTCACATTATGAAGTGATAATTGTAGGTGGCGGGATGTCCGGAGCTCTTTCAGCACTTGCATTGGCTGATAAAGGCCTGTCTGTCGCAGTGCTGGATAAACGGCAGATGACTACCGGCAGCACAATGGCGAATACGGGATTGCTTCAATATTCAAATGACATCATGCTCCATGAATTGATCGAACAAATTGGCGAAAAAGATGCTGTACGTTTTTATCAATTATGTTTAGAAGCAATGGGAAAACTGAAAAAGACAGCTGAACGACTACCGCTTGACCCTGATTTCATCAGTCGCCCAAGTATTTATTATGCAAGTGACGACAATGATTTAAAACGTATTAAGAAAGAATATCACATATTAACGCACTACGGATTTCCTTGCGATTATTGGGACGAGGAAGATATCTGCAATCATCTGCCGTTTTCGAAACCGGGAGCAATCGTGACACACGGTGACGCTGAAGTGAACCCTTACAAATTCGTTAACGGAATACTCCAATTGGTCGAATCAATGGATGTCCATCTCTTTGAATTTACTGCTGTCAATGACGTGACTGAAGAGAATGGACTGTTGCGCATTTCTACTTCTTCAGGTGAATTCCAAGCGGATAAAGTTCTTTTTACAACTGGATATGAAACGCTTCCGGTAGGAAAACGGATTGGTGCTGACATTAACCGTTCGTACGTCATTGTCACTGAACCACTAGACGTTTCTCCGATTTGGCATGAAAATGCGCTAATTTGGGAAACAAAGCGTCCGTATCTCTATATGCGGACAACGGTCGACAACCGAATCATTGTAGGCGGGCTCGACGAGGACAAACCCCAACCCCCTCATTCAAATGAATCGATTATGAAGCGCGGTGCAAATATAAAAAAACAACTAGAGACACTTTTCCCGGAACTTCCAATTGAAATTGACTACGCTTATTGTGCAACATTTGGAGAATCTCTGGACAATTTACCATTCATCGGAGAGCATCCAACAAAAAGAAATCATTATTATCTGCTTGGCTATGGAGGTAATGGAACTGTTTACAGTATGCTTGGTTCAAAAATTCTCGCCGAAATTATGACTGGCAAAGACCATTCTGACGCACATATCGTTCAGCTCAAGCGCGCAGCAACCGCCTTAAACGGCGGAAAAAGTGGGATTTCCTGAACAACGAACAAGATGACAACGAGTAAATTGAAGACAGCTACATCTGCAATGTCATGATTATTCCTTCGTTCAACTTCTTATACGCTGCAAGTGACCATTAAGGTTCAAAGTTCTCAAAGAGAGACAATACAAAAAACCGAAGCCGCTACATTTCGCTTCGGTTTTTTTTGCTAATTATCCAATCAGAAACTGTGCAAGCTTTTCAATATCCGGTGTAAAAATACGGTCTTCTTCTATTGGCCGCACGATTTCCTGCAATTGCTCGAACTTCAACTGGGTTTTCGGAGCCATTTGTTCTACTCCTCGAATAGAACAGCCTGTCATTGCGCAAAGCGCTTCGATTGCGAGCACGTTTCGCGCATTTTTAATGATGGCATGCGCATGCCTCGCGCCAATCGTTCCCATCGAGACATGGTCTTCCTGGTTGCCCGACGATGGAATGGAATCAACGGACGCTGGATGTGCAAGTGTTTTATTCTCAGAAACAAGGCTTGCTGCTGAATATTGCAAGATCATTGCACCCGATTGTAACCCGGGTTCCGGGCTAAGGAACGGTGGTAATCCTTCATTTAAATGTGGATTAACGAGCCGTTCAATACGACGCTCGGAAATACTTGCAAGTTCTGCCACGCCAAGTTTCAAAAAGTCCATTGCAAACGCAATTGGCTGACCGTGGAAATTACCACCAGATACAACCGTATCTCCATCATCGAAAATTAGTGGATTGTCAGTCGCAGCATTCATCTCAATCTCCAGCTTCTCTTTTACATAACCAAGCACTTGCCAGCTCGCGCCGTGCACTTGTGGAATACAACGAATGGAATAAGCGTCTTGGACACGTTTTTCGCCTTGGATGGTCGTAAGCTGACTTCCTTCCAACCAGTCCAGCATCCTCGCTGCAACATCCACTTGTTCCGGATAACCGCGTGCTTCGTGAATCGCCGGATGAAATGCGTCTGTAATTCCATATAACGCTTCCATTGTCATCGCCGCAATCCATTCGCTAGCATATGCAAGTGATTCTGCCTCCAAATAATTGACAACGCCTTGCGCAGTCATCGCTTGCGTCCCATTAATGAGCGCAAGTCCTTCTTTCGCTTCGAGCACAATCGGCGACACGCCATGCTCTTTCCAAATAGTTGCAGCTGGAACATGCAACCCATCTTGCCAGACAAATCCTTCACCCAGCAAAACAAGTGCGAGATGGGACAATGGCGCGAGGTCGCCTGATGCACCGAGTGAGCCTTGCTGCGGAATGACCGGGTGAATGCGATTGTTCACCATATAAGCAAAGCGTTCCAATACCTCGGCACGAATTCCTGAGAAACCTTTCAAAAGCGCATTCAGGCGAAGCACCACCATCGCACGCGAAACGGTTTCAGGAAACGCTTCGCCTACGCCGCATGAGTGGGATCGAATCAAGTGCAATTGCAGTGCTTTCGTATCTTTTTCATCGATTTTAACATCGCTGAATTTGCCGAAACCCGTATTAATACCATAGACAGTGCGGTCTTCACGAACAATTTTCTCAACCGCGGCACGGCTTTTATTTACACGTTCCACGGCTTCCTCGTTCAATGAAACCCCAATTTCGTTATATATGATGTCTTTCATTTGAGCCAGATTTAGAGATGAACCTGTTAATTCAATCATGACAACCATCCTTTAGTAAAATTAATCATCCAACGACTTTTACACCTTTTTTCCAAACGGACTTGACGTGGTTTACACCAAACAAGTATTGAAGTTCTTGGTAGTTTGAAATGCCCCATAGAACGACATCCCCTTGTTTACCTGGTTCCAGTGATCCCGTCGCATTTTCCATCCGAATCGCACATGCCGCATTAAATGTCGCGGCTGTAAGTGCTTCTGCCGGTGTTAAGCGCATCGATATACACGCTAAGTTCATAACAAGTGGCATCGACGTTGTCGGTGAAGATCCAGGATTACAATCTGTCGAAATTGCGACTGGTACGCCAGCGTCAATGATCTTGCGCCCTTCTGCTGCTTGCTCCCTAAGATATAAGGCGGTTGCTGGCAATAAACAAGCAATCGTCCCCGCTTCTGCCATCGCTTTAATTCCTTCATCAGACGCTTTCAATAAATGCTCCGCTGAAATCGCTCCGACTTTTGCCGCGAGCTCTGCTCCACCATAGGATTCAATTTCATCCGCATGGATTTTCGGTATCAGCCCAACCTTTTTCCCTGCTTCTAAAATCCGTTGTGATTGTTCAGGTGTGAAAACACCGACTTCACAAAACACATCGTTGAAGACTGCGAGCTTTTCATTGGCAACGGCTGGAAGCATTTCATTGACAACTAGATCTATATAATCGTCTTCTCGCCCTTTGAATTCTGTCGGGACTGCGTGTGCGCCCATGAATGTTGGCACGAGGTCAATCGCGTGTTCTTGCTGCAAACGTTTCATGACACGCAACTGTTTGAGTTCCGTCTCTAAATTTAAGCCGTAACCGCTTTTCCCTTCGACAGTCGTGACGCCATGTTTTAGGAACGAATCCAGACGCTTCTTCGCCTGCTCAACAAGTTCATCTTCAGTCGCTTCGCGCGTCATTTTTGTTGTCGCATGAATACCGCCGCCTGCATTCATAATGTCCATATAGGTCGCACCTTCAAGTCGCATTTCAAATTCACGTTCGCGACTGCCGCCATAAGCAACATGTGTATGTGGATCGACAAGCCCCGGTGTAACGAGATGGCCTGTCGCGTTTGTAATTTCAGCTTCATGGGCGCGGTCTTTGAACTGCTCTTCTAATTCTTGAGTCGTTCCAACCGCTTGAATGATGCCCTCTTCTATCCATATACTGCCGTCTTCTATGATCGTTAACTCATTCATCGCTTCTTTTATTCGCGGTGCTGAACTTGGTTGGGCTAACGTCGCAAGTTGCGCCGCATGTTTAATCCAAACAATTTTTGTCATTCTTGAATCGCCTCTTTTGCCATCATTGGAATGTTGACCCCTTTTTCCCGCGCCGTTTTCTCGGCAAGTTCATAGCCTGCATCCACGTGACGAACAATGCCCATTCCTGGATCTGTCGTCAATACACGTTCAATTCGAGCTTCCGCTTCTTTGGTTCCATCAGCGACAATTACCATACCTGCGTGAACCGAGTAACCCATGCCAACGCCGCCCCCATGATGAATGGAAACCCATGTAGCTCCGCCAACTGCATTAATCATTGCATTCAACAACGGCCAGTCAGCTACTGCATCCGAACCGTCTTTCATCGCTTCTGTCTCACGATTTGGCGATGCAACTGAACCGGAGTCAAGATGATCTCGCCCAATGACAATTGGTGCTTTCAATTCGCCTGACGCGACCATGTCGTTAATGATTTTTCCAAACCTAGCGCGTTCACCGTAACCCAACCAGCAAATCCGTGAAGGCAATCCTTGGAACTGAATTTTATCTTGCGCCATCCGAATCCAATTGCATAAATGTTTGTTGTCACTGAATTCGCGTAAAATCACTTCATCCGTTTTATAAATATCTTCAGGATCACCTGACAGTGCGACCCAGCGGAAAGGACCTTTCCCTTCGCAAAACTGCGGACGAATATAGGCAGGAACAAACCCTGGGAAATCGAATGCACGCGTAACACCTTCGTCTTTGGCCACTTGACGGATATTATTACCGTAGTCGAACGTAATCGCACCTTTATCCATCATCTCAAGCATTGCTTCAACGTGTTTTGCCATCGATGCTTTCGAACGTTTTACGTACTCCTCAGGGTTATCGGTGCGAAGTTTTGCAGCTTCGTCGAGTGACATGCCAGACGGGATATAACCATTTAACGGATCATGCGCAGATGTCTGATCCGTCAGCACATCCGGAATAAACCCGATTGCAAGCATGGCAGGAAGAACTTCCGCCGCATTACCTAGCAATCCGATTGACAGTGCACGGCCTTCTTTTTTCGCTTCTTGCGCAAGACGAATTGCTTCCTCTAGTGAATCTGTTTTCACATCGGTATAGCGCGTTTCAATTCGGCGATCAATTCGCGTTTCATCCACTTCTATGCCGATACAAACTCCCCCGGCCATCGTAACCGCTAGCGGCTGTGCGGCACCCATGCCTCCAAGTCCAGCAGTTAGTGTAATTGTCCCTTTCAGCGACTCCCCGAAATGCTGTTTCGCCAGTTCTGCAAACGTTTCGTATGTCCCTTGCACGATTCCTTGTGAACCGATATAAATCCAGCTTCCCGCCGTCATTTGTCCATACATCATAAGTCCTTTTTTATCGAGCTCATGGAAATGTTCCCAGTTGGCATATGCCGGGACTAGGTTCGAGTTCGCTATCAATACTTTTGGTGCGTCTGTATGTGACTTGAATATCGCAACTGGTTTCCCCGATTGCACAAGTAGTGTTTCATCATTTTCCAGTTCTTTCAACGAGCGGACAATTGCGTCAAACGACTCCCAATTTCGTGCCGCCTTTCCAATGCCACCGTAAACGACTAGATCATCGGGATGCTCCGCCACTTCCGCGTCTAAGTTATTCATAAGCATACGAAGCGCCGCCTCTTGCTGCCATCCCTTCGTGTTCAACTCAGTCCCACGGTAACGAATAACCTTTTCAGATGCTTTCCCCACTATGAACCCCTCCTTACTAATCTACTAGTATCGTACACGATGAAAGCGGTTTATTGTATGAAATTCAGAAAATTTAGTCCGTGCTAATAGGGTGCTATTGTAGTGGGATGAAGCGGTGAAGTTGCTATAATAGTTGGCAATTAAAAAATGGAGTGTGATTCCTATATCGCTTAGTCGCTAGATTTATTCGTTATACGGGTGAGGTATATCACTTAGTTAATTCGAAGTAGGTAGTGCCGAATCTATAGTTGGAGTGGATTTGATAAACTGAGTAACCCATAGTACGAACTGTTCGGCAGATTGTCCGAACTCTACTACAGCGACAATTCTTTATCAAATAAAAAAAGTTTCAAGCACCCTTCGATAAAATGCATCTTTATATGTAAACATAAGTGACAGGTGAGCATCATGATTTACTGCAATTGCTTTCTCCGCCAATTCCGCATTAGTCATACCCCCATACCCTCTTATACAACAGACTCTCGAAACCCGAAAAAGTTTTCGTGAATTAAAAGTCCATTCCTTTTCACCCATTGTCGCATAGGATAAAGAGAATCGCTTGGAAGGAGTGAACGAATGGTAAACATGCAACCAGGTGGTCAAGGGGAGCAGCAATGGTACCCGCAATTACCTGAAGGATATGAAGGAAACCGAACGCAAGATACGTCAGGGTATGCGAATGATAGCTGGTCTCCGGGCATGGGGACTTCCGGACAAGGAATGCAAGGTTACGACATGCAAGCTTTCTCTCCAGGGCAAGAGATGCAAGGCTACGACATGCAAGCTTTTTCTCCAGGGCAAGAGATGCAAGGTTACGACATGCAAGCTTTCTCTCCAGGGCAAGAGATGCAAGGCTACGACACGCAAGCTTTTTCTCCTGAGCAAGAGATGCAAGGCTACGACATGCAAGCTTTCTCTCCAGGGCAAGAGATGCAAGGCTACGACATGCAAGCTTTTTCTCCAGGGCAAGAGATGCAAGGCTACGGGATGCCGGAACAGGAAATGGTAGCTTTCAACTCGGGACACGACATGCATGGGTTTGCTCCACCGAACCAAGGAATGCCAGGATTTGGGCCTCCAGGACGACCGCCGGGGCCAGGGATGCCAGGATTTGGGCCTCCAGGACGACCACCAGGGCCAGGGATGCCGGGATTTGGGCCACCGGGGCGACCGCCGGGCCAAGGGATGCCGGGATTTGGGCCTCCAGGACGACCACCGGGCCATGGACAGCCAGGTGGACAACAAGCCCCGTCATCTCCGCCACCAAACACAATACCCGCTTATCCAAGTACTCAGACATTTGCAGTAGATCCAGGTGCAATCCGCGGTTGTCTCTACCGTTACACGTATGTTTGGTTATCGAGAAGACAAGGTTTTTGGTTTTATCCAGTCTTTGTCGGACGTACTTCTGTTGCTGGTTATAGATGGCGAAATAGGCAAAGAAGATGGGAGTATATGGGCATAGACCTTAACCAGATCGAGAGGTTCTCCTGTTTTTAATGAGCTACATTCTAGTACTTATTGAAAAAAACGATTCCAACACCAATGGAATCGTTTTTTTCATTAAGCTTTTTTGTTTAACAATAGTAAAGGAAGGGAATGGGAGGAGAAGTACGTGCATGGTAATGAAGAATAATGGACAAGATTAGTCTAAATGATATGCACCATTATATTATAAGAAAATTAGGTGATTAGATGAAAAAGGTATCAAACGTTTTTTGGATTACGCTCGGTCTTGTAGTATTGGCGGTTTCATTCGGGGCTTTTGCACCGGAAAGCTTCGAAAGCGCAACAAATAATATGAAGAATTTCATCACTTCATCATTCGGCTGGTATTATTTACTTGTCGTCACTGGAATTGTACTGTTCTGCCTGTTCTTTATCGTCAGTCCGATGGGGCAGATTACGCTCGGGAAACCTGATGAAGAACCGGAGTATTCCCGTATGAGCTGGTTCGCCATGCTTTTTTCAGCAGGTATGGGGATTGGACTTGTCTTCTGGGGAGCGGCTGAACCATTAGCCCATTTCGCTATAGACCCTGCGACTGAACAGCCAGGAACAGCCGCAGCTTATCTTGAATCAATGCGCTTTACATTCTTCCATTGGGGCATTCATGCATGGGCGATTTATGCTGTCGTTGCCATGTCACTCGCTTATTTCCAATTCCGTAAAGGGGAACCTGGATTGATTTCCTCAACATTGAAGCCACTTTTTGGAGATCGGATGAACGGCCCTTTAGGCACATTAGTCAATGTACTCGCTGTCTTCGCGACAGTAGTAGGAGTTGCAACGACTTTAGGATTTGGTGCCATTCAAATCAACGGCGGATTATCTTATGTATTCGATATCCCCATCAGTTTTTCCGTTCAGATTATCATCATCATTATCGTTACGATTTTATTTCTCGCTTCTGCTTGGTCAGGCATTGGCAAAGGCATTAAATATTTATCTAATACTAATCTAGTGCTAGCGGTCGTCTTACTGGTTCTCGTTATCGTACTTGGACCTACTTTGTTAATCTTCAATACATTTACCGATACAATCGGCCTTTACTTACAAAATATAGCCCGTATGAGCTTCCGGGCAGCACCGCTTGATGATGCCAATCGGACGTGGATTAATAATTGGACCATTTTTTATTGGGCATGGTGGATTTCATGGGCCCCATTTGTCGGTATCTTCATTGCTCGCGTATCTCGTGGACGAACCATCCGAGAATTCTTGGTGGGTGTCTTGATGTTGCCTACAGTGCTTAGCTTTTTCTGGTTTTCCGTTTTCGGTGCCACAGCAATGGATGTGCAAATGAAAGGAACTGATCTATCTGGACTGAAAACGGAAGAGACACTTTTCGCCGTTTTCCAAGGGTTGCCAATGTCAATGTTGCTATCGATTGTAGCAATTATCCTTATTGCAATCTTTTTCATCACATCCGCGGATTCTGCCACATTCGTGCTCGGTATGCAGTCGACTTACGGATCACTTAATCCGCCAAATATTGTAAAATTGACATGGGGTATCGCACAAGCAGCAGTTGCTATCATTCTGCTTTCCGCCAATGGGCTAACCGCACTGCAAAATGCATTGGTAATTGCGGCACTTCCCTTCTCCTTCGTCATCATTTTCATGATGATTTCGTTTTATAAGGCTCTTCATAAGGAACGGATAGAAATGGGGCTGATGGTGAGGCCTTATAATAAGACAAAGAGGAAATAATCGTTTTAGAAGCCAAGACTAAGCCATGTGCTAAGACTTGGCTTTTTTTATGTTACTCAATTTAATTAGACGCTTCTCCCACATTATTGCTTTGAAAGTTGTACGTTCATAGATGCGAGTAATCCGCATATATTTTGTAAAGAGGTTTTACGAATTATAACGGGTGGGGTGATGAAGGTGAGCGCACTAATACTTGGCGGATTTCTTTTTTTCAGTGTAAGCTTCGGAGGCGGGATTGCTTGGCTAGTATCTAAATTGCTCCAAAATTCAACCGCAGGATTATCACTCCTATGTGGTGGATTTTTAGTAGGATTACTGGCACTTGATATCGTTCCAAGCGCATTAAAAATGTACAAGTCTTTCGGTATCATTCTGGGGGTACTCATTGGCTATCTATTTTTTCTAGTGCTCCACAATTTAGTCCATCCATCTACCGATCAAAATCCATCCGTTTACTTACTCATGCTCGCTATACTCATCCATACAATTCCACTAAGTATGACCATTGGTAGCTTGATGGAAAATTCAATAGTCGGCATCACGATTACAGCTTCAGTCATTCTGCATCATCTCCCGGAAGGATTTGCGCTTACCACTGCATTTCTTGCGCAAAGGAAAAAGCCATGGAAGTTATTTCTGGGTTTCCTCAGCTTATCGATGTGCTTTAGCCTATTCATCTGGATTGGGCATTACGTAAATCTATCTATCAAAGAGCAAGGTGTTCTTATGGGAATCTCCATCGGCCTCATTGCAGCTACAAGCATCAGCGAATTCATCCTGCATCATATAAAAGTTGTTCCTGTAAAATCATTTATCACGTTTATTGTCATGGGCTATCTACTTAGTACACTATTTCATCTGTTGTTATAATTTTTGGCAATAAAAAGACGAATTCATCTCAAATTAGATGAATTCGTCTTCGTTGATTATTATCTACATCAGGTCTGTTGATAAATCATTTAGTTGCATAAAATATAGGTGGGAAGGGATTGATGATTTCTATTTTCACTGGACTATTTCCGGCCCGCTTTCAGCTACTTATTCATGACAGATTTACTGAGGTGTCCTAGTGTGGTTAGAAGTGACTCCGTCACTTCTAACCACACTTTTTTCAGTAATCCTGTTGTGAATAGTTGCCTGTCGCGTGCCTACAATTTTCAAGTGAAAAATGCAGTTATGTTTGAAAGAAACGAATAGATGACTTTCTATAGAAAATGTAAGTGCCCGAAGATGCAATTTCGGGCACTCTAGTACATTGTATAAAGTGTTCCTTGCTTACTTTTAGCAAAGAGTATGCACCAATCATATGATACCTTATAGAAAGTGACACTTCCTTAAAATAAGAAAGGAGAAACCATAGAGAAAGAATCAGCCGCCAAAATTGCATCTTTGGCGGCTTTTCTCCAAGTAAGAAGCCCGCTATTCTTTCGTCCCAAAAAGCTCCAAATGCACTACGTGTATTCATGCATTTGGAGCGCGCCGGATGAAAGACCACCATACGATTACCGAAAAAATGTGTAGGGATGTGACAAAGTCGCATCCCTACACATCCAGACATCTCGGTAATGGTATAGAAGTCGTTCAATCCAAAGCAACCCAAATGCAACTATAAACATAGCGCCCAGTGTGTGATCAAGTTATTTGTTGGTTAATTTCGGTTAATCAACAGACGTGAATCTACATCATTTTAATCTTTAAATACATTTCTTTTATGCCACTTGAAATAAGGCTTGTTCTCTTCAGTTCGAGCGATTTTCATTAATGAATGTATGCTGTATTTATCATAATCTTGTTCTGGAATCTGAGATGAAATATGCAATCTACCTTGTCCATCGAATGCGATAAATCCGTTCTCATAGAGCGCATCATGATTACAACAAAGAAGTACACCGTTAGAAGGATCCACTCTTTCAAAATCCATACTGTCTTTCCACGGCTTAGAGTAGCTCGCGCGGAGTAGTGCAGATAACTCAATCTCACAAAGCACACATTTGTGATCCCACAGCGGTAGTAAACCTTCTCTAAACTTTTGTTGCCCCAAACGAATCTTCATTTTCAATTCCGATTCTGTTTCAGTAATCATTGGAATGAACGTGTTACGCTCTGTCTGTAGTACCGTACCAATTGCTAATTCTAGCTGCTCTTCATCTACTTGATAAATATTAAGGTCGCCAATTAATTCTACTAATTTTATTGATAATTCCTCATTACATGGATACAAATATCCCTGATTACCGTTTGCGTCTGATTGGAACGGTGAATACTTAATTGGCAGAAGCGGCAAAATGTCATCAAATTTCGAAAGCACATGTATAGGTACTTCAAGTTCATGATAGTCCAATTCCACTAAATACCCATCCTCATTCATGCTATCAGGACTTTGCATAGTCGACGGTTTACTTGCTATCTGGCATCCCGTTTTAGCAACGCTAATTGCCACAATATTTCCTTTTACATAATGAAATACGCGATCCCCTTCATTTACCTCTATCATTCGCAGCCGTGAATGACGTTCTTTCCCAGTACTGTCTTGTTGCAGCGACCAAATGATCCCTAATTCTTTTTCTTCTTGATACGTCTGACCTTGCATCACAACGAAACTTTGCATGTATAGAACACTCCCTAAATCGCAATTCAACTACCTCTATACTCATTATAGCTGTTTTTTTCCTTTACACGGCTTAATGTAGTTTCAATTTAATCTGAATGAGTTGAAAAGTATTTTATAATCAACTAAAAAGCCACGATCACCGAATCTCCGGTAATCGTGGCTTTTAATTTTTCATCGTGCTTCTTAAGACTTCACAGTAACGACTTTACCTTCTTTACGATCTTTAGCATATTCTGCTGTAGCTGTAAACAGTACGTCAGACGATGAATTCAATGCAGTTTCACAAGAATCTTGAACAACACCGATGATAAAGCCTACACCAACAACTTGCATTGCAATATCATTTGGAACTCCAAATAAACTACATGCTAGTGGGATGAGTAATAGTGATCCGCCTGCAACGCCTGATGCACCTGCTGCAGAGACAGCCGCTACAACAGAAAGGAGAAGTGCAGTCCCGAAATCAACTTCAATTCCAAGCGTATGGACTGTTGCAAGAGTTAGTACAGAAATTGTAACTGCTGCACCAGCCATATTAATCGTAGCACCTAGAGGAATGGACACTGCATAAGTATCCTCATCTAAGCCAAGTTCTTCACATAATTTCATATTTACTGGAATATTTGCAGCTGAACTACGTGTAAAGAATGCCGTGATACCACTTTCTTTTAATACCTTGAAAACAATTGGATAAGGATTTCTGCGTATATAGACATACACGATTAACGGATTCACTACAAGTGCTATAAAGAACATACAGCCAACTAAAATTAAAACTAATTTACCGTAAACAAGTAAAGCAGAAAAGCCAGTCGTTACAATAGCATCAAATACAAGCCCCATAATACCAATCGGTGCTAAATTGATCACCCATTGTACGACTTTAGTAATGGCATCTGAAAAACTACCTAACACGTCTTTCGTATTTTGATTGGCATTTTTTAATGCAAGTCCAAGAATAACTGCCCACATTAAAATGCCTAAATAGTTAGCGTTTAGTAATGCATTAACCGGATTGGCAACCAAGTTAAAGAGTAATGTTTCAAGAACCTCAACAATACCTTCTGGAGGAGTAAGTCCTTCTGCTCCTGTTGTCAACGTTAGTGTAACTGGGAACATGAAGCTTACAGCGACAGCGACAACCCCCGCTAGGAGTGTACCAATCCCATAAAGAACAAGAATCGTTTTCATATTCGTTTTTGTACCGCTTTTATGTGCGGAAATTGCGTGCATTACTAAGAATAATACTAAGACTGGTGCCACTGCCTTTAATGCTCCGACAAATAAAGAACCGAAAATAGAGACCCCAGTTGCATTAGGAACCGTTATAGCTAAAATAAGACCAACAATAATACCGATAATTATCCTTTTTACTAGACTTATTTGATTCCATTTAACTAGTAAATTCTTCATTATTCTACCCCCAAATAATTTTCTTAAAACCCCTATGATACAAACGTACAGTCACTTCTCCCTAGTGAGGCAGTATGTACTTATTTCGCCTCCAAGTAGACTGATAATTTATTTTAACACAGGGTTTCCGAATTGTGCAATGATTTTTTTATATCAGAATATATATGGGTTTTTTATGAAATTCACCACAAACTAATTGAATGTTTCGAAAAACTTGTATAATAAAAAAATACAACTACTAAATGATCTTCAGTAGTTGTAGCTTTTGGACTTAATTAAGTACATTCGATACCGTGAAAGCACAATTTGTTGTCAATGCATTGGAAAAAAGAACACACGGGGCATGGCATTGACACAATTTACACCCTTCGAATTATTGCAGTACCTGCCGTCACCCCAAAGTTATGACTATAGTCGAATCTTTAGCCTCTTTAGAAATGTTCTTTACTTAATTGGCTTCTTCGTTTTTATAAAAACCATACAGCAAGCAATAATTAAAAAAGCTATTAATGCTAAAAATGGTATTGTTATAAACCCGAACCAATTTATATATTGGGAGCTACAAGGTACACCACTCACGCACGACTTGATACCTCCAAAGCCGGGTATCTTCTGCTCTAAATAATGCATGAAAGATATGCTTCCTCCAATAAGTGCTAACGGAAGCACGAACTTTTTAACTGAACTGTCATTCTGAAAAGTTCCAATCCCTACTATCAAAGTAAGTGGGTACATGAGAATCCGCTGATACCAACATAGCTCACATGGAATAAACCCTTTAATTTCACTGAAGTACAAGCTCCCCAACGTTGCAACTAATGAGACAACCCAAGCTCCATATAATAAAAGTCCCTGCGGTTTGGATTCCGTTCTTTTAGACCCCACCATTAGTCTTTGTCCTTAATCTCTTGTTCTATTGCTGACTTAATGGCTTCATAATTAAAGGGATCCTCCATCATTCTCCCGTTAATTACAATGGTCGGAGTCAATGAAACTCCGGCTTCACTTACTAAATCTTTATCAATTTCAACGCTTTCCATAGTCGCTTCCTGTTCCATATCTTCTTTTAACAATTTTTGATCAATCTCAGGAAAACCGCTTGCAATTTCAAGAACTTTTTCCGGAGTTATCCATGGCCCATCATGGTTTTCAACTGGCTGTGCATCAAACAGTGCTTGATGGAAGTTCCAATACGCATCAGGGTTCCGCTCATAAACAGATTCAGCAGCAATTGACGCTAAAGTCGATTCTTTACCGTGGAATAATACGTTCACGAATGAAAATTTCACTTTACCTGTTTCGATATAATCATTAACTAATTTCGGATAAATCATTTCGCCCCACGCTTTACATGCAGGGCATTTAAAATCACCGAATTCAACAACCGTTACAGGAGCATCCTTTTCCCCTCGTGAGGGCTGCCCAGTGACATCGACTTGCTTTATTTCTGTTGGCAAGGATTCCTGTTTATTGCTAAATACAGCGACTGCGGCCAATATTACGACTACCACGAGCGTTAATACAACTACAAATTTCATATTTGAATTCTTATTCTGTTTCATCAAATACCTCTTCTCTATTATTTTTCTACTCAATTCATAAATTTGACACACATATTAGCTGTTGCTAATATGATAATAACAAAACATATTAGTGTTGTCTAATATGAAAGGAGAGATATCATGATTCAGACAGATTTAGATCTTAAAGTGAAGTTTTTACGTGCGTTCGGAGATAAAACAAGGGTACAAATATTAGAATGCATCAAATATGAGGAAAAGACTGTATCACAAATTGTTGAAAGTATAGAAGGTAATCAGTCAAATATTTCGCAGCACTTAGCCTGTCTCAGAGGTTGTGGGATCATTGTAGGAAGGCCTGAGGGAAAATACGTCTACTACGGGTTGCGTAATCAGCAAATTAAAGAGTTGTTAGACACATTTGATAATGTACTTAATCAAATTGAAGACAATGTTGCTTGTTGTGATAATCATATAAGTTAGGAAGTGCTGAATATGGATGAAAAATGCTGTTCGACCAAAGCAGCCCCCAAAAAAATAGTGGAACAAACAACCTGCTGCAGTAGCAACCAAGCAACTCAAATTGAAACAAAGCAGGGTGATATGACAAATTATTGTAGCAGTAACACTATAGATAAAGTAGTCGAAGATGAATGTTGTAACAAAAGTTCGATGATTATGGAGGAAAACACTATAGTAGAGGCTTGCTGCGGCGGTAAAGAACTTGATAAAATTTCGATTGTTTCAGTCGATTGTTGCACTAATACAAAAGAAGTTCTACATCCGGTTAACGTGAAATTCAATAAAGGATCGAAAGAGGAATTTCGAGTTTATGGAATGGATTGTCCAGCCTGTGCGGTAACGATCGAAAAAAGTTTAATCAGCCAAAAAAATATCAATGAAGTGAACGTCAACTATAGTACAGGAAAAATGCAGGTTAGTTCGACTGATGAACTTGAATTTGAATTCATCCAAAAACAAATGAAAAAACTTGGTTTTGAAATTGAGCCTATAAAAGTTAATAGCAACCTGAAGACTTATTTTATTGATGGCATGGATTGTGGATCTTGCGCCCTAACAATTGAAAACCACCTAAATAATCTTCCTACTGTCAAATACGTTCAGGTGAATTTTTCAACGGGCAAAATGAAAATTGAACACGAAAATAGCCCAGACGACATTATTAACGAAGTAGCTAAAGCTGGATTTAAAGCGTCACTCATCACTAACAATAAGCTGACGTCTTCCTCCACACGTTCTAGTAATCAGAATGGGGCTGTCATTTTTTCAGGTATATTAATTGCGCTAGGATTTATCGGATCTTACACGGGAATTTCTCCTTATCTAACGATAACAATGTATGCAGTTGCAATGATTATAAGCGGATATAAACCTGTAAAAAGTGCTTATTATGCGATTAGAAGCCGCTCGTTAGATATGAACGTACTCATGTCAGCTGCTGCAATCGGAGCTGCGTTTCTTGGCGAATGGCTTGAAGGTGCCACTGTTGTATGGCTATTTTCATTAGGTCTTAATTTGCAAAATCGTGCCATCGAAAAAACACGAAAATCGATTCGTGGGCTTATGGAATTATCCCCACCGGAAGCTTGGGTTAAAATTGGAAACGAATTAATCAAAAAGCCTGTTGAAGATGTATCAATTAATGACGTGATTGTAGTGAAGCCCGGAGATAGAATCCCTCTAGACGGGGATGTAATAGAAGGCGAATCCAGTGTCAATCAAGCGGCTATAACAGGAGAATCCATCCCCGTTGATAAAGTAAAGGGTAGTTTCGTGTATGCCGGTTCCATAAATGAACACGGATCGCTGAGCGTTAAGGTGACAAAACTAATAGAAGATACAACTATTTCAAAAATCATTCATTTAGTTGAAGAAGCCCAAGAGAAAAAGGCTCCTACGGAAGCTTTTATTGATAAGTTCGCACGAGTTTATACACCTGTTGTATTCATACTTGCCCTTTTGGTGATACTCATTCCCCCTTCATTCGGCTTTGGTACTTGGGAGGACTATATTTATAAAGGATTAATGCTGTTAGTGATTGCCTGTCCTTGTGCACTTGTTATATCAACTCCAGTTGCAATTGTTACGGCCCTCGGAAATGCTGCTAAAAATGGTGTTCTTATCAAAGGTGGAACATTCTTAGAGAATGCTGGCTCTATTAATGCCATTGCCTTTGACAAAACTGGAACACTTACCGAAGGAAAACCAAAAGTTACTGATGTGCTAGTCTTTAATGATTCAGAAGAAAACATGTTATCTATCGCTCGAACTTTAGAGGAATATTCTACACACCCAATTGCTAAAACAATAGTGAATTACGCGAAAGCTAAAAGCATTCACGCGAAGAGCGGTGCACAGTTTAAGAACCGTGCGGGAAAAGGAATTCAAGCGACAATTGGTAATGTACCCTACTTTGCTGGAAACTTAAAACTATTTGAAGAGGTCGGCACCCCTATCACTAACCACCTAGAACAAATTCTAAGCCTGCAAAATGAAGGGAAAACCATTGTCATCATAGGGACAGTTGAAAACATTTTAGGAATAATTTGTGTTTCAGACACGATTCGAAAAACAACTAAAATGGCAATCGCAAATTTAGAAAAAATAGGCGTGAAGCAAATTATAATGCTTACAGGTGATAATGAAGGGACAGCCAAAGCAATCGCTTTCGAAGCTGGCGTGAACCGCTATTTCTCTGAACTATTACCGGAAGAAAAAGTAGATGCAATAAAACAATTGCAAGAAGAAGGATATCGAGTAGCCATGGTTGGCGATGGAATAAACGATGCCCCTGCACTAGCTACTGCAAACCTTGGGATAGCGATGGGCGGAGCTGGCACAGATACTGCAATGGAGACTGCAGATATCGTATTAATGGCTGACAACTTAGATAAACTGCCACATACAATTAAGCTAAGTCGAAAAGCAATATCTATTATCAAACAAAACATTTGGTTTTCTATAATAGTAAAAATAGTAGCTTTACTATTAATTTTTCCTGGTTGGCTAACACTATGGGTTGCTGTATTAAGTGACACTGGAGCGGCACTGATTGTTATTTTAAATGCACTTCGTCTATTAAAGGTCAAAAGTTAGTAAATTTATTATCTTTAACGAAATGGATGTCGCGTAAATTGGCATTTGAGTTCTCTTCACACATGCAAATTTGAATAGTATAGAGTCAAAAAGCACCTAAAACTTTTAGTTTTGGGTGCTTTTTGTGTTATGTAGTTGAAGCGCAAATAATAACTGATAAGGTGATACTTTTGACTATTTGACAACCGTAAAATAGACAACCTTACAACATCGAGTTTAGAGTACCAGGTTCTAAATTAATTCAGCATTCAATAAAAACCTAGCACCCTTCACTAAACTTCATGACGTTCAGAGGGTTTGTCGGAATGACACTTGACTGGTTTTGGTTACGCCCCTCCTCCAGCCGCCCCACCAGCAGCAGACTGGGCTGCTTTTGCATAGTCAATTGCCACAACGAGGGCAACGAGAAGTGTTTCCATCTCATCATCTAGAATTTCCAACTGGTAGCTATCGCCCCATGTGAACCACTTCTTGCCGACAGCCCCAATCAGTTCCCCGTGTTGGTACACTTCGAAATCCATATCCCACCAATTTCCCTGTACTTCAATCCCTGCCGCGTCAATTGAATACCGTGCTTTCAGAAAAGAAAATTCCTTTTTTATCATTACCGTTTCTTGGCCGTGTACGTCGACAAAAAAAGTCGGTAGGAAACTAAACGTCTTTTTCGTGATCATCGCCACTTCCTGCCTAGCCGCATCCATAATCGAAAACGTCTTCGGTATTTGCATGACGCTCCCTTCTACGAAATACACTTCATTCTCTTCTGTATCCTTCACCGAAAACTTGCCGCTCAGACTAAATACCTTTTGTTTGATATACAACTGTCTCATTGAATCCCTCCTCGTACTAAAAGACCCTTTTCAGTTAAACCCGTTATCTCTAATACGTATCGAATGACAAAACGTTTCACTTTTACCATAGATAATAATCGAAATTTTTAGTCTTGTTACCACACTCAGGCCCGCATCCGCGCCAACACCCGCTCCCCCGCCCTGGCATGTCCTAAGTAATACGGATAAGCGACCACTTTGTTGCGGTGGAAGTATAATATATTCGCAGCATCCGTTTCATCGAAATGAAAAAGCTTCGTCATTAAATGGGAGGCATTCGTCAATCGTTTTGGTTTCTCTCGGAACATGTCCTGGTGGAGTGCATGGGCTTCCAAAACATTTTCACTATAATAAAATGCGAAACGATCGGGCATTGTTGTTTCGGCAACATACAGCTTAATCTTGCCAATACGTAACTGATTTCGTGCAACCATTTTCGAAATCGCCTCGTCGTCATAGTCGATGGCATCCAGTCGCCCGGAATCTTCCTCCACTTTTACTTTCCCCTCGGTAATTGCCCAAAAAATCCGATGTGCCAAGTGCACCATGTCCATTTCAATCGCCAACAGAAATACTTCTTGCACAGATACCATATTCACGCCATCCTTTCACTTTACCTAGGAAATTATAAAATCTCGTACTTTGAGCAAGTTTGTATAAAATGATTTGTCGTCTAGGCTCCGGGCGCCAGCCCCTTGAGTCATAAGCAACCCAGCTATGTGGCAAAAACCGCCACGTCGTTGGGTCGACTTATGCCTGTCGGGGCTAGACGGCGCCCTGCGCTTTTGTTGTCGTCTAGGCTCCGGGCGCCAGCCCCTTGAGTCATAAGCAACCCAGCTGTGTGGCAAAAACCGCCACGTCGTTGGGTTGACTTATGCCTGTCGGGGCTAGACGGCGCCCTACGCTTTTGTTTTTTACCAATCGATATTATGGAGAATGCCCGTTTCTTTCACATAACGTACAGTTGTTGTTCCTGTGGGGCCATTGCGATGTTTTAATATATTTATTTCTAACAGGCCCGGCTTGTCAGTTTCTTTGTTGTAGTAATCGTCGCGGTATAAAAAACCAATCACATCCGCATCTTGTTCAATATTACCCGAGTCGCGTAAATCGCTCATGACAGGGCGTTTGTTATCACGGATTTCTACACCGCGGTTTAGTTGGGATAGACAAACGACGGGACAGTCAAATTCTTTTGCCATTTGCTTTAAATCATTGCTAATTTGCCCTACGACTTCAGTTCGGTTATAACTTGGGGAGTCGCCACGGATAATTTGCAAATAATCGACGAAAATAATCGGTTTTCGCTTCAGCTCCGTATGTATCATTTTTCTCGCCGCCGCACGCATTTGAGACACTGTCAGTCCGGCTCGGTCATCAATATGAATATTCGCTTCGTCCAATCTAGCGAGGGTTGGGAGCCAATTCGATTTTTGCTTGTCTGTAAAATTCGTGTAAGGATTTCGCATACGAAGTCGGTTATAGCCGCCCGTTATCGCGATGAACCGGTCAATCATCGACGTTCTGCTCATCTCTAGCGAAAAAATAATCGGCTTATACCCCGCTAATCCTGCATGGAGCGCGAAATGGTTCAACGTATCAGTCTTTCCCATCGACGGTCTGGCAGCGATGACAATCAATTCGGCAGGTTGAAAACCGTCCAGCAATTTGTCCACGTCATGCAATCCAGTCGGCACACCAGGTATATGCTGCATTTCTTCATAAGGCCTTTCGCCCATCCGTACCAAATCCATTTTAATGCTCGCACCCTGTCCTGCGCTGCCTTCTTTTTCTAACTCCTCAAACGCTTGTTGAATTGACCCAATTTCCCAATCCCCCTCTTTTGCCTGTATAAGGATCTTGTTTTTTTCACGGTTTTTCCACGCCTCGCGCATCATGTCAACATAGCGGTCAAACTTCGTCGGGCTCGCAAAATGCGCCAGTTCAGCCAAGTAATTTGCGCCGCCCAGTTCCACGGGCTCCATCATCGTCAGTAGCGTCACAAAGTCGACGGGACGTTTTTTTGCCAGTAACGACTGCATGCACCCAAATATATTTTTGTGAATTTGACTGATGAAAAAATCTTTTTTAACATCACTATCAACGATTAAATAATTCTCCGAGAGCATCGTTCCTAACACACTTTTTTCAATCTGCTCATGACGATCCATCCGTTACGCCTCCCCTTTGCTAAAGTCTAATTCGAATGGCTTTGGCGGACTGCTCTCTGGCAAGTCACTGACCCTCGATTCTTCCAAATAGTTTTCAAAATTCGTCGCATTGAATAACGTGGAAGGGCGTAAATATTTTTGCCAATGTGGATCATCCAGCCATTCCTTCACTTTCGTGTCAATGACCTTTTTGCAGTCCGTCACTGTGTACGCTTCACTGAAACGCCCTTTCACCAATCGTGCAGTCGCCTTCGAAGATGCTTTAAATTGCTTGCAAGCTTTGTCATTCAAATAATCAATGACAGACACAACGTCGAGATCGTTCTCGACAAGTTCTTTTTTAATACTCTTATTCTCTTTGGTTATTGCTAGGGGCATTTTGCCCTCTGTAGAGGGGGCAATTTGCACTTCCTCTTGGGCTGATTTTGCCGTCGTCGATGGTGCATGTTGCACAGTCTGACTTTGCAGCTTTGTATAATTTATGCGGTACCATTTTGTCTTGTCCATTTTCATCCGATTATACGAAGAGGTTGCAATGATATAGCCGCTATCTTCCAGTCTACGAATCGCTCTTTTAATCGTATCGACAGACCAAAATGGGAACTCTTCGTTTCGCCACTCTTCATATGTTTTGTAAACCCACTTATGCCCATCCCGCACATTCGTCGAGATGAGCGATCTAAAATGCAGTTGCTGAAGTAAAATGGCCTCTGTCAATCCAACTTGAATCGCAAGCGATGGTATCACTTGAAGTGGCGACTCTTTAATTAATAAATTCATCATGAATCCTCCTTTGGTATTTTCTGACGTAAGCACGACGTCTTTTGCCTAGACGAATGATGCTTTCACCCTCTATATAGACAATCCATTCGAAAAAGGGGACAACTTGATAAAATTTATTTTTTCTTCACGATTGTAAGTATACGGGAATGAGAACGAACCACTTTTGCCATGTTTTTCACCAGCGATTGCCGCAAGACTTATCACGCGTTGCCAATAAGTTTACCAATGGGGTAACGTCAAGAAAGTGCAAATTTATAACGTTAAGAATTTTGAAAGATAAAAAAGCCTAACCCCTCCGTATCTCGAACGAGGAATTAGGCTTATGATTTCCTATTCCACAATCGCGTCCGATTGTGGAATAGAAAATCATTTAATAGATAAATTTATTTCAAAACCGCATTTTTATATTCTCTTCTTAGACTGCATTAATACTATATCGTCCTTGGGGTGCTTTTATTTCAAGGAAATATTTTTTATTTCTCTTTAGTTTTTTTAATTCCATACCATTGCCAGGTGAAATTTGAAACTCATCAATGATAATATTTCCCTGTTCATCTTTTACTCTTAGCAACACATCACTCTCATTATTCGCATCATTAATAACCCTCTTGGTCCAAAAAATGCTATCGTATATTACATAATCTTGTGTATTAATCAAATCATGAGTGAAACTAATGCCTCGCCATTCTTCATTATCATCTGTTATTTCTACTAATCCATGAACCTTCGGAAAAAAGAATTGATTAACAACCCCTACATCTTGTATGACTAGACTACCGATTATCGTAATTATAAAGGTCATCAGGGAAGCTATAACTACTTGTAAACGACGTTTTTTATTGATGCGTTTAAACGGTTTTTTCGCATCTTCAGTGTTTATTTCGATTGTGTGTTTTGTAGGCTGTTGCATCATTTGCATGATTTTTTTACATTCCGCACAATTAACGATATGTGTTTCCACCTCGGCAGCCGTTTCTTCACTACAAATACCATCAATATAAGAAGGTAATAAGTCCTGAATAATATTACAGTTCATTCATATCCACCCTTTCTGCTAAAGTGCACTTTGCACGATAATATGTAACTCTCGCCCAGTTTTCAGTTTTTCCAAAGATAACTCCAATTTCTTTGTAATTTAAATCAAGCTTTGTTCGAAGTAAAAAAATTTCTCGATGGGGCTCTTTTAATTTTTGAATTTCCATATGAATTGACTGTTGTGTATCTTCTTTTATTAATGCGACATCTGGTGAATCTTCATTGGATTGAAAGTCTACACCAGTTTGTGCTAGTTGTTCAATGCTTGCATGATTCCTATATTTCTCCTTTTTCAAGTGATCATAATAGCTATGTTTGGCAATTTGACATAACCAAACTGATATTTTGCACGCACCATTGTAACGTTCGATGGATTTTACAGCTTGATAAAATGTTTCTTGGGTCAATTCTTCTGCTAAATCCATATTCGATGTCAAACAAAGAAGAAAAAGCTTTACTTCATTTGCATAAGTTTTATAAATATCGCTCAAATCCTCCACTTAACTCCTCCTTCCATTTAATGTTGGCTTGTCTACTTATAAATAGAATGAAATTCATTTTCGTTACAAGAAACGCTTAACTATTTTCGTTTAAATTAAAAAAACGATATGAATGGGGTTTCTACTATCAATTCAATTAAGGTATCTGGCTCTCACCGCATACTGAACCGCGTAAAAATATGTTTACTGACATCATGAACAACTAAAGAATCCGTTTTGAACAATCTTTGTTCAAAACGGATTCTTTTAAAATTTAGCGTTTTCTACCTGCGATCTTTAATCAAATGGTCCGATGAACCTGAAAAGAACCATACTTCTTCCGTTATCGCGCCCGTTAATTGATGAAGGACGAAGTTATCAAAGTTTCTTTTTTTCTGAGTATATCTTCACAAGAAAAAAAGGATTTACTAAAGAGATTACTACAAAAATAGAAACTATCATCCAAGATATTTCTACATTGAAGGGAGCCATTTCGTTCATATTTAAAGTGTATAAGGACTGCCATTCATCCCCTTGTGTTTAAAGAAATACAGAAACAATTACAAAATAACATACCAGCATTTACAAAACATAGGATTATATTTTGCAAGTTTTTCTCCCCAATTAGACACTTTACTTTAAATTCATTTGATCATTTTTTGTTCGATTAAATGGCCCGTTAAAGAAAAACCACCGATAATTCATAGCAAAATCCCAACATTTAATCTCCACTAATAAACGTTTTTATATCTTCATCTAAGATAGAAGTATCCCAAGGATGCCAAAAGTAGGTATCCCCATCGAACTGCATATTATATTTGTAGGCAATTGGGTCTTCTGTATAAAAAATCATTTCGTAAAATATAGGATTTGCTTTTTCTGTGTTAGGCTGGAAACTGGGGTTTTCTTCACTATTTACTAATAGTTGAAGGAAGCTCTTGACTTCTTCGTTCTTTGTCAATTCAGAAATCATTTTATTACCTTCTGGTGGATTAGCTTGGTAAATCTCAATCAACTTAACTTTTTCAATAGGCATATCTTTAAAATGCCATTGGTATTCAATATCATCTCTTGAAAAGTACACACTATATCCATTTATAGAATCAGTATTCTTAACGGCTATTAAATAAGGATGATCTTTAATTTCAAAAATCTCAGTTCCCTTTTTATGGAAAGCAGCATCACCGTTTCTGATTTTATATCTATGATTGGTTACGTTGTCCGCCACCTTAAATTTAACCGTACCAATCTTTTCTCCTACATAGTGCTTGTCGGCCAAAACCCCAGAATGGATTCCATTGTATTCTTTTCCATCCAACACAATAAAATCTACCCACTCAATTATACTTTGACCATCAAAAGGCGTTGACCGGCAACCCGTTAATAATAGCAATATAAGAACAAAAGCAAACATACTCCGTCTCTTCATTGACATCCCCCCCTTTTTCCATTAGACGAATACTCTTGGCATTTCGTTCCATACCAATTTGTCTTTCTCATCGCACTAATTTCGGGTACCAGGTTATAACAACAACTCAGAATCTGATGAGAACCCAAGCCCCTTCGCTTGTTGAATAAAACTTATGAAATTATTCCTAACTTCTAAAAAAAATCGGCTTACCGAAGTTCGATAAGCCAATTCCTTACATACTGTATTATTTTGATAATGCGATTTTTATATGGGCTAAGTGGTGCTCTTCGTGCCAAGCTAATTTTGCAATTTTTGTTGCAACTGTTATTTTACCGTTTTGCTGGTGAGTAAAAACTCGATCTAATTGCGCTTCAGTTAAACTATGTCCTAAAGATACGATGCGTTCATTTATTCCTTCTAGCATTTTAATAGAACTTTCTATCGGAAGTTTTGTATCGGGTTGAATAGCCCACTTTTTTTCATCAAAAGCTGGTACTGTTGGATTCTCATCTGTTAAAGCCAGTTTCAAACGTTGATACATGTTCAACTGAGAATCTGCAATGTGATGAACCAGTTGACGAACTGTCCAGCTACCATCCCGATAGGTTCTGCTTAATTCCTCATCACTTAATAAGTCAACAGTTTCTCTTAATAGAATCGTGTAAGTTTCGATTTCCTTTAGCCATTCTTGACTATTTTCTACTGTACCTTTTTCAGGAACTTGTAATTGTCCAATTGGATATCTTACATTCATTTTCAATCCCCACTTCCCATTTCGTTAGTTCTACTACATATTCATTATCACATTAATTATTTAATAATTCTATTTATAATTTAAAATGAATATTAATTTGCCTTATGAAGTGTTAGTCAAGAAGATGAGCCGATTATGGAAGTTTAGCATTGTACGATAGTTTGCTTTAGAACTGGATGTTTTTATGTATCTCTTTTAACCTCCAGATTCTTCAATTATCCGCATTGCAATGCCCGTTAACTCACCATGTTCAGTAAATCGTTCACTAAGCATATCCGTAAGAATATGTTTTAGGAAGTATTCTACACAGTTCATATCTTGAAACAACAGTATTGTCCTCAATGCTTCTTCGTATATCTCTAAAAACAATGGCTCTGGATTATCCTTTTGAATTTCACCAAATGCTTCATAAAGCAAATCAATTTTATCAGCAACAGATAAAATGCGCCCCTCCAAT
Organism: Sporosarcina sp. BP05; assembly: GCF_014282005.1. GTDB lineage: Bacteria > Bacillota > Bacilli > Bacillales_A > Planococcaceae > Sporosarcina. The sequence goes on along the minus strand of NZ_JACFTD010000023.1, from coordinate 11,169 downwards.
GTCTCATCTTTACCTTCTTTAAGTCGCTCCAAATAAATGGCTTGAAACTCAGTCGGAAGTTCCTTTTCCACAAACTTTCTTGTCATTTCTTCCTCTACTTCACTGAATAGTTGCTTCAACTCTTTCGAAGCATATTTTACAGGCGTCTTTATATCTCCTGTAAAAAGTTCCGCGTAATCATGGTTCAATGCCTTTTCATATAAGATTCTCCAATCCACTTTCTGTCCCGATTCCTCTTCGACTGTTCCAAGAAATTGAGCAATTTTTGTCACCTTAAATGAATGACTCGCGACGGAATGCTCCTGGTATTTGAACTTTCCTGGACAACGAATAATTTGTTCTAAATCAGATAAGCTTTTAAAATATTGATGTACACCCATCCTATTCATCACCTTTCTATATTTTTTGGGGGCTATCATATAAAAAACCTAGTCATACAGACGAGTCTTATTTACGACTAGACTAACACGATTATTTCTGCTTTTTTAACAGGGCTGTGTTCACTATAAGCATTGTCTTTCTTTACTTTCCCTTGTTCTTACTAAATTATGCAGAAAAGGGATTAATATCATGCAACCAAGAATTTAATCGGTCAATTTAGTCATATTGACGTACTTCGGTAGTCCGTACAGCTACTTCTCAATAAAATGAATAACTGAGGCATCTGGATTGTTTCCTTTTCATAAATAAAACAAGACCATTAATTTTCATGACGATAAATCGTTATCGTCATGAAAATTAACAGCCCCTACGATACAAGGAATACTATTGAAACAATAGTAGCTAAAAGGCCAACTTTTTTTTGATATTTGTGTTTACTATTGTTTTTCCCCACAAGAAGGGCAAGTCTGTTGAGGATTCAATGTCGTGGGTTTTTATCGTTCGCTTCAAACTTTCATCCCATTTTATTGAAAGTTATTCAAGAAAAAACAACCAAATACCAGACCAGCATTTACAAGACAGAACATTAAATTTTGCAAGTCCACCGTTTAGAAACTTTATCATAAATTTATTTTAAAAAGGCACACTGACCTATTCAATACGTGCGCCCTATTGTTCAAGATCAATATTTAGTTTTTTATTCCGGTAAGAATATTCTAGTAAAAAAAGCAACTGATAATTCATCGCATAATCCCTACTTGCAATTTATGTTTAAATCAAATTTTTAATTCCCACTAATAAACGTTTTTATATCATCAGATAAGATAGATGTATCCCAAGGATGCCAAAAATAGGTGTCCCCATCGAACTGCATGTTATATTTGTAGGCAATTGGGTCTCCTGTATAAAAAATCATTTCGTAAAATATAGGATCTGCTTTTTCTATGTTAGGCTGGTAACTGGGATTTTCTTCACTATTTACTAATAGTTCAAGGAAGCTCTTGATTTCTTCATCCTTTGTCAATTCAGACATCAGTTTATTACCTTCTGGTGGATTAGCTTGGTAAATCTCAATAGCCTTGACCTTTTCAATAGGCATATCTTTAAAATGCCATTGGTATTCGATATCATCTCTTAAAAAGTATACTTTATATCCATTTATGGAATCAGTATCCTTAACGGCTATCAAATCTGGATGATCGTTAATACTAAAAATCTCAGTTCCCTTCTCATGGAAAGCAGCATCACCGTTTCTGATTTTATATCTATGATTGGTTACATTGTCTGCCACTTTAAATTTAACCGTGCCAATCTTTTCTCCTATATAATCCTTGTCGGCCAATACCCCAGAATGGATTCCATTGTATTCTTTTCCATCCAACTTAATAAAATCAACCCACTCAATTATACTTTGACCATCAAAAGGTGTTGACCGACAACCGGTTAATAATAGCAAAATAAAAACGAAAATAAATAGTCTCCGTTTTTTCATTGATATCGCTCCCTTTATCCATTAGACGAAAACTCTTGGCATTTCGTTACATACCAAGATGTCTTTCTCATCGCACTAATCTAATCATGGAATACCAAATAACTTTCTCATCATTTTTTAAGAATCTGGTCCGATTCCGGCACTTTTTTTTAGCTAAAGCGTACTTTTATTGAATAAGCAACTTCCTATTTTTATTGTTTACCTTTAGAAAAATCAATGTATTCTTCTTTGCTACTCAGCTTTACTAAAAATGGATATATCAATAAAACAATAACAAATAAAACAGGAAATAAACTTAGCAAGATCGCCCTTGGAATGTTGAAGATACTCATTAAAAGGAGTGGAAGTAATACTATTGGAGTTAAAAGGGTATTTTTTGTTTTGGATTTTTGTGTTTGATATTGTCTTTCTCCACAATAGGGGCAAGTCATTTCAGGGCTCAATGTCGTTGTTTTTTTAATTGTTTGTTTCCAACTCCACTTGTTATTGCAATTCATGCAAATAGGCACGTTAATCGCTATTTCCTTGTAAGCGGTATACCACATTCTGGCCCGTTTCTGACACAAAATCATATCAATCATGCCCGTTTGTGTAATACCTCACATATCACTTGCAACTAGATTACTCCGGCAAGTTCAACTGCCAGGATATGCCAAACTGGTCATTCAGCCATCCGAATTTCTTGCTGAATCCATAGTTATTTATAGGCATGAGTGCTGTGCCATTTTCCATCATTTTAGCATAAAGGCTGTCAATTTCCTCTTCGGTATCACACGTAAGATAAATAGAAAAAGACGGGGTAAACGTAAACTCATGGTTAACATGGCTGTCGATACACATGAACTCCTGCCCCTTTAACGAGAATACAGCTTGTATAACTGTACCTTCTTTTCCCGGTCCTTCAGCCCCGTATCGAGAAATGCTTTTTATTTCTGAATCCTCGATGATTGATGTGTAGTATTCCATAGCTTCTTCGGCAATACCGCCTTGAAACATTAAAAATGGTGTTACGTTTTTCATATTTATATTTATCTTTCCCTTCTTCACATAAATTTTAGTGTTGTTTCGCTGTTTCTACTAATTAATTAAACGATTTTTAACCTGTATAGCTAACTTTCCCTGTCTCAACTAATTCCTTAAGTCCCATAAACATATAATTCCAGCCATGTTCAGTGCTGTCATGCATTTCGCCAAGCGCTTTTTCGATATCAGACTCTGTCCAATTCTCTTCTTGAGAAACATGGATCACTTGTGTGAACGTCATCTCACAGCTTTGCTGGAGTTCTTTTAGCTCAACTGTAATCGTATCTTCTAATTCGCTGAATTGCGGCATCTTAAAAGTGAACACGATTTTTTTCGGAGGATCAATTTCAAGGTACTCCCCAATCGCACGGTAATCTTGTCCATCCCGATGGTCAACAATTTCCCATGTACCGCCTACTTGAGGATTATTTTGCGTCACCTTATTCGTGCCTTCCAATGTAAAAAACCATTTCCTCATCATTTCTGGGTTCAGCCATGCGTCGAAAACTCTTTCACGTTTTACATTAAATTCTCGTTTCATTATTAATGTTCTTGTTGTGATGTTGTTCAAAAAATTCCCCTTCCGATGATTTAGTGCTCGTTCTTCTTAGCCTTCAATAACTCACTTTCTAGAAGATCAAAACGATTACTCCAAAACTTTTCATAAAAACGGAGCCATTCAGTAGCCTGAGACAATGACTCTGCATTTAAGCTGCATAAATGCGTTCTTCCCGTTACACGCCTTTTCACTAAATTTGCTCGTTCCAGAACCTTTATATGTTTTGATATAGCTGCTAAAGACATATCAAAAGGCTCTGCTAACTCTGACACTGTCCTCTCTTTTTGAGCCATCATATGAACGATTTCTCTTCTTGTTGGATCAGCTAAAGCTTGAAATATTTCATTTAATTGATTTTCATTATGGTTAACCATGTAGTTTAATATAACAGTTCCCTCTTTTATATTAAACCATTTAGTTAAATGATTTAACTATAAAACTGATTACAGTAATTAACTTCTCTACGTCCCAGTTTTTTCAATTAGCATGTCCGGCACAGTATAACGCCATTCGAAATATCTTCCATATACTATACAGTTCGAAAAATGACTGGTCTTTTGGTTTCATATTTGTGAAGTGTATCAGTGCATCCATCTACAAAAAATGATAATATGTATGATGAGCAAAGCATTATGCAATAGATAACTATCGTTTTTATATGTTGCAATAGGAGGATAAAAATGAATAACGAAGATAACTTTTGGCTTGATTTACCGAAGCCGTTTTTTATATTAGCGCCAATGGAAGATGTCACTGACGTTGTGTTTCGCCACGTCATTAGTGAAGCAGCAAAACCCGACGTATTTTTTACGGAGTTTACAAATACAGAAAGTTATTGTCACCCTGAAGGAAGAAACAGTGTACGTGGTCGGTTAACATTTACAGAAGATGAGCAACCGATTGTCGCTCATATTTGGGGCAATAAACCAGCATTTTTTGAACAGATGAGTATTGATATGAAAAAACTTGGTTTTAAAGGTATCGATTTAAACATGGGATGCCCAGTACAAAACGTCGCTGCCAATGGAAAAGGATCTGGCTTAATCCGACATCCTGAAGTTGCAGCAGAAATTATTCAAGCAGCAAAAGCAGGTGGCTTACCAGTTAGTGTTAAAACAAGATTGGGTTACTCAAATGTTGACGAGTGGCGCGATTGGTTAGGACATGTATTAAAACAAGACATTGCGAATCTTTCCATTCACCTTCGCACAAAAAAAGAGATGAGTAAAGTTGATGCACACTGGGAACTAATCCCTGAAATCAAAAAACTTCGAGATGAAATTGCTCCAAATACGTTATTAACAATTAACGGAGATATTCCCGACCGAGCAACAGGTTTAAAATTAGTAGAACAATACGGCATTGATGGCGTAATGATTGGCCGCGGCGTTTTCACGAATCCATTCGCTTTTGAAAAAGAACCTAGAGAACATAGTGTGAAAGAGTTTCTTAATTTATTACATTTACAATTAGATCTTCACGATAAATATTCAAGTGAAATCGAACCGCGTTCATTTAAGCAACTTCACCGCTTTTTCAAAATCTATATTCGAGGATTTAGTGGCGCAGGCGAACTAAGAAACCAATTAATGAATACAAATTCAACGGATGAAGTCCGTCGTTTAGTAAATCAGGTTTTAGATAACGAATTAGATTGAGGCATCCCCACCTGCACATACTTAAATAGACTTGTTTTAACAGCAAGTCTTTTAAGCAATAACTACAGGTACTCCGTGCGTGGCACTAATCAAGTAATTCATTACAATTGAATAATTACAGAATGAAAAGCAGACATATTAGCGAATGTCTGCTTTTATTATGTCTATCTCGATGTGTGAATTGTTCGCCTTTTTTGCGACACAGGTACCCCTCACTAGTTGTGTTTCAATTGTACATCATTCACCTTCTTTTAATTGTCTGTTTTATTGATTTTCTATCCGAATCCAATTTTTCAATATGCACAGTAAGTTTTCGAATAGAATCCTTGGTCAATTCTACTTGCCCATCTATATGATATTTCTTCCACGCTTTCACATTTTTTCGATACAGTTGTTCTGATAAATGATAAATATCAATATCCTTTTTTATCGCTTCTTCATAAGTGATCATAATTTCTTTTTCTACTTCTTTTTTTATACCCTTGGCAAGGCTATCATACGTCACCTTACCATCAATGGTACTGACGGTCGCATTCAATCTTACATCAATGTCGAACTTCACTTCGCCTTTTTCGACAATCGGCTCCACTATCACGTTCACTTTTTCAATAGTCATCGTGACATAATGTCCCCCATTCGATTCAAATGTGACCTCCCCCTTTTTCGTTTTATTCGTCATCCACTGAATCCCCCGTGCTTTGTCCCCTGAAATGAATCCCTTAAATCCTTTTGGCGTAACCACCCCTACACCTGATAAAACAGGGGCTTTAATGGACTCTGTCATCGATTCCCAATTTTCTTCGACGGTAATTAAAGGTATCATCACTTCGTGGCTTGGTTCATCCAACCCGATAATTAACTCACGAAAGTTTAGTGGCTCAACAAAAGATTCCTGTTGAAAGGAGTTCTTGGGATCACTTAGCTTAGACGACGTAATAGCTTTATTGAGGACCGGTCTTACTAATAGAACGTCTTTCACAGGGTCTTTTGTAACATACGTCCAAATTCGATACCGTGTTTGCCTAAAACGGGTAAACATATCGACAACTGGACTAAGTTTCACATTTTTCAGCAATTCTTCCGACACAACCACGTAATTCAAATTCCCCCAGAGTATACTTTGATCAACTGAATGATACAATTCATGGATTGCTTCATCCAACGTCTTCCCTTTAGCATAGCCTATTTCGGACTGCGGTTGATCAGTAGGGGGCTGATCGGATTTTGCGATATTCGCAAAACTAATAATTTGGGCATATACCTCGTATTGTCCATCTTTATAGTCCGCACCGATTCCATTGATATAAAGCATCCTTTCAGGCTCATTCGCATCCCAACACCCCGTGAGTATTGTCGTTAGCAGCATCAGCAAAATAAGTTTTTTATGATTCATTTTTCTCCCTCTTTGCTCTGCGTCTTACCCATAGGATTTAACATATTGGGACGCTCTTTATATTGTTTCGCCCGTGGGCGTAGAAGAGTTTTTTGATTGTCTTCCAGTTTAAATCCGTTGCGATATTCATGTAGGAAACACCAACATTTCGGATACTTGATAAATAAAGAACCGTGAAGTAGATTGACGTTAGGTAACCAAAACTACTGGTTTACTAAAGGTTCATTCTTCACTTATTATCGCTTTACACTCTTTGGGCGGTAATTCACTTATTTTTAATTGTCTCTTTTATTGATTTTCTATCCGAATCCAACTTCTCAATATGCACAGTAAGTTTTCGAATTGAATCGTTGGTCAATTCTACTTTCCCATCTATATGATATTTCTTCCACGCTTTCACATTCTTCCGATATAGTTGTTCTGATAAATGATAGATATCAATATCCTTTTTTAACGCTTCTTCATAGGTGACCATAATTTCTTTTTCTACTTCTTTTTTTATACCCTTGGCAAGGCTATCATACGTCACCTTGCCTTCAACGGTACTAACGGCCGCATTCAACCTTACATCAATGTCGAACTTTACTCCTTCTTTATTGACAATCGGATCCACTTTCACCTCCACCTTTTCAATAACCATCGTGACATCATGTCCCCCATCCGATTCAAATGTGACTTGTCCCCTTTTCGTTTTATTTGTCATCCACTGAATACCCCGTGCTTTGTCCCCTGAAATGAATCCCTTAAAGCCGCTCGGAGTAACTACCCCTACACCCGATATAACCGGGGCTTTAATGGACTCATTCATTGATTCCCAATTTTCTTCGACGGTAATTAAAGGTATCATCGCTTCGTGACTTGGTTCATCCATTCTGATAATTAACTCTCGAAAGTTTAGTGGCTCAATAAAAGACTCCTGTTTAAAGGAGTTCTCGGGATCACCTAGCTTGGACAACGTAATGGCTTTATTGAGGACTGGTTTTACTAACAGAACCTCTTGCACAGGGCCTTTTGTAGTGTACACCCAAACTTTATACGGTGTTTCTCCGTAACGGATAAAACCATCGATGACTGGACTAAATTTAACGTTTTTCATCGCTTCATCCGATATAACCATATAAGAAAAATGTCCCCAAAACACCTTTTGGTCGATTGAACGATACAAATTAAAAATTGCTTCATCCTCAGTTTTTCCCTTAGCAAAACCAACTTCAGCCTGCGGTTGATTAGAAGTGGGCTGATCGGATTTTGCGATATTTGCAAAACTAATAATTTGGGCGTATACCTCGTATTGACCATCCTTAAAGTCTATACCGATTGCATTGATATACAGCATCCTTTCAGGTTCACTCACATCCCAACAACCCGTTAAAGTTGTTGTTAGCAGAATCAGCAAAATAAGTATTTTATTATTCATCTTTTTCCTCTTTACTTCGCGTCTTATCCGTAGGGTTCAACATATCGGGACGCTCTTTATATTGGTCAGCTGGCAGGCGCAGAAGGTTTTTTTTGATTGTCTCCCACCTTAAATCCGATGCAATATTCAGGTAGGGAACGCCAAAAACTCTGATATTTGATAAATATAGAACTGTAAAGTAGATGGACATAAAGAATCCGAACAAGCCCATAAATGAGGTGGCGATAATGAAACAAATACGTAATATACTAACTGCCGTCACAAGTGATTGGTTGACCAATGTAAAAGTCGCAATCGTTGAAGTTGCAATAATTACAATCATAGCCGGACTTGTGATACCCGCCCGAATGGCGGCATCACCGATAATTAACCCTCCAACAACACCAATCGTTCCTCCCAGTGCAGATGGAAGACGTAATCCAGCTTCGCGAAATAACTCAAACATAATTAGCATGAGTATCATTTCAAGTGAAGAAGGAAACGGAAGCCCTGTATTCGCTTGTACAATTGTAGCTAATAATTGTAATGGCAACTGGTCTTGATGAAACGTTGTTAAGGCTAGCCAGAATGCCGGCAATAGCAAACCAATGACCATACCAAAAAGACGCAATAACCGTTCAAACGAACTATAAATGACGGGGGTCTCATTATCTTCGCTTGTTTTTAACAGTAAAAGCAAATTCACTGGTGTAATAATCGCATACGCTACACCATCAACGAGAATTAGAAACCGTCCTCTTACAAGCGCTTGAATAGCGTTATCCGGTCTCCCCGTATAATCAGTTCTTGGGAAAAGCTTTGCACTTTTGTTTACTCTCTCCATTAGTAAGTCACCGCTGGAAACTATATCTACATCCACCTTTTCGAGTTGCTTTTTTATAGTATTCAAAGTCTTTTTGCTAGCAATATCATCAAAGTAAAGAAGAGCTACCGCTGTTTTTGATCGTTCACCTATCTCGAATTTTTCCACGCATAAAGAATTAGTAGGTAATCGCTTTCGAATTAAAGCGATATTAACGGAAATATCCTCAATGAAATTATCCCTTGGCCCTCTTATGGGCACTCCTATATTTGTCTCCTCGGGATTTCGATTGGGCTTTTTAGCAATATTACTTGAAAACAGTAGCCCTTCATCCTCAAAATAGAGCAGCAAATTGCCGGTGTACACGAGTGTAATAACGTCCTTTAGTTCCTCCACTTTTTTCAAGCTTGGAATGTGTAATTGCGCTACTACCGCTTCGTCTATAGGTTCATCTTTCAAATTATCGATAAAAAGTTGAACACGATGAACAATGACTTCATTTAATAGCTGTTGGTCAATCATTGCATCACACGTAATGAATACAATTTTATGTTGATTAAATGTATACAGTTGAAATTGAACGTCTGCGGACTTTTGAAATAGTTGTTTTAAGGAGTTTATATCCATTTCCTTTTCAGCGGACTGCATATCTTTTCACCATTTTCTGTATAGATTTTACGCTTAGACCTTCTTAGATGTTTTTCCCGAAACGAAGGCAACTATACCTAAAAGTAGTGATAGTAAGAACATGAATAGAAAGGTACCTACCAATAAATAATCTCCTTTAATTTTTAGAAATAGATGGTCATTCAGAAGAAATAGAGGCAATGTCATAAAGAAAAGGGCAGGACCAAGTATTCTCCAAATACGTATTCTATCTCCGTTCATATTCAATAAATCTGCAGCTATGAATAACAGAAGGCCAACTCTTAAAAATGCACCCGAGAGCCATTGATAAATCGACAGAAAATCAAAATGTTCAATAAATTCACCGATCGACCCAAGTCCCCATTCTTCATAGGCTGGATATCTTTGTTTTGCAGCTTCAATTGGTCCAAACTCCGTAATTGCTCCCATAGTGGGACCTATTGTTAACCCCATTAATATGAATAGCATAATTGCAAAATGGTACCATTTAAATCTTTTTTTAACTTTATGTTGAATGAAAAGGAATAACAGTATCTCGACAAACCCGGATGCCGGAAACACTGCCGATGTTAGAACTGGTTGAAGACCATGTTCAAAAAAGGGACGCAGTAATCTATAATCTTTTACTTGTAAATTTGTAAACGCAATAAAGAAACCAAGGAATGTTATCATAAAAAGAATGAGTACGTTAACCATTGCAATTGTTTGTAAGTTTGTTGAGACAAGTAAGATGCAAAGAATGGTGTAAACAATTAACAGTAGCACTATAGGGGTAGTCGGTAAGAATGTTGACGAAACCCATTGCAATGTCTCGGCCATTGTAAAGGCAGCAAGGATGAGTAAAAAGATGGCTATCACATAACGGACAATTGTAGAAGCGACTTTCCCAATTTTTAATTTCAACCAATCTGTAAGATGCTCTTGATTTGATTTCTTATGAATGTAAATTAACAGAAAGACCCAAGGGAAAATAGTTACTGTAGCTATAAGAATTGATATCCAACCATCTCTGCCCGCCCCAGTTAACAGCGATGGAATAATGGTTACGTGATTTTTCAAACCAATCACTGTCATCGACAAGAAAATAACATGTAGAACACTTATAGACCCGGCTTTATTCACATGAAAACCCTCTAACTATTTAATATTGCTAAGCCTTGACAAAAATATGCGGAATTATTCGCAAGGTGTACTAGTCATGAAGAATTGAATGTAGGTATCCCAGCTGCCTCAAAGAAAGATGTAAAAAGCGTAGTTCAAAACCACTACCTTTTTCCACTCCATCAATCGTCAATCCACTAGAATTTCAGGTACGCTGTTTGTGATACTAATCAAGAAATCCACTATAATTGTAAGCGTCAAATACTCCCCACCTTCTAACCTCATTCGTGTTATGTGATAATCACATTAACATCAATGGTTAGGAGGTTTTTTCATGACAAGAGACGAACGTCGAGCCATGTGGCACGCACGGATTGAAGCATTTAAAGCGAGTGGTGAATCTAGCGTCACAGCCTGGTGTGCTACAAATAATATCAGTGTTCAAAGTATGTATTCTTGGCTCAAAAAAGATTGGCAAAAAACAGATACTGCACCTACAGCCCTACAGTGGCTTTCGTTTGATACAATTGCTTCAAAAGCAAGTATGCCTACTCAATTGACATTGGTAATTGGTGTTGTTTCCATCCAAATTGAAGAGGGATTTAACCCTACACTTTTAGGGGAAGTACTTCAGGTACTTCAAACGCATGTTAAGTAAAACACCCGTTGATCGTGTGTATTTGGCCTGTGGACGT
>NZ_JACFTD010000022.1 GCF_014282005.1 Sporosarcina sp. BP05 | reverse complement strand
TATTAAGTAGTTGTCGTTGTTTCGGTGACAACTTTTATATCATAACATTTCGTTCCGTCCGTGTCAACAACTAATTTCAATTTCTTTTTTTCGTTGTTTGACTGTTTTCGTTATGTCGGACTGGCAACGTTATCTAATATAACACCTGGTTCTTTTAAATGCAACACTAATATCGAAATTAGTTTTAATTTCTTCTCCAGTAAAACAAAAACCGCTATACAATGCGCTTTCAAGGGCATTGTACAGCGATTGCCTCCTTTATTCTTTCGGACGCATCTGCGGGAATAGAAGGATGTCACGAATCGATTGCGCATTCGTCAACAACATAACAAGTCGATCGACTCCGATTCCAAGACCCCCTGTTGGTGGTAACCCATACTCAAGTGCTTCAATGAAGTCATCGTCCATATCATGTGCCTCGTCATTACCTTGTTCTTTCTCAACAAGTTGTGATTCGAAACGTTCACGCTGATCGATTGGATCGTTTAGCTCCGTAAATGCATTCGCGTGTTCACGGCGCACAATAAACAATTCGAAACGATCTGTAAAACGACCATCTTCTGGATTTTTCTTAGCAAGCGGCGAGATTTCAACCGGGTGCCCATAGATGAATGTCGGCTGTACAAGTTGCTCTTCTACTTTTTGTTCGAAGAATTCATTCAGCACATGCCCTACTTCCATCGTCGCTTTTACTTCTACTCCATGTTCTTTAGCGAGTGCATGGGCTTCTTCCTTCGTCATTTCTTTCCAGAAGTCGACGCCCGTATATTGTTTGATTGCGTCAACCATATGCAGACGAGTCCACCCTGGAGCTAAATTAATCAAATCTTCCCCGTACTGCACTTCCGTCTTACCAAGCACTTCTTGTGCAATATGCGAGACCATGTTTTCTGTCAATGCCATGATATCTTTATAATCCGCGTACGCTTCATATAGTTCTATCATCGTGAATTCAGGATTATGGCGCGTCGAAGTTCCCTCATTACGGAAAACACGTCCAATTTCATAAACCTTCTCAAGTCCACCTACAATGAGGCGTTTCAAATGGAGTTCGATCGCAATACGCATATACAGTTCCATGTCGAGTGCATTGTGGTGCGTGATAAACGGACGCGCAGAAGCTCCCCCCGCAATCGCGTGTAGCATCGGCGTTTCAACTTCAAGGAAACCTTGTCCATCTAAATAACGACGCATCGACTGGATGATACGGCTTCTTAGAATGAATGTCTCTTTACTGCCTTCCGTCGCAATCAAATCCAAATAACGCTGACGGTAACGTTGTTCAATATCTTTCAACCCGTGGAATTTCTCAGGTAATGGACGCAGCGCTTTTGTAAGGAACGTGAATTCAGTCGCTTTAATAGAGAGTTCTCCAACCTTCGTCTTGAAGATTGTCCCCGTAATCCCGATAATATCGCCTAGGTCTGTACTATTATAGAGTTTATAAGCATCTTCACCAATCGCATCTTGTCTTACGTAAATTTGAACCTGACCGCCAAGATCTTGCAGATTCGCAAATCCTGCTTTTCCTTTTCCACGTTTCGTCATGATACGACCTGCAATTGTTACTTCATGAGTCGTTTCATCAAGATCTTCTTTTGACATCTCTTCAAATTGTTCCTGGATTTCATTTGATAGATGTGTACGTTCAAATCTCGAGCCGAATGGATCTAATCCACTTTCCCGTATATCCTGCATCTTCTGGCGTCTCACCAAAAGCTGATCATTCATTTCATCTAGATGTGACATTTTTTTCACTCCTTCATTATTATCCGCTGCATTAGATAGCATGCATCTATTGTACACAATTTGCGCCGCCCGGACACGCTTTACTTATCCGCACTGTCCGAATGTTTCATAAAAAAGAGCCACCACAATACCTGGCGGCCCGGATCATCCGATTCAAACAGCACTTACACCAAACGCTACTTGTTCGCGTTCCATCATTTCATCAGCAAAGCCGTTCATTAGATCAGTTAAGTCATGAGCTGTTTCCACCGACTAGATGGCTGGAGACATTTCATTCGCCTTCTCGCAATAAATCATTGACCCCATTAACCTTCTTCCAAAGTACAACGCCCGTGTCTTTCACCGCACTTGCCTTTAATGGAGCAATTTCAAGAAGTGGAATCAAAACGAAGGCCCGCTCATACATTCTTGGATGCGGCACAATCAAGTTTTCTGTTTCAATACTTTCGCTATTATACAGCAAAATATCAAGGTCAGCTGTCCGCGGACCCCATCTTACATCACGAACCCGACCGAGTCCGTGTTCAACTTTTTGGCACTCTTCCAATAGGACCTGTGCCGTTAACGCTGTTTCTACACATACCACCATGTTGAGGAAGTCCGCTTGATCCGTAAAGCCAACGGGTGCCGTTTCGTAAATCGATGATACCGATGTAACGATAATACCGTCGTGCGAATGAAGTGCCCGTACCGCCTCCGTCAGGTGATACAATCGATCACCAATGTTCGAACCAATCGACAGGTATGCTACATTCACCGGAAGTGCCCCCTCGTAATATCAACTGATACCGAAGCATAATGACCAGGAATCGGCGGATCCGGTTTCACGAGTACGACACGAGCACCAGTCACTTTATCCGCAAACTCAGCCAATACAGCAGTCGCAATTTTTTCTGCAACCATCTCAATCAATTTTACAGGTTCTCCTTCTACAATCGATTGACATACATTATATACTTCCGCATAATTCACCGTTTTATCCAGATTATCCGTTTTTCCCGCCTCCGAAAGATCAGTCGCCAGTGACACCGTCACACGGAAACGCTGACCAAGCTTCGTTTCTTCAGGCAACGCCCCGTGATACCCGTAAAACTCTAATTCATTCAGATGAATATAATCCATAGTGCATCCTCCTATTGTTGGAAATCCATTTTCCCCGTCAGAACATCCATCATTTTCGCCATTCGTGCCACTTCCTTCACGTCATGAACCCGCATAATGTGGCAGCCGTGTTCAATCCCATAACAAACCGTTGCGCCTGTTCCTTCTAATCGTTCCTCGACAGGCAATCCTAGCACATTGCCGATTAACGACTTCCGTGAAGTCCCTAGAAGAACCGGGTAGCCCATTTGAGAGATCCGATCAAGCCCTTGCATCGTCCAGATGTTTTGAATAGTATTGCGTGCGAAACCAATGCCCGGATCGAGCCAGATATTATCATGCGCCACACCAGCCGCGACCGCAATCCCGACACTTTCTCGCAAATCAGCAATCACTTCATCCATAAATTCGCCCTCGTACTCCGCCTTTTCACGATTATGCATCAATATAATCGGCACGCCATGCTTTGCTGCAACGTCAGCGATATACGGTTCACGTTTCGCTCCCCATATATCGTTTATAATCTGTGCACCCGCAAGAATCGCTTCTTCTGCGACACCCGCCTTATATGTATCAATCGACACTGTACATCCAAACTCTCTTGTCAAGGCCCTGATAACAGGAATTGTTCGTTCAAGCTCTTCTTCCAATGAAATTGGTACATGACCTGGACGTGTTGATTCCCCGCCCACATCGATAATCTTAGCCCCGTCGCGAAGCATCTCTTCCGCGTGCTTAAGTGCTGTTTCGATGCGACCGTATTTCCCGCCATCTGAAAATGAATCCGGCGTCACATTCAAAATACCCATAATAACTGTTTCCTTCTTGAAATCTATTTCCGCATTACTAAACTGATAGCTATCACGTGCACGAGCCAATTCCATCAACAGCAACCTTCTTCCATTTCATTTATTGCCTGTATATAAAATTCATGTAGCTTTTTATAATAAGCACCCGTTGCTCCTGGTAGCGAAAATCCTTCAACCATAGATAGCGGCACAAGTTCCTGCACCGCATTCGTAACAAATAACTCGTCCGCGCCCTCCACATGTTCTTTACCGTAAAATCCTTCATTCACAGTAATCCCTGCAACTCTAGCGCATTCAATAATAAACGCACGTGTCGTCCCCGGGAGAATCCCCGTTTCGACAGCTGGTGTAAACAGCATGCCATCCTTCACCCAAAAGATATTTGACGTAACGCCTTCCGCAACAAAACCTTCCGCCGTCACGAAAAGGCCTTCCAACTCTTTCAATGAAGGCAGCTCCAGTCGCCCCCGCACGTTATTAAGGAAGTTATGCGATTTATGGCGCACAGTACTTTCCGGTTTATTACGGGTTGTCTCAAGCCAAACAGCCCTTTTTTCCGTACCACGAACTGCAGGAGCCAATTCTTTTCTGAATAAAATCACATTCGGCGATGCGTATGAAGAGGGCGCAAGACCGATGTCATGAACTCCCGCCGAAACATTTAACCGAAAGTAGCCGTCCTGTCCACCATTTAAGTCATCTAGCTTGCGTACAGCTGCAAGAATTTCAGTTTCATCATAAGGCATCGCAATGAGGTACTCTGCGAGCGCTGTATGCAATCTGTCCATATGTTTATCATACAAGAGCACATTGCCGCCGTATGTCCTGAAGGTTTCAAAAAATCCGGCGCCGTATAGAAATCCATGATCGAACGGGGAGATTTTCAACTCCTCCGCAAGCAGGAATTCACCATTCATCCAACACCACATAGAGAATCCCCCAATCTTACTTTTCAGCCATTGCCTTTGCTTGCCAAAGTGCTTTTGCCTTATTCAATGACTCTATATACTCCGCTTCCGGTACCGAATCAGCGACAAGACCAGCACCAGCTTGAATATGTGCAATACCATCCTTGATATAGGCCGTACGAATAACGATATTCAGTTCGAAATCACCATTAAAGCCGAACCAACCAATAGACCCTGTATATAGCCCTCTTCGCGTCGGCTCAAGTTCTTCAATAATTTCCATTGTCCGGAGTTTTGGTGAACCCGTAATTGAACCTCCTGGGAACACACCTTTCACAATTTCTGCATTCGTAATGCCTTCTGCCGCCGTTCCACGAACGTTCGACACAAGGTGCATAACGTGTGAATATTTCTCCACAACCATGAATTCATCCGTTTCCACCGTTTCGGGTGCACAAACACGTTCAAAGTCTTCCCGTTCCAAGTCTACGAGCATAATATGTTCGCCGGTCTCTTTTTCATTCGACAATAATTCCGCTTTAAGCGCCGCGTCTTCGGTTTCATCTATCCCCCTCGGCCTCGTTCCGCCGATTGGTCTCGTACTTAGTTCATCCCCACGTTTTTTCAGTAGCAGTTCGGGTGAACCCGAGACAACGGCAAATTCAGGTGAACCTAGTGACGCCATATATGGTGACGGATTGAACGAGCGCAACGCTTCATACACGTCTAGCGGATGAACGGTCAGCGGTTTTGATTGCCTTACGGAAAGATTGACTTGCACAACATCCCCGCTAGCAATATAAGCCTGCACGTCGCGGACCATCTGTTCAAACTGGGGTCCCGTCACAGACACAGCAAGATTACCTTCATCTAACAACACTTCAGTCGCTTTGCCCGGTGTGAAGACTTGCTTGCTCAGTCCTTCCGAAGCTGCAGCCAACCAATCGACTTCCAACTCCGCGGGTTCCAATCCACGACCCGGAAGTGTCATGAAATAAGCAATTTCAGTATTAACGTCAAGCACTACCCAGCGATCGAATAAATAGAAAAACAAATCAGGTGTATCGAGATCATCTAGTGTATCGACCGGTATATTTTCATAAGTACGAACATAATCGTAGCTGATGAAACCAGCTGCACCGCCTTGAAAATCTGGCAATCCAGGAATAGATTCCATTTCATAGGACTTAACAAATTCATTTAGCAATTCAAGCGGATTTCCTTCTCTTACCTCTTCCGTACCATCACGCCAGATAAGTTGTAAGTTATCGCCATCCAATGTCCGTAACGTAACAAGCGGATCAATTCCCGCCATACATAATGCTCCGCCACGTCCACTTTCAAGAAGAATATGACTGTCATGCTCGCGTGCGAACTCTTTATAAGCATAGAATAGTTGTTCTTTCGTCATTGCCGCTGTCGTATAAGCTATCTTTTGTTCGTTCATCCCAGTTTCCTCCCGATAACAATTAATATCTTCATCTTACCGCGTAAAAGCCATTTTACGCTATAAAAAGAAAAGCAGATGGCAACTTTTTATTTGAAGGGCTACCATTTAACACACTAACCAATAACAAACACACATCAACCGATCATATCCAACCACTACAAACAAATTCCAACGACAAAAAAGAAGAAGCATCTCAGCCTCTCCCCCTTCCACTCTATTACTCTTCGTCAAATTGATAAAGTGGCGTACTCAAGTAGCGCTCGCCGTTCGATGGAAGAATTGCAACGACTCTCTTCCCTTTACCAAGCCTCTTCGCCACTTGTAGCGCTGCAAAGATTGCCGCCCCAGATGAAACACCGCCAAGAATACCCTCTTCGCGTGCTGCACGTCTCGCTGTGTCATACGCTTCATCGTTCGTTACTTGGACGATTTCATCGTAAATATCAGTATTAAGAACTTTCGGAATGAACCCTGCACCAATCCCTTGAATCTTGTGTGGACCCGGCTTTCCGCCCGATAGCACAGGTGAGTCTGTCGGTTCAACAGCAATGATACTTACTTCTGGGAAACGCTCTTTCAAGACGCTACCTACCCCTGTAATGGTACCACCCGTTCCAATTCCAGAAATGAACGCATCCACGCGATCCAGCGCATCTGCAATTTCAGGGCCCGTCGTTAAGCGGTGTATTTCAGGATTTGCTTCATTGTTAAACTGTTGTGGCATGAACCAACCATTTTCCTTTGAAAGCTCTTCTGCTTTTCCGATAGCGCCTTTCATTCCTTCTGCACCCGGCGTTAACACAAGATCCGCGCCATAAGCACGAAGTAGATTACGTCTCTCTGTACTCATCGTATCCGGCATAACCAAAACAGCCTTATATCCTTTCGCCGCCGCGATCATCGCAAGACCAATTCCCGTGTTACCGCTCGTCGGTTCAATAATCGTACTTCCCTCTTTTAAATCTCCAGACCTTTCAGCCGCTTCGATCATCGCAAGTGCAATACGATCTTTAACACTAGATCCCGGATTCATGTATTCCAGTTTCAAATAAACATCCGCATCATCTGCACCTGTCATTCTGTTCATTTTAACAAGAGGCGTCTTGCCAACGAGATCCGCAATAGAGTTTCCAACTAAAGTCATTTATATCATCTCCCAATTCCTACTATTTTGATATGTCTTATACTATTAATATTACTACCGTTATGTGAACATTGTCAACAATTGAATGCCCACTATATGTATTCTTTTCCCTATATTTTCAGACTTAATCCGCTTAACTAAGAAAAGCTGTCCGGAAACACCAATTTATATCGGCATCCAAACAGCTTTCTATTATTTACCGTAAAACCATTTTGCGTCAAATTCTTTCCAAAACGCTTCCGGACTAACTGTTTGCGGAAGCTGCTCAAGCGCAATTTCACGCTTGATATGATCTTTTACTTCGTTAAATGTAAACGACCGCCCTTTAACTACTTCACTAACACGAGTAACAGCATATGTACCATCACTTAAGGTTATAACCCCACTCGTCGAGCCTTCATTCGCATTTGACACTGCTTCGACGATTGCCTTATCGGTTGCATCAGTCGAATCGTTGATATAACCGATATCCCCACCAAGACTAGCCGAAGCCAGATCTGTCGACCGCTCTTTTGCAAGAACATCAAAACTCGAACCTTTTGAAAGCTCTTCAATCGTCTGTTCCGCATCAGTTTTCGTTGGAACGACAATAATAGCAGTTCTATATGCGGTTAAAATATTGTAAAGTGCAGTATTTTCATCATACTGCTTCTTTACCGCATTATCTTTAACAACAATATCTTTCGTTAATACCTTTTCAAGGATGAGGTTGGAACGGATTTTCTGACGCATTCCCTCCTCGTCTTGACCAGAATGAGAGCGCCCGTCTACAGAACGAATAAGCGAAATTTCAAGATCAATTTCCTTATCGGATACATCAATACCGTATTTCTCTGCAGCTACCGCCATCACTTTTTCATTTACAAGGTCAAGAAGAGTTTCGCGTCCCACTTCTTTTTCCATTGCCGACATCCACTGTTCCCTCGTAATAGGCTTACCGGCAACCGACGCCACTTTCTCATCTGTCTGCTTCGATTTGTCCGGTATGAGCCAGCCAACGAACCAAAAGATATTGAAAGCTAAAAGAATCACAATTAATAGGATGAGCGGTTTCGTCTTCAGTTTGCGTTTCTGCGAACTTGTCGTTTCTTCAGGCTTCCGATTGTATTTCATCGATAAAACCTTCCAAAACTTCTTTTGGATATACATATGTTTCCATACAGAAGTGACAGTGTGCTTCAGCTTGTCCATCCTCTTCAATCATGTCTCGAATTTCGTGCTCTCCAAGACCGATAATCGCATTTCCAAATCGTTCACTCGAGCAATTACACGAAAATGAAACAGCCATTCGATCAAGAATTTCCACGTTTGCCGTTCCGAGAACCTCTCCAAGAATCTCCTCAGGCGTGAGACCGCGGGCAATCAACGTCGAAATCGGTTCAACGTTAGCAATACGCTCTTCCAACTCCAAAATTGTTTCTTCCGTTGCGCCAGGCATAACTTGAATAATGAAACCACCGGCAGCTTTCACTGTATTGTCCGGGTTAACCAACACACCAAGTCCCACTGCAGAAGGTACCTGCTCCGAAACGACAAAGTACTCCGTGAAATCTTCAGCGATTTCACCCGATACAATCGGAACTTGCCCCGTAAAGAAATCACGAAGCCCCAGATCTTTAACAACTGACAACAAGCCGTCTGTTCCAACCGCACGCCTTACGTCAAGTTTCCCCTGCTCATTTAAATCAAAATGCGTTTGCGGATTGGACGCATAACCCCGAACCTCGCCATGCGCATTTGCATCGATTATCATCGAACCAATCGGTCCATTGCCGTCCACTTTTATTGTCAGTTTATCATCGCCTTTTGACATGGCACCCATCATGACTGCTGCTGTCATTGAACGCCCTAAAGCTGCTGTTGCAGTCGGCCACATCGCATGACGACGTTGCACTTCTGATACCGTTTCTGTCGAACGAGCCCCATATGCCCGGATTGTTCCGTCAAACGCAAGTGCTTTTACTAGATAATCATTCATTATTATCTGCTCCCTTTACATGTTTCGTTCATAAATTAGATGTAGCCCTTTCAGCGTCAGGAAGTTGTCAACGACATCAATCACCGTTGTTTCACTTGCGATCAAACCCGCGAGCCCCCCTGTAGCGATGACAGTTGGTTCTTCCTTACTTTGCGCTTTCATGCGGGCAACAATACCATCAACTTGCCCAACATAACCATAAACAATCCCAGCCTGCATAGCAGCTACCGTACTTTTCCCTACAACATGATCCGGTTTTGTCAGTTCGATTCGCGGCAATTTAGATGCTCGGTCGAACAAAGCCTCCATTGAAATTCCGATACCTGGCGCAATTGCTCCACCCATGTATTCGCCTTTTTCATTCACATAACAATAGGTTGTCGCTGTACCAAAATCAACGATGATCAGCGGACTGCCATATTCATGAACAGCCGCTACCGCATTGACAATCCGATCCGCTCCGACTTCACGCGGATTTTCGTATTTGATATTCAATCCCGTTTTGAGACCAGGGCCAACAATAAGCGGTTTTTGGTTGAAATATTTCCTGCACATTTGTTCCAGAGGAAACATAACTGGCGGGACAACGGATGAAATGATAATCCCAGTTACATCGTCAAAAGAGAGCCCTACGTGCAAAAACAAAGATTTCACTTGCATCGCATACTCATCTTCAGTCTTATGTCTATAGGTTTCCATGCGCCAATGATGTTTAAGCTGCCCCTGTTCATAGACGCCAAGGACAATATTCGTATTTCCTGTATCTAGCACTAATAGCATAATGGTTTCCTCGCTAACTTCGTCATTTTCCAACACATCATACCACATATCCATGGATAGAAAAAAGCCGACTGTCTCAAAAGAAACAGTCGGCCCTTATTAGGTGTTCAGTCTTTGCGTTCTTCGTTAATTGACTTAAGAGTTTGATCCGTTTTGTACTCTTTCGGTAAATCACCGGTAGCTGGGTCCGTAGGTGCTCCAGTTGCATCAGAAATGACTGTGTCATCTCCTTCTTTCGAAAGATCTACGCTCTTAGCTGCTTCATCTTTATTGTCCAAGCCATAACGACCGTATGGACGATCAGGCAATGTGCCATGATCTTTTAGATGATTAATTTGCTCCGCATCCAGTGTTTCTACTTCAAGAAGCGTCGTTGCAATCAAATCAAGCAACTCACGTTTTCCAGAAAGGATTTCTTTTGTACGAGCGTATTGCTCTTTGATGATACGTTGCATTTCTTGGTCGATTTCATACGCAATTGCTTCAGAATAGTTCTGTTCAGAGTTGAAGTCGCGACCCAGGAATACCTGCCCTTGCGCCTGACCGAACTGCATCGGTCCGAGTTTATCACTCATTCCGTATTCAGTTACCATCGAACGAGCCAGACCAGTTGCGCGCTGGAAGTCATTATGAGCTCCAGTTGAAACTTCGCCGAGAACGATTTCTTCCGCTACACGACCACCAAGAAGTCCAGCGATTTTATCAAGAAGTTCAGGTTTCGTCATGAAGTAACGATCTTCTTTCGGAAGCATAACGGCATAACCGCCCGCCTGTCCGCGAGGGACGATTGTTACTTTATGAACGATTTCAGCGTCATCGAGCATTAGCCCTACAACAACGTGACCCGCTTCATGGAACGCTACAATATCGCGTTCTTTTTTCGAAATAACGCGACTCGTCTTCGCAGGTCCCGCAATAACTCGGTCCGTTGCTTCGTCGATGTCCGACATATCGATTTTCGTTTTATCGCGTCTTGCAGCAACAAGTGCTGCCTCGTTCAATAAGTTTTCAAGGTCTGCACCCGAGAATCCAGGTGTACGTTGTGCAAGTGCCTTCAAGTTGACAGTGTCGTCAAGTGGCTTGTTTCGCGCATGGACTTGAAGAACTGCTTCTCTTCCTTTTACATCCGGACGACCAACTGTAATCTGACGGTCAAAACGTCCTGGACGCAGAAGTGCAGGGTCAAGAATATCAGGGCGGTTCGTTGCCGCAACAATGATAACCCCTTCGTTCTCACCAAAACCATCCATTTCAACAAGAAGTTGGTTCAATGTTTGTTCACGTTCATCGTGTCCACCACCGAGGCCCGCGCCACGTTGGCGACCAACCGCATCGATTTCATCGATGAAAATAATACATGGCGCATTCTTTTTAGCATTTTCGAAAAGGTCACGTACACGTGATGCACCAACCCCAACGAACATTTCCACGAAATCAGAACCTGAGATTGAGAAGAACGGAACACCCGCTTCACCTGCAACCGCACGTGCCAACAACGTTTTACCAGTACCAGGAGGTCCAACTAACAGGATCCCTCTAGGAATACGTGCACCGACTTCAACGAATTTACGTGAATCTTTCAGGAAGTCAACAACTTCCACAAGTTCCGCTTTTTCTTCGTCAGCACCAGCAACATCCGTGAAACGAACTTTTTTGCGATCATCCGTATGAAGCTTCGCCTTACTCTTACCGAAGTTCATAACACGGCCACCGCCGCCTCCTCCGCCTTGCGCCTGATTTAACAGGAAGAAGAACAAGATGAAGATGATGATGAACGGTAGAAGACCCGTGAAGAAGGATACCCACGCGCTCGCAACAGGAGTTGGTAATATTGTGATATTTGTTTCAGTTTGTGTAGCAAGTGTACGGATATCTTCCTGCGTCTTGGTATCGTTCATAATATTCGTTACGAACTCTTCGCCATCCTTGTAGCCTTTCATTGTACCCTTCACATTAAGGACAAGTTGAACTGGCTGCAAACTTACTGTTGTTACTTTTCCATCTTCCAACGCAGTAATAAATTCATCATACCGAATCTCTTTCTGTTTCGGGTTTGTATTGTTTAGTGAACTGAATATCCCCATGATTGCAAGAAATATCAGTCCGTATAATAGAAAGTATCGAAGTATTCGATTCATCCCAAGCCTCCTCATTTCATTAGACAGAAAACTAGTGTAAATCTTAACATAGGTCTGATTGAACCTACAAAGGAAATGCCTTAGCAGAAAAAATTTTCCGCCGCCCTTTCAAAAGATCTTCCAAAAGTATTTAGAAAGAATAGATTTCCTTTTTCAACACGCCAATATAAGGTAAGTTTCTGTATTTCTCCATGTAATCAAGTCCGTAGCCAACGACAAACGCATCCGGTACGTCAAAACCAACGTAATCCGCTTTTAAGTCAACTTTTCGGCCACTTGGCTTATCGAGGAGAGTAACAATTTTAATAGAATTTGCTTTTCTGTATTTCATCAATTCGACAAGGTAACTTAATGTTTTCCCACTATCGATAATATCTTCAATAATGAGTACATCGCGTCCTTCAACACTTGTGTTCAAATCTTTAACAATTTTCACTTCTCCTGATGAAACTGTTGCATTTCCGTAACTTGAAACATCCATGAAATCGAGTTCGATATAAGCATCGATACGCTTAATGAGATCACTCATGAAAGGTAATCCACCCTTAAGCACACCAATCGCAAGTACGTACTTGTCTTGGTACTCTTCTGTCAATACCGCACCAAGCTCACGGATTTTCTCTTGAATCTGTTCTTCTGTAATTAGCACTTCTTCGATATCTTTCCCCAACATCGAAATTCCTCCTCTTTCATGCAGATCAATTATAACTTTCTTGTACTAACTATGTACTTACTTTGATCTGTCTTGCGTCGTGAAAATACCACTCCGTACCGTACTCCTGGAACTGCACAAATTTCACCTTGCGCTGTAATGATTACCGGCAATCGGTCGCGTTCTGTCATGCCAACCTTTTCATCGATAAACAACCTGGATAAACGTTTCGGGTGTGTCATCCCCGGCAACAAGATTCGATCCCCATCCTCTCTTCTCCTGATAGACAGAGGAAGTGCAGAGTGAGGCAAGTCAAAATACATGAT
Organism: Sporosarcina sp. BP05; assembly: GCF_014282005.1. Lineage (GTDB taxonomy): Bacteria > Bacillota > Bacilli > Bacillales_A > Planococcaceae > Sporosarcina. Next base: position 42,389 of record NZ_JACFTD010000022.1, on the reverse strand, counting down.
GTCATCTGTATCCGTGAATAACTCCGTATCGAGGTTACTCACTTCATTCCAATAAAGCTGAAAATCATTTCCCCAACGGGTCCAATCGCCTTTCGGCAACACTTTTTGCAACTCCACTTCTTCAGCTGGTGTTTCGCGAACGAACGTCAGCACGCCATATTCCCGAATGAATCGGTAACCGCGTGGAAGGTGAATGGATACATTCCCATCTTGCGAAGATAGATGGTGTAACAGTTGACTTATAAGCCCAGAATTATATTTTACGGGCATAATTTCCCCATTGTAAAGATACCTCAATAGTAGTGTAATTATCCGTCTTTGTAAAGTTTGGTGCATGCAGGAAAAAGCATTCCCGTCAACGACAGGCAGGCCCGCTTCTGTGAACTTAGTAATTTCAGTAAAGCGTTCCCGCGCCAGCATTTCAAGCAATTCTTCATCTTCCTGTAGATAACCTGATATTCTCACTGCATTTTCAGCGGCACCAGGGTTTTCAGCAAGAATAAACGGAACAATTTTGTGACGGTAACGATTACGCAGATAGGCATCACTTTCATTACTTGGATCTTCACGAAAATGTAATTCGTGCTCCCCTACATATGAATAGAGGTCCGCTTTCATAGCCGGAAGGAAAGGTCGAATAAGGAATCCACCTTCAACTTCACGCTTCACCGACATCCCCAAAGGCTGACTGCCTTTCGTTACTTGCATCAAGACCGTTTCCAACTGATCTTCTGCATGATGTGCCGTTGCTAAAACACCATAATCATGCTTTGTCATGATCTCCTCGAAAAATGCGTATCGTCCGTTTCGACAGACAGCTTGCACATTGCCACCATCTTTTTCGATAATAGCTGGAACCGGGACACTTCCACCAAAAAACGGAATCCCATACACTTCACATAGCCTTGCCACAAATATGCCATCTGCAGCAGACTCTTTCCCACGTAATTTATGATCTACGTGAATTGCGGCAACTTCAATCTCCATTCTGTCTTGATTCGAAGCCATGAAATGTAAAAGCGCCACTGAATCTACCCCACCCGAACAGGCGATTAAAATACGGTCCCCCGGAGCGATGAGTGACCATTCCTTGATAAAACGGAATATCGTCTGTTTAAATTTATCCATTGCTCCGCACCCTCCTCTTTTCTAATCTACTCTTATTCGGATTTTACCATAGAATACCTAAAGGAGGGGACTCACTCCCTTACACATTCAACCGAAGACCCTTTCCCGGGAAATAGTTTGTGAATAAGGTGTGAAACTTGACCACTTCGGCAGAACATGGTCGATTTTCATAACTAACACAGTCCGATCGTCTCCAATTAAACCAAACCTTCGCTCCATTTCATACATAATACGATCCGCAATTTTGTCACATTCGAACCCTCCGTACTTTTCAAGTGTGTTGTATAACGAATTCTCTTGTTTCTCAAGCGGGACATCACCATTAAAGATACCGTCCGTTAACATAAGTATAATGTCTCCTGACTTTAACTCTTCATTTTTTGCCTCCACAGAAAAGGATGGAAGAAAACCGACGGGGACAGATTTGCTATCCAGTCTTAAAAAATCGTCACCTCGTTTAATATACGTGCTCATCGACCCTGCCTTCCAAGACCATATACGACCGTCTTGCAAATCAACGAGGGCCAGATCAAGCGTAGCGTACATATCATCCAGCCCGTTCAAAGACATCATATAATGCAAAGTATGCATAGCTGTTTCAGGATCCATTTTCCGGTCCAAACATTCTCGCATCAAACGAATTACCTTTCGGCTCTCACGATATGCATTAAGATCCTGGCCCATTCCATCCGACAACAGAACCGCCGTTAACCCTTCATGAATTGGGAACACTTCGTATGCATCACCTGCGTGAAATGTTTCCCCGCCCGCTGTTGCCGCAATACCATAATCAAGGGTAAAACGAACTGCCGAACCAAACGTTAGTTGGATATGTGGAAAAGGGTCTTGTAAAACGGCAGATTTGGCGACCCGGAACGGCTCATCGTACATTTCTTCAAGAATCGGCAGAATAAACCTTTCAGCAACTGTCGTATCTGTTTCAAAGTCAGATCTTTTCTCGGGGATACAACAGATGATGCGACGCGCTCCCCTCTCCCCTGGTAAAACATCAATCTGGAAGTACTCAATATCTTTCTCTTGGAGGCGTTTCGCCAACTCTTCCTCGGCAGGCTTATAAACAGTCAAATCCTCTTTTACTTCATTCATAATTTTATCCAGGTGGGTGCTCATATCACGCAACTGGAGGGCAAGCATTTTTCGTCCATGCTGAAGTTGTCCCGTCAATAAACGGCTGGCAGCTTGTTCCTCAAGTTCCGACACCAATCCATTGAATCGGATGCACTTATATTTAATTTTTTCCTCAACACGGTGACGTTTAGCTTTTTTCGTCATAGAATAGGTCGCTTCCCATTCACTTAGAAGCCCGCCCATATCGTCATCTGCGCCTTCCCAGCACTTTGCATACCGGAAACATGACTGGCAAATCTTTGGTATTACTTGCTGTGGCAATACATCGGCATTTTCGCTGGGGGAAAAACGGTCGCCAACAAGCGTCGACATAAATTCAGAGAACTGCTGGAAATCAGCTAGTTGTTCGTCGAGCCGTTCCGCTAACCATTTTTGTTGTTTTTCAGTAGTTTCCGTATTCTCCGGATAAAAAATGTGTTTAATTGGCTCTAGTCTTTTCGATGGGATTAGTAAAAAAATAATTGTTGCAGTAGCAATTGTTACAAAGTGCGAAGTATCAAGTGGCAGAGTCAAATCATACATAAGGAAAAATCCGGATACAGAAGCCGCGCCTAACACGATACCAACTTTTCCAAACCGGCGGAGTGTACCTGCAAAAAAACCTGTCATGCCATATACCGCCATCATTCCAGTGAAGGATAATTCCGCCACTCCCACAATTGCAGCAATGATCATTGCGATTGTTGTTGAAAATGGCAGTCCTCCCACAAGTGCCGCTAGCAAGATAGTCAGGTGAATGAGTGTACCTGAAACCGAAACAGGACCTAACATAAGCCCGTTCATGCCAGTTGTAGCCAGCGCACCGACAAGGCAAGCAGCTCCAAGACGTTCAGGCGTCCATTTACCAAAGAAGATTCGATCTGCGGCAGGAAATGCGACAAATAGGAAGAATGTCATGAACAAAGCAAGAACTGCTTCAAAGCCAATATATAATTGAACATTTACTGGTGGTTGCCCGACATGCATAATGAACTGCCACAACACTTGAACAACGATTATGCATCCCGCTACTGTTAGCGGCACTGATTTTCGCATTAGCGGATATTTAATAACCGCATTAAATAACGCAAGCATCAATAGATGGATAACAGCCTGTCCAAGACCAAGGAATGCACTCCCAAACATCCCGCCAATGAACACCCATATGAGATGCTTTCTGAAGCGGGCTCGCGCAAGTGCCCACACCGGCAAGAAAAAAGGAACCGCTGCATCGAACAAGACGGCTTGCGACAAGAAAAAAGATCCAAATAAGAATAGAGTCGCAACTAAAATATGCATTTTTCGTTTTCCAATCATCTCGACATACATACCAATCGGATGGCCTACTGGACGCACTAATTGATCAATTAGCTTCATTTCCCATTCCCCCTATGTCTACTATGCCTTGAGTATACATAGGCAAATGGAAAGAAATTGTCTGTTCATGACAACAAGAAAACAAAATGTTTCGACTCATTCCGAACTGTTTTTTCTTTTTCCCTAACACGGGTTGACACTTCATTGTTTCACTTGTATTATAAGTATTGTTGTTCTGTTCAAGCGAAAACAAGTGCTTACTAGAATACACAAAGGCGGCGTAGCTCAGCTGGCTAGAGCGTACGGTTCATACCCGTGAGGTCGGGGGTTCGAACCCCTCTGCCGCCATTAATGAAATGCAGGAACAGCCGTCAAGAGGTTGGACAATAAGTTACTGAAAAAGCAGTTCCTGCGTCGTGAATTCACGACGCAGGAACTGCTTTTTTCTGCAATATAAAATGGGTGGTTGTTTGGTGAGGTGTGGCGGTTTATGCCATTTCCCGTGATAGTTTTACGACTTGGAATGACAGTTTATACGATTGCCATTACAGTTCATACGATTGCCATTACAGTTTCGCTAGTTGCCATGACAGTTCACGAATGCCATTACAGTTTCGCCAGTTGCCATGATAATCTTCACATCCTCAAAACAAAAAAACAGCGAACAAGGGTTATTTCCCTTTGTTCGCTATTTTCCCCTACACTATTCATACACTTTTTCATGAATTGAAACAGCTAGCAAGTTACCCTCTGCTTGCGCCACGGCCACCGCGTTTCGATTCTGTCGCTCTTTTCAAAGTAGAGAGACGCTCTTCGCTGTCTTTCATGAACTTTGCCATCTTTTGTTCAAAGTTCTCTGGGCGATCCATAGCAGGACGGCCACCACCTTGACGCGGACGTTGCGGGCGCTGAGGACGTTCTGGACGCTGTTCAGATTCAGGCTTCGCTTTTCTAATCGATAACCCAATTTTACCATCTGCACCGACGTTCATCACTTTCACTTCAACCATGTCACCGACTTTAAAATGATCGTTGATGTCCTTGACATAATTGTCCGCTACTTCACTGATATGGACCAGGCCTGTTGAGCCATTCGGTAGCTCAACAAACGCCCCGAAGTTTGTGATTCCTGTTACTTTACCCTCTAGCTTGCTGCCTACTTCAATTGACATAAAAAAAATGCTCCTCCTTAAAATTTAAGCGGGCCCCGCGCTGGGAGCCTTGCAACCGTATTAATGAGCCCTGCAAATTGCAGGATCCTTACTTCCATTATAGCCAATAAAAAAAGAGTGTCAATAAGACTACTCTTTTCCTTTGTCTTGTTCATCTGTTTTTTTCTTGTTTTCAGGTATAGAAAAAATAATTTCATTCTTTTCAGACAAGAAATATTCCTTGCGTGCAAGTTTTGCGATATAGTCATCGTCATTCAATTTCACAAGTTGTCTTTTTAGCATTTCTTGTTCTTCCTGGACCCCTTCAAGCTGGGCCAGCACCTCTACTTTTTGCAGTTCCTTCGCCGCTAACGCATGTTTTTGATTGATGAACATATTCGTTAGGCCACCTAGAATTATAGCAGCGGCAATAGCAAACACAGCCAGTCTACGATATAAACGGACTTTCCGCGCATTCTTCCTAGTCTCTTTCTTTTGAAGTGAGCGGACATATTCAGTTTGAATCGACGCGACCCTTACGGACGATTTCCTCTGCTGTTTCTGTTCCACGTCTTGCACTTCCCCTCTTCACACACTACAATTTGTTAGTTCATATATTATATATCATTTCACTCTTCTTTTAAAGAGTTTCCCGGAAATGATACGGAATATTTTAACAAATGGTGTAAAGAGGACCGCCAAGACTTTCACAATAAAACGAATGACTAGACTGACAATAGATACTACCAGACGCGCGAGGAACAAGAGTGGTCTTATAAACAAAACCAACAAGATCCGCCCAAAAAACCGGAACGGCTTATAAAAAGTAGTTACGTATAGCAACATTCCACTAATCTGTGCAAACGGATCATATATGCGCCACGCCCCATCCCTGACAAGGTAAAGGATATAAAACGTCCAACATCCGACTAGTATCCATCCAATGACTTCAAGCCAGACCGCACGCTTCCGAATAATTGATTTCTTGCCAGCGTGCGCGGTACCCGTTCCGATCATATCCATGAATGCCCCAGCAACAATGCCTGTCCCAATCATAGCGAGCAGGCTAAGAAATTGAACGGATAGACTCATCCAAACAATTTATGGAGGAAACCTTTTGAGCCTGATTCTTCTTCATCATATTGAATCGTGCCGACCGTTCCCTCCAATGTTAGAAGTCCTTTATCGACATCTAAATGGACGATGCGCAGTTCCTCTCCGCGGATTTGCAACAATCCTTGTGATGTTCGAACGAGAAACTCTTCCTGATCGAAACGGTCAATTGATTTTACCGACGTCAAGTCCATCCGTTTTCTATTGCGCATTGTAACAACGTGGTCTCCTGATGGTATCGCGTACGTAGGACTATCAGTTTGAAATTGCATTATATGCTTCCCCCTTTGGCTTGTACGTTCACTGTTAGCTTATGCCCGGGTATAAAAAAACATGACAGGAATATTCCCCGTCATGTTGCTCAGTCTTCGTCATCCATGAATTCCGGTTCCACTTTTTCAAGCTTCTCTTCCTTCAAAATCGTATACATTGAGGCTGCATCGTCTTTTTTTGTCGTATCTTTCAGCATGTTGATTTTTACCGTTACAATTTTCTGCCCGAAACGGATGGCCAGTTCATCACTTTCTTTTACAACCGATGACGCTTTTGAAACTTTTTCGTTAATTGTTATACGCCCTTGATCAGCTACTTGTTTTGCAAGTGTCCGTCTTTTAATAAGGCGAGATACTTTCAAGAATTTATCGAGTCTCATGATTATCTTCCCTTCCTTTTGCTAGATTCCAAAATTCTTCGAGTTCATCAAGTGTATAGTCAGTAAACTTACCCTGTCCATCTTTCACACTCTTTTCGACGAATGAAAACCGTCTATTGAACTTTTGATTCGCGTGAACCATTGCTTCTTCAGGGGATAGTTTGAGGAAACGGGAAATGTTAACGATAGTGAACAGGACGTCACCGAGTTCGTCCATTTGGCTGTATTTCGTGCCACTTTTTAGTTCATTGCGAAACTCCAGCCATTCTTCATCAAACTTTTCTAAAGCACCTTCAATCGTTGGCCAATCAAAACCAACCTTTGCCGCCTCTTTTTGATAATTAAGTGACGTCAGAAGTGATGAAGAAGGACGTTCTTGACCATGTAAGAGTGATTCAGCTTGCGGTTTTTCCTGCTTCTTGATGTCCTGCCAATTTTGAAGGACCTCTTCTGAATTGGCCACGCTTTTATCTCCAAAAACATGCGGGTGACGGCGAATCATTTTTGAACCAACTGCTTGAAGGACGTCTTCCATCGCAAAATAGCCGTCGTCTTCGCCAATTTGAGTATGAAGGAATACTTGCAGTAGCACATCACCAAGTTCTTCTATGATAGCTTCGTCATCTTGTTTATCGATTGCCTCTAGCAGCTCATGTGCTTCTTCAACCAAATAACGCTTCAATGATGCGTGCGTCTGTTCACGGTCCCATGGACAACCGTCTGGAGCGCGCAGTGCAGCGATGATTTCCCTGAACGTCGACCAATCTTTCAACCGTGCTTCGCGTTCAACTACAGGTGGTACATAAACGGTCGTCAAATTATTAATTTCAGTTACGCGGTCCAGTTCAAATAGCGGCACTGTAATCAATTGCTCGCCCGTAGAACCGGCCGCCGTTACAATTGTCACAGGATGATCGTAAGCGTATTTCTCCATCAGTGACAATTTCACCTCAGATGCCACAAACGAATCGTATACTTGTCCAATTAGAATATGCTGTTTCATATTGACATCATCACGTTTCATATCCGTACCGTCGAGTAGTTGGAACCCTTCAATCGGATCGATACGCAGCGCTGCAAATATTGGGTCGAGAAAACTATTTCCGCCCGCAATTTCCATCCGGATTAAACCTTCACGTTCTTTCTCGACTAATAATTGTACCGTCCGTTCCGCAACGAGTGGATGCCCCGGTACAACATAGGTAACCGGTTGTTGTGCACACATAATGAGCAGCTGTTCTACGATTTCATCATATACTTGCTCGAAAGAGTCGTTTTTTTCATAAATTTCATCGAAGCTCGTTAGGGTAATACCTTCCGCTCTTAATTCGGCGACAGCTGGATGTTGGTCCGTACGCGCCACTATACAGTTTGCCTCTTTTAATTTCCGGTATGTCCCGAGTGCTAACTGGTCAAGGTCACCTGCGCCAAGACCGATAATTGTTAACTGATGCATGTCATTCACCTTTTCTTTTAGTAAGTCGTAATTGCAATGTAGCTAACCGTTTACCGAATGGTAGTAGAAACCATTCCTTCTCTGCCATTATACGTGATTTCATAACGACGAAAAGGAAAACAGCTGCTCCCACCGAAACGGATGTTAATGCGATAAGTGTCGCACTGATTCTTCCCGGTAAGTGGTCGAATAGAAACAGATCCGCAACAAGCATCCATGGCAGGACAACCGCTATCATACTCACAGTCGCCACTAGTACCCATCCATAAAAACCTGCTGGTGCAAGGCGAATTGGCCAAACCTTTTTAAAGTAAAACAGCAGTCCGAACGTAATTGCTGCGAAACCAATATTGCCCGCAATCGCCGCCCCTGCGACATTCCATGGCGGGACCAGAAGTTGATTGGCAAAGATTTTTATAACCAATCCCCCGATAAGCAGGAGCGTCGGTACTTTCACTTTCCCTGCCCCTTGAAGCATCGCCGTTAGCGGTAAAATAAGCGACAACCAAAGAATCTGTAGCGAGAAAATAATGAGCGCGACCGAACCATCACGTGTTTCAAACAGCATTTCATTTACATAAGGTAAAACCAGCGCAAGTCCTGCTGCAGCTGCCCAACCGAATAGGAAGGCAGTCCGGAACGTTAGCCGGATGAACGGCAATGCCCCTCTTCCCACATTTTTTGTCGAGTGATGAGCGATGAGCGGAACAATGGCGAGTGCTAATGTCGAAGCAATCAAAATCCCCATTTGCACGAGTGGCTGTCCACGATCGTAGACGCCCTTCATTACCATGGCCACGTCTTCTGTAAAACCGTTAGTTAGAAGAATATTATAAATCGTAAATGAATCGGCCAGTTGAAACATCAGGAGAATCAGTGAACTAGCACTAACCCCTAAACTGACGACCGTCAATTCTTTCACCACTTGCCATGTATTTACTTTTTCCAACGGTCCTTTGAATGTGTTCCGGAAATAAAGCGCAAGAATAACTACACCGGCACTTTCCCCAACGACCGCCCCCCACATTGCCACTTCCCCCGCCGTATAGAGCGACGCACCTGAAGATACCGCAATCCATGTCCCAATTAAAATAACCGTTACACGGAAGGCCTGCTCACCTACACCAGAAACGGCAACAGGTACCATCCGCCCCTCCGATTGGAATGAACCCTTTAAAACGGCTAACGCCGGCATAAGCAGAACGATATACGCACCTGCCCGCAGGAGAGGTACGAGTTCAGCATCGCCCATGGAGCGCGCGAAAAACGGAGCGAAAACAGTCAATAGAACAAAAAAGGTTACTGATAATAAAAGAAGATATATAAATGCCACACGCATCACCGCTTTTGCTTCGCTGCGACTCGTACTTCCCGCAAGCAGTTTCGATACCGCCACCGCAAAACCGTACGACGTCCAAACGATAAAAATACCGATGAATGGGTACACTTGCTGATAAATATAAAACCCTTTGTCGCCGACAAGGTTTTGGAACGGAACTCGGTAAACCGCACCAAGCAATTTCACAATGATTGCGGAGATCGTCAGAATCGACGCACCTTTCATAAACGTTTTCATATCCCATTGCTGCGTCATATCCGTGCCTCTTTCTTTCGTACATAGTACACTCATTATATCACGAATGAAAAATAGCAAGACTTTCTGTGAAAACGCCAAATAACCATATATAAATCAAGAAAAGGTTTAATTGTTCGACGTTATGGGAAAGCCATAGGTATAAGATTTGTAAACAACTTACTGTAAACTATATCAAAAAATAGAAATGATGAAAAAAGTAAATAAGGAGGGGCCATGGATGATAAAAACAATTCCAAAAAAACGATTTCTATCAGTATTAATAAAACTAAAAAGGAATGATATGTATACGAAGGCAAAGCATTTTGGTTTGACTCATCCGATTGTCGTCGCATGCAGTCAAGAGCTGGACACATTACTGAATAGGTATCAGGGAATCCGCGCGATACATTGACCTAACGAAGTGTCGCTTTCTTTTCCGAATACAAATAAACAACTATATAGTCAACACGGCTTTGTCGCTTGGTGATGAACTTACGCAATAAGCCCGTCAGAAGATCACTGTCGGCCTTATTGCTCCGGCTCACACTTGTCGCTCCTTCGCTGGATTCAAATACGTACTATGATGCAAAATTCAATACTAAAACATATATAACACAGCAAAAAGGAGCTACAAACCGCTATGGTTTGTAGCTCCTTTTTCGCAATTTTCACCGTTAGTGATTGTTCAATGACTCTTTTACATAAAAACGGCGATGGCGAATCGTAGCATAAATTGCCGCCATCCCTAAAAATATTGCTGAAATAACAAATGTAATTCGCACATCCCATATTTCAACAAGAGCCCAAACAGTAAAGAGGAAACTGCAAATAATAACGACACCAATGCACTTTCTACAGCATAAGTTTTAGGAAGTTCTTCAGGGCTTGCTGACTTTTGAAGAAATGTGTTCGCGGCAATTTCTTTTGGTTGTTGAAAAATGACTTTTATAGATACATTTCCCGTTCCGCACCTTCAATAGTTTCAAAAACGACTACAGCTTTTTTATTATCATCAAATTGTTCGATATGATACAAATTGATGATACCCCAACTCTTCTCAACTTCAGTTATCACTAATGCATTATCATCCCTCGAAAACAAAATTCCCGCACCAATTACTACTAATAAAACAATTACGAAGATTTTCTTTGATTTTATGAAACTCATTTTATCCCACCCAAAAGGAATTTGACATGAATTTCATAAGTTAAGCATGTATTCCCAATTACTTCCCATCACGGTCAAATTCAACTTTAGTCATTTAAACCCTTTTTTATAATTAACACAAAAAGCATCGCATGGGCGCGATGCTTTTTGTGTCCTAATAGGATAAAGATGAGTATACTCTGTAGCCTGTCAATTGTTTACAATTTATTACTTCATTTTCCGAAGAAGATATAACAAATACGGCGTACCAATCAGCGCGACAATCAACCCACTTGGAATGTCTTTCGGCGCGATTAAAATCCTTCCGACAAAGTCCGCAGTGACAAGAAGCAATCCGCCCAATAACCCCGATACAACAAGTAAAGGCAGATGACGGAAACCAACTAATCTACGTGCTATATGAGGTGCAACAAGCCCGACAAAACCAATCGTCCCTACAATTGAAACAGCTGCCGTACTTATCGCAACACCTACGATCAACGCCCAAACACGTGTCGACTTCACAGAAAGTCCAAGACCTGCCGCCACATCATCGCCGAACGTCAATGTATCCAAACTGCGCGTCAAATAAATAGCCGGACCGATGAACAATGCGAATAACAACAAGGCTAGTTGTACATCATCCCATCCTTTTGCGTACGTACTTCCCGACAACCAGACGAGAGCAGCCGCAACGGCAAGCTTTGCTTTCACAACCAATACTTGTGTGGCGGCCGATCCAAATGCGGAGATTGCAATTCCCATGAGCGCAACGAGCATCGGTTGGAAGTTATTTTTCCACGATGTTCCCAAAATAATACCAAGGGCGATGGTAGCTCCCACGACCGCACCAAGCGGCATATAGGTAACCGGAATCGCGGGAAATAACACGAGAAGCATCATCGCCCCGGCACCACCCATTGATGTGACACCTAAAATACTTGCATCCGCCAATGGGTTTCGTAATACCCCCTGCAATAATACGCCCGCAACTGCGAGCATTACTCCAACGATGAACGCCGTTAACACGCGCGGAACTCGGAAATTCCACACAACAGGTTTCAGCCAGTCAGTCGTCCATGCAGTGCCGTTAAATGATAAAGCCAATGAAATAATAACGATAATGAGTGCGACAACGATTGTGATGACAACCGGCAGTTTCACCGGTTTTAATGTACCGCCCATTTGACGGTCGCCTCGACTATGCGTTTTTGCAGTTTTCCATGCCAAGTACAACAGCCATGGCCCGCCAATCAACGCGGTCATTGCACCTACTGGAACTTCTTGTCCGGGTTGTATCAATCGCCCTAACACATCGGCTCCAATCAGCATGACACTTCCCCATAAAAATGACTGGAGAAGAATGTTCAAATGCCCTCGGACACCAAGCATCCGAACAATATGCGGAGCCATTAATCCAATAAAACCGATTGGGCCGACAACGCTTACCGTTGTAGCCGCAAGAACAATTGCAACAGCCCACGCGAGTAATTTAACAAACCTAACATTTTGTCCAAGGGACGACGCGATATCTTCACCTAGCGACAGCGTATCCAACGGTTTTGCCAACACCAATGCGAGGACGAAGAACACAATTATAACTGGCCCCGCAAACGATACACCGTCCCAATTTAACTGAACAAGTGTCCCGGAGCCCCACAAAAAGAGACCGTTCGTCTGATTTTCGAATAATAGCTGCAAAGAACCTGTCATCGACGCAAATAGTAACGAGATAATCATCCCTGTCAGTGCCACACGTACCGGCTCCATTTGCTTACCTGCTAGCATCACAACGAGAACAGATGACAGTACAGCACCAACTAATGCAACAATAAATGGGAAATTACCAAGTAGCGACGGGAAGAAAATCATCGATACAACGACAAAAAAATACGCACCTGCATTAATTCCTAGTGTGCCTGCAGATGCTAATGGGTTGTTCGTCAACGTCTGCAAAATAGCACCTGCCACTGCAAGGGCCCCCCCGGCAAGTATCCCGATTAGTAAACGCGGAAGACGGAGAGAGAGCACGATGTCCTGCACGCGCCCTTCTATCCACACTTCTTTTACTAATTGGGTAACCGTATAATCCGCTTGACCTTGCGTTAAGTGAATAAAAGATAATACAACCAACAGGAACAATCCTATAATCATGACTACAAAGGATCGTTTTCCTGAAGTTTTTCTTGTCATTACTTACTTACCATCGTGCTCGTAATTTTATCGAGCAACGTTTCAGCTGAGAGAGGACCTCCATATAACCAAGTATCCCCGCCCAGATCATACAAACGGTCTTCTTTCACGAAATTCAAGTTCTTCCAAACTGCATTATCTTTTAACTGTTTTTCATAAATATTGTCGTCGTTTTGTACAATATACAAATAGTTAGCATCCTCGTACTTCGTTAGCCCTTCCACGTTATACGTACTAGAGCCGTAAAGTTCAAATTGGTCCGGAATATGGATGTTGTTTAAACCAATTTTCTCTAACATGATTGAAGCCATTGAATTTGGTGTAAACACACGAATTTCAGGTGCTTGAGCTCCCGTGTAAGCGAGTGTTAAGACAACATCTTTCGTTTTTAAACCAGCATTATCGATAGTTGTTTTCGCTTCTTCATATTTTACATCCAGGTCGGCTAATACCTGTTTCGCTTCATCCTTTTTATCAACAGCTTTTGCAATTTCGTTAAATGTAGTTATCATTTCTTGATACAAATCCATTTTTTCATCCTCAGGATACGGATTAAAAATGACCGTCGGTGCAATTTTCTCCAAATCCGCAATCATCCCATCATGACGGAAGCTTGTACCGATGATCAAGTCCGGCTCCAATTCAGCAATCGCTTCCAAGTTGGGTTCTTGACGACCGCCGACATTTACCACGTCGTCACTTAATTCTACGTCGATATTCACCCAGTTATGATATTCTTCTATATCCGCCATCCCCGCTGGCTGAACACCTACTGCCAATAAATCTTCCGCATATGTCCATTCCAAAACAACAACCTTTTTCGCAGGCTTATCAAGTGTCACTTCACCGTTAACGCCTGTAATTGTTATACTTTTCTCTGCATTCCCGTTGTCTACAGTTTTATCTTCTTCTTTCTTCGAAGAACAACCGACTAACAACACTGCAAAAAGCGCTAAAACAAGCAGTGATTTCAAAGATTTCTTCATATTAAACATTCCTCCATTTATCCACTTATTGATTATCATTCTCATTTAGTAGTTTAAACTTGATTGTACTGTTTTGTAAAGTTTTTTATAAAATAAATGATTATCATTCTCAATAGATGCTAAATATGCTATGCTTATCTCTAATTGAAAATGAAAATCATTTAGATTCCCTATAGATTATGGAGGCATTCCTATGCATACCTCAATTAAGACCGAAAACCTGTCAATTGGCTATCAAGATAATCTTCTCTTTAAAAACCTGAATTTATCGATTCCGAAAGGCGAAATCACTGTTTTTGTCGGTAGTAATGGTTGCGGTAAATCCACGTTACTCCGTTCAATCGCCCGTCTTTTAAAACCTTCTGACGGCTCTATCTTACTTGAAGGCAAGGATATCCACTCGCTGTCTTCGCGTAATGTCGCAAAAAAAATGGGCATTCTTCCGCAAGGTCCTGTATCACCTGAAGGGTTGACGGTACATGATCTTGTGAAACAAGGACGCTATCCACACCAATCGTGGCTCTCAAGATGGACTGAAGAGGATACGAAGAAAACGGAAGCTGCACTGACAGCGACTAGGATAAGTGATCTACGGGATCAATCGATCGACACACTTTCAGGTGGACAACGCCAGCGTGCATGGATTGCAATGACACTCGCTCAAGATACAGACGTCATTTTATTGGATGAACCAACGACATACCTCGACATGACACATCAGATTGAAATTCTTGACCTACTATTTGAATTAAACGAACAAAAAGGCCGTACGATTGTCATGGTCCTGCACGATTTAAATTTAGCCTCCCGTTATGCACACAATATCGTGGCCATTAAAGACGGCGCTGTCCATGCACAAGGCAAACCAGAAGATATTATTACCTGCGAATTAGTTCGCGCTGTGTTTGGAATGGAATGCCAAGTTTCAACAGACCCCCTTTTCGGAACACCGCACTGCGTTCCCTATGGTCGTGGCCGCTGCATCGTGTCAGAACTTCGAGGAAATACTGGTGCCTAATTTAGAGGCGGAACAATTAGCTGCACTGGAACGGTTCAGTGTACATATTGGTCAACAGCCAAACATATTTTTATCCGCTGCAGACATATTATCCGAGGCAGGAAGCGGCAAGCTATTTGAAATGGTTCAACGTTTATCAGATGCTCCGACAAATACTGTGGCCACATCTGTTTATATGAGAAGGCATGGTTTTTTCATAGCTGCCCAACTGCATTTAATGAGCGAACATAATTTACTGTGGGCTGGCGATTTGGAAGATGTGTCGTTATTCATCGAAAATGATACAATCCTTTTTTCTGTTCCATCTACCGGTTTTAGGGTTGTACAAAACCGCGAAGAAGATATACGTATTATTCTTGAGACCTATGGACACCCTGTCGTTGACTATTTAAGCAAGCGTGCAAAAATTGCGAAGTTAATTTTGTGGGAGAATGTGTGGGGGTATGTCTTGTGGATGTACTCAATGCTACTTCAAGAAAACTCATCATTTGCGCAGCCCGACTTGGATATTTTATTGGCAGATGAAACATGGAAGCCTGCAATGCGCCGGTCTCCTTTCAAACAATACTTGAACAATCAACGAGCACTAGATGCAATGGCCAATTACAAACGGGTGACATGTTGTTTGTATAAGGAACTTCCGAATATGGAAAAGTGCCCGTATTGTCCGCAAAACTTAACGACACCAGGACAACTTAACAACGTTTCCCCCAAACTAAACGACACTAGCGCAAAACTTAACAACGCTTCTCCCAAATAAAAAAAACAGCCCGCCTAAACCGTTAATATCCGGTCCAAGTGGGCTGTTTTTAGGGTTCCATCTGTTTCGCTAAAAAATGGGCAGCTACTTCGGCTGCTTTCATTTCAGTTTCGCCAAGGAAATGCACCTTTGATAACAAGTAAATAGCACCAATCGTATCTCCGGCGGCAATAATTGGCGCAATACAATAAGACTTCACCTGCTCGACTTGTCCTGGCACCCATTCAATTGCCTTTTCGAGTTTTTCTGTAACGATTTTACGACCTGTCATAATTTCATCAAGATCAGGTGACAACTGGCGATTTATATAATCTTTTTTCGATAATCCAGACACCGCAATCATTTCATCCCGGTCACTGATGAGTACAGGCGTGCCAAGTGTTTCGTACAACGTTTCCGCATACTCTTTTGCAAATTGCCCGAGTTCTGATATCGGCGAATACTTCTTCAAAATCACTTCGCCATCCCGGTCGGTAAATATTTCAAGTGGATCCCCTTCACGAATCCTTAGTGTCCTTCGAATCTCTTTAGGAATAACTACCCTGCCAAGATCATCGATTCTGCGAACGATTCCTGTTGCCTTCATACATGATGCCTCACTTTCCACAAAATTGAACATTAATCTCGTTTCAATTGTAGTATGCATCAAGGATGGGCAAAATATGCAATACGCCCTTTAGACGGAATCACTAACAACAGTTTCCTTTGTAGATGCATGCAGAATCCTCATCATTTCTTCAAGCACATCAAACGCGGTCTGTTTCCCCGTCTGTCGCTCATCAATCCTCATGATAAGACAGCCATTTTCCATCGTGAACCCAACCGCACGACCAAATGCCATTGAATCGGCCACAAGCTTCGCACCGTCAGTTTTTGCAGTTCCTTCAGGTGATATGCGAACTTCAATAAGCGATTGTTGCTTCTTGATTGATTCAGCACCCGCGATACGTCCCCAAGCTTTTACTCGCGCAACACGTAATAACAAGTCAGCCTCGAGTGGCATATCACCGAATCGATCTGTCATTTCATCGACAAGTTCATTGTAGTCCGTTTCATTTTCAATCGCTTTGACCATTTTATACATTTGAATTTTTTGGAATCCATCACGCACATACTCGTCTGGTATATAAGCATTAAGCGGCAATGCAATTTCCAAGTCTGGAATATCTGCTTTTACGATACCTGTCTGCTTTTGTTCGACAGCTTCTTGCAACAATTGAGAATAAAGATCGAAGCCGACCGAATCGATGAAGCCATGTTGCTGAGAACCCAGTAGATTACCCGCGCCACGAATCGATAAGTCGCGCATCGCAATTTTGAAGCCCGAGCCAAGTTCCGTAAATTCCTTAATCGCCTGAAGACGGTTTTCCGCAACCTCTGTCAGCACCTTATCACGCTGATAAAGGAAATAGGCATACGCAACACGATTCGAACGTCCAACGCGTCCACGTAGTTGGTAGAGCTGCGATAAACCCATGCGGTCTGCGTCTTGAACGATAAGTGTATTGACATTAGGAATATCGATACCCGTTTCAATGATGGTTGTCGTTACAAGAACATCATACTCACCTTCAAGGAAGCTTAAAATCACTGACTCAAGTGCCGATTCGCCCATCTGACCATTAGCAAACCCAACGCGTGCTTCAGGCACAAGCTGCTTGATTTCATCGACTTTTCGCTCCATATCTTCCACCCGGTTATACAAGTAGAACACTTGCCCACCACGGCCCATTTCCCTTTCAATTGCCTCGCGGACAAGCCCAAAGTTTTGTTCCATAACATACGTCTGGACAGGGAAACGGTTTGCTGGTGGGGTTTCAATAACGGACAAATCACGAACACCAAGCATCGACATATGGAGAGTCCGTGGAATAGGCGTTGCCGTCAATGTCAGGACGTCGACATGTGTTTTTAACTGTTTAAGTTTTTCTTTATGCGTTACGCCAAATCGCTGTTCTTCATCGACAACAAGTAAACCAAGATCATGGTATACGATATCTTTAGAAAGAAGTCGATGTGTCCCAACAATAATATCGACTGTTCCGGCTTTCAACCTTTTCAACGTCTCCGTTTGTTCCTTCTTTTTCCGGAAACGATTTAAGAGGGAAACTTCAACTGGGAAACCAGAAAAACGCTCTTTCATTGTTTCGTAATGCTGTTGTGCCAAAATCGTAGTGGGCACAAGGAATGCGACCTGCTTGCCGTCTAATACAGCCTTGAATGCAGCACGGATTGCGACTTCTGTTTTTCCATACCCTACATCTCCGCACAACAAGCGGTCCATTGGACGTTCTTTTTCCATATCCACCTTCACTTCAGCAATGGATCTGAGCTGATCATCCGTTTCGTCATAAGGAAACGCATTTTCAAATGACATTTGCATGTCGTCATCCGCTGCAAAAGCATGTCCTTTTTCCGATTCCCGTTTGGCATACAGCTCAATTAGGTCGTCCGCGATATCTTGAACAGCTGCTATAACTTTAGTTTTCGTCTTCTTCCAGTCCGCGCCGCCTAGCTTGTGCAGTTTAGGTTCTTTTTCACCAGACGCGACATACTTCTGGATCAAATCTATCTGGTCGGCGGGAACGAACAACTTATCTTCTCCGCGGTACCGAATGTCGAGGTAATCTTTATGAATACCGCTTACTTCAAGCGTTACAACCCCGTAATATTTCCCAATCCCATGATTAACGTGAACAATATGGTCACCGGGTTTGATCTCCGAGTAGCTTTTGATACGTTCCGCATTGGTCATCTTTTGCGGACGTGCTTTCCGTTTCGGTGTCCCTTTAAAGAGCTCAGAATCTGTTATAACCGCCATTCGTTGGAATGGAAGCTCGAAGCCCGCAGATAAATCACCGTCGATAACAATTATGCCGCCCGCCACGGACGGTTTTCCGGACAAGGCAGATTGCATATCATAATCCTCAAGAATCGATTGGACTTTTTGCATCCGTTCGTTGCCGTCTGCAATAATGAAAATATTGAAGCGTCCTTGGTGCCAGCGGTCTATTTCATTTTTCAATAAACTCATTTGCCCATGGAACTGCTGCATCGGTTTACAAGAAAACGTCACTGTCTTCTTCACAACAATTCCTGGGACTGAGCGGACGAAAAGAGAAAAATACACTTTTCGTTGCTTTAATGCTCCATGCACCTCTTCGAATGAAAATGAAGTTTTTGCATCATGAACAATCTTCCCTTCTTCAAGAAGGCCAACCGTCCATTCCTTTTCATCCGACTCTAGTGACGCAACAACCTCAAGGATCCGTCCAATTTCATCGAATAGAACGATTCCGTTACTTGGAAAATAGCTTTCAAGGGAAGTCGTTCCAGCTGAAAACGATGCATATTTCAACATATTTTCCGGAGTGGATCCTTCCCTCATCAAAGCAATATCGCCCTTCATATTAATGGTTAACCGTTCTTTCGCTTCCGCATCGTTCATCTTCTTCAGACTAACGCCAAGTGCATGCTCCAGCTTTTCTGCGATGACCATCAGATCTTCAGCCTTCCAAACAAATTCGGCAGCGGGAAGAATTGACACGTCTTTCAGCTTACCTGTTGAGCGCTGGTCTTCCGCCGAAAATGTTCGAATGGAGTCAACATCCGTATCGAATAATTCAATCCGTACCGGGTCTTCCAGGTTCAGTGGATACAAGTCCAAGATACCTCCGCGCAGTGCAAATTCGCCCGGTGCCGTTACCATTGACTGTCTTGTATAACCCATCGACACGAGCCTTTCCAACCATTCTTCCATATTAATTTCCGCGCCTATTTCCGCTGATAATGAGCTAGTCAACCAACGATTCTTTTCCGGCAATAGTTTTTTCATGCCTGCAATCGGCGTGATATAAATCCCCTTCCCAATTCGCACCATATGATCTAACGTATCGATGCGCTGGGCACGAAGTTCATAACTCGAAACAGAAAAATCTGCAGCAATGAGTTCCTCTGCAGGGTAAAGGTGGACGAGTGAGTCACCCAACATTTTGATGAGGTCTTCATATGTACGCTGCGCTTGCAGTAAATTCGGAGATACAATAAGAATGGGCCGTTTGCTTGACTGCTGAAGTACTTTGAAAAGGATTGACTTCGCACCACCTGACAATCCCGCGATCAGTTGACGGTCTATCCCCGCCTCCAAATCTCCCACTAGTTCGTCAATCTCTTTCTCTTGTGAAAATAAATCTATAAGTGATTCCAATGCTACACATCCTTTCTTTCAAAATAATAGTAGGCGTTCAAAAAGGGCTAGGCCATTCAATTGCACCAAGTCCAAACTATAGTTATATATCAGGAAAATAAATACCAATACAAGCTGAGCGAATTTAATGGAATTCATTATTTCAACACAATTACCTTTTTATAAAAAAACAGAAAAAGCTTTGGACGCATCTTGCGCCAAAGCGTACATCTTATTGAAGCCATTTTGTAAGTGTATAGTAGTCCGGGAAACGTTGGAGAGATTGCTCACACTGTTCGCATATGCATCGTACCGTCAATGCCCCGTCTTTTTCATACGTCAGAAAATGCTCAACTTCCCTTTCGTCCATCTTGTGCAGAAGAAGGATAGCCTCCTTTGCAGATTCAAACGGAAGTCTGCCAATTTCAGTCTCACAATGCCGGCAAGTATAACGGATCGCCATTTTAGTCTCCGCCCCTTCTCTCAAAGTATAGGCGCAAGATGACTTTATTATTCCTTATAAACCATTAAAGTTGTTCATGACATCATTAAATGGTTTGCCTAGCCACGCTTCACATGCGGATGCACTTTTTTTCACCATGTCTTCAATTAATGGCTTTTCATCTTTGCCGAAAGGTGCCAGGACGTAATCAGCCACTTTCATGCCACCAATGGGACGACCAACACCGATACGGATTCGGTTGAACTGATCCGTACCAAGATGTGCAATAAGTGATTTCATGCCGTTATGGCCACCCGCACTACCTTTTTGACGCAGTCGAATTGTTCCTGGAGCAATATCAAGATCATCATACAGAACAACGATATCTTCCACATCGATATCAAAGTAATCCATCAATGGTCGGACACATTCGCCAGATAAGTTCATGTAGGTAAGAGGCTTGACAAGCATTACTTTTCCTTCTGGACAATGGACAACTGTATACATGCCGCCAAATTTCGACTGTATTGCAGTGATTGGCAGACGAGTACTAAGCTCGTCAATAACGTGAAAACCCACATTATGACGTGTTTTTTCGTATTGTTTACCCGGGTTTCCGAGTCCTATTATCATTTTCATAGATTTCATCTTCCTTTTACATTAAATAATTAAGAAGAGCGTGAGGCTCCTTAACAAATACACCGGATTTAAAGAGGGCAAAAAAGGCAGTCTAAGTGTGCGACAACATCCTGTCGCAACGACTGCATAACAATACCCTAAGGCCCCGTGTCTAGCGCCTAGATACTATTCCATGTTAAATAAAAAAGCTTATAACTACTTAACTTTGAAACAGAAAAGAAGCGCACGGAAATCCGTGCGCTCATTGTTGCATTACTTCGCTTCCTTCTTCTCGCCAATTACTTCAGGTTCTGCTGATTCAGAAGCATCACTTTCAAGTTCTTCCATCTCCGCCGCCGTACGCGGTGAAGAAATTAGAACAAGTGAATGATCATCTTCGTTTAAAATCTCATATTTCGATTTCGCTCGAATTTCAGCTACTGTAATCGATTCTCCGATTTGAAGGTTTGAAATGTCAATATCAAATGTCTCCGGAATGTCTGAAGGTTTCACTTTGATAGTCACTTCACGGTTTGGCTGTTGAAGTACGCCGCCTTCTTTCAAGCCGACAGATTCACCTACAAGATGTACAAGTACATCTACTTCAAGCTCTTCTGTCATATTGATAGCTAGGAAGTCCGCATGTTGAATTGCACCTTTTAATACGTCAGATTGATAATCGTTTAGGACAACATTGATGTCCTTCCCGTCAATATTGAGTTTAATAACGCCATTACGGCCCGTTATTTGTAGTGTTTTCAGTAACTCGCGCTCTTTTACTGAAATCGATGTAGCTTCTGTTTTATAACCGTAGACGACCGCTGGAACATAGCCCTCTTTACGTAATTCAGTTAGTACTGATTGTTTTGATGGTACTCTCGCTTCTGATTGTATAGTTGTACTCATTTTATTTAATCACCCTTCTTTAAAAAAAGTCGTGTTAATTAATAAATACCCAATGACAAGCGACATGAAACATCTAAATTGAATTTACTCAAACAATGTACTTACGGACTTCTCTTCGAACACGCGTACAATCGCTTCTGCAAGCAATGAAGCAATAGAAAGCTGTTTGATTTTCGGAGATTGTTTCGTTGCTGGAAGCTCAATTGAATTTGTAATAATCAATTCCTTAATTTGCGAATTGTTAATTCGTTCAATTGCCGGACCAGACAATACTGGATGTGTACAACAAGCATACACTTCTTTTGCTCCACTTTCGATTAATGCGCTCGCCGCAATTGTTATTGTCCCTGCTGTATCGATAATATCATCAATTAGGATCGCTGTTTTTCCTTCAACATTGCCAACGATATTCATCACTTCAGCAACATTTGGGCGTGGGCGACGTTTGTCGATAATCGCAATAGGGGCTTTCATGCGGTCCGCCATCTTACGCGCTCGTGTTACACCGCCATGATCCGGTGATACGATAACTAATTCGTCAGTGTTCAAGCCTTTTCCTTTAAAGTATTCTGTAAGGATTGGCTCAGCAACAAGATGATCGATTGGAATATCGAAGAAACCTTGGATTTGTGGTGCATGCAGATCGATTGCAATGACGCGATGCGCTCCCGCTGTTTCAAGTAAATTTGCAACAAGTTTCGCTGTAATCGGTTCACGTGAACGTGCTTTACGATCTTGGCGCGCATAGCCGTAATAAGGCATAACGACATTGATTGTGCGTGCTGATGCACGTTTCAAAGCGTCAATCATAATAAGAAGTTCCATCAAATTTTCATTGACAGGGTACGATGTCGACTGGATGACGAATACATCGCAGCCACGGATACTTTCTTCGATATTGATTTGGACTTCCCCGTCACTGAATTGTTTGACCGAGCATTTGCCGAGTGGGCGTCCTATTTTTTCCGCTACTTGCGCCGCAAGTGTTTGGTTCGAATTCAAAGAAAATATCTTTAGTTTATCGTTAGGATAGTGATTAGCCATCATGTTCCCCCTGTTTAATTGAGATTTAGTTTGTTCGCGTATCCTTCTTTATTCTCCTGGCGCGCGCGCGCAATTGCAAGTGAACTTTCTGGCACATTTTTAGTAATTGTCGATCCAGCTGCTACATATGCACCTTTTCCAACAATAACTGGAGCAACTAAATTCGAATTACAACCAATAAAAGCATCATCTTCGATTGTTGTAAGATGCTTGTTCTTGCCATCGTAGTTGACGGTAATTGTACCGCAACCTATATTTACATGCGATCCAATTTTTGCGTCACCGATATAGCTCAAATGCGACACTTTGCTGCCTTCACCTAGCGTCGATTTTTTCACTTCAACAAAGTTACCGATTTTCACGCTGTCACCAAGAGTAGAATCCGGGCGGATATGCGCGAACGGCCCGATTGCAGTAGCTGAACCAATTCTGCTAGATAGAACAACGGATGAATGCACAGTTGTATTATCGCCAATTACACTGTCTATAATCTGGCTATTTGGCCCAATAACACATTTATTGCCGATAACAGTATGCCCTTCAATCATCGTACCCGGTTGAAGTACTGCATCACGGCCAATTTCTGCTGCCGCGCTTATATACGTGTTTTCGGGGTTGATGATTGTTACACCGTTGCGCATATGCTTTTCAGCAATACGTCCGCGCATGACACGCTCTGCTTCTGCCAAGACTACGCGATCATTGATACCAAGTGTCTCACTGAAATCCTCCGTTACGTATGCTGACACGAGTGCATTTTTAGATTGCAAAATACCGACAACATCCGGAAGATAGTATTCACCCTGCGAATTATTATTTTTTACTTTTTTCAGCGTTTCAAAAAGTGTCCGATTGTCAAAACAATATGTCCCTGTATTGATTTCCATCACTTTTTGCTCTTCAGGAGTTGCGTCTTTCTGTTCAACATTTCGGAGGACTTGGCCGTTCTCTCCCCGGATAATGCGCCCGTATCCTGTTGGATCATCCGCATAAGCCGTCAAGATTGTTGCTTTCGCTCCTGTTGCTTTATGATGCGCAATTAGTGCCTCCATCGTCTCAGAGCGGATGAGCGGTGTATCTCCGCATACAACTATGGTTGTGCCATCCAAGTCTCCAATAAGCCCCTGGGCCTGCTGAACAGCGTGTGCTGTGCCTAATTGCTCTTGCTGTAGTGCATATTCACTTTTCTCTCCAAGCGTTTCTTCTACCATTTCTGCACCATGTCCAACAATCGTAACAATTCGACTGGTACCGAGACCGCGTATATGATCAATTACGTGTTCGACCATCGGTTTTCCACAAACGGGATGCAGTACTTTATATAAATCGGACTTCATCCGTGTACCTTGCCCTGCAGCCAGGACAACGGCATATGTATTTGTCATTTAATGGCCCCCATGAATGAGGGATGAAGGAGAATCCCCCTCTTAATGTTTTCACTATTGACTATAGCTGAAAACGGCCTACTTTTCAACCTCATACCCCTTGACAAGTTGATTACAATCTTTTATCATTACTTTTTCTTTTTTTCTTCGCTTTTTAAAACCACAAAATCCCTATGTAAAACAAAGCACGGGGTATCTGCACGTGAACAAAGCCTAAGTTTGCCACGTCACGTAGCAACAAAGAGAAATGTAGTTCAATCTCCCTTCGCTGCGTAACCCACATCCCGCAGACCTCCGAGTATTAGGTACTCGGGGTCTATACGTGAAACTTCTAGCATTGTAAATTATCCACAGTACAAAGTTTTATGATTTCTTAAGCAACAAGAAAAGACTGCCCTATTAAACACAGGCGGTCTATATTACTTCACGATAAACGAAGAGACCACATCATGCGCCAGCCCCTTCAAATACTACTTCTTCTGCCGAAAGGTGGTATGCCGCCATTACCGCATCTTGGATTTTCGTTCGGGCACTTGTATTTATTGGATGTGCTACATCGCGAAACTCTCCATCAGGCGTCCGTTTACTCGGCATAGCTACGAATAATCCCTCATTTCCATCGATAACCCGAATATCATGCACGACAAATTCATCGTCAATCGTAATCGAAGCAATCGCCCTCATCCTTCCATCCGTTTCCATCTTCCGCAACCTCACATCTGTTACTTCCATCTTGTACCACTCCTTTTGTCTTTACAGCGCATGACGACTATATTCCACAAAAGTAAGCGTTTCCCTTCTTTATAAACACAATTATTTAAACATTTAGAAAGACATGCAAATAAAAAACCCGCCCTAGTGGTATCTGGGCGGGTATCTGTTATTCGCTTACTAGAGCAATAACTTCTATTTCAATTTTTACGTCTTTCGGTAATCTAGCAACTTCAACAGTTGAACGTGCAGGTGTATGAGCCCCGAAATGGTGTGCATAAATGTCGTTGACTGCAACAAATTCATTCATATCTTTAATAAAAACAGTCGCTTTTACTACTTTATCCAGAGATGAACCTGCTGCTTTCAGCACTTCTTTTAGATTAGCAAACACTTGGTGTGTTTGGTCTTCGATAGTCCCCTCAACTAGTAACCCTTCTGGTGTCAATGGAATTTGTCCGGATGTATATACCATTCCGTTCACACTTACCGCTTGTGCATAAGGTCCAATTGCCTGTGGTGCGTTTTCTGTCGCTACATAATTCATATCATTTTCCACCTTCCGCAAAATAGTTTCCTTCTTCTAACTCGATGGTTCTATTCTTTTCATTTACTGCATGAAGCTTGACGAGAGATAGGTAGTTATCGACCAGAACCTCTTCAGCATGATCGGATTCTACTAGAACGGCAATGCCTGCCAGTTCACAACCAAACTCTTCCAGAAGACTCTTCATTCCAAGCATCGTACCGCCTGCTTTCATGAAATCATCTGTAATGAGGACCTTACGCCCACTTTGCATGCTTCTCTTCGATAATACCATTGTTTGAATACGTCTGGTTGAACCGGATACATAATTGATGCTCACAGTTGGCCCCTCGGTCACCTTGCTATCACGGCGAACCACAACGACCGGGACATTCAGATGACGCGCAATTGCATGGGCAATCGGAATTCCCTTCGTCGCTACTGTCATAATCACGTCAATGTCTGTCTCCGCGTACGCTGAAGCGAATACTTTACCTACGCGATCCATAATGCGTGGATTGCCCAGAAGATCCGTCATGAATAAATAACCACCTGGCAGCAATCGATCCGAATGGCCTAGTTTCTCCATCAGAAGCGACATCACTTCACGAACGTCAGGTTCTGCCATCTTCGGGATGAACTTCACTCCTCCCGCTGCTCCGGAAACCGTCACCAGTTTTCCTGTACCTTTTTCCTCAAACGTTTCTTTTACAATCGTTAAATCCTCGCTAATCGAGGATTTTGCCGCTTGATAACGCTCGGAGAAGAAGGTCAGTGGAATAAGTTCATGTGGAGATTCCAACAATTGGCTAGTCATATCCACAAGCCGCTCGCTCCTTTTCCACTTCATAGTATCACCTCCCAAACACGAATATTTTAATGTACATTACCACAATCGTACGTGTTTAATCAAGAATTGTATGCCCGCCGACCATTCTGACCGCATATACTTCCGGACAGAACCCTTTTAGTCCATTGTAAATTCGCGGCACCCTGGATTCATGTTTAACGAGACCGAAAACTGTCGGACCGCTACCACTCATTAAAACTGCATCTGCACCAAATCTTTTCATCTGCTCTTTCAGAACGACGACTTGCGGATACAGATCCATAGTGACGGTTTCTAAGACATTCCCGACTGACTTGCACATTTTGTCGTAATCTCCCGCTCTTAATGCTTCAATCATGCCAACCGTATTAATATGATCAATTGCAGATAAATTCAGATTCCCGTATATATCTCCTGTCGAAACCGAAATTGCTGGTTTAGCAAGGATAACCCAGCAATTTGGTGGGGGAGGGAGGATTTCAATTAGTTCTCCGCGTCCCGTCGCAAGTGCTGTCCCGCCATGCACACAGAATGAAACATCCGAACCAATACGTGCCCCAAGCCTCGCGAGTTCCTCGACACTTAATTTTAAATCCCATAGCCTATTCAATCCCCGTAGTGTAGCAGCAGCATCCGAACTTCCGCCCGCGAGCCCAGCAGCAACTGGAATACTTTTTTCTAACGTAATCTCAACACCGTTTGTAATCCCACATTCAATTTGTAACAATTCAGCAGCTTGGTAAGCCAAGTTCTTTCGATCATTGGGTACATGCCGTTCTGATGCCTTGATGATGATTTTCCCGTTATCTGCAGGACGAAGCCAGATTCTGTCCGCTAAATCTACCGTGGTCATAATCATTTCGACTTCATGAAAACCATCCGGGCGCTTATGTAATACATCGAGTGTTAAATTGATTTTTGCTGGTGCCTTTTCATAAAGCATCCGGCTCCCTCCATTCCAGCTAGTCTGTGTCCCCCTATTTTACCATAGGGTGAAATATTTGCGCTGTGAAATGATAATAATTGGGTAATTGATTTTTGAAAGCCTCGGTTTTAGAACAAAAGTGAAAACGCGACCGACTATATAAACAACGTACGACCCAATCATACACGCCTACCTACCAAGCATAAACACCACACAATCAATCATATCTATAACTCATAACTTCCCAAGTAATAAAAAGAAGAGCTGAACCGGATGTCTTGATGCCCCCGGATCCAGCTCTTCTTTTGTCAGCCTGTTAGTTGGATAATGGGTAATTCATAGCGTTATTTCTTTTGTGCTACTCCTCGTTCGGCCATTTCAATTGCTCGCTTCACCATATTACCCGCGTCGCGTGATTTGATGCCGCCCCAACCTTCTCGCTCTACAACATCATAAAATCCAAGCTCTTTCGCAATTTCTACCTTCAAGCTTTCAGACATTATGCCACGTTTTTTCGCCATTCGGTTTTCCTCCTTTTGGCTGACAAATGTAGTATGAACCAAATGAAAGAAAAAACACCCATACAAGACATCCTTGTTCAGAATGCTTGCACGGGTGTTGTTTAAAAATGAATTAAATCATTAGTACAGTAATTATTTGATAATGAATGCAGTAGGATCTGCACCTTCAAGAATTGTTATTTCAACCGCTTCGGTTAAAATATCTGCGTAGCTGTAAGATACTCTTTCAAACGCATTTTCGTCCTGGTCAAGTTCAACTACAAATACCGCACGATATGTTTCCCGCAGCACTCCAGCTCTCTCGATAGTCTTCTTCCGACCGCCGTTTGCTTTTAAGTGCAAACGTTTTCCAAGATGAGAATCCAATGACTTCTTAATGTCCGCTAATGTTTTTGGCACGTCGCTTACACCTCACTAAGTATAAGCATAACACTTTTAAAAGTTTCTGTCAATTAAAATCTTCATTTTAACAATTGGTCGTCTACTTTGTCAATCCTTTTATTAAAAAAAAGGGTATTTTTCTAATAAAAGCGTTCTAGCTTTGTCGTTTTTTCTTCTCCTCAAAGAAGTCCTCATACAAGGCATTCGACAGGTTTGCAAACTCTTCTATTGTCAGTGTTTCTCCGCGTCGACCAGGGTCCATGCCAATTTGTTCGAAAGCTTTCAATATCGTATCTTTCTTCAACTTGCCATTAGGGAGCGACGATTGCAGGTTGTTCAAGATTGTCTTCCGGCGCTGGACGAATGAACCCCTAGACACCACAAACATAAAGTCTTCATCGATTACTTTTGCAGGCGCAGTTTCTTTTCTCGTCAAACGCAGAACAGCTGACTCAACATTCGGTTGCGGCATGAATACCGTCTTCGGTACAATCATAGCCACTTCCGCATCCATATAGTACTGAATAGCGATAGACAAAGAACCGTATGCTTTTGTCCCAGGAACCGCGGTAATGCGATCTGCTACTTCTTTCTGCATCATAACGACCATACCTGCTACTGGAACTTTGCCAAGCAAGAATTTCATGATAATTGGTGTCGTCACATAATAAGGCAAGTTTGCAACGACAACAACATCCTCGTAATCCGCGAAGTGATCCTTCATTACTTGTAGAAGGTCAGCTTCTAGTATGTCCTGATGAACGATTGTCACGTTGTCGTAAGGCGACAGGGTATCTTCCAATACGGGAAGAAGGCGTCCGTCAATTTCAAAAGCAACCACTTTCCCCGCGCTTCTTGCAAGATGTTCTGTTAGTGCACCAATTCCTGGTCCGATTTCAATAACACCCGTTTTTTCAGACAAGCCTGCGTGCGAAATGATATTGCGTAAAATATTGGGGTCAATCAAGAAGTTTTGACCTAAACTCTTTTTGAGCGAAAAACCGTATTTAGCGAGAATTTCTTTCGTCCTGACCGGAGTCGCGATATCTTTATTCATTATTTTCCGTTTCCTCCTCGTCTAGAACCCTTAATACTTCTCCCAATCGATCATAACCAATTCGGAACATTTCCAACCGCTTCTTTAATCCTTTGCCATTCACTTGACCGATTTGCAACAGCTCGCTTAAGCGCTCACGCCGCCTCTTTGCATCGGGATGTCCGATAAGCCTAGCGGTCATCAAGTCCGCTAGTGGAATATCAACAACAGGCTGGTCGTCCACTGTGTAAACCGCACTTAGCGCCGCCCGTATATGCTCATCATGTGCATGCTCAATCCCAAGCCCCGATCCATTTTTAGCAATCGTTAGCTTCTTTTCAAGAAAAGCATGTTTTACGCCAGGAATACGCTCTTCAATGATGGCACGGATTCTTCTCCCAGGAAAATCGGGATCCGTAAATACGATGACGCCCCGCGTTTCCTGTGCATGGCGAATCCGCGTGAGTGTTAACTCATCAATGGCAGAACCGTTCGTTTCAATCGTATCCGCACCCACCGCCCGTTTCACGGCGACTGTATCAGACTTTCCTTCAACAACAACAATTTCTTTAATGTTCACAAAAATCCTCATTCCCATTGCATTCTTTCCCTAATTCTACTCTGCCCACAAGCGGATGTACAGATGGGGAGGTAATCAATTACGCCTCGGCGTAATTGCTTTAACAGAAGCAAGCTGTAACGCAATAATCCGCGGGACTAATTTCAGTCCTGCGGATGTATATGTCAATCGATTATTTTAATTTTCACTTGGCGCCTGCCGAATTTGTAGGCATCACTTTTCGTCGGTACGTGCAGATCAATTTTCTTGCCCTTAATTGCGCCGCCTGTATCGCCCGCGACCGCATAGCCGTATCCTTCAACCCACACTTTAGAACCGAGCGGGATAACGCTCGGGTCAACTGCAATGACTTTCAAGTTGGGGTTCGCACGTAAATTGATGCCTGTACGCGTAATTCCAGAACAACCATTACAATATGCCGTATAGGCTGTGGCAGTCACGTAGAACTCCTCGCCCCCTGCTGATGAATCACTACGCGATACACTTCTCGAATTAGACATCCCCGCTGATGCACTTGCGACCATCACTCGCGAGCCGATTGCCACAATTTTCGTTTGTGGTTCTTTAATTGATTTCTCCTCTAGCAGCTTACGGGAAACTTCTTTCCCGTTTTCTTTTACAATTTCAAACTTCCGTGAAACCGTTCCTTTTTTTCCTGACTGGACGATTTTCTCACGCCCTTTCAGCAAAGATGGATCGTTGCGTGTTTCAACTGCAAAGTTCGCCGGTTCTTCCACTACATCGGTGACTTTTTCCACTCGTACGACTGCCACTATAGAACCAGGCTTTAGATACTCATTTGCCTCTCTATTCAGACGATCGTCATCATTCAAATGAATGTTCTCTCTCTTTAAAAAGTCAGCGACCGTAGTCGAAGTTGACCGGACCTTCTTTTCTTCTCCGCCGTCATTCAACGTTACTTCAAACGCTTTTTGGACAGTAATGCTATTTTCTTTCCCTAGCTGTTCTTCAAGCACAGGGTTTACAATATCATATTGGGTAATTTCAATACCCGCTTCAGCAAGTACTTCTTCAACCTTATGATTAGTCGTCCATATGGATGTGCTATCCTGATCGACATTTATTACAACTTGTTGCGACTGTTCCCACCTAATCGATAGACCATCTTCAATAGGTGTATTCACTGAGGGTATTACTAGATCGTGTTTGGCAACCTCGATTTCCTGTTCGGAAAGCAAGTGACCAACTGTATGTGCGTGCGTCTTAATGTTAAGTTCTTCACCGTTCACGTCTAGCGTGATTGATTTTTTTGTTCCCTCAAAGAGAACAAGTGAAATAACAGTAACAAATAGCGTTAGCGAAACTACGGTAATCGCTACTTTTTTACTCCTCAATGACTTATAGAACAGGTTTTTCATGGTAATTTTTGACACGAAAAAAACTCCTCCTTCATCACTCGGCTGATTATAAAGGCTACTCTTCGTCGTGTCAACCCGTGCGAATTTGATGCATAACGAAATCAGGAAGGCTCCCACATGAAAAACGCGGAAGAATACCTGACATCTTATTCACGATATGTTAAATACTCTCAAAGCATTCGCTGTCGTTCTTTTTGCCACTTCTTCAACTGAAACATCTTTTAATCTTGCAATTTCTTCCGCTACAAGCATTACCCAAGCCGGTTCATTCCTTTTTCCACGGTATGGGTGAGGTGCCAGATAAGGCGCATCTGTTTCAATTAATAAGTGATCGAGCGAAATCTCCGTTGCAACTTGTTTCGGCGCCTTTGCATTTTTAAACGTAACAGGTCCCCCCAAAGAAATCATGAAATTCATATTTATGCATTCATTTGCCGTCTCGACACTTCCACCAAAACAGTGCATAATACCACCCGTTTTTTCAGCTTCCTCTTCTTTCAAGATACGAACGACATCTGCCGTTGCGTCCCGGTTATGGATGATGATTGGAATATTCACTTTCTGCGCGAGCCGAATCTGCTTTCTGAACACTTCCTGCTGCACGTCTTTCGGTGACTTCTCCCAATGATAGTCAAGACCTGTCTCACCGATTCCCACAACTTTAGGGTGTGCGGCAAGTGATTCAATCCATTCCAGGTCTTTTTCGGTGCAATCGATTGCATCTACAGGATGCCAACCGACAACGGCGTAAATGAAAGCATGCTGCTCAGTCAGTTCCATTGCCTTCAAAATCGTCTTGCGATCAAATCCAACGACCACCATCTTTTCAACACCAGCCTCTTGGGCACGTTGAATTACTTCATCTATATCTTCTTCATACTGATCTGCATTTAAATGAACGTGTGTATCTATATACATTATTTTCGCCTCACTATCGTTTTATTTTAATCGAACGGATTAAGACTTTTATCACTTACTATATATGTTACATAAAGATTCCCTTCAAATCGGCTTCGGCGCTAGGGGATGCCTTCGCTCAGTTCCTACTTTTAGTCATATATTCTATATAGGTAATTACTTATGAAAAAGAAAAACGGCGTTTCCATGAGGGACGCCGTTTCTATTTTTATTTAACTTGTGCACCATTTTCAAGTGACTGATCGACTGTGGCAAGTTTCAAAATACCATCTGACTTCCCTGCTAAAATCATGCCTTGGGACAGTTCCCCGCGCAATTTCACAGGTTTCAAATTGGCAACAACAATCACTTTCTGCCCAACAAGTGCATCAGGTTCATAATGTTCTGCGATGCCCGATACAACTTGTCGCTGCTCATAACCCATATCCAGTTGGAGCTTAAGCAATTTATCCGCTTTCGGAATTCTTTCACATGCAGTTACTGTCGCAACGCGTAAATCGACTTTCAGGAAATCATCGATTGAAATCTCGGCTGCTACTGGCTCTTCAACTTCCACTTTGGCAGGTTGCTCAGCAGGCGTATTTTCAGCCGGTGCAGTAATTGCCATCTGATCGCGGATATAAACGACTTCAACGTCCGCATCCAGGCGTGGGAAGATTGGAACACCTTTTTCTACGACTTTAGTGCCCACTGGAATCGCGTTGAAATTTCCTAGCGTATCCCAAGCAAGCAGTTCTTCATCCAGACCCAGTTGCGTCATTATCTGTTTAGGTGCTTCCGTCATGAACGGTTGCAATAAGACAGCAATGTGACGGAGTGACGTTGCTAGATGCATCATAACAGACGCTAGTTTCCCTTTATCCGCTTCATCCTTCGCCAGTACCCATGGAGACGTCTCATCAATGTATTTATTGGTCCGTGATATAAGAGCCCACAAATCGCCAAGTACTGCACTAAACTGCATCTTTTCCATCGACGCTTCGTATTTACCGACTGTAGTTGTCATAAAATTCGTCAAGCTGTCATCGAAATCCGTTGCGACAAGACCTTGCGTCGGAATCTCCCCGTCGAAATATTTATTGATCATCGAAACTGATCGATTCAATAAGTTTCCGAGGTCATTTGCAAGGTCATAATTCGTCCGCTCCACAAAGGACTCGGGTGAGAATACACCATCTTGCCCGAACGGCAATTCACGAAGAAGGAAATAACGTGTCGCATCAAGTCCATAGCGTTCAACAAGCATCTCGGGATAGACGACATTGCCTTTAGATTTCGACATTTTACCGTCTTTCATCATGATGAAGCCATGCGCAAATACTTTCTTCGGTAACGGTAAATCAAGAGCCATTAGGAAAATCGGCCAATAAATTGTATGGAAACGAACGATATCTTTCCCAACAACATGGACATCTGCCGGCCAATACTTATTGAATAACGAATCGTCATCTGACTGATAACCAAGCGCCGTAATATAGTTTGTTAGAGCATCGACCCATACATAAATGACATGTTTAGGATCTCTCGGAACTTTTATACCCCAATCAAATGACATACGGGAAACAGATAAGTCTTCAAGCCCAGGTTTGATAAAGTTATTAATCATCTCATTTTTGCGTGATTCCGGTTCGATAAACTTCGGATTATCTTCGTAAAACTTCAACAGTCTATCTGCATATTTCTTCATATTAAAGAAGTACGATTCTTCCTTCACCCTTTGGACTGGACGTCCACAATCGGGACAGTTACCATCTTCTAACTGACCTTCCGTGTAGTACGTTTCACAAGGCAGACAATACCATCCTTCGTACTCGCCTTTATAAATATCACCATTATCAAGGAATGTCTTGAAAATCTTTTCAACAACCACTTTATGACGCTCTTCCGTCGTACGGATGAAGTCGTCATAAGAAATGTCCATGGTACTCCATACCTTTTTCGCACCTTCTGCTATACCATCGACAAATTCCTGCGGTGGCAGACCAGCCTCTTGCGCTTTCTCCTGTATCTTTTGACCGTGCTCATCCATTCCAGTCAGGAAATGGACATCATACCCGCGCAGTCGTTTGTAACGAGCCATCGCGTCAGAAGCCACAGTTGTATAAGCGGTACCAATATGGAATTTTCCGCTTGGGTAATAAATAGGTGTTGTAATATAAAAAGTCTTTTTCAGATCAGCCACGAATATTCCTCCAGTGTATAAGTATGTACTATCTATTCTATCGAAAGCGTACTGACGATACAATGAAATTCCTCGACAATAACTAACGCCATTCATGTTTTCACGTCTATTAGTCTATTCTTGTCGAAATTAGTCAGCCTATTTCAAAAAAACTACTATTTATTTCATAGTTTTAAGCGCGTGCTATTGACGTTAATTGGAAGACTTGGTATGATGAAATGGTTAAGAGAATTTTGTCGAATTTTGACGAAACTAAATGTATTGAAAGGAGTTAATATAATGAAATCAACTGGTATTGTAAGAAAAGTCGACGAACTTGGACGTGTAGTAATTCCAATTGAATTACGCCGAACGCTTGGTATTGCACAAAAAGACGCTTTGGAAATTTATGTTGATGAAGATAAAATCATCTTGAAGAAATATATGCCGAATATGACATGCTCTATTACGGGCGATGTGTCTGATGACAATTTAAGTCTTATCGGCGGTAAGTTAATTTTGAGCCCAGAAGGCGCAAAACAACTTATCACTGAAATTGAAGATAGCTTGAAAAAGTAAGTCTATACTACTCTTATCCAGAACGGTTGACCGGTCTGGATTTTTTTACATTGAAAAGAACAAAAGTCGCTTATTCATCTTCAACATGGAATTCTTTATAAACGTCACGGCGGCTCAAACCACGATCGTTTGCTACTTCACGGATAGCCTCTTTTGAACGAAGACCTTTTCTTTCCATCAAATCCGTTACATGATCACGGATTTCTAAGTCGTTCCACCACTCCTGTTGCACTTCTACACTAACTCCGTCACTGCCTTCGATAACAATACAGAACTCACCACGTATTTCGTTTGATTCTGCCCATAAAACAGCTTCTTCAAGCGTGCCACGAAGAAATTCCTCAAAACGTTTTGTCAATTCTCTTGCAAGCACAATAGAGCGTGTCCCACCGAAGCTCGTCTGTAACGCACGTAAAGTTTCCTTTAGCCTGTGGGGTGCCTCATACAAAATGACTGTCTCTTCTCGTTGTTTTAAATCGTCTAATTGAATGGTCCGGGTCTTCTTCTGTCGTGATAAAAATCCAAAGAACATAAATGGTTGCGGTACCAGCCCAGAAGCGACTAG
Organism: Sporosarcina sp. BP05; assembly: GCF_014282005.1. Taxonomy (GTDB): domain Bacteria; phylum Bacillota; class Bacilli; order Bacillales_A; family Planococcaceae; genus Sporosarcina. The sequence continues at coordinate 7,073 of NZ_JACFTD010000022.1, read as the reverse complement.
TGCACTGATTGCCGCATTCGCACCTGGCACAGGAACTACGTCATACCCTGCACTAATTGCCTTAGCTACAATGTCAGCCCCCGGATCAGAAATGCATGGCATACCTGCATCACTCACGAGTGCAACTGTCTTTCCATCCGCCAGCATTGCCAATATCTTTTCGCCGCCGACTTCAATATTATGTTCATGATAACTCGTTAGCGCTGTCTTAATTTCAAAATGGTTACATAATCTGATTGTATTTCGTGTATCTTCTGCCGCAATCATATCGACCTCTTTCAAGATACGAATCGCTCGGTATGTCATATCTTCAAGATTACCGATTGGTGTACCGACTAGAAACAGTTTTCCACCGCCTGGTTCAGCACTTTTCTGTGACTTCATTTACGTTTCGCCCCTTTCCAATATAAATCTCTTTCGCATTTCTCTTCAATTGTTTAAATTGATACTCTGCCTGCATAGCTTCACGTTTCGTATCGAAGTTTTCGTGGTAAATACATTGTACAGGTAGTTTTGCGCGCGTATACTTAGCGCCCTTGCCTTCATTATGTACACGAACACGCTTTTCCAAATCATTCGTGTAACCGGCATAATAGGATCCATCCCTGCATTCTAATACGTAAAATAAGTGATCACCCATTTTGTCCATAAAGGAGGAGCCTCACTTCATCCGTATATTCATTATCAGCACCATACACAAAGAGAGGGGGTAAAACTTTCAAATCCGGCTTACCGTCTTTTATTGCCTCAATCAGCAATGTATTGGCTTCTTTACCCTCTTTCGGATAAATAAACTGTATTCGTTTCGGTTCGAGTCGATTTGCACGCATTGCAGTGACAATGTCGAGTAAACGTCCTGGACGGTGGACAAATGCCGCTTTACCGCCCTGTTTCAACAATTCGCTTGCCGACTGGATAGCCTGCTCAAGCGTTAGACAGATTTCATGCCTGGCAATTGCCAGATGCTCCGACAAGTTCTTATCGCTTGCCTCGTGCGCTGGGAAGTAGGGAGGGTTACATGTTACTGTATCGTACTTCTCATAGCCGATTTTTGCCGCAATACCAATGACATCACCATTAATGATTTGGATCCTATTTTCCAATCCATTATACTGGACACTTCTTTCCGCCATATTTGCAAGTCGTTCCTGTAATTCAACGGCAATAATAGTAGCGTTCGTTCTGGCGCTTAAAAACAACGGAATTGCTCCATTACCTGCGCATATATCTACAATTTTTCCAGACTTTTGTAGCGGGACATAAGCAAATCGCGCAAGTAATACTGCATCCAAAGAAAATGAAAATACTGACGGACTTTGAATAATCCGCAAACTTTCCGCCAATAAATAATCAAGCCGTTCATCATCCTGTAAAATTTCATCCATAATTCTTTCCTCCATAATAGATATGCGTAAGGCGTCGAACTAAGGAACGCAACCTAAGTTCACCACGAATACGCCTATAATTTGTAGCTTTCCTAATGAGACTGACGCTTATAAAGGAAGGCATCCTAAGTACGCCGCGTCCTGCGGCAACAGATGCATGACCCACCTCCTGTGGGCCCACAATAAAAGAAAAGCCGATGCCTACGTTGCAATAGGATCGGCTCACTTTACACGTTTTGTTTATTTAAGAATGAGAGGCAGAACAGACAATCTTCCCCTTTTCGAATACCACCGTAATGGACATTGCAGACGTGAAATCCTTCATTATATAGGCGCGCTAAATTATCAACGCCTTCTCCAACGTCTATTTTATTCGTTTTTTTCCGATGTTGCCTTGTGTTGATTGCCTGTGCTTCTTCATCAATTTGTTTGTCCATTTCTTCAAGCCGCTTGCGCAAATGATGGTTTTCGAGTTGAAGCGAATGGTTCTCTTCCGTCATCTGCGCGACGAATCCAATCAATTCGCGGAATTGCTTTTGCATAGATTCGAGTTCTTGCTCGAATTCCATAACCCTATCCAGAAAACTCTTTTCTTTCAACTATCCCACCTCATTATTTCATCAATTGAGCCGTATTTTTTTGTAGTTCCATTATTTCTTCCAACGTATATTCCAATACCAGATCTTGCTCCGCTATACTTACTTGAAGAAGGCGTTCGAGCAGATTCAGACCAACTACTTTCCCAGGTCCCTCAGGTGTTTGGACGCGTGTTCCTACGTCTGGCATAAGCGCTTTCGCTTCTTCGTAATCATCATTCTCATATTTCAAGCAGCACATAAGACGTCCGCATAAACCTGATATTTTTGAAGGATTAAGTGATAAGTTCTGATCTTTTGCCATTTTTATCGAAACTGGTTCAAAATCACCGAGGAATGTTGAACAGCAAAGCATCCGGCCACATGGGCCAATACCACCAAGCATTTTTGCCTCATCACGTACACCGATTTGTCGCAGTTCAATACGTGTCCTGAAAATCGAAGCAAGATCTTTAACAAGATTCCGGAAATCAACACGGCCTTCAGCCGTAAAGTAAAAGACAATCTTGTTTCGATCGAATGTGTACTCTACATCAACTAGCTTCATTTCTAACGCATGTTCTATAATCTTTTCTACACCTGTACTAAAAGCCCGTTCAGCTTCAAGACGATTCTCCTCTACTTTTTCAAGGTCTTCCGTTTGAGCTGGACGAATAATCTTTTTGAGCGGCAAGACAACATCGTTCTCACCAACTTCTCTTACCCTACCTGTAACTTTACCATATTCAATTCCACGTGCTGTTTCAACAATGACATAGTCGCCTTCGTCAAGCGCATATTCAAGTGGATCGAAATAATATATTTTACCCGCTTTCTTAAAACGGACACCTACAACTTTATACAACAAGTAACCCCTCCTGCATGCTGAGCACCAATTGTTCCATTAAAAGCGTGCGATTCATATTGCCATTCAACTGCTTTTTCGACTGCAAGATTGCCTCCATATTAGCAGACAGCCGGCTATATGTCATCTTCATCGAAAGACCTCTAACTAGTTCTTGCTGATCGGGAAATGTTGCTATTGACTGCAAACCGGCTTTGGATGCCACTACATCTCTGTAAGCATAAAGCAGTAGATCCAGTCCGCTCTCAGTCTCTTCCTTCTCTTTAAATATAGGGGCCCATTCCGATTGAATGAATAACAACGCTTCATGGACATGTCTATCCGATGCTTCAACCAATTTTAACACTGTTTTTCGCATGTGTGCAAATTGATCATCTCCAGCCAGTCGAAAAGCTTCATCCAGATTGGCGGTGACCATCGTAACTGTCGCCGCCATTGAAGGTGTAATTCCCTTTTCGACTAGCTCACTAATCATCATTTCTCTAGATGGCGGTAGAAAAGATAGCCGCTGACACCGTGATTGGATCGTGGGTAATATCGATTGATATGAATCCGTTAAAAGAATTGCTGTTACATCGCCTTCAGGTTCCTCAAGAAACTTGAGCAATGTATTTGCCGCAGCAACGTTCATTCGATCGGCCCTGGAAATAATATATATTTTCCTGCCCGCTTCGTACCCCTTTTTTGTCATGCTATACACAAGATTAGACATCTGCTCTTTCTTGATATCCTGCCCATCTGGTCGAATAAGTGTTACGTTTGGATGATTACTAGACGTCACTCTTCGACAAGAATGGCATGTTTCACATGGAACAAAGTTTTCTGGACTAACACAAAGGAGTAGTTTAGCAAAAAAAAGCGCAACTGCTTCTTTTCCCGTTCCACGTTCACCGTCAAACATATATGCATGTCCGATTCGTCCATTTTTATAGGAAGAACTTAATCGTTCAGTTATCTTTTTTTGCTCTATTACAAGTCGGTTAATCATTTCATTTTGCATAAGTACGCACCTCCGTGTTCAAAAAAACCGTGTTTCTTAAACGACAGAAAACACGGAATCACATGTATAGATTGATGAGTAGTCCTTTAATCTCACCAATTTTAGCTAGTAAATCGACAGATGTTTTTTCCTCATTCAACAGGTCTTCTGCCAACTCAATGAGCCTTTCGTCTATCGTTTCGACAATTTTCAACCGTCGTCCCTCACCGAAACGATTCCATGTATGAGACTGTTTAAGTCCCATCCCAGATTCAACAGCTTCTTTAAGAAAACGTCGAACCAGCATTTTAAATTTAGCCATATCGCGCAAATTGCGTGAACGGGCAATTCGGTCACCTGCCGATGAAATATCGCCGAGGAGCTTCGTAACCTGCTCTCCTTGGAGGCGCTGCTCTTGTTTAACGACCATCTGGCCGAACCGTGCTCCACCTTGAGATGAATGTAAAGGATCGTTCCTCATCTTGTCGGGGCCCGAACGGTAGTCACTATTGACTTTCAATTAGGTTCACCTCTATTCATCAAAAATGATGAAAATGTTCAATTGGAAGGACGAATACAGTGGCACCGCCAACCTCGACCTCAACCGGGTAAGGAATGTAAGAATCTGCATTTCCACCCATCGGAGAAACAGGAGCTACCATTTGATCTCGTGAACGGCAATTTTCCCGAATAAGTTCCAGCGCCTTCGGAACGAGGGCATCATCGGTCCCAATCAGAAATGTCGTATTCCCCGACCTTAAAAACCCTCCCGTACTAGCCAATTTTGTTGCTCGGAAGTCACCCTTGGTCAAAGCCGTAGATAACCGGTTACTGTCTTGGTCCTGTACAACTGCCACAATCAATTTCACGATAATCTCCCCTTTTCCGCTTTCCAACCATTATATCATGAATCTGACTATTTAATGAGTTGGGAGCATATGATTTTCCAAACATTTTCCGTTACTTGCTCTTTAGAGAGCGAAGCATCCGTTGATTGAATCCGTTTTGGGTAACGACGGATGAGCTCCTGATAACCCTCGTAAACATTTTGATGAAAGTGGATACTTTCATTATCCAACCGGTTTTCTTCACGTTTGTCATTTGCTGCAATCCGCGCAAGTCCTAGTTCTGGATTGATATCAAAAAACACCGTCAGATCCGGCATCGTATTGCTGATAGCAAACTCATTAATCGATAGAACCTCATCAATTCCTAGTCCGCGCGCATGCCCCTGATAGGCTAGTGAACTATCAACAAAACGATCACATAAGACGACCATTCCATTCTGAAGTGCAGGAACTACTTTCTCTACAAGATGCTGCCTTCTTGCCGCTGCATAAAGAAGCGCTTCCGTCCTCGCATCCATTTCCTGATGGTCATTATCGAGGATGATTTCACGGATTTTCTCCGCAATTCGAATTCCACCCGGTTCGCGCGTAAGAATCACCTTCAATCCTTGTTCTTCCATACGTTTATATAACTCTTTGATGACTGTTGTCTTTCCAGCCCCTTCAGGACCTTCAAATGTGATGAATACACCTTTCTGTATCATGTTATTCCTCCACTCTATTCATTACTACAACTATCTGCTTTTCATTAATTCGAATTTCTCCTTGGAATTTCGCACCCATTTTGAGCAACTTTCCGAGAGTTTGAACATGCTCATCCTTTACAATTTCTCCGGCGATTAAAAGCGGAATTCCAGGTGGATAGGGAATAATGGAAGCTGCCGCCACACGACCCACGGAACCTTCATACGGAACCCACTCTACCTCCATATTCGCCGCTTCCTCTGACGTGTAAGCGAGACAAGATAATCCCTCCCCAAGTGCTGGTGCTTCTATTTTACTTCTTATCTTATCTAATCCATTTAAACTAGCAACCGCAGTTTTCACTTTCTCGTGAATTTCATCGAAGGGATAGGTCGATTTCACTTTTAGTAATGGTAACACGAAAAGCACTTGATAAGGATCTGCAATTTCCCCGTATATTCCTTCCGCTTCCAGCCTTTGTTGTATATCAAAACCGGAATAACCTTCAATTCGCAAAATGAGTTTTAACGGATCATCGGTTTCAACTATTTGAAGTCCTTGAATAAGTTGTAGCTGTTTAATAAAAGCAGCCCGCCGTTCCGCAAAGTGTTTTTTATCTTCTTCATTAAAAGACTCCGCATAAGCTCTTGCATCATCAAGCGATGCCATCAACAAGTAAGACGGACTGCTGGATTGTAGCATCCCTAAATAACGGGCAACCTTTTCTATAGCTATGAAATCTGAGCGGACATGTAAAAAAGAAGCCATTGTCATCGCAGGTAGTGTTTTGTGTGCTGAATGCACAACTACATCCGCCCCCATCTGAAGCGCCGAACGAGGAAATGGTTCTCCTACAATAAAATGCGCACCGTGTGCCTCGTCTACCAAGACCGGAACTCCATATGTATGACAAAGATTGATAGTCTTTTCCAGCTCGTTCCCCGCTAGGCCATAATACGTCGGATATGTAAGAATAACAGCCTTGGTCTCAGGATAAGCCTTGAGTGCCTCACCGACTTGCGCAGCGGTCACTCCCCCGGCTGTCATTGTAGACACATCCCAAACCGGTGACACAAACACCGGTCTTGCGCCAGTCAGCTCAATCGCATGGAAAACCGACTTATGTGCATTGCGCTGAACAATAACCGTTTCACCCGCACGACACGCCGCATAAACCATTGCCAAATTCCCTACCGTTGAACCATTCACAAGGAAGAAGCTTCGATCCGAACGATAGAGTGATGATAGCTTTTGTTGTGCCTCTTCAATTACTCCACTCGGCTCATGAAGATCGTCAAGACCCTCTAACTCAGTGAAATCGTATTTAAGAGCCGTCCGTAATTCGGCCGGTAATCCAGAAAGCATTCCTCCCTTATGTCCAGGCACGTGGAATGAAATCGGATTTGCTTCCTTGAATTCCGTTAACGCTTCAATGAGCGGCCGATTAGGATTTTCCATTGTTAATCACATTTCCTTTCCTTCTATTATATAGTATCTCAGACCGATCATATAACCAGTACAACCAATCATATAGCCCCTCTTCGCTAGGCATCCTAGTCATTATTAATTAATTATAAACAAAAAATCATTACCCACTCACCGGCAATGACTACATTTCTTTAAATTCATACTTTCTATGCATTCGTGCTTTGATTTTTGATAAAAACACGCCTATAACACAAAACGAGATGATTCTAAAGAATCATCTCGTTTTGTGTTATCCATGGTGCCCGGCGA
>NZ_JACFTD010000021.1 GCF_014282005.1 Sporosarcina sp. BP05 | reverse complement strand
TCGCCCGTCTCGCACATTTATCTTTCGACATATATGTGGTGAAGTTAATTAAAACGTCGAAAAATACTACATGTTTAGGTCCCGTGGTGTAGCGGTTAACATGCCTGCCTGTCACGCAGGAGATCGCCGGTTCGATCCCGGTCGGGACCGCCATTTTATTTGAAATTCAGAACCGATTCCAGGAAGATATATTCCCGGGTCGATTTTTTGTTTTATGAGATAAATAACCATGTTTTGTGGTTCTTTGTCAAATGACGTTGGTGAAGAATAGTAGCCAACCATAACTTAGTTATTGTCGGGCTATCCAAGAAGTCAGTAAAGCTGATTTTTTAGGATAGTCCTTTTTCATATAGTCTTCCATGTATCCCGTTGTTTTCCGCTCCAGATGGACGCTTTCCGCGCGCACGGCTTCAGCCAATCGAACTGCGAAGGGTTCGATTTGCCGTATTTCTGTGTTCTTTGCAGAAATTAAGGCATTCTTGCCCCGTGCTCCCAACGCTAGCGCTTATGCTCGCAAAAGCCGTTCTTCGTGACGGCTCTTCCTGTGGGGTCTTCAGCTCGCGCTGTTCCCGCTGGAGTCGCCATCTTGCACTACAAACAACTAGTATTGCACTTGTGAATTACATAAAAATAGACAAAAGACTTTCAAGCCTATTAAATTCTCATAAATGTCACACAGCGTCAAAATGGGATTGTCCTTGTTCCTGCTGTTTAACCGATGGTTTTAACTTGAAGTGTAACAGAATCCGTTTTCTATAGTTCTGGAAGTTTCTATATCCATAGGCGACACGATTCAATACCTTGATCTTATTGTTGTTCCCTTCAATTCTTCCGTTATTGTAGGGGTAAATAAAACTGTTTTCTATAAATGGAAGATGTTTTCTCAACGTTTTTAAACTTGTTCTCATATAATTTGGAATTGCAGATGGAACCGCATTTGTTAAACAGGACGATAGTCCTTCGAAGTCCTTATTTGCCATGGATTCCATTAATTCTTGATAAAGTTCATAGTTCGCTTTTAGTACAGGATCATAATTTAACATCTCATCTACAATACTTTGCCCTGTACGTTGGCCAAACAATGGATAATACTTATATTCTACGCTGGATAGATCTGAACGTTTTTTTAATAATAGCTTCCAATAACGCTTAAGGCGACGGTATTTCTTCATATCTTCCCCATTGGACATTCTTAGCTGATTCATGACCTGAATACGACATTTATTCATAGAGCGATTAATCAGTTGAACCAGATGGAATCGGTCAATGATAATTTTCGCCCGTGGAAATAATTCTTTAATCACACTTACATAACCCGCATTCATATCAATTGTTACGGTTTCCACATGTTGACGGTCAGTCCAACTGTAGTTCAAAATAAAGTGATTCTTAATTGTAAGATTATCTCTTCTATTTAAGATATCCAATATGTCGCCTGATTCCGCATTTATATATTCGAAGGCCATTTCACCTTTTGCGTATTTGAATTCATCAAAAGAAAGATGCTTAGGTAGTACTTTGTAGTTCGTAATAAATTGTTTCGCGGCTTGATTAATTTGCCGTTGAACAGTTGCAGGTGATACTGAACAATCCCTCGCGATAGACGTAAGCGACTGTGCTTCGGCAGACTTTAATATGACTTGTGCTTTTACATTTTGTGAAATAAAACAATTCCTTTGAACAATAGGTGTTTTAGCGGTAAAACTCCCTTGACAGGCTTGGCACATGAAACGTTGTTTCCGTAGAAGTAGGTAGGTTGTATTTATACCCGTAATGGGTAAGGTAATTCTGGATAATTGTGTCCCGTTTTTAAAGACTGTAAAGTCGGTGTTTTTCACACCACATTTCGTACAATGTGTGGGAGTATAGGTCAACTTTCCGGATATATATTTACACTTTACCCCTTTATAGGTTTCTTCTATTACACATTCCTCATCAAATTTAATGTTTGGGTCTTGAATATCAAGCAATAATTTAATACTATTAGAATTAGACAAGTGAGTTCTCTCCTAGATGATGGTTTTAGTCGACTTTTATTCTACAGGGAATCTCACTTGTTTTCTATTTACATAAAGGGATTTTATCTTACCTCGACTCTCCAGCTGATTGAAGTGGAAAGCGGCGACTCCAGTGGGAACAGCACGAGCTGAAGACCTTGGACTGAGCGCAGCGAAGGAAGCGGCTGAGGCCGTGCCCGCGGAAAGAGTCCGCTTGGAACGGAAATCGGCGGTTGGTAGGATTACCTTATCCAATATAGTTATAAAAAATGACGTTAGTGAAGATCCTCCCCATCTCCTTTTAAAGGGATGGGGATTTTCTTTCACCAACGTCATTTATTGTACAACCTGTTTTGTTAGATAATGTGTTTTCGGTATACTATAGCTTGGAAGTAGATACTAATTTATAGGTAACTTAATTTATGTTCGAAAAGGACTTTTATCAATCTATTTTATTCTTTTATTAACGAATAAAACACATCGATGAAAAAACCACTTGTAATTATCATAAGATATGCTATACTAAGTATTGTCTTTAAGAAAAGACGATGTAGGTCTGGTGACGATTGCGAAGAGGTCACACCCGTTCCCATCCCGAACACGGAAGTTAAGCTCTTCAGCGCCGATGGTAGTTGGGGGTTTCCCCCTGCAAGAGTAGGACGTCGCCGGTCTCACATATTTACTTTCGATATTAATGTGATGAAGTTACTTGAAAAATCGAAAATTATTACATAGTAAGGTCCCGTGGTGTAGCGGTTAACATGCCTGCCTGTCACGCAGGAGATCGCCGGTTCGATCCCGGTCGGGACCGCCATTAAATTTTAAATTCAGAACCGATTCTAGGGATTAATTCCGGGATTGGTTTTTTTGTATATAGAATTCTAGGATTTAACAAATATATTTATTTGAAAAAGAAGTAGGCAACATTTTTTTTGCAAAGTAGACAACACTTCAACAAAAATAAACAACGTTATAACAAAAGTAAGCAACGTTTTCAGCAAAGTAAACAACACCCCCATCCGAAAATACATATATAAGCGTAGATGCTTTCTGATATATCATGTTTTCGGTACACTATAGCAAAGAAGCAGAGAGGAAATAACCTATGACTAGGGAAATAGAAGTAAATTCTATAGAAGAGACAGAGCAGATTGCAACGAAACTTGCAGCCCTTCTGACACCACCGGACGTACTTACGCTTGAAGGCGATTTAGGTGCGGGTAAAACGACCTTTACAAAGGCACTTGCAAAAGGACTTGGCATTACACGCACGGTTAACAGTCCGACATTCACAATCATCAAACAGTACGAAGGTAATTACCCACTAAATCATCTCGATGTCTATCGCTTAGCTGGCAGTGATGAGGATCTTGGCTGGGATGAATTGTTTTACGGAGATGCAATATCTGTTATCGAGTGGGCGCATCTTATACAAGATGATTTGCCGGCAGAACGTCTGGAAATCCAGCTTGTTCATGGTGGCGGAGATAAACGGATGATTACATTCACGCCAATAGGTGAAAGATATGAAAAGATTTGCGAGGGGATTTTCTTATGATCTGGCTAGGTATCGATACGGCTAACACGCCCATTTCAGTTGCACTTGTGAAAGATGGGGAACTATTAATAGAAGGAACTTCAGCGATGGCTATTAACCACTCGCTACGTGCCATGCCAGCAATTGAAGAGTTGTTGGAACAAGCGGGTTTAGTACCTACGGATATTGATGCAATTGCAGTCTCAGAAGGGCCGGGTTCTTATACAGGCGCACGAATTGGAGTGACGATAGCGAAGACACTTGCATGGACACTTGGTAAACCTCTTGTGGGCGTATCCACTTTAAAAGCACTGGCGGCAAATGCATTATTCTTCAATGGGTTGGTTTGTCCAATTGTTGATGCGAGACGGGGCAATGTCTATGCCGGCGTTTATCAATATGTTGAAGGAAAGCTTACTGAAATTATTGAGGATGGCCATTACTCGTTGGAAGAGTTGGTCCATTTGCTTGAGCAACACAGTAGTCCTGTTTTATTCGTTGGAAAAGATACAGCAATGCATGAGAAAAAACTTATTGAACAACTAGGACACCGTGCAGTTCTAGCACCCCTTCAATTTAATCTACCACGAGCTTCATCCCTTATATATATTGCTGCTCAATCAGAATCAGAAGCGGATATACATGCATTTGTTCCGGAATATCGACGTATTGCTGAAGCTGAAGCAAATTGGTTAAAAGAGCAGGGGAAGGACAATGATCGTGGATAAAGAGATTAGTTATAGAGAAATGGGAGTAGAGGATATTCCTTCAGTTGTTGAAATCGAAAAGGAATCATTTGCTACGCCGTGGACTGCAGAAGCTTTTGAGCATGAAATGACCGAAAATGAACATGCGCACTATGTTGTTGCAGTTTATGAAAATGAAGTTATCGGGCATTGCGGAATGTGGATAATACTGGATGAGTGCCATATTACGAATGTTGCGGTACGAAAGCATTTAAGGGGTAATGGCATCGGCGAAGCTCTTATGAAGGAAGCGATTACGCTTTGTATAGAAAAAGAAGTCCGTTTAATGACACTGGAAGTGCGGATGACCAATATTACGGCTCAAAATCTATACCGTAAGCTTGGGTTCCAGGACGGCGGAATTAGGAAAAACTATTATACGGACGACCATGAAGATGGGCTCGTCATGTGGGTGGAATTCAAATGACAAAAGATAGCTATATTTTAGGAATTGAGACAAGCTGTGATGAAACCGCTGCATCCGTCGTGAAAAACGGCACAGAGATTATATCGAACGTCGTAGCATCTCAAATCACTAGCCAAAAACGGTTTGGTGGGGTAGTGCCGGAAATTGCATCGAGACACCATGTTGAGCAAATTACACTGGTGATTGAAGAAGCACTTGCGAATGCTGAACTAAAACCTGAGGAACTTGACGCAGTTGCTGTTACGGAAGGACCTGGTTTGGTAGGGGCCTTGTTGATTGGTGTTAATGCTGCGAAAGCATTTGCTTTTGCCAACGGTTTACCGATTATCGGTGTTCATCATATTGCAGGACATATATACGCTAACCAACTAATGCAGCCCATGGAGTTCCCACTTCTTGCGCTCATCGTCTCAGGAGGCCATACAGAGCTAGTAATAATGGAGGGGCATGGTTCGTTTAAATTAGTTGGAGAAACACGTGATGACGCTGCTGGTGAAGCCTATGATAAAGTAGCTCGTGTACTGGGTCTTCCTTACCCGGGCGGACCAAAAATCGATAAGTTAGCGGCTGAAAGCGATGGCCAAGTTGTTTTCCCGAGAGCATGGCTCGAGCCAGGTTCATATGACTTTAGCTTCAGCGGTCTTAAATCATCAGTGATTAATTATAAGCATAATCTCGCACAAAAGGGGGAGGATGTAAATCCCTTTCATGTTGCGGCTGGCTTCCAAGCAAGTGTCGTTGAGGTGTTGACGACGAAAGCGTTAAGAGCAGCGAAAGAGTTCGGTGTGAAACAGGTAATTGCCGCTGGCGGAGTAGCAGCGAATAAAGGGTTACGTGCTTCTCTTGAAGAAACATTTAAGACGCAAGATATACCTTTTTACGTTCCACCAATCGCATTATGTACAGATAATGCGGCAATGATTGCTGCAGCTGGATCGGCCATGTTTATAGATGGAATACGCGGAAATCTTGCGATGAATGGTAAGCCTGGTATGCCCCTAGTGTCATGGAAACAGTAATTAAGTAAAAACACGAAAGTCGTCATATTTTGACAACTTTCGTGTTTTTTTATCCCGATTTTTTTTTAGATGTCAATAGGGAACGTTCGTACTTATGCACAGTTGTGGATAAGTTGTGTATAACAATTGTATATGTACATTTAGTAACAGTGATTAAGGGATAACTATGTGTATAAGAAATGCATTGTTTGTGGATAGTGTGGATAATAACGGAGTATTACAGGTATAACTACATTTCTTGTGTGGATAAGGTTGTGGAAACATTTTTCAGGGAATATCTTTTCCTACTTTTATTTGATAGGTTACGACAGCAAGAAATGACAAAACGTCACGCTAAACCATTGGATCTGGTTTAGCGTGACGTTCAAACTCATCTTACAATGCCTCTAGTTCTTCTTGAAGACCAAGCCAATTTTCGGACTTGCTGTCATGCTGTGCCTGAATTGCATCAATCTGTGCCTGTAACTCCATTAATTTCACATGATCGTCTGCAAATTCAGGAGTAGAAAGTTCATCTTGCAGTGCTACGATTTCATCTTCCAAAATAGTTAGTTGCGATTCGACTTCGTCAATAGCTCTAGTCAGTCTTCTTTCCTGCCTTTTTAGTTCTTTATCATCATCATTTTTTCTTTCAATGACAGGAGTTGCTGTTGCTTTAGCGGCGTTAGATTCGGCAAGTAGTTCTTCCTGTTCCAGTTTTTTCTCGATGAAGTAATCATAATCACCGAGGTATTCGGTTGTACCTGTTGCACTGATGTCGATTACCTTTGTAGCGATGCGATTGATAAAGTACCGGTCATGCGACACGAAGATGAGGGTGCCTGGGAAGTCATCCAATGCATTTTCAAGAATTTCCTTGCTATCCAAGTCAAGATGGTTCGTTGGCTCATCAAGGACAAGTGTATTTGATTTTTGTAACATTAATTTAGCGAGAGATAATCGAGCTTTTTCTCCACCTGACAGGGAAGAGACGGGCTTCTCAACATCTTCACCTGTAAATAAAAAGCGTCCAAGTACTGAGCGAACATCTTTTTCATTCATCGTCGGCCAATCATCCCAAAGCTCCTGAAGAACGGTCCCAGTTCCGATAAGTGTCGCTTGTTCTTGGTCGTAATAGCCAAATTGAACATTTGTACCATAACGAATTTTTCCTGCTAGTGGTTCTTGGGACTTGACGATGGTCTTCAAAATGGTTGATTTACCGACGCCGTTCGGTCCGATAAGTGCAATGCGGTCTTGTTTGTAGACACGCATGCCGATACCAGTTGAAACAGGGATACTGTCATAACCGACAGCTACTTCTTCCAGTGCTAGTACATCATTTCCACTGGGACGATCAATCGAGAAGGTAAAGTTTGCGGATTTTTCATCTCCATCAGGAGAACCCATCCAATCAGTCTTTTCAAGCGTTTTACGTCGGCTTTTCGCCATTTTTGATGTTGATGCCCGGGCAATGTTACGTTGAACGAAATCCTCGAGCTTGGCCTTCTCACCCATTTCCTTGACGTAAAGTTTTTGATCACGTTCATAATTTTTCGCTTTTTCGTCAAGATACGCACTATAGTTACCTGTAAACTTCGCGACTTTTTTCCGCGAGACTTCGTAGACAATTGTCACGATTTCATCTAAGAAATAGCGGTCATGGGAAACAATTAAGATTGCGCCTTCGTAGGATACCAAGTATTTTTCTAGCCAGCCAAGCGTTTCGATATCCAGATGGTTTGTTGGTTCATCAAGGATGAGGAGATCTGGTTTACTAAGCAGCATTTTAGCGAGTGCCAATCGCGTCTTCTGACCACCGGAAAGAAGATTGACGTTTTTGCTGTAATCCTCTGGGTAAAAACGCATCCCGTGAAGCACGGAGCGAGTATCAGATTCATATTGATAGCCGCCAGAGTCTTTGAATTCGATTTGTAGGGCGTCGTACTCTTTGATAACGCGATCATAGTCGCTCGGGTTGTCGTAGACGGACGGGTCTGCCATAAGCCCTTCAAGCGATCGAAGCCGTCTTTCAATACTATGGAGTGGTTCGAATACAGTCATCATCTCTTCCCAAACCGTCAAGACAGAATCAATACCTGAATGCTGTTCAAGGTACCCAATCCGGATATCTTTAGGGACGATTAAATCCCCCGAATCAGCGCTCATTTCACCTGCAATTATTTTGAGTAATGTCGATTTACCGGCTCCGTTGCGTCCAACAAGTGCGACGCGGTCGCGGTGCTGTACTTCCAGCTTTACGTTTTCTAATATATCTGTTCCTGAAAATGATTTTGTTAATCCGTTCACTTGTAATACGATCAAATAAAGCACCTCTATTCCTCTTCAGTTTAAATGAATGGCGTCAGGCGTGCAACGGTCGACTTTACAACGCTCATTATCTACTGTACGATAGAATCGCCTTTAGATACACTCAGGAGGGTTAAAATGATAGGGGAAACAATCAAAATTCCGCAGGCGACGTCAAAACGTTTGCCTTTATATTATAGGTTTCTTCAAAACTTCGCGAATTCAGGGAAGAAACGAGTATCATCCAGTGAATTAAGCGAAGCTATGAAAATTGATGCTGCCACGATTCGACGTGATTTTTCACATTTCGGTGCACTTGGCCGTAAAGGGTACGGGTATGATGTGCATTATCTAGTCGACTTTTTCCGTCAGGCTCTCGATCAGGATGAAGTGACAGATGTAGCGCTCATTGGCGTTGGTAGTTTAGGGAACGCTTTTTTGAAATATAATTTCCATAAAAATCACAATACGCGCATCATCATTGCATTCGATCCGAAAGGTACGCATGAAGGGACAGAGATGAGTGGAATTCCGGTCTTTCATCCTGATACGATTGAGGATAAAATCAAGGAATTAGGAATCGAACTCGTCATTCTTTCAGTACCTTCACGTGTAGCGCAAGAAGTGACAGATAAGCTTGCAGCTATTGGTGTGAAAGGAATCCTTAACTTTACTCCGGTACGGCTAACGGTACCTGAATCGTTACGGGTTCATACAATCGATTTGTCTGTCGAATTGCAAACGCTTATTTACTTTATAAAAAACGACGTAAAAGATTCACATATGTGACGCTTCGTAAATAGTAATTCCGGCGGATTTCGTGTAAAATAGACAAAAGAAGGATTGAGTTCAATCCCCATCTTTATGAAGGAGGTGTCCGAGATGCCAGGTCCAGGAAGTCTGATTATCATTGCTGTTATTGCTTTGCTCGTATTCGGTCCCAAGAAACTGCCTGAAATCGGGAAAGCCTTTGGTTCATCACTGCGTGAATTCAAACACGCGACAAAAGGTCTTGTAGAAGACGATGAAGTAAAGAAAGTTGAAGACAAGAAAGAAGAACTGAAGTAAGTTAGGATGTTTGTCAGATGAATGATAAAAACTTAACAGTCATTGAGCATATAGATGAAATTAGAAAACGGCTGATGATTATCGTCGTTTTCTTTGTTGTTGCGGTAGTGGGGGCTTTCTTTATAGCAAAACCGCTTATTCAGTTCCTGCAAAATGATGGGGAAGCACATAATATTGCGTTAAATGCTTTCAATGTACTTGACCCGATTATGATTTACGTGAAAGTGATTGTCTTTATTGCACTCATCGTCATTTCACCGGTGCTTATGTATCAATTATGGTCCTTTATTTCACCTGGATTACATGAAACTGAGCGGCGCGCGACATTGAATTATATCCCGTTCACATTTTTCCTGTTTGTTGGTGGTATTGTATTTTCGTATTTCGTCCTGCTACCTTATGTGATGAAATTCATGATGACTTTATCCACGGAGCTCGATATAACCCAAACAATTGGCATTAATGAGTATTTTTCGTTCCTTTTCCAATTGCTAATTCCGTTTGGTATTGTTTTCCAATTACCGATAGTCTTGTTATTTTTAACAAGACTTGGTATTTTGGATCCAACCACACTTGTGAAAGTACGGAAATATGCTTACTTTGTTCTATTTGTAATTGCGGCATTCATTACACCGCCTGACTTGTTGTCACACGCATTTGTCACAGTTCCATTGTTTGCACTTTATGAAATAAGTATTTTCATTTCACGCTTCGGTCACCGAAAATACTTGAAGGCCGAACAGCAGCGACAATTTGAAGAGGCGAAAGCTGAACAACAGCGTCAGATTGATGAAGTTAATGAGCAACAGCAGAAATGAAAAAAGTCTTCCACAACCCTACATAGGGCTGTGGAAGACTTTTTTAGTGCATAAAGAAGATTATTGCTTGTTTCAAGTCCTCTTGCAATTGCTGTAACTTCTCAATGTTTAAATTGAGGACAACGACAAATCCGTTCATTAGTAAATGGGCAATCATTGGTGTCAGTATGCGTTTCGTCCGGTAATACAAGTAAGAGAAGACGAAAGCGGGCATCATATAAATTAGAAGGTGTTCGAATTCATTATGAACAGCAGCAAACACTAGGGCGCTGACAATGGCTGCAATCCAAAAGTTTGTCTTTTGATAAATTCCGCCAAAGATAACTCGTCGAAAAATGATTTCTTCTAGGAATGGTGCGAATAGTACGATTGAAATGATGATAATTGGTGACACTTTCGCAATGTCGGAAAGAATTGCGGTGTTATCGGATCCTGGTTCTATTCCGATTGCAATCTCGATGGCACCAGCAAGCATTTGTCCACCCAAGGCAAGGAAGAAACCGATGAATCCCCAAAGTACTGAATTGCCGATGGTAGATTTTTTACCTCCGAATACTTGGAAGAATTTTTTCTTCTTCAAAATGATTAGTAGAAAAATGATCGCGGCAATTGAATTAACGGTGAAGAGCGACCAAGAACTCGCCCGGTACTTCATGTCCTGTTCGGTGTATTGTTCATTCCAAGGAAAGTTTTCGAATAAGCCCTGCGCCAAAAATACACTGCCCACATGCATTAGAATGTAGGTAAATAAAAGATACATATAGATTTTCCAATTCTTCAAGTAGCGCCACCCTTTCAACTGGGGATGAAGTCAATTTTAGCTGTTTAGAGGTAGATAAGCAAAGAGAAAATGTTCGGAGTATTTCACTTGCAATATATGCAAATGTTCATTATGATTAGAAATGTATTAGCACTCATGTCTACCGAGTGCTAAAAGGGAGATATTATCTGAGGAGGTTGTTTCAATTGTTGAAACCATTAGGTGACCGTATTGTTATCGAGCTAATCGAGGCAGAAGAAAAAACGTCAAGCGGTATTGTTATACCGGACTCTGCAAAAGAAAAACCGCAAGAAGGTAAAGTTTTTGCTACAGGTACTGGACGCGTTCTTGAAAACGGACAACGTATCGAATTGGAAGTTAAAGAAGGAGATCGAATCCTCTTCTCAAAATATGCAGGTACTGAAATCAAACATGAAGGTAATGAATATCTGATCTTGCGTGAAAGTGACATCTTAGCAATTATTGGCTAATAGACTGATGCACAACTTGTTTAAAAATACACGAAAAATCAGGAGGGTACTTATAAATGGCTAAACAAATTAAATTCAACGAAGACGCACGAAGCGCAATGCTACGTGGGGTCGATACATTAGCAAACGCTGTAAAAGTAACGCTTGGACCTAAAGGACGTAACGTTGTCCTTGAGAAGAAATTTGGTTCACCGCTTATTACAAATGACGGTGTAACAATTGCACGTGAAATCGAACTTGAAGATGCATTCGAAAATATGGGTGCAAAACTGGTTGCTGAAGTAGCGTCTAAAACGAATGAAATTGCTGGTGACGGTACAACGACTGCAACGGTTCTAGCGCAAGCAATGATCCGTGAAGGACTGAAAAACGTTACTGCGGGTGCTAACCCTGTCGGAATCCGTAAAGGAATCGAAAAAGCGGTTATCGCTGCTGTTGAAGGGCTTCAAGAAATCTCCAATGAAATCGAAGGAAAAGAAGAAATTGCACAAGTTGCATCTATTTCTTCTGGAGACGAAGAAGTTGGGAAACTCATTGCTGAAGCAATGGAGCGTGTTGGCAACGACGGCGTTATTACAATCGAAGAGTCAAAAGGCTTCACAACTGAACTAGACGTTGTTGAAGGAATGCAATTTGACCGCGGTTATGCTTCTGCATATATGGCAACGGATACGGACAAAATGGAAGCTGTGTTGGACAATCCTTATATCTTGATCACAGATAAAAAGATTACGAACATCCAAGAAATCCTTCCTGTTCTTGAACAAGTTGTACAACAAGGTAAACCACTTCTTATGATTGCAGAAGACGTTGAAGGCGAAGCACTTGCAACACTTGTTGTGAACAAACTACGCGGTACATTCAATGCTGTTGCTGTTAAGGCACCAGGCTTCGGAGATCGCCGTAAAGCGATGCTTGAAGACATTGCAACTTTGACTGGCGGAGAAGTTATCACAGAAGACCTGGGTCTTGACCTTAAAACTGCTGACATTTCTCAGCTTGGCCATGCAGTGAAAGTTGTTGTTACAAAAGACAACACGACAATCGTTGAAGGTAGCGGCAATTCAGAGCTTATTGCATCACGTGTTAACCAAATCCGTGTTCAACTTGAAGAATCCACTTCTGAATTCGATAAAGAGAAATTGCAGGAGCGTCTTGCTAAACTTGCAGGCGGTGTTGCAGTTATCAAAGTCGGAGCAGCTACTGAAACTGAACTTAAAGAACGTAAACTTCGCATCGAAGACGCATTGAACTCAACGCGTGCAGCTGTTGAAGAAGGTATCGTTTCTGGTGGTGGTACTGCTCTTGTAAACGTCTATAGTAAAGTAGAAGCATTACTAGAGACTACTGAAGGCGACGTAGCTACAGGTATTAAAATTGTGCTTCGCGCGCTTGAAGAGCCTGTACGTCAAATCGCTAACAACGCTGGTCTTGAAGGATCTATCGTTGTAGACCGTCTGAAACGCGAAGAAGTAGGAATTGGCTTCAATGCAGCTGACGGTACGTGGGTAAACATGATGGAAGCTGGAATCGTTGACCCGACTAAGGTTACACGTTATGCACTCCAAAACGCAGCATCTGTTGCAGCGATGTTCTTGACTACTGAAGCAGTAGTTGCAGACCTTCCTGAGCCAGCTGGTGCAATGGGCGGAATGCCTGATATGGGTGGCATGGGCGGCATGATGTAAAAAGCACCCATAAACCTTGGTGTCAAAGGGTTTAGGATGCTTTAATCATTGTTAAGGCGAGAAAAAAGCGAGAATGAAATATAAATAAAAAAGTGTCAGGTTTCTTTGAGTTTATCAGTCCATACCGAAAGGTGGCTGCTAAACAAATGAGAAGCCTGACTTTTTGTGTTTCTTGTGATTTGAGAGTAAATGGTCATAGATGTATTTATATCAGTTTTCATTTGTCCAAAAATTGATGTCAGATACTTTCAAAGCGAGTAATACCTCAATTCGAAGACCGGAATGTGAAAGTGTGGTAAGAACTACAAGATCATTTCTCAATTCTCTACGTTCTAATAAATTGTAAAACGCCTCTACTTCTTCAAACACTTCCCTTGGAAGGATTTCCGAAATGTACAATTTGTTTTGTTTGAAAAGTTTCAATTTCAGTGCATCGTTAAGAATCATTCTTCCCGTTAAATGGATGCTATCAATGTAATTCAGGCTGAACATATTTTTTGTCACGGGATCTTTACCACCCCGAAGGCAATCGCCGAAAACACAAAAAGGCGCTTGTTTATATTCGAGATATGGGCCCATTTCCGGAACATCTTATATTAGATATCAGGCTATTGAAATTATACCAAAGAGTTGATTCATATAATCAAGGGGGATAAGTTGTTGCTGGATGTCAATTCTATGCGAAAAGTAGTAAGGGCTACAACGTGCATTGGTACCGAAATAAATAAAAATAAAAAGCCCCTTGCATTTTAATACAAGGGGTTTAAAAGTCGTTTAGAACACATTCATGTGAACTTTTTCCATCGATAGTAAGTGTTTACGAGATAGTGATACCTGCACTTGCTGTACCGATAGCCAGACCTGCGATATCTATTCCAGAAGTAGTTGATGAAAACACCATTAACAAGCGGTCTCCCACTGCCACTGGTACAGGTGAGAAATTCGACGAATCCCCAAAAACTGTAGTACCTACAGGTAGGGCAACTGTGATAGATGGAGCTAGATTTACAGATACACCTGTAGGACTAAAGGTATTACTTCCTGCCGGTGCTCGATAGATTTGAGCTGTGATTGTTGTCGTTCCGAGAAGTGTCCATGTAACTGTTGCAGTGAAAGATGCAGAAATAGCTGTTAAAGTACCTGCTCGCGGAACTGAAAAAGCTTCGTTGAATAAACCTGACAAGTCTATTGTGCTACCAAGAACGGTTGGGCTGAGAATGTTAGTACCAAACCCAACGAATGCGGGCGTACTAACTAATCCACCTAGAATACTAGTCAAAGTGACTGGTACAACACCAGAAGCGAATGGGATGATTGAACCAGTATTAGCGTTAGCTGGCGGGATACAACCAGCGGCAACGGCTGTGAATGGTCCAACATTACAATTGAGTTGTCCTGTATCGACCCGGAAGCAACCTGAACTGTTGCGATGAGATCCACCGCATCCACTACATCCATGCATTTTAAAATTATTTGAAATCATATTAACACCTCCTTTCTCTGTTATCCTATTCAAAACAATTGCAGGGCGGACGGGCTATCAACTACTTGTTAGTAATAACTTTTAACTTAGTGCAGCGTAAAGCGTATTCTCTTGAATAACTGTGTAACTACAGAAGAGCTGCTATTAGCTGGATTTTGCTAATCTAATTTTAGAATCAAAAAAAGCCGTCCTGACACTCAGTCGGAATGGCTTTTTTAATTGGGGTACATAAATTTGTCGATGCCAGAGATTTCATCTAACTATAAAGGTTAAAGTATTGAATATGGCATATGAACTAAGCTGAGGAGCGCCCTAAGCGAAGAAGTGTTATTGATGGGTTTATGAAGTCAACATATTCAGCGATTATTTTTCAGAAGTTTTAAATTACTGCTTCTTCCGAAAAATATTAAACAACGATAACGATTCTTTGTTTTTATGTTGTTGTCGTTTCATTTCGTTAGAAGGTTCAATTGGAGCTTTGTCCTCCTCAATTATAGCTATATTATGCACTTCCTCAGGGTACGGCGTCACTGTTTCATTAATTGCATACTCGCTATCCGCCTGTAACAAAGACAGATCTGGCGTCACTGTTTCATTAATTGCATACTCGCTATCCGCCTGTAACAAAGACAGATCTGGCGTCACTGTTTCATTAATTGCATACTCGCTATCCGTCTGTAACAAAGTCAGATCTGGCGTCACCGTTTCGTTATTTGCATACTCGCTATCCGTCTGTAACAAAGACAGATCTGGCGTCACCGTTTCGTTATTTGCAAGTTCGTTAGTCGTTCGTGACGAAACCGGATCCGAATTCTCGTTTACGTTTATTGGAACTGCTTTGTTTTTGGTAGTATTAGTAAGATGAATGGTCGTTGCCCTACTCACATTTCTGTACGGCCCATTATAGATTTGACTAGGATGAATGCCGGTATACGGAAAACTAAGTTTATTGGGTTGCTGTTCTTCTAGATAATCCTTGTGAATATCGGTACTTACTATCGGCGTTACTTCATTTGAATCTTCTTCGATGTTAGTAGCGTTTCCTATTAGATTTTGCAGTTGTCTATAAGATGGCGGCCGATTAGATTTTCTCATGGAAGAAATAGGTGCAGTTTCTTCTATAAAGTCCTCTTCCTTTTCTTGAGTAGCATAGGCGATATTTGCAGGGTATTGTGCATTGTATGGAGCAATTATATTTTCAATATGTTCCTCGTTATCACTTGTTATTAATTTATTCTTGACGTGGGAAAGGTCTTGATTTAACCCCTCAATCGTTTGGTTAAGAGAGTCCATCTGTACTGATAAACTTCTAATTTGTTGCTCATACTCCTCCAGTTGTACACTTTGCTTTTCATTCATTAGTTCCATTACGCCTTCTAACTTTGAGACTTTTGTTTTAAAACCATTCGCTTCGATCTTCATGGCAAGGTAATCGTCAACCGAGTTTCCAGTTTTTAATGTGGTAAGGGTATCTTTGTAAGTCGCGATTTTTTGCTTCAGTTTTTCAATGTCCTGTGCGGAGTATAACTTAGAATCTCCCATCACTTTTCACCCCTTTGTAGTACATTACTATACTATTAATCGTGTTTTCATTACGTGACACATTATCACTTTTAGAATCGGATGATAATAGAATAAAGAGCTGGAATCTGTATAGGTGAACTTCACCCATACAGATACATTTATTCCAATTGACTCTTGCATTTTCTATTTTAAATATGTTGAAAAAAAAGCGTACCTATATATACTGAGCTTAGGCGCCTTACAAGGAATACTTACTTCAAACTATCTGGTTTATAATTTTATCTCGATAAGTCATTGGTGTGCCTAAACACTAATTTCTTCACATCATATGATACGAATGAAAGAAAAAAAATTTGGAGGTGCCTGCAACATGCAAGAAAAAAAGCCATGTGATGGAAAAGAGTTAATTTGTATAAATGTAGATAAGGTATATGATTGGATCGTTAAAGAAAACTCGTTTGATATTTCGCCAACGGGTCCAATTACTTTCAATCCCGCGGCTTTAATGCCTACTGGCGCGATTAGTGGTGCGATGGTTACATGTGAAGTGAATCCCGCTGCGTCGAATCCAATCGTCATCCTACATCGGGAGAATCGCCCATTTTGTATTGATGGAAAGACAGTTTTACTTCAGCAGCTCGGTATTCAAAAGAATTTTGATGTAAGCATCATCGTTACTTTAGCGAACGGAACGATAATGACGAGTGCAAATATCCCGGTTACCCGTTGTGAACAAGTCATTCTATGTGCCCCTGAAGGAACAAATGTTGAAGTTACGTACACAGATCTTGATTGTTTCGTCTGTTCTACTGGAACACTCACTGGTGGTGGAGCAGAAGGTACAATGACATTCTCTGGTCTATCTATCTCGGTATCTACCTGCCAAAGCATTCAATCGACATTCCCAGTAACTGTTGAATTTTTAGCTGATTACTGTGAACCAAGAGATGATTTACCAACTGTTTGCCCTGCACCAATGCGTCCGAAACAATGCTCAGTTGTTTTCCCTGAAACCGGACATTGCTGCCACTAATATAGGCCAATTGTGATAACGAGTAGGGCCAAAACATATAATGAAGGGAGGATATTCCTCCCTTCATTTTTTTTGGGAAAGGGGTAGAGAATAATGAGGAACAATCACAACGATGTAGAAGCGAAAATTACTCAGCTTCAGCATCAAACAAAATCGTATTTATATGAAATTAAAAAGTTGGTAGATGAGCTCAGTGAACCTGTCAGTATGAATATAATAAGCTATTTCACTTATTCATTGAACATTTCTCACGATCCTGAGCAGGAGAGCTTATGCATTGGTTCTTACCATATACATAACTTGGGTAACCAGCCAATCACAAATCCATCTATGTGTATAAAAGTATCTACAGGGTCTCCCTTCTCCTTTTCAGGGAGGTACGTTTATGCCGATTTTAAGCAGTCATTGAAAGTTGCAGATGGCTGGGAACGTACAAATGAGAAAACGAATAAAGAGGAGTTTTGGCTTAGACCTTTAGGGAAAGCATCCATTGAACCTAATGAGACCATTTCATTTTCAAACTTCCAGATTACATGGTCTCCCAAAGAATCTTATGCGGCCAGTATCCTAGGATTTACGTATAGTGATCAAATGAAAGATGGAATCGCTGTGATTAATCCCATTAATCTCAATGGAACCGTGCAGAAACAGGAGGATGAAAATGAGTGATCTAGATGGCAAAGAGCAAGAATTATTAGTGCAGCATGTCATCAGCCAATTTATGAAAGATCAGCTTAATGGGCTAAAAGAAGGAAAAGGGGAAGCCAATAATAGTTTTGTGTTTTTGGAAAATAGCACATTGAATATGTTGATACTCTATCTATTGATGAATGGAAAAAGTCGAACGCATGAAAAAGTGTGCGAGGATTCTCAAGTGAAAAACGTAGAGGAACTTGAGCATATTATTGCGGATAGCAAAAAAGAATTTGAAGAAATTCTTACATTACTAAAAGAAAAGTTCTAATGTCATCTGTTGCAACCTAGCCTTAAAAATATTGCTATAGGAGGTACTGACGTGAATAGTGAAAACATAAAAAATAACGACCCCTTACAACTTCGACAAATGATCATCTTTTTAAAGGCGGAATTAGCTAGACATAAACATGAAGTTAAGAAATACCAAAATAGCTATCACTATTCAGTAGTAGAAAACCTAGAGCAAGAAAATATACAATTAACGAACGAAAAAAACGAACTAGCTGAGGAGTTAGTTAAGTTAAATCAAGAAATTAAAAAGCGGGCTAGTGATTATAAGGGACCTGTCCAATTGCGAGGAATACAAGGCAATAGATTCATCGCTTCTATTGATACCTTTCAGAAAACAAAAACAGATCTATTACCAATTAGTAAACAGTTAACCGAAGTTATTAATAAATTAAAAGACGGAGTCAATTCCGATCAACAAAGATACAAAAAAAATGACAGGCAAGTTTCTTCTCTTCATAAAAAACTTGAGAATAATAAAACGACTATAGACCAGCTTGAATATAAGTTGGTTGATCTCATTCAAGAAGCAAATAAACAAGTGCACTCGCAACTGGAGAAGTTAGACATATCCAACAAAGAGCGTACCCAATCTGAGAAAGTGAGACAACGTTTACTAATAGAACTAGAAGAAAAAAACAATACAATAGGAAAACTCCAACATGAAATAGTTGATTTAAAAGGACAAATTGACAAGCATACTGAGGTTGTTGCAATAGAAGAACAAAATGTAACTAATAAAACGACTATAGCTCGGCTTGAAAATAAGCTTGTTGATCTTATTCAAGAAGCAAATAAGCAAGTGCATTCTCAACTTGGGAAATTAGACATAGCCAATAAGGAGCGTACGCGGTTCGAAGAGGTAAGACAACAATCCCTAAT
Organism: Sporosarcina sp. BP05; assembly: GCF_014282005.1. Lineage (GTDB taxonomy): Bacteria > Bacillota > Bacilli > Bacillales_A > Planococcaceae > Sporosarcina. Next base: position 37,040 of record NZ_JACFTD010000021.1, on the reverse strand, counting down.
AGAACTAGAAGAAAAAAACAATACAATAGGAAAACTCCAACATGAAATAGCGGATTTAAAAGGACAAATTGAAAAGCATACTGAGGTTGTTGCAATAGAAGAACAAAATGTAACTAATAAAACGACTATAGCTCGGCTTGAAAATAAGCTTGTTGATCTCATTCGAGAAGAAAATAAACAAGTACACTTGCAACTGGAGAAGTTATTCAAAGTCGACAAAGAGCGTACTCAGTTAGAAGAGGTGAGACAACAATCCTTAATAGAACTAGAAGAAAAAAACAATACGATAGGAAAACTCCAACATCAAATAGCGGATTTAAAAGGACAAATTGACAAGCATACTGAGGTTGTTGCAATAGAAGAACAAAATCTAACTAATAAAACGACTATAGCTCGGCTTGAAAATAAGCTTGTTGATCTCATTCGAGAAGAAAATAAACAAGTACACTCGCAACTGGAGAAGTTATCTAAAGTCGACAAAGAGCGCACTCAGTTAGAAGAGGTGAGACAACAATCCCTAATAGAACTAGAAGAAAAAAATAATACGATAGGAGAACTTCAACATCAAATAGCGGATTTAAAAGGACAAAATGAAAAGCATACTGAGGCTATTGCAATAGAAGAAGAAAATCTAACTAATAAAACGACAATAGACCAGCTCGAATATAAGCTTGTTGATCTCATTCGAGAAGAAAATAAACAAGTACACTCGCAACTGGAGAAGTTATCCAATGTCGACAAAGAGCGTACTCAGTTAGAAGAGGTGAGACAACAATCCCTAATAGAACTAGAAGAAAAAAACAATACGATAGGAAAACTCCAACAACAAATAGCGGATTTAAAAGGACAAAATGAAAAGCATACTGAGGCTATTGCAATAGAAGAAGAAAATCTAACTAATAAAACGACTATAGCTCGGCTTGAAAATAAGCTTGTTGATCTTATTCAAGAAGAAAATAAACAAGTGCATTCTCAACTTAAAAAATTAGACATAGCCAACAAGGAGCGTATTCAGACCGAAAAAGTGAGACAACGTTTACTAATAGAACTAGAAGAAAAAAATAATACGATAGGAGAACTTCAACATCAAATAGCGGATTTAAAAGAACAAAATGAAAAGCATAGTGAAGTTTTTACAAGGCTAGAGAAAAGTTTGAACCAGAACAATGATAGTCAAGCAGGAAGAGACTCGTTTACTTCTACAACTACTCCTACTATTGATACTGAAACACTTATCCAATTAGACCATCAAATAAAAGAGATAGTAGCTAAATCGTTGGACTACGAAGAAAAGTTGGATGCCAAGTTACTTGTTGTTAATACTTTGGAAGAGAAATTAAATCAGCTTACCGATGAAATTGATGGGATAAAGAATTTTAGTGTAGAGGGTCGGGGTTTAAAAGGAATTTGACGACTATAGTTTAATAATGCGATGGCGGCGAGTGAAGTAGATTGCATTCAAGTTCCCCCTATTCACCTATAACTCAATAGGCTCAAACTTTTTTCGGAAAGTAATGAGCCTTTTTTTGTCTGTTCAATTTTAGTGCAAGAGCATACTGACTATTTAGTTGTCACTGATCCGCCTTCAGTAAAAGTAGCTTCCACAATAAAAGATTGGAGTTATTTTCTTATCCTACATAAAAGCGTTTACATTTAATCCTAATCGAACTAATATACTTGTATACAAGTATATTGACCTTCAGGTGAGGGAGTGAGCATATGGGTGGAAAAAAGGAATATATATATCCTTTAAAATGGATTGCGAACGCTTCCATGGGAGTACGTTTAGCGTGCGAGCTTAGAATGCGGATTATTTCTGGCATGATAGAAAAGGGTACTGTTTTATCGGAAAATAAATTAGCGTTGGAATTTGAAGTAAGTCGTTCTCCTATCCGGGAGGCATTAAAAGTATTGGCATCAGAAAATATTATTCGATTAGAAAGAATGGGCGCGGTTGTAGTTGGGTTATCCGAGAAGGATATCAAGGAAATTTACGATGTTCGTTTACTGATAGAAACTTTCGTTTATGAACGGATTGTTAAAATGGACACAAGTGAATTAGTAAAAGAACTAAGTAAAATTCATGAAATGATGGAAGTCGCCATTAAATACAGAGATGCAGATGAGTTCTCTTATCAGGATGTCTTATTTCATGAAACAATTATTCGTTCAATTGACCATTCCTACATCATGTTGATTTGGAATAACACGAAACCTGTGATGGAAAGTTTAATTCTTTTATCGATGCGAATGCGTTTAGAGGAAAAATACGATGATTTTCCTCGTATCTTGAAAAATCATAAGGTTTACATTGAAGCCATAAAAATAAAAGATAGAGATATTATGATTCAAGCATTGCACCAAAACTTCGATGATGTGCAAGGAAAAGTGGAAGACCTTTGGATGTCGCAACAAATGCTTACTAAAGGAAGTGAGTGATAGTGGTGACGAATTATATGTTAGGCGTAGATATAGGGACGACGAGTACGAAAGCAGTTTTATTTACAGAAAAAGGAGAAATATCCCAACAAGAAAATATTGGCTATCCACTTTGCACACCAGATATTTCGACAGCTGAACAGAATCCAGAAGAAATATATCAGGCTGTATTACAAGCAATTTCAACTGTAATTAGGAAATCTCAAATCTCTCCAGAAAAGTTATCGTTCATTTCATTTAGTAGTGCGATGCATAGTGTTATTGCGATGGATGAAAATGATCAGCCGCTAACGCAGTGCATCACTTGGGCGGATAATCGAAGTGAAGCTTGGGCACGTAAAATTAAAGAAGAGTTAAATGGTCATGAAGTGTACAAGCGAACTGGAACACCTATTCACCCAATGTCACCATTAAGCAAAATTGCATGGATTGTACATGAGCGTCTTGAAATAGCTGACAAGGCTAAAAAGTATATAGGCATTAAAGAATATGTTTTTAAGAAGCTTTTTGATCGCTATGTTGTAGATCATTCATTGGCGTCAGCAATGGGTATGATGAATTTGGAAAAATTGAATTGGGATGAAGAAGCTTTGGAAATCGCGGGTATTACACCGGGGCAGCTATCTGAGCTGGTACCAACAACTGAGATTTTCAACAACTGTAACGCTGGAATAGCAAGACAGCTAGGCATCGATCCGCAAACTTCGTTTGTTATCGGTGCAAGTGATGGAGTACTTTCTAATATAGGTGTGAATGCAATAGGTAAGGGTGAAGTAGCGGTAACAATTGGGACAAGTGGTGCAATACGAACAGTCATTGACCGCCCTCAGACAGACGAAAAGGGACGAATATTTTGCTATGCATTAACCGAGAATCATTGGGTCATTGGCGGGCCAGTAAACAATGGTGGAATGGTACTTCGCTGGATTAGAGATGAATTTGCATCATCAGAAGTAGAAACAGCAAAAAGGCTTGGCATTGATCCTTATGAAGTGTTAACGAAGATTGCTGAACGTGTAAGACCAGGATCTGATGGGTTGTTATTCCATCCATACCTAGCAGGTGAACGTGCACCATTGTGGAATCCTGACGTGCGCGGCTCATTTTTTGGTTTGACGATGACGCATAAGAAAGAACATATGATTCGGGCGGCTCTTGAAGGTGTGATTTATAATCTGTTCACAGTATTTTTAGCACTAATTGAAGTTATGGATGAACCAGTTATTCGAATTCAAGCAACTGGTGGTTTCGCAAGATCGGAAGTATGGCGCCAAATGATGGCCGACATATTCGATTTGGAAGTAATTGTCCCGGAAAGTTATGAGAGTTCATGTCTAGGTGCTTGTATCTTAGGACTCTATGCCACGGGGAAAATTGAATCATTTGAAGTTGTTTCTGAAATGGTTGGCAGTACTTATAAGCACAAACCTGTGGATTCTGATGTACAAGAGTATAGAAAACTATTACCGATATTCATTAATTTATCGAGAGTATTGGAAAAGGAATATACAAGTATTGCGAATTATCAGAGGGGGTTAATTAAAAAGTAACAAAGAAGCTGTGAAGAAGATTGTCATGCCGTTATTCATTGCATCATATGTGAACGATGCTGTTTTCTGGATGTTTAAAGAATTTCATAGTTTGACTCTGAAAGAAACTTTTACAATGTTTGACTTCAGTCCGAAGTCAATAATTAAAACAGCCCGGTGAAGCGAGTAATAATCGCATCACTGGGCTGTTTTAGTATGCATGACTTACTTTTTCACTGTTTCATCTTTAGGTCCTTTTTTAAATACAGAACCAAATAATACAACAAGGCTTCCAAGACCTATCCATGTCAACATTTGAACAGGGTGGCTCCAGCCAAATCCTTTGCCAAAGAAGAACAGTTCACGAAGCCCTTCAATCATATGGCGCATTGGAAGCCAAGAGTTAATCCAATCACGATAGAACGAAGACATGAACTCCGGTGGCATTGCTAGCAGTGGTGCTCCGAAGAACAGCATAATCACGAAGATAGGAATGCCTTTAATCCCTAGCCACATAAGAACTGCCGAAATCATTAAGAAGAAAGTAAAGTAGGTGAGTGACAGGAATAAGCCGGTATCACCAAACTTCGGAATGTCTAAACCGAGCATCGTACTAGCTAACCATGTCAACCCGAATCCTGCGATAAGCGCAAGAACTGCACCTATTAATACCTGGATGGAAACGCCTACCAACCTATCTTTACGGTTTCTAAATACAGTCTTGCTAAGTGTTATGAAAATAATAGTCGCCCCAGCAATGCTTCCCATCCAGATTGGCTGGAACATTGTAACGGGTGCATTTCCGTTCGCGCTCTTTGTTCCGATTTCATTGACGTTGATGACCTTTTTTATAATTGGGGAAACGAGAAGAGCCGCCTGCTCTGTTGTAATCGTTCCTCCTTGCATTTCGAAACCTTCCAATAGCTGTGTTCGGACGTTAGCGTTTATTCCGTCGACGATTCCATTTAATATCTGTCCCGCCATATTAGCCGCCAACGGGTTCATACCCTGATTCACTAAAATCTGAATTTCAGGTGAAGTCGGTTTTGGCGTTTGAAGGGAAACTTGATTTTTACTGAAATCTTCCGGAATCACTAATGCAGCATAATATTTCTTTTCATCCAATCCTTTTTGGACTTCTGCCAAGCTGTTCACTTCAATCCATTTGATTGGCGAATCTTGACCGGGTATGGCTTGTGAACGGATGTTTTCGACTAATGTGTTACCCATATTCCTATCCATATTATTCGGGAGTTCAGCTCCTAAGTCCTCGTTAACAATTGCAACGGGCATATCTTTAGGCGCTGGACTAATGGATGGTATAAGCGTTAATGAAAAAATGAAAATGATGGCAATGACAGCAATGGGTGAAATAAATGCTAATTTATTTTTTAAGACATTCATGGTAAAACCTCCTCTTATAATGAACAGATTGTTGAATAGTGACCTAAGTGTATATTATAATTGAAATACCAATAACATCAATAATCAATTGATTGAAATCTGTTTACTAATCAACAAATAGAAGGAATATGTTTGATATCGTCTGTAAAAAGGAGCGAATGTCATGGAAAAGAAGAAAATGGATCGACCTATTGTTCGGACAAGACGGTTGATCCGAGATGCATTTACAGGATTGATGGAGGAAAAAGGATTTGAAGCGATAACAGTAAGTGATTTGACGGAAAAGGCTGACATCAATAGAGGGACATTCTATCTACATTACAAAGATAAGTATGATTTATTGGAACAAAGCGAAGGAGAGATTTTTGAGGAACTGGATAGAATTGGAGAGGAAGCTTGGAAAGCAGTGAATCAGAATTATACAAACGATCTTCAAGTTGAGCAACCACTCCCTTTTGTAATAAAGTTATTTGAATTCCTCGAAGAGAATTTTGAATTTATGAAGGTTATTTTAGGACCGAATGGAAATCCATCTTTTCAAGTTCGATTAAAGGAATTCATAAAAAAGAAAATGCTTTATAAGTTTAGTAATTTCATGAATGAAGAAAACATGGTGATTCCGCTTGATTATTTAGTCGCCTACGTAAGTTCTGCGCATCTGGGAGTCATACAATGTTGGCTGGAGAGTGGAATGGATAGATCACCACAAGAAATGGCACATATGTTATCACAAACGACATTTTGGGGTCCTGCCCATGTGGCTGGATTACGAAAAAATTAACTGGTAGATTGCAAGCATACTAATCAAACGAAAAAGGCATGTATGGTAGAGAACCCAAACATGCCTTAAACTATCATTTATTATCCGGCTACTGGAACATCGTAATTACTATCACAATGGCTCCAAGCAGGATTGAAATCCATGCCAACGCTTTTTGTGGAAAAGCTAAACAAACTAAGCCTAAAACGAGTGCGCCACCACCTAACCAATAAGGTGCATAAAAGAACCCTACAGCCGCTAAAATTATTGCTAGCCAACCAATCCAGATGCCTAAGGAAGTTTTCAAGTCAATGACCTCCCTTCAATTTGATGGGAACAACAACTGAGTATACTGGTCGTTCGTTATTGTTCTTATAGTTTATTATATGCAGGGTTATGGTGGGGACGGTGGTCATTAGTCGTAATATTGTTATGTGCGCTCAGTTCTCTTTTTGTTGAATGAAATCGGTGAGTGTAGCTGAGGGGACTTGATTAATTATATCAAGGATAGCAAAATCCTATTCAAGTAACTAGGGTGTTTGGGTGGAAAAACAAACTGAAACTATGAAACAATTAATTAATTTATGTAAATGTGTTGCTAATTTTCCAACAATGATGTAAAGTCTGTAATAACGTAACGAAGCAAAACCAACTTAATAGTTTTTCTTATCTAGAGAGGTATAGGGACTGGCCCGATGACACCTCAGCAACCGCCATTTTGTGGCATGGTGCTAATTCCAGCAAGTCGATAAAACGACTTGGTAGATGAGGAGAAGACTTATTCAGATTTAGAGTCTACTTCCTTTATGTAACACAGGAAGAGGCTCTTTTTTATTTTAATAATTTATTCCAATAAGTAACTTATTTTAAAGAACGAGGAAAAAATTTTGGGGCGGGACTCGAGGAAAGTGAAAGGAGTAAGTGATGGTAATGAATCTAGTAGAGACTATGAAAGAACGCATTTTGATTGGTGATGGAGCAATGGGAACTCTTCTCTATACACACGGTGTGGATCTATGTTTTGAGGAGCTGAACTTGACGCATCCTGAACAAGTGCTTCACATCCATCGGGCCTATATAGAGGCAGGTGCGGATATTATTCAAACGAATACGTATGGCGCCAATTATATTAAGTTAGCACGTTATGGTTTGGAGGACAGTGTAAAAAAAATAAATAAAGCAGCAGTCCAAATTGCCAAAAAAGCCGCTGGTAATGATACGTTCATCCTAGGGACTATCGGGGGTATTCATGGATCTCGAACATCCATTGGTACCGAGGAGGAAATCAAGCGCAGCTTTAGGGAACAATTGTATTGCCTACTTCTAGAGGGAGTGGATGGCCTACTTTTAGAAACTTATTACGATTTTGATGAATTAACAACGGTGCTGAAAATTGCACGTGAGGAGACAGATATCCCAATTATTACGAACGTTTCAATGCATGAAGCTGGGGTACTTCAAAATGGGTTGGAGCTAGCGGATGCTTTGCAACAGTTGGAAGATCTAGGCGCGGATATCGTTGGTGTCAACTGCCGCCTCGGTCCCCATCATATGTTAGAGTCTTTAGAAACGGTTCCATTGATGAAGCGCGCTTTACTCTCGGTCTATCCGAATGCTAGTTATCCGGGATATAAGGATGGGAAATTGTTTTACGAAAATGAGCCTGAATATTTCGAGAAATTTGCAATGAATTTTCGAAAAGAAGGGGTCAGTTTAATAGGTGGATGTTGTGGGACGACGCCAGAACATATTCGTGCACTTGTGAAAGGACTTACAAATCGTGAACCGATTCAAGAGAAATTTGTTGAAAAGAAGGAAGCGGAAATAGGAATTGTAGAGTCGCCGTCAAAGGAATCGAAACCGCCAACATTGCTTGAAACAGTGAAAAAAAGGCATTCGATAATTGTTGAACTTGATGCACCCAAACATTTAAATACGAGTGAGTTCTTTAAGGGGGCGCAGGCGTTAAAGGATGCTGGTGTGGATGCCATTACATTGGCCGATAATTCATTGGCAACACCAAGAATATGTAATGCTTCAATGGCGTCACTTGTTAAACAAAATATTGGTGCAACGCCTCTTGTCCATATTACGTGTCGGGATCGCAATTTAATTGGATTGCAGTCACATCTCATGGGATTACACACATTAGGTATCACTGAGTTATTGGCAATTACGGGGGATCCCACAAAAATCGGTGAATTCCCCGGAGCAACGTCTGTATTCGATATGACATCTTTTGAATTGATCCAACTCATAAAGCAATTCAATGAAGGCATTTCCAAGTCTGGGAAGTCATTGCAACAGAAGACGTCCTTTACTGTGGCAGCGGCCTTTAATCCGAATGTGCGGCATTTAGATCGCGCCGTGGAAAGATTAGAGAAAAAAATAGAAGCAGGAGCCGACTATTTTATCACGCAGCCTATCTATAGCGCGGAGAAGATTATTGAAGTATACGAGGCGACAAAACATATTGAGACGCCAATTTACATCGGAATTATGCCGCTGACCTCGTCGCAAAACGCCGAGTTTCTACACAATGAGGTACCTGGCATTAAGTTGACGGACCAAGTACGTGCAAGAATGGCTTTGTTAGATGGTAATCGTGAGCAGTCTACGAGAGAAGGTTTAGAGGTTTCTAAGGAATTGATTGATGTGGCGCTTGAGCATTTTCATGGCATCTATTTAATCACTCCCTTTATGCGCTATGACATGACTGTACAGTTGACGGAATATATACACGGTAAAGTGGACGCGATTGTAGCAAGGGAGGTGATTCAAACCGAGAGTGTCGTGTATTAAAATGGATTGAAAAAATAAAATAAAAAATAAAGGGGCTAACATACAATGGTAAAAGTACAAAGTTCAATTAGTGGGTATCCAAGAATTGGTGGAAAACGTGAATGGAAAAGGGCGTTGGAAAGTTTTTGGAATGGGGCAAATTCAGAAGAACAGCTATTGAAAACAACGGAAACAATTCGATTAGAAAGTTTGCAGAAGCAAAAAGAATTCGGTGTCGATCTTATTCCTGTTGGAGATTTCTCATTATATGACCATGTACTGGATACATCGATTATGTTTGGCGTGGTACCAACACGCTTTGAGTATACAGGTGGTAAAGTGCCTTTGGAAACGTATTTTGCAATTGCCCGTGGAACGAAGGATGCAGTTGCTTCAGAAATGACGAAATGGTTTAATACAAACTATCACTATATTGTTCCGGAACTAGAAGGTGTAACGCCACAACTAGTTGAAAACCGTCCTCTCGCTTTTTATAAAGAAGCAAAAGAAAAGCTAGGTATTGACGGCAAGCCCGTTATCCTAGGTCCAGTTACATATATTAAACTGGCAAAGTCTTTCGGCGAAGAGAATTTCCCTACTTTACTGCAACAGTTTACGCCGTTATATATCGAAGTATTGAAAGAACTTGTAGAAGCAGGGGCCAAGTGGGTTCAGGTTGATGAGCCGATTCTTACAAGTAAGTTGTCGGAAGAAGATTTCCAACATGTGCAACAGGCGTACGCAGCAATCCATGAAGCGGTGCCACAATTAAAGATTATCCTACAAACGTATTTTGAAAAAGTAGCTAATTATGAAGCGGTTGTTGCGTTGCCAGTACATGGATTCGGTCTGGACTTTGTGCATGGCGATTCGCTTGAATTGTTACAGAAATATGGTTTCCCTCAAGACAAAGTACTTGCGGCGGGTGTTATTGACGGTCGAAATGTATGGCGTGCAGATCTAGATAAAAAAGTAACGCTATTAGAAGAAATCCAGTTACATGTTGATAAAAGCCGCTTGATTGTTCAACCTTCTTCTTCACTTCTTCACGTTCCTGTTAGTACGGAAACGGAAGAAAAATTGGATCCAATTATTAAAGGCGGTCTTTCATTCGCTGATCAGAAGCTTGCTGAAATTGTCCTCCTTAGTAGAGGGGTTCACGATGGAACTGAAACGATTGCAACAGGACTAGAGGAGAGCAGAAATGCACTTGCTCGTCTAAATAACTCGAAGTATCGACAAAATGTTGAAGTGAAAGAAACGATTGAAAATTTAACTGAGCAAGATGTAAATCGTTCATTGCCATTTGCGGAACGGATTATTGAACAGCAAAAACGCTTTAATTTACCTCTTCTGCCGACAACGACAATCGGGAGTTTACCGCAGACGCCAGAAGTCAGACAGACAAGATCTAAATGGCGTAAAGGTGAAATAACGAATGAGGCCTACGAGCAATTTATCAAAGATCAGATTGACAAGTGGATTGAAATTCAAGAAGACATTGGCATTGACGTTTTGGTTCATGGTGAATTTGAACGAACAGATATGGTTGAATACTTTGGTGAAAAGTTCGAAGGGTTTGCAGTATCACAGTTTGGCTGGGTTCAGTCATATGGTTCGCGTTGCGTCAAGCCGCCACTCATTTTAGGTGATGTTGCGTTTAGTGAACCTATTACTGTGAAAGAAAGTGTCTATGCCCAAACGTTAACGACGAAGCCGGTAAAAGGCATGTTGACGGGTCCTGTAACGATATTAAATTGGTCGTTTGTACGGGATGACATTCCACGTTTCGACGTATTGAACCAAATTGCATTTGCACTGCGTAAAGAGATTGAAGAGCTTGAAAAGAACGGTATCCGCATGATTCAAGTAGATGAGCCTGCACTTCGAGAAGGTTTACCGTTGGATCTAGAAAAACGTGAAAGCTATTTGGATGCTGCTGTCTATGCATTCAAACTGGCAACTTCTTCTGTTGAAAATGATACGCAAATCCATACACATATGTGTTACTCGGAATTTAGCGGCATTATCAAATCAATTAGCGCGTTGGATGCGGATGTTATTTCAATTGAAACGTCAAGAAGTCATGGCGAAATTATCGCTGCATTTGAGAACAATACGTATGATAAAGAAATTGGCCTGGGTGTTTATGACATCCATAGCCCACGTGTTCCAAGTAAGGAAGAAATGAAACAAAATATTAATCGTGCACTCAAAACCATTAATCCGAAACAATTTTGGATTAACCCAGATTGCGGCTTGAAAACAAGAAAAGAAGAAGAGACGATAGGCGCTTTGAAGATAATGGTAGAGGCGGCGAAAGAAGTTAGGGAAAGTCAATTGGCTGTACTTAAGAGTTAATTATTTTAAGTAAGCCTTGGAAATAAGATAGGCGTCTCCCCGTGGATCAATGGCGGTGGAGATGCCTTTTTTTGTGTGCCGGGATTTTTGGCCTGTAGATTATAGATATGATCGGCCATGCAGGAGATCGTTACGGGATTAGGTCACGTTTTTATTATTCTAATCTCCCATAGTATCTTTTAGTATACTATGGCACTCTGAAGTGCGTACTTCCCCTTGGGTGTTAGTGGTGTATAATTAAATTAGAAACAGAGTTACAAATTATTAATATAGAGGAGTTTTACATCATGGCAATTAAAGTTAAAGCAATTATCGGAAGTACTAGTTCAACTTCATTTAACCTGAAACTAGTTGAACATATGAGAAGTCGTTATGCAGATCAATTAGACATCACACCTGTCTTTATCAATGATCTTGAAATGTTTTCAATTGATATAGAAACTAACCCATCTGCAAATGTAGTGGATTTTAAAAATAATGTAAAAGATACAGACGCTGTATTATTTGCAGTTCCTGAATATAACTTCTCTATTCCAGGTGCATTGAAAAATGCAATCGACTGGTTATCACGTGGTGGCGAATTTACACTTAAAAACAAGCCTGGTTTCATAGTAGGATCTTCTATGGGAGCATTCGGAAGTATCCGTGCGCAACTTCACTTAAGAGAAATTTTGTCAAACCCGGCATTAGCACCTGTCTTACTGCCAGGTAACGAAGTATACATCGGTTCGGTTCATGAGAAAATGAACGAAGCTGGCGAACTTACTGATAAAGCTACAATTGATTTCTTGGATTCAGTAGTTTATAACTTTATTGAGTATTACAACAAAACGAATGCTACAGTTAAAGCTTAAAAAATCTACGGATAATGCAAAAACAGACAATCTCTTGAAGAGTGTCTGTTTTTGATTTATCCATTATAATGCGTCGTTGGTATTCTGGCTATTTCTTTTCTTTTCAATATGTGTAACATGACTGGTGCCCCATTCGTGCATAATGGCTAAGATAGGCTGTAAGCTTTTCCCATACTCAGAGATAGAGTACTCAACTTTCGGGGGAACCTGTGGATAGATGACTCTGTTAATAATATCTTCATCTTCCAATTCCCTTAATTGTTTGGTTAACATTTTTTGAGTAATCCCCGGCATCAATCTTTTTAATTCACTAAACCTTTGTGTTCCTTCAGTAATTAAATGCAGTAAAATAATTGGTTTCCATTTACCTACTAAGATCCCTAGAGCTTCGTCAACTTTACATAGTTCAGGCTGTATCCCCATAATAACCTCCTTTAGTATCTTTTTGTATACTATAGCACTTTGTGGTGCGTACTTCACACTTTGGCGAATTTAATCCATAATAACATATATAGGAATCAGTTACTATTTGAAATGAAGATACCCTTCAAATCAGCTTCGGCTACTCCTGTAAGGCGCCTTCGTTCAACTTTCACATGTATTCATATGTTCAATATATACAATCGAAAACAGAAGGAGGAAGTTAACGTGAATAATAAACAAGTTTTTTCAAGAGGAATCAGAAGTGTAAGGGACGTCGTTTATCAGCAACAATCGCCAACTCATAAAGTAGGATTGGTAATTGAACCAGGAAACTGGCAAGACGCTGATCCATTTCTTTTGATGGCTGAAGACTTTTTCGTGCGCGGAACATTTGGCATGCATCCGCATCGTGGTATTGAAACCGTTACGTACGTGATTGATGGAAAGCTAGAGCACTTTGACAATAAAACTGGGGGAGGGGAACTACACCCCGGAGACGTCCAATGGATGACGGCAGGTAAAGGAATCATTCATACAGAGGACCCGGCTGTCGGGGAAACGGTTCAATCGCTGCAATTGTGGGTCAATCTTCCAAGCGATAAAAAAATGTCGGAACCACGTTATCAGAACATGCGTGCACAAGATATGCCGGTCCGTTATGAAGATGGCGCTACGATACGTGTTTTTTCCGGTTCTTCGCAAGGTGTTACGGCTGACACGAAAAATCACGTACCTGTTTCGATGGTCGAATTGATTGTTGAACCCGGCACGACTGTCACACAGGACCTTCCTGGCAGTTACAATGGTTTTCTATATATAATAGAAGGAACAGGGACATTCGGCAGTGAAAGCGCGGAGGGGAAGAAGGGACAGGTTCTCTGGTTGGAACGTGGAACAGATGGCGAAAAGACTGAAGTAAAGATTCACGCAGAAGAGAAACTGCATATCATGTTATATGCAGGTCAGCCTGTCGGAGAAAAAGTAGTAGCACGTGGTCCGTTTGTGATGAATTCAGAAGAAGAGATTGTGCAGGCCTATAAAGATTACAGAGATGGTAGATTTGAGTGAACATGCACGATTCAATTTAATACAGAATCACAAAGTATGAAATATTCTAACAGATTTGATATGCTTTTAAGTGAAATAAGAAAATGGGAGTTGCTGATATGGGAAGTAAGATAGAACAAGTAGCGCGTTTTAAAGAAGCAATGGGGAATTATCCAACGGGAGTCACTGTCGTAACAGCATTTGATGCAGATAAAAAACCGATGGGGCTAACGGTCAATTCATTTGCATCCGTATCATTAGAGCCTTTACTTATTTTGTGGTCCATCGACAAAAGAGTATCTACCTATAGTGACTTTCTAGATGCTGAAAAGTTTTCTGTAAATATTTTAGCGGCAGATCAAGGCGAATTATGTACGTTATTCTCTAGCAGGGTTGCCGATCGATTTAGCCAATGCGATTGGAAAGAGTCAGATTTAAATCTACCAGTTCTGTCAAATTCGCTTGCGGTTTTACAATGCAAAACGTTTCAACAAATTGATGCTGGGGATCATACGATATTCATAGGCGAAGTGTTAGATATTCAGAATGAAAGTAAAGAACCGCTGCTGTATCACCGAAGAACTATAGGTGCAATTCCAGAAGGTTTTTATAGCGAATAATAGCTTTGAAAAGTTCGACATAGAAAGGCCTGGCATCAGTATACACGACTGATGCTAGGCCTGTTTTATTGATTATAGACTTGTAGTTACTGTCACCGTTTGCTCCCGGGCTATTTGTAGGGCTTGATCAAAATCGGCAATTAAGTCATCGACATGTTCGAGCCCGACAGAAAAGCGTAACAGACCTTCAGTAATGCCGCGTTTCTCCCGTTGTTCTTTAGGCATGGCAGCATGGGACATCGTTGCGGGATAGGAAAGAATTGATTCAACACCGCCTAAACTGACTGCGAAAATAGGAATCTGGACGTTTTCAACAAATGCCTTTGCTGTCTCTCTATTAGGCAAGCGGAAAGACAAGACAGCGCCTGGATTTGTCGACTGTTTCGCGTGGATTGCGTGTCCTGGGTGACTTGCTAACCCTGGATAAAACACTTCTTCCACTAAAGTGTGGTCGTTCAAGTATGAAGCTATTTTTTGTGCCGATTCAGATGACTGTGTTAAACGGGCACCTAACGTTTTGATACCTTGAATTAACGCGTAAGAATCCTGCGCGCCTAGAATAGAGCCGAAAGAGTTTTGAATGAATGCCAATCGATTGCCAAGTTCTTCACTCTTTGTAACTGCCAATCCGGCAATGATATCGCTATGCCCCGATAAGAACTTGGTAGCACTATGAACAACGATATCAACGCCAAGATCCAGTGGACGTTGGTAAAGTGGCGACATGAAGGTGTTGTCAAGAAAAGTCAGACAGTCATTCGCTTTTGCAAGTTCAACAATCGCTTCAATATCCGTAATGCCTAGACGAGGGTTGGATGGTGTTTCAATATAGATTACTTTTGTATTCGGACGAATTGCATTTGCGGTTTCCTCGACATTGGCTAGATCTACAAAGGTATGGTCGATACCGAATTTCGGCAATACTTCAGTTACGAATCGGTATGTGCCGCCATACACATCTTCGGTCACAACGATATGGTCGCCTGAAGATAGAAGCATAAATGTGGCCGAGATGGCAGCCATTCCGGAAGCAAAGGCTAATCCACGCGCGCCGCCTTCTAGTGAGGCAATTGTTTTTTCCAATGCGTCTCTCGTCGGATTGCCCGACCGGCTATAATCATACGGCCCAAACGCATCAAAGCTTTCCTGATGAAACGTTGAAGATAAGTAAATAGGAACGTTGACAGCACCTGTTTTTTGCTCGTAATCGCCACGTGTCGATGCATGGATGAGGGTCGTTTCCAATCGCTCTTTATTTAAACTCATCGTTGAAGCACCCCGCTATTCAAAGTTGCAAACACTTGCTTTAAATCTGCAATCAAATCTTCAGCTTCTTCCACTCCGACAGAAAAACGTAAAAGTCGGTCGCAGACGCCACGTCGTATCCGTTCTTCGCGCGGGATATCTGCGTGGGTTTGCGTTGCTGGATAAGTGATGAAACTTTCGACTCCACCTAGACTTTCCGCAAATGTGATGAGCTGTAGATTTTCAAGGAATGGTCCGACCAAATCACTATCGTTTAGCCGAAATGACAGCATGCCGCCTTTTCCTGGATAGAGAACGTCCGTAACAAGTGGTTCATCCTCCAAATAATTGACGAGTATTTTCGCGTTTTCATCATGCTGCTTCATTCTCAAATGCAGTGTTTTCAGCCCCCTTATGATTAGCCATGAATCGGAAGGGGAGAGGACCGCACCGATAGCATTATGGTTGGCGGCTAGTTGATCACAAAGTTTTTCACCTTTTGCAACGACAAGTCCCGCGAGGACATCGTTATGTCCTCCGATATATTTCGTTGCGCTGTGCATGACGATGTCAGCACCAAGTTCAATCGGTCTCTGGAAATAAGGTGTTAAGAATGTATTGTCAACAATCAATAGTAAATCGTGCTTCCGAGCAAGTTCTGCGTACAGGCGAATATCAAATTCTTGCATGAGTGGATTCGTAGGTGTTTCGATGAAGAGCGCTTTTGTCTTCGAAGTGATTAACTTCTCGGTCTCATTTACATCTGCGAAATTCGTATACGTTGTACCGATTGAGTAAACGTCGGAATACTGTTCGAGCAAGCGATATGTGCCACCGTAAATATCTTCTGGAACAATCAATTCATCCCCAGGGCGGAATAGCGTTAGAATAAGCTGAATCGCCGCCATACCAGAACTGCACGCATAACCAGCATCGCCACCCTCTAAGTTTGCAATTCCATCTTCCAATATGGAACGGGTTGGATTTTTTGTCCGTGTGTAATCATAGCCAGTCGATTGACCGAGCCCCTTATGTTTGTACGCCGTTGATAAATAAATCGGCGGGTTAACCGCGCCAGTCTTCGGATCGCTGTTATTTCCTAATTGCACCAGAATTGTCTCTAAACTTCGTTTTGTCATTGTAGTCACCCTTTTCATTTTAATTGAAAAAGGGGACCCTCTATAAGAAGAGGGTCCCCGAAATATCGTAGACTATCTTCTTATCTTCTAGGGAAATGGACACCTAAGGGAATTAGCACCGTACCTGAAAAGGCTGGTTGCTGAGACGTCAAAGGGCCCTTCCCTCGGTCTCTCTTGATAAGAATTAAATTATTGAATTATGTGAAAAGAACAATATCCATAATTTTATCATGACATGGAAAATAAAACAAGAGTGAATTGTCAATAATCCATCTTTCAGTAGTTGCATTCGTTGATTGAATAGCTTGGATACAGTCCGCACCTACGAAAATGGACCAATTATCAAACCAGGAAGTTGAACCAAGGCCAACGTCTTCAAGAGTTTTTATGGCATTACGTCCAGCCACACGTAACCCTTAGTAAAGTTATCGTGATCAATTTGTCCAAAGCGAGCCGAAAACGAACAAGTGGAAATGGATACTTTCACACTTTTCTTACAAGTGCTTTATGTATTAAAATAGGTAATTCACAGACTTGGTCTATTGTAATACTAAAAAAAGAATTGTGTTATATTGTTAATCAATGATTCTTCTTGGAAGTCGTCCGATTTGATTTAATGAAACTTATTAGTTATCAAGAACGTATATGTATGAACTGGGGGTGATGAAATGCCGAACTGTAATAGTTGTGGCCGCAAATGGAATTGGAAGAATGCGTTCATCAAGTACCTTAGGTTCAACAGGGGAGTTGAATGTCCGTACTGTGGTGAAAACCAGTATGTAACCCCTAAATCTAGAAAACGCACTGGTTTGATATCCATTGCGCCTACATTGACGCTTATCCCAGCAGTACAATTTGAAATCCATTGGACAATTGTAATTTCAATCTTGAGTGTAACCGCTGTTTTAGTTATGTTCCTTTCCCTATATATGATTGAATTAACGAATAAAGATAAACCGCTTTGGTGAAAAAATGGGGGCCAATTACAAGTAGGACATGGAATTTCCGAATCCGTCCTATTTAATCACGTTATTCAAAAAAGTAAACTGGGCAAGAGCCAAAAAAATATTGGAACCTATATAGGTTCCAATATTGAATATAGCAATGGAGGTGCAGATGAATGGAGAAGAACAGTGAAAAAAACGTGTATTGGACATCGCTTAATCACTCGCAATGGAATATGTATATAGCAGCTACGACAGAGGGGCTTTGCTATATCGGTACCCCGAACGCACCATTCGAAGAACTAGAAGCGTGGGTGAACAAACGGCTTCCGAGTCATACTCTGACGGAGGAAGCGGACATTCTGAAGCCGCACACTGTCGAGTTGGTCGATTATTTAAAAGAGCAGCGCCGGAATTTCTTATTGCCAATCGATCTTCATGGTACTCCTTTTCAACAAATTGTCTGGAAGGCATTGCAAGAAATTCCATACGGACGGACTGTATCCTATTCAGACATTGCCGAACGGATTGAAAAACCGAATGCGGTCCGAGCCGTCGGAACCGCTATCGGCGCCAATCCGGTCTTGATTATTGTTCCTTGCCATCGCGTCATTGCAAAAAGTGGTAAGTTGGGCGGTTTTCGGGCCGGCTTGGAGATGAAAGAGCAGCTTCTAGGACTGGAAAGATAGCGTTTCGATAGAAAAAAAGACAAGGGAGAAGTAATTAATCTCACCTTGTCTTTTTGCTTTTTAGAATAGATGTGGGATGCGCCGATTCTTTATTCGTTACATCAAGTATATCAAGTAGAAAAACAAAAACGGGAATACCGATAATGAGTCCCCATACGCCAAAGAAGTTTTGCGAGAAAATGAGCACGATAAACGTGTAGAAAACGGGTAAATCTGTTTTTGAAGACATTAGTTTCGGATTTAAAATATAGGCTTCAATGCCATGAATAATCATGACTGCAATAATCACGTAGACAACTTTCAGGAATCCTCCGATTGTAAAAGCAATTATCGTCAGTGGAACAAGTGAAATGATGACTCCAGCAACAGGAATGAGCCCTAAAAAGAAAATCATAATTGCCAACCCGATTATTTGTGGGAATCCGAGTATGAGCAATACGATCACGGACAAGATTGTATTAACAATCGCAATAATAAATTGGGCTTCAATCACTTTTCCAAACGTCCGTGTGAACTTTTTGCCAAAGAACTCAATTTCGAAGTAAAAAGGAGCAATCTTACTATCTTTAAATTTGTTTGTAAACTCTATTAAACGTGGTTTTTCTAGTAAAAAAAATAAGCTTAATACTAGGGCAAGTAGTACTTGAATACTCGTTTTACTAATATCAGAGAAATACTTTAACAAGAAAGAAAAACCATTTTCCAAGTAGGCTGCAATTTGATTGCTAGATATGACGGATTCTAAGTAGCTGAGCAGTACATTGTCATGAGGTTCGGAAAAGAAGTTTGTAATCCTTATTATAATTTGACTGATTTCCATTGTGATTAGAGGTAAATACTTTACAACGCCAACTGTCAGTAAGCCCACAATCACTGTGTACAGCAGAATGACCAGTAGCTTGCGATTTAAATGTACACGTTTGATCGTAAACTCAATAAGCCGATCCAATAAAAAAGCGAAAATGAAGGTAAGCAAAATAATATTCATCATACTTTTGACGCTGTATAGAATTAAAATAATTAAAGCGAAAATTAGTATACGCCGTGGTCCCTTTTTCTCGAAAATATCTAATAACCCACCCATATACCTAGCTCCTCCATAAATAACTAAAAGTGAAAACAAGAAATGAGACCATTCATTGTTAGTATTGCTACGATTTGTAGAGATTACAAGATAGAAATGCTTTTTTATAAAATAACTTGCGAACCAATATGCAAGCGCTAGCCGTGAAAAAAGGAGTAATAAACCGTAAAAGGTCATAACTCCTCTGCTTATGTTTAATTATATGATAGATATTGTAATAAATGAAGTTTGAAACATACTTTAATTGATAGGAACTGCTACCCAATGCCCATCAGAAACCTCGATTAACTCAGATTGTGATAGCTGATATTTGTCCTCCTCGATTTGTTCTTCCATAAGCGTTCGTTTTTTCTTCGATTCTATTTTCGGATCAGGAATAGGAATCGCTGAAAGTAGCGATTTTGTATAGGGATGCTGAGGATTGGAATACAGTTCTTCGCTTTCAGCAAGCTCAACTATTTTCCCAGCATACATAACGGCAACCCGGTCACTGATGTGTTTAACCATGGACAAGTCGTGCGCGATGAACAAATAGGTTAGTCCGAGACGATGCTGAAGATCTTCCAGTAATTCCACGATTTGCGACTGGATAGAAACATCAAGTGCCGATAATGGTTCGTCGCAAACGATGAAGTCAGGTTCTACGGCAAGTGCGCGTGCAATACCAATTCTTTGGCGCTGTCCCCCGGAAAATTCATGTGGGTAGCGCATTGCATGAGATGGTTCGAGCCCAACCATAACAAGTAATTCTTCAACCCTCATTTTTCGTTCCTCTTTATTTTTACTCAACCCATGGATGTCTAATGCCTGACCGATAATATCAAGCACTTTGAAACGCGGATTAAGTGAAGAATACGGATCTTGGAAGATCATTTGCATATGACGTCGCATCGTTTTCATTTCATTTTTCGAAAGTCGGTTGATGGCCATCCCTTGATACAAAACATCACCGTCCGTTGGTTCATGAAGACGTAAAATGGCGCGGCCAGTCGTCGACTTACCTGACCCTGACTCACCAACAAGTCCGAGCGTCTCTCCGGGTTTTATATGGAAGCTGATATTATCCACGGCCTTCACTACATTGCCTTTCCCAACGTCGAAATGCTGCTTCAGTGATTTCACCTCTAGCAGAGGTTTCCCACTTTCTATACCAATAGTACGTAAAGGAGTGCGTTTTGGCTTCTTTTCTTCGTCAAGGCGTGGAAGTGCGTTGAGCAGTTTCTTCGTATAGGAATGTTTAGGATTATCAAAAATTTCTTCCGTCGTTCCGGTCTCCACAATTTCACCGTCTTTCATGACGACGACGCGATCGCACATGCCGGCGACAACGCCTAGGTCATGGGTAATCAGTATGATGGAGGTTCCAAAACGTTCCTGCATATCTTTCATCAAATTTAAGATTTGGGCTTGTATTGTCACATCAAGTGCAGTCGTCGGTTCATCCGCAATTAGTAGTGTCGGACGGCAGGCGAGTGCAATCGCAATCATGACGCGCTGCCGCATTCCACCTGAAAACTCGTGTGGATATTGGCTGAAACGCGCTTCGCTATCACGTATACCTACAAGTTTCAGCAGTTCAATGGTACGGTTTTTCGCATCTCTTTTAGATAAGTTCTGATGTTTGATTAAACTTTCAGCTATTTGCTTACCGATTTGGATTGTTGGATTTAACGAAGTCATCGGATCTTGAAAAATCATGCTTATATCGCGACCACGGATACTCTCCATCTCTTTTTCCGTTTTATGCACGAGATTTTCACCTTGAAATTCAATCTCTCCATCTTTTAGATAAGAAGGGGGAGAGGGGAGGAGGCGCATGATTGAGCGGGCTGTTACGCTTTTTCCACTTCCTGATTCACCTACAATTCCAAGCGTCTCACCTTTCTTCACTTCAAAACTCACACCACGGACTGCTTCAAATTCCTTGTCGTGGCCCAGAAACGAGACGCGTAGATCACTTACCTTTAAAACTGTTTCCAATAAAAACACCTACCTATTATCTGAAATTAAATTTAGTTGAAAATTACATTGACTTAAATAGTTACCGAATCTATACTTTACTATACCAATAGGAATTAAACAATATCGGAAAGGAGGAGCTGCTTCGATGAGAGTGAATAAAGAAGCGACACCCTATTTCAGGTTATCGGATGTCCTTCAATATACGGTTGGCAAAATGGAACTACGGCGGTCTTATAAGTATTGGCTAGTAATTTTAGGTTTTCCAGTTCATCTAATTGTATTTTTATTCTATCTTTTGAAGAGAAGAGACGATACATACACGTTGATTTATGAAGAGGTAAGGGGATCTTTGACAGTATCGGGTTATAAAGAAGGTACGATGCATGATTTTAAAGAACAATTACTACGAAAACATTCATTCTTCAATAATGAAGTAAATGAGAAGGAAATAGATAGGGAAGTGGAAAAGCTTGCCGAAGAACAATTTAGAAAAACGCTAACGAAAAAAACAAATGAAATAGCGAACCTAAAAGGCGTTCAGCGGGTAACATATTCAACTTACTTTCAATCATTGCTTGGAAAACCGTTGTTTTTGCTTGCTTCATTCATTCCGGGCTTCTTCATGTATCTACTCATTCTTTTGTTCAGCAATCCGTACGTCAAATTTATAGTTGAACGATTGATTATGAGCCTCTTCGTTATAGCTGGTGTTTCAGTTCTGGTGTTCACGATACTTTACTTATCGCCATTTGATCCTGCCGCGAATATTCTTGGCGAGGCGGCGACGAAAGAGCAGATTGCCTCATTCAATCAATTGCATGGTTTGGATTTATCGTATCTTTCACAATTATGGAATGCGCTTAAAGGAATCGCCACGTTTGATTTAGGAGCTTCTTATGCCGGCAATGAGGATGTCGCAGCAAGTATTGCAAATAAATTCCCAATCACATTGACGATTGCGGTTTTATCATTACTGATGGCAGTTGTTATCGCCATCCCAGTAGGCATCATTTCTGCAACAAGGCCGAATTCGTTTTTGGACTATTCGTTTATGTTTATTGCATTGATTGGATTGTCGATCCCGAACTTTTGGCAAGGGCTACTATTTATTTTGAACTTTTCTATTAAATTACAATGGCTACCCGCCACATATAGTCCTCAAAACTGGCTGTCTATTATCATGCCAGTTGTCGTACTCGGAACTGCTTTGACTGCATCTGTTGCGAGGATGACACGTTCGTCGATGTTGGAAATCATCAATGAGGACTACATCATCACAGCAAAAGCTAAGGGGCTCAATAGGCTTCAAGTTCTTTGGAAACATGCGGTAGGCAATGCAATGATACCAATTATTACAGTTATTGGTCTGCTATTCGGGGGAATGCTTGGAGGCGCAGCGGTGACTGAGAAAGTATTTAACATTAGCGGAATCGGAAGTTACATCGTAGATAAGCAGTTCATTCCCGATATACCTGCCATAATGGGTGGGGTTATCTATATTGCAATAACGATTTCATTAGTCAATGTGCTCATCGACATTTTGTATGCGTTTTTCGATCCTCGCATCCGTTCGAAGATGAAGCAATCGTAGAGCGGGAGAAGGTGTGAAGGTGATGCTAAACAAAAAACATGCATTGAAAATATCGCGGGAATATACACAAGCAAATTTCACATGGATTATTTCTTTAATCCTGACTGTCGTCTTGCTACTGAACAGTTTCAATTTCAAAGAAGGGGAGTTGAAAGGTTCGGTCTTTAGCGTATTTGCGGCTTATGCGTTTTTCACGATCTTTCAAACTATCCTCACATGGATGGTGAAGCGAGACCTTCTGACAATAGGTGAAATTCGGAGTTCGACAAGAAAGCTAGGTTATGTACAGTTGTTCAGTATAGTAACGGGAAATGTATTTACTGCAGCATTTGCCTTTAATCTCATTAAAAAGCAGAAGACGCCGGAGTATACGTTCGCTGTCTATATGCTGCTCACCCAGGTTTTTATCATCGCCATATCATCGCTTAATTTATTTAAGTCATATGTAGCGGATTCATTTTTATCAGCAATGATTATATTACTAGGAATAATGATTTTTCAAGTCGTGACACTGATTCTCACAGCGAGATATGTTAAGGAAGAGAGTGCGCCGGCTTGGATGATGATTGTTGCCATAGTACTCCTGTTTACCGCGTTGACTGGTAATTTATTTGCATTATTGCTTGGCTATAGCTTGATAGTAAAGGTTCGCAGTCATGATCAGTCTAAGATTTCGAAGTGGAATACAATGTGGAAAAAGATTACCCGTAATTCAACGGCGATACTTGGTTTGTTTTTCATCATTCTTATGTTTTCCATATCCGTTTGCAGCACATTTACATTTGACTACGATATGGCAGTTGAAAATGATTATGGTGCAATACTTCAAAAACCGAGCCTTGCCTATCCGTTTGGCACCGATAATTTCGGACGGGATTTGTTTTCAAGAATCATTTTTGGTGCAAGAATTTCGCTTCTTGTAGGGTTTGCTTCGACGGCCATTCCAGTTGTTATTGGTGGCTTTCTAGGTGCGTTAGCTGGATATTACAGTCAGCGGACGGACAATATCATTATGAGACTACTTGATATACTATATGCCGTTCCTGGAATTCTATTAGCAATTGCTATCATTGCGGCATTTGGGGCAAATACGACGAATCTAATTTTAGCGCTTAGTGTCGGGTCTATACCTACCTATGCCCGGACTATGCGTGCGAATGTCATGATGGTGTCAAACTATGAATTTGTCGATTCTGCACGTGCGCTCGGTTCAGCGGATTTTTCTATTATCTTTAGACAGATAGTGCCAAACTCACTTGCGCCGATGATAGTCAAGGCAACACTGACAATCGGAGGCGCAGTTATCGCGACGAGCAGTTTAAGTTTCTTAGGACTCGGCGTGGAACCGCATATTCCAGAATGGGGAAACATTTTAAAAATCGGCAGCACATATTTGGAATCGCATTCCTATTTAGCCATTATCCCGGGGCTTGCGATTATCTTGCTTGTCTTATCGTTTAACTTTTTGGGAGATGGATTGCGTGATGCCTTTGATCCAAGAATGGATTGAACATAAATACCGAACAATAATAAGGGGGAATTAATAATGAAGAAAAGTTTATTGACGATTTTACTAGCAGTTATGGTGGTTTTGGCCGGATGTGTAAGTACGAAATCGGATGTTTCCGATAAAAAGAATGACAATACAGAACCAAAGACGGATAAAAGTAAAGTGGTCATCGAACTTCTGGGTATGGGTTCTGGAGAAGAAGATATGAACATTGTACGAGATCAGCTTATTAAAAATGGCTTTGACGTTAAGTTGAATATTCAACCTGATTACGGAAGCTTCACTGCACAGAAAGAGGCAGGGAATTATGATGTCGCATTATCTAGCTGGACTACAGTTACAGGGAATCCGGATTATGCCGTTCGGGCACTGTTCAAATCAGACGGTGATAACAGTATTATGGCTGATGAAGAAGTTGATGCATTGATTGAAAAAGCAAGTACAGAAACGCCTAATGAGTTTGCAAAGACATACAAGCAATTAGAACAGCGTCTAGTGTTTGACAAAGCTTATATTGTACCTCTTTACAATTCATTTAAAGCACAAGGAGTCAATAAAGACATTCTTGACGTAAATACAGTACGACTTGCTAAATCACGTGCAATCGCGTGGGAACCTATTGATTTTAATGACAAAACAAAAAGAGAAACTGATTCATTAATCGTTCAGCAAGCAAACGGAACGTTGACGTCTCTTGATCCTATTAAAGCGAACGACGGCTCAATTAATACACTTAATACGAACATGTACGTTCGACTAGTTAACCTGACGGATGATGATGTAGTCGTTTCAGATGGCTCACTTTCTTATAATCATAGTATTGCAGAAGGCAATTCAGCATATTATTTCCTTCTCCGTGACGATCTTAACTTTGCTGCTATCACCGATGGAAAAGCTGTAGATACAGGTGAGCGTGTAGGCGCAGATGATGTTATTTTCTCACTGAACCGTGCGAAAGATCCGAATTCTGTACCTGATCACCGCACATACAGCTTGCATGAACATATTCAAGATGTAGAAGTTGTAACGGATCTATCTGAATTGGATGTTCTGCAATCCGGAAGTAACGAAACGATCAGAGAAGGACTGGAGAAGGGCTTGGACGTGAAAATCGCTGAACTCGTTTCTGATAAAACTTCAGCAGATAACACTTCAGGAAAATACCAAGTTGTGAAAATGACAACAGTTAACCCTTTCCCGCAAGTTCTGAACTACTTGGCTCACCAATCTGCGGGAATCGTGTCTAAAAAACAAGTCGAGAGCATCAATACGTATGATGTCGCTTCGTTCGACGTAAGTAAAGATATCCCTTACGGCGACCAAAATTCTGTTACAGAAGGTGCCAAATATAACAATACATTGTATGCGAGTGGCCCATATATTCTGTCCCACAAAAATGATTATGAAGCAATCTTCTACAAAAACCCTGCATATATGGCAGGGACGGATTACGAACCGAAAATTTCTAATGTAACTGTACGCTTTATACAAGATCCGGACAGTACGCTTTCGGCATTGCGTAACAGTGAAATCCATTTGTTTAACGGTGTTCCGGAAACAAAATATGATCTAGTTGAAAATGACAGCAAGTTATTCCTACAAAAAAATGATAGTAACGCTGTAAGTTACTTACTTTTCAATACGAAAAATCGTGAAGTATCAACAAGCGAAGCGTTAAGAAAAGCCGTTCTTTACTCTATCAACCAGGATGAAATTCTGAATTTCTATCAAGGGAATAAAAAGAAGGCAGTTTCTACAGTTAGCCCGATGGTTGATACGGGGAATGAATTGAAGGCAGATTCGGCAAAAGTTCAAGAGTTTTTGAACGATTATAAAGCAGGTAACTAATATCTTCTCATATGATTAATGAAAAGAGACTAAATCGATATTAGGATTTAGTCTCTTTTCCTTTTATTTAAGTTTTATTTTTTTGTCGACCGATAAAAATCAATCATCGCTTTTTTTCGGTCACCAAGCGTTGCGAACTCACGGGATAATTCTTCATGAATACCGTTCTGATTGATTGTTCTCGTTTTTATCTTTTCAGATAAGGGTTTATTTTTGTTTGCATCTCGTTCATTGTCTTTTTTCATAAAAATACCTCCTTAATAGAATCAATTCTATTTAATATGGCTTGGCAGAATAAATTCATTCATGAATTGCGGAAAAGGAAAAAGGATATGTTACATCATGTTATTTTCAGTCGATATAGGGTAAATAGTGTATACTTGTACCATTAGTATGCGGAAGAAGGAGATTGACATGAGTTCGAAATATGCGGATGACAGCTTGGCTTTACATACAGATTTATATCAAATCAATATGGCGGAATCATACTGGGCGGATGGTATACATGAACGGAAAGCGGTTTTTGAACTCTTTTTTAGAAACTTGCCGTTCGGTAATGGCTATGCGTTATTCGCGGGGCTTGAGCGGGTTCTAGATTATTTAAGAGATTTTCATTTTAGTGAAAGTGATCTTGCTTATTTGAAGGATGACCTCGGCTATGAAGACGATTTCATATCTTATTTAAAGGAGCTCCGTTTCTCAGGGGATGTCTATTCGATGGTTGAAGGGGAACTTGTATTTGCGAACGAACCGATTATTCGCGTAGAAGCGACACTTATCGAAGCCCAGCTGATCGAGACAGCTCTCCTTAATATCGTTAATTACCAGACGCTTATTGCGACAAAAGCGAGCCGCATCAAACAAGTCGTCAAGGACGAAGTAGTGATGGAATTTGGCAGTCGCCGTGCGCATGAGATGGACGCCGCGATATGGGGTGCACGTGCTACGTTCATTGGCGGAGTAGAAGCGACAAGTAATGTCCGCGCTGGGAAAAG
Source organism: Sporosarcina sp. BP05 (assembly GCF_014282005.1). Taxonomy (GTDB): domain Bacteria; phylum Bacillota; class Bacilli; order Bacillales_A; family Planococcaceae; genus Sporosarcina. The sequence continues at coordinate 9,815 of NZ_JACFTD010000021.1, read as the reverse complement.
ATTTGATATTCCTGTAGCGGGAACGCATGCCCACTCAATGATTCAGGCCTATAAAAGTGAGTATGAAGCATTTCACTCTTATGCGAGACGCCATAAAGACTGTGTTTTCCTAGTAGATACTTATAATACAGTGAAAATAGGTATTCCGACTGCCATTAAAGTAGCAAATGAACTTGGTGATAAAATCAATTTCATCGGCGTTCGTTTAGATAGTGGAGATATTTCATTCCTATCAAAAGAAGCGCGCCGAATGCTAGATGAAGCTGGATTCTCAGATGCGAAAGTATTTGTTTCAAATGACTTGGATGAATATACAATCCTCAACTTGAAAGCACAAGGCGCGAGAGTAGATGTGTGGGGAATTGGAACGAAATTGATCACGGCGTATGATCAGCCCGCACTAGGGGCAGTCTACAAAATTGTCTCCATAGAAAATGAAGTCGGCGAAATGGAAGATACAATCAAAATTTCATCGACAACCGAAAAAGTGACGACGCCTGGTCGGAAAAAGTTGTATCGAATTATTGACCGAGAAAACGGTAAGGCTGAAGGGGATTATATTACGATGCATGATGAAGACCCCGCATCTGAGAAACGAATCAAAATGTTCCACCCCGTCCACACATTCATTTCAAAGTTTGTTACGAATTTCGAAGCGAAAGATCTACATGTCAAAGTCGCGGAACAAGGAGTTATTATTTACGATAATCCAACGCTTCAACAAATGCGTGATTATGCGAAAGGCAACTTAGAATTATTATGGGATGAATATAAACGATCCCTTAATCCTGAGGAGTATCCGGTCGACTTAAGCCAAAAGTGTTGGGACAATAAGCTGCGTAACATCCAGGAAGTCCAGGAAATGGTGGAAGACTTTATTAACGGATAAGGAGGTTTGTTGAAGTTGACACTACAAGATCGAATTATTGCCGAGTTACAGGCGCGACCTATTATAGATCCTAAAGAAGAAATCAGGAAATCGATTGACTTCATGAAAGAATATGTAAGGAAAAACCCGTTTCTAAATGGCTTTGTTCTTGGAATTTCAGGGGGGCAAGACTCGACGCTTGTCGGGAGACTTGGCCAACTCGCTGTTGATGAATTAAATGATGAAGAAGAAACAGAGCGTTATAAATTCATTGCAATTCGGCTGCCTTACGGTTCTCAGTTTGACGAGGAGGATTGCCAGGAAGCATTGGAATTCATTAAGCCGTCGCTGATCTACACGGTTAACATTAAAGAAGCTGTCGATGCGAGCGAGCGTGCATTGACAGCAGCGGGCGTTACGTTGACCGATTTCGCTAAAGGAAATGAAAAAGCACGGGAACGTATGAAAGTTCAATACTCAGTTGCGGCCATGCATAATTGTATTGTTCTCGGGAGTGATCATGCAGCGGAAGCGATTACCGGGTTTTATACGAAATTCGGGGATGGCGGTGCAGACCTTATGCCGATCTACAGGTTGAACAAACGGCAAGGGAAAGAACTCCTTAAGGAACTTGGCTGCCCTGAACACCTCTACTTGAAAGTTCCGACGGCGGATCTTGAAGAAGACAAGCCAGCAATACCTGATGAAGTAGCGCTTGGTGTTACCTACGATGATATCGACAATTATCTCGAGGGGAAAGAGTTACCGGAGGGGCCCCGTATAGCAATAGAGAATCATTTTCTCCGTTCAAAGCATAAACGGCATATGCCAATTACGATATTTGATGATTTTTGGAAGTGATTTATGGGCTCCTACGGGGGTCTTTTTTTATTTTCTAGAGAGATAAGTATAGTTTTTCCGCTTAAAGCAATGTCTAGACCCCTGCGTGTAGTCTCTGGGCCCAGACTAAGTGGGGTATGCTGCTATTGCGACAGAACATCGCGCCTTTCTCTGTCGCTTCAGTCCTTAAGTTAAAGGCCCTCCAGCGCTTTTCTTATCAACGCTTAAGTTGTGTGGTAATGGGATATCCTGTATTATAAAGGTGTGTTTTGTTAATTTTCGGACAAATTGAGTCTTATATACAAATGGGGGAATTGAAATGACACATAAAGAGATGATTGAGAAAGTATTAACCAACATCGAAAAAGTGATGATTGGGAAAAGAGATATCGCCGAATTAAGTGTTACCGCCCTTCTTGCCCGGGGTCATGTCCTTCTTGAAGATGTGCCGGGTGTTGGAAAAACGATGATGGTAAAAGCGTTAGCTAAGTCAATTGGCGCAGATTTTAAGCGTATTCAATTTACACCTGACTTACTTCCATCTGATGTTCTTGGCGTTTCAATTTATAATCCAAGAGAAATGGAATTTGAATTTAGGCCAGGACCAATCATGGGGAATATTATTCTAGCTGATGAAATCAATAGAACTTCGCCAAAAACACAATCCTCTTTATTAGAGGGGATGGAAGAGTCTACGGTGACGATAGATGGTGAAACGATGCGGATTCCGCAACCGTTTTTTGTTATGGCAACACAAAATCCGATTGAATATGAAGGGACATACCCGCTGCCTGAAGCGCAACTAGACCGTTTTCTATTCAAACTGAAGATGGGCTATCCGACAAAGCTTGAAGAAATTGAAGTACTTGATCGTGCGGAGAAAGCCGTTCCGATTGATACGTTGGAAACGGTGGTATCACTTGAAGAATTAATCGAACTTCAGAAGGCTGTAACGGAGGTTAAAGTCGATAACACCATTAAATCCTATATCGTGGAATGTGCTGCGCAGACGCGTGATAATCCATATGTCTATTTAGGTGTAAGTCCACGTGGATCTCTTGCGCTTATGAAAGCGTGTCAGGCGTATGCAATGATAAAAGGCAGAACCTATGTTATACCCGACGATGTTCAGTATTTATCTCCATTCGTATTTGGACACCGCATGATTTTGCGCCCTGAAGCTAAGTATGAAGGGATTTCCACGACGGAAATTGTGGAACGGATTTTAATGAAAGTACGTGTGCCTATAGATAAGGTTCAGTTGAAATGACAACTGCTAAGAAAATGATTGGTACTTCTAGCCGGTTACTATTTGTATTGTTCGTCTTGGTTGCTACATTTGTTTTTGCTATGTTCCAAGGCGGCATGGTAAGCTGGACTATTTTTTATATCATATTGCCTTTTACAATCTATTCTCTATTACTATTTTTCTATCCAATGTCGAAAATGACCGTGGAACGTACTATTCGGACACCTCATGTGCAAAATGGCGAGAAGTTGATTGTTTCTATATCAATTAAACGTAAAGGCCGATTTCCTTTGCTTTATACCGTTGCGAGTGAAAGGTGGACGGAGCCGGAAATAGTTTTGTTGGCAGGTGGAAATTTAAAACGCCTGTTTGTTTTTGGATTTCGTAAAGAAGTTGAGTGGGAATACGAAATTGAAAAAATGCCCAGGGGTGAACATGTACTTCAAGGGGTGAAAGTTGAAATCTCCGACTTTTTCGGATGGCTTCGGAAAACGAGATTTATTGAAATAGAGAATACGATTCTTGTGTTTCCGAAAATGACAGGTATTCATTATGTTCCATTCAATACGCAATATGACCAAGGTACGATGGCCTCACCATTAAATATCGTCAAAGATATGACGATGGCTACGGGCGTCCGCAATTACCAGTCAGGTGATCGAGTGACATGGATTCATTGGAAGTCGTTTGCTAGAACGCAGACCTTGATGACAAAGGAGTTTGAAGATAGACGATCCCAAGAGTTATTTATAATCATGGATGGTAGAGAGACGGAAATGTTTGAGGAGCTAGTGGAACTAACTGCTTCGATATTGAAAGAAGCATCAAGTCATCAGGCAGGTCTTGCCTTAATGACGACGGGCCCTAATCCTTCCTTATTTCCATTTATACAATCTGAACAGCAACTTCATATGGCGCTAGTTCACTTGGCGAAGATTAAGCCCACCAATGAAGCGTCGCTAACTGACTTTGGAACTGCGTTTCAGCACGGTGGCAGTATTGTAGTGATCACGGGGAACCCGGACGGACCTTTCATACAATCGGTTATGCTAAGTGTGAAAAATGTTGAAGCCATCATATGCATGGTCGTGGTGAAAAGGGATGATCCGGCACTGCAAAGAATTGAAGATGATATCCGATTAGCAAAATCAAGGGGAGTAACCGTACGTTTATTAGAGCGGGAGCAGTTTATGAATGCTTTTAAAGAGGTGGTGCGATTATGACTGGAACGCGAATTGATAGGCGACTGCTCCTAATTCTGTATATACTCGCATTGATCCTTTTAAGAGAATGGCTCATTCCGGTTATTGAATTGACTAATTCAGACCATTTATCACTGTTCTTATTATTTGTTGCGTTGTCATTTTTTTTGTCCCTAATTAAAGTGAAGTGGTGGATAGTCCTTCCTACAAAATTACTCTTCATCGTATTAGCGACTCATTATGTGTTTTTTGAAAAGGTACTATTTACGCAGGAAACACTGGTCCGTTTATCGGGTAACTTCCTTGCGAATGCACCAATTATTATGAATGGTGACTGGGAGCGAATTACGAATCCATTTAGGACTGTTTTGTTTTTTGCGGTGCTGTGGATGACGACCTATCTTATCCGTCATTGGATTGAAGTAAGAAAAAGTATTTTGCTATTTTATATTATGACTATTCTATTTATAGCGTTCATTGATACTTTCGGTGGATATGCAGCAGACGGCGCTATCTTCAGGATAATGGTGACGGGGTTATTACTTCTTGGTTTGCTGGCGATTACTAGGCTTGCGGAGAGGCACAATACATCTGTTCCAACAGGTACGTTCCTAGCGATATCCATTCCACTTCTTGTCGCAGTCGTTGTAAGTGGTGCGCTTGCAAACATTCTTCCGAAAAAAGATCCCATCTGGCCAGATCCGTTTCCTTATTTTGAATCACTTGTACAAGGCCGCGGGGAAGGCGGTGGTGGAGCTAAAAGTGGATACGATATGAATGATTCCACATTGGGTGGTTCGTTTGTACAGGATTCCACATTAGTTTTTGAGGCAAAAGTGGATAGCCAACAATATTGGAAAATTGAAACGAAAAACACATACACCTCTAAAGGTTGGGAACAGGTATCTATTGACGATGTTCCAATTAGTTTTATTCCTGGTATGAAGATGGGGGAAATTGCGGGTCGAGGGAATGTGGAAGATACGGCCCAACTACTTGCAGATTTGAAGGTGTCGGAAGCATTTCCTTTCATTGTTTATCCTTATGGGATGAATAAAGTATACGCAACAAAGGATGTTGTATTTCAATACTCAGAAGGGGCAGGGAAGTACAGTACAGAAATCGAGGGCAAGCAAGAGGCCCTGGATTCGTATCAAGTCGAATTCACAGAGTCCGACTACAGTTTGAAAAAGTTAAGGGCCACAAGGATGGAAGACTTTTCAGGGGTAGCTGAAGATTTAACGCAGTATCTACAACTTCCAGAGCAATTACCTGAGCGGGTGAAGGAACTTGCAAAAAACATAACAGATAACCAGGAAAGTGTGTACGAAAAGACAAAGGCAATTGAAAGGTACTTTGGAAGAAATGGCTTTGTCTATACGCAGCAGGGTGTCGCTATTCCGAAAGCGGGCGATGATTATGTAGATCAGTTCCTCTTTGATACGAAAAAGGGATATTGCGATAACTTTTCCACGTCTATGGTTGTCATGTTACGCTCGATCGATATTCCAGCACGTTGGGTAAAAGGTTTCGCTCCCGGAGAATTTGTTTTAAATGACGCGGATGAGAAAGTTTATCAGATTACGAATAATGAGGCGCATTCATGGGTTGAAGCATATATGCCTGGTATTGGTTGGATGCCGTATGAACCGACGATTGGGTTTAATAGCTTAACGGATATTGAATACGATATCGAGTTGAACCTTGATGATACATTAACACCGGAAGTGAAAAAGCCTGAACAACCAAAGAAAGAACAGACAGAAAAAACGGTTAAAACAGATAAGAACTTTAAAATTAGTGAGATTTTTATATCTGTAGGTACTTGGATCCGAAATAATATGTGGATAGTAGGTGCAATTGGATTTATAGTCATTTTTGCCGGTTGGAGACTATTCGTTGGTAGGGTGAAATGGCTGCCTAAAGTACTCGTGTATACCCATCGCACTAATCAAGACGACTGGGTTACATTTACAAGACGCTATACCAGTTTATTAAAGCAACTAAATCGTTCCGGTCTGAAGCGAGCAACTGGCATGACATTATCTGATTATGCCACGATGGTTGACAACTACTTCGGTGGAGAAAGAATGAAAATGCTTACAACTGCATACGAAAAGGGATTGTATGGTGGAAATATTACTGATCATGAATGGTTTGAATTGAAGGAAATATGGGAAGACTTAATCAATAGGACTTCAGGTTGATTTTTGTCGTAAATAGAAGTAAGATGAAAAAAGAATAAGCCCAAGATGCCCTCATATATATCCGATAATATGGTTCGGATGTTTCTACAAGTCACCGAAAATGACTTGACTATGTAGGTGGATTCAGCTCATATATATGAGCTGTTTTCGCTTTTTTTATAGATGATGAGACGCGCAGAAAGCTGGACTTTCTGACGCGTTTTTCTCTATTTGAAAAGACGTTGTGGGACGTTTGGAATATAGTTATGTTGCACGATGAAAAAATTGGTGAAATAGCCGGAAAAGGCTGGAATAATAAAATTAAAAGGGGTTGTATCATCTTGAAGCAGGACAATATTTTAGTATTGGATTTAGGTAGTAGTGAGAATACGACAATAGCCCGTTGGATTCGTGATTTGGGTGTATATAGTGAAATTCATCCTCATGATCTTACAGCCCAAAATATTGAGCAGTTAAAAACGGTAAAAGGGATTATTTTAAATGGTGGTAAAAATAATATCATTGATGGCGAAGCAATCGATGTATTAGATGAAATCTATTCTTTGAATATTCCGGTCATTAGCGTAAATCACCCATCAACAAAAGCATTGGAAGTGCTAGAGCAATGGCCAAGTGAAGAAGAAACGAAAGCAGTGTTAAAAGATTTCGTTTTCCATACATGTAAAGCGGAAGCGAACTGGAATATGAAAAATTTCATTGATGACCAAGTTGCTTTAGTCCGTAAACAAATAGGCGATAAGAAAGTATTATTAGCTCTTTCTGGCGGTGTAGATTCGTCTGTTGTTGCAGCATTATTAATCAAGGCAATCGGCAAGCAATTAGTTTGTGTGCATGTAAACCACGGTTTAATGCGTAAAAACGAGTCTGAGGGCGTTATTCAAATGTTCGAAAAAGACTTGGAAGAAAACCTTATTTACGTGGATGCGAGCGAGCGTTTCTTAGGTAAACTAAAAGGGGTAGACGGAGCAGAAGAGAAACGTAAAATTATCGGTAATGAGTTTATTCGCGTATTTGAAGAAGAAGCGAGCAAATTTGAAGGGATCGACTTTTTAGCACAAGGAACAATCTATCCGGATATCGTAGAATCCGGCACGAAAACACATAAAGTCGTCAAATCTCACCATAATGTTGGAGGGCTTCCAGAAGATATGCAATTTGAATTAGTGGAGCCGTTATTCCAATTATTCAAAGATGAAGTACGTGCATGTGGTGTTGAGTTAGGTCTTCCGCATGATATGGTCTATCGCCAACCATTCCCAGGACCTGGTCTAGGTGTGCGCGTTTTAGGTGAAATTGAGCCTCATCGTCTTGAGGCAGTACGCGAATCAGATGCTATTTTACGCGAAGAATTTGCACTCGCAGGATTGGATCGGAAAGTTTGGCAATACTTTACAATCATTCCGAACTTCAAGTCTGTCGGTGTACGTAACAACGAGCGTACGTATGAATACCCAATCATTATTCGTGCCGTTAACACAGTAGATTCGATGACAGCGACAGTGGAACAAATCGACTGGCCAATTCTTCTGAAAATCACTGACCGGATCATTAACGAAGTAAAAAATGTAAACCGCGTATGCTATGACCTGTCTCCAAAGCCAGGCGGCACAATCGAGTGGGAATAAAATAGAGGATATCGTATAAAACCGAGGATATGGCTCGGAAGTTTCTACCGGAACACCTTAAATGTTCCGACTACGAATTCGATAGAAGGGGGACAACCCTTCTATTTTGAATTTGTGTTGGAGAAGCATGCGAGGCACTATCGTATGCTTCTTTTTGTTTGGAAAATTGATTTGAAGAGGAAGGTATACATGAAAAAGTACTTTGAGTTCGACAAGCTTGGAACAAACTACCGCCGGGAAGTTATCGGGGGACTGACAACGTTTCTTGCGATGGCGTATATTCTTATTGTTAACCCTTTAATGTTGTCACTTGACGGTATAACCGGTATCCCTGACGAGATGCGTATGGACAAAGGAGCAGTTTTCGTTGCCACAGCGCTTGCCGCAGCAGTAGGTTCATTGTTCATGGGACTTATCGCGAGATATCCAATTGGACTTGCGCCGGGGATGGGATTGAATGCATTCTTCGCATTCAGTGTTGTATTGGGTATGGGAATACCTTGGCAAACTGCATTAACAGGCGTTCTTTTTTCGGGTCTCATATTTATTGTATTATCGCTTACGGGTCTCCGTGAAACGATTATTAATGCAATCCCTGCGCAACTAAAATTTGCAGTTGGTGCAGGTATCGGTCTTTTCATAACATTCCTCGGGTTTCAAAATGCGAATATTATCGTTGCTGATCCAAATACGCTTGTAGCTTTAGGTGACCTTTCAAAGGGACCAACTTTACTAGCTATATTCGGGCTTGTCATAACGGTAATTATGATGGTACGTAAAATTAATGGAGCTATATTTTACGGAATGATAACAACTACTATAGTAGGGATGATTTTCGGACTGATTAATTTGCCCGATAAAATCGTGTCTAGTGTACCTTCAGTGGCTCCAACATTCGGTGCTGCATTCGAAGCGATATTCCAAGATCCGACGTCACTATTAACGACACAATTCCTTGTGATTGTTATTACATTCCTTTTTGTTGATTTCTTTGATACGGCGGGTACGCTGGTCGCGGTTGCGAATCAGGCGGGTCTAATGAAAGATGATAAGTTGCCAAGAGCGGGGAAAGCACTTCTTGCGGACTCAATGGCGACTGTAACTGGGGCAGTTTTTGGAACATCGACTACAACTTCTTACATTGAGTCGACTGCCGGAGTAGCTGCAGGGGCAAGAACAGGTTTTGCTTCCATTGTAACTGGTGTTCTATTTCTTCTTGCACTGTTCTTCTCACCGCTGCTGTTTGTGATCACGGCGGAAGTAACTGCACCAGCGTTAATTATTGTAGGTGTGCTGATGGCATCTTCATTAGGGAATATTGAATGGAAACGCTTTGAAATTGCAGTGCCAGCATTCTTTACAATTATCGCAATGCCACTTAGTTATAGTATTGCAACTGGAATCGCCATTGGTTTCATCTTCTATCCGATTACAATGATTGTCAGTGGACGCGGAAAAGAAGTTCATCCAATTATGTATGGTTTATGGTTTATCTTCGTTTTGTACTTTGTGTTTATAAAATAATGATAGTGAAGGAACGGCCCCCAGGCATGATAAGGGGGCCGTTTTTCTCTGGTTGTTGCCTGTAGATTTGAGACATGAAGTAGTGAGGATTAATAATAACTAAATAAACTTTACAAAAAGCATACAAAACTGTTGACATCCTTTTTGGGGGATGTTATATTGATTAAGCAGTCGGGAGCGAACGACAAATAACGACAGCGAGTTACAACAAATGAACCTTGAAAACTGAACAGCAAAACATCAATGAAATTAAGCGAGAGTGCTAACGCACTTGAGCAAAACGTTTCTAACTAAGTCAGC
>NZ_JACFTD010000020.1 GCF_014282005.1 Sporosarcina sp. BP05 | reverse complement strand
GCCAATGAAATGAATACCTGATTCTTTTAAGGTTGCTGTACGTCTATTCGTATCTTTAAAGAATGTATTTCCTCCATCGATAAGAATATCCCCTTGTTGAAGATGAGGAACTAGGGACTGGATCACCGTATCTGTTGTTTCCCCAGCCTTAACCATTAATAAAATTTTTCGTGGAACTTCGAGCGAATCGACCAGGTTTTCAATACTGTAGCTTCCGTGAATGTTTTTATCCTTTGCTTCTTTGTTGGAGAACTCATCTGTTCGATCTGTCCAATAATCATAAACAGCTACCGAATAGCCTTTACTTTCGATGTTTAGTGCTAGGTTCATCCCCATCACGCCTAAACCAATAACGCCCATTTGTTTCTTAGTCATAACCCTACCCCATTCAATTATGTTATTTACCAGATTTTACTTCTTAAATAATAAAACTTCGTACTATGGCTAATCTGCAGTATGAAAATTTCAAGTCTAGACGCAAGTGCCTCTGAACAGGCGCTTGCGCTTTTGCTCTTTACCACCAATTAAATTGATCAGCCTGCAATAGTTGATTAGCAGCTTCTGGCCCATCTGAACCGGCAGGGTATGGATGTAAAGGAAGTGAATTCTCTTGAAATGCTGTTAATAAGGGTTGAATCCACAGCCATGATAATTCAACTTCTTTCCAATTGGCGAAGAATGTTGCATTTCCGCGAATCGCATCAAATAGAAGTAGTTCATATGCTTCTGGCTGTTCCTCTGAATTAGTGGAGAAGTTAATGAAATTAGGCTCAAATTGGTTACTTGAAGGGTTTTTCATATTTATCATTAAAGAAATACCTTCACTTGGACTAATTTCAAATATCAATAAGTTTGGGGTCAAGCGATCTGTATGTTTCACATCGTTCTTAAACTCGATGACAATCTTGGTGGATTTTGTACCTATCCGTTTCCCAGTCCGTATATAAAAGGGAATTCCGCTCCAAGATGGATTGTCAATATGTAGACGAGCTGCGAAATAAGTATCATTCATTGAGGAGGCATTAACCCCGGGCTCTTCTGTATAACCAACAACCGGGGTATCGAAAATCTCACCGGCTTGGTATTGACCACGAACAATGTCCCGAGCGATATTTTCTATATAAATAGGTCGAAGAGATTCCATGATTGTTACTTTTTGTTTTCGAATTTCCTCAGCGGTCATCTTTTCAGGGAGATGAAGGGCTGTCATCATAACTAACTGCAGAAGATGATTCTGAACCATATCCCGAATTGCGCCTGCTCGATCGTAATATTCAGCCCGTGTTTCAACCCCGACCGTTTCACTTGCTGTGATTTGTATATTAGCAATACGTTTATGATCTAATATTGAACCAAATATCGGATTGGCAAATTCAAAGGATTCGAGATTTTGTACCATAGGTTTTCCGAGATAGTGGTCGATTCTGTAAATTTCTTCATCATTAAAAGTGCTGTTTAATGTCTCGTTTAATTGTCGTGCGGTCTTAAGGTCACTTCCGAAGGGTTTCTCGACAATCAGTCGTTTCCAGCCTTTCGTGTGACTGATTCCGCTCTTATTTAGACCTAATGTAATAACATCAACCAGTTGTGGAGCAACCGACAAATAGAAAAGTCGATTTCCGGGTATGTTTAATTCTCTCTCACTGTCTTTAATAAGTTCATGTAGGTTTTGATATGAATCATTGTCTGATGCATCAAATTTACAGTATCGAAACTTAGCTAAAAACTCATTCAATCCCGTAGTTTGGACAGTACTTCTAGAATATTCCCGAAGTGCACTTTCGACTTTTGATTGAAAAATGTCATCAGGGAAATAGTTTCTGCCTAAACCAATTATAGAAATTGAATCCGGCAATTTTCCATCAAGAAACAAATTATATAAAGCAGGAAATAATTTGCGTTTTGCTAAGTCTCCTGTCGCTCCGAATAAAACAAAGGTCATGTCTTGCATTGCCCATCCTTTTTGAAAATCAATTAATTGATCCTTTACTTGAGGGTCAACTAAGTCCGCTTCGTTATTCATTTTTGCTTTCCTCCAATTTAATGTAGACACGAATCATACTTGAAACAGTTTTAAGTATATCATTAAACGATGCGTGGTTCTAAGACTATAGATGAAATCATATACAGCGGACATGCATGAAATTAGCGTCAGTTTTGGTATACTGAGCTGGTAACTAAAGTAGTTTTGCTAGACGGCAGGCTAAACTACATGCGAGGATAGCTTTAGAGTTAGACACTAAAAATAAAGGACGGGTTGTTAAATGAAAATGTATGATGTAACAGGAACCATTTATGAAGGTATGACCGTTTACAAAGATAAGCCTGAAAAACAACCGAAATTTAATCGAGTAACAAATGGCTATGTAACTGAAACTCGGATGGAGATAGATGTGCATACTGGAACACATATTGATGCGCCGCTTCACATGGTTGTAAATGGAGATACATTCGAATCAATTTCAATGGAAAGTCTTGTGGGACAGTGTAAAGTACTTGATTTAACAAATGTAGAAGACGGAATTTCTAAACAGGATTTGGAAAAATTCGAGATCCAAAAGAATGATTTTGTTCTATTTAAAACAAAAAATTCATTTGAGGATACGTTTAATTTCGATTTTATTTATCTTGCACAAGATGGGGCGAAATATCTTTCCGACATTGGTATTCGGGGAGTCGGAATAGATACGCTTGGAATCGAAAGAAGCCAAGAAGGGCATCCAACACATAAAACATTATTTGCAAACGATATCATTATTATTGAAGGGCTTCGCTTAAAAGAAGTTGAACAAGGGGACTATTTTATGGTTGCTGCACCTTTAAAATTAACGGGTACAGATGCATCACCTGCAAGAGTGTTATTATTTGAAGGACTACAATAAAGTTCATTAATTGATAATCAAGTCCCGCCGGATGAATAGTGCCGGTGGGATTTTGTTGTTTGCGGCGACTAAAATGTCTTTGATCTAATGATGTGGTAAAGTGAAGTGAATATATAGAATAACAGGAAATGAACTTGTGAGAGGTGGTTTTAGTATGAAACAGTGGACGAAAGAAATTGAAATTGATGCCTCTATTGAGCATGTGTGGAAATATTTTGATGGGTCATTAGAAAATATGCAAAAGATTATGCCGCAAGTCGTTGGAAACGAACCTGTAAAAATAGTAGATGGAATGGTTGGAAGTATATATTTACAGAAATATAAAGAAGGTAAGCGCGTGATGGAGTACGATGTAGAGACTTTAGAGTATATAGACTCTATGAACGAAAAAAACCTGAAAATAGGGTTCACACTAGCTAATATGTTCGATATTACGGCTCGATTCGAACTGGTCAAGCTCGACGATCATAAAACTTCATTTAAATACACCGCGACGAATCGTCCATTAAAGTGGTTCATGAAATTATTTTCACTGTTTGCTACAGACAAAGTAGTTGTTGAATCTGTGCAACGCGTAAAAAAAGTAGCTGAATCGGAAAACTAAACTTTTACCAGTCACCAAAATTAGTTAATGGACCCAAAAATGAACGGACAAAAGCATTTTTAAGTAATTTGCTGTAAATAGTGAAGGTCATCCCATCAGAAGTATCTTCGAGGTGGGATGGCCTTCTCATTTTTATTTTGCTTGAACGTTCTTATTTTTTCGTATTCAAAGGTTTGATATTCGCTTCAATAGCCGCACGTTTACCTTCCAAAAATGGTGGTAGTGCAAGTGATTCACCCAATGTTTCAAGTGGCTCATCTGTTGCGAATCCAGGGCCATCTGTTGCAAGTTCGAATAGGATGCCATTAGGCTCGCGGAAATATAAAGAAGTGAAATAGAATCGTTCTACAATCCCAGAGTTTGGCAAGCGTGTACTGTTAATTTTATCAATCCATGCATGCAGTTCTTCTTCGTCGTCAACACGGAAGGCTACATGGTGAACGCCACCTATCCCTTGAACCTCAGCAGGTAAATCTGTGCGTGGTTCAACGAACACTTCAGCTCCCGTTCCGCCTTCTCCAACTTCCATAACGATGATGTCATCTTGTCCTTCGACAAGTGCTGGAACGCGGTTCTTCTCCGTAAATCCAAGAATCTGAAGCGCTGCGATTGTCGGTTCAGGAGTGCGGACAGTTAGTCTAACTGGACCAAGCCCGGTTATCCCATACTCAACAGGAACAAGACTCTTATCCCATGGAGTTCCAGTTGCAGCGACTGTGTTTGTCTCATCGGATACAAGCGTCAATTGCTGACCTTCCGCATCTTCGAAGAAAATAACATTGCGACCAGCAAATTCTGAAATAGGTGCATGTTTAACGTTAAATTCAGTAAAGCGTTCAATCCAATATTTCAACGCGTCGTTACTCGCTACACGAAGTGATGAGTTGGAAATACTGCTGACGCCTGCTCTTTTTGGTCCAGCATTGGGAAAATCAAAAAATGTCAGTTCAGTTCCTGGATTCCCTTTTTCATCTCCGTAAAATAAATGATAAGCAGTTGTGTCGTCCTGATTCACTGTTTTTTTCACTAGCCTCATACCAAGTACCTCTGTGTAAAATTTAAAGTTATGTGCTGCGCTTCCGGTCATCGCAGTAAGATGGTGTATACCTTTTACGTTCATCTTCATCAATCCTCTCTGGGATAAAATCTTCATAATATTATCTTGAATTCAAGATAATATTACAGCGGCGGGATGAAATTGTCAAGTAATGTGCGCCTTCTAGGTTTCAATTTCAATACATATCTTTTATTTTTATCTTCATAGGTGTTCGTTAGGAATCTTCTTTAAACTGGAAAGAAACTACAAAAAAAGTGCGAACTATTTTTATGATTAGATAGCTTATTTACAAAGAAGTTGATATAATCTATATTATTAGAAAGTTATTTACGTACATGGATAAATGAAGGGATATCGTTTAAGCGTAAAGGTAACGCTTATCTTGGTATTCCTTTTTAATCACATAATATACGGAAATAGCCCAATCAGCTGGCCTGAAAATTAGACATAGGGAGATGCACACATCATGACGAACCATGCAATTACAATCACTTTGAGTGAATCAAAAAAACAAAAACCACAAGCAGATCAATTAGAATTCGGAAGAGTGTTTACTGACCATATGTTTATAGCTGACTATTGTGAAGGGCAAGGCTGGACGGATCACAGAATCGTTCCATATGCGCCACTTGAGCTGGATCCGGCGGCAACTATTTTTCACTACGGTCAAACAATTTTTGAAGGATTGAAAGCTTATGTAGGCAAAGAGGGGCAAGTTCTGTTATTCCGCCCTGAAGAAAACATGCGTCGCATGAACAAATCGAGTGATCGCTTATGCATGCCGGCTTTCAATGAAGAAATCGCAATCGAAGCTTTAGAAAAACTAATTACTATCGATAAGGACTGGATTCCTGGAACAGAAGGAACATCCCTGTACATAAGACCATTCATGGTTGCGACTGAACCCTATCTCGGCGTTTCACCATCGAAGAAATATAAATTCATTATTATCCTATCTCCCGTTGGATCGTATTATAAAGAAGGAATTCATCCGGTTAAAATTCTCGTTGAAAATGAGTATGTGCGTGCAGTAGAAGGCGGAACTGGAACAGCAAAAACGGCTGGTAACTACGCGTCTGGACTAAGAGCACAAGAAATAGCAAGCAAAAAAGGGTATTCACAAGTTCTTTGGCTTGATGGAGTAGAAAGAAAGTATATAGAAGAAGTGGGAAGCATGAACGTCTTCTTCAAAATTAACGGTGTAGTCATTACACCTGTTTTAAATGGCAGTATTTTGGAAGGGATTACGAGGAAGTCAATCCTTCAATTACTGAGACATTGGGACATTCCAGTTGTTGAACGTAAAATTTCTATGGAAGAACTTCGTTCGGCACACCAGGCAGGTATTTTAGAGGAAGCCTTCGGAACAGGAACAGCGGCAGTAGTTTCGCCAATTGGGGAACTTAATTGGGGCGCTGACATAATGATCATTAATAATAATGAAACCGGTGAATTATCTAAAAAACTATATGAGACACTAACAGGTATTCAAACTGGTAAAGTGGAAGATCCATTCGGTTGGGTAGTCGAAGTCACTGATACGGTAAAAGCATAACTGTTCCTACTATAATAAAGTGAGAAAAGGGTAGCCCTTCCAAGGTGCTATCCTTTTCTTTTTGCACAGTCTGGAAAGTCCCGCATATAGTAGGGAAGCGCCTAGTATTCTTAACAGGCAATTACTAAATGCATAACGGAAGGGGATTGTGTGGATAAATCATCATCAAATCACAAACATGTCGTAGATGAAAACAGTAAGGATAAACAGTTGGAACAATTCCGTGTGAATAATGCAGGTACAAAAATGACGACAAATCAAGCACTGAAAGTTTCGAACGATGAGGAGTCATTGAAAGCGGGTATTCGTGGTCCGACATTGATGGAGGACTTCCATTTTAGGGAAAAAATAACCCATTTTGACCACGAGCGAATTCCAGAGCGGGTTGTACATGCCAGAGGATATGCAGCTCACGGCGTTTTCGAATTGTATGAATCCATGAAGGAGTTCACAAAAGCCAAGTTTCTACAAGAGCCCGGAACAAAAACACCGGTTTTTACGAGATTTTCAAATGTCGTAGGAAGCAAAGGTTCTGCGGATACTGTAAGGGATGTACGAGGGTTTGCTGTTAAGTTCTATACGGAAGAAGGTAATTATGATCTTGTGGGCAATAATATTCCCGTCTTTTTCATCCAAGATGGGATTAAGTTCCCGGATCTTGTCCATGCGATACAGCCAGAACCGCATAACGAAATGCCGCAAGCTGCCTCTGCCCATGATACGTTTTGGGATTTCGTAGCTAACAATCAGGAATCAGCGCATATGGTCATGTGGCTAATGTCAGATCGGGCAATTCCAACAAGGTGGCGGATGATGGAAGGATTCGGTGTTCACACATTCCGATTCGTCAATGCGGAAGGCAAAGCGCGGTTTGTGAAGTTTCACTGGAAGCCTTTACTCGGCGTACATTCGCTTGTCTGGGATGAGGCGCAGAAAATTTCAGGGAAAGATCCGGACTTCCAGCGACGGGATTTATGGGAGTCAATTGAACATGGGAACTTTGCGGAGTATGAATTTGGCGTGCAGATGATTGATGAAAAAGATGAATTCATGTTCGATTTTGACGTGCTTGATGCTACTAAACTTTGGCCGGAAGAAATTGTTCCTGTAAAAATATTTGGCAAGATGACACTAAATCGTAATGTTGACAACGTCTTCGCCGAAACAGAGCAAGTTGCGTTCCACCCAGGTAATGTCGTACCTGGAATTGACTTTACGAATGATCCACTTCTACAAGGCAGATTGTTTTCTTATTTAGATACGCAGCTCATTCGTCTGGGGGGGCCGAATTTTACTGAAATCCCCATCAACCGTGCCGTCTGTCCGTTCCATAATAATCAGCGAAATGGCTATAGCCGGCAGAGAATTGATGTTGGCCAGGTAAGTTACCATAAAAACTCGCTTGCGGATAATACACCGTCCACCTCATCTGCGAAGGAAGGCGGATTCGTCCATTACGCAGAAAAAGTGGAAGGGCGTATCATTCAAGCGAGAAGTGATTCGTTCAAAGATTTCTTTTCCCAGGCAAGGCTTTTTTGGAACAGTATGTCACCGCCTGAAAAACAGCATATCATTGACGCATTCATCTTTGAAGTTGGAAAAGTACAAAGCCGTGACGTTAGACAGCAGGTTGTCGATATGTTCGTCCATGTTGATAAGGCTATGGCCGACATGGTGGCGGACGGCGTCGGAGTGAACCGTCCTACTGGTAAGCAAGTGAACGTCAAGGCCTCATCACCTGCACTCAGTCAGGCAAATACGACGAGAGTCCCTTACACATTGAAAGTCGGCGTACTGATTGGCAATGACTTTAATGGTGCAGAAGTGAAAAGAGTTGTCAAAACGTTAAGGAAATACGGTGTTACTGTGGATATCGTTGGTGAAAAACTTGGCACAGTGAAAGGTGCGGATGGTCTTAATGTAATCGTTAATGAAACTTTTCTTACAATGGATCCGGTGTTGTTTGATAGTTTATATGTTGTTGGCGGCAGGGCTAAAAATCAAGCAAAGTTCAATTCCAATATCCAATACTATATTAACGAATCGTTCAAGCATTTTAAACCGATAGGATTTGCATCGACAGGTGAGCCTTTCTTCGAATTATCAAATGCAAAGGTGGGACCTGGAATTGTATTCGCGACGGATAATCCCGACTTCGATAATGATTTTGTAACAGCAATCGCACAGCAACGCTTCTGGGACAGAGAAATTTATTGAAGAATTGCCGCTCCGGATTAGAATTAGGAGCGGTTTTTTCTTTATTCGTTTAACTAGTCTGAAATCATGTATACTAGTTTATAAAGAAGATAGGGGATGAATTCTTATGATAAAAGCGATTGTTTTTGATTTGGACGATACGTTACTGTGGGATAAAAAAAGCGTGGAAACGGCATTCCTAAAAACATGTGAATACGCGGCCCAAGTACATGATCTAAATCCCGCAGAACTTGAAGAAGCTGTTAGATTGGAAGCTAGAAAGCTTTACGAAACGTACGATACATATGATTTTACACAGATTATTGGCATTAACCCGTTTGAAGGCCTGTGGGGCACATTTGATGATGAAGGCGTTTATTTTCAAAAGATGAAAGCAATTGTCCCAGGCTATCGTAAAGAAGCATGGACAAATGGGCTTCAGCGAATCGGTATAAATGATAAAAATCTTGGCAGCACGTTAGCGGAACTATTTCCACAGGAACGAAAAAAGCATCCTTTTCTATATGAAGAAACATTCAAAGTATTGGACCGTCTAAGAGATACATACAAACTCGTTCTCTTAACAAATGGTTCGCCAAGTTTACAACATACGAAACTTGAAATTACATCTGCACTCGTCCCTTATTTTGACCAAATTATCATCTCAGGCGCATTCGGAATAGGGAAGCCCGATGCATCTATATTTCAATATGTGCTTGCTGAAAGCGGCGTAACTGCAGATGGAGCAATTATGGTAGGCGACAATCTAATGACCGATATCTTAGGGGCATCGCGTGTAGGAATGCGTTCCGTTTGGATTAACCGGGAGAATAAACTGCCAAGTGAAGAAGTTGTACCAACTTATGAAATTGATCATTTAGAGAAGCTATTTCCAATTCTTGAAGAGTTGACGAAGAAAGAAGCCGTACAGTAGGCAACCTATTTATAAGTTCCAAAAGTGGATTGATAAACTACTAACATTAAAAAACGAAAAGGCGTGCCTATTTGGTTAACGGATTCGATTGATGGGGAGAAAACATCGAGTAACAGCTCAATAGGGGACATAATTCGCATTTGAATTGGTGTCTCCTATTTTGTTGTCTTATCAATGCTCTATTCAATTTGACATGTTTATTAGCACATCGATAGGCATGCAAATTGAATACACCCTAAATATTTATGAGGTGTTGCTAGAACTAGTGCTAAAACTGAGGTCGTTCGTTTAATATAAAGAGAACTAATTTTTGAAGGGATTTGGAGATTTTATGTTTAATTAAATCTGTATATTGTGAAAGTTTGCACTTAAACTAACGGGGTAGTTTAGTTGAATAAGGCTATAATGAATTTACCGAGGGACGGGAGGAATTCCAATGAAAAAATGTATTCTGCTAATGTTATTTAGCTTCACCTTAATCTTATCTGCTTGTTCCCAAGAAGAAGACACACAGGAATATTCAGAAAGTATTGGTGATGAACAATCTTTGGGTTATGAGTACACCGTATTAAAAGAACAAAATAAATTTTCTTGGAAGGTTGGCTACAAAGGAGATATATCTATTATCGAAGAGAGTGCTGCCAATCAAGACGATTTAGTAAATTTCATGAATGCTGTAAATGATAGTAAATTGGTATTCGCAAAACTAATTATATCGGTATCATACTTATTAATAATTATTATAACAACGCTTATCCTTTATAAGAAAAATAGAAAAATGCTTAAAGATAGCGGAGTAGTTATAACTATGTTATCAGGTATTGCAATATATATTGCTTTCAAAGCATCATTTGATTTAATTAGTTTATTACAAGATGCAAAATACTATTACTTGATACTAACTAATTAAGCTAACGGGTGGTTTAGTGAAAGATCCTGGGGCTGCTTAGGTAGCTCTTCTTTCTTGTTGAACTAAAGAGGCAGGTTAGTTGAAGAAGGAAAGGACTAAATAGGGTGAAGAAATAGATAGAGTAGAAAGGGGAGAAAAATTGGAAAGGAAGTTTAGTAGGTATTCCATCATCTTAGTTATCGTTGGAATTTTTGTTGCATATATGGCTTTCCCACCGATTAATATTGCTATTTTGGGTTGGTGGGGAATATTCATTGGATTTGGTGTCTATTTAACAGGCATAATACTTGGTATCGTTGCTTTCTTTAAGAAAGAAAAAGGGTTTATGAAGTATATCTCGTTACTTTCCATTTCATTAGGTGTTTTATTTATTGCATTTCTCTATGCAATCGTCGGTAGAATTTAACGGAATTAATTTGATGACATAATTATACTAACGGGTAGCTTTAGCAGAACAAGGCTGTCAGTAGATAGCCTTGTTCTTATTGAACTAACGGGGCAGATTAATTGAATAAGAAAAATGGACTTTTGATAATTTTATATGGGATATTTATTTGAAGTTGGAACTTTACTTCGTTTCAATCGTATTAAAGTAAAGAAGCAGGTTAGTTGAAGAGTGTTGTTTAACTTGTGTTTAACAAACGGTCCAGATTGTGAAACAATGTACTTAAACTGAAGTGACTGTAGAGTTGAAAAAGGAGTAATTGATATGGCAAAAACTTCTGGTTGTTTTACTATTGTTATAAATAAAGAGAACCGTATACTGTTAGTCAAACGAAAAGATTATCCTCTTTGGGATTTACCTGGTGGCACATTAGAAAAGGATGAACTATTAGAAAGTTGTGCTATACGGGAAACGGAAGAGGAAACAGGGTATATCATTTCAATTAAAAGGAAAGTCGGGGAGTATTATCAACCCCAATCTGATGATATGCAACACTTATTCTTAGGAAAAGTGAATAATGGATTGCCAATCAAGGATGGTCCTGAAACAGAAAGAGTGGAATGGTTTACTCCTACAAGATTACCTTTATTCATGATTCCTAATAGAAGAAAACAAATTAATAACTTTTTGAAACATAAAAATATGATAATAAAAGATTCTATATTTGTTTCCCCTCTTAAAATTTCTATATTTAAAGTGATTTTTAGGGTATTTGGTAAAGTTATGTAACACTTTATTCGACTATCGGTCGCGTTTGTTTTACAACTTTGTGCTACGATCGGACCATTTTGTGAAGTAATGTATTTAACAATCGGTATCAAAAAAGGAGTAATAGTAAATGTCTAAAACTATGATTTCGTTAATTGCAGGAATACTTGTTGCTTGGTTAGTTCTAAGCTTCTTTACAAAGAACTTTGACGGTAATTACTTGTTTACATTATTGATCGGTGTTCTCTTAGGTTACGGCGCTAAAAAGAAAGAGGACAATAAGTAATTTAATTTTAAAACAATCGGGCGCGATTGTTGTATTAGCGCCGCTGTTCTTCTTCAACTAACGGGTGCTTTACTTCAAGAAGGAGTAAAGCCTTTTTTACTAACGGGGCAGGTTAGTTGAAGAAGAAAATCTGATATAATAACAATAAATCAAATCTCTAAAAAGGTGTTGTTATATTTGAATGAAGTGAGAATGTATAAAATTTCTTGGTATCCAATAATAACTTTTATGGTTATGGGAGTTACTTTTTTAATATTGTGCTTTTCGGATATAAAAGGTATAATCTCGCATCTATTTGTGTTTATAATTGGGTTATTTTTTTCATTTGTTTTTATTGGATACTCTATATACCTTTGGAGAAAAAGAAATGATGGTAAGGGATTTCATTGGGATGATAAAGGAATTGTAATTGACCTACAAGGGAATAAAGTTTTTTGGGATGAGATTGAAAGCGTTAAATATTCCAATGTAAGAGGTTTGAAGTCTACCGTGATTTATCCACACTATACAAATCACGAAAAGATAAGAATCCGTCGCAAGAAATGGATGCCAACACCTGCCCATTCAGTCGATTGGTTTTTAATAGAAAAGCCAAAGGAATATCAGAAAAACTTAATGAATACCTGGAAAGAAAAAAGAAATTCACAAAAATAGAGATTTATGGGATTCATATTCAACTAACGGGTTGCTTTACTTCAAGAAGGGGTAAAGCATCCTTTCCTGTTCAACTAACGAAGCAGTTTAGTTGAACAGACAGGTATTCTTGGAAGGCTATTGAAGTAGATTGATTTAAAATATTCATGTGTCAAAAATTAATAAGGGGGGCTATATTGAAAACTCGAAAAGGTCGTCTAATTATATTGGGTATGTATATTTTATTATTCAGCATATTATGCATTAGTTACTTTTTTAATGTTTTCTATACATTTAATACACCAGAACAAAATGCGGAAATGATTAAATTAATGATATATACATCTCTTATTTTTATTATCGTGTTATTTGGAGAATGGTTTAGAGTTTTTGAAAAGGATAGCCCGAAGTATAAAAAATACTTTTTTCAAAGTTTAGCGGTTATTTGGGTATTACTTTTACTGATATTCTTTCAGGATATGTTTCTCGGCTTTTTTAACTAACGGGTGCTTTACTTCAAGAAGGAGTAAAGCTTATTTCTTATTGAACTAATGTGCTGGTTAATTGAAGAGGTAAAAAGTGTTTGAATATTTAATTCATTTCTATTAACATACTTATAGTTCTGAAATTGGTAAAGGGGATGCACTAAATGACGAAGGATTTTTTCAAAGTTCAAGACGTACTTGAAAATTACAAAACAGCAATTTACGAAAAAGATGTTGAAAAATTCTTATCCATGTATGCTCCCGAAATGCATATTTATGATTGCTGGGGGAACTGGGAGAGCAAGGGGATTTCTTCATGGAAGGAAAATGTGGCAGAGTGGTTTAATGGATTGAGCGAGGATGGTGTTTTACTAAAAGTTGATTTTAATGAACTAGTAGTTGAAGAAAATTCAAATCTCGCATTTGTTCATTGTGCTGTAACATTTGCTGCTCACCAAGAAGATTCTGGTGAGAAACTTCGTCAAACGACAAATCGGTTCACATATGGTTTAAAAAAAGTGAATGAATCTTGGGTCATAGCTCATGAACATTCATCATTGCCTATAAATATGGAAACTGGTAAGGGAATTTTTAACTTGAAGTAAAAAATAACTATTTTGATTGGAGATAAAGGGATTGTTGCTGCAATTCCATTATTCTTCTTCAACTAACGAGTGCTTTAGTAAAATAAGGATAGTAAATATACATCAAAAAACGTTCAGATTTGAGCTATTTAATTTTTAACTTATACTTGAGGTGAAGAAAGTGTCTTTTAGGGTTGTCATCCAATTGGTTTTAGCATCAATACTGTTACTGTTTTCTACTGGGGCCGCGTGGTATGAAGGTAGCGCACTACTAGAGCATTCTTGGGAATGGAAGCATACCGCAATTTTTTCTGGAATAGTCAATGGACAAGTGGAGAACACAAGCGATATTCTACCCATTGATTATTTTTTATATGCTGCTAAATTTGCACCTTTATTTCCTTTGCTAATGTTGTTAAGTGGTACATATCTCATAATCCTTATGGGGTATATTTCACTCAAAAGTAACTATACGGGATTCACATATTACCTAACTTCTATTGGTGTTTTATTCTTGGTGTTAAGTGGTTTCGTGTCTAATTCTCCAACTAGCGGGTTGGAAATTATTTTCGCTAGTCTGTTGTTTATTGGTATTTTATTTCTGGTTATTGCGTTGGTTAGACTATATAGGGTGAAATTAAGAATTCCATTGAATCCGCTGCGGCGTTAGGTGATGCCTCCCGCCCTAAGCCAAGCAGCTTCGCTACCAGTCTGATGGCTTAGGCTACCCATGTAATGCGCCTTCGCTTAGTTTATATAGGTATTTATTTAACCAATATTTAGGGAGTGAAAAACGCGTTTAAGGGGATTATTAAAATGAATTATAAATTACATTTTGAAATACCGGAAGTGGAAGAGAATAGAGAAAATGATTACTGGGTACCTTTGATGAAATATTTTTTGGATCAATCGGACAATATTGAGATCCACTGCTGGTGTGTTGAAAGGGCTTTGATAGAAGAAATGGAATCAAGGGTCAATGAATCCTATGAAATATCTACTGAAAATGGAATGACTATTTTCAAAGGAAATAAAACAGTGGAGATGCTTGATTATTTATTTACTAATTTAAACCGAAATAGTGACATCAAATGGTTTTCAATCTTTCTAAAAAAAAAAAATACTTCAATTTTCAGCTCTGAACATAACGGAACGGAATACTTTGCGGACATGGTAAATGAAAAAGATATCAAATTTATCAAATCCATAATGCCAAAAAGAACGTCTTTTAATAAATATAAATAATCTATTGTGGAACTAATTAGATATCCCTTTTATTTATTATGTATTAATTTCATAGGCAGGGAATCAGGCACTGTTGTAGAAATGTTAGCTGTGTAGTCATTTTGAGCGTTTGAAAGTTTATTTGTTCACTCACTATTTTTAATAAAAAAAAGGATAGAATCATCAGATGTTGTCTGATGATTCTATCCATTTGTTTAGTGACTATATATTCGGCACTATACTTCACCCGTATAACGAACAAATCTAGTGAAGGAGCGACACTAATGAAAGGCAGCCCAATATCGCCGCGTCCTGCGGCAAAGGCTGCACACCCGCATCCTGCAGGCGCCGAAGCAATAAGACCTAGGAGGGATGCAGTTCAATCCCTCCCTAGTGATCTTCTGCGGGCTTATTGCGTAAGGCCATCACCAAGCGACATAGCGGTGTTGGACGAACATTCCAATTGTTAAGTACCGGCTATATAAAATATTTAAATAAACCAAAATTATGCTTACAAATCAATCGCAATAACATCAAAGATATCTTCAAGCTCTTTCAAGCGTTCAACGTTAGCCTTCTCAACATGATTATCGACAGACAGCATCATGATTGCATTGCCGCCAACAGTGGACCGGCCAACTTGCATCGTTGCAATGTTGATGTTTTCGATTGCTAGTAATGTTCCGACTCTACCAATAGCACCGGGCTGGTCTTTATGTTTAATAAACAGTAAATGGCCATCAGGTTTTACGTCGACAAGGTTATCATCGACTTTGACGATGCGTGCACCTAAACCGTTCAGTAAAGTTCCTGCAACGCGTCTTACTCCATTCGTTGTCGATACTTCAACAGTAACTAAGTTTGAAAAACCTTTCGATGTAGAAGTTTTATGTTCATTGACCTTTATGCCGATACGGTCCGCCAAAAACTTAGCGTTAACATCATTGACATGTGTGCCAAGATTACGTTTCAATAGACCTTTCAGCGTGTTGCGTGTCAAAGGACGGACATCAGATTCAGCAAGTTGTCCTGAGTAATAAATGTTTACTTCCTCGATAACACCCTCTGCTAAATTGGATAGGAATACACCTAACTTTTCAACTAAGTCAAAGAACGGCTCAACTTTAGCCAACGCTTCTTTTGAAACCGAAGGAAGATTAACTGGGTTTTGCACTGCACCGCCATTTAAGAATGTGACAACATCACGGCTAACATCAATTGCGACACTTTCTTGCGCTTCAATCGTACTTGCACCTAAGTGTGGAGTCGCGATGACTTCAGGGAGTGTCAGCAGTTTATGGCCAACAAATGGTTCTGTTTCAAAAACATCGAGTGCAGCTCCAGCGACTTTCTTCGATACAATTGCATCATATAATGCATCTTCATCAATAATTCCACCGCGTGCACAGTTAATAATTTGAACGCCGTCTTTCATCAAATTAAAGGCTTCTTTATTGATCATATGTCGCGTCTCTTTCAAAAGTGGGGTGTGGACAGTAATAAAGTCTGCTGCTCTTAGTACTTCTTCAACAGTTCCCGCGGTAATACCCATTTTCTTCGCTTTCTCTTCAGTTAAGAAAGGATCATAGGCAATGACATTCATTCGCTGTCCTTTTGCTCTTGCCGCAACTTCCGCACCAATACGACCAAGACCTACCACGCCGAGTGTCTTATTTTTTAATTCAACGCCAATGAATGATTTGCGGTCCCATTGCTGGTTTTTCAATGAATTGAAGGCTTGCGGAATTTTGCGTGCAAGGGACATTAGCATTGCAATTGTATGTTCAGCAGCGGAGTTCGTGTTGCCGTCCGGAGCATTGACAACAATAATTCCATGTTCAGTCGCCGCATCTAAATCGATATTATCGACGCCGACACCAGCACGTCCAATGATTTTTAGTTTCGTTGCTTTTTCAATAATTTCGCGCGTTACTTGTGTTTGACTGCGAACAAGTAAGGCATCGAAGTCGTGAATTTTCTCAGCTAATTCAGCAGCAGTATTTGTTGTGTCCACTACGATATTTAAGTCCTCAGCTTGTCTTAATGGGAAAATACCATCTTCACTTAACGGATCGCTAATTAGTATATTAAAAGTCATTTAGACCAACACTCCTTCGTTTAAGTAGACTTGTTGTGCAGCAGCAGTGCCTTTACCTAATTCAATAGCTTTGCCGATTTTGAGTAAGCCGATTTCCATCGCACTAATCGTTTGAAGGACATCTGCCGGGGAACAGTACCCCATATGGCCGATTCGGAATATTTTACCACTCAAATGCTGTTGACCGCCTGCCACAATTAAACCGAACTCTTGTTTAATCACTTTTCTAAACGCTTCTGCATCGAAGTCTTCAGGTTTAACCGCTGTGACAGTAGGGGAGGCATCTTTATCACTCGTTAATAAAGGAATACCTAATGCCCGGAAAGCGGCGCGCGTCATGTTCATCATCAAAATATGGCGTGCATTTACTTGTTCGACTCCTTCTTTAGCGATAAGCTGAAGAACTTGTTCCAAGCCGAATAACAATGATAGTGCAGGTGTGAATGGGGTCGTATCTTTTAACAAATTGTCGCGATATCTTACTAAATCCATATAGTAGCGTGGTTGTGGATTATTTTCGATGATAGTCCAAGCGCGATCACTTGCAGCGATAAAAGCTAGTCCTGCTGGTAGCATGAATGCTTTCTGAGAACCTGTTACTAAGACATCGATTCCCCAGTCATCCATTTTTGTTTCAACACCGCCAACACAGGAAACGCCATCGACGACGATGAGTGCGTCTGACACTTCACGGACTGCCTGTGCAAGTTCCTTGATAGGATTTAATACGCCAGTCGAAGTCTCGCAATATGTAGAAAATACAGCTTTGATTTCAGGATGCTCTTGTACATAGCGTTTAATTTCTAGGGGATTCAGCGCTTCGCCCCATTCGACATTTAAGCTTTGAACCTTAATATTGTAAGCATCACAAATTTTTGAGAAACGTTCACCGAATGCGCCTGAAACAATGACTAATACCTCATCGCCAGGTTTCACAATATTGACAACAGCAGCTTCCAAACCAGCTGTTCCACTGCCTGTTAAAATAACAACATCTTGTGTCGTGCCGAAAATCCGCTGCAGACCCGGTGCGATACTTTTAAGCATATTCGATGTCTCTTGTCCTCGGTGGCCAATCATTGGTTGACTCATTGCTCGTTGTACGCTTGGTGGAATGGGGCTCGGTCCTGGGATTCGTAGTAGCATTTGGTCTTGTAACATCTTCATTCTCCTCTCAATTTTGGGAATAAAAAAAAGCCCTCCTCCCCTTACAAATAAATGTAAGGGGCGAAAAGCTGTAATACTCACGCGGTACCACCCTTTTTACTGTCAAAAAAATAGACAGTCTTGGTTAGCATGCTTAACGCGCATGTGACGGATAAACCTACTAGATGTTTCAGTTTATCTATTCCAGAGTGCTACTTTACTGCGAAATCACTGATTTGCACCACCCATCAGCTCTCTTAAGATTTCATAAAATAAAGTGTGTCTCCATCAAAATAGTTAGATTAGTTATGGAATTAGAATTAATCATAACAAATGAAATGCGAATGTCAAGTACCATTTTATCCGAAACTACGTTTTTCTGAGTCCAATTGGTAGAGGAATCTAGTTGGGAGCGGTATCCTTTCCTAT
Source organism: Sporosarcina sp. BP05 (assembly GCF_014282005.1). GTDB lineage: Bacteria > Bacillota > Bacilli > Bacillales_A > Planococcaceae > Sporosarcina. The sequence goes on along the minus strand of NZ_JACFTD010000020.1, from coordinate 41,676 downwards.
AAGAACTAAATAAGGAGTGAGGACACTTGGTTGCTGATAAAATAAAAAAGTTCAATTCGATTCCACTTTCCGTTTTGGACCTTTCTCCAATAAATGAAGGTAGTAATGCAACACAGTCCTTCAAAAATAGTGCGGAACTGGCACAGCATGTTGAGAAATTAGGATTCAATCGATACTGGTTCGCTGAGCATCACAATATGCCTGGCATTGGAAGTTCTGCAACATCGGTACTGATAGGTCATATTGCAGGAGTAACAAAACAAATTCGCGTCGGTTCGGGCGGTATTATGTTGCCTAACCATGCGCCACTTGTTATCGCCGAGCAGTTCGGTACACTTGAATCAATCTATCCGGGACGAATCGATTTGGGCCTTGGACGTGCGCCAGGTTCTGACCAAGCAACTGCTTATGCACTACGTCGCACATTACAAAGTACTGGTGACGATTTCCCAGAACAATTAGCCGAACTTCAGTCTTATTTTGAACCGGACAGATCTGCTCGTGTTCGCGCCTTTCCGGGTGAAGGACTTGATATCCCCATCTGGCTTCTCGGTTCGAGCGGCTTCAGTGCACAACTAGCAGCACAGAAAGGCTTACCATTTTCTTTTGCAAGTCACTTTGCACCTGCCTATACTTTGCAGGCATTGCAGTTATACCACCAAAACTTTAAGCCATCCAAGTTTTTGAAAGAACCGTATGCCATGCTTGGGATCAATGTCATCGCAGCGGAGACGGACGAAAAAGCGGAGTGGTTAGCAACTTCACAACAACTGCAATTCCTTGGAATCACTACGGGAATGCCGTCACAACTTAGACCACCCGTCGACAATATCGATGAGTTTTGGTCACCACAACAACGAGCATCTATTAAGCAAACACTTGATCCTCGTACAACAATTGTTGGCAGTCCCGAAACTGTTAAACGCAAGCTCGAAAGTTTCATTCAAGAAACAAGGGCGAACGAGTTAATTATCAATACGCAAGTATACAGTCATGAAGATCGCTTGCGTTCATATAGCATAATTGCAGATATAATGGATTAAAAAAGTGAAAGCCGCAACCTTTAATTAGGTTTGTGGCTTTTTATTTAGAATAGTTATTTAATTAAGTAGATAATATGGTAAAATATAGACGATTGAAGTATATAGGGGGTAATGAGGTGGACAATATGACAAAGACAGAGACGATTGTTGAAAACTACCATGGCATTGATGTTGCAGATCCTTTTCGCTGGCTCGAAAAGCCGGAAACTGTAGAGGTAAAGATTTGGATTGATGAGCAAAATGAAGCGACTCAAAACTACCTAGCAACGTATCCAGAACGGGAAAAAGTAAAAGAGAAATTAACGAAATCCTGGAATTATGCCAAATACTCCGTTCCGCAAAAAGAAGGGGACTATTATTATATTCATAAAAATAATGGACTACAAAACCAAGCTGTTTTTTATCGGACAAAGGATTTATCGACAGATGAGCTTGAGGTCATTATTGACCCGAATACGTTAAATGAAGAAGGAACAGCCGCTATAACAAATCTTGCGTTTACGAAAGATGGGAATCGCTTGGCTTATGGCGTTTCGATGAACGGAAGTGATTGGCAGGAAATTCGAATCCGCAATTTACAGTCGGGCAAAGACGAGTCTGACGTTATCAAATGGTGTAAGTTCAGCAGTATTGCATGGAATGAAGAAGGAAGCGGGTTTTATTATAATCGATTCCCTGAACCCGGGACGGTAGATTCTGAAGATGAGAGTAACTATAATCGTGTGTATTGGCATACGGTTGGCACAGTCCAAGCTGAGGACATTTTGGCGTATGAGGACACTGAGGATAAAGAGTTATCTTTTAATCCAATGTACTCTGATGATTATCGATATTTGATTTTATCAGTATGGAAAGGAACAGAAAATAAGAGCCGGATCTATTATCGTGATGAACAAGCCGATGCAGGATTTGTTCACTTACTGGCTGACGATGATGGGGAATATTCGTTTATTGGAAATGAAGGGAAGCTCTTTTATTTCACAACAAATTATGGTGCTTCTAAGGAAAAAATTATTGCTGTCCATTTGGACAAACCGGGGAAAGAGCATTGGGTTGATATCATTTCCGAACAGGAAGACGTCCTTACATTCGCAAAAATCATTAACGAGCAATTTGTCGTTTGCTATTTGCAGAATGCCCATTACAAACTACGTATTTATGACTTAGAGGGGCAGTTACAAAAAGAAGTGCCTCTTCCTAATTACATTTCATTATCTGGCGTAACCGGTAAGAAAACAGCGTCAACGATGTTCATAGGCTACACTTCTTACTTGGTGCCAACAACCATAGCACGCTATGATTTTGAAAAGGATGAATTGGATACTGTCTTTGATACATCGGAGCTGTTTGAAACAGCTGGTTTTGAGACTACTCAAGTATTTTATCCATCCAAAGATGGTACGCATATTCCGATGTTCCTAACGCATCGAAAAGGGCTGGAATTGACGGGTGATAATCCTGTTTTGTTGTATGGCTATGGCGGTTTTAATGTTAGCTTGACTCCGGCTTTTTCTCCATCACAGCGTATGTGGATTGAGGCGGGCGGCGTGTATGCGGTTGCGAATTTACGTGGTGGTGGGGAGTTCGGTGCGAAGTGGTACAAAGCGGGGACGTTGGGGCAAAAGCAGAATGTCTTCGACGACTTTATTGCCGCGGCGGAGTGGTTGATTGAACAAAACTATACGAACAGCAAGAAACTCGCCATTATGGGCGGGAGTAATGGTGGATTGCTTGTTGCTACATGCATCACTCAGCGGCCTGATCTATATGGGGCGGCACTTTGCCTCGTTCCTGTCACTGATATGTTGCGTTATCATAAATTTACCGTGGGACGCTATTGGGTGACCGATTATGGAAATGCTGAAACAAACAAGGAACAATTTGAGTTCATGTACAAGTATTCTCCGCTTCACAATGTCAAAGAAGGAATCGAGTATCCGCCGACACTTGTGACGACAGCTGATACGGATGACCGTGTAGTTCCGTGGCATGCGACGAAATTTGCGGCAACATTGCAAGCATCACAACAAGGAAATAACCCAATCCTTCTGCGAGTGGAAAAGAATGCTGGTCATGGAATGGGTAAACCGACAGTTAAGATCATCGAAGAGCAGACAGATATGTATTCGTTCTTGTTTAAAACATTGGAGATTGAAATTTAATTTAGGCAAGTACCGAAACAAGAGTAACGAGGTTTTTTGATAGAGAAACTACAGATCTATTCGCTATAGCGGGTAGGTCCTAGTTTTGATGGTGTATGCATTTCTATGGTTTTTTCAATAAAAAGGTAACAGATTTGAGGTGGATTTCACGGGGGGAACCTTCAGAGTTATTGGAAACTAGTAGTGATTTACAATCTATATAAATTCTTGAGGTGAGTTGGAAATGGTTTCATTTTTCCTTTTTTATTTAATAGGAATACCTGTTTCCGTGCTTTTACATGAGGTGGGTCACGCAATGGGCGTAATAATATTTACTAAAGAAAAACCGCATGTATATCTTGGTTCCGCAAATGATTCAAATAAGAAAAACTTTCAAATTGGAAGGATACAATTCTACATGAATTGGGCATGTTTTGGTTTCTGTGCCGTGAAAAACAAGACAAACTTCTCGAAACTTCAAAACATCATGGTTTTGATAGGCGGGCCAATCGTCTCTCTGGTGCTGTTTGTTACCGCTTATCTTGCGAAGGCAGAAGTAACACATTTTGAAACCAAGAACTTTCTAAATGGAATTATTTACTGTAATCTCTTCATGTTTATCTTCACGATTATTCCCATTAGATACCCCAATTGGTGGAAACCTTATGCGGGACTTCCTTCGGATGGTTATCAAATTCTTATGTTATTAAAAAGGGGAATTAATTAAAGATAGGGTTGGTAAGAACGATGGAATTGGCGGCTAAACTGTGATAAGGTAGGGGTTTTTCGTATAATTTATTGTTCGTTTTTTTATTGAACTCTGCATCACTTATAAAGTCATTGGACAATTTAATAGAATTGAGGGATGGAATTTTGAAAGATAGACATTTGTTTTTATTTGGAGGAAGTCCGCCGTTTGATAAAATTCTTGGAAGAAAGTTTGCAAACCTTTCCTTAAACGATAATGGGAAAGTAGCGATTTTATTTATTGAAAAAGATGGTTGGGAAGAATATATGAGAAAATATAAAAGTGTTTTGGAGGAAAATGGCTTAGTTCAATTTACTTATCTACCACTTACTTCGAAACCTTCAAAAAGCACTATAGAGGAGCTGATTTCTTGCACTGGAATAATTATTTGTGGAGGAGAAACGGAGCTTTATCATAACTATATCGTTGAGACATCAATGGCTAAACATATTAGAGAGATGTATGAACAGGGCGTTCCGGTATCAGGATTTTCAGCAGGTGCTTTAATTTGTCCCGATAACTGTGTGATACCCCCAATAGATAACACGGAAAATAAGCATCAATTTCTCAATGGACTTGGGCTAATAAAGGATTGTTGTATTAGTGTCCATTTTACTAAATGGGATGAAGAAGAAAACTTGAAAACTGCTTTAGCTAGAACCCAGTTATCAATAGGTTATGGAATTGATGATGAAGCAGGAATCTATTTTAAAAATGAAACACTTTCACTAAGGGAAGGGAAAATATTTAATTTTGTTATTGACTAAAAAAGTACCCCTTTACTTGAAGAAGAAACCTGGAAATTGGCATTTAGGTGAGAACGGGGCGGATTTATTTACGATGATACATATTCGAAATTAAATAGCATCGATGTGATTACTAACGGGTTCGGTACATAGGGAGAAAACGTTAAAAAGCATAGCATATGGGGACGCAATTCACACTTGAATTAGTGTCCCTATTTTTGTTGGTATATCAATGTTAATGGGGATTATCAATAGAAAATAGCATTACAATTGGTAAACGAATTAACAACAGCACATAAATTTATGTGCCCCTGCTAATTGCGGTGATAATAAGCTTGTTAATTGGAGGTTTGAAAAGTTTCTTTGTAAATATGGAACCCTTTACTATCCCCTCCGTCTTAATTAATAACAATTTTCAGTGTGAATGGAGGTATAATTATCTGGATAATATTGGGTCTTGTCGCAATAATAGCAACTTGTATAAATCTTTATATGTATGTGATAGGCAAAGATTATAAATTGGCAATGGCAATGGGATTATCATTTACAGCACTAACACTTGTTGCAGAATACAGTACGGTGTCCGATTGGGTAGAGGTGAAAGATTGGTCTGCATTATTAGATGTAGTACCTACGATGGAAACAGCCTTATGGGTTTTGACGATTATATCGATTTTATTAAATATAACTCCTATACTCTTAGAGTTAAAAAACAAAAAATAACTATTATGTTAATTTTAATTTGCAACTAATGGGCGCGTTTGCGGAATAAAGGATAGGATAGGATAGGATAGGACAAGAAAAAAATGCACAGGCATAATAATCTGGGCATTTTTTTCTTGCTTTTTCTACCATTAATTTGGATGCGAATCATATGCTAATTCAGTTGCTAGTTGCGGTGCGTTTTTGTATTTTCTCCCCATCAACCGAACCCGTTATGTGATTATTCATGCTTTATGCTTAATTCATTTTTGCTTGTCTTGTCGTTCCCAAATTCTAAGCGAAGGATACGGATCAAAAGCCCATTCTGTTCGACCGTTATATTTGTACATCCCATAGTGGAGATGAGGAGGGAATCGGCCGGACGTCCCTGCTTTTCCATAACCTGAGCTTCCTACTGAACCAATGATGGTCTTTGGCTCAACGATGTCGCCTTCTTTCAAGTCTTTATTGAAATAAGCTAAATGGGCAAAATAATGGTACGTATTATGGGTGTCACGAATGCCGACCCTCCAACCTCCGAAGTCATTCCACCCCATTATTTCGATAACCCCGTAAGATGTGGCTCGAACTGGGGTACCATATCCGGCGAATAAATCGGTCCCCTCATGAATCCTTCTGCCACCCCACCCTCTGCTAGCACCCCATGTCCCTTTGTAACTGTAATTGTAATTAGTTGGAACAGGAAAGGCGTGTTCATCCAAGTCCAGCGTTTCAAAGTGCTTATATAGTTTTGCAATCGTCATAATTTGTTTAACTGTGTCTTCGCGCTGATAATAATCCCATATCGCCAACTTGAAATCTTCCTCGGCTTGCCCATATCCGCTTAAATAAGTTGCCATTGTATAGAGGATGTCTTCTGCAACGTTTGGATCAGCTAAACCGTCATCATTGCCGTCGAGTCCATTCCCGTTAAAGTAAGCAATCGATTCAGGAAGGATGTCTTCTTTATCAGGGTTTAGTAGACCTGTCCAATAATCATCAGGAAATTGAATGGCGATGGGTCCTTCTTTCTTTGGAATATCTGTTCGAACTTGTTGGATGTTACGTTCAAATTGATCAACGGCCGCTAAATAATACCAAGGGACAGAAACGTTTTCGAACCGTAAATATAGACGCATTCGTTCTGCTAGGATATTTTCTTTTGTCGGCTCCTCTTTTGCCGAAACAACCGTCAAAAACAGAAAAGACAATGCAATGACATACATCGGTAAGATAAACCAGTGACGCACAAAAAAACCTCCTCTAAATACATATGTTATTTAGAATTCCCCAAATGGATTTATTCATGAGTGTATTATAGGAAAAAACAATTCAGAACTGAAGTCGAATTGACATGGTGACTGTCACTTTAAAAATTGACGTATATTAATGTTTTCCTTTCACATAATACAGTTGAAGTCCATTACACAAGTGGAGAGAAAAGGAGAGATAAATTGGGTATTTTAAATGGTAATCCAAAAGATGAACCATTGCACTATGGTGAAGTACTAGGATCGTGGGCATATGTTGGGGCAAATAATGGGCTAATCAGTGCTTATGAAGGATTTGTTAATCATGCAGGTGACGAGGAGCTTATCGAACTTTTAAAAGAAGCGATAAAAACGATGAAATCGGAAAACAAACAACTTGAAACCATTTTAAAAGAGAATGGAATTGCATTGCCACCGTCATTGCCAGAGCGTCCAAAAGCGAATGCGGAGGATATACCGGTTGGTGCAAGGTTTATGGATCCTGAAATCAGCGGTGCCATCTCGATAAACGTCGGACAAGCTCTCGTGTCTTGCAGTCTAGTGATGGGGCAATGCCTTCGGGAAGACATTGCAATGATGTTCGGGAAATTCCATACGGATAAAATGCTGTTCGGTTTTAAATTATTAAGAATGAACAAAGAAAAAGGGTGGATTATTCCGCCCCCGCTCCATAAGGGTTCTCCCAGTCAGTAACGAAACGAAAAGGACTTTGTCATTAAGTTGACAAGGTCCTTTTCATATTGCGTAATGAAAGTCTTATATGGTAAGCTATTCCATAAAACTTGACGAGGGATGATTCAGATGATTCGACAGCTTATGGAAGCAGACAGGAGAGTTACATTGAATTTCGTTTCTCAGAAGCCAGCGGAAAATCTTTTTATCATAGGGGATATTGAAGCGTATGGATTTACTAATCAGATTCAGAAAATATGGGGCGATTTTATCGAAGATGGTGAGTTACGGGGTATCTTATTAAAATATGATGGAAATTTCATTGTCTATGCGCCGGGGGAATTCGATGCAAAAGGGTTTGCTGAAATTATCAATCATGATGAAAAGTACGAGTTCATTTCAGGAATCGAGCAGATCGTTATTAAATTGGAACCGTATTTGACTAGTAAACCGTCAAATCCACGTGTACTTTATTATGCTAAATGTGAGCATGTTAAGGATTTGCAAGAAGTTCCTGCACAAATTGAAGTGAAGAAAGCTACGCCCGATGACGCGGAACGAATAATCGAACAAATGTATGGAATACCCGAATTTGCTACGAGAACGTTCAGTGTTGAACATAAACGTGAGTCACTTAGTAATAAATCTGCGCGTACGTACTTCATCGAGGAAGATGGGCGGTTAATAAGTTCCGCATCGAGCACAGCGGAAAACAGCCAATCTGCCATGATTGTTGGCGTTGGTACTCTGTCGGGATACGAGAAAAAAGGGTTAGCTTCGTTTTGTATGTCTGTACTTTGTGCCGAATTGCTTGATGAGGGTAAGATGCTCTGTCTTTTCTATGATAATCCTGCCGCAGGCTCCATCTATAAACGAATTGGTTTTGTCGATATTGGCAAATGGTGCATGTGGAGTTTCGAATAACAGAATGATTTAGGCAATATACGTCTATAATTCACTGAAAATAGTAAATAGTGGCTTTGTTAATGATATAATAAAATCGTGTTTGTTAACTAAAAATTAGGAGTGATTTCAATTGGAAAAACTACAATCAATGGAACAATTCGATAAACTGAAAAATGAGGAGAGAACAATGTTCATGTTTTCCGCAGATTGGTGCCCCGACTGTAGAGTAATTGAGCCGTTATTGCCTGGAATCCAAGCAGATTATCCGGAATATAGTTTCATTCTTGTTGACCGTGATGAGTTTATAGATCTATGTGGAGACCTTGATATTTTTGGAATTCCAAGTTTTATCGCATTCCATAGCGGTGTTGAAGCGGGTCGTTTTGTGAGCAAGGACCGCAAATCGCAAAAGGAAATCGAAGAATTTATTAACAGCCTTTCCGCTTAAATTAAGGGGAGGTACCGTTCGTCGAAAGGGCATGTGCAAACTATACGGGTGCGTAAGAATATACTAGTTATCAGGGGGATTAGTGGATGAAACCAATTATTGGAATAACGACGGATTTTGAAGAAGACGGTAGAAATATATTAAAAAACACATATGTACAGGCAGTTATTCGAGCGGGTGGATTGCCTATGATTATTCCAGTCGGGTTGGAGGAAGACGTTGATCAACTGGTCGAAATGCTTGATGGTCTTCTATTATCTGGGGGAAATGACGTCAATCCGATGTTGTTTAATGAGGAGCCACATGCGCATCTTGGAGAAGTTTCACCAAGCAGAGATTCAAGCGAGCTGGAACTTGCGCGTCAAATGCTCAAAACGGGGAAACCGATTCTTGGCATTTGTAGAGGGCTGCAAGTACTGAACGTCGCAGTTGGTGGAACATTATACCAAGATCTTCATAAACAAAACGATGGGCCAATTCTTCAACACATACAAAAAGCACCCAACACGCATTCTTCCCATTATGTTCAAGTAGAAAAAGGAAGTTTGCTTGAATCAATTGCGGGAAGTGAACGCATTCAGGTGAATTCATATCATCATCAATCGCTAAAGGATGTACCGTCAGTTTTCAAAGTTACTGGTGTAGCGAGCGATGGTATTGTGGAGGCAATTGAAAGTACGGACGAACAATTCGTATTTGGCGTTCAATGGCATCCTGAAGCATTGTCGGAAAAAGGGGATGCTGTGTCCATACGAATATTTGAAAGATTTATTAGCGCGTGTGCTAATTAAGGAGAATAAAGTAGGGATAACGCCGTCAATAGAATGAGTGAATAGAAAAAGCTGGGCTTCTTGCTCAGCTTTTTCTATCCAAATAAATCATCATTTTCTCGGGGTAATCAGTAAATAGTGCGGTGACACCGACTTTCCTTAGTACTTTCGCATACTTTTCTTCATTAACAGTGAAGACACGAACAGCGACCCCTTCATCTACGACTTTCCTCATAGATGGACGGACAGCGGATGGTAATGAAATATGGAGTGCATCGGCAGGGATAGTACGCATATAATCGAGCGGGTCGACTAATACCTCCATAAACAAAGCGGCAGTTTCGATGTGTGGTGCAATTTTTTTCACCGCTCGAACAGCTTCATGATCGAATGATGAAATAACGACACGTGAATCGAGTTTCATCTTCTGAACCATTGCAACAACTTTCTCCGGCATCCCCTCGTAAGGAAAAATATCCGATTTTAGTTCGATATTCAGATGGTGAGAAGTCTCCAAGAAAACTTCGAGTACTTCATGTAAAGTCGGTATAGGTTCACCACGGAATTCATCGGAAAACCAACCGCCGAAATCAAACGACCTTAACTCCGCAAGTGTCATATCTTTCACAAAACCTTGGCCATTCGATGTTCTAGCTATTGTTTCATCATGAATGACAACCAGTTCACTGTCTTTTGTCAAATGAACATCAAATTCTACGCCGTAAATAGGAAGCCTAGCAGCTTCGTGGAAGGCGGCAAGTGAATTTTCTGGATGTGTGCCGGACGAACCGCGATGTGCATAAATATCCATTATTAAGACCACCATCCTTTTGTTGCTATTGTAATATGTGTTTAACAGCAACGCAATAATAAGTCCGATTAGAAAATGAAATTGGAAAAGGGATGCCCTCGATTGAGGACATCCCTTTGTTTTGTCAGGTAACACTATACTTTTGAATTTAATTTTTCATCCCGATAATTCGGGGAATAATTTCCATAGAAAGGATAAGCTTTCAGAGCCGCGGTCATTGTTCCACTGGGTGCTTTCTAACTTAAGCAACGTAAACCCTGCCTACTTTTACGTCCTTGCGACCCTTTAGTCGCGCCAGTGTGAATAAGTATTCTCAAAAACAGTACGTAGAATGCCAGATATTCAAATCTTAAGCATTACCTTATTGTTAACGGAACTATCATACCATGTAGTGCAGAAAGTGTCAAGGAATCGGAAACCTCATTGCCATTCGTCCATTTGTTCTTCTTCCGCAATCATTTGCAAGTCGTCCGCGCTAATTGTTAGGACTTGATAATCGGAACGTTCCGCATACTTTTCAGCTGCCTTCTTCACGAACTTTGGTGAACCATCATTTTCTTCATCATAGACAATGAGTATTCCATCAGAATTGCGCATGAAAAATTTATCTTTTTCGATAAATTGCCATGGAGCTTCATACGGCCTTTTCGTAAGGCTCGTATGATAGTCTGCTTTAGCGATGAGGGTATGATACTTTTCCTTTTTCATATCGTTCCAATTTTTCTCTTGGTCTGTGAAAGGAGTAATAACGGCATATTTCAAATCTGTATATTCTTTTTTCAAATCAATAACGACCTCGGCTGCCCATGCTTCGATTCCTAGTTGCCCGCTAATAATTACCCACTCCAACCCATCGTCGAGTAAGGCTACGAGCCGTTTTTCTAATGCCTTCTTTATAAATCGGACGCCAGGATGCTTGTCATCGAATATGCCGAGTTCATGGGGTTTATAACCCGTGACCACCAATCGTTTGAGAATGATGTCCGCCCCCTTCGAATTTATAATAAAAAAACCAGCTTCCAATGGAAACCAGTTTTGTTTAAATTATTAAAATAACAGCCGCCTTTGCCGTATGGTCTTAGAAAGTTTTAAACCACCACTTCTCCAAGTGGGTGTTCGCAGAAACAATCCTGTATGTCCCAGTTATCGAAAGAACTGGGTATGCCATTCCTGTTTCTAGGTAAAACTCCCGATTACAGCTTAAGGGTTAAAACTTAATATTTATACGCACAACGCAGCTTGTAAATATAGTGTACATCATCCGCTTTGTATTTTCAAATGAAATAGTTGGAAATCTATTGTGAACCAGCCGAAATGTTTCCGTGCTAGGAAACGCAACAACGCTTATACTAGTATAGTAAAGAATATAGCTGATAAATGGAGGATAAGCATGACGGGGAAAACACACATCGTAGGCGGCATTGCAGCAGGTCTTGCTTATGCACAAATTACAAATTATGATCCGATTATAATGCTTGGGGCAGGGATAGTAGGCGCGTTACTTCCTGACATTTGTCATACCGGCAGTAAAATTGGACGGAAATTTAAGCTGTTATCAAAACTCATCAGTATGCTATTTGGACATCGTACATTTACACATAGTTTGTTGTTCTTAGTGATCATCGCCACGTTACTGAATTCATTTATTCCGAATGAGGCTGTGAAGGCAGGGGTTTTAGCGGGAATGGTGAGTCATTACGTATTAGACATGGCAACGAAAAACGGTATTAAACTGCTTTTCCCACTCAGCATGACAGTCCGCTTTCCATTGACGACAAGAACCGGAAGCAAGGTAGAAAGCGCGGTGTTCAGTGTTCTAGCGCTTTTATCATTCTATTTTGGCTATGAAGCATTCAGTTATTATCTATAACTTAACTCATTTTCGAAAAAAAACGATGTCATAGCCCGCTTTTTGTTAGAATGGAAAGGGTGAAAGGGGGCCGTGAAAAATGGCAATACAAAAGTTTAGAAAAACGGTCTTATTTGAATATATACAGATCATCTTTGGTGCTGCACTCGTTGGTCTAGCCTTTACTATTTTCCTGTTACCGTCCAGGCTAGCGGCGGGCGGCGTTTCAGGGATTAGTACAATACTATATGAACTCTTCCAATTCAATCCGGCTTATGTGCAGTGGCTCATTAATATTCCGTTACTAATACTAGGGGTCTTGCTTGTCGGCAAGGAATTCAGTATGAAAACGCTTGTTGGGACGTTCTTTGTTCCGTTTGTCATCTGGCTCACGACTGACATAAAGCTTTCCGTAGACAATCCATTGTTAAGTGCTATTTACGGCGGGATCATGCTGGGTGTCGGACTCGGCATTGTGTACAGGGCAAACGGCTCTACGGGCGGTACTGCTTTAATCGCTCAATTGGTCAAGAAATACACGGGTCTTTCGAGTGGTTTTTCGCAATTGCTCGTAGATGGACTAGTTGTGGTTACATCAGCATTCGTCTTCAATTTTGAACTTGCGCTTTACGCAATGATGGCGATTTATGTTACGAGCAAAGTAATCGATTTTGTTCAGTTGCAAACGTCGCCGACCAAATTGGTTCTCATCATTACGGATAAAGAAGAGAAAGTTCAAAGTATTATTAACAACGATATCAATCGCGGATTAACAAAAATTAAAACCATAGGCGGTTACTCCAATCAAGAAAAAACAATGATTTTATGTGTCGTTGAACAATCGGAAGCTGTATACTTTAAGAAATTACTTCAAACACAAGAACCGACCTCATTTGTAATCTTCTTAAATGCGTCGGAGATACTCGGTCGCGGCTTTTCTAGGGCCCAATATGATGAAGACGATGTGAAATGAAATCGAAAAAATGACCTGTTGCGGAAACTTTCGCATACAGGTCATTTTTAATAATTATAAAGGTTTTTTTACCTGATTTGTCGAAATAGACTGTATGTTGCAATCATTTGATTGATAGGAGGAATAGAAATGACGTACAAAGTGGAGCAAGTTGAGGATTTAAAGGCAATTGATATCTCTCATTTAGTGAAAGAAAGCGAAACGGAGGGGTACCGATTTTTAACACGACTAGTCAATGATTATGAGGATGGAACAAATACGTTCAACAAACCGGGTGAAGCACTGTTAGCTGTTCAAAATCAAGACGGTGAGGTAGTAGCGATCGGTGGGGTAAACCAATCACCTTTTTCCGAAGATACACAAGTTGCACGTTTGCAGCGATTTTACGTTTTAGACGATGCCAGGCGGCAAGGTGTAGGCTCACTTTTACTGAAGGAAATTGTTGACCATTCACGCGATGCATTCAAAGAAGTAACAGTGCGGACAGAATCTTCAAAAGCAGATGCTTTTTATAGGGCAAACGGATTCGAATTGGATGACTCGGCTTCTGAGACGACCCATTTGATGAAGTTGCAATAGGTGTTAGTAGAATCGTTTCTGTGCATTGCATGGGAACGATTCTTATTTAAATGGTCGAATCTTTGGGGTGGAGATTGGAATGTTAATTCGAAAAGCAAATATAGAGGATACGGCAGGTATAACGAAAGTCCAAGTGGATAGTTGGAGAACAACATTCAAAGGGATTGTGCCGGATGATTTTTTGGAAAACCTATCATACGATAAACGGGAGCCTATTTGGAAGCGTGCAGTTATGGAAAATAATTTATACATAGTAGAAGATGAAAATGGTCATGTGATTGGATTTTCTGTTGGCGGAAAAGAACGTACCGGCAATTATAAATCGTATTCAGGCGAAGTATATTCAATATTCATATTGAAAGAGCACCAAGGAACAGGAATTGGGCGATTACTGGTCAAGTCAGTAGTAGAGGATTTAAAGAAAAAGAAGTTAAATTCAATGCTTATATGGGTTATCGAAGAAAATCCGGCTTGCCGATTTTATGAAGCATTAGGTGGAAAGAAAATTGATACTCGGGAAATTGAAATTGGTGGAAAGAAGTTGAGTGAAGTCGCATATGGTTGGGATGATATAGCTAATTGTTGATAGATGTATAACCATTTGTTCGTAACGAATGGAATCCACTTAGTAAGGGAATGAGAAAATACGGAAGGTGAAAAGAATACTCAGTATTATTAATCTTTTAATTATCGCTTTCTGTGTTGTCATTGTGTCTGGCTCTTGGTTTTTTCATTTGGTTGTTATGAAAAGGAAGTACATTATTGCCAAAGAAATAAAAAAGCGATTTGAAGTGAATTGGCGGTAATGTAAACAGCGAGTTTTTTAAATTCCTGAAAAAAGGATGCATCCCCGTTAATTACTACGGCAAATATCTTTTCAAGACAATCAGCATACTATCTAAGATAGCATAATGATTCTCGGGAAAGGTGGAGACATATGTATTATCCTCATGTGCAACAAATGACCTGCCGGCAACCCCGGGTTATGACTGTTACTGGAATCGGAAGTCTTAAAATAACGCCGGATATCGCTCAAATCCAGTTGGAAGTCAGTACTGAAAACAAACAACTTAATCATGCACAAAAAGAAAATGCTTATGAAATGAATCAGGTTATCGATTCGTTATTGAAATTGGGAATTGACAGAGAGAATATACAAACGGTTTCTTACACTATAGTTCCCCAATACAACTATATTGAAGGCGAGCAAGTATTTAGAGGATACGAAGTTACGAATGCGATTACAGTAAAAATCACAGATATTGATCAAGTTGGAAATGTTATAGATATGGCTGTCCAGAATGGGGCAAATAGGGTATCAAATATTCAGTTCAAGGTTGAAAATGAACATTTGGAATATCAAAAAGCATTGAGCCTTGCACTAAAAAATGCTTTAGCCAAAGCGCAAACAATTGCTGGGACAATGCAGCTGCAACTTGATCCCCATCCAATTAAAATCGTTGAGGAATTAAGAGCAGAACCCGTTGTTGCGTATCGAACATTTGCAGCGAAGGAAATGACTGGCTCCACACCGATTGAACAGGGACAGATTACGATTAGCGCTACGGTTAAAGTGCAATTTCAGTATTAAAATATCAGCGTAAAATAGATGGATACTATTTTACGCTGACATAAAAAATCGACATCAAAACGAATACTGACTAAAAATTAAAGGAGTGAGGAAGTTATGGGAACTAAAAAACCATCTAGTTATCAATCACCTATTGCGCGGATATTTGACAAGTTTTCACAGCAACGAGACGTATCGTTGATTTATGGTGAACCGATTAGTTTTGAAAACAAAAAAGTCCTTCCGGTAGCAAAGATTAATTATATTGTTGGCGGGGGAGGTGGATATTCTGGTGAAACAGGTGGTTCTTCAGTTGCACAAGGTGAGGGAGGCGGGGGGCGTATCTTCGTTAAACCTTTAGGTGTCTACGAGATTGATGCGGAAAAAGTGAAGTTCAGACCAATCATTGACTTCAAATTCACTTTAACCCTAGTTGCTGTATCTACGTTGGGCCTAGTTTGGTTATTGAAAAAGGCTCGCTGACAATTTATTCGTATAGGGGGAATTATTGAATGTTGTATCGCAGAAAAACGTACACGATAGAACCAGCGATGTACGAAACGTTTACCCACTTTTTTCACACCTATTTGCTACCGAATCAGCTGACGCATGGAGCGCAGTTGGTTGGACGGTGGGTCAATGAAGAACAGACGGAAATAATGGCTATGTGGTCATATGATAATAGGGCTCATTACGAGACAGTTAACATTGGCATTCGGGCATCGGCAATGCATGCTGAAGCGCAAAATTATCGAAAATCATTAGCCGAATTATTTATTTCATCAAACGAAGATTTTTTCTCTTCGACGGGGGATTATGGTCAATCAAGACAAATCCTTGCTGTTAGTGGTTACATTGTCAATGAGGAAGGACACGTATTACTGGTACGGAACAATCACCGAAATGATACATATGAAATGCCTGGTGGGCGACTTGAGCTTGGTGAAACCTTGAAAGAAGCGGTTAAACGGGAAGTGTTGGAAGAAACGGGTATCCACGCTGAAATCGGTGATATGACGGGTGTTTATCAAAATATCACGTCAGGTATCATCTGCATGGTTTTTCGTGGGAGTGTCATATCGGGTGTACCAGCTGCGCAGCCTCCTGAAACGATTGACGCACAATTTGTTGACTTTGATAAAGAACAAGTAGAAGAATGGTTAAAACGTCCGCAATTTGCATCTAGGGTGAATGATGCCCGAAATAATGAGTCGATTGCTTATGAAAGTTATGAAGTGAGACCATATCGACTGATCGAGCGCTCATGAATAATCTCTCTTGGGTTGGAAGTGAAGAGGACTTTGTCGATGAACGGGATGTTCGGTGGGTTAATCGTTTGGCGGTTGGTCGTTTTGGAGGTAATTCTTCAGCGGGACAAACCAAGAATGAAGATGGCTGCATTATTTGGCAAAATGAGGATTGGGAATTCGCGGCTATTTTGGATGCACATAAAAGTGCAGAAAGTGCGAAACTTGTCATTGACACACTTGAACAGCATAAAGAAGATTTTGTAGAAATTTTAGAAATGAAGGATTCTCTGGATTTTAAATATTTGGAAGTGAAACTACTTGAAATTTTTCAATCCGAGAAATTTCTGGATAAATGCAGGCGTGTCACAGGAGAAACGGCTTGTCTCATCGTTGTCAGGAAAGCTAATTATGTATGGTGGTTTTCCGTTGGAGATTGCCTAGCATATGTATTACATCAGGACCTGATAGCCCTGAACCAATTTCAACTCAATCAAAGGCAGTTCTTTGAGTGGATTGGTCAAGTGAATACGTTTGGGCAAGCAGTACCATGCTACACGTCGGGGACGAGAGAATTGAGAAGAGGGAACAACCTTATTTTATTGACGACTGATGGTTTAGTGGAATGCCCGGGGGAACCTTTTTCGGATCCGTCAAATCTTGTTGCTGCGCTGAATGAAAAAGAACTTGATGAAGGTATTTCGCAGCTGTTGATGGAAATCGAAAGACAGAATGTACGGGACAGTACAACAATTATTGCGTGGAATGTGGAAGTAGAAAAGGAAGGCAGCATCCCGAGCAATCATTTTGGGTGAAGGGGAAAATCGCAGGAGGAAAAGAATTTGAAATCACCTGAGTTAAATGAAATCAAAGCCCTTTTTATCCGATATAGGCTAAGGATAAATAAAACCCCCCGCACAAGAATGATACTTGTGCGAGGTCTTATCTTTTACATGGCGGTTTTTAGTGGATTTTCTTTAGAATAGAATTCATTTTCTCTTCTTTTCATTTGCGTTCATTCGTTCGCGTTTTGGTTGCAGGGAACGGAGTTCAGCAAACTCGCGAGCCATTTCTTCTTTCATGTCAGCCGGTTTTATTTTTTGGTTTTTCGGCGTTTGTGGTAATGACCGTGCGTTATTTCCACCAGTTTTGTTGTCATCTCTTCCCATTCTAACAGCTCCTTTCTTTTTTTCAGTGCCTTGTTATTATGGCTTTCTAAAGAGATATTATTCAGCAACTATTCATGTTGAATTAACGTGAAAATTAAATTAAATTTATTTCTTTCGGTAATTATCATCGAAAAAGACGGTTTACAATAGTGATTTTAATAGTATAATAGTAAATAATTGAATATTCTTATCAAGAGAAGCTGAGGGATATGGCCCTATGAAGCTTCAGCAACCTCTGACATTGTCAGGAAGGTGCTACCTCCAACAAGATTTTTTTCTTGAGAGATAAGAACAGAGAGCCAAAATAAACCCTCTTTTTTCTTGTCTTATAGAAAAGTGGGTTTTTTATGTTGAATAAAGAGATTAAACCAAAGTGAATAGGGAGAGATGACAGATGCCGATCAACATACCAAAACAATTGCCAGCAGGGGAACTATTGAAGAAGGAAAAAATATTCGTGATGGATGAGGAACGCGCAACATCCCAAGATATACGTCCTATGAACATCGCCATTTTAAATTTAATGCCTGAAAAAGAAAGAACCGAGTTGCAGCTGCTACGTCTATTAGGGAATACACCGCTACAAGTAAATGTTACGTTTTTGAACACAGCCACTCATGATTCAAAAAACGTTAGTAAAACACATTTAAATGCATTTTATACGACATTTGAACAAGTGAAACATCGTCGTTTCGACGGATTAATCATTACGGGTGCCCCAATAGAACATTTGGAATTTGAAGACGTTAATTACTGGAAAGAAATAACGGAGATTATGGAATGGTCAAAAGAACATGTAACTTCTGTTTTACATATTTGTTGGGGTGCTCAAGCGGCACTTTATCACCATTATGGAATCGAGAAATTTGAATTGCCGAAAAAATGCTCAGGCGTTTTTACGCATCGCCTATCCGATCCGACGATTAATCTTGCGCGTGGCTTTAATGATGAATTTAAAGCACCACATTCACGTTATACATCCGTTTCAACAGAGGAAATAGAAAATGAACCTCGTCTACACTTACTTGCCAAATCAGAGGACGCAGGGGCATTCATCGTCATCTCTAAAGACAGTAAACATATTATGATTACAGGTCATTTGGAATATGATGCGGATACGCTGGCGGAAGAATATGCACGTGATTTGCAAAAAGGAGTTGCCATTGATATCCCGGAAAACTATTTTCCAAATGATGATCCAAGCAAAGAACCATTGAATACGTGGCGCTCTCATACCCACCTGCTCTTCTCCAACTGGCTTAATTATTATGTGTATCAAGAAACACCTTATGAATGGGAATAACTTCTCAATGACCCTTTTGTCGTGAATTGCATAAGCTAATACGATAAGGGGGTTATGAGGGATGGGGTTGTTTATTAACCGAAATGGGCACCCAGATGTATTTGAAAATAATGTAGACATTCTAGGGAAGAACCAGGAACACTGCAAAATAGATCCATTAGCGGAATGGATGAAGGAACAAAGCGAAGCGACTCACTCAGTTGGCGATCAGTTCAATATCATGGAAACCTTACTTAAGCAACAGAAGAATTCACAATCCAATCAATTGAAATCAATCCATAATCGTTTGAATGAAATCAAGAAAAGTGATATCCGGCATGAAAAGTTTGGAAATGATGTTATGGAATCATTAAAAAAAGTAGAAACAAAAAACGAAATGTTACAACGTACGTTAAAGCATGAGCGAATAATAAATCGAGAATTCATCGAGAAAGTGAATGTGGTCAGCCAGACAAATGAAGAAATTGTCAATCGTATGGAAACACTGACTTCTGCAAATGAGGAAGTTGTGGTCAAAATGAATGAACAGTTAGATTACCAAAAGCTATTGTCCGAGCAAATAATGATTCAAGAAGATGTACAAAAAGAAATGATGAGTAGGTTGGACAACCAAGAAGGGATGCTAGGGAAAATAATAAGGCAACTGGATTATCTGCGCTTTGTCCTATTCGAGCGAACCCACTTTTTATCTGGAAAAATAGAGGGTAGCTATAGCATGACGTCTTCATATATATCCAAATTATTGACTAGATCGGATCAAGTTTCAACGCGTTTTCCGTTGAGTCAAAAGCAGGAAGAAAGAGAGAAGAACGTTGATTGAAAGGTATGGCTTTTTAATGATGAAATACATCATCATAATTAAGCAAGCCCCAAGTGCAAATCATGTACTTAGGCCAGATTAATTGTCTTTTCAGTTATAAGTTCAGAGATTCAGCACATTTTCGCCGATCCTTGAATAGAATCTTAAGGACAACGGGGGAATCGAATTGGAGGAGATTGGGTGACAAATCAAAATCGACATGATCAAAATCAACATTGGCATGAACATTATCAGAACCCACAATACCGAAGGATTACAATCAATCAGGCGATGGCCATTGCATTGGAACGTGTTCCAGGCCAGGTCGTAAAAGCGGAATTGGATTACGACGATGGAATGTTAGTATATGAAATTGACGTAAGAACGGCAGAAGGTTATAAGTATGAAGTGAAAATTGATGCAAATACAGGTGCAATCCTCAGAGTGAAACTAGATTAAAGAAATAGTTTGTGAAAAGCCACGGATGGTACCATTCGTGGCTTTCATTTTTTTGATGTCTAGGAAATTATGAAGAATTGTGGTTGTTATTACTTTCCAAGGCCTTCGGATTCCATAATTGCATCGACTTTTGCAATGGCATCTGCTTCATCTTCACCATCCGCCGCAATTGTAATAGTAGTGCCTGAAGCTACTCCAAGAGACATTACACCTAAAATGGATTTCAAGTTCACTTTTTTACCTGTGTATTCCAGTGTTACATCGGATTTGAAAGAACTGACCGCACTGATGAGGACGGACGCTGGGCGGGCATGTAAACCTGCAGTTCCTAAAATTGTATATTGCTTTTCTATCATTGTGTATTCCTCCTAATTAATAGTATCAATTTCTACATTATAAAAATTGTTGATTGATTTTGAAAGATTGTGATTGATTGTGAAGGTTGTTTAGAGTATTATGAGTTTACAGCTAATTAGAGGTGGTGTTCATATGTTGACAAATGAACGATATGAATTGATTTTGCATTTATTGACTGAGAAAAAGACCGTTAAAATTCAAGAGTTAGTTGATGCAACATCCGCATCAGAGTCGACAATTCGAAGAGATTTGAATGATCTAGAAGACCTTAACAAATTGGATCGTATCCATGGAGGCGCTACTATAAGCGAGCGCATCACAAAAGAACTTAGTATTTCCGATAAATCATCCGAAAACCTTCAAGAGAAGATTCAGCTTGCTAATTATGCCGCCTCTTTTGTCCAAGAAGGGGATTGCATTTTTCTTGATGCAGGAACTACTACATTACAGATGATCCCTTATTTAAAGGATAAAAAAGTGACCGTTGTGACGAACGGATTGACACATGTTGATTTATTGATGGAGCACGAAATAACGACTTATTTGACGGGTGGTTATATAAAGTCCCGCACGCGTGCACTTGTTGGACCGCAAACAATCCAAACGCTTGGCGATTATCAGTTTGATAAATGCTTTCTTGGCGTCAACGGTTTCCATTTGGAAATTGGGTATACAACGCCGGATCCGGAAGAAGCCGCTGTTAAAAGGCTAGCTGCTACACTCTCGAGAAAGACATATGTCGTGGCGGATCATTCGAAATATAACAAAGTAAGTTTTGCTACTATTATGCCCCTCGATAAAGCCGTATTAATTGTAAGTGATTTCGAAAAACAAGCTATCAACTTATTGGAACAAAAGACCACAGTAAAGGTGGGGAAATCATGATTTATACGTGCACAATCACACCCTCGCTTGATTATACTACCTATTTACCCGAATTCAGTAGCGGTAAACTGAACCGTTCTAAAGAAGTGTATTACTATCCCGGAGGAAAAGGAATTAACGTGTCCCGTGTGTTACGACGATTAGAGGTTGACAACATCGCTTTAGGTTTTGTAGGTGGGTTCACAGGTGATTATATTCAACAATCTCTACATCAAGAAGGCGTTCATACGGACTTTATCCAAACGGAAGAAATTACGCGTATCAATGTGAAAATCAAAGCCGATGAAGAAACTGAGTTAAATGGACCTGGTCCTGATATAACACTAGGACAGCAACAGCAATTGATAGCGCAAGTGCAGAAAATGAAAAAAGGTGATTGGTTCGTTCTTGCGGGTCGTCTTCCTGAATCAATAGCGAAGAGCTTTTTCAAGGATATCGCAACAATTTGTAATGACAATGGTGTCCGTTTCGTCCTAGATACATCGGGCCCTGCGTTAAAAGGCTTGATAGACATGAATCCATTTCTTATTAAACCTAACGCGCAAGAGCTTGGTGAATTGTTCGATACAGTAATCGTGAACAAACAGCAAGCACAGCATTACGCCAAGAAACTTGTTGAAAAAGGCGTTGGACATGTCATCGTTTCAATGGGCGGGGAAGGAGCGCTGCTGGTTACGAAAGAGGTTGCTGTTTTTGCGGAAGCGCCATTAGGAAAAGTTGTGAATACAGTGGGGGCTGGTGATTCACTTGTATCCGGGTTTCTAGCATCCTTCACGAAAGAGGCGGATGCAGTCAAGGCATTCCGGACGGGTGTAGCAAGCGGAAGTGCAACCGCTTTTAGAATGGATCTTTGTGAGAAAGAAGATGTACTAGCATTGTTGGACCAAGTGTTGATCAGTTCATTAGATGAAGGGGATGTGAAATGATGAAAATCACACAGTTATTGACTGAAGCTACAATTATTTTGGACGTGAAAGCGACATCGAAACAGGATATATTGACGGAACTGATCAATCAGTTCGATCGTGCAGGAAATTTGATTGATAAAGAGGCATTTACAAAAGATATTTTGGCCCGTGAAGAGCAGGGCACAACAGGAATCGGTGATGGAATTGCAATTCCACATGCGAAATCTGCTTCGGTGAAGGTGCCTGGAATCGCATTCGGACGATCTTTACCAGGTATCGATTATGCATCGCTAGACGGTCAGCCGGCTCATCTGTTTTTCATGATCGCAGCCAGTGAAGGCGCAAATAACAATCATTTGGAAGCGCTATCAAGATTAGCTACGTTTTTGATGGATTCGAATTTTAGAGAGAAAGTTCTAAGTGCTACGTCAAAAACTGAAATTCTACAAGCGGTGAATGACAAGGAAATCGAGTTGGAAGGACCTGAAGAGGTTGGTGAATCAGAATCAACGCTTTCGCCTACATCGAAAATACTTGCCGTTACTGCATGTCCAACGGGGATAGCACATACCTATATGGCGGCACAAAAATTGACTGATAAAGCGAAAGAAATGGGCATTTCACTAAAAGTGGAAACGAACGGATCATCCGGTGTGAAAAATCGATTGACGGATGCTGACATAGCGGAAGCGGATGCCATCATCGTTGCTGCAGATACTAAAGTGGAAATGGCTCGATTTAACGGTAAGCCGGTCATACAGACGAAGGTAGGAAAGGCGATTTATGAAACGGAAGAATTGCTGAATCGTGCAATCCTCAAAGATGCACCAATTTACAAACATGAAAAGTCTAAAGATGATAGTGACACATCCGAAATCAAAAGTGGATTTTATAAACACTTGATGAATGGTGTGTCTAACATGCTACCGTTTGTTGTCGGTGGTGGAATTTTAATTGCGTTATCATTCTTCTGGGGTATTAATTCAAGTGACCCGAATAGTGCAGATTACAATGCATTCGCTGCAATGTTAAATACAATCGGCGGTGGAAATGCATTCTTCCTAATGGTCCCTGTGCTAGCAGGATTCATTGCGTCGAGTATCGCTGACCGCCCTGGATTTGCTCCTGGTATGGTCGGTGGATTAATCGCTATTACAGTTACAGGTGTGGACGGTGTTAGTGGTGGCTCTGGATTCCTAGGTGGAATCATTGCCGGATTCCTAGCGGGGTATATAACAGTTGTCGTTAAAAAAGCGTTTGCTGCACTACCTGATGCGCTTGAAGGCTTGAAACCTGTGTTGTTCTACCCGGTATTCAGCATTGCAATCACTGGACTAATTATGATGATAGTCAATGCTCCCTTGACTAAATTATACACAGGCATGTCAGCATTTTTGGAAGGGCTTGGTGGAACAAACCAAGTGCTAGTAGGTATCTTATTAGGTGCAATGATGGCAATTGATATGGGAGGTCCGATTAATAAAGCCGCTTACACATTCGGTATTGCGATGCTTGATGCACAGAATTTCGGGTTCATTGCGACGGTCATGGCAGCAGGAATGGTGCCGCCACTAGGCATGGCAATTGCAACAACATTGTTCAAAAAACGTTTTACAAAACAAGAGCGTGAAGCGGGAAAAACGGCTTACGTACTTGGAGCTTGCTTTATAACGGAAGGTGTCATCCCGTTTGCGGCGGCAGACCCTGCACGTGTCATCCCAGCATCCGTAGTTGGAGCTGCATTGGCTGGTGGACTTACGATGCTATTTGATATTGGTTTACGTGCACCGCATGGCGGCGTTTTCGTTATGGGACTTGTCGATGGTGGAATTGGAAAAGTGTTGCTATATGCAATAGCCATAGCTGCTGGTGCATTAGTTACAGCTTTACTCGCAGGAATATTGAAGAAGAACAAAATACAAGCAATTTAAAAATGAAGGCTTTTCCAAAGGTCATTCTGACATTACTTTTGGAAGAGCTTTCTTTTGTTGTTAAATATAAAATTCAAGTCATCTATTTGAATAGGCGATGAGGAATGGTGGAACACTTCTTTAAAAGCGGAGGTGTGAACTTGGAAGACTTTTTTGAAGTGGACTTTTGGGAAATGATACTGAGGGCGACGGTTACATTTTTTGTCCTACTTATACTTGCGCGATTTATGGGGAAAAAACAAATTTCTCAGCTGACGTTTTTTCATTACGTAACCGGTATCACGATAGGTTCCATTGCAGGGGAAATCGCGGGAGTATCCAAAACCCCGCTTTTGGATGGACTCGTAGCAATGGTTTGGTGGGCATTCCTGACGATGCTCATGAGTTACATTGCATTTAAATCAAAAAAGGCGCGGATTATTCTTGATGATCAACCTACTATCGTTGTATATGAAGGGAAAATAGTTGAAGCTTCATTGAAAAAGCTGCGACTCCATTTAAATGATTTAAGTATGATGCTACGTGAACAAAGTATTTTTTCGATTAAAGATGTCCATTATGCAATACTTGAAACAAACGGAGAGTTAAGTGTCTTAAAAAAAGCAGGGCTAGAAGCTGCAACGAAAAAAGATGTAAATGCTCCTTCACCGGTGCCTAAATATATACCGACTGAAGTAATAGCAGAAGGGAAAATTACGGATAAGAATTTAACGGAGCTAAATTTGACGGAAGAATGGTTGTACGAACAATTGAAAAAACAGGGTATTGGCAATGTCAAAAATATATTTTATGCAGAAGTCCAAACAGATGGAAGTCTCCATGTAGATATGAAGGCTGACGGTGAAAAATAAGAAAAAGTGTCGCGAAAAGGATAGTGAACTTTTCTGCGACGCTTTTTAATGGGTTATTTACTATTATCGTACAGTACACATAAGAGCAGATACGCCTGACTCAATCGCAGCTTTACTTACCGCCTGTGTAACGGCTTTAACAACTCTTTCATCAAAAGGATCAGGAACAATATAATCATCGCGTAACTCTGATTCATGAATCAATGATGCGATGGCGTAAGTTGCGGCCAGTTTCATGCTTTCATTTATTTCGGTTGCTCGGACATCCAGTGCCCCCCGGAAAATACCAGGAAACGCAAGCACATTGTTGACTTGATTGGGATAATCAGATCTGCCGGTTGCAATGACGCGAACTCCATATGATTTTGCCAAAGCGGGTGCGATTTCGGGGTTCGGATTTGCCAAAGCAAAGACAATCGGATCGCTACTCATGCAGTCAATATGTTCCAACGTCAATATATTGGCAGCGGAAACACCAATGAAGACGTCAGCATCCGTCATGGCAATTTGTAACGAGCCTGTTAAGCCATTGGGATTTGTAATTTCAGCGATTTCATCTTTAGTCGGGTTCATACCAATAGGGCGGCCTTTGTAAATAATACCTTTTGAGTCACAGATGACAATCTGCTCAAATCCAATGTTTTTGAGATGTTTCACTATTGCAATCCCGGCAGCACCTGCCCCATTAACGGCTATTTTAACAGATTTCTTATTTTTCTTAACAACTTTTAACGCATTTAATAATCCCGCGCCAACAACGATTGCTGTACCATGCTGATCATCATGGAACACGGGGATATTGCACTCCTCACGCAATCTTTTTTCAATTTCGAAGCATCGCGGGGCAGATATGTCTTCCAAATTGATCCCGCCAAACGTCGGGCTGATTGCTTTGATTGTTTGCACGATGATATCAACATCTTTAGTGCCAAGACAGATTGGGAACGAGTCAATGTTAGCGTATCTCTTTAACAGCAACGCTTTCCCTTCCATGACGGGAAGTGCTGCTTCGGGTCCTATATCGCCTAATCCTAACACGGCAGTTCCATCTGTAATTACTGCCACTAGATTCCCTTTGATTGTATAGTCGTATACCGCATAGGGGTTTTTTGCGATTTCTAAACATGGATCAGCTACCCCAGGAGAATAAGCTAGGCTGAGATCTACACTGTTTTCAAGTGGAACCTTTGATACAGTTTCCATTTTCCCCGTATGAATACGATGCATTTCTAAAGAAGACTTGTAACTACTCGTCATTGACCATACCCCATTCCACTCCGAATTTTTAATTGTTATTATAAGTTTTTACCATGAACTCGAAAATAACACAAGTCCGAAAATTCTGCCCAATTGGAATACTTGGAAATTGCAGCGCTTACATTAGCTTTGTTACAATGTTTATGCTTAAAATATATTTTTCGATAAAAATTCAATATCAAGATCCAATTGATGGATTTATCAGATTTCTGTAAATTGGAGAACGGGGCGTAAAGAGAGTAAAAACATACATACTAATCATCTATCCAGCTGTCAGGAAAATCAAAAAAGGATTTGTTGTGTAAAAGTTTAAATTGAACGTATTGAAGAAACGTACATCCATTAATACGGATGTACGTTTCTTTTTTTAGGAAATTGGCGCTTGCGCTTATGATCTCGTCCAGACGCCAGCCCCTCGAGTCGCTTCAGAATTGATGGCAAAGGCAAAAAGCGCCTTTACCATCAATTCCTCCAGCGCTTGTCGGGGCTAAACGGCGTCTTGCGCTTTTGTTTACGTCCAGACTCCAGCGCCTAGAGGCTCGGGTCATAAGTCGGTCCGGCTGTGCGGCAAAGAACGCCGCTTGGGCCTGCAGGATGCAGGTCATGCAGTAGTTGCGACACGACGTCGCGAACTTAGACTGCCTTCCTTTACCCGCCTTATGCCTGCCGCTGGCCAACAGGATGAAGGTTATGCAGCTGTTGCCATAGGATGTGGCGTACTTAGGCTGCGCTCATCTGTTATAGGCGCTTGCGCTTTTGATACAAGGTAAGAAAGTATTAGTTTTTCTGCATGGAACGATGTCCAGACTCCAGACGCCAGCCCCTCGAGTCGCTTCAGAATTGATGACAAAGGCAAAGAGCGCCTTTACCATCAATTCCCCCAGCGCTTGTCGGGGCTAAACGGCGCCTTCCGCTTTTCCATATTCAAATTATTTCCCATTCACGTTCTTTAGCAATAGCTTTTAATCGTGGTTCAGGTCGAACGGCAACAGGGTTCCCGACGAGTTCCAGTACAGACAAGTCGGAAAAACTATCTCCGTAGGCGAAACTATTTTCCCAGTCGATATCTTTCCCTTGTAGTACTTCTAGAATCTTTTCGTTTTTTCGTGGACCTTGTATATGATAAAGTGGCGTTCGATTATCAGTTTTTCCCTCTTTCATGGGAATTTCTGTACCGATAATTGAATCGAACTGCAACTCCTTTGTGACGGATTGCAAAAGGGATGAGTATGCACCAGAAACAAGCATGATATGTACATTTTCAGTAGCGTGCTGTTTCAAACGCGCAATTACATCGGGATTAAAGCCTTCTCGTACCCGATCGGTTAATTCTCCGAAGTAGGCATCTAATTCTTTAATGGACATTAGGCCAAGTGCATTCAAGTAGATTTGCATGGAACGTTCTTTCATCTTGGCTTCGGAAACTAGTTTCAACTTGTGGCCGATATAAGGCGGAAGGATGGCCCGGTAAAATCGTTTATAATTTGTATGATGGACGGGGTGGTATCTTAAATGGCTCATTAATAGTTGAAAAGTTTCATCTGAATACAGTGTTCCATCAAAATCGAATATCGCAACTCGCATAAAAATCCCCTTTTTTCTGCTATTTGAAATAAATTCCTTGGTTTTATCATACAGCGTTTGTAATGTAGAGGCAATTTGAGGATAATAAGAAGTGAGAGTGAGGAGTTTATAAATTATGAAAAAAAATCATACGAATTCAGCAAGTAGAAAAGAAGATACATCTGTTTATACAGTGAAAGAACCAATGGAGTTATTACCCTTTCTATTGGAGATGATGTCTAAAAGTAGCCGTAACTCAGTGAAATCTATACTGACACGTGGACAGGTCACAGTGAATGGCAGGATGGTTACGCAACATAATCATCCACTTCAAGCTGGACAACTTGTTGAGATCCTTAAAAATCGAGCAGCGATGAAAGAGGATACGCTAGTCGGAGTCACTATTTTACATGAAGATGACGATATCATTGTTATTAATAAAGAAGCGGGTCTGCTTTCAGTCGCTTCGAAAAATCCGGAAGACATGACCGCTTACAGACAGCTAATGGACTATGTAAAAGAATCCAATTCACGAAACCGCGTTTATATCGTTCATCGTCTTGACCGTGATACGTCGGGTGTGATGTTGTTCGCGAAAAGCGAAGAAGTGAAAAATGGATTACAGGCCGCGTGGAATGAAGTCGTGAAAGAGCGTACGTATACGGCACTTGTCGAAGGTAAAGTTAGGAAAAAAGAAGGAACGATTTCATCGTGGCTAAAGGAAAGTAAAACATTTAAAGTGTACTCAAATCCGACTGACAACGGTGGGCAACATGCTGTCACTCATTACAAAACGCTACAGATGAATAGTAACTACTCGTTACTTGAGGTTCAACTAGAAACAGGTCGTAAAAATCAGATTCGCGTTCATATGGAAGACCTTGGCCATCCAATTGTTGGTGATAAAAAATACGGATCTACCGTTAATCCAATCAAACGGATTGGTCTTCATGCAACTGCTTTGGCACTTATACACCCGCGTACTGGAGAACTCGTCCGTTTCAAAGCGGATGTACCTTCTTCACTTATTGCGAAGTCAAAATGATTGGTTGGTGTGTTCATGAAAATTACATCTTTTGAGGATTTAAAACAGGCTGAGATGGTACTTTCATTTGGTAAGCAAAAAATGACCGTTTCCGTCTTTATGATAGATGGGTTATTAATTGATACCGGACCGGCTAAGATGAAAGCAAAACTCATACTCTTGTTTGAACAGTGGGATATGAAGAAAGTAATCTTAACACACCACCACGAAGATCATACGGGGTTGGCATATTGGCTTCAAGAAATTAAGAAAGTCCCGATTTATATTCATGAATTAGGGATTAAAGACTGTGAAAATCGTGCGAAGTTGCCTTTTTATCGTAAAGTTTTTTGGGGTGAAAGAGAACCGTTCCAACCGATTGAATTGAATGACATGATTACAACAGATAACTACAACTGGGATGTCATTCATACACCTGGTCACGCACATGACCATGTTGCGTTGTTTAATCAGGAAAAAGGTTGGATGTTTGGCGGGGATTTGTATATACAACCGACTCCTAAAAGTTTGTTTGCATTTGAATCTGTTCCGGAAATTATTACATCATTAAAAAAGGTTTTGACGTATGATTTTGAAACGTATATTTGTTCCCATGCAGGGATCAAAATTAAAGGGAGACAAGCGATTGAGAAGAAGTTGGATTACTTGGAGAGCATACAACAAGAAGTCCAATCACTTTACAATCAAGGGATGAATTCGAATGCAATAAGAAAAAAACTATTTCCCAAAAGTCATCCGATGCATTACTTATCCTTCTTTGAGAATTCACCAAAACATATCGTCAACTCGATTTTGGAATGAGTTGCGTGCTTGGGTATATAGGTTGTGAAAAAAGAATCCCATTGAATTTGCTACGGCGCTAGGGGATGCCTTCGCTCAGCTTATTATAGGTATTCATTTGTTCAACATATATAGTAATAAAAAAAATCAGATGTCCACTCGATTCCGAGGGGGCATCTGATTTTTTGTTTTTCAGTTATTTACTGCAAAGTGTTAGTCGGCATCCCTGGTTGGCCTTGCGAGGAGGCGAACGAATTCAATAATTGTTGCATATCTTGTGCGGCGAGTTGTGGTACTTGGTAATAATGGTTTTTGTTTTGGTAAATTGCCAGTTCATAAGCCATTTCTATACAATTGGGTACTGAGTCGGCAAGTACGCGACGTACGACGGGGTTACATGTTTCAGTGGCAGCCATTGTTTTCATGGATGCCCCGGCCTTCGCAGAGCCTAGTAGAAAGCCTGAAATGATTTCATCCGATATGTCTGCCTCGGAATGCATCGGTTTTTTTGGTTGAGACGGTTTCATACCATACACGAAGTCATTGCCTTGTTTCATCTCATATCTTCCAGTTGGATGTGAGGGATTTCGTCCGGTCTTGAAACATTCAACTGTAATGTTATATTCGTCTAAAGTAAAGCGGTATTGGCGATCCAAAATATCAAGTAACTCGGGATCTTTCACATGTGTTCGTAATAGCATTGCTTGGTTCAGACATGCGACAGTTCCAGATAATGCCTCGTGTACGTCAAATAATTCATGACCGCCATGATTCATTTGCTGTGAAACGCTACCCGTGTGCATATTCTCATGAGTTTGATTGTCCATTTGGCCGAATGGGTTTTGTGTCACTGTATAAACTCCTCCTTAATAGTTATTGATTTTCATCAACAATAGTATGGATGCTTGCGTGGAAGCTATACGTGAAAATTGTTAAATCAAAACAAACTAAGCATAATCTCCTTCTAGCAAAAATAGTCTAGGGTAGAGGACATTTTTATTAATGAAAGGCAGATGATAAGTATGCAGATCCATGTGGTTCAAAAAGGTCAAAGTTTATATGGAATTGCCCAAGCTTATGGCATTAATTATCAAGAAATTGCACAAGCTAATGAACTGCCAGATCCATCACGTATCGTTGTAGGCCAAGCGTTAGTCATACCGATTACGGGTAGCTACCACTGGGTTCAGCCGGGTCAGTCACTTTATTCCATTGCTCAAATGTACGGTTTGACAGTAAATGAGCTTGCAACAATTAATCGACTATTCCCATCGCAAAACTTACGTGTTGGACAGCGTCTGTATATTCCACCGCAACCGAAAAAGCAAGCTGAGTCATTACTCTATGTAGAGCCGCGGACTCCAGTAACTCAAGTAATGATTGATGAAGTTAAACAAAGAGTTGATGCACTGACGTATCTAGCTATGTTCAGTTATGAAGCGCAACGAGATGGGTCATTGAAGGCACCCTCGATTGATGATATGCCAAATATAGCAAAAGCTGCGGGAGCGGCAAATGCACTTGTTGTAAGTAATTTAGAAAACTTTGCATTTAATGCAGACCTTGCCCATGTATTGTTTACGGATCAAGCTGCACAAAATCGGTTGTTTGGCAATCTCATTCAAGTTGCCAATGAGGTGGGTTATAAGGACATTCATTTTGATTTTGAGTTATTACATCCAGAAGACCGTGAACTTTATAATCGTTTTCTGCGTAATGCGAGAGATCGATTCCATCAAGCCGGATTTACAATTTCGACTGCACTAGCACCCATGACAAGTGACGTTAGGACGGGTATTTACGGGGCTCATGATTATCGTGCGCACGGGGAGATTGTGGATTTCGTTTCACTAATGACATATGAGTGGGGTTATACGTACAGCGATCCACAAGCAGTCAGTCCAATAGGCCCTGTTCGAAACGTCGTCGAGTATGCCGTCAGTCAAATCCCAAGTGGAAAAATATTCTTGGGTCAAAATCTATACGGTTATGATTGGTCGACACCTTATCCGAGCCAAGGTGGATCTGCTGCCAAAGCATTAAGCCCTCAGCAGGCACTAGCGATTGCGGCAGAAAGAGAAGTTGATATCAAATACGACTATGTTGCGCAGGCGCCGCATTTCAAGTACACAGATGCAGGGGTACAGCATGAAGTTTGGTTTGAAGACGCACGTAGTATCCAAGCTAAATTTGACTTGATCAAACAGTTCAACTTACGCGGTATGATGTATTGGAAACTTGGTTTGGCTTTCCCACAAAACTGGTTATTATTAGAAGACAACTTTACAATCCGGAAAATCACCTAAAAAAATGAACCGCAGTGCCTGAGCACTAGCGGTTCGTTTTGTCAATTTAATTACTCTTTATTGATATAATTGATGAAACTCGTCAGAAATTCTACATCCGGATTGAAAAGTAAAACAGGTAGGAAAACGAAAGTCGCCAGTAGCGTTATATTCGCACCGATAAATGTACGGAGTATCTTTTTAAATCTCATTGTCCTAACCTTCTTTCTCCTAGTTGTAATTTTCTAATAGCTATTGACAGCTACACTGATAAGTATATGCTTCATCAATCGATATTTGAATAACTAAATAATACTCTCTCTTCAGAAAAAAGTAAATAATTTTATTTTTCATACATAAATATGACATAATGATGTATAATTACTTATTCAGCAATAGATAAACAGTTGTATATATTCATATTTTCAGCGATAATACTAAAAAATGACTAAATGATTTTGAAATATCATTCAGTTGTGGAAGTAGGAATTTAACAGCTTCCACCTTTAACTTATACAAGAAAGGGATGAGTGAAAAATGACGAAGTTGAATGAAACTCACAATGATAGAAAAAAAAGAGCGAATGATTACGTTCATGAAGTCTATGAATTGATCAAAAAAAGAAATCCAGATGAAAAAGAGTTTTTACAAGCAACAAGAGAGATTTTCGATTCTCTTCGACCTGTCTTTTCCAAGCATCCCGACTATATAACAAATGGTATTTTAGAACGTATTACAGAACCGGAACGCATCATTATTTTCCGCGTTGCATGGGAAGATGATCAAGGTAAAGTACATGTAAATCGTGGTTTCCGTGTCCAGTTCAATAGTGATCTCGGACCGTATAAAGGCGGTATCCGCTTCCATCCTTCGGTAAATAGCAGCATCATGAAGTTTCTCGCATTTGAACAGATATTTAAAAATGCGTTAACAGGCCAACCAATTGGTGCGGGTAAAGGTGGCTCTGACTTTGATCCGAAAGGTAAATCAGACCGTGAAATTATGCGTTTTACTCAAAGCTTCATCACGGAGTTGAGCAGATATATTGGTCCTGATACCGACGTTCCAGCAGGGGATATCGGCGTTGGTAAGAGAGAAATTGGCTATATGTTCGGTCAGTATAATCGCTTGAAAGGCGGTTATGAAGCAGGCGTATTTACTGGCAAGGATCCAAAACACGGTGGTAGTCTTGGGCGCAAAGAGGCAACAGGGTATGGAACTGTCTATTTTGTTGAAGAAATGTTAAAAGAAGCAGGTTTAAGTTTTGCGGGTAAAAAGGTTGTTGTTTCCGGGTCGGGTAACGTTTCCACTTATGCAATTGAAAAAGCAATCCAGCTAGGCGCTACAGTACTGGCTTGCAGTGATTCAGGCGGCTATATTTATGACGAAAATGGAATCGATCTTGATACAATCAAGCGTTTGAAAGAAGTCGAGAACAAACGGATTTCGGAATATGTTAAAGAACATTCGGGGGCAAAGTATTACGACGATTGTTCGGCAATCTGGTCAATTCCATGTGATATTGCACTTCCTTGTGCGACGCAAAATGAAATTGATGAGATAGCTGCACGTATACTGATTGCGAACGGTGTAATAGCAATCGGGGAAGGTGCGAATATGCCTTGTACGCTGGAAGCGATGGCAGTTTTCCACGAGCATAAAACTTTATTCGGTCCGGCGAAAGCTGCGAATGCAGGCGGGGTAGCGGTATCGGCGATGGAAATGTCCCAAAATAGCATGCGCCTTTCTTGGACAGTCGAAGAGGTTGATGAAAGACTACAGACTGTCATGAAAAATATCTATACCAGCTGTTTGGATGCAGCAGAAGCATATGGGCATCCCGGTAACCTCGTAATGGGAGCCAACATTGCAGGATTTTTAAAAGTAGCAGATGCAATGGTAGCCCATGGTCTTAGTTAAGCTTATGACAGTCCCATAAAAAGAGTACACAGGCTAAAAATTGTGTACTCTTTTTTAATTCGAAAAAACTCAAACAAAACTATTGTGTTAATTTGAAAATATGTTATTATAAAAATACAAATTACTGAATAAACATGCACCCGATTGAATGGAAGGGGATTTTAATTATGGCTAAGAAAAAAGTGGTTTTAGCATATTCAGGTGGACTAGATACCTCTGTAGCAGTACAGTGGCTAACAGAACAAGGGTACGATGTAGTGGCGGTTTGTCTAGACGTCGGAGAAGGAAAAGACTTGGACTTCATCCAGGCGAAGGCGTTGCAGGTTGGAGCTGTAAATAGTTATGTAATTGATGCGAAAGAGGAATTCGCACAGGAGTATGCGTTGCTTTCACTCCAAGCTCAAACTTATTATGAAAACAAGTATCCTCTGGTATCTGCGCTTTCACGTCCGCTTATTTCAAAAAAACTTGTTGAGGTGGCGCATAAAGAAAATGCTACAGCGGTTGCACACGGCTGTACGGGAAAAGGGAATGACCAAGTACGTTTCGAAGTTGCCATCAAAGCACTGGATCCGTCATTGGAAGTCATCGCTCCTGTCCGTGAGTGGAGTTGGTCGCGTGAAGAAGAAATTGCTTATGCGAAGGAAAAGAATATTCCGATTCCAATCGACCTAGATAGCCCATATTCGGTCGACCAAAACTTATGGGGACGTGCTAATGAGTGTGGAATCTTGGAAGATCCTTGGGCAGCACCACCTGAAGATGCATTCGGGCTTACGGTTTCTATTGAAAATGCGCCGGATACGTCCGATGTCATTGAAATTGATTTTGTAAAAGGTGTACCAGTCAGTATTGATGGTCAGCAGTATCCACTCAGTGAACTGATTCTGAAACTAAATGAGATTGGCGGAAAACACGGTGTCGGAAGAATTGACCACGTAGAAAACCGTCTTGTAGGTATCAAGTCGCGTGAAGTGTATGAATGTCCGGGAGCAATTATCTTGCTGAAGGCACATAAGGAAATGGAAGATCTGACACTTGTTAAAGAGTTGGCTCATTTCAAACCAATCATTTCACAAAAATTGAGTGAGTTAATTTATAATGGCCTGTGGTTCTCGCCACTTAGAGATGCATTAGAAGCGTTCATCAAAGAAACACAGCAATACGTCAATGGAACAGTACGCGTGAAGCTATTCAAAGGGCATGCGCTTGTAGAAGGCAGAAAATCACCAAATTCACTTTATGACATGAACCTTGCAACGTATACGTCTGATGACTCGTTTGACCAATCGGCAGCTGTTGGGTTCATTAAGCTTTGGGGATTGCCTACAGAAGTGCACAGCATGGTAAACAAGAAGCAAACAGTGAAAAAGTAAGAACCATCCATTCAAAGAACCATCTACTCTTTAATGGTAGATGGTTTTTTGAGTTGTATGATTCTTTTGGTGTAAAGGGGAGACTAGTCGGATATCATCAATTGCTTAAAAAGGTGAATTTTACCAACTATTTTTTGAGTAAAGACATAGACTGTGATAGTATGAAAAAATGTGAATATGAAAAAAATTCAACTTCAGCGAAATTTTTCTAGTTCACGATTCAAATTTAGGAGGAGAATTGCATGGAAGAGAAAGTTGTGAAAAAAAAGTCACCAAAGTTATTAATGATTATTGTATTAACTTTATTGGTCACTGTAGGCGGCAGCGTGTCGGCATTTCTTTTGGTGAATAAATCACCGAAAGTACAATATTTTTTAGCAGAAGCAGAAACGTTTAAACTAGTGGGGACTATCTTTGAAGACCGCTATAAGAACGAACTAAGGTGGTTGGAAGTTCAAAAGGAAAAGCCGGTTGAAACGAATTTTGACCTATCTGGCGAATGGAATGAACCATCCGTTGACTATGAAATGCAACAAGTACAAAGCATTGTCAATAGCGCTAAAATTTCCAGTAAACAAGTCTATGATCCAGTCAAGAAAGAGTTGGAAGTGGATCTTAGGGGAGAACTAGGTAGCGTTAACATGAACTTTGGTTCGGTTTTTGTGACAACTGAGAAACTAGTGGCTTCATTTCCATTCATGGATGGACTGATTCGCTTCGACGATAAGGATTTTGGGAAATTAATGCGAGAAACCGATCCAGATTATGAAGGAAATGAAAATCTTGGTCTATCCCAACTATTCGAAGACGGCTTTTCGATGACGGAAGAATCTCGTACATATGTCGAAAAAGAATATATAGCGTATTTCATTAAAGAGATTCCTGAAGAGGCATTTACGAGTGAAAAAGAAGAACTTACTGTGTTTGATAAAAAAATGAAAACAAAAAAAGTCAAGTTGGATCTTACAGAACAACAAGTTAAAACATTACTGAAAAATTTATTGGAAAAAGCGAAAAAGGATGAAAAACTTAAAACTATACTGAAAGAGCAACTGACACTTACTTCATTTGCTGGGGATACTTCCGATAATGAAATTGCAACGCTTATGGATGGCTTTGAAGATGGGCTTGATGAAGCGATTGTAGGCGTGGATTCCATTAAACTTCCTAACGGATTGCAATCTACAATCTGGCACCATTCAAACAAAATTGTGAAACGTGAATTCGCAATGGGTGTGGGTGAAGATAAGACTGATGTCGATACGTTAATGATTAGCGGAATTCAATTGCTAGAGAAAGCAGGGCAAAAATGGGACTTCACATTTGGCGTAGAAGATTCCTTCGGAGATGAAAACTTTGTGAAAATCAAAGGCGATTTAAGCTGGAAAGATCAAAAAGCAATTGATTCCATTACGTTGACGATGGATGATATGAAATTCATCTATAAAGGAAAAGAACAACTAAAAGATAAGAAAAGAACATTCACTCGTTCATTTGGCTTTACAGATGGGGATTTGGATCCTGCCGTTATTTGGAAAGGTAGCGCTACACACGAAAGTGATTCAATGAAAGCGAAGCATGAATTTACTTTCAGTGAAGAGTCAATGGGCGTTAATATGTTCAATTTGATTTTAAAGCAACAAGGAAAAGTTGTGAAAAAAGTAGATATGCCAGTAGAAACAGGTGGCACAGTGAATATTGGTAAAATGAATAAAGATGAATTAGAAGCGTTTACTGAAGAAGCTATGGTAAAAGTCCAAGATTGGGTGTTTGGGTTTATGGAAGATTTACAGGGTGAAATAGGCGGGTTTTAACTTCATTTAGCCGGGGTTCAAACCCCGGCTAAATTGTAGAACTCTGGCTAAGATCGCCGCGTCCTGCGGCAACGCCGGAGTAACCAACATCCTGTTGGCCCAAAGCCTCCGGCGGATATCACAGATTTTGAATGGTGTTAAAAGGCAACCCAAGTTCGCCGCATCCTGCGGCAAAGGTTGCATACCTGCGTCCTGCAGGCACAAGCTCGATTCAAAATCTGGACGCAATTACGCCAAGGCGAAATTGATAGAATGGAAGTGACCATTTTGCTGTCCATTAGAAGAATACTATTTTTCATGCGTCAATATAATAAACAGTTGAAGAAGAAGTGGGCGACACTTCTTCTTCTTTTTCTATTTCCAATTATTTTGATAGGCTCACTGTTGCTCCTGCTGGCTGGTTTACTGCTACCCAAAGAAGATTCGCCAATCCGGGTGGCTTTGGTTGATGAAGACAGAACGCAGGAAACGATGCTGTTTAGCGGGCTACTGGAAGAAAGGGCCTCGCATAATCAATTCATCCAATTTATGTCGATATCGAAGGACAATGCTGAAAAGCTGATGGCGCAAAATGAAATAAGTACCTATTTTACATTTCCAAGCGGGTTTACGGAGGATTTGTATGAAGGTGAGTCCGTGACGATCCCGATTGTTGGAAATCCAGCGCGTTCAACAGATAGTTTTCTTGTGAAAGAGTTAGTAGAAAGCATGATGCGCTACATTGCCGTGGCCCAGTCGACTATTCTGACTATCAATGAGTACGCAAAGAAAACCGATATGCCAGAAGAAGAACGCCAAAAAATGATGTTTCAACAGTTTATGGATTTCAGTTTGTACACACTTGGAAAAGATAAGTTACTTGATGAAGAAGTGATTACAAATGTGGCGACGTCTTCTCCGACTCACTATTACATATTATCGGGCTGGTTAATAATTATGTCAGTCTGGCTTTTCGCTATCTATACTGTTTTAGGGAAAGAAGAGCATTCCTCGATGCTCATTCGGATGAAATTGTTCGGTGTAACCATGTGGCAACGTATCCTAGCAAGAATTCTTGTCTCTTTAGGATATAGCCTTGTCGTTGCGGCAGTAGCATTTTTCATCATAAATAAGTTTGTTGGATTTGAACTATTTCTCACTGATTATTTACGATTGGGCTTGTTCACTATTCTTTATGCCCTGTTATTTTTAGTAGGCATAGCGTTAATTGATGTTTTGATTTCATCTCGGAAAGTCGTTCTTTTATTACAAAGCCTCTATACCTTTCTACTGATTTTTACAAGTGGTGCAGTTATACCGACTCTTTACTTTCCACAAGGGATTCAAGGTGTTTTACCGTATATCTTTTCATACATTAGCTTGAATTGGATGATTGATATTGTATTAGAAGGACGAAACTATGCGAACTTCACAACGCTGACGGTCCTTGCTACTATCGGACTACTCTTACTTTGGCTATCAACAGTCGGAAAAGAGAGGTGGATCCGGTGAAGAATGTTGTATTTATCCGCTGGATGCGTTTGAAGAAGGAGTGGAGAAGTCAATTGTGTTGGATAATTATTCCAATTGTTATGACGGTGCTAATTATGCAAGGGGTTGAGACTTGGCAAGAGGAGACTAGGGTGCCGATAGCACTTGTAGTTGAGGAACAGACTGAAATGGCAGCTCATCTAGTCGATAATATCGCGAATACGGAACTTCTCCATATCCAGTTCATGTCCTTGGATGGAGCACTACATAAACTCGAACAGCATGAGCTGGATAGTGTGTTCGTTATTCGCGAGGGCTATGAGAATAATATACTTGAAAACCGGCGAAATCAGCTAATCGAGGCATACTCTTCCAATCGGTCTTTCGCTTATCAATCGGTCGTCGAAACGATTACGTCCTATGCCCAACAAGACGCGGCCCGTTCAAAAGCGGCTTTTGTTATCAAACAATTGTTCTTAGAATATGGTATGGAAGATGAATGGAATTATGAAGAAATTATTGCTAGTAGTCGTGAGAGACAAAGAAGTGGAGCGTTGCTCCAATCGAGTTTTACCTATTATGAAAAGAGTAAAACCGCTGAAGAACATGCGTTACCGTTACTGAAAGCCTGGGGTGTTTGGGCATTTTTCGCAGTCATCACGACATTTTTCCTGTTCGACTGGATGCTGAAAGAAAATCGACCATCGATGCGCCAGCGCTGGTTATTCACGGAAATCTCTTTTAAAAAGTATGCATGTGGATCGTTGTTGTATTTTACAGTCATCATTTTCCTAATGGATCTCGTCACGGCATTTCTCTTCTCGTCATTATTCCGCGAAGCATTGACAATCCGAGTGCTGATTTCACTTTTCGCTTTTCGGTTGACGATAATCTTGCTCGCGTTTTTACTCGCAAGCGTCTACAAGCAATTATTTATGTATTATATAAGTGGTCTTGGGATTGCACTGCTTTTTATTGTAATCGGTGGGTCAATCATACCGGTGGATGGGCTAACGGGGAAGTGGCCATGGATTGAAGAATTAAGTCCGGTACATTCGTTACTGAAAGGGACGATACCGCTGATATGGCTTTTCGTTATGATTGTCTTGCTCACTGTTTGGATCCATAAAGGAGGGAAGGCAAATGCTTAACGTAACGGGGTTACAGAAAAAGTACAAGGAAAAGACCGTTTTAGAAAATGTGTCTTTTCAAATGAAACCAGGCGAAATTGTCGGCCTTGTTGGGGAAAATGGTGCGGGTAAATCAACATTGCTTCAACTACTCGCGACGGTTATGCAGCCGACACAAGGTGACATTCAATTGGATGGACTTTCTTATGTGAATGATGTGAAGGAAATCAGGCGGATAATCGGTTATGTTCCCCAAGACATATCGATTTGGGAAGAATTCACTGTAGAAGAAAATATGCTGTTTTTTGAACAGTTGTCGTGGAAAAAACGTACAAAAGAGGAATGCCGACAACTTTGTTTGGATATGCAATTGACGCATTGGAAGGAAGGAGTTCAATCGTTATCGGGCGGTATGAAAAGGAAGTTGAACCTAGCAATCAGCCTGCTCCATGATCCGACTTTCCTGTTGTTAGATGAACCTACAGTTGGGATCGATCTAAAATCCAAAATGGAGATAGGTTCGTATTTGAATAGCCTGGCGAAAAATGAAGGGAAAATGATTATGTATACGTCTCATGATATGGATGAAATCACTACCGTTTGCGACCGAGTTTATGCAATCGGAAAAGATCCGTTTTATATGAATTTATTGATGGAGAATAAAATTTCCGTAGAACAGTTGAAATGAGTGATTGTATTGAAAAAATCGAAGAAAATAGCAATGGCTGGTGCTATTGTGCTTACAATTTTTAGTTTATTTTTGTGGTGGTTAACGGGAAAATGGATGGATGAGGGAGTGGAACCGGCGGCAGATGGTACGAATGACTATGCAATCATACTCGGTGCGAAAGTGAAAAAAGATTCCCTGTCGCTGTCTTTGCAGTATCGCTTGGATGCTGCGCTCCAGTATGCCACTGAACATCCACATGTGACCATGATCTTATCTGGTGGGCAAGGTTCGGATGAGCCTATTAGCGAAGCGGAAGCGATGAGACGGTTTTTAACGGAGAATGGCATCGCTGAGGGACGGCTTATTTTAGAAACAGCATCTACCTCAACTTATGAAAATATACTATTTTCGAAAAAGTTATTGCCGTCTGAAATTCAATCGGTCACAATCATTACAAGTGATTATCACCTTGCTAGAGCGCGGAAAATTGCGGTTAACCTTGATCTCGATTCAGATGCTGTGTCGGCCGAAACACCGAAAGTAGTAGCTGCAAAATTGGTTTTGCGAGAGCGTATTGCCCTTCTGAAGACGTATATTGTAGGGAAATAAACAGGCAATCGTTGTTTCGATGATGGTGAAAAGAATAGTTTTTATTTATATAAGTTACCTTATCTGCTGAAAAATCGAGTGTTTAACGGTAAAAAAAGGATCCAAATAACTATAAAGGGAAACTAGTATCCTATGTCGAAATAATTGAATGTTCGGGCACTATACCGCTTATAATAATGCCTTTCTTGCTTAATTTGGCAAAGCTATTACGAGTAACAGTATGACGCCATATAGAAAGTGACACTCCCTTAAAATTGAGAAGGAAATGCTATAAAGAAGGATTCAGCCGCCAAAATTGCATCTTTGGCGGCTTTTCTCCAGTTAAGAAGCCAACTATTCTTTCGTCCCAAAAAGCTTCAGCACTATTACGTGTACTTTTGTATTTGGAGCGCGTCAGATGAAGGACCACCATACGTTGACCAAAAAAATGTGTAGGGATGCGACAAAGTCGCATCCCTACACATCCAGACAACTCGATAACGGTATAGTAGTCGTTCAATCCAAAGTAATCCAAATGCAGCTATAAACGTAGCACACAGTGTGTGATCAAGTTATTTGCTTGTTGCATTTGGTTAATCAACAGACGTGAAGAAAAGTATAAGTTTTTCAACATGGAATA
>NZ_JACFTD010000019.1 GCF_014282005.1 Sporosarcina sp. BP05 | reverse complement strand
TAACGGTTTACTAATACTATTCAGAACTTTAAATCTTCACTCTTCAATAATCATACCACATTAATAATTGTTCTCCTTTTATTGCTGGAATACTTCGATAAACATATGAAAATTAGCACTGCTAAAAGCAATGCTAATTTGTACTTTAATGTAGTGTTATTTGTATTGATATTTGCGGCGTTATTTAAAGTTTTGTACCACTTAACTGAACGGGTTACTTTGAGTGTTGGCTGACTTTCTTTTTAATTTCAATGGATTAGGTAAATTCATAGCTGTTCTCCACCCTTGTCTTTCTGACGAAACTTCGGGTAACCAATTAAAATGGCAACAACTCCACAAATTCCAATTAATACTGGATAAAATGAATAAGGAATAATACTAACCGGTGATATTGCTGCTAGTCCAGCGGCTGCAAGCATTTGCGCCCCATAAGGCAAAATCCCCTGCCAGCTACTTGCGAACATATCAAGTAAACTAGCTGACTTCCTTGGGTCAATCTCATATTCATCAGCGATGCTTTTTGCTAATGGCCCTGTAATGATGATCGATATCGTATTATTCGCGGTGGCGATATTAGCCATACTAACTAAACCGGCAATCCCAAACTCAGCGCCTTTTTTCGATTTAATTTTGCTCGTAATGGCATATAAAAGATAATCAATACCGCCGTTATGTTTGATAATTTCAACGACACCACCGATTAAGATCGCAATGATCGCTAAATCCTCCATACTAATGATCCCTTCAGCAACTGTTTGTAAAAAAACACCTAAACTGTAAGTCCCATCAATCATTCCGATGATTCCAGCAAACAGTGTTCCGCCTAGCAAAACGACCAGTACATGAGCACCTACTAACGCCGCTACAAATACCGCGATATAAGGGAGTATTTTAAATAACTCATAGGGATAGTCCCCACTCAAATCTGCTACGTTACCTCGCGTGATTATGCCTAAAATAAGCGCTGTAACAATTGCACCGGGCAAAACAATCAAAAAGTTCACTTTAAACTTGTCTTTCATTTTTATATTTTGTGTCCTAACTGCCGCAATTGTGGTATCTGAAATCATCGACAAGTTATCACCAAACATTGCACCACCGATAACCGTCGCCATCGCCAATGCCAGTGGGATACCCGTTTGACTCGCAATCCCTATTCCAATTGGTGCCAATGCAACAACGGTCCCCATTGACGTTCCCATTGAAATCGAAATAAAACAACCGATCACGAACAATCCAACCATCAATAAATTCGTTGGTAATAGG
This sequence comes from Sporosarcina sp. BP05, assembly GCF_014282005.1. GTDB lineage: Bacteria > Bacillota > Bacilli > Bacillales_A > Planococcaceae > Sporosarcina. The sequence goes on along the minus strand of NZ_JACFTD010000019.1, from coordinate 60,806 downwards.
GATAAGCCAAGGTTAACTGTAGATTCAACCGCCCCCATTCCCCTAGCGACTGCAGAAAACGCACCCGCTAAAATAAAGATGATAGCCATTAGTATTATATTCGGATGGCCTGCCCCTTTTGTAAAAGTCTCCACTTTAGTGGACAATTTTTCTTTTCGATTCATCATCAAAGCAATAGCGGCTGCAATTAGTATCGCTACATTCAATGGCATATTTGAAAAGTCTTTCGTAAAAATACCCGTGCCGATAAATAGCAACACAAAAACAAGCAATGGTAAAAGCGCAAAGGGATTTCCCTTTTTCACTTTAAGAGTTGGCATAATAATTCCTCCTAGTAGTCTGTCAAAATCCCAGAACTTACTGAAAACATAGTATTTCTATATGAATTACTAAACCCTATCGTATCCTGCTTTCTTACTGGTGTCAACAAGGCTATTCATCATTTTCGGAATTGTTACATAAATTAGTTTACATTGAGAGTTAAAGTGTGATAGGTTAGATGACAAACCTGAGAGGATGATTAAAATGGCGGTAGTCGAAAGTTTTTTATTGGATCACACGATCGTAAAAGCCCCTTATGTACGCTTGGCAGGTACGGAACAGCACGAGAAAGGCAGCATTCTTCAAAAATATGACTTACGATTTTTACAACCCAACCAGGACGCAATGCCGACTTCGGCTGTTCATACGCTAGAACATTTGCTTGCGACGTATTTGCGTGACGAACTGACAGGCATTGTCGATATTTCTCCAATGGGATGTAGAACAGGATTTTACATGGTCATTTGGGATGAGCATGATCCTAAAGAAGTCGCCGCCGCTTTAACAACAGTTCTCGAAAAAGTAGTAACAACTGAACACATTCCCGCTGTTTCTGCACTTGAATGTGGAAATTATAAAGACCACTCGCTGTTTGCTGCACAGGAGTATGCAAAGTTGGTTCTTGAAGCGGGACTGAGTGATGATCCCTTTCGCGATTAAGCGCAATAGATTATTGCTTGTTATTCTATAATTCAGCACCTGAAAACAAGAAAGAGGTCGCCCCAAATTTGGATTTGTGGGTAACCTCTTTTTTGCTTGAAACTTTTGACCCCTTGTAATTTATGAGTTACAGGCTAGTGTTCTGCCAACTAATTTGGCTTGCAGGGAGTTGGTTGGACACTCCATTGAATTCGTTGGACACTTCGCAAAGTTCGTTGGACACTCCACCATTCGTTGCATACTTCCCTAGTTTCGTTGCACACTCTGTAGATTTGGTTGCACACTCCATCGACTTCGTTGGACACTTCGCAAAGTTCGTTGGACACTCCACCATTCGTTGCACACTTTCCTAGTTTCGTTGCACACTCTGTAGATTTGTTTGCACACTCCATCGACTTCGTTGGACACTTCGCAAAGTTGGTTGCACACTCCACCATTCGTTGCACACTTTCCTAGTTTCGTTGCACACTCTGTAGATTCGGTTGCACACTCCATCGAATTCGTTGGACACTTCGCAAAGTTGGTTGCACACTCCACCATTCGTTGCACTCTCCATCAAATTCGTTGGACACCTCCCTAACCTACTTCCATACTCCAAAAATTTCAAACAAAAAAAGATCAGCCTCCCACTTAGATGGCTGATCTTCGGATTATTCATATAAGGGCGCAATTGTTTCGCTTAATACTCTTCTACATGGGAACTTGAAATGAGTTCCTTTATTTTTGTTGAGTGATAATCTTTTTTCACTTTAATTCTGTTTTTCATTTCATCACATAAACAATCCTCAAGAATTATACTATTATAATTACATCTTAAGGAATGCCAAAAAAGCGCTATTTTTTTACGCATGTTTACATTACCGCCCCTGTTTATATTCGTACGGAGGTCCGTTATGGCAACTGGCTGGCATCGTCAAAAACATTAGCCCCTATAGTTTTGCGTCACTACTTTTCACTAGTTTTGCCCTCATACGTTTTACCTAACCAGTATAACCTATATGCCCACCTAAATACATAGTCACTTCATTGGTTATTTCAAACTAGAACTGCCGTTATTTCGCGAACTCAATGTTTCCTATGGCACATCGAATAGGCTCGAAGATGTACTGGATATCTTGCCCCCTACGGAGCGAGAACTTGTCCAATTGCTACTCATGGAGGGATTCACGCTTACAGAATATGCTGTAAAATTTGGCATTACTGTGCCTAGGGTTAAGAAACAGAGGGAGGGGGTACTCGTGAAATTGAGAAGTGAATTCGTGTAGAAAGGAACGGTGTCCGGCCTGCTAATTTCCCTACTATATATAAATATTGAATATACGTATATATAAACATTGAGCGAAGGCACCTAACAGGGGTAGCCGGGATCATAAGACTGATAGCGCAGCGGTCAGGCTTATGGCGAGAAGCATCCCCTAAGTGCCGAAGCGGATCTGAATGGAATCTCTATTTCAGCTAATAGAGTGAAAAGGCATTGTTGAAGAGACACAATTAAAAAGTTTACGTATTTAAGTAACCATTCACAAAAGATCAGACATTTAGGTACATGTCTGATCTTTATTTTATTAGTATGCAATTACAGTGTGTTCGTTGGATAGTTTTGTGCGCAGGAACCTAGAAAGTCTTATAATTCCCTGAAATAAGTTGTCACGTTTTCTGTTACAAATGAATGACCCTTTAAGAGGGGGTCCTTTTTCAACTGCAATTGAAATTGATTGAAATGCTTAATCAAGGAGTCTCTTTTCTTCTCATCAACTATGAATTTAACGCCGTATCGATGGAGATTTTCTTGTTCCTCATCATATACAATCGTCCCATAAAGCGTCATTTCCTTGTCAATTATTGTTGTTTCAAACTTCAATACAATGTCCGATCTTGCGGGAAGTTTAATGTTAGATACAAAACCTAATCCACCCGGCCCTATGTTTTTAACTAACACTTTAGTACTTCCTAATTGGACCTTCTTTCTATTTATTTCTGAAACCGTCATAAATGCTTCAAGCGGGTACTGGAGATCAATTCTAAAATATTTCCTTTTTTCTATAGTAGGCAAGGATTCAATTTCAGAATTCATTTTTCCGTTTAACAACTTTAAAATATTTTCTTCTGAAACAGGTCTACTAAATAAATACCCTTGAATCCAATCGCATTGTAGGTCAGATACAAAATCTCGCTGTTCTATCGTTTCTACACCTTCTGCTACGACTTTTATTGAAAGCCTTTGTGCCAATTGGATAATAGAAGTTACTATTTCGGAGCTGTCTTTATCAGAAGGAATGTCCTTTATTAAACTCCTATCTATTTTCAATATATCAGGTCTTATATCTCTTAAACTTTTAAAGGATGCATAGCCTGTACCAAAATCATCAAGTGAGATTTGTATACCTAATTCACGCAAACCCTTTATTTTACCTAACACTTTTTCTTCCTTTTCCATCATTGTACTTTCCGTGATTTCAATGTTAAGCCATTTTGGATCAAGTTCGTTTTCTTGTAAAATGCTAGAGATCATATCTACTAAACCTGCTTGTAAAAACTGCACAAGTGACAAATTAACTGAAGCCTGAATAAAGTGACCAGCATTATGCCATAAGCGCACATTTTTGCAAACTGTCCGCAATACCCATTCACCGATTGGAATTATCAATCCCGATTCTTCAGCCAGCGGAATAAATTCATCCGGTGGAACAATTCCCCAAACCGGATGATTCCAACGAAGTAGCGCTTCTACACTACCAACTTGATTCGTCCCCGCATGAACAATCGGTTGGTAATAGACAAGAAATTGATTATCATGCAACGCTTGCTTGAGCTCATTTCTTAATGAAAAGACCTTGTATGTAGCGACATTAGCCGTTGGTGAAAAGATTTGATACTTACCATTTCCTGCTTTTTCTGCAAGGTATAATGCAAGGCCTGCATTTTTCATTAATGAAGCTGTATCATCTCCAGATTCAGGATAAATACTGATACCAATACTCGTCGTAATGAAAAGATTATAGCCTTTAATGTCAAATGATTGCTCAAAAACATGCAGTGCTTCCTTCGCGATTTGTTCAATTGATTGAACGTCTTGAAGGTTTGTAGTTAAAATTGCGAATTCGTCTCCGCTTATTCTTGCCATCATTTTTATGTTTTTATTAAGCGTGTTTTTTATTTTCCGTGCGATTTCAATTAATAAAAGATCACCAACCTCATGACCTAATGAATCATTTAAAAACTTAAACCCGTCTAAATTAAGCAACATAACAGCGAACTTTCTTTTATCAATATTCGCTAGTCGTATTTCAAGATCCACCGCATTTTCAAATGCTCGTCGATTTGGTAACTCAGTTAAATAATCATGATAAGCCATATATTGAATTTCGCGCTGTTGCTTTTTTATTTCAGTAATGTCATGGACATTGCAAATAATTCCATTCACACTTGGCGTATTAAGGAGATTCGTGTAGATGACCTCAAAGTCACGCCATTCCCCATTATTATGCTTTAATCTAAGCTCAGCTGTGAACGGAGTATTTGGCCGATTGAGAATTTCTTTGAATTTACCCTTCTTGAAATGAAGGTCATCAGGATGCAAAAGATCAAAAAAGTTTTTCCCCGTAATTTCCTCCACTTTATAGCCAAGAACAGCCTCAATTGATGGACTTTCAAAGACAATTGTTCCATCTGAATCGAGGATGCCAATAATTTCATGAGAATAATGAATTAATGATTGAAGTTTTTCGCGCATTTCTTGAATATCAAGCTTCAATTCTTGATTAACAGAAACATTACTTGTTAATCCATAAAAGCCCAATACTTCGTTATTCTCTATTTGAATAGGTGTCAGCGTCACATCAATATGAATGACTTCACCATTATTAATGACTCGATATTTTACATATTGGGCCTCGCCGTTTAATACTTTGGCGAAGTAGCCTTTTACCAGTTCTAAATCTTCTTCGTAAATAAAGTTGCTATACTTTTTCCCAATAATTTCTTCAACATTCATTCCGGAAATTTGGTCACTGCCTCCACGTACATTGACGATTACCCCTTTTAGATCAACAACGAAGAGAAGAATATCGGGCGAGTTTTCAAATATTTGCGGATAAGAGTTTTTTTCCTCGTTCAGATAAGCCATTAATCTTTTCTTTTTATTAATTCTTGATAGCAACTATACTCCCCCTTTTATATAAAACGATAATACTGCGGTAATTCGTGTTAGGTTCGAACTGGTGACTATCTTCCCATCGAGCGAACGCTTGAATAAACATGCAAAATAGGCCAGACATTAACTAAGATGTCTGGTCCGTTATTCCAACATTATAATTGTAGTATATCTTCTGAAAACTGTCACGCAAAGTAGTTTCTGGTACTTTTTCTAGGTTTGTTGGACACTTTGCTGGGTTTGTTGGAGATTTCTTCGGTTTGGTTGGACACTTTCCCGGCTTTGTTGGACACTTCGACACTTTCGTTGGACACTCACCCGTTTGTTGGACGCTTTCTGGGCTTCGTTGGACACTTTCCCGGCTTTGTTGGACACTTCGATACTTTCGTTGGACACTTTGCTGAATCTGTTAATCTTCATTCTATTATTTAAAAGTTATAGCATACTTTCAGGGCAGCGCCGCCCACAGCTCCCTGAAATCACTTTTTCTTCTACGCAACGCGAGCCGCTACGCATATTGTTGGATTGATATTAAGGTTGGGTTGCGGTAAAATTGGTATACTATGAATCCTTTCTACTGGTTATTTTGTAATGATTTAACCTCAAAAATCGGGGATTCTTTTTTACTTTCCCATTAAAAGTTCGGCTATATTTTCGGAACTACTTATATAGGTTTACCTAGGCGAGATACCTCACCAGTACTACGAACAAATCTAGCAATGGAGCGACACTAATGAAAGGCCGCACACCCGCATCCTGCAGGCGCCGGAGTATAAGACTATCGAGGGAAGCAGATCAATCCCTCCACAGTGATCTTCTGGGTGGGTTTATTAAGTGAGACGACAAAGGTGCGCTGGAGTAATACTCCATTTGTTAAGTGCCGACTAAATAATAATTTATCCTAGGCTGCATTTAATCCATGCTAGAGCCTTAGGAGGAGGAGGATATAAATATGACGGATCCATACTACATTACAGAATCTAAAAGAATGTGCAAAGAGTCCGGGATGGATCCTAATGAGGTATCAAGACCCAAGAACTTTTTAAGCGAAGTTCAGTTTGCTGAGAAAAGAAAATCATATAGTGAAATCCTGTCAGTTGTGAGTTTTTTCTCGAATAAGCTGCTGAACTCCTTAAAAGGCACCCCGATACTCGTTGTTGTTTCGGATGAAAACGGATATCTTCTTGAAATAGAAGGAGATGAAACCATAAAGTCTACCATCGATCAATTCGGGATCAGACTAGGCGGCCTGTTCACCCAGGAAGACACAGGCACGAATGTTGTCAGTCTTTCATTGCTACAAAAGCACCCAATCAGTTTAATTGGCGATCAACATTATCATACGTTTCTTCAAAACATTGCGTGTTACGGGACTGCATTTCATTATACAGATGACAATAACCTACTTGGTAGCGTGTCCATCATGATGCCCATCTCGTTTCAAAATCCACTTTTTCTAACGATGTTAGCCCAGGCGGTTGATTCGATTGAGAGAGAACTCTTATTAAGGAAACAAAATAAGAAGCTTAATATTATGAATCAGATTATGTTAAGCAGGACAAGAAATGGGATCGTTGTCACGGATGAGTTCGGAATCACTACAGAGTTTAATGATTTTGCCCAAAAAATCTCGAATAACAGCAGAGAATCCGTTATAGGAAGAAACATTTACGATTCGCCAATAACGGGAGATTATTTTAAAGAAGTACTGGAACAGGGAAAAATAGTCGAAAACGAAGAAATCAAATTTGTAGATGACGCGGGTAACCTAGTTGTCTGCCTATTCGATGCCCAGCCCATTTACGAAGAAGGCAAAATGATTGGTGCCTTCGGTCAGTTCAGGGACATTTCAGACCGTTACTTATTGCAGGAAAAGTATAACTACTTAGCCTATCATGATGACTTAACAAACCTACCAAACAGACGATATATTAATAGAGAGTTAGAAACCATCATCGCAGAACTAAATGCAGGTCACCGTCATACTATGGCACTTTTATACATCGATCTGGACCGTTTTAAAATCATTAACGATAACTTCGGTCATTCCTATGGGGATGAACTCATTACGAAGGTAAGCAAGCGTTTATGCCGTTCTCTTGGGGAAAAGGATATACTTGCCCGAATGGGTGGGGATGAATTCATTTTCCTACTTACTGATTTTAGTAGTCCTGATTATGCCACGAAAAAGGCTGAAGAGATACTCAATCTGTTTCATGAACCTTTTCAAGTCGGCGAGAAAGAATTACATACGACAGCGAGTATCGGGGTTGCGATTTATCCTGACTACCCCATTTCAATGGAGAAGCTCATGGTCTACGCAGATAATGCGATGTACCAGGCAAAATTACAAGGTAAAAATCGCTATGTAATTCATACCTCCGAATTATTAGAAGATATGATGGACGAATACAGTCTCGAGATCGATTTAAGGAGAGCACTTGAGAATAATGAATTTGTTCTTCATTATCAGCCACAAATTCATAATCAAACCGGTAAATTGGTTGGGTTTGAAGCGTTAATTCGCTGGCAGCATCCTAGGCTAGGTCTGCTCCCTCCAGGGAAATTTATCAAACTGGCCGAAGAAAACGGCTTGATCACCCAAATTGGAGAGTGGGTCATCAATGAAGCATGTTCCCAAAACAAAAAATGGCAGGATGCTGGAATGGAACCGATAAAAGTCTCCGTTAATCTATCTACACAGCAATTTCTTACAAGAAATCTCGTAACCTATATGGAGGATGTGCTGAAACGTACAGCACTTGACCCGCAATATATCGTAGTAGAGATTACTGAATATATGGCGATGGAGTACGAATACTCCATTATCGTATTGAAAAAGCTGAAATCGCTCGGCATTGGCATCAGTATTGACGATTTTGGGACTGGCTATAGCTCGCTGAATTATCTTAAAAACTTCCCGATTGATTATATTAAGATCGACAAATCCTTCATTAGTGAATTGATGAACGATCCGAATGACGCCATTATTGTAAACGCAATTATCACGTTAGCACACAACCTTCATAAAGAAGTGATTGCCGAAGGTGTTGAAACAAAGGAACAGCTCGACTTTCTGACAAAACACCAGTGTGATATAACACAAGGCTACTTCTTCAGTAAGCCACTTCCTATTGAGGAAATCGAGAAAATTTATTTGGAACGATAAAGATAATAGGGGGAGCAAAACATCATGACAACGACTGCGTCCGTATTAGTATCAAATTTTAAACAGTGGGGAATTAATCATATTTTCGGCATTCCAGGAAAGGCAATATCCCCTATCTTATTCGAGATATTAAAACATGATTTGGAATTTGTATTAAGTAAACATGAAGCAGCGGCTGGGTTTGAAGCTTCTGGCTATGCCTTAATGAATCAAAAAATCGGGGTCGCAGTTGGTACGTCTGGGCCTGGTGGGACCAACTTGCTGACAGCTGCTGGTCAGGCGAAAGCCTCTAATCTACCTCTATTAATTATCACAGGGCACCCTTCACTAAAAGATACTGGAAAAGCAATGGGACAGGATTCCAGCATATTCGGTACCGATCTTGTGGATATGTTCAAATCGGTCACCAAGTTCAGTGCACGAGTAGAACGAGGTGATATGCTACAGCCGTTCCTGCAACATGCCCTTGAAAAGGCGTTGTCAGGTGTTAAAGGACCTGTGCATCTATCTATTCCGTTTGATATTTTACTAGAAGAGATTGAACCATTCCAACTGGAATTTCCAGTGTCCCATGAAATGATCTCTCCCAAAACGAGTGAAGTCATCGAAAAACTGAATGCGGCCAAGCGTCCCCTTCTCTTCCTGGGGAAAGGCGTTCATTCCAGCATGGCCTACGAAGAAGTGCAGCATCTTGCTGAGTATTGGAACATCCCTGTCATCACAACACCGGGAGGAAAAGGTACATTTCCATCCAATCATAAGCTTTCATTAGGCGCATTTGGACTAGGTGGTACTCCAGAAGCATCCGCCTATTTGAATGAACCCGTTGATGTATTAATTGTAATTGGATCAAAACTAAGTGACATGTCAATCGCTGGCCTATCTGAAGCAATGTACCCAGAACACGTCATCCACTTTGACTATGACCAAACCTATATTGGAAAAGCGATTCACGTACCTACTACACCTGTACTTGGCGATATAAAATCGAATCTGACAGCAATTTTAAAGGATATACCCGAAACAAACAGCGAAGCTTTTTTAACAACAATCGAGTTAAGCCCACTTGAGGATAATCAGCCAGGAGAACGAATGTCTGCGGTCCAAGTATTACGGGCGATGCGTAACACGCTTCCGGATGATGCGATTATTTTTGGAGATGATGGGAGCCACTCTTTCTACGGCATCAAGTACTTTGATATTTATAAACCAGGGACTTTCTTCTTTGATGATATATTCGGTGCGATGGGCAACGGAATTGGCTATTCCATCGGTGCAAAACTCGCAGCCCCCGAGAAAACAATTATCTGCTTAGTCGGTGATGGTTGTATGTTCATGCATGGTACGGAACTTTCCACAGCGTACAATTACAACTCCCCTGTCCTGTTTATCGTTTTGAATAATGGACGATTAGACATGGTGGAAAAAGGAATGCAAAAAATGATTGGCACGTCCATCGGTGGTATTTATGAGACCCCACTAGACGTAGCCCGATTTGCCGAATCAATGGGACTAACAGCAACTACATGCCACAATCCTTATGATTTAACCGATGCTATAAAAGAAGGGTTACAACTGATTAAAGAAACCAACAAACCGATCGTAATTGAAGCATTAGTTCTTGAAAATGAAATTCCACCAACAATGGGGAGGCAATAATATGGAAAATGAAAAACGACACGAGTCCGGTTTAAATGTAATGGAAGAACTATTCTCCCCAGAAGTACGTACGGTCATGGCAGAAATGAAGGATATTTCACCTGACTTTTACAATATGATTGTATCATTCGGCTTTGGAGAGCTTTACGCTAGAGAAGCAATTTCCCTCAAACACCGGGAATACATAACACTCACTACGCTCATCACACAGGGTGCTTTTGATCAGTATAGAGTTCACTTGCAGGCAGCCTTGAACATCGGCCTCACAAAAGAAGAAATTATCGAAATCATCATCCAGTGTGTCGGCTATGTCGGGTTCCCTAAAGCCGTTCAGGCAATGGGAATAGCCAAAGAGGTTTTCGAAAAGAATCAGTAAAATGTGTCGGATCCTGAGGGGTATCTACGCTTGACACAAAGATCAACTATTTACACATCTTAATAAATATGCACAAACCAGACATTCTCCAATTCGTCTGGTTTTTCCATTACTACACGATTTTAGAAGACTATCTAAGTAGCCCTGTGCACAATTAATCAGGGTTGGTTGCAGGCTCTTTGGGCTTGGTTGCACAGTTTCTAGGATTGGTTGGACACTCCGCTAGTTTCGTTGGACACTCGCCCGTTGATTGGAGGCTTTCTGGGGTTGGTTGCAGACTACGTCAGTTTGGTTAAACACTTTTTGGATTTAGTGAAGGGTACCTGAAATTTAAGCGCAATTCCCTATTTTGAACGGACTAAAACACCTTGTACCGTCACTATTCAACCTACACTACTTAAGCTCCGTCGCCACTTCCGTCCATCTTTTCGATGCATTGGTAGTATGTGGTGATAATACACGAAAGGAAGATCCATGTCCTTGACGCTATCTACATAAGTCCCATTTACATAGGTAAGGTCACCTCTTCTGGATAGCCCATTTTCAAGTTCTTCGTCAACGATTGTAATCGTCCCACTATCTCTCTTTCTTAGATGATCGATTAGTTCTGGTGTATCTTTATTGTTACCCATTATGATAAAAGCTTTCATAACATATAACCCCATTTCTCATTTTTGATTAACACCCTATTCAAGTGCAGAGAGTTGGCCCTAGTTCGGAAAGCAATGTGGAAATTCCTCATATGTCTATTGTACCATGAATTCAGAATAAATACATAACACGATTTCGTGATTGGTAGTACTACTTCGAGCCACACCCATTTTTTACGCTATCTTCGACAAACCAAATCCAGAAACCATGCTGCAATGGGTCTGAATTCAATAGAGGTTTCCCGTAAATTAATAAAAGGTCCTCGTGAAAAATGGATTTTCCCCCGAGAAACTTTTCGTACATAGTCGGCTAGATATGTTGAAATAAAGTATTCATTGAACTCGCTGCTGCGCTCGTCCTAAGCCAAGTAACTTCGGCTCCCCCTTGTAAATCGCCCTATCTAATTTTGTATGGTATTTAGGTATAGCCGTTTTTCACAATCCATCACAGTAGATAGGTTTAGCAACGTATGTAATCTGTGGTTCTGTTTGTCGATGATGTGTTTCGAAGCATTCATAAATGTTACAACCAATTCACTCTTAGTGGTTTTTTTAATCAAAATGCGGTGGCTGAATACCCATACACAATTCACATTCTCTCGCGATATCATGAACGGTTGTTTTCTTGAATACCCCAATAAGTTTGTTGCGGAATGCGCCGTCTGTGTTTATAAAAAAGGAAAACAATTCAACATCCAACTAAACAACAAAAAAACAGGAAACCCAGCGATGTTTTGTCGATGGCTTTCCTGTTTTTTTGAATAAGGTTCTCTCCTACTGGTTCAAAATCGGTACCTGCAACAAATATCAACGAGCAATTCACGCAACTACATAAAAACATAAATGATAGTCGAATTTGCAGTAAATACTTAGTCCATGCGTTATAGAATTAACCCTTTTTCTGCGTTTCAATTGCCTTGACAACCCGTTCGCCCATTTCCGGCGACGCTTTGTACAGATACGTTAAAACAATGCGTCGCGTTTCATCGGATATGCCGGCAAGACCAGTGGAAAGATTAGTGACTAGGTGGTCTTGCTGCACAGGGGGAAGAGATTGATAATATTGCCCGGCCTGCGTAAAATCATCCTGTTTTGGCAAATCGGATCGTTCCAGATGCCCCTCCACAAACCTGCCATTGCCGCTTGTTACGAGATTTGCTGGCGACCAGTCTTCCTGATGATTGATAGTTATTTTCCGGAAATCCGGTCCAAGACGCCGACGCTGGGAATCTGAGTAAATATTGGCGCGCCCCTGCAGCATCTTATCATCTGATAATTCGGCCCCCTCTAAAAGATTGGATGGTGAAAACGCCAGTTTTTCCACTTGTTCCATATAGTTATCCGGGTTTCGGTTCAACCTCAAGCGGCCAACCGGTCTCAGCGGGTACTGCTGTTCATCCCAAACTTTTGTATCATCCAATGGATCATAAGACAGAACGGTTTCGTCTCTTGGATTCATAAGCTGCACATAAAGCCCATACACAATGGGCTCTCCTTTTGCTAGTGCATCATGCAAATCCTTACCTGCAATATCCGGATTCTCGCCGTTCCACCTTGCCGCTTCTTGACTGTCTATATACTGCTCCCCTGCCTCAGGAATCCAGTGATATTTAACATAACTGCGAATGCCCTCCCCATTCCTCCAAACGTAGGTGTTCACACCATAACCTGGCATGTGGCGAAAGCTTTTTACTGTGCCTGCGTCAGAGAAAAGCCGAACAACGAAATGGGTTGATTCTGGAGCTCTGGCTACGAAGCTCCAGAACCGTTCGGGATCCATCAGGTTAGTTACCGGTGAGGGTGATAAAGCCTGGACGGACTCTGGAAATCGTATGGCATCTCGTACTAAAAATACAGGAATATGGTTGAAGACCAAATCAAAAATACCCTCTTCAGTATAAAACTTAGTAGAAAATCCACGCACATTTCGTGAGGTATCCGGAGTACCTTTATTGCTTACAGCCAGCGAAAACCTCACCGTAACTGGAACTCGCTGCCCAGGTTTTTGTAAAAAGCTAAGCTTCGTATAGTTTGCCATAGAATACACGGTCTCAAAGTAACCGAAAGCACCATAGCCTTTAGCATGCACGGGTCTTTCTAAAAATGTTGAATGGATAAAGGTCTCCAATGTTTCATGCAAAATACTGTCCTGCTCCAGTACAGGACCTCTTTTACCTACAGTCTGTGAATGCATATTCTCAGCGCTTACTTTTGGACTATTTCTGTTTAGATTCGTGGAAGAGTCTGATTCCCCTCCATTGTTTTCTCTCATAATTATTCCTGCCTCCTGTACCCACAAGTTAATTCCCTAAGATACACTAGTATTTATGTGAGGCTCCATCCATTTATGAATGTAGCTAGCAGAATAACCACGCAAAAAAGATCAGACATCCGCGTACATGTCCAATCTTCATATCAATAAATAGAATGGCACCTGAAATTAAGCCTTATATTAACATCTTACATGCTTGCGTTTAAAACCAATCTTTCCTTTATCGACTTCTTTTTGAATGCTTTCGTAAGCGTTTAGCAAACTGCTTTTTTTCTTGTCCCGTTTGACTTCTACTATACCTACTGCCTTTGCGGTCTCGACTGCCTTTTCATGGAGCGGCAAATAAGAAATCCCCACGGTGTATAGAAAATTATTCATAGCTGATTTCGTTCGTTCTGGCGAATCGTGAATCGTATTTTCCACACTATCAAGCATATTGGTAATTTTGACTTCTGAAACTAGATGCATACTCTTTGCTAAAAGTAAGTTAGAAGCACATTATACAACGTGCAAGAGTGCCCGAAATTGTATCTTCGGGCACTTACTCTTTCTATAGAATGTCATCTATTCTTTTCTTTCAAAGCAGCTGCATCTTTCACTTGAATAGGTAGCCGAAAGCGAACCGAAAATGGTCCAGTGAAATTGAAGGTTACCAAACCCTTCTCACCAGTTTTTTATGCGAATAAATGGTTAATCAACAGACGTGATTAAATTATAGTGAATTAAATGACTAACTTTGAGCATTGCGTTCCCGAAGTTAGTACCTTATCAATTTAAAATCTTTATGTTAACCGTTTTGCGACCCCACTCAAGTGCGTCTTGTTCATCTGGAACAAAGACATCAATAATGTTCCCTTTAATTGCACTGCCGATATCCCCGGCTATCGCCTCACCGTAACCTTCAACCCATACACGCGATCCAAGTTGAATGACTGCCGGATCGACTGCGATGACTTTTTGGTTCGGATTTGAAAGTAAGTCAATACCCGTTGATGTGACTCCCGAACAGCCTTCACAATTAGCTGTATATGCCGTTGCTGTCACAGTCATCTCTTTTGCTACTGGATTAGTAGTTGCTGGCTTTGAAACTACTTTTGATCCTTGCAACACAAGCTGATCTCCTGGGTGGATTAAATCGCTTGAACTGTTATTCCACTTCATTAATTCACTTACTGAAATGCCGTTTTTATTGGCGATGCTAAGAAGTGTATCGCCTTTCGCAACCACATATGTATCTACCTTATCTTCTATTTCAAGATTTTGGGATGGATATATAAGAGTAGAGTCTAATTCGTTCCAAGTCTGTAATTCTTCTACGCTAACATTATTGGCTTGTGAAATAGACCATAATGTATCTCCTGATTGTACCGTGTGAATGCTAGATGCAGAAGCTTGTCCTGCCGCCCCCACTGATAATACTGCAATTGCCGTAATTGCAAAGATGTGTTTTTTCATATGATGAATTTCCTCCTTCTTACTATTATGCAATAGCATATCACCCGAATATGTCATAACCATTGCTGTGAGATGTGCATGGGGTATCAATTGTGTGACACAATTAAAATCGGTACCTGTGCAACGAACAACAACGAACAATTTACGTAATTGTATAAAAACCCAAATGACATTAGATGTTGAAGTAAATACCTACTAGTCCATGCCTTAAAAATATGTAATTGTAGTGAATTGCTGGAATAGCGTCATCACAGGTACCTTAAATTTTAATAGGCAACCTCTTTAGTCTGAAATCTTTGTCCCTTGTACTTCATGAGTGTTAGACTTTTGTTCTGCCGACTAATTCGGCAAACATAGAGGAGGTCCTACAATGACACAAGTAAAACAACAAGAAATCCACTTGGCCAACCGCCCAAAAGGAATGCCTTCCAAAGAAGACTTTAATTTTGTAGAGAGTTCAGTTCCCACACCAAAAGAACATGAAATTTTAGTACGGACACTTTATTTATCCGTTGACCCATACATGCGTGGAAGAATGCAAGATGCAAAATCATATATCGCTCCATTTGAATTAAACAAGGTCATTGCTGGAGGTGTCGTCGCAGAAGTCGTTGTATCTCGATCAGATGCCTTCAAACAAGGAGACGTGGTTGTTGGGAACCTAAGCTGGGCTGAATATACCGTAGCCAGTGAACGAGAAATTCGAAAAGTCGATCCGAAAATGGCTCCTGTTTCTACCCATTTAGGGATTTTGGGCATGCCGGGCTTAACCGCCTATTTCGGATTGCTAGACATCGGTAAACCGCAAGAAGGTGAAACCGTCGTCGTTTCTGGAGCTGCCGGCGCTGTTGGTTCAGCAGTTGGACAAATCGCTAAAATTAAAGGTGCAAAAGTAGTAGGCATCGCGGGTTCAGATGAAAAGATTGACTACTTGCTAAATGAGCTTGGCTTTGATGCAGCTGTTAATTATAAAAAAGATAGCTTTCAAGCTGACCTTAAAAATGCCCTACCAGACGGAGTTGATGTGTATTTCGATAATGTTGGTGGCGACGTTTCAGATGCTGTTTTCAAACATTTAAATAGGAACGCCCGAGTTCCATTATGTGGAGCTATTTCTTCTTATAATGCGGAAGGTAAAGATTCAGGACCCCGAATCCAATCAACGATGATCAAGACAAGTTCTCTTATGAAAGGCTTCACACTTGGCGATTACGCTGCTGATTTTAGTGTTGGCGCTACAGATTTAGGTAAATGGCTACAACAAGGTAAGCTGAAATACGAGGAAACAATTGTCGAAGGCTTTGAAAATACGCCGGAAGCATTCCTCGGTTTGTTCAAAGGGACGAATCTTGGTAAGCAGCTTGTGAAGGTTGCTAATCCTGAATATGCGAAGCTTTAACCGTCAGATAATCAGTCACATCCCCTAATTAACACGAAAAATCAGCCATTCACGTACATGGCTGATTTTTTTGTGATTATATGAAATTCCGGATAGTGTCAGATTTAAACTAATGACCATCACCCCAATGATAAATACCAATTCAATGTCTGATCTACTTCCCCTTTCTTCGTATTAATTTAACTTTATTTCTAATTTCAATCCTTTGTTTTACATTATTTCACTGCTGTGCAACGCTAGTGGTGCACCCAACATCAAAGCCTGATTAACATTCCGCCCTCAACTAATATGGTATATTAATAGAAAAATAATTGATTGGATGTGCTTGCATAATGTCCAACAGGGAAAAAGCCATTATTATCGGTGGGGGGATTTCAGGGAAGCTTGCCGCTCGTGTGTTGTCAGACTTTTTTAAGGAGGTAATCATCCTTGAGCGGGATGATGAAACGAATGGTCAGCTGGCGAGAAAAGGGGCACGGCAAGGTGACCATTTACATGCACTGCTCCATGCTGGCCAATACGGCCTTGAGGCTTTATTTCCGGGAATTACGGAGACATTTCACAACAATGGAGCTGTGAAAATCAATTCTACAAAAGATCTTGCATGGTTTCATCATGGCGTTTGGAAGCTCCGTTATGATGGCGGAAAGTCAACAACCCTTCAATCCCGTCCACATCTTGAATGGCATATTGAACAATACATTAAAAACATTTCTAATGTGACCTATCTTTATAGCCAAAACGTGAAAAACTTATTGCATCAGCAAGAGGGCAATCGAATTTACGGGGTCGAGGTTAGCACAAATGACGGCAATAGTAAGACATTAACGGCTGATTTAATCGTTGATGCAAGCGGATCGAGCAGCCTTACAGCTCATTTTTTCAAAAAGCTAAACATACCTATTCAAATTGAAAAGGTTGCTATCGGCTTATGTTATGTCAGCAAAACATTTCGTCTTCCAAAAAGCCAGACCAGGGACTGGAAGATAAAATTAATTTATCCTAATCCCCCCGACGAAAAAATAGGCGGCACCATCTCCAAAATAGAAAATGATCAGCATATCGTCACAATCATTGGTTACCAAAATAGTATTCAAGAAAAGGAAGTTTTAAAAGATGAAAGCGGGTTCCTCCATCTTGCAAATAGGCTTCCAAAAGCAGATATTTATAACGAATTAATACATGCAGAGCCGCTATCTAAAACGACAGTATACCGAGTACCGCACATTAGTTGGAAGCGAATTGATAAAACCAAGCAGCTGCCAAAAGGGTTATTACTCATTGGAGATACAGTTTGCAGAATCGACCCTGTTTTCGGCCAAGGAATGAGTATTGCAATCATTGAAGCACTTACTATGCAAAAATTATTTAAAAATAATAACGATGACCTAGATAAATTGCAAACTACTTTTCATAAAAAGATAGCCAAGATCCTATCCCCCATCTGGAATATGGTCATCACAGAAGATTTTCGTTATCCTGGTGTATCTGGAAAGAAACCTTTTGGTCTTTCCATTCAACAATGGTATTCAAAGCATATCTTCCTTTTATCATCTAAAAATCAAAAAGTCTATGAATCCTTTATTGATGTAATGAACCTTGTACAATCCCCAACCATATTACTGCGTCCTTGGATTGTAAAAAAGGTATTGGTTCATCGCTTTTTTATGAAACGAAAGGACAACTAAGGAAATAGCATCATTTTCTTAGTTTTTTGTGTGCCTGTGCAACAAAAAACAACCCATAATTCACGCAGTTGTATAACAAACCAATAGAGATTAGATAATCAGTTCCCTATCTAATCTTTTTCGCATAAAAATGTAACTGAAGTGAATTATCTAAATACAGTTTTGCAGGTACCTAAAATTCAAAAATACCCTATAAGAGGGACTTTTTCAAAGTGTCCATCTTATAGGGTACAGTTTACAATTGCTTGGCTAGAAGACTCACCTTTACGCGTACCTTATTTCAGCTCACTCAATAGCTCGCCTAGTTTTTTCACACTCGCCGTTTCATCCAACACAGTTGAATTCAACAACTCGATTTGTCTTTCTAGTGCGCCTTTTAATGTTTCAATCTCTTTGGAAACATCAGCATTTGCTTGTTCACTCTTGGCTTTCAACGAATTAATCGTATCAAATAAGTCTTCGTGGCCGACAATTCTTCCTTCGCCCCACATTAGTTTTTCTTTAGGTGCTTTTAGTACGTAATCTGTGAAGTAATTGAATACTTCTTTATCGAAGGCATATGCGTACCAGTTGTTATCGACCCTGTATAAATACTCGTCCAACGAAGTAGCAATGTCCCCTTTGCTTAATGCTTCAATTGATAGCGTTATATTCTCGATGTTATTTTGTGCATGTTCGTGCGGGAAAATTTGCTCATCTTCCCATGTTAAACGTACAAATTGATCCTCCGCATACTTAAATGCAGCTAGCAATCCACTGTTCAACGCACGGCTTTCCTCATACATTTTCTGAGCAGTATCCGAATCCCCTTTTGACAGTGCAGCAAAATAATCTTTATTTACCTTCGCTACTTTTTCATTTACATCATCAGTAATCGCAAGAACACGATCGATTTCTGCGATTAATTCGTCAGGTGATACAGCTGCTTCTTCAAATACAGATGCGTTAACTTGTTCTTTCAGCGCGTTCAAACGCATCGTGAAATCCAGTGGAACAACTGCAGTCGTATCGTAATGCATTGTCAGGAGTCCATATAGATTCAAGTGGAATTTCAGTGCATGTGCATTGAAAGCATCTTCACTATCGAACTGGGAATGATAATGCGAGTGCATAAATTCGCTGTCCTGAAAGTCATTGCGAAGTGCAGGAACACCAGCGATTCCAAACGAAAAGTCATCCGACCACGTACGTAGTGGGGATACAACTGAAATTCCGTCTTTATAGACTTCAGACAGCTGTGGTACATCTTTTGCAAACTCAGTCAAATAGCTGTTCAACTCATAGACCGAACGAATCTCATCTTGCGTTGTATGTTCATATGCCGGTAACTCAAAGTTCATATTGGCAAACGCTTTTCCTACCCACTCAGGGTGGATGTTGAAGATTTGATTGTATGCCCCTGTTGACCAATCGTAACGGGAGTTCGAAACGCCCCACTCTTCCGCCGCTAGCGCGTTAAAAATAATTGTTTTTTCAGGTTGATACCCACTGTCAATCAATCCTTTTGCAACACCCATCATAAGACCAATTGCCGCGTTGTCGTCTTGAAATCCAGCAAAGTACGAATCATAATGTCCCGATAAAATGATATAGGATTCTGGATCTTTCCCAATAATTTTACCGTAGTAATTATACGTTTTTCCATCCATTTGTACAGTCGATTTAGCATCGAACTTCACCGTTAGAGAATTTCCATTTGCTTGAAGTGCTTTTTTTAAACTAGTTGCATCCGTTTGGGACATCGAAAACGCTGGCGCATCATCCGGTCCACAAATATCTTGTGCATTCAACGCATCTGGGTCCACTTCGCCATAGCCAGCTTCTTGCACGGTAATGACAGCAGCTGCACCTTTTACATGTGCTTGATACGCCGGGTAATTTACCCACCATTCTTCACGCTGATTAATATCAACTAATACGAGTTTACCTTCGATATCCAGTCCTTCTAAATCAGCTGCAGTTCCCTTACCGGCGTAGACAACTTCAAGCTCTTTTACGCCTTCCGTGTCAAAATTCACTTGATAAGCACCGAGGACAGCTAGATGTTCTTTCCCGTTAGTATCTGTAAACGTTAGTTCCGCTTTTTCAAACTCCCATGTATCTACCTTGAACTCATCTTTTGTCACTTCGACAAGACCAATTTTCTTCATTTCTTCACCGATATGCTCGCCGGTTTCTATTTCTGCAACCGATCCTGCAGTGCGGAATCCGAGCTTCTCATTCGTCTTAAATTGTTCCAAACTCTTTGCAAATTCAAAAGCATAGTCCACGTCAACTACAGAAAGGTAATTTTCTTTATCATCTAGTAAAGGAACCGTTTTTACATCCTCCACTTTGTCTTCCTTCACTTCAGTTGTCTCTTCCTTTGGTGTACATCCCGCTAATGATGTGCCGATAACCATCGACAAAACCAAGTAACTCATGAGCTTTTTCATTTATCTCAGTCCAATCCTTATTTTTCTCCAACTAGCTAATTAGACGATAAAAATGGACGATTAGCAATACCTATTTAATTATTGGTTGCCTGTGTACGGTACAATTCAGACCCAACTTTGACTGTTTTTGAATTGTGTGGTGCATAGGTGGTACTCACACGGTTGTATAATAATTCAAATGGGATTAGATATTACACTGAATGCCTAATCCGCGCCTTATAAATATGTAATTGTAGTGAATTACTAGAATAGTGCCACGAACAGCTACCTGACACTATGTAATTATTGCAATCCCGTATATAATCAAGACTATGAAGGATCCATTTCCTATGAGCTTGAATTTGAGCTACTGAGCAGACGAGTACACAAACGCAGCTAGAACATTACATGGGCATTATAGGAGGAACACGTGTGAGCGGAGTAATAATTGTTGCCATCGGCGGAAACGCGTTGGTTAAAGGAAATGGCTTCGATTCAATTCAGGATCAATATGAAGTCGTGCAAAAAACGGTTATTAATATTGCCGATATGGTGGAAGAAGGCTTTAAAGTTGTCGTTACACACGGAAATGGACCACAGGTAGGTTTCGGTCTTCGAAGGTCTGAAATTGCACGCGAACAAGAAGGAATGCCTTTAATCCCGCTCGTTAATTGTGTAGCGGATACACAAGGCGGGATTGGCTATCAAATTCAACAGGCATTAACAAATGAGTTTGCAAGAAGGGGTATTGATAAAAAAGTTGCTACTCTTCTAACTCGGGTTGAAGTTAGTTCAGATGATCCCAACTTTAAAAACCCAACAAAACCTGTGGGATCATTTTATACATTTGAACAATCTGAACGAATGAAGGCAACACATCCGGAATGGAAATTTATTGAGGACTCCGGAAGAGGATACCGGCGTGTGGTACCATCCCCTAAACCAATTAATATACTTGAAAAGGATGCGATTAAGTCCCTCATTGACTCTAATTTTGTCGTTATTGCAGTGGGTGGTGGTGGAATCCCTGTCGTACAGCGGGAAGATCATACATATGAAGGAATAGATGCAGTTATCGATAAAGACTTTGCGACAAGTCTTTTAGCGAAACAAATACACGCAGATACGTTAATTATTACAACAGGTGTATCGAAGGTTTGTATTAACTTTGGTAAAGCTAACCAAATAGAGCTGGAAAGTATTACAGTTTCACAGACGAAGCAATATGTACGTGAAAACCATTTTCCTGAAGGGACTATGCTCCCTAAAATTGAGGCCAGCTTAAGCTTTTTGGAGGAGAGCGGGATTCGAGTTATCATTACGAATACCGAAAGTTTAAAAGACGCAATCAATGAAAAGGCAGGGACACATATCATTAAATGAGTTATTTAAATCGTATACTCTTTCTTCAAGCTAAGATGAAAATGGATAATTGGAGGTTACGGGCATGGATAGAAGAAAAAGATTTGAAGCATTATTTGCTACTATAAATCAATACAATACTGGTGATAAGGGAATAACACGAATTGCTTACTCCAACGAGGAACAAACATGTACCCATGCTTTTATGCGGATGTGCAAGGCTGAAAACCTAGCGATTCGCATGGATTCTTGTGGTAATGTAATTGCCAGACGGGAAGGTAAGATTAAAGGGCTCCCCCCTGTTGCCATGGGCTCTCATTTGGACACTGTCTACCAGGGCGGGAAATACGATGGTGTACTTGGCGTAACAGCTGCATTGGAAGTGATCAAACGCCTAAATGAAAATAAGATTGAAACAAACCACCCCATTGAAGTGATTTCATTTGCGTGCGAAGAATCATCCCGTTTTGGTGTATCAACAATTGGAAGTAAAGCGATGGCAGGGCTATTTGAAAAGGACAAATATCGACATTTGAAAGATAGAGATGGCATTACTTTAGAAAATGCACTCTCTTATTGCGCACTTGATATTAATGGTATCGATCAGGCAAGTCGAGTGAATGAGGAATTTAAAGCTTTTTTTGAATTGCATATCGAGCAAGGTCCAGTATTAGTCAATAATCATAAAAAAATCGGTATTGTTACAGGAATTGCTGCACCGGTTAGGCTA
This sequence comes from Sporosarcina sp. BP05, assembly GCF_014282005.1. GTDB lineage: Bacteria > Bacillota > Bacilli > Bacillales_A > Planococcaceae > Sporosarcina. Next base: position 38,498 of record NZ_JACFTD010000019.1, on the reverse strand, counting down.
ATTGTTAGAATAACAGGTAAAGCATCGCATTCAGGCACGACTCCGATGAATATGAGAAAAGATGCTCTTCTTGGGGCAGCAGAAATTGCCTTGGAACTTGAAAAAGTCGCGAAGGCAGAGGAAGACTTTGGTACTGTCGCTACATTAGGTGTTATGGAGGTGTTCAATGGGGCTATGAACGTCGTACCAGGAGATGTGGAATTGAAAATTGATATGAGATCCACTTCCGTAGAATCAAGGCAACGTGTGCAAGATCATTTAGCGCAAACGATCGCTTCCATTAAAGAGAATAGACAGCTTGAGATAGAAAGTATTGAAATTAGTTCTGAAGAGCCTGTACTTCTATCCCCAGAAATTAATAATGCGCTAGAAATGGTTTGTAAGGACAAGAATATTCCCTATCAACTCATGCAGAGTGGGGCTGGCCATGATGCCATGAACATGACCCGGTTATGTCCTGTAGGGCTTATTTTCGTTCCATCCGTAGACGGAATCAGTCACCATCCAAATGAATACACAGCTATTGAGGATATCTTAATCGGAATTGACGTATTGGAAGAGGCAGTTCTTCGTTTTGCAGTAGCCGAGTAACCAAACTGGTACCTAGGTAACAAATTGTTTGTGTGCCTGTGCAACAAAAAACAACCAACAATTCACCCAATTGTATAAAAAACCAAAAGAGATTAACTAATCAGTTACCTATCTAAACCCCTTTGAATAAATATGGAATTGTAGTGAATCGTTCGAATACGACTTTGCACAGGTACCTGTCACTATTTTTGAATTGTGCGGTGCACAGGCATGGTCCACCCGAAGTGGATAAATTCTGCTATACAGCTTATAATTAATGAGTATAGGAAGGAGTCGTTTAGTGTGAAGGAAATTCAATTAAATTCTCCTGAGTTTAACCGCGTATTGAAAAATATGGAGCTCGAAAACTTACATTTAAGTCATTCACTGCAACAAAAAGCTCTTGATATTGTCAATTCGGGTATGCCAGTAACGCCGGCTTTGATTAAGGAAGCTTTGGCAAATGGCGACATACAATGAATTTGAAAATGACCATTATCTTTTAACGACAAATTTGTTAGGTATGACAACTTTTTCCAAGCTCGAGCAGGCTGAGGCGTTTACTTTCTTGATTCGTGCAACTCAAATAGAACAAGGTGCATACAACATCATGGCTTTTTCGCTTACCAATTTTGTCGGACTTCACCGCCATTTATTCCAAGACATCTACTCGTTTGCAGGACAATTCCGAGATGTGCAATTGATGAAAGGTAATACGCGCTTCTGCCAAGTACAATACATGGATGCATACGCGTCTAATTTATTCACTCAATTAGACAATGAACCTGACTGGGATACTCTTGAGTATGCAGCTAAAAGATTGGCTTATTTCAAATCAGAGCTGAATATGCTGCATCCATTTCGTGAAGGCAATGGTCGAACAATTCGTATTTTCCTACAAGCCTTTGCAAAGTCAAAAAAGTTTTTATGGACATACGACAAAATCGATCGTGACGAATACATGCAAGCTATGATACGTGCAGTAACAAGTGAAGATTTTCTTGAAAAGGTATTGCTAGATACATTAAAACCCATAGATTAAATACCGACGAACTTCCGACTTGGAAAGTTCGTTTTTTACATTAAATTGTTTGTGTGTCTGTGCAACAAAAAAATAACAAAAGGTGGCGGAAAATTGATTGGGAAGTAAAAAAACTCCAGCCCTTTTTCGGCCAGAGAATTCTTTTCATTTACCGTCAGAATTACCCGATTAGTGTCTGAATTGAGCGGTGCACAGGCAGCGATTCAACTCTCCAACAAAACTAAATCATCCTTGGTAATTTCTTTTTCGAGCGCAAGCCTATTTTGTTTATTGCTCGCCACAGCCATTCGATAATCGACTTTACGCGTCATTTCTTTCGCTATTTTTTTAGCAAGACCGGCATTTCCGAAATGACTATCCCTACGCGCATAAATCTCTTCATAGTGACGAACTAATGCACGCTTTGCTTCATCTGTTATGCCGTACCCTTTACTATAGAGGTCGGTAATCTCCATTAATTCCTTTGGTGTATAATCTTCAAAATGGAGCGTTAGTCCGAAACGTCGACGGAGTCCGGCGTTGCTGTCTAAGAAACGATTCATTTCTTTTTCGTACCCTGCGGCGATTACTAGGAACTCGCCTTGTCGATCGGACATTTTTTTCAGCAACACTTCCACTGCTTTTTTCCCGAAGTCATTCTCTCCACCACTCGCAAGTGTGTATGCTTCATCAATAAATAACGCACTACCCATCGCTCGTTCAATCAGCCCGGCTGTCAGCTTCTCCGTTTCACCAATATGACTACCGACTAAATCGCTGCGATCTACTTCAATCAGATCGCCTCGTTCTAATAATCCAAGCGCTTGATAAATACCAGCGAGCACACGACCGACCTCGGTTTTACCTGTCCCTGGTTTACCAATCAACAGCGTGTGGTTCATCAATTTCTCTGTAGAATGATTTTCTCGTTTGTAGTATCTCATTAATTCAATCATTTTATCGATTTCAGCCTTCACAGAACCAAGGCCGATAAACTGATGGAGTTCTGCACGTTTATGCGCGAGTAGTACTTCATCGATTGGAACTTCGTACGTCTTCACGCCACGCTCTTGTACCGCTTGTAAAACGTCTTGTTCTTCAAACGTCGTCAATACCTTTTCCGTCCACTCTTCACGCGGAAGTTTCGCAATTCTCATCGAGTGAGCAAGCCCGATTTGATCGTATAGGATACGTGCCATTCGAGCGTTACTAAATGTTTCATCGCGCATACGATAACGTTCCACGAACTCCTCATAAACTGCTTGTTTGGCAGCAGGAGTAAGCACATAGCTTCCTTCACACTGGCTTAAGAAGATTTGAAGCAACTCATCTGGTGTATAGTCTTGAAAGTGAATCCTTTCAGTAAAACGATCTTTCAATCCCGGATTAGACGCTAGGAAACGGTTCATTTCTTCGGTATAGCCTGCCGCGATGACAATGAATTCACCGCGAGAATTTTCCATTGCAGGAAGCAACGTTTCAATTACTTTTTTACCGAAATCATTACTCGAATTGCCCCCTGCTGCAAGCGTATACGCTTCGTCTATAAAGAGGACGCCACCCATAGCTTCCTTAATAATTACTTTCGTTCGTTCTTCTGATTCACCAACATGTGTTCCAACGAGATCCTCTCGCTTCACTTCAGTTACGTGGCCTGACTTTAATAAACCTAGTTCCTTAAAAATCTTTCCTATAAGCCGAGCGACTGTCGTTTTACCAGTACCCGGATTACCTTGAAAGATCATATGAGGCGCTACCACCTCGTTAGCTTTCATTCCACGCTCTAATTTGAATTGATTAATGTCGCTTACGTTTTTAAACTCCTGGATTTTGTCTTTCACATCTTCCAGTCCAATAAACCCGTTCAAACCATTCATGAAAACATCCATCTGATTAGTAGGTGATGAATCTACAGTAGAGGAATGTCCAGCACTGCCGCCTAATTTACTAGTGATTGGTGGAACCTGCAAGTCCGTATTGGTGAGCACTGGAACACTGTCATCAAAGCGGACTAAATCTCCTGCTTGGTTGTTCTCAAAAGAACAGCCGTTAAGAACCGGGACCGAACGCTCGAGTCTCAGCCCAGCCTTCTTTCCATTCATCACTTGCACCCCAGTGAATACAGCATCCGAACAATCTTGCAAGATGATTTGATCATCCGGGTGGCCATGTACGCGAGTTTCCGTCACTTCAGTACGCTCCACCTGACTCAAGACGATTCCTGACGATTTACCGTCATAGATTTCACACTCCGTTATAAAGACTTCTGCAGATTCCGTTGCTCTTATTTGTGGCCTTTTATGATTGAACAAAATTGACCGTTCTACTGAAATAACGACTTCAGGACCTGCAAGTATGCCGTTCTTATCGCCACTCGATATTTTACAATCGGTAATTTCTGCTTTAGCCGCAGCACTGAGTAAAACGTTGGATCCCTTATGACCGAAGATGATGCAATTGGCTGCCGTCAACTTGGATTCTTTCACAACTATCCCTGCACTATCCCCACTCTTTACTTCGGTCGCCGACAGAATTACTTCCGATTGTTCAGAAGCAAAAATCTGTACACCACTATGATGGCTAATTAGAGAATCCGAAATAGTCACTTGACTACTTGTCGCGTAAACGCCTTTATTGTTTCCACTCTCAATTTCACACCCCAGAATCGTGAACACGCTTTGAGTAAACGAAGAGAGTTGCGTCATCAGATTGTACTTCACTTCAGATTCGATGAGTGTACACGTGGAATTTTCGGAAACAATTCCTCTAGACTTACCCGAAAGGATCTGTGTTTTTGTAATCGAGAGGTTGCTTTGTTCGTTACAGGAAATTTGGTCTCCTTTTTGGTTTTTAAACAGTGAGTCGGATAGGTCAACTGATGAATTACTGACGTTCATTCCTTCAGCCTCACCGTTTTCAAACGTACTTGCCTCGACTTCGATATGGGATCCATTCGTAAATGCTACATGCTCCAAACGTTGGTTTTTAAAAACACAATTTTTCAGGACACCCTTAGATTGATCACAATAGATTCCCTGCACATGTCCAAAATAAAAATTCGTACTTTCTACGTCCATAGAACTGTCTTGTTCCAAACGAAGTTGAACCCCGCGATTTCCGATGAATGAACTTTTGGTGATTGTTGCTCGACTCGTTTCATACAAGCAAAGGCCAGCTTCTTGCCCACTTAAAATTCCGGTATTCGTTACCGCGACTTCTCCTGCTGCGCGCACACTAATTTGTGCAGACTTGATCGTGTCTTCTACTATGCATTCGAACAAAGCCAAACGCCCGAATACCTCAATCCCTTGTAGGTTTTTTTGAAAGTTCGAATGTCCTGCGTATACTTTTGCAGCTGCATCAACTCGCATGGCAACTCCTTGAATCTCAGAAAAAAGACAGTGGTGAAGCGTTACATCTCCTGATTCGATATGTATTCCATAGGCCACTGGACCAGTGCCTCCGCCAATGCTGATCGATTCGATACGCACTTCTTCCGTTGTCGCGATACGAACACTTCCTGTTAGACGAACTGAGCTCGCTTCACCTTCTGAACTTCGAAGAACCAGTAGCTTATCGATTGTTACATGTTCATCATAAACACCTTCATCAACTTCCACTGTATCTCCTGGTAGAGCTGCCTCTACTGCAGCCTGAATGGTTTTGTAGTTGGATCCTTCACGCTGAGACACTTGAATAATTGCCACGTATCTTCCCACTTTCTATTCGTAAATTCAATTGATTTCTATACGTTGTATTTTTCTAAACACAATTATAGGAATGAGTTCTTTCATCAGTTAAGTATACTAGTAAGCCTAGGGACAGAGTAAAGAACTGCTTGTGAACAAGAGTAGATAGCAAAATTTTAAGGTACCCTTCAACTGTTCTTTTGTGTGCACTGTGCCTGACAAAAAGGAAAAAGTTCATACAGCCGAATAAACATGCAAAAAAACCAGACATTCGCCAATTTATCTGATTTTAATTCTATCTTTATACAATTGCAGGTACTTTCAGAATAGTGCCGCGCACAGTGCTCGACCCCCTTATAATGGACATAAAGCGGGTATACTATTGTACCAGTATTATTTATAATTCATCAAAAGGGGATGATACCATGGTTTACAGACCACGTAGGAAGATGAATATTTATACATCACCTGAAAATAAAGTAAAAGCAGTAGAGCGTATCTTGGATGAACATATGCCCACAAAACAAATGGCAGAAGAAATGAATGTGAGTCTAACAAGTATTCAACAATGGGTTAAACAATATAAAGATTTCGGACCCGCTTCATTTCTAAACTTAGATACACAAAAAAACCTATGTCGTTGGTGGATGTGGAAGAATTAGCACGTTTAAAAGTTATTGAAAAAGCTTATGAAGAACAACAGATTCAGGTGAAAATCTTAAAAAAGTTCCAAACCTTTCTCAAACAGAAGTAAAACCTGTGTACTTTGAAGCCATCACAAGTTTGAGAAAGGAATATACTGTACGACAATTGGCTAAAGCATTTAATGTATCACCTAGTGGTTATTACGATTATTTAAAACGTCCCCAAAAAGTTCCTTCTGAACGCGATTGGCGGGATAAAGAAATGATTCAATGTCTTTATGATGAAGTAGGAGGAACATATGGTTCGAAACGAATCGCTGGTACTTTAAAAGAACAAGATGGCTATGTGATTAACCATAAACGTGTCGCTCACTTAATGCGTGAGATGAGTCTATCATCAAAAGTGAGAAAGAAAAAATCGTCTGCAGAGAAGAAGCATATCGCCGCGGGCTATATTTACCCGAACTTGTTAAATCGTGATTTTAATGCATTTTTCCCAAATCACAAATGAGTAATGGATGTAACAGAAATCACATTTGGAGATACAAAAATCTACGTTTCAGCTTTAATGGATCTATTTAATCGAGAGCCTATTGGCTTTCAAGTTGGGTTCCATTCTAATACAGCGATGATGGAGGCTACGATTCATCAGGCGATGGAAGCGCGTCAAATCACAGACTTAAGCCAGGTAATCATTCATACAGATCAAGGGAATGTGTATCCTTCTTATCGGTATCAACAGCTATCGAGGGAATTAGGGTTTATTCCGAGTATGTCGCGTAAAGCAAATTGTCATAATAACGCTATGATTGAATGCTTTTTCTCTCACTTAAAAGTCGAGTTTCCATTTCTTTTTCCTATGCTTTCTGTTGAGCAGCTGATGAAGGATTTACCAAAGTATGCATCGTTTTACGCAAAAAAACGTAGCCAGAAAAGACTTGGTTATTTATCACCATCATCTTTTCTAGCTGCGTATTGTAAGGGTGCTTAGTGGCACAATTTAAGCCTATGTTTCATGTCCACTTTTAGGGGGCTTGATCACAGGCACCTGACACTATTAGAGGGCGTCCTTCAGCCCTCGCAGTAAAACGACTTATGGCCCGAGGAGTTGGCGCCTGGAGCTAGACAATAAGTAAAGCGGTTGTCATATAGGTAGCCAATTTCCCGACTTATAGGACGACCCCCTTACAAAAAACGCTGGTTTTACCTTTCACGAAAGCGTCAAATAGCAACCTTCTAGTAACCAACGTAATTGTTTGTGTGCCTGTGCAACAAAAAACAACAAACAATTCAATCAGAGGACTCTTTTCATTCACTATTCAAATTGCCTGATTAGTTCCCAAATCGTGCGGTGCACAGGTATCGATTTTTTACTTCAAGAATCTTTTTAAAAATTTATCTCGATCTTCCATGTCTCGTGTATAAACATATTTTCTAGAGAACTTTTCATCAAATTCGTCCCAATCATTAACATCTCCAACATCAGTCTTGACTAATGTTGCGATATCATATCCTAAAAAGTCTATCAACTCTTTTCTACTTACTTTCATTAAAATTTCTTCCGATTTCAACTCAACGCTCTCTAATTCTGGATAATCAGCTAGAAAGGTTCCCGCCAATAAGACTAGACTTAAGTTTAAACCAACTGATTTTCTGAAAGTTGGAGAAAACTTAATAAAAATCTTGTTCTTTTTTACTTCTATTTTTTCCATGTAAGGCACATATTCAGAATATCTATCACTATTCATTACGAGTTCTCTCAGCGGATAGAGATATTTTAGATTTATTCTATATTCATTTATTGCAGCAATTTCTTTCCCCTCTACAGTAATTGGACCTTTTTGTTGCTTAATGAATAAATTTAAAAATCGTTTATTATCATCGTATGGCGCATCAGATATCGGTTCTAAGTATGTGTTTGCGAATAAATAAAACTCCGCACCCAATTCGTCTTCCTCTTCTTCCTCGATTCCCCTCTTAAGTAACGAAACATCGAAACCTAAAACATAGCCTAAATCTTCTCTATTTACATCTACCGAGTGATAAATACCTTTATCGTTAGGTGGGGCATTAATAATGACGCGGTTAACATTTGGATGATTCGCTAATACAAACATTGAACGACCAATTAAATAAGCGTTTAAGTCTTTATAGTCATTGTTCGGTACATACTTTTCATACAACTCAGGAAACGTATATTTATTAAATTTAATACTGTCGGGGTTTACTTTCTTCATTTCTTTGTATGAATTATGAAAATCAACAACAATCGTACTTCCAACTAGTTTCATATTATTTACATACTTACCAAATTTATGATGTTGTAAATAGAAATCAAATAATGATGAAAGCATAATATCATTTTCATTCATTTCCTCTTCCGTGTCGCCAATAACGTCTTCTTCTTTCAATGTCGAATCTTCATCAATTTCTTCTACAGGAATCTCTGCTTTTTCAGCCTCTACTTTTTCTTCTTTATCATTTGAACAAGCCGTTGTTAGTCCTAATATTGAAACCGCCGTTAACAATACAATTAATTTCTTTTTCATTTTAATCTCTCCCATTACTATATACCTTTCAATATCACTAGCTTGATATTTGATCAGCTGTTGTTCATTTTTTTGATTGCTTCTTAATAATTATTTCAGTTTTGATGAAGACTTGACCTGCTTCGAATATGCAGTATTTATTCTCTTACATGAATTTAGTCATTTAATTCAGGCTAATTTAGAAGTCAGGGGAAGAGATAATTACGAATCTGTTGAAAGAATTGAAAACGTAAAATAAAAAACAAAGAGTATTGAAGGATATCTGCTGAAAAATGCGTCGATTCGTTCACTAATAATAATTATAAAAAGATATCAAATACAAAATGAATGAGAAAGCATTAGTAAATGCTTTCTCATTTGTGTTCAATCTACACTGATTTTTATTTGTCTAATTTTGTTATCTTGTTTAACGTAGTACAAGATTTTGTTCTTCGCATCATAAGTCGCGGAATTGACGGAATAATCGAGTACTGTTTGAGTGCGTGTTTTAAAGTCGTAGTAGTTCAATGTTTGGTCGAAGCCCATATCTGTGAAGATGAGGATATCTTTATTAATCCAAAAAGCTTCTTTCAAATCTACAATGTCTTCTATTAAGAACTCATTAATATAGACTTTTTCTCCGTAAGGGAAATCCTTATGACCAGTGAATCCAGATAAAATAACTGGTTCTAGTTGGAAAGGGTTTACGATGAATTGTCTGATATGTTTGTTTTGCTTTACAGGCAAGGTGAACAATTTTTGTTTGTTTTTTCCTCTGCCTTCAAATGACGAAAATGTTTGGTCTTCTTCATCGTAAGTAAGTACTGTTTTTCTGTGTATAGCCGAGCCGTATGTACTCATTACAGCAAAGAAATCATCCTCTATGTCATCTCGTGATGTGTTGAATGGCGTGTAATAGTAACTGTGGTTTTCGTCGTCCTGTGAAGAGAAATAGAATGTGTGGTTAAGTACACCGAAATCTATTAAAGAATGCACGGTGTTCAAGACTTCTTCCTTCCCATTTTTAGGGATAGGAAATTCATATTGATAAGTAGTGAACTTATCATGTCCTTTTTCTTCAAACAGTACGTATCTGCCATCATCACTAGCTTTAGCATTTGATACGTTATCCGCAAGTTGCTTAATTTGTTGGTTAGCAGGAGTATAGTAAAGTAATTTATTATTAACTAGTGCTGCAACATATCCATCTTTAGCTAAAATGAGTCTTGCGAAATCGTAAGGAACCGTAGAGCCTTTTAGAATTTCTGGTTTGGTTAATTTGTATTCTAATTTTGTTTTTGTATTTTCCGTTTCATCAAAAATAGTTGGAACAGCCCCAAAATGAGCGCTATTTTCTTCTGACTCTTCATCGGTAGGGTCAGTGTAATCTACAGTATCGTCTTCTTTTCCATACAATAATGTGCTAGATTCCTCTTCATCCGATGGGGAAGTTGACCCGTCTTGCTCTCCTGAATTGTTGCTATTTTGCTTGTTCGATTCAGCGGGATTCGTTGAATTTTCATCATTACTTTTGTTATTAATGACAAAAAATGTTGCAATTAATAAGATAATAACTAGAATCGCAGTCACCAGGTACCAAAAATTTTTTCTTTGCATGTGTATTCCTCCATTGTTTTATCTAAAATCCTTATTCATGATACCATGTTTATGAAATAATACAGTTTTTTTTATTAAAAGGGTGAATAAAAAAAGATGCCTGCGCACCACGCAATTCGGCATTTTCTGTGAACTTAAGATCAGCGAATGCAGCATTTAAATCAGCTAGAGCATCTTTGACTCGTTTCTGTGTTGCCTTATCATTATTCATTACACCATTTGCTACTTCTAGCTTCGCTTGAAGAACATTCCAACTCTCCTTATATCCAGTTGCATGAATTTTGGTTAGTTCTGCAATTTTTTGCCGCAGTTCTTTCTTATTCACAGTTGCCACTTTTACTGCCGCCTCTTCAAATTTTACTTTTGCGGCCGCTAAAGCTGACGATGCTGTTGAAATATCTGATGCAGTCGCTCTTGTATTATTTAGTACTATTTGCGCTTCTGCAACTGCAAATTTATAATCATCAATTGCACTTTGAGGATATTCACCCGACTTGTCTCCCGCTACGGCCGCCGCAATCGCTTGGAGAGCTACTGTTACTGATACTGATACTGTCAAGGTAATTTTATTTACTATTGGCCTTTCTACTGACGGCCGATCTTCATCATCAACAAATGGAGTTTTATTTCCAGTTTCAAAATCGGTACCTGTGCAACAAAAAACAACGAACAATTCAACCAATTGTATAAAAACGCAAAAAGGATTAGGTATTGTAGTAAATACCTAATCCCCGCCTTATAAATATGTAATTGTAGTGAATTACCTGAATCAAGCCTTACACAGGTACCTGAAATTAGATAATCAGGCGCCTATCTAATCTCCCGTTCATGTATATGCAATTGTAGTGCGTTATCCGAATACAATCTTGCACAGGTACCTGAAATTTTAATTTCATCAAGTTGTCCCCTTTTTCGAATGGTTTGTCTATATATAGTGTGAAGGCACCGTTCGTCTAGGCCAAAGACGTCGTGCTGTCGTTAAAAAAACACTCGCTCGAGGAGGATTCCTGATGAATTTAGTAATAGAAGAGTCGCCGCTTCAAGTACTTCCGTCGCTTGCGATGCAGGTTGGATTGAACGAGGCTATGGTACTTCAACAGCTACATTTTAGATCGCTCATCTCGAACAAAATTCGGGATGGGCATAAGTGGGTTTACAAAACATATGAAGAGTGGAAAAACGAAGAGTTCCCATTTTGGTCTGTCGATACGATTAAAAGAGCGATTCGTAGACTGGAAGATAGCGGCTATATCATTTCGACCTCTTCGTATAATCGGATGAAAATGGACAAGACAAAATGGTACCGCATTGATTATACAATTCTGCACTGTCAGGGGGGGCAAGATGCTCCATCGACGACCGCAAAATCTTTCCAAGAGGAAGTGCAAATTGCCCCCTCTACAGAGGGCAAAATGCCCCTAGCAATAACCAAAGAAATTAAAAGAATTAAGAAAGACCTTGTCGAGAACGATCTCGACGTTGTGTCTGTCATTGATTATTTGAATGACAAAGCGATCAAGCAATTTAAAGCGTCTTCGAAGGCGACTGCACGATTGGTGAAAGGGCGTTTCAGTGATGGGTACACAGTGGCGGATTGCAAAAAGGTCATTGACACGAAAGCGAGAGACTGGCTGGGTGATCCACATTGGCAGAAGTATTTACGCCCTTCCACGTTATTCAATGTGACGAATTTTGAAAACTATTTGGAAGAATCGAGGGCTGGTGACTTGCCAGAAAGCATTCCGCCAAAGCCATTCGAATTAGACTTTAGCAAAGGGGAGGCGTGAAGGATGGACCGTCATGAGTAGATTGAAAAAAGTGTGTTAGGAACGATGCTCTCGGAGAATTATTTAATCGTTGATAGTGATGTTAAAAAAGATTTTTTCATCAGTCTAATTCATAAAAATATATTTGGGTGCATGCAGTCGTTACTGGCAAAAAAACGTCCCGTCGACTTTGTGGCGCTACTGACGATGATGGAGCCCGTGGAACTGGGCGGCGCAAATTACTTGGCTGAACTGGCGCATTTTGCGAGCCCGACGAAGTTTGACCGCTATGTTGACATGATGCGCGAGGCGTGGAAAAACCGTGAAAAAAACAAGATCCTTATACAGGCAAAAGAGGGGGATTGGGAAATTGGGTCGATTAATTGTTTGTGTGCCTGTGCAACAAAAAACAACCAACAATTCACACAGTTGCATAAAAAGTCAATAGAGATTAGATAATCAGCTACCTATCGAATCTCCTGTTCATAAATATGTAATCGTAGTGAATTGTCCGAATACAACCTTGCACAGGTACCTGAAACCCAAATCGAACGAACATGCTTTGAGCAAAAGTGGAGTAACCGAACACAGGCGAAACTGATCCGAATCGCTCGAACAATCTCCGACTTGGAAGGCCAAGAAGAAATTACAGACTCTGCGCTCCAAGAAGCAATTGGCTGGAAGCGTCCCCCTTCTTTGTGACAAGGCTTCAGGCGCCAACTCCTCGAAGAGGCTCACAGGATGTGAGTTACATAGCGGGGAGGGATTGAACTGCGCATTCCTCCTTATTGCCGCAGGACGCGGCGTACTTAGGCTGTGATCCTTGAAGGCGGTTCGGCTATCTCTGTCGGAGCTGGGCGGCGCATTCCGCTTTACTTTGCTACAGCACTCTACGAGGACGGGAGGTTATAAAATGCCAAGACGAAAACGAAACTGGCAACCGAATGCTTATTTCCACGTAGTCATGCGCGGAAACAACAGACAAAAGATCTTTCAGACGAAAGAAGATGTCATGCAACTGATGCGTTCGTTTGAATTCGCTGCTGAAAAAGACCATTTCACGATGCTCGCATTTTGTATCATGACAAACCATTACCATTTGCTTATACGTTCTAAATACGTAGATCTTGCAAAGGTCATGGCACGCATCAACCGAAGATACAGCGACTATTATGCCAAACGTTATTCACACGTCGGTCGGATCTACGAGAAAAGATACTTTGCAAAACAAGCCGACGGTCCGCAGGCAATACTCGCCATTAGTAGCTACATCCATCGCAATCCAATCGACACCCTAGTTCCAATAGTGGGAAAACTGGAGGATTATCCATACAGTTCTTATCCCTATTATTCGAATGAGAAACTAATTCCACCTAGTTATTTAAGAACCGACCTCGTGGCCCATTTCCTTCCCCACCCGTTCGATAAGACGAATCAGGCTTATTGTCCGTACTGTCTTACGTATAAGCAGATTGTGGAGGATGACACATAGTCACAGGCACCCGAACAAGGAATTTAAAATGTGATATACTAGAAACTAATGGGAGTGATCCGGATGGATAAACAGATACTTGAAATGCTTGAACTGATGAACGATAAAATGGACAAAGGGTTTACAGACCTGAATAACCGCATGGGTACAATCGAAGCAAAGGTTGATTCACTGGATGCTAAGGTTGATAAAGGATTGGCAGAAATGACTGTATGGCATGGGGAACGGTCTAATGAGTCCGTTAAACTGCTTACCTCAATAGACAATCGTTTCGATAAGCTAGAAAATGAAATTGAACAGCTTAATGTCGTCACATCAAAAAGTGTAAGATACTTGAAACACAAAATTATGGAACTTGACCAAGAAGTTTTCTTACTTCATCCAGAACAGTAAAGAATCCGTAAAGGGTTCTTTTTTTATTGTTTGTGTGCCTGTGCAACCAAAAACAACCAACAATTCAACCAATTGTATAAGAATACAAAACTTATCGTTTTCTCACTAAATATCTAATAAATATGTAATTGTAGTGAATAACCAGAGTAGTTTCGTGCACAGGTGCCTGAAATTTATTGTAGTGAATTGTCGAAATAGTATCTTGCACAGGTACCTGAAATTACTTCATTTTTGCAAAATACATCCACATTAATTTATTACATTCTAAAACAATTTATAGATGAATAAAATCAAGTTAGGGTACATGTGGTAAGTAAACCCAAGTATTGGAGGGCGTGTAGATGCCAGACTTTTATTTAGTTTCTTATACTCCACTTTGTCTTAATGCAACAGGTCGAAAGGCTATAGCTAAATACAAGCTACCACCGTTTTTAGATTCCTCAGTCAGGAGAGAACCCAGCTTTGAACAAAAATTCCCTGGCATTTCTTCTCTTTGTAGAGCCGGACAATTCGCTCCTAAACTTAAAGTCGATGATATTGTTATATATATTACTAAAAAAGGGAAATATGGTAGTGGTGGTATAGGGCATTGGAAATTAACAGCAGTATTGTGGGTTAAGGATATTAAGGAAAATCATCTTGAGGCCGCTAAATGGTATAAAAGTTCAAAATTTAGTATTCCATCGAACTGTGTTGTTCCCGAGAGACCTCCTAACCCAAGAGGATATTCGGGTTTTACCCAAAAACATGAAGTGCAGGCCATAGTAGATTATCAAAGGAAGTCTAGAAAGTTCCCTAAATATTTAATATGCGATGTTATCTTTAAGGATCTGATAAATCCACCGCCACTTTACGAATCAGATTTCATGCGTATTTTGGGACGAATTCCTGTAACCCAACAAGCAAACAAGAAAGGTTTATCTTGGGAAACTTTAGACGAAATACTTCAGTTGGCGGTAAAACGCCAATATAATAGTTGGAAAGAATAAAAACCTCATTTAAATACAATACGGTGAACCGTATCATAAGTAAGTAAGGTCTTTTCCTGAAAAAAGGGTCAGTCCAGATTGATCTTTGAGGACCCGTTCCTTTTTTTGTTTTAAAAATCGGTACCTGTAACAAATTAAATCGACCACTGTGCAAGAAACAACAACGAACAATTCAACCAATTGTATAAAAAAACAATAGAGATTAGATAATCAGGTACCTATCCAATCTCCTGTTCATAAATATGTAATTGAAGTGGAATGAAAGAATAGTTCCTCGCACAGGTACCTGACACTAACTTGATACAGAGCCTCCATGGGCATGAGTCCCAAGCTAGGATAACCAGCAATACGCGCTGGCTTGCCCCGCCAAGGCTATCATGACCGCCTGCGCAGGCACCTGAAATTAACGCTTACATTTAAGTTGTCTGACTAGTGTCTGAATTGTGCGGTGCACAGGCATCGGTTTTTTATGTTTTTTTCATTTGCCAACTAACTATTTAACATTATAGGTACCTAATATTATGAAATTATTTACTTTTTGCATGGCTCATCAAACTACTTTTATGTCGCTCTAAATATTCGAGTTCCTCTTTTGTTAAGTCCTTAGAATTTAAGAATTTTTCAATGTACTCATTTAAGACATCACTTTTAATCCTAGAAATTATAGAACTCGTTTCTCTCATGTCATCAATAATATCATTTTCAAGGTCAAAAGAATTAGTTACTAAGCGGAGCCTTACTTTATGGAACATCTTTGTAAAATTCATATAGATATCTTCACCATATGTAATAAGACTGTTCTGTGCAACTTCTATTTTATCCAAAGCTCCTCTGTAATTCTGGCTTTGTACCAAACTGATATACTCCTCAATTTCTACTTCTATCCTATTAGCAATATCGATTCTGCTAATCAAGTATTTTTGATTTTCCTTTATCGCTTTAATTTTCTTTTCTTCTTCTTTTTCTTCTTCTTTTTCTTTATCCCTTTTTGTTTCAACTTCATAAATATCTCTTGCAACTGCTACAGCCTTCTCTGCAGAATAGTATATAAGGTAACTAAAAATACCCGTAATTACAACTCCAATAGTAGGAACTACAATTTGTGATAGTTGATAAATCTCTGCATTTACCTCTGAGCCCTTATTTATTTGTTGATAGTTATAAAAAATCCATTCCTTTCCTAAAATTTGAAAAAATAATAAGGTTATTGATAACAACAAAAGTCCTAAACTAATAATTTTAAATATTACAAACAACTTTCCCGTTTTGAAACCGCCTTGCTTCTTTTTGTTAGCAAAAAGTAATAGCAGATTAGGGAATAAGAATAAAATCATAAAAAGAACAGTTGCAAATATTAATAGTATAATGAACCCTCCACCATATAGTTCATAATCCGGCATATTTTCTACTCCCTATTTTATATTACCTGTAGTCTCTGATGAATTTTTCTAAGGTGCTTTTTAGCTAATTGTTTGTGTACCTGTGCAACAAAAAACAATGAACAATTCACCCAATTGCATAAAAAACAAAATAGGTTAAATAGTCAGCTATCTATTTAAACCTCTTTGCATAAATATGAAATTGTAGTGAATTGTCGGAATACAACCTTGCACAGGTACCTGAAATTATTCAGACACGGTTTTGAATGTTTTTGAATTGTGAGGTGCGCAGGCAGGATTCACTAGTTGTGATAAAGACACGAAATATAACCGACGCATCCTACTTAATAAGAGGGTGGTATATCGGAATCATATTTGAGTCTCCTATCCTCATCAGACTTGTCATAAAAATCTCTTCCCGCTTCGTTGTCGTATTGTTCAACGATATGTCTCGGTTGATCATTCCTACGAGCCCATTCAGCTTGACTTTCACTATATTCCCTCTGAATTTTCTTCATTTGGTTATCCCAACTATATGGATTATCCTCATCATTATCATTATCCCCATAATTTTCTTTGCGATCATAATAAGTATCTTCGAAAGTATCTTCGGAAGTATCTTCAGAAGAACATCGATCACGACTATTGTAACTGTACTCCCACGCTCGATAACTCGCCTCTTCTTCTATCTCTTCAATTGTTTTTTTAGAGAAGCCCCTCTCACGAAGCGTTTGTTTGATCTGTCCTATCGACCTTTTTTTCTCTATATTCAATTGATTCAGCTCGTCGATTTCACCATTTACACGGGACATAATACTATTAGTGACTATATTTCCAACAAACATCGGAATAAGAAATAGGCAGGCAAGCCCTACAATGAACAAAACAAGGAAGGACTCCGCAAACGAAGACTCATCTGTTTTAATAACTTTGATATACACTGAAACACAAATTAATGCATAAAGTAAATAACCAATGAGGGTCAATAGAAACTTTTTAATTTTCCCTTCGATCCGTTCCATTTTATAGCCACTTACGATTAAGTTCCTCGGTTTGTTTTTGCTAGTAGTTCTTAGTGGATTAATCACTTCAAATAATTCGTCATTTCCCATACTAGAGAAATTGGCTATACCTTGATTTAATTCCGCTAGTTCGTTTTGAACTTTCTTCTTTTCTTTAGCATTCGTACCTGCAATCCAAAAATTGAAAGCCATAATTCTTTCAATAACGCCTCTCCCTTTAGCTCCTCTAAATATGAAGGCAATCATCAAAGTAGCAATCCAAGTAGCAGGGAGGATCAAATCAAAAAATGTAAACAGTGAAAGTCTCCCTAATTCGCTACTAAATTGAGAAGTAAAATAAGCTAGTGCATATGTTGCAAGTGAATTCGTTACGAGTACTCTGAATCTATTATCCTCTTTGCCTGCTACGATGATATAGGACCAAGCTGCAGCAACCGGAAATGCAAATAATATGTAATAAAACGAAAAATTAAGGAATACAAATAATACAACAGAAAAGCCCATTGCTGTAGCTATACATCCAGTCGACAGCACATTTCTAACATCTTTATTGTTAATCAATCTCGGCAACAAGATTATGCATATCAAAACAATACTAATAACTACTTCATCTCGATATAACAACCAAGCGGGTGCATTGAACACCCCCGTTTCAAAGAGTGTATAGAGAAGTATGTATGTCAATTGAAGCGCCGTCGCAGCCTTCAATATGAGTTTTGAAGTATAAGAATCTTCGAATTTAAATTGCATAAAACCAACGACTAGGACAGTTCCTAAAAATAGATAGAGTATGGAATCTAAAGGTGAATAGGAATAAATAAAATGACTGATTGTGAAACTAGTGAATAGTGATAGTAATAGATTACGAAGCATATTTCTCCTCTTTTCAGTTATGAATCCTAAAGATGCATCTTTTTATTAATTTTTCAGTGCTCATTAATTACATGTTTGATTTGCTGTAAGTACTTATATTTCATTCGTTTTCTAGGTGTTTTCACCCAAATGAATTACTCCTTTTCTCTGTGTCATGATGAATGGTGCCTATATCATTATACATGCAAAAACTATAAGTACCAGACACTCATCAATTTCAATAGTCTGAATTTTACGGGTACCTGGTATACGCCAATGCTTTAGACTTATTTTGAGTGTTTGTGAATATTGCCATTGAATAGAGCCACTTGAGACAGAAAATAGAGCCACACAAGGACCTGAATCAGCCAATACAGGCTATCACGCCTTTCATGCATCGATGTTTCTCCATCAATTATAATAAGTTGATTACGGCCACTCGATTTTACCACTTGTGACATCTTTTTTACCATTGAACGCCAAAATATTTACCACGTAACGCCACCTCTATGTACCAGAACACTGAGATGCATGCCAGCTGGGGAGAGAACGGGTTTTAACAGCATGACCACAAAGGCGGCATGTGCTGATTAACAACTTGACACCGATCCTTCACGAGCATGAGTCTCAAGCCAGGAAACCAGCAACACGTGCTGGCTTGCCCCGACAAGGGCTATCATGCCCGTCACTCGGTGTAAAGTTGTGAGTTTAAGAGTCGGTAGCCCTCCCCAGTCATTGTGTATCCTTGCCCCCATGCAGGGAGTAAATGATTCAAAGGGGGGGCAATGGTAAACTACTTGTCATTCACTGGTACATTTGTTGTCATACGGTGGTAAAAAACATGTCACGTGTGGTACATTTCATTGGCTGTAATCAAAATACCGAACACATTCAAAGTTTATGCGGTTGCGGCAGACAAAAAGTTCGTTTACATTGCCAACACAATAAAAGGTAGTGAGAAATTGGTTTGGAAATAAAGAAACTCCAGCCACGTTCGGCCAGAGGACTCTTTTCATTCGCTATCAAAGTTGCCTGATTAGTGTCTTATTTGTGCGGTGCACAGGCATCGCTCACTAATATGAGAGTGTGGTGATGAGATTGAGTTCCCTGTCAGGTACTTATATCTTACTTGAAGTCGCTGGGATTTTTTATGGTTAATCAAAGTAATTTGATTACTTCATAAACCAGGTACCTAACACTATTTTAAAAGTTTTGTCTAGCCAGGATTTGAAACTTATATCATAAGCACATTGAATAAAGCTATAATGCCTATAATCAACTTTTCACGCTTACATTTATAGGAGTTTATATGTATAATGAAATAGGCAATACTAATCATTATACATATATCAGGAGGAATTCAATTGCAAGATATTATTTTATCAAAACTAGTAAAATCTGAATCAAATCTAACTACTGACCAAATTAAGCATGTACTTAATGGGCGGATGGAAAAAGAAACTTCTTTTGAACTCGTTTCTGAAACTAATAATTCCCTAGAAGTGAAGTATAAAGATAAATTAAAGTTCACTAACTTAACAGCTCATTTTTCCTTTAAAACGGATGGTAAGAGAGCCAAAATTGATGTGAATACTAAACAAAAAATCAGTGGAAAGGCTCAAATCTTTATTGTAATTAATGCAGCTTTTTTAATCACAGGCCTTCTAGCACTACTAGGTATAATTGGATTCATATTCCTTTTGGTTAAAATCTACGGTTCCTCCAAAGAAAATAGTAAAAACTTAGAGGAGATCATGAATTATGTGCAAACAGAGTTGGATTTTGGTCTTATAGAATCATTTGATTAAGATGTATTTTTGACGGGAAATTAGAAAATAAAACAGCACCATTCCAGATACGATAACTGGAGGGAGCTGTTTTCACGTTAATAGTTCAAAGTTGTGTGTGTGCCTGTGCAACAAAAAACAACCAATAATTCACCCAATTATATAAGCAACCAATAGAGATTAGATAATAAGGTACCTATCTAATCTCCAGCTTATAAATATGTAATTATAGTTAATTATTAGATTAGTTTCCTGCACAGGTATCTGAAATTTAGTTCCCCCCCACTACAAGGTCGTATGATTTTTCCGAACATATCCACAACGACTGCAACGATCAGAGTAGTAACTCATCTTATGGTACCCTGACAGCTTACACTTCAATTTTCCAAACCACTTTATCATAATAATTCCCCCTTTATATAACTAACTCGAATGTTGTTTATATCCAACTCTTAATCTATAAGTTGGATATTCTACCTACTAATGTTTTAGTTATCATTAACTAGTTACGTATATCTATCAACCTATATCGATATAAAAACAACCATTGTTGTGAGGGCAGTCTCACCCAATCGGACATAGCCTTAAATGACGTTCGTGTTCCTTAGACTAGAGGTTTGCCGCTCGTCTCCCTCAGATTCATTGCACCATGGAGACCCTCACGTTAAGCTAACTGCTACTTCTGCCTTCACAGCTTGGGACATGTACCCGAAATCTGCTTCCCCAACCAATTCCTCTTATGCAACCCACATTTCATCTTCAATTTCCATTTCCAACTACCTTTACACTTCCGATTTCATCCTCAGGTGATAAGAACTGCTGCAGCGCCTGTTTATTTTTCTCCAGATCAATACTAAGAACGGCCCCTACCGCCACACGTTCATCTTTATAGGAATTCGCAATAGGGATCCGTAACGTCTGCATGTCAGATTTTCCAGGGAGTAAACCTTTTCCAACTTTGAGTAGTGTCTGCTTGTTAATATTTGTATCAATATAGGGCTCCGTAAGTCCAAGTAACTTCGGCACATTTAGTAGTGTATGAATACTGATAGCTTGGTCCTTCACTTTTGATAGCACTTCTTGCTGCCGTTCCACTCGCCCAAAATCATTTTGATCATCGCTCCGAAAACGAACATAGCCTAATAACTGGTCCCCATTTAAAACTTGTTTACCTGGCTCAATTTTTCCGGCTCCATAAGGGATTGGATAGGGTACCTCAACCTCTATCCCGTCAGGAGCAATCACATCCATAATTTTCGAAAAACCGGTAAAGTTGACAGTTGCGTAGTATTGCACGTCGATATCAAAGTTTTGCTTAATCGTCTTCCTTACAAGTTCTGGACCACCAAAAGCGAATGCAGCATTTTTTTTTTGTTTTCCATTATCCGGAATTTCCACATACGTATCTCTCATGATGGAAACTAATTTCATGTCATTTGTCGTTTGATTGTAATGCGCGATCATTAACGTATCCGATCTTCCGTTTTCATCCTTGTGGGCATCACTTCCCAATAACAGAACATTCATCACACCGGCTTGTGGCTTCGCGGCTTCAAACTTCTCAAACTTTTCAAAAGTTGGAGGATCGACAATTAAATCCAAACTTTCACTCGCGAGAGATAACCCGCTCTTGTATTGAAGCTGCCAATACAGAGTCCCCGCTCCGATAATACATGCCATGACTACGAATAAGATGCCTAGCTTTTTTCTTCTGCCACTTTTCATAAATATGTTCACCTACCCACCCCTTAGAACTTTTCTTGGTTACCACTTCGACTTTTAGGTTTTAAAAAGTCCTTATTAGAATGGTTATTAGGGCACACGAATTACTAAAATAGGTACAGAAAAGGCTACTCATTTATCCTTCAAATCAGTGCGGCACTTCAAAGTTGCTAAAGTTATAGGGTAGTTTGCATTTGAATAGCTAGGAGGTTGCCAAACATCCCTTCCTTATCTTGCGCTAACTGGTTGTAGTTGCCCGACTGAATAATTTCTCCTGCGTCCATTACTAACACCTGATCCGCGTTACGAATGGTAGATAAGCGGTGGGCAATTACGATAATGGTCATCGTTCCTTTTAAACGCTCGATAGCGCCTTGAATCTTCACTTCGTTCTCTACATCCAATGCACTTGTTGCTTCGTCTAAAACAAGGATTGATGGTTTCCGTAAAATGGCTCGGGCCAAAACAAGACGCTGCCTCTCTCCACCCGATAGTCGGATTCCCCTATCGCCAATGCGTGTATCCAGGCCTTGTGGAAGCTTTCTTACAAATTCATCAGCTGCCGCAAACTCTAACGCTTCCCAAATGGTTTCATGACTTGCAGTAGGATCAATGATCAGTAAATTTTCTTTAATGGTTGCGTTAAACAGAAATGGATCCTGCGGAATATAACTAATCGATTTCCTCAATGAGACTAAGTTATCAGTAGTAAGAGGTTCATGGTCAATGGTAACCAATCCATGATCAGCTTGATTTAACCCCATCAATAGGTCAATTAACGTGCTTTTCCCTGCTCCAGATGGCCCCACTATAGCTGTCATGCGGTTAGCTGGTATGTGCACGTTTATTTTTTTCAGCGCATACGTATCAACATTTTGATCATACGTAAAGTAAACATTCCGGCAATTTAAACCGTATTTAATCTCCATTGGCTCCACATTTATAAAGTCTTGGTTATGTAACTCTCTTGCTTCCAAACATTCATTTTGTAAATTCAATAGGATTTTAAGGGATGGAATCGTGGTGCCTAGTTGCTCTAAATTAGATTGAATGCCTGATATCCTTGGCCACAACCTTGCAAAAATAACCATTATCAACATAAGTTGTGCTGGCTGAGCTGTTAGCATTTTTATCGAAAAAAATACAAATGTTGCAAGTAGAATAGTCGAAACCATTTTGAAAATCATTTGTGAGGTTGTATTTACAGTCGCTAAGTTAATCTTATTTTGCTCTATCTTTTTAGTCAGGGAGAAAAACCAATCCAAATGAGATTCCTCTAATGAATTACTTTTAATATCCTTGATGCCATTAAAGTGATCCGTGATACCCGCCAAGTATGTTTGCGCTAACTCCACTGTTTCATTTCCAATCGATTGAGATTTTCTAATGAATTTTTTGGAAAAAAGGATAAGGAGTAGTCCGCAAAGTAAAATAAAGCTCGTCAATTTAACGGATAAATAAAACGCTATCGCGATTTGTATGATTGTAAAAATAAGCGAAGATATAAACTGCAAAAACAAATAAATACCTGCACTCACATTAGACATTTCATTTGTCATAATGTTAATAATATCGGATTTCCTTTTTTTGAGATAAAACCCCCAATTCGCTTGAAGCAAACTTCTATACGTTTCTTCCTTTAATTGTCGAATGAAACCTTGTTGGATTTTTGCCCCCAAGATGGTTTGGTGCCGTTTAAAGATACTTTGCCCCGCCATTACTAGTACGTAAACACCCAATATGATGATGAGACTGATTGTTTCTGGAATACCTGAAAATATGTCAGTCATCCAACTTAAAAAAGAAATTCCTTCTGTACTGACATCCAAAATACCTGTTAAACCAATCAGTGGAATTAATAAAAAAATCCCTACACTTTCTAATAAGCCAATTAACATCATACAAATAAGATTGATATAAAGAATTTTTCCTGAGTAATCATGTATTTTTTTTGTAAAGTGCAAGAGATACTTCAAAATCGGATCCTCCAATCGTATGCCTTGAACCCATGTTTCAGCTACATATTGTACGGACAATAAAACCTGTTTCTTCGAGGCAAGTAAATAAGAGGATGAGGAATGGTTTACAGCTCCTAAACTGCATTATGTAGCGCTGGCTTTTTAAAAATGATCGAATCACCATCACCTGCCAACACAAGCAACAAAAAAACCTTAATGTGCTTTGCAACACTAAAAACAGCGTCCTTGTTAGTCGACCAGCCTGTTTCCGTCGACTTCTTTAGCAAATTTCGCAACAACCGTAAACCTGTCCATCACTTCAGCACCCGATACATAATAAGGCCCACTACGTAACCATGCGTGTGCAATAAATCCACCTTTTTCATCTTTCGCGGTACCTAGGTAAAGGGTGCTTTCAATATTTCGCTTCTCCAGCATTTTCATGCCAGCGAATGCCTTAACAAGACATTGGCTTTCCCAAAAAGTATAGCGACTCATAAGATGAATCGCTTTCGATATCTGCGCGATCTCCCCTTTGTTCGATGGTACAGAAGAAAAAGATGTCTCTTTCATTTGTTCACCGAGGGAAGGAGCCACTTTAGAAAATGGAATGCTCTTCAGATAACGTCCCCTCCCTAAATGGAAGTAAACCTCAATAAGGAGCCATTTAGTATTCATATTTAATCTTAAAAACGCACGAACTTTCTTTAACATATTCATTGTTTCCTCCCTAAAGAAAGTCATGAATCTACTAGTCTTGGATGATCAATCCTTCATCGAGCAATTGAGTCAAAAATTCAGCAACTTGTTCTTCACACTCCGTTTTCTCAACGTCATAACGCGATTGCAAGGTGACAACCACCGTTTCAATGGAAATAGGTTCATTCATAAGCTCCCAAATCTCCCCGCCTAATTGCCCTAGGTTATAATATTTTCCACTTTGAACGCTTAACATCACTTTTTCTCCGTCCATATCACTGACAATGTTTCCTTGTTGTTGACTAAATAGAGAATTCTTTAAGCCTTTTTGATTAGTAACCATATACATTCTCCTCCATCTTTAATGTAGTTAATATGAGTTCGACTAACTCATTAGCCGTAAAACGTGTGGTCGGCCGACGAATTTGATGAATATTAATTTTATTCATCATTTTGGAAGACATATCAAAATGCCATTCCATTAAACCAGAACCTTGCATAAAAAAATTGCGATAGGTATGAGCATATAATGCATAAAACCGTTCCATCTTTTCAATAGGTTGAATGGTAATGTCCTGATGGTCCCCTTTGACTAATTCGAATATCCCAGCAAGTGGCATTGGTTCGGCAGCAAACTGTGATTCAACTGGAATGGCGAATTTTGTATCCCTAACAAAGAGCGGTTGATAATCAGTCGATTCCATACCGAAATGAGTTAAGCTTTCCAACCATAATTTCTGTTGGGGATATGCTGGCGTGACAATTGGCACGTTCGCATGGTTCAAGGTTACCGGTATCACATCATCACTCAATAGTTGATAGCCTCTTTTTAAGAATGCAGAAGCAAGAGTAGATTTCCCTGCGCCAGAATCACCGACGATGGCGTAAGCCTTTCCATCTATAGCGATTGCACTTCCATGTAAAGGAAGGATCTTTCTTTGTAGTAAGACGGCGCCCATACAAGTACCCAAGAGAAATAGGCGAATTTGATCTTCATCGGATCCATTCAATGGAGAGACTACGATTTTATGACCATCTTGAATAAGATAAATCGCCGTTTCAGGTATATGAAACATAAGCCAATCTCTTTTTACGACAAAGTCTTCTTCGAAATCCGAATGCTTAGCCCATAATGTAGAGAGGTCAGACTGTTCAATCACAATATCAGTTACATTCCCTATCCCACTAAGTTGGGGTAATTCCGGTAAAGGAATCTCACTTAAAATGGTTAATCCAAACGCTCTATAAACAGAGTCTCTTTTACTAAGCATATAAACGTCCCTTCCGTTACCCGGTATTTCAACAAAGCACTACTTCGTATCGCCAACAACAAAGACAAATTTCTGTTTTACGAAATTAGTTTTTTAAAAAAGTAACCTATTTATCAGAAAAAGCCCCTATTATCCCTAGGATAATAGGGGCTTCAACCTTTACCAGCTACGGGATTCCATATGTATGAAATCCAAGCAGATTTGTATTGATGGAGCGAATGCTACAAATAATTCTTCATGCTTAACTAAAAGTTAATTGTGGTCTACCAGTCCCTGCGTCAAAACTAGCATCAAGGCGATCGCCCGTTTGTCCATGCATTGTCTCATTAATGTTAAGAACTTCTAATTCAGGTTTTTTCCATTCCATCTTCATATGTATCACCTCCCTTCAGTTAAATTTTTTTAAGAACCGATAAACAATTAAAGTACGCATCAAAAACTTATAATTAGTATCCGTATCATATTCGGCCTTCGGTTGCTGTTCCACCGCTTCTAATGCTGCCTTTAGAGACCGCCCATCTATATATTCAAGGATTCTTGGATCTGTACAAAGTTGCTGTACTTCCTCTCTAAATGCCTCCCAATTCGGAATCATTCGATGAACCCAATCAGCCCCTTGGACACCTCGAATATGCTGATTTAATCGAACCTTATCCGGTAAATAATTTTTGGTAGCTCTTCGAATCAGTGCACGATCTACTCCATTTTGTACATATTGGTTTTCGGGTATCGATAGACAAAATTGGATGACACGTAAATCATTGGTTGGGTCTCTTTTCCATAAGGAATACCGTAAAGAAAGTTTCGTAGCAAGCGTGCTACTAGCATTCCATTGAAAGACATCTTCATAGTGCTTTTTTCTAAGTGCGAAAATATCCGCTTTGGCATACCAACCTGTATGATCAATCCCATACTTTTCGAATTCGGAATAAACACCCATCTTTTCAGCAAAACTAGGATTAATGAGATCCGGAACTTTATAAGGTGTCCCTTCCGGAAATAGACGGTCAATTAGGGGCAATCCCATTCTTGCAATTATCTTCAAGTGGCGTGATCGGGATCCCCCTACATTATTCCGATAGTGAAGCAATTCTTGATAAAGTTGAACCCACTTCAATCGTTTGAAAAGGAGGGAATAATACTCTGAAGCAAATCCCCAAGAAACCGAAGAGTTCCCACGATCTCCATTGAGCAATACACGAACATCTGCGTCATGCGCTTTGTCAAACATCCCTTTCAACCAAAAAGAGTTTTCGAAAAACTTATAAGGCATTTCCAGAATATCAAGAAAGTCATCAATTTCAGAATAAGAGTCTTTCCCTTTAAAATCACAATAATGAGTGGTAATACCGCCAACATAATCGACCGTGGACGAAATATAAGGACTTTCATCCGCTATTTGGTAGTTAGGTGTAAAGTCCTTAAAATCATTAGGCGGAATATAACTAAATGTATGTAACCCCTTGTTTTCCTTTTGGAGCTCCCTTGCTGCAAAGGCAACAACAGCTCCTGAATCTAATCCCCCACTCAACTGCGACCCGACCTTGCCATGTGTCCTTAACCTAGAGGTCACAGCTTCCTGAAAGACATCTTGAAAAGCTTCAACATATTCCTCATTCGACTTCAATTTGAGTGTCTTTCCTTTAGTGACATACGAATATCGATTAAGCGTTATTTTACTTTTCTCTATCAAAATGCTATGCGATGGTGGTAATTGTTCGATATGTTGATAAGGAGTAATGGTGGTATCTACCACATCAACCATTCCGGATATAGCCAGATATTGCGCCAGCCATTGTTCATTCAGTTTTTTTTCAACAAACGGTAAGTCCAATAGCGGCTCTATTGTCGTACAAAAAGCAAACTTGTCATGACTTTTGTAATAATACAGCGTTCTACTCCCTGAGAAATCTCTAGCCCCGAAAAGCCTTTGATGTTTTTGATCCCAAATCATAAAAGCGAAATCACCCACTAAAAACTTCGGAGCAGCTTCATTCCATTTATAGTAAGCACGTAAAATGAGTTCACTATCCGTAATATGCTTTTGATGTGACGGTTCAATTTGTAATCGCTCAAATAATTCTTTTCGATTATCAATAATCGCATCTGAAGTAATGGCACACTGCCTTTCATAATCGTAAAACGGCAGCGGCTCCCCCACAGATTCGGGTGTAATCCATTGTGCATGACATCCGAGGAAAATAGAATCTAAGTGCCATGTTTGAACCGCATCGGCGGGGTACTTCTGTAAAGCCTTCATCAAATTACGACCATGTTGGATATGTATTGGTTCGCCATTTAAATGATAAATACCGGCTATAGCGCTCATACTTTTCTCCCCCTTCCTCGTTTAGGCAATTATATATACTTTTATGTACCCCTTTACAGAGGACGTTTACTTATTTCCCCTTAATGGACCCTCATATTGATTAGTCCCCAACACACTCGCAGTGTTGTTTTTCGAAACATCAGTATTAAAAAAAATATCGCCAATCGGTAAGTTAAAGTAGTCCGATATTTTTTTCATCGTCTTGGCACTCGGGGAGTACGCCCCATTCTCAATTCTTGATAGGGCAGTTCGACCAATACCGATCTGTGTTGCCATTTCCTTTTGAGTAGCATTTATAGTTTGCCGATATTTTTTAATGTTGTTAGCCAACAATTTGAGTATCCCTCCACCTAAAGTCCCTTTGTTTCGTAATACAACACATCATACCTTTTTTTGTTTTTTACGTCAACACAAAATTAAAAACTTTACATAATTCATTTTTATCATTATGAATACTTTTGACTTTCACAGGGCCGAACTAGTGCATACGACTTAATCTGACAAAATTCATCGTTTTCCGTAAGATTAATCTACTACTTTTCATGTTTTTGGGTTATTATGTACGTAGGTGTACTTCTGATTGGTTAATGATTCCACTGCTTCACTCCTGCCTCCTCCCCAAAAAAATGGAGCTATCTTCTACCATCAACTACGGCAGGGAACAGTTGATTTTGATAACCATGCTAATTTTGGGTCTATGTATGTTGTAGGGCATCATCATTTAAAGACGAGAATGGATGTGAGTTTGTGTGAATAAATTCGGAACTCGAATTCGTAAATTACGTGAGGAAAAAAAACTAACATTGCGAAGTTTAGCTGAGCAATCGAACTTAAGTTATTCCTTTATTGCCTCTTTGGAAAAAGGTAGATATAATCCTTCAAGGGAATCCATTTTTTCTCTTGCAGCCCCCTTGGATGCAGATGTGAATGAGTTGCTAATGCTTGCTGGCTTTCTCCCGAAACAACACGAAACGGCAGAACAGCAGGCGGAGAATTACTCTGGCGACCATTCAAAAGGCAAGGATCAATTTGTACTGGAGAATATTATGGACATGTCGGTAACCTTTCAAGGTGTTGAACTAAAAAAAGCCGATAAAATAGCGCTCATCGCTTTTCTGGTAACTGTTTCTGGATTAAAAGAATCCGAATAAGCTTTATAGTTTATGGCACATATAAGAACACCTTTTTTTGTAAATGATGTGTAATCAATCAATTACTAGAAGAGGCGTTTTTTTATTGAGTAGAATACGTCCTTCACACCCCTTTTATCTGTAGAATTCTAATGCCCTCACACATCCTCTATTTTAATCACTATTGCTATCAACCTTAGTTATTAAGCCAATTCAATGAAACCGATTAGACGAAAAAAAGCATGCCGTACTTATCTAAACAAGAAAACAGAACAATTCACCAACCTGGACTTTACTCCTTTCATTCATAGGCATAAAGTCTTTACATAAAAAACCCTTAATGGCTAGTAACAATAGGCATTAAGGTTAGTTGAAAAAAATCCCAAATTGTAGTTTAATTATGGTAATAGATTATTATACCTATTCTAATACTTTAAAAGCTCACTACTAAAGAGTGAGTATCAAGTTATCTTTAAGAACCTCGAAAGTTCTTCCCAGTCTAGGATGAAGAAAGAGCTTTATCGAGGATTGCGTTTTCCTTAGTCCTTGAGTTTCCATTCAATCGTTATAGATAAATAGTAGGCACCGCTGACCGCAAAATCGATAAAAGTAGGTGATGACAATCAAAGCTTATATGGTGAACGACTATTATATTTTTACTGATTACAATGAGTTATCTTCCCATATTCACGATGTTATTCATTTTACAAGGCCAACGTTTCAAGATAATAGACGTTCCTTCTCAATTATTACTGGAAAGATACACCAGGACGAGATGGTGTTCGTAAACGATAACGGTGATATTATTCCCTTAGCGTTTGAGCAAGAAGACGATCTTTACTATTCAGCATTAAGACAATTGATCTAACGGTCCTTATTTTATATTAAACTTGCGGTTGATGATTCTCGAATCTATCACCGTTTTTTCAATTCACTTTTTAGTTCAGTTTGCCTCCTCGACAATCGTCGGCGATTCACATATCCCTCACCGCCTTCCTACATAACTTACAAAACCATAAAAAGTAAACGAACGTTAGCGTAGTGATTAGCTTTACGCGTACTAGCGATAGCTGAATTGATTCGATTATGCGAATGTAATGATTGGTCACAAAAAAGTGTAAGAGCCATTTCTATTTGACGGTTATACATGCATACAGGTTCAAACAAAAGAAGCTAGACTATTCCTAGGAAAATTATCTCTCTATTTAGTAATAATAGGAATAAAGTTCAGTTGAAATAAAAACCAAATTATAGTTTAATTACAGTAACAGACTATTATAACTATTCAATTGTTTACAAATTTAACCTGGAAGGGAGAAATCTTCATTCACCTATATAAGTTTCACAAGTTCTTTCCAGCCTAGCATATGAGAAAGGAACTTTTTCGAGCATAGCGTTTACCTTAACCATAGTGCCGCAATTGCCATTCACACGTTTAAGCTGAATAGTTATAGTATGCCCCACTGATCGCTAAATCGATAAAAGTAGGTGATGACAATCAAAGCTTATATGGTGAACAACTATTATATTTTCACCAATTACAATGATTTAGTTTCCCATATTCATGATGTCGTTCATTTTACAACATCAGATTTTCAAGATAATAGCCGTTCCTTCTCGATTATTACTGGAAAAATTCATCGAGATAAGATGATGTTTGTAAACGATAATGGTGAAATTATTCCCCTAGCGTATGAGCAAGAAGACGATTTTCACTATTCAGCATTACGACAATTGATCTAACAGTCACAATTCCGATTATAACCAAATCCGACTTGCGGTAGATGATTCCCGAATCTTATCACCGCTTTTTTTTGATTCACTTTATAGTTTAGTTTGCCACCTCGATACTAGAATGCAGTGTAAATATTCCCTTTTACCATCTACGATAATTGCAAAACCATAATAAGCTCCAAACATTAGCCCGGTACTTATTGTGCGCAAAATAGCGTCAGCATATTAAATAGCAAAAAGTATAAAAGCGAGGCCGCGCAAATTTCTTCAACTACCCAAGCTTGGTTATAATGGTCCAATTCACCTTCTTCCTGCAACAGTCGCCTTTCAACTTGTATAGCCTTTTAGATTCTCCGACTTTAAATACAACAGACTTTCAAACTCATGAAACCCAATAAAAACAAAATGAGCGACTATTTTATTCTTTAGGAATAAAATGGTCGCTTAAGTTTTCACCAAATTTGACACTATTCAACACTTTTCTCCTACCCGCTTACTAACATTCATTTACAAGAGGAATGGTTTTTTGTAGTTAATCCTCTACACTTATTAGTATAACTTTGAAAGTTTCCTTGTCTTTCTACATGCCTATAATAGAAAAGGGCGTAACGGAAAATATAGAAATCGAAAGGACTTTGGCAATTTTAGGGGCTGGTTTCAAACATAGATACCCGGAAATTATATCAGTACTAACAATGGCATCCCCATGATCTACCATCTGTATCTTCTACTATGTAAGTCAGCACTTTACTTCGCAGAAGTATTTACTCATCCACAACATTTATAGAGGGAGCTGTTGGAAATTATTTTCTTTGGCACCTTTGGAAAGATAGAGAAGCATTCGGCGTTCCGCATTGCTGAAAATGTCTAGCAATGTGTGAAGCCTTTGCTGTTGTTTCAATAAAGTATGTTTGGAAACGTTTACAGTGATTGTCGTCCCTTGATCGAATTTCACTAATGACCTACCACCCGATAATTGTTCAACTTGAAAAGGATGATTAAAAATCCAAACGCAATCATCCTTTTTATAAGAGGATGTTGGAAAAGCACCTAGATTATAGGGTGCAATAACAATCGGTGTCTTATTGGAGTAGTTTAATGTCTTACTCGCGGATACTCTACGGCCCTCGAGTGTAGAAGCATATCGCATACAGGCTTTATCAAGTAAATCAATTGGGGTCAGTGTTGATAGTTTGATACCCTCCGTAGTATATATTCTCGATTGATGTATTCCGTCATAGAAATGTTCGACTACTAGTGCATGGTCTATCCAATACGAATCACAGATTTTCATTATCTAACCACCCTTTCCTATGTAACTATTTTATCACTAACATATTAATGTGAATAGTCATATTTAACTAAATTTATTTGTTTTTTCACTACCTAACCATAAATTCATGAATAGTAAAACATCACGATAGTTTCCTGAACAGCATTATAGGTACTTGAAATTATCGCGGTAGATTGTGCGCACCATCGCTGTAATTAGACCCCTATATAAGTTCATAACCGTAGTAAATTAAATATAATGGATAACACAACTATCCATAGACCAAAAGTCATGTTTCAACCTTCAATTTATCACGTAAGCACGCCAATCGTCACAAACGCTCATTGGATTCTCTATTTCGAATGTACTACGATGTAGTCACCCGGGAATACAACGTATCGTGCACGGTCTGGAAGGCCGCTCAAATGGTGAATTTCGAAGACGTTTTGGAACAGTATGAACCGATGATATCCGCATCTATTCGCAAATTGAATATTTACCGTGGCCATGATAGTTTCAGACAAGCAGCCAGAGTTGCTTTATTGCAAGCATGGAACCGTTTTGACGAAGCCAAAGGGAATTTTACGCCATTTGCCTATAGAAGCATTCGGGTGCCATGTTGGATGAATTGAAAAAAGAAAACCAATTTGAGGAGCATGTGACACAGATGGAAGACGAGTTCTTGGAGAATGCAATTGAGGCCGAATTCGATGTCCATTATGGGGCGTCAAATGGGCTTGCCGAAGCGCTGGACATATTGTCCCCTGCTGAGAGGGACCTCGTCAAATGGCTGTTCATCGAAGGGTTCACACTTACCGAATGTGCTGAAAGAGTCGGCATTACGGTTGCAGGAATAAAGAAAAGGAGAGAGCGGATGCTGGTGAAATTTAGAAGTGAATTAACCTAGAAAAGCGGAAGGCGCTGCTTAGCTCCGACAGGCATAAGACGGTTTACGAAGAGGGCGTCCTTCAGCCCTCGCAGTAAAACGACATATGACCCGAGGAGTTAGCGCCTGGAGTTAGACAATTAGAAAAGCGATTGTCCTATAGGTCGCTAATTTCCTGACTTATGGGACGACCCCCTTACAAAAAACGCTGGTTTTACCTTTAACGTAAGCGTCAAATTTTACGCTTACTTATAGATCCACAACTAAAAGCATCCCCCCATTACACACAGGTGGATGCCTTTTAGGAATTACTGCTTATTTTATTTTCAGGCATCATTTATTTTCTGCTTTTTGAATTCTCTTTACTGTTAGTGTAAGCTTACTAGACTTTCTCCAGACTATAAAAAAAGGACGTAACGGAAAATACAAAAAGTAAAGAGGTTTAGGCAAACGCAATGTCTGTACATCCGAAGATTGCGGATAAAAGTGTAGCAAAACATAAATAACTTTCTGGATATTGGTTTTTACTGAGTAATTATAATAAAATAGGGTGAACCACCTTTTAAATTTTGACTTACTTAATAATGGATGAAGCTTATCGTGATTAATTAAAGGTTCTTTGGACGATTGATTAATCGATACATAACCCATTTCTACAAGATAATATGTTGCCAATTCAGCTAGTTTTCTTGAACGTTTTTCTGCTGTTAAGGGTACTAACTCTTTAGGAATTTGGGTTTTTAATAACTGGGATGCTAATAGGAGTGCTTGTCCTACTAAATGACGTTGATATTTTATTAGTATTGGATTTTTTTCATTCCTTATGATTTGGTCAATATCAGCCAACCACCGAAGACGAAACCACCCATGCTTGGCACCATGACCCACAAGGTATAAAAACAAATCCTCTTCTCCAAAGAAATAGACAGGGTAGCTTGTGAGCGTACTTAGCCTTTTTCGCTCCCACAACTCATCAAAGCTAGGCTCCTTCGCCGGGGGAGAAAAGAGTCTCCAATGGATTTCAATTTGGATTCTCTTTTGTGAATGGTAATAACATACATGGTGACTTCTCCACTTGTCCATTTTAAATGGTGAATGCATTTCCTCTTTTTCATACCCACAACTCACTAATAGTGCTTCAGTTTTGTTAACATCCAATTTGGGGATCAAAATATCTAAATCTTTTGAGGTTCTGAGGGAAATATCACCGAAAATCGCGTCCGCAATTACCGGGCCTTTCAAAAAAAGAGACCGAATACCATTTTCATTAAAAAATTGACTTATTCGTTCCATTTCTCCACTTAAGTTAAGCATTTGAAACGTATTTTCTTTGTACTCTTGGCTTAAGGTATGAAGTATATCTGAAGGAATTAACTTTTCATCCATTTTACTCAGATTCGAATAAATTAATGGATAGATCCGATGATGCCTAGCCATTTTTAGGAGTAACTCCCAATCAATTTCCGCAAAAAGTTCTTTATTGAGGCATCCTTGAAATCCTGGATTTTCTGTCTGCATAATTTGAAGTAATAGTTTTAATTCCTTTGGCATAAACGACAAATCAAGATCATTATTGTTATCCATTACCCGTTCCCCCCTTTTCCATTGTTTTTCACAATGAGGTACATCTTCGCACAGTTTCTATCTACTGTTATCTTTCAACTAGTAACCTATTAAAATTCGTTTATTTGGATTCAATTTCAAACATTGCTATCAATCTAGTCACAATACACCGCAACCTTTTCCTATTCATCCTAATTCGACACATAAATGTAATTACCTTCATTTATTTTCAACTTTGCAAAATAAAATAGTGATTTGTAAAGTATATAGGTTAAACCGGAAGCTCACAATCAAACAACGCACATTCACCTGTAGCACCTCCTGGTACGATAAACTTATTAACTGAAGTAGGTGCTTTCTGAGTATTGCGGACAGAATGAGCCACTAGTGCGGAGTTTTGAGCCACAGATTGCGGGAAAGTAAGCGTCAAATAACGCCCACCTGTCTTTCAGTGGGCGCTTATTATATGCTCTATTTAGTTTTAATTGGAACGTGGCAATCTGTTGGAAGGGTATTTGACCATGGAAGTAGCTTATCCAGGGCTTCCGAATCCGTCAGATCTATTAAAGGCAACTGTTCAAATACGTAGGTTAAGTAAATCAATGGATTTAACTGATTTTCTTTGGCAGTTTCCACGATACTATAGGCAATTGCGCTTTCTTTTGCGCCTTTTGTGTAATGCAGAATAGAAGTACAGAACTTTGCAACGTATTTGTACAGAGTTATGCATGAGAATCTCATGTAAATAAAAAAAAGGACTTGCTAGTCACCCAGGTCAACCTCTACTGTTAAAGTGCGAACTCAAAACAGATGGAGGTTAAGGAAGGATGCTAACAATGCCCGATATTAATTGTATCAAACACTTACGAAATGAAAAAGGTTTATCAATCGAAAAGATTTCAAAAGCACTAAACATTAACTGGAGAACTGCAAAGAAATATGCTGATGAAAGCGAGCTTTCCCCGTCTATCATCAAACCTCGCAAAGGTATGATGTATCAGGAGAAATGGGGAATGATGGTGTCTGATTGGTTATTCGAAGATGAGAAAGAGAAAGCAAAGCTTAGAAGAAATAATCTACAATTATTTAAAGAGTTGCAGACTCACGAATTTAAAGGCTCTTATCGAACATGTTGTAATTTCATTGAAGAATGGAAAGTTCAAAATGATAGTACAGTTCAAGATCAGGGGTCTGAACGATTAGAGCACCCTCCGGGTGATGCACAAGTTGATTTTGGTGTAATGGAAGCTGTAGAAGATGGGAAAACCCGAGATATTCGTTTACTAATCATGTCTTTCCCGTGCAGTAATGTTGCTTTTTATGAACCGATGCCATCCGAGAATCAAGAATGCTTATTAGAGGGTCTTAAAAAGTTGTTTATAAAATCGGGTGGTGTCCCCCGAAAAATCAGAATAGATAACTTGACGCCGGCTGTTAAAAAGACCAAAAGTAAAACAGAAGATGCTCAACTAACCGATGAGTTTTTACGGTTTCAGATGTTCCATGGCTTTGAAACGCAAGTATGTAATGTTCGCAAGGGAAATGAAAAAGGTCATGTAGAAAGAAAAGTCGGTTATGTTCGATATAATATCTTCAGTGTCCCCCCTGTCATTACGGGATTAGAGGATCTTTCTAAAAAGTTATTGGATTTTTCAATAGAAGACCAATATCGAAAACACTATCGTAAGGAAATTGAAATACAGGTTCTTTGGGAAGAAGAAAAGTGCACGCTGAAAAGTTTACCAAGTGAAGAGTATCCGGTACGAAAAGAGCAGCTAATTAAGGTGAATGCTTACAATGAGATTAAATTAGATGATACAGTTTTGCATATTCCAAAGGGAAAGAATCACATTCAGCTATATTTAGTTTCAACGTGGAATGAATATAAAGTAGTTACACCAGAGGGAGAAATCATTGCGGAAGGTCTACGACCTTATATGAATAAGAGAAGATTACTGCCTTGGAAAGATATTTTCAAATCTTGGATTTTAAAACCACGCGTTGTCGAGTATTCGAGATATCGTCAATACTTGCCAGGCAGAATAAAAGAGTATCTCGACATCCCTTCAAACCACGTGCGAAAACAACGACTTGAACAGGTGCTATCATTACTAATGCGATTTCAATTAGAAGAAATCAATGAAGAGTTTTATAAACTTCTGGGAACGGATCAGCCCCCCGAACAAGACCATCCTTTTGATGTGAATTGGAATAAGTATGATCAATTAGGACGTTCAGGAGGAGTTAATGATGTCAGAGAACCTTCGCAATCTATGTAAACAGCTTAGGTTAGCCTACGTGGCCGATGCATTTGAAACCGTTGAATTTTCAACTCCCGAGGACTTTCTAACAAATATATTCACGAAAGAAATTGAGATGCGTGAACTTACCAAGATAGAAAGAAACTTAAAAAAAGCCAAGTTTTTAGAAAATAAATCATTGGAATCATATAAATGGAGCTCTGCTATACGGCTCCCCCAAACAGTAAATAAGGAACAGCTTGAGAGTCTGGACTTTATCAGGGATCATCAGAATTTAGTACTTGTGGGAGCTCCGGGGACCGGTAAAACGCACCTGGCCTCAGCGTTGGGAAGAAGGGCGTGCGAAAAAGGATATGAAGTGAGATTTTATAGAGTTGCCCATTTAGTTGAGGAGCTTGAAAAAGCTCATAGAAACGGCAAATTGGGTGCATTTCGCAAGAAGTTCGATGATGTCCAACTTTTGATTTTAGATGAGATGGGCTACGTTCCTTTTAGTAAAGAAGGAGCAGAGATATTGTTCCAATTAATAACAGAGTTCTATGAAAAGAAAAGTTTAATCGTCACTTCGAACTTGGAATTCAGTCAGTGGAATCGAATTTTCATCGACAGTAGGTTAACCGCTGCACTAGTGGATCGGCTCATTCATCACGCACATATCATTACATATAGTGGAGAAAGTTACCGACTAACGAATGCGTTATCACGTATCAACTGAAACAAAATCTTTGGTGGCAACACTCTGTATAAAAGATTGCAATACCCTGCACTTTTTTCTTGCAAAATACACCTTTCATCGATTGAGAGAAGAGCCAATTTTTTCTACCGATCACGAAGGGCTTTATGGCGCGTTCACTTCGATTATTATCGATTTCTAAGCGTCCATCTTGTAAAAACATTGTTACACACCATTGGTTCCGGCATTATTTGATGGCTTGTCCGAGTGCGCTTTTAGGCGTGACGCGGGAGCTTTGCGTTTGTAGCCATACTGAAAAAGCATCCAGCACAGGCTGACTACGCTCAAGTCGCTCTTTTAGGCGTTCTTCAGGACTGACATCCTTTAATTTCCGCTCGATAGCGAATAGTTGATTACAGAATTGGAGCCCTTCTTCCGCGGCGCAAGGTGTTTCTTTATTCTTTGCTTCCGCAGGCAACGCAGTGAGCGCTTCGTCAAATTTCCTTCGCGCATGGGCCCAACATCCCACCAGTTTCACCTTCGGTATATCGTTATACCCCTGATAGCCATCGACATGCAGAAATCCTTCATAGCCAGAAAGGAAGGCTTTCGGATGCTTGGCAGCCCTTGTTTGTTGGTAATCGTACAACACAATGGCTGGCACATCACGCCCCGTTCTATACAACCACATATACGACTTTGACGTCGCCGGACGCCCTGGTTCGGAAAGTACTTGAAGCGTCGTTTCATCCGCAAAGAGAACACTTTGCCTCAATAATTGAGTATGTAGACGTTCGTAAAGATGGCTAAGCCAATGGCTTGCCCCATACATCATCCAGTTGGCCAGTGTTTGACGTGATAAAAAGACGCCTAGGCGTTCCAATTGTTTTTCTTGACGATAAAGAGGCATGCTTTCGACATGTATTTGGTTCATGATATAGGCCATTGCCGATGGTGAAGCCAGACTTCCTGGATACATAGGTGCTGGCATCTTCGCTGTGACAATTGGTGTTTCAGTGCCTTCACGTTCACAATTTCG
Source organism: Sporosarcina sp. BP05 (assembly GCF_014282005.1). Classification (GTDB taxonomy): domain Bacteria; phylum Bacillota; class Bacilli; order Bacillales_A; family Planococcaceae; genus Sporosarcina. The sequence continues at coordinate 211 of NZ_JACFTD010000019.1, read as the reverse complement.
GCAACTGTAGACATGGCGTACATGTTCAACGACCTTCACTTGTGCGGGAATGACTTTTAACTCGCGACGCACTTCCATGCTTATTTCATGTACTTGTTCACCGCAACACAAACAAGCCTGTTCCTCTTCCGATAAACGATAGTGAATCGTTTCAGTTGGCAGGTTTTCAAGCATCGCTTCGATTTGACCCGATCGTTTTTTCCGACGATAG
>NZ_JACFTD010000002.1 GCF_014282005.1 Sporosarcina sp. BP05 | reverse complement strand
GGTATAGAAAAAAGGCCACCGTGAGCCATGGTCTCACGGTAGCCTTTATAGGCAAATCTTACTTATTCGCCTACAACTTCTTTTCCTTTGTAATGACCGCATGATTTACAAATGCGGTGAGCCAATTTGATTTCGCCACAGTTAGTACAAGTAGTCATTCCCGGTACTTGCAATTTATAATGCGTACGGCGCTTGTTTTTAACTGTTTTGGATGTTCTTCTTTTTGGTACAGCCATCTGGGGCACCTCCTTACGTTCGCCTATTCGTCCTTGGATTCAAAGAGTTTTGCCAAATCGGCAAATCTAGGATCCACTTTCGTTTCCAGTTCCTTTCGGAGCCTGGCATTGTACACCTCGTCAGTCGCATATGACCAGCCTTTTCCTTCTGCCTCTTGCATATCTTTGGCACTTTCACCATAAATTTGAAGCGGCACTTCAAGGAGGACGAGCTCCTCAAATACAGGGGTCAGGTCGACTACCTCACCCACAACAGGATGAATTTCATCATCTGCTGCGAGAACCTCTTCATCCCAGCTGAACTGTTCGTCAGCTTCGATTGAGAATGGTAATTCAACGTCTTCCCATGTTCGAGAACAAGGCAATGTCATCGTACCTTCAAGCCGGAATCGGCATATCAATTTCTTGGAGCCGATTGTACAACTTCCGGTCACTCGGACAGGCGTAATATTCCGGATTTCCGGATTCCGTTTTTTCACGGATTCAAGGTCGACAGCTTCGTCAAGCGGCATCGCACCTTGTCTGTATCTCTGCAATTGATGGATTGACCATTTCATGTCTATCACCTCAAGACAACAATGTTGATTATATAATGGGCGAAAAGGGATGTCAAGATATTTTCTTGTCACTTCTTCAACCGCATAGGTATAATTAATATTCATTGTAGCAAAGGAGTGACGAATTTGAAAGCTTCAGGAATTATCGTTGAATATAACCCGTTTCATAACGGACATCTTCACCATGCAAAACAAGCAAAAGTATTGACTGGATCAGATATTGTGATTGCCGTTATGAGCGGTAATTTCCTTCAACGAGGGGAACCTGCCTTTGTTGATAAATGGGCCCGTGCGAAAATGGCCTTAAAAAACGGCGTAGACATCGTTTTGGAGCTCCCTTATGCATTTGCGACATCTAATGCACCAAACTTCGCCCGAGGCGCTATTCAGCTACTGGACGCTGCTCAGTGCAGTGCTTTCTGCTTTGGCAGCGAAGATGGTGAAGTTGAACCTTTCCAAAGAAGTCTTCGCCTAATCCAACAAGCTGGCGGCAATTATGAACAAACTGTGAAAGATGCTGTCAACCGTGGACTCAGTTATCCGAAAGCATTAAATGAGGCTTATATCACGGCTGCCAATTCCTTAACAATCGAAGGACCGCTAGCTGATCTCTCAAAACCGAATAATATTTTAGGTTTTCATTACATAGAGGCCACTAGGAATATTGGCTCCAAAATGAAAGCTGTCACAATTCCGCGTATTGTCGCCCAGTACCATGACGACGCTGTTGCAGGTAACCCGATTGCGAGTGCAACCGGCATCCGAAAATCCTTTTTTGAATCAGATACGCTCGGGGCAATTATAGATTTCATGCCCGGTACAGCACACGTAATTCTACACGACTGGCAAGCTGAAAATCAATCATTCGGAAACTGGCCGACCTTCTATCCCCAGCTCCGTTTCACAATTTTACGGGAAGGGCCTAACCGTCTCGCTATGATTGCAGACGTAACGGAAGGAATTGAAAATCTGTTGTACCGTGCAGCAGCTAATAACGGCACGTTTGAAGGCTTCATGAAGGATGTGAAATCAAAAAGGTACACTTGGACTCGGCTTCAGCGCATGCTTACTCATATTTTCACCGGTTTTACGTACGATATACGGAGCACTATGAAAACTCCATCCTATCTACGATTACTTGGAATGACAGCTGCCGGAAGATTATATTTGAATGAACATAAAAAAAGGCTGAAGCTTCCTCTTGTTAGCAAAGCAGCCGCCTTCTCAAATCCTTCACTTGATTTCGATATCCACGCTGCGGATATGTACGCACTCGGAATCGGAAATGGGACTTCTAGTTCCCGAATCGGTGTCGATTACACTACACACCCTATCATCATTAAGTGAAGATAAAAAAATCTCTAGGAGCATAAAGGAGATAAAGATTCCTTTCGACTCCGCTTCGGCGCTCGGGGATGCCTCCCGCCATAAGCAACTGCGGTATTTAAGTCTATAACATATATATAATGACTCCTTTGCATTAATTGTATAATTTCTGCAAAGGACGCAGAAATTATACAAACCGAACTCTTCGTTGTTCGGTTCGCTATCAGTATTAGGGCCTCGGCTCCCCCTGTTAGGCGCCTTCTCTCAGTTTACACAGATAAAACAATCTCCAGTCGCATGAAGTTAAATGCATTGTGCCTGTTACTGACACCATTTGCGCCTTTCAAAATTGTGGCAGCAGCTGGCACCACACACTGGGTACCAAAGCACACACTAAATAATCTTTAGGAGCGTAAAGGACATGAAGATTTACTTCTCTTCCAACGTCGCTAAATAATCAAGTGCATCATCTATAGTTTTCACCGGTACAATTTTCATTTTCGTGCCGATTTTCTCTGCCATGTTTACAGCTTCTTCGTAATTAGTCAGTATTCCAGGATTCGCCGCCCTTACTTCATCAGGCAAATCGTCTGCTGGTGCAAAGAATATTTCCACGTCTTGGCGGGATGCCGCAATCACTTTAAAATCCGCTCCCCCAATTCTTCCGACGGTTCCATCCTCCAACATTTCTCCAGTTCCAGCAATGTTATATCCTTTCGTGAGGTCTTCATCAAGCAACTTGTTCATAATTTCAAGCGTGAACATCAGTCCCGCAGACGGTCCACCAATATTCGATGTTTTGAAATCAACTTCCGGATCGGTCGAGAGTGTCCGATCCTCTTCAAAACGTACGCCGAGTCCTGCACGTCCATCACTATCAGGTATCTCTTTCAAGACAAGCGTGACATCGAGCTTCTTGCCATCCCTTTCCAACGAAATCTTTACTTCATCTCCCAGTTTTTTATCTCCAATAAGTGTGAAAAATTGTCCTGACTCTTCCAACTCCACACCATCAACCACACGAATCTTGTCTCCAAGTTCCAAGATTCCGTCGGCTGCGCCCCCTTCGAGGACCATCATGACAAAGACACCATCATAATCGATATCAACAGGTATACCTGCTTTTTCAAAAGCAACTGTAATCGCATTGAACTGTGAACCAGTCATAAGTTTCTTCTGCCGGATATTATATTCCTTATCATTTTCTCCATCTCTTCTTACATTTTCAGCAGGAAGAAGTTTCATCTTATCGCTAAATTTGGATAAAACATAAGAAGCTGATGTCGCTTTTGAAACAGAAATCGTCATAAGACTGAACGTCCCAAGGTCGTTGTCATCTCCACCTACCACTTCGACGAGTGGATCCAAGTCATATGCCCCTCCCGGCTTTGATATATAAGAATCAAGTGGGTAAACGAATAAAATGGCTATGATGACAAGCAAAACTCCTATCATACCGAATCGTTTCTTTCTCATTTTAGGTACACCTCCGTTAATAGCCTGTACTTTCTTTACATATATATAAGTGTAGCACCAAAAAAAGACTGACAAAAGATTTACTACTCATTTTTTTGTCATGCTTGGAAATCGAAAGGAGCCGAGTGCGTGGTCAACGGAATGCATGCACGCCTTTATCATATGATAAATCTTTCAGTTGTATGGGGACTTATCATTCTGTTCATTTTACAGCCAAGCATTGCACATGCTGGGGCCGAAGCCGGTGCACAGTTATTTATCCATGCACTGCTTCCTTACTTACTGCCCTATATCATATTGACACAATGGCTTTTAAAGATGCCCAATCGCACACGGAAAGCACCTAAGTGGAGGCGTTTTTTGAAAGCATACGTACTCGGATCGTTTGGCGGATTCCCGGTCGGTGCCGTAACAGTAACCGAAATGATGAAAAACGGTGAATTATCGCAAAAGCAAAGCGGTCTACTTCTAGCTGCATGTCATGCACCTGGGCCGATGTTCATCATCGGCTTCGTCGGAACAGAACTATTTGGAAATGTAGGTTCAGGGTGGAAGTTGCTTGCAGCCATCCATATCGCGAATATTTTATTCTTTTTACTAGCGTTAGTATTTTTGCACCGCGTAAGCGATGTAGAAATGCCTCTTTCACAACTTCCGAAGAAAGTAAAAGGGATGCCGCTCCTTGACGCTATCAAGGAAAGTTCGACAATCATTATTCTTGTCGCTACCACCGTCATTTTCTTTTCTTCGCTCGGAACCGTTCTTTCAACAGTCATTACTTCAGTATTTACTGTGGAGATGGGGATTTCCAAAACATTTGCCTTAGCCATTTTCGAAATGACGTCAGGTGTTCAATCAGCAACAGATCACTTTTATGGTATGCCAATTTTCCCTTTTCTTATCGCCGCAATCATTTCCATGAACGGATTGAGTATCCATATGCAAGTTTTTGTCATCGCAAAGACCTGCAATATCTCAATGACTCCTTACGTAATCGGACGAATTTGGAGCGTCATTGTCGTACCGGTAATCTTCTACCTTATTTATTAAACTAAAATGGTTATGATGAATAGTCAATTTCATCATAACCATTTAACAATCATCGAATTTGGTATTTCTTTTTTAATGCCTTTTCAACTTGCATTGGCACAAGTCCTGAGATTTCGCCACCGTACTTTGCTACTTCTTTGACAATGCTCGAGCTAAGGAACGAATACTGATTGTTCGTCATGATGAAAAATGTCTCGATACTCTCATCAAGAAAACGGTTCATCGACGTGATTTGCATTTCATATTCAAAATCGGAAACAGCACGTAATCCACGAACAATTACAGATGCCTCAACACTTTTCGCATAATCAACAAGCAATCCAGAAGACGACTCCACTTTCACGTTCGGAAAGATCGCCGTCACTTCTTCAATAAGTGCCACACGTTCTTCAACTGTAAACAGTGAGTTTTTTGAGGAGTTATTCATCACGGCGACTCTGACGTCACCGAAAACCCTCGCTGCCCTTTTGATAATATCTAGATGTCCATTCGTCAACGGATCAAAACTTCCGGGCACAACTGCAATTTTCGACATTATTGAAACCTCATTTCTCATAAATAGATACAGCGCTATTTCCATACACCGAACTTTTTATCTTGTAATAGGTACCATACGCTTCTGGTAATTCCAATTGCTTTTCATGCTCACAAACGATGACAGCGTTTTCAGTCAGAAGATCTGCTTCTACAAAGTCTTGCGCCAAATCATAAAATGCAGTTTCCGCATACGGCGGATCGATAAAAAGAAGTTTTGCTTTCTTCCCTTGCACCTGCAAAAAGTTAACCGCATTTCTAGCATCCGCTCGTTGGATATGTAATTCTTCCGTAAATCGGCATTTTTCCGCGTTCGATTTAATAATCGCACACGCTTTCACATTTTTTTCAAATATGAAAGCCTCATCGATTCCTCTTGATAAAGCCTCAAGGGAAAGAGATCCACTTCCACCAAACAATTCTACTGCAACTCCCCCGTCAAAGTATGGCCCGATTATATTGAATACGGACTCTTTCACTTTATCCGATGTTGGGCGTGTATCAGTCCCCTGTAAAGATTTCAAGGGAATACCTTTTCTAGTTCCTGCAACAACTCTCACTTGTCCACCTCCTCTATTAATGTTGACATCCTAATGATATCAATCGTATCTGCCGTTTTCTCGATACTTAATAGGAACAACCTTTTAAACCAACTCTCTTCGAAATAAAAGTCACCTTCAAGCACTTCAAATGGCATCGTTACGACATTGTATTTTTGTTCATTGTAGACATAAAAAAGTTCTTTCTTGGGAAATCTAAATTTCCTAATGCTATTTTCAACGTAAATGGACCGCTCATTCGATGTAATGGCATAGCCCGCTAGGTTCAAAATTTTCTTCGCTGGATACAAGGTCTTTCCATCCTTCAATATAATTCGGATATCTGTGGTACTTGCACCATCAAACATGATTTCTCGTGGGTCTTCGATTAAAAACGGATGCGCTGCTGTATCAGCCTGGATATTTTTCGTGAAGTACGATGTCTTAAAGCCTGTTACCTCACCGGCTAACGCGTCCAATACAGATGCATTCACTTCTTGCCCTGTCATATCGTTCAATAAACTTTTAAATTGTTCAAGTTCATCTTCTGTAATTGCTTCAGTAAACACCTGATAAGATTTACGTGATTTTTCGAGTCCTATTGGCGTTTCTCCTAGAACCGAAGCTACCAGTTCGGCGGTCATGCGTTCGTTTTCCGGTATTATAAAACGTGCATACATACTTTCCCTTAGCAATCGGATAGATACTTTATCCACATCCACATTTTTGGAAACGATAAACCGGGTAGCATTAACAGCAGGACGTGTATCATCAACTACAATCGTTGAATGGTTGGCATCAAGTGCTTTAAGCGCGTTATCCACTTCCCTAAGTGGCTCAATATTGTCGCTTTCACCAAATACCGAAAGCCTATCCCCAGCATAGAGTACGGGCAAATTATTTCGTTGCCAATAAAGATCCTTGACCTCACCCTTGCCACGGAATAATGCATAATTGATGTTCGTCATTTTTTTAGTACCCACTCGCTCCAAGCCATTGACCCATAATCCACCAATCCCTGTTTCATCAGTCATATGGAATAATGTGTACGAGGCAGAAGAGCCATGTAGGACAGCGAACGGTTCATTGAATAGAGCCGTTTGTTTCATAGTCCCTTTTTTGGGTATTTCATATGAAATGGATTGGCGTTCATTGTCCCCTTCAAGAAAGGCTATCGAATTCTCGTCCAATCGATTACAGGACGTTGCGTCCGCAAGATAACAAGTACGATTGGTGCTAGCTTTTGGCCAGACAATTTCATGGCGCGCGTCAGATAAGCCGCTGAAGTGCTGGCGGACATGAAGGGCATCGGGACGATTTATTACCTCAATCTCTTGCGTGAACGTTGCAACACTAAGCCCTTTGCTATCTGCGCCTACCGCTTGATAATAATGCATATAAAGTTAGAAGACCATTTACAATCAGTAAAAGGATCATAGTCCTTACGATAAATTTCAAATCCTACCCCCCTAGAATGAATTGATGAATGCGCCTTCGGGTTCACAATGGTATGATGAAACTAGATTTACGTATTCAGAAAGGTAGTGTTATGTATGATATTAAACCAACGATTCATAGAGCTCGGCGAAGGATATGGAGACGTTTATGAACTATGTGAATTAATCAAGACGAATAGCGACCGCCTGCATAGGACATTCATCTTATCCTCAGAAACACCATCAGGTCATGCACTGTCACTTGCGGCAGCCTTCGAACCTGCAAATGACGGTAAATTCATGCCTATCTACATTTGCCGGGAAGGAATTATCCAGCAGAATACCATCAAATCAAAAAGAAGGCTACTCTTTGAGGAAACAGCGGAAAAGGTTGGGAGCACGCCAGCTGTTATCGAGTTAAAAAACTCTACAGTATTTGCAGAAACTGAGTTGTTTTATCAATACACAATTGGTATTCTACGCATCAACAAACTGCTTCCTCCATTAAGATAATTCTTATAATCCGGTTTTATAATCATATTCTTTCGCTTTATCCGGTTTGGCATTTTCGTATTCCGTTTTCACAAATGGGCGGTATGATGGCAAAACCTTTTTTACAGATGGAAGACGTTCTATTTTCCCCATGACCGTATCAACATCCTCCATATTGCAATAAAGGACAACATACTTCATAGTGCGTGATATATAATGAACATGACCGTATTTTCGAAATGATTTTGCTTGTTTCAAATGATGAAGATAGACAATAATACCTTGACGATCGATCATAGATTTCCCCTCTTTTCCTAACCCATACAATACCATAGGACTGAAAAGCCCTGCAACAAAAGAAAAGCGTAAGGCGCCCGGTAGATGCGACAAGTAGGAGCGATGCAGTTCAATCCCTCCCAGAGGACTTGAACATAAAGGCGCTCTTTGCATTTATCAACAAGAAGGAAGGCAGTCTTATACGCCACTTCCTGTAGCTAGACATAAGAAAGTCGAAAGGTGCCTGGATCTAGTCACTGAACATTGCTGACAACATCAATCTTTTGCCCTATAATGAGGGAAATAGAGCTGATTCATGAGGAGGCATCTAAATGGGTAGAAAAACAAATGTGGCCCTTACAGTAGGTGCGGCAGGCGTTGCCGCGTGGGCAGCTTCCAAAGTTGTCTCAAAACCGGTACCACGTGAAGGTAAAAAAGCGCTCGCTTTCGATAAACCAGTCATTCTTGCCCACCGAGGTGGACTTGCAGAGGCTCCTGAGAATACATTAGCCGCATTTTCAAAATCGGCTGAACTCGGCGTACATGGCTTTGCGGTCGATATCCGTTTAACAAAAGACGAAGAAATCATTGTTTTCCACGATGAATTTGCAGACCGGACAACAGATTTCTCTGGAAGAGTTGCAGACTATACCCTAAGTGAATTGAAAATGGCTGATGCAGGTTATCAGTTTGAAGATGCGGATGGAAATCATTCTTACCGAGGAAAGAACCTAGAAATTCTTTCTCTTCGCGAACTGATACAAAGATTTCCACATATGCTAATTGCTATTAATCTGAAAGATTCTCCTGATACATACGAAGGAAGCTTGATGCCTTCCAAACTTTGGAGACTTCTCGAAGAGCTGGGTGCTGAAGACTGTGTCGCTGTAACAAGTTCATTCGATGAACAGACCGACAGATTCAACTTGTATGCACAAAACAAAGTAGCTACTGGTGCGGGTGATAACGAAGTAAAAAAAGCATATGCCTCTTTTACTAGTATGTTCGGTCATCTCTATAGCCCACGTGCAGATTTGTTCAAAATCCCAGAAAAACTGGGTGTATTTTCTCTCGGCACCGAAAGTTTCATCAAGTTTCTCACCCAAATTAATATCCCCGTTTATTTTGAAGGTGTGAATGATAATGAGTCGTTCGTTAAACTTTTACATGTTGGAGCAGCAGGTTTTATCACAGATAGACCGACTATTGCTATGAAGATTGTGCAAGAAAACGTTGGCGATTAAACGAAAACAGGTTGCACCACGAGTCGACTTTCCGACACGGATGCAACCTGTTTTTTTAAATGTCTAGACTCCCTACACTTTTATTCTTGCTTAGGAAATCATAAAATCTCGTACTGTGGATAACCTGCGAAAGGCGATATTTCACGTCTAGACTGCAGCGCCTAAAGGCTCGGAGGCCCACAGGATGTGGGTCACGCAGACATTGCCGCAGGACGCGGCGTACTTTGGCTGTGTTCCCTAATTTGTCGGTCCGGCTGTGCGGCAAAGAACGCCGCTTCGCCAGCCCGTCTTATGCCTGCCGCCTCCGAACAGGCGCTTCCGCTTTTGTTTTTAAGCCGAACATGAACAGCCTCCGCCAGTGCCGCAACTTCCTCCACAAGATGAGTCGGAAAAGAATGCACTGCCTGCCGGAACCTTTACTTCATCCGAAACCGATTTAGCGATGATTGAACCAATTTCGTCAAATATATATTGAACGTCATTCTCAGCCAATCGAAGCGCTGCAACTCGCTCATTCATATCAAGCTCACGTTTTTGTACGCGGATACTTTTCATTACTATATTATGATCCGGATGGTATCTCCCGAATCGTTGGACTTCTTCATAACGTTCCTTCATTGCCGTGAACTCTTGAATTGATTTCACAAGTTCCGTGTCTGAATAGACATCATCATGGGCTTTACGGTATTCAGCCACCGCTTCAGAAGAAAGCAGCATTGCCGTTAGGTCTTCTGCATCTTCAATGATGGTGATCCATTCGTCTGTCATCATAGAATGATCCCCTCCAATCATCCATTTATCATAACAGATGAGACGGTAAACATGCACCTATTCCATATTTATTTCTTTAATATCCAAGAACGTTTTTTCAGAAAGAGCATGTGCAGCTTCTTCGAGATCGGAAAATGGAAGTAGACCATCAGCCGTGTGCTGCGTTTTTTCATGACCTTTCCCAGCAATAAGTACGGTATCACCCGGCGCTGCGCAGAAAATCGCTTTCCGAATCGCATATTTCCGATCGAGTTCAGCTTCAATTGCCGAACACTCTCCTCCGAAGCCTTCCATAATATCCGAAATAATTGCTTTAGGATCTTCGTTTCTTGGATTATCTGATGTCACAATGACACTTGAAGAATACAGAACAGCGAGTTTACCCATCTCAGCCCTTTTTCCTTTATCTCGTTGGCCGCCGCAACCAAAGACTGTAATCAGTCTCCCATAACATGAATTGGACAACGTCTGCAATACCGCTTCGAGCGCATCTGGCGTATGGGCATAATCTACGTAAACTTTTACACCATCACGCTCAAGTTGCTGCAATCTACCTTCTGGAAGCTGCAGCAGTTCGCAGTGCAGCAAAATATCATCTAAGTAATAGCCAAGGACAAGTAGTGCGCTAATTGCCGCTAATGTATTCATCCGATTATAATGACCCAGTATGTCGGGATTCATTTTTAGTTCTGGGACTTGGACGTCAGCCGACGGGTTCATCCCAAAGTAAACCAGTGGAACAGTTGCATTTTTAACCATTTTCACACATTGTTTATCGTCATTGTTAACAATCATTGTTTTCGCCATTTGAATTAAACGTTTTTTCGCATTGATATAAGCAGGCTTTCCACCATGTTCTTCGAAATGATCCGTTCCAATATTCAATAATATTCCAATGTCAATATCACAATGATCTAAACGATTCGAAGACAATCCAAGTGAAGATGCTTCAAGAACAATATGACTAACATTTTCATCAACACATTTCTTTAATAAAGGATGGAGATATTCCGCTGGTAATGTTGTCATTTTGGGGCATTCATAATCAATCTTAACGCCATCGATAAAAATGCCCGTCGTACCGATAACAGCCACTCGATTTCCAAGTTTACTCAATAACTGACCGATGAAATGTGTGACTGTCGTTTTTCCATTTGTTCCAGTCACCGCAATCATCTTCATTCTTTTTGCGGGATTACCAACTAATTGCGCACTTGCATGGGACATGAATTTTGTGCAATCCGAAACCGTAATTACAACAACATCAGGCGGTATTTCAGTCAAATTCGTTCTATCAATAACAATAGCTGCCGCACCTTGCTCAATCGCTTTTTTAATATACATTGCACCATCGCTTAGATTACCTTTCCTGGCTACAAACACGCCTCCCTTCTTTACCCGTGAAGAATCTTCGGTTATTCCCGTGACAACAGTCCTGAGTTCCCCGCCAGTGACTGTACAAGGCCAGTCTTTTATAAGCTCCGTTAAAAACAGCACCACTCTCCCCTTCCCGAACATTTTTCTGTGAAAATGAATATATTGAGAGCGAACATACTTTATCGTATGAAAAGAATTCAATGAACGTCACGAAGAAAGTTGGGAGCCTTATGATCATCCAGAAATTTGGTGGGGTAGCAATGAAAAATGAAGCAATGAGATTGAATTGCATTAACCATATAAAAGATGGATTGAATGAGTTTGGCGATGTCGTTGTAGTCGTATCTGCCATTGGTCGCTATGGAGATCCTTATTCGACGGACAGCCTCCTTCAGCTCACGGACGCTTTTTCATCTTCGGCAGCCTCAAGCGACCTTGCCGTTTCTTGTGGCGAACTCATTGCTGCAGCAGTTATGTCTGCTGAACTAACACGGGCAGGCATCCCAAACACGGTCCTGCACGGCATCCAGGCTGGTATAATGACCTCTGGAGAATTTGGAGATGCTACGATTGACTACATCAACCCCGTCACTATTGTTGAAACCCTTAAACTAACCCGTTGTGTCATTATTCCAGGCTTTCAAGGAATTGATAACAAAGGGCATGTCATGACACTTGGAAGAGGTGGCAGCGACTTATCTGCAATCGCGCTTGCTGGAGCACTCCAAGCGTCCCACGTTGAGTTCTTTAAAGACGTACCCGGCGTTATGACTCATGATCCGCGCGAAGTGGAGAACCCCAGCAAACTGGACCAACTGAAGTTGGACGATTTCATTTCACTTCTAGATTGTGAAAGACCTGTCATTCAAAAACGGGCCGCATTACATGCAATAAAAACGGCTACACCTCTTTATATAAGAGGTGTAGCCAGTAAGGAGACAGGAACATGGATTATTCCTTAAGCAGCGATGAACTTCATTGCTGCTTTTTTTCTTCAGCAATCTCGCGAATCATAACCTGTGTGTAATATTTCCCATATGCACCTGTCCCAAGATGTGTGACATCCTCTTGAAGTAGGACATCACGGTGTGCGGGAGAATTAAGCCAACCATGGACTGCCTCTATCGCATCCACATAGTTGAAAGCAATATTTTCCCGTGCTTTACGATGTTCAATTCTCGCCTCTTTTAGCCTATCCGCAAGATTACCCGTCACAGGAGATTCATGGGAAAAGTAATTTTCAAGCGCCATATCTTCACTATGTTTTCGCGCCACAACAGCAAGATTGTAATCGCTTAATAGTTCATTCATTCCATGATGCTTTCGATAAAGGTTAGTTAAACTGAAAATTTGTCGCTCCATTGCCCGGTCCACTTCCATCTGCATTGATGACGATGGGCGTTCAGCACTGACGATTTCACCCATATAAGACATGTCATAGGGTTGGTGTAGAATTAGTGTAATTGGGTCAATGAAACGTATCGCTTCCAATTTCCCATCCACACCATCGATATAAAGTTGTGCATAGACATTCTCATATTCAATAAGCAACCTATTATTCACGTCATCACTGTTCAATGTAAATGTATAGATACTTTCTCCGATTTGTACAGCCACTTCTGACTCAACAATCGTAAATCGATAGATGTCTTGCACATCCTGCCTAATCTCAAAAGGGTCAATATTGGAGGATAAATCTGCAGTATAAACTTGGTTTACTTTCCCATCCCATACGCCCACCATTAACTCCTGTTTTTCATTATATATCCACCAATCGTAACCATAGTTCGACGGCTCAATGCGGTCCGGCTTACCCAGTTGTTCAAATAGACTGTCTACACTCTTACCAACAAGCAGTGATACGCCCGATTCTGGCCGTGCAGCTTGCGGTAGAGGTAAACCATCTCCGGTTCCAGGCACTGGGATGGCAGTCCCATGTTTCACTGGCGACTCAAGCGGTTTATTTTCTTTTACTCGATCATCCACAATATAAAATACCAATAGGACGATGATGAGCAGAAATATTATTTTCCAAAGTGCTTTCATTTTTCGACCTACTTTCTCGAGTATATAGTTTAGTCAGATCTTTTAAGGTTAATACTAACAACTGATATCCTCTTTCATTATACTTCGTCAAACTGTTAAAAATGTTGAGGTTTGTCTTATTTATTAAATCATACGTTTTTTGACACAATGTTGTCATTGCAACTGATGATGATTTGTTCTATTATAAATAGGTATAGGGAATTGGCTCGACGATATATAAGGAGGATATAAACTATGTATATTGAAGATACAGGAATTGAAAATATTGTTACCGACTTATCAATACTTGATGAAATTATGTTAAAACACGACCTTGTCCGCGCTGGTCAATGGGACTACGAACGGGCAACATTTGATAAGAAATATATGATCAAAGAAGGTACATATTATTTGCGTGTATTCAGTTATACAACTGATGGCGATGTTGATACACGCAATGCGACTATGATCCTTAAAAAGCCGGTTGTCGGCAAGCATTATTATCCGCACGGCGTTGAGTATGGCGAAGGGGAACATTTCCCTGAAAGCTTACTGAAGGACTGTGCGGCAACATTGAAAGCAGTAAGTGCAGCACTAGAACCTTATAACCTTAAAAAGTAATTTTTTACTGAAGACTGGCGAACTCAATGTTCTCCAGTTTTTTTATAGTTTTTTAGCAGTAAAACAACATCTGCCATGCTTTACTACTCAATCAGCGGTCAGTTGGTTATAATTGAAACAGCGAATAAATATGGAGGAATGCCCATTGTCCAAATGGCTCACAAAACGTAATTTAATTATAACATTAACTTTAATATTCATCATCTTGGCTAGTGTTTTTATCTTGCCCGTTTCATTACCAATCATTTTAGCGCTGCTTACCGCGCTAATCATTGATCCCGTGGTGAAGCTTACTGAAAAGAAATTCAAATGGAATCGTAAAGTATCAGTTATCTCCGTTTTTATTTTCATCCTAGCAATTATTACGTCACTACTCTATTTCACAGTTACACAATTGATTGGGAAAATTATTGACCTTACACAAGCAGCACCCGGCTATTTTAATTCATTGTCAGGCGTGTGGATTTCCAGTCAAAGTAAGCTTCTACAATATACTTCTGGAATGCCCGAAGAGATTGTCATTGGTGTTCAAAAGGAATTCAGAAATGTATTTGAATCAATACGTGAATCTATCCTTAATTTACTAAGCTATGAAAAGATTATGTCCCTTATGACAGAAATTCCAAACTTCCTCGTCAGTTTTATCGTCTTCATCATTGCATTATTTTTATTTATGCTTGAATTGCCTGAATTAAAAAAGTTGTTATTTAGACACTTAACAACGTCAACTGCAGAAAAAGTTCGATTTATGATTACACGGCTCAATTCTGTTATTTTCGGATTCTTGAAAGCGCAACTACTTGTCAGTTTAATCATTCTAGCGGTCACTTTTGTCGGTCTTTTACTGATCATACCTAAATATGCAATTGTCATGTCGCTTGTCATTTGGATTATTGACGTTATTCCTATTTTGGGATCAATAATCATTTTAGCCCCCTGGTCACTTTATATGTTTATCAGCGGTGATGTCGCAACAGGAACGCAATTGGCCATTCTAGCAGCTGTCTTACTGATTATACGACGAACCGTAGAACCTAAAGTGATGGGATCTCAAATCGGCTTATCACCGCTCCCAACACTAATCGCCATGTTTATAGGGCTGAAGCTATTTGGCTTCCTCGGATTTTTTATCGGACCATTAGTTGTCATCCTCTTTACTACAGCCCGTGAAGCCGGAATCATCAAGTTAAATTTCAGGATATAAACCAAAAAACACGTCTGTTGATTAACCATTTACTTGCATAAAACACTAGTGAGGAGGGCTTGAATACCTCCATTTTCACCGGTATATTTCCGGTCCGCTTTCGGCAAACTATTCATGACAGATTTACTGAGGGGTCCTAGTGTGGCTAGAAGTGACTCCGTCACTTCTAGCCACACTTTTTTCAGTAATCCTGTTGCGAATAGTTGCCTGTCGCGTTCCTACACTATTCAAGTGAAAAATGCAGTTGTTTGGGATGAAAAGAGTAGATGACTTTCTATTGGGAGTGTAAGTGCCCGAAGATGCAATTTCGGGCACTCTTTCACGTTGTATAATGTGCTTCTTGCTTACTTTCAGCAAAGTTTATGCATCTAATCATATGATGCCTTATAGAAAGTGACACTTCTTTAATAAAAAAAGAAAAAACTATATAGAAAGTTTCAGCCGCCAAAATTGCATCTTTGGCGGCTTTTCTCCAGGTAAGAAGCCAGCTATTCTCTCGTCCCAAAAAGCTCAAAATGCACTTCGTGTACGTATGCATTTGGAGCAGGGCGGATGAAGGACCACTATACGATTACCTACACATCCAGACATCACGGTAATCGTATAGAAGTCATTCAATCCAAGCAATCCAAATGCAACTATACATGTAGCACCCAGTTTGTGTACTGGTTATTTTCAGTAAATCAACAGACGTGACAAAAAACGCTTTCACAAATGTGAAAGCGTTTTTTTATTGTTAAAAACCAAGAATTGCTTTAAACATTGACGTTACTTCTCCACCCTTATAAAAAACATAAAGAAGTAAATAAACAGCAACACCTGTTATTGCTGAGAAAAACCAAATAACACTCGTGATTGGACCAAGCTTCCGATGCCTGACCAAATTATTCTTCAGCCCTGCATTAATCGTCACAGCACCAAATATGGCACCCGACGTTGCAAGCACTATGTGAAAAATAAGGAAAATCGTATAATAGATTTCCAAATTATCCGGTCCGCCAAACGACGTGTTACCGACCAATATAGTTCTCGACACATAAATGATTAAAAAAAGAATTGCTGCTACTGCGGCTGCCAGCATCGTTTTCTTATGCGCTTCTATTTTCTTTTTGAGGATTAAGTACCATCCTATTGCAACTAGTACAGCTGAAAGAATAATAAAAAATGTACTAATTGTAGGTAGTAAAGGCAGATCCATTCATTATTCCCCCTGATGGTAAAACGTCTCTGTATTTAGCTTATTATCTATACAACGTCATTTTTTGACGTTCTAATAATGCGTTAGCAGTAATTTCTTCTGCATTTTCCTGTTCTTCTCTATACCATTTAATAAAAACACTGCCAAGGACACCAACATAAATGATTTCTTGTAAAACTTTCATGATAATTCCGCCGAGTTGCTGATCAACTAATGTAGGCATATTGGTGAATAATTCAGGACCTGAAATGCCTAAGCCCGCCAATCCTGAAAGTGTACTTGCCGGCACACAAAGTGCCATCGCCTGTAACCAAGCTTCTCCAGACTTGTATGTTTCATATACTGGTACATCTACAAAAATGATAAGGGAACACGCAGGTGTGATTAAGATTGCACTTAATATAATATAACCAATTTTTTTCAAGCCATGAAGCTTCGGTTGCCCCTTCAGCGTATTAATGATTGGCCACCAGAAAAACACTGCTGCAACAAATAACGTTATAGTAAAAATCGTATGCAATGGAGCACTTAATTTCACATTATCTAAAATAAGTGGAATATGATAAACGGAAAACATACCACAGAATACCAATAGGCTAAGAATCGGTTTAGTAAAGAAAGTGATTATACGGTCAAGAATCTTAATATCAAAAACTTTTTTCCACATCCAGTTAGGGATACCCATCATGATCAATGGAGCAATCATAAGCAATAGAACCGCCATTTGCACCATGTGAACTGAAAATAAAATATGACCAAGTAAGTCTACAGGTGAACCTTTGACAACATAAAGCAGAACCATCCCGGACATGAATAAGATTACTTGGCTTTTAGTAACGGGATGCGTATCTTGAAATCGATGACGCATTTTAATCGTCAATAACAAATATAAAACCATACCAAGTATGATAATTAGTAAGAACCACGGACTCCACAAAGCTCGAAATCCAAATATACTTAAAGGCATTGCCATCGCTCCCTTTTTAAAGTCTTTCTTTATTATAAACTAAATGCGGTGTAACTCAATGTACGAACAATGACAATTGAAAAAAAAAGTGGAAGGCGCCGTGCAGCCCCGACAAACAAAAGTGAAAAGGAAGGCAGTCTAAGATCGCGACGTCCTGTCGCAACAAGGAGGGATGAAGTCCAATCCCTTCCCACTGCATACCTGCATCCTTGCAGGCACGAGGAGGCGTACTCCAGCCCCCACAGCAAAACGGCTTTCAAGGAACTCAGCCTAAATGCGCCACGTCCTGCGGTAACGGCTGCGTAACTCACATCCCGTGAGCCTCCGGGGGGTTGGCGCCTGGAGCTAGACATTATTCCATGTTGAAAAACTTATACTTTCTTATCTTTTAAAAAAGAAAAAGCCTATGGAGAAATAAATCTTCCATAGGCTTTTTCAACTATTAATATTACCACCAAATAATTGTTGAAAACGTTAATACAACAGTGAATGCAAGAATAACTCCTGTATACATGAACATTTGTGGAATACCATGCCCTTTTTCATTCATGTGCATGAAGTAATACAATTGTAGGCCAACTTGCACGGCTGCAAAAAGCATTAGCGTTGGGATAATCAAGTATTTAGAAAATCCAATTACGTCAGCTTGATAAGCCATAACCATCGAGAACGACATAATCGTTAAGAAAATCATAAGCGAAAACATCATAATCTGACCGCGCATTGACTTACGTGCGCGTCTTTGCCCTAAGTTAAATTCAGCTGTTGACTTTTTATAAACTTGAACGTCCGCCATATTAACCTATCACTCCCATCAAGTAGACTACAGTGAAGATGAATACCCAAACAACGTCGATGAAGTGCCAGTATAACGAGAATGTGTAGTACTTCGGTGCGTTATACAAGTTCAGGCCGCGCTTTGAGTTACGGAAGATGAGTAGCGTAATCCAGACAAGTCCGATTGCTACGTGGAAACCGTGCGTCCCAACAAGCGTGTAGAATGCAGAACTGAATGCACTGTTGTCGTACGTGAAGCCTAAATGTATATAGTGTACAAACTCATACACTTCAAGCGCAAGGAAACCAAGTCCAAGGAATGCAGTAATGGCAAGCCATAGCTGCATTTTCTTGAAATTGTAGTTTTTCAAATGATACATCGCATATACACTCGTCAAAGATGATGTTAATAAAAGCAACGTCATGACGAAGACAAGCGGTAATTCAAAAAGTTCTTGTGTTGAAAACTTAAATCCACTTGGTCCTTTGTTCTTTAAAGCAAGATAGGTCGCAAAAAGAGTTGCGAACAAGATTGTCTCTCCGCCTAGGAACAGCCAGAATCCAACAAATTTATTCTTTGCCTCTAACGTTGCTTTTTCCGGATGATCAGGCCACGTCTCAGGGGTGAATTTTTTATTCAAATCCATTATTTTTGTCCCCCTTTACGTTTCATATCTTTTAAGATGTCTTCTTTCTTAACATAGAAGCCAAGATCGTCTTTCAATGAGCGCATTGCCATAGCAGCGAAAGTCCAGACAAGACCAATAATAAGAACTGCCATTCCCCATGGTTCTTCAGTGCGGAACATTGCACCAAATCCTGCAATGAACAGACCTAAGCTCAACATGAATGGAATGAATGAACCATTCGGCATATGAATATCTTGAACAGGTTCAGCCGGAGTAATTCCCGACAGATTACCTTCCATTTTTTCGATGTACACTGTATCAAGACCACGTACAAGTGGTGTCTGTGCGAAGTTATAGAATACTGGCGGAGATTCAATCGCCCATTCAAGCGTACGCCCGTCACCCCAAGGGTCATTTGCTACACGTACATTTTTAATTGAAGTTACGATAATGTTATATACCATGATCGTAATCCCAATAGCCATAAATAATGCTCCTACAGAACTAATTACGTTTGCTGAGTTCCAACCTTGACCATCCATGTATGTAAATACACGACGCGGCATTCCCCAGAAGCCTAACCAGTGTTGAATTAGGAACGTTAAATGGAAACCAATAAAGAAGAACCAAAACGTTACTTTACCTAGTGCTTCATTTAACATTGTACCGAACATTTTCGGCCAATATAGATGAGTACCAGCAATTATGCCGAATACAGTACCACCCACGATTACATAGTGGAAGTGAGCAACAACAAAGTATGTGTCATGCAATTGATAATCAAGTGGTGCAGTACCTAGCATAACACCCGTAACTCCACCCATAACAAACGTTGGGATGAAGGCCAATGCCCAAAGCATCGGTGTTGTTACTTTTATACTTCCGCCCCATATGGTAAGCAACCAGTTAAATATCTTAACTCCAGTAGGTATCGCAATAGCCATTGTCGCTACAGAGAAGATCGCGTTTGCTGTTGGCCCAAGACCAACTGTAAACATATGGTGAGCCCAAACCATGAAGCCCAGGAATCCAATAAGGACGGTAGCAAATACCATCGCTGAGTAACCAAAAAGTCGTTTTCTAGAGAAAATCGAGAAGATCTCCGAGAAAATACCGAATGCCGGTAAAATTAGAATATATACTTCAGGATGACCAAATATCCAGAATATATGCTCCCAGATAATCGTATTTCCACCCATCGTAGGATCAAAGAAGTTAGCACCAAACATTCTTTCAAATGTCAGAAGGAAAAGTCCTACTGTAAGTGGTGGGAATGCGAACAGAATCATTGCTGATGCAACGAACGTAGTCCATGTGAATAATGGCATACGCATGTACGTCATCCCTGGTGCACGCATATTGATAATCGTTACGAGGAAGTTAATCCCCCCTAATAACGTACCACCACCGGCTATTTGAAGTCCTATTGCATAAAAATCAACACCATGTCCTTCAGATGCCATTGCTAGCGATGCGTAAGAAGTCCAACCCGCATCGGGAACTTGACCAAAGAACCATGATATGTTCAGGAATACCCCACCGAAGAAGAACATCCAAAAACCTAGTGAGTTAAGAAATGGGAATGCTACATCACGCGCTCCAATTTGGAGTGGCATAATGGCGTTCATAAATCCAATTAATATAGGCATGGCCGCCAGGAAGATCATCGTCGTTCCGTGCATCGTAATAATTTGGTTAAATATTCCTGCACTGACAAGATCGTTGTTAGGCGTTAAAAGTTGCACACGAATGATCATTGCTTCTATACCGCCGACTACGAAGAAGAATCCTCCACCTAGGAGATAAAGGATACCGATCTTCTTATGGTCAACTGTTGTTAGCCAATCCCATAGCGTTGCGCCAAAACCTCTTTTTTGAGCAACTGAACTCAATTTGTTTACCTCCTCTTCAAATTCACGTTAATAGTTATTTTTCTACTGAAAGTCCCATGAGGTACTCAGCAATTGCGTTTAGTTCTTCGTCAGAAAGTTTTTCACCAAATGACGGCATTAAGTTTCCTGGCTTTTGTTTTTGAGTATCAGAAAGCCACTCAACTACTTTTTCTTGCGTGTGATCCATGAATCCTGCGACGCGATTACGGTCACCAAATGACGCTAGGTTTGGTCCAATCGCTCCGCTTTCACCGACTGCAGATACCGCATGACATGCAATACAGCTTTGTTGGAACAATACTTCACCTTGACCAGCTGCAGCAACATCTGTCGATTCTTCGCCAGTTGCTTGCATTGCTGTTACCCATTTGTCGAATTCAGCAGGTGCTAACGTTTTCACTTTGAAGTCCATAAGTGCGTGTGATGGACCACAAAGCTCTGCACACTTCCCGTAAAATACGCCGTCTTTCAGGTCTTGTGATTCTTTATCAAACGTTAAATAAAATTTATTAACGTTTTCAACGTTTGTATCGAGTTTACCTCCGATTGCTGGAATCCAGAAGGAGTGCTTAACGTCTGCTGCAAGGAGGTTGAAATATACTTTTTCTCCAGTTGGTACAACAAGTTCCTGCGCTGTAACAATTCCGAGAGTAGGGTATTCAAATTCCCACCAGTACAGCTTCGCTGTAACATCTACAACCAAACTTTCTGACTGTCCATCTTCATTGACCTCATGCATCGCACTAACATCACCTAGTTTATATGTGTAATAAACTGTAGGAACAGCTAGAAGTAGAACGAGGAGAACAGGAATAACCGTCCATACAAGTTCTAATGTATGGCTTCCTTCAACTTGTTCAGGAACAAAGTCCTCGCCCAGTTTCGAACGTCTAAAACGAACAATTGCTACTACATAGATAATCACAACTACTAGAATAACCAGTAACATGATTCCTGATGATAACATCAGCAATTTGAATTGATCTTTCCCGACCTGACCAGCCGGAAGTAGTGTGGATAGCTCTTCTTGACCACATCCCGCTAGAAACACGGTAAGAGCTGCTAATAAAGAAAAAAGACGCCACTTTTTGAGTCCTTTCATCATCGCTTAATGATACCTCTCTTTCTAAAAAAATGTTTTTCTTCTTGTGAGGACTGTTGACCTCTTTATGTGAATTCCTATGCAAAGAAAGAATTCCGATATGTTAGATGAATATCGAGAAAATAATCATAGCAACAAAAAGGATTGTCATGTAATTCAATGAATAGATGAACATACCCGTTGCCCACTTTATATCATCTTTCGCTTTAAACCCTTTAAGTGCTAAATACAGCCACCCTATATTCAACGCGCTCGCAAGTACTAAGAAGCCTACCCCTAGCTCAGTCAGTAGAAACGGCAATGGAAATAAAAACAGTACCCATGCCAACATCGATTTCTTAGTTCTTGCAAAACCTTTTACAACAGGTAGCATTGGTATATTTGCCGCACGGTATTCGTCTGTCCGACGCATCGCCAGTGCATAAAAATGCGGTGGTTGCCAAACAAACATAATCAGGAATAAAGCCAGGGCTCCTGCACCGAGTGCTGGTTCAACCGCAGCCCATCCGATTAAAGGCGGTATTGCCCCTGAAATACTTCCAACTACTGTATTAGCGACATGCCTACGTTTCGACCACATCGAATAGAGTACAACATAACTGAAGATACCTGCAAGTCCCCAAAGACCGGCTGCTACAGAAGCAGAAAACAAAAGCACTTCGCCTACTACTATGAAAGTCAGCGCAAGTGTCAATACAGCCGGCGCCTTGAAACGTCCGGTAACTGTTGGTCTGGATTTCGTCCTCGTCATGACAGGATCAATATCCCGATCGATCAAGTTGTTAAGTGCCGCAGATCCAGCAATTATCAATCCCGTTCCAAGAAGAGCATAGACGAGCAAATCTATATTATATAGAAAGTTTTTACCAGTGAACTGAAAAGCAAGAAATAGTCCAGTAAAAGTTGTGATCATATTCGAATTAACAATGCCGATTTTAATGAGTGCAAGGAAGTCTTTATAAAGAGACGCCGTCACTACATTCGATTCGACAGGTGTGGAAATTGTATGACCGTTTGACAAGTTACCCCTCCTTCCAAAGTTGTGAGCGTTAACCGCTATAGTTAACTATAGCGAAATTCGGGTAGTATTTCTATACATATACAAAATTTCTACCGAATTCCTTGAAATATCGACACATTTAATACTCAACCCTCTCTATAGTAAATCATTTCGATAGGTCTTTTGTGAAGTTAAAGCGTCTTCTTTATGAACAATTTGTGAAAAGGACCATTAGTGAGGCGTTTTCAGCCATTCTTCGTTGTCTTTTCACTGTTTTTTCGTTATCATCAAAAAAGCAGGGACCTTTTATACAAAGGTCATCAATAAAAAAGTAGGTGTTATTTTTTGCAATCTAATAGATATTTAAAATGGTTTGCCGTTGCTTCTACAGTAGGTATGCTTTTAATCTTACTTGGTGGGGCACTTGTTACAAAAACCGACAGTGGCATGGGCTGCGGAAGACATTGGCCTGGATGTAACGGACAACTTATTCCCGACGAGATTACCGCAGAAGTACTTATTGAGTTTTCACATCGGCTGGTAACTGGGTCTGTCGGTATCTTGATTGTCATATTAGCTGTCTGGTCATGGAGATCTATCGGCCACATAAGGGAAACCAAATTCCTAGCAATCGCAGCCGTGTTCTTCCTTATATTACAGGCATTGATTGGCGCGGCTCAAGTATTATGGGGTCAAGGCGATTTCATACTAGCGCTTCATTTCGGTATTTCACTTTTAAGCTTTGCATCGGTCCTTCTATTAACCCTTCTTATATTTGAAGTCGATCGAAAGTTTGATGCAGATAAGTTACAAATAAGTAAACGCTTGAAATGGCATACAATTGGTGTATCCGTTTACTCCTACTTTGTAGTTTATACTGGAGCACTTGTCCGTCATACAGAGTCTGGGCTTGCCTGTCTAGACTGGCCGTTATGCAAGAACGATGCCTTCGCCCTTCCACGTAACCTGTTCGAATGGGTTCAGATGGGTCACCGTACCGCCGCTGCACTTATTTTCATCTGGTTATTGGTCATCATGATTCATGCAATCCGACATTACAAAAATCAGCGCGTCATCTATTGGGGCTGGAGTATCGCATTTATACTTGTAGCGCTCCAAGCAACAACAGGAATGATGGTTGTTCTGACCAGACTAAACCTTTATATTGCTTTGCTTCATTCATTGTTTATCACGTTGTTATTCGGTTTGTTAACCTACATGATCCTACTTGTATCGAGAAGTAAACTATCCAAATGAATGTTAAGGACCGGCCGCAGGCCAATCCTTTCTACTTGTCTACCCAACTTATTAACATAAAAAACAAGAGCACCCGAATTTTAATTCGAGTGCTCTTGTTTTTTTATTGCTCCAATTCAACGAGCAAATCGCCTGTAGCTATCGATTCTCCAGCAGCTACATATATTTCTTTTACTATTCCATCGAAAGGTGCCTGAATCGTTGTCTCCATTTTCATAGCTTCAGTGATAAGCAAATGTTCGCCTCTTTTCACTTTCGCTCCCTTTGAGACTGCGACTTTTAAAACAGTTCCCGGCATAGTAGCAGCAATATGCGCAGCATTTGAAGTATCCGCTTTTTGTTTTCTAACTGTGACAGACTCAACACTCATGTCTTCAATTATGACTTCACGCGGCTGGCCGTTCAATTCGAAATAGATGACTCTTGTTGCATCTGATTGAGGTTCGCTAATCGACACCAATTTAACAATCAACGTTTTCCCTTTTTCAATCTCTACTTCGATTTCCTCACCAAGACGCATTCCATATAGGAATTCAGGTGTATCAATAACAGATACATCCCCGAACTGCTTATTGGTTTGGGAATATTCTTCGAAAACTTTCGGATATAGAGCATAAGAAAGTACTTCATGGCTGGTAACTGGACGTTCCAATTTAACATTCAATTCATCCCGTAGCTTTTCAAAATTAACATCTTCCAATAGTTCTCCAGGACGGACAGTAATCGCTTGGCGATCTTTTAAAATGATTTTTTGAAGTTTTTCTGGGAATCCGCCATATGGCTGGCCGATATACCCTTCAAAAAACTCAATAACTGATTCCGGGAAATCGATGGACTTTCCGCGTACAAGGACTGACTTTTCGTCAAGTTCATTTTGCACCATAAATAAGGCCATATCGCCAACAACCTTCGATGAAGGTGTCACTTTCACAACATCCCCGAATAGCAGGTTAACCCGAGAATACATGCCCTTCACTTCTTCCCAGCGCTCCCCTAGACCTACCGCTTTCGCTTGTTGCTGCAAGTTAGAATACTGGCCACCAGGCATTTCATGAACATAGATTTCCGAATGTGGGCTCATCATGCCACTTTCAAAGTGCTGATAATACTTCCTAACATCTTCCCAGTAGTACGATAAATCTTCAAGCGACTTCACGTTTGCACGTACATTGCGTTTACCACCTTGCAGCGCGTAGTGTAGCGAACTTGCCGACGGTTGTGAAGTTAGACCTGCCATTGACCCTAAAGCCGTGTCAACGATGTCTACGCCAGCCTCAATCGCTTTGGCATACATATAAATACCGTTTCCACTCGTATCATGCGAATGTAGATGAATTGGGATGTCCACTGTTGCTTTCAATTCAGATACAAGTCGATAAGCTGCTTCCGGTTTTAACAGACCTGCCATATCTTTTATAGCAAGGATATGAGCTCCAGCTGACTCAAGTTCTTTTGCCATCTCTTTATAATAATTAACCGTGTATTTCGCTCGTGAATCGTCAAGAATATCCCCTGTATAACAAATTGCCGCTTCCGCGACTTTCCCCGCTTCACGTGTTGCGTCAATTGCAACTTCCATTCCTTTAATCCAGTTCAAGCTGTCGAAAATACGGAATACATCAATCCCAGCATCGGCTGACTTCTTAACGAACTCACGGATAACATTGTCTGGATAATTCGTGTAACCTACAGCATTTGCGCCACGGAACAGCATTTGGAAAAGCACATTTGGAATTTGTTCTCGCAGTTTTAATAACCTATCCCATGGATCTTCTTTCAGGAACCTATAAGCAACATCGAATGTCGCCCCGCCCCACATCTCATAAGAAAACAGATCTGGCATCAGCCTTGCCGATTCAGCTGCAATTGACGTCATATCGGAAGTACGCACCCGTGTAGCCAACAAAGATTGATGTGCATCGCGGAATGTTGTATCTGTCAAAAGTACATCGTCTTGTTCTTTAATCCACTTGATAAGCCCTTCAGCACCGCGTTCATCCAAAATCTGTTTTGTACCCGGTTTTGGCGGTGTAAGTAGGTCAATTAGTGGTTTTCTCACAGGATGAAGGACTGGCTTTGATTGTTTTCCGATTCCCGGGAATCCATTAACTGTAACATTACCAATATAATTAAGCATTTTCGTTCCACGGTCTTTGCGGGCTGGGAACAGGAATAATTCAGGTGTTGAATCAATAAAGCTCGTATTATAGTTACCTGTTAAGAAGTTTTTATGCTTCACAACATTCTCAAGAAAGGGGATATTCGTTTTGATGCCACGAATCCGGAATTCCTGTAAGTTCCTGTCCATTTTGGAAGCAGCTTCACGGAACGTCATACCCCATGTAGATACTTTAACAAGTAATGAATCATAGTACGGCGTGATGATAGCCCCTTGGAACCCGTTCCCCGCGTCTAAACGGACACCGAATCCCCCGCCCGATCGATAAACAGATAATTTTCCAGAATCCGGCATGAAGTCGTTCAATGGATCCTCTGTTGTCACGCGAGATTGAATTGCAAATCCAAATAACGGAATCTTGTCCTGTGTCGGAATACCCGTTTCACTATCATGAAGGCTTTTCCCATCTGCAATATGAATTTGCGCGTGAACGATATCAATACCCGTCACCATTTCTGTGATTGTATGCTCAACTTGAATACGAGGATTTACTTCGATGAAATAAAATCGACCATCCGATACGAGAAATTCCACGGTTCCAGCGTTTTTATAATTAACATTCTTCATCACTTTTACTGCCGCTTCGCAAATTTCTTCCCTTAACCCATCCTCAAGCGAAATCGAAGGTGCTATTTCGACGACTTTCTGATGACGGCGCTGAATTGAGCAATCTCGCTCGAATAGATGGACGATATTGCCGTATGTATCTCCAAGGATTTGAACCTCGATATGTTTTGGTTTATCAATGTATTTCTCGACATACATTTCATCCGATCCAAATGCAGATTTCGCTTCTGACCGCGCACGTTCAAATGCCTCGTTGACTTCTTCGGCAGAATTCACAATCCGCATTCCGCGTCCTCCACCGCCAAGAGATGCTTTAATAATGATTGGATAACCATTCGATTCGCCAAACATTGCGACTTCTCCGACTGTAGAAACTGGACCGTCACTGCCTGGGATTACTGGAATTCCGGCTTTAACAGCTTGCTCACGTGCTTTCACCTTGTCTCCAAACATATCCAATTGCTTTGAACTTGGACCAATGAAAATGATTCCTTCTTCTTCTAAACGCTTTGCAAATTCTCTGTTTTCAGCAAGAAATCCATAACCAGGATGAATCGCATTCGCGCCAGAGTCTTTCGCTATCGCGATAATCCCCTCAATATCGAGATAAGCATCAATCGGCTTTTTACCTTCTCCGACAAGATAAGACTCATCTGCCTTGTAACGATGGAATGACCCACTATCTTCTGTTGAATAAATACCCACCGTTGGAATATTCAATTCGGTACAAGCGCGAAAAACTCGTATTGCTATTTCTCCACGATTGGCTACAAGGATTTTCTTAATCTGTTCCATCACAAGGCACTTCCTTTTCTAATTGTTTTTTTCATATTTTACGAACATTGAGACATTCGTTAATATTCCTAAAGCTAAAGATAACAGAATAACAGAAGTACCGCCATAGCTAATAAACGGCAACGTAACCCCTGTAAGCGGTATTAACCCAGTCAGGCCGCCCAAATTAACAAATGTTTGAATTCCTATCATACTCCCAATTCCTGCAGCCAGCATGCGCGCATGGGGATCTTTTGCCTGCAATGCAATAGATAAAGCCCTTAAGACGATAAAACCAAGTCCCCCGATTACGATAATAGCACCAAGAAGGCCTAATTCTTCCGAAATTACCGCCATAATGACATCTGTTTGCGGTTCCGGCAAATAGCCCCTTTTTTGAATAGAATTGCCGAGCCCTCGCCCTTGTAAACCACCAGAACCGATGGCAATATAGCCGTTCGCAATCTGATAGCCAGACCCTTGGATATAATCGAATGGATTCAGGAATGACAGTATACGACCCGCCCTACTTGCATTCATAATCGAGTCCCATTTGAAATAAAGGATAAGGGCAGCAAAGACAAGACCCACAGAAATTATTCCGCTAATTTTCATGAAGGTTCTTTTTTTAATACCGCTTGCTGCAAGGACGGATAGGGCAGTAATGATAATAATGAACGAACCTCCGATGTCCGTCTCGAGCATGATAGAACCGACTGCTAATACTAAAATGACCACGGGTGGTAATATTGATTGGTTAATATTGTCAATTGTGCCTGACTCGTATTTTTTTGCAAAAACACCAGAAAAATAGACAATTAGAACCAATTTCGCAACTTCTGAAGGTTGCAGATTCCCAAAAGGTGTTTTTATCCAACTAGTTGCTCCGACATGACCACCTGAACCAATGAAATGAACCAAAAACAATAGAAATAACATACCTATTACTGCAAATATCATCAAATTTTTTCGTTTATAATTTTTGTACGGAAAAAAAGCCGCCAAAAAGAAAGCGGGGATGGCAAGTTTTAAATTTAACAGCTGTTTTTGCAAATAATAATCAGCCGGATAATCATAGCGACCCACCGCTACAACCATACTTGAACTGTAAATCATGACCAACCCGAACAGACAAAGTAACAGGTAAACAAAAAACAGTGGGAAATCAAAGTAGCGAAATAGTTTTCTAGCATAAGTTTTCATAGGGTTACCTCTTTTTCATTAAACAAAAAACTCAAACCATTATGTCAGTTTGAGTCTTTGGCTTATTTTCTCGTATATACTTCGTGTAACACTGTCATTTCTTTCTCAAGTAATGAAAGGATTTCATTGCCTTTCGGACGATCAATCAAACCTAGCTTTACAGCAAAGTCAATTTCACGAGACAAGCCATACATTTGTGTATCCAGCACTTCTTCATAGAGTGGGCACTGAGGCATCGTCAAATGGTCCATCTGTACTTTTATTAGTTGACCAATCTTATCAGCATCGGCTTGAAGCTGCTTCATTGCCTTTTGCTGATATGTTTCCTGCAATTCTATATCCATGAGGACGCCCCCATCAAACTTTTATTTCTTTATGGTTATTATCAATAAATTGTATCTTTCAAAACGAGAAAAAGCAAGCGTTTTCCCTTTGACCTTGTAAGTCAGAAAGCAAAAGCTTTTCCTGAAGACATCAAAGCGTTATACTAGAATCAAAAGATAATTTAATTCAGTAGGGGGATATTCATTTGGAATCAATAATTCCGATTAAAGGAAATGTACGTCATGTCATCACACTAGACCCGACCGTGTGGATTTTCGATGATCGTCGCGTTGATTTGAAAACGTACTTTACAGAAAGCCACATCGAAAAAGATGAACTAGAAGAATATAAAAGAGATATGGGGAAACATTGGTCACGTGAAATAATGGAAGGCGCAACGTTCCCACCTACCCTGGAAACAGAAAAAAAGTTTGAAAAACGAAAAGTACTTACTGGAACATATGGTATTCAATTACGTCATTTTTTAAAAATCGCGGAGCCTGCGGAAAATGCACAAACGCTAGCATTTGAAACGTCAGACGGCGAAAGTCACTCATTCCCACTTACGAAAGTCGATGATATCATTTTCAAATTCAGCGACGAAGGTAAGCCGCTACTTGAGGGTGGTCCGGTTCACGTTGTCTTCAAAGACGGTTCGAACAACGATAATCCGATTCGCAACGTCATTGCGATCCGAGTTGACTGAAGGAGGATTTCCAATGCGTGTAAAATGTGTCATCTGTGACAATGTCGGGCAACTCCCTGACGATTTGCCACTAGCCAAAACACTACGAAATCGCCCTATCCATACCTATATGTGCCAAGAATGCAATGATCGGATTGCCGAAAAAACGATTGCACGGATTGCGACTGGAAACTTTACTTTTCATCGCAGTTCCCACTCCATCGAGAAAGAATTCTGAGAAAAGCGTAAGGTGCCTGAAGCCTAAACACTGTCCCGAGTCTAAAAACTTATACTTCATTTTGGGATGAAAAACTAGGCACTATGTAGATGTTCTTTTGGATTGCTTTGGACTTAACGACTACTACACCATTATCGGGATTTCTAAATGGGTAGGGATGCGACTTTGTCGCATCCCTACCCATTTTTTTCGTTAATCGTATAGCGGCCGTTAGTCCGTCGCCCTCCAAAGATACATGTACACTACTAAATGCTAAAGCTTTTGGGTACGAGTGAATATCCACTCTCCTATCCATAAAGGAGCAGCCAAATATGCAATTTTGGCTACTTAATCCTTCTTTATCGCATTTCCTGTTCGATTTTAAGGAAGTGTCACATTCTATATGGCGTCACACTATTACTTGTATGATCTTTGCAAAATTAACTAGGAAGGCTTCATTAAATGCGATAGGGTGCCCGAAATTTCATCTTCGGGCACTTGCACCCTCTATAGAAAGGTATCTATTCTTGCTTCTTCCAAAGCAGTTGCATTTTCCACTTGAACATCGTAGGTACGCGACGGACAGATAGTCGCAACAGGATTACCGAAAAGCTGTATTGATTATTTTGTCCAAAGCAAGCCGGAAATGTACAAGTACAAATGCAGATTTTCACGCTTTTCTTACAGGTGCACCATTAATTAAAACGGTTAAGAAACAGACGTTTATTTCTTATATTCGCCAAAAAGAAGACCCCATCATATGATGGGGTCTTCTTTTTTTTCTTTATACTCATTCATCCTGCGCACTCGGTAGATGATTAAAATAAGAGCCGCCACGACGAGAGCCTCCACAATCGGGAGGAAAAAGCCAAGAAACGTCAAAATTAGACAGCCGATAAACAGGAATGCATAGATGAAAAAAGTCTGTAAAGGCCTAAGTTTTCTAGCAAATCCCAGTTTATAAACAATTGCCGACATGAGGAAGACGAGGGCAAAAAGTACATAACCGGCAGCCGTATAGGAAGGCATCACTTCGTAAATAAAGCGTGCAATACCCGACATCTTTCCGAATACGAACTCTGTATCGCCAACACTAGCACTCATTCAACACATTCCCTTCTGTAAAGCATTTCTAATAAGTCGCAATAGTAATGATTCCATCACTGTCAAAGGACCTCAGAAAGCCGTGCTGACCTATCAGTCGACAAGACCTGTATGGGTAAGCACTCAATATGCTTTCCTTTATTAAGATCACTTAAGTCTAAACAGTGATTATTTCTTTTTCTGAACACGTTCGCGTTCGTTTTTATCAAGTATCTTCTTGCGGAGCCTGATCGATACTGGCGTCACTTCGCAATACTCGTCATCGTCCAGGTATTGTAACGCTTCTTCAAGCGACATAATACGTGGTTTTTTAGTTGTGACTGTTTGGTCTTTAGAAGCTGAACGAACGTTTGTCGCTTGTTTAGCCTTCGTTAGGTTGATTGTCAAATCGCTTTCGCGCGTATTTTCACCAACAACCATTCCTGCGTAGATATCAGTTCCGGCACCAACAAACATAATACCGCGATCTTCTAGCTGCATGATGCTGTAAGGCGTAGCTGTTCCGTTCTCCATTGAAACGAGAACACCGTTTCTGCGACCTCCGACTTTACCTTTTGCCATAGGCTGGTAAGAATCGAACGTATGATTCATAATTCCATAACCTCTTGTCAATGTTAGGAATTCTGTTGAATAGCCGATTAAGCCACGTGCAGGCACATTGAATATTAGACGAACTTGTCCGTTACCATTGTTGATCATATCAATCATTTCGCCTTTACGTTCACCAATTGACTCGATAATAGAGCCTGTATGCTCTTCAGGAATATCAATTTGTAAACGTTCGATAGGCTCACAACGAACGCCATCTATTTCTCTTACAATTACTGTTGGTTTCGAAACTTGCAATTCAAATCCTTCACGGCGCATGTTTTCAATAAGAATAGACAGGTGAAGCTCACCGCGTCCTGAAACAGTCCATGCATCAGGCGAATCAGTTGGATCTACACGAAGGGATACGTCTGTTTGCAATTGCGATTGAAGGCGTTCGTCGATTTTCCTTGACGTTACCCATTTACCTTCTTTACCTGCAAACGGACTATTGTTTACAAGGAATGTCATTTGTAACGTTGGTTCGTCAATGAACAACTCCGGAAGTGCCTCCAGATGATCTGCCGGACAAATTGTTTCACTAACGTCAATGTTCTCCATTCCAGATACTGCAACAAGATCCCCAGAGAAAGCCTCTTGGATATCAACGCGTTTCAAACCGAGGAATCCGGACAATTTTGTAACACGGTAGTTTTTCACAGTACCATCACGTTTCATAACGGCAACCGACTGCCCGACTTGCATCGTTCCACGGAAAATCCGTCCGATACCGATCCGACCAACATAATCGCTATAGTCAAGAAGGGATACTTGGAACTGTAAAGGCTCGTCGCGATTATCGACTGGAGCAGGAATATGTTCTAGAATCGCGTCATAAAGAACACGCAACGTTTCTTCTTGTGTTGAAACGTCTGGTGATAAGCTTGCAGTACCGTTGAATCCTGATGCATAAATAACTGGGAATTCAAGTTGTTCGTCGTTCGCATCTAGTTCTATGAATAATTCAAGAACTTCATCAACTACTTCTTCAGGGCGTGCAAATTCACGGTCAATTTTATTAACGACAACGATTGGTTTCAAGTTCTGCTCAAGCGCTTTTTTCAGTACGAAACGCGTTTGTGGCATACACCCTTCGTATGAGTCAACAACAAGAATTACACCATCTACCATTTTCAAGATACGTTCCACTTCTCCGCCGAAATCTGCGTGACCTGGTGTATCCAAAATGTTGATTTTTGTATCTTTATATTCAATTGCGGTATTCTTTGCAAGAATCGTAATTCCGCGTTCACGTTCAATTTCATTTGAGTCCATTGCACGGTCATCTACTTGTTCGTTAGAACGGAAGATCCCCGATTGTTTCAAAAGTTGATCGACAAGCGTCGTTTTTCCGTGGTCGACGTGGGCGATAATAGCTATGTTACGTAAGTCATTTCTAAGTTTAGTCATGATTTCACTCCATTATTCTTTTTTCGGTTGATTAACTGTGTTATTATAGCACATGTATTGATAATTCGAAAACATTTAATTGTAGATGGAGGTATTTTTTTGAAAAACATCAAGTGGATTTTCGTTTTTTATGCCATTGCTGCTATCGCTTCTATGTGTGCAATCGGCGTTGCAGTCGGAATGAGCAGCCCCACGATTGCGATTGTAGCAATCGTTGCATTGATTCTAATTATGGGTAACGGATTTAAAACGAAAAAGAAATATAGAGAACAAGGACTACTTTAATAAAATATTTTTCAAATGTGACGTTTCAAGGTAATCGGAGTATCCGGTGCTTGTAACGTCCTTTTTTTATTGTTTTAGGTCGATATAGTTTGTCACTATATCTTGATGCAATCCTGGCCTTGCGACTATAAATGTATCTTGCCCAAGAAGGTGCGGAAAATCCCCTTTCATGTTTGTTGCGACAGCACCGACCTCCTGCGCAATAACAATACCTCCAGCAACATCCCACGGCGACAACCTCATAGACATATATGCATCCAGCCTGCCAGACGAGACATACGCAAGCTCGAGCGCTGCTGAGCCATACGATCTTGTCCCCCTGCATTTTTTAATCAGCTCAATAATTTTTTCGTTATCAACGAAGCGATTCGGAGCCACCCAACTGGCATTAATACCAATAACGGCTTCTGCTAATGGCGTAATCTCTAATTGCGGTAGCCGTTCATCATTGAAATAAGCCCCTTCATCTTTAGCAGCATGATAAAAATCATCGCGCATCACATCATAAATATAACCAAGCATACCGACGCCTTCTGCATATATTCCAAGAGAAATGGCAAAGTTCCGCTTTTGGTGGATGAAATTCATCGTTCCATCAATTGGGTCAAGCATCCAAACAACCCCATCAAGCGTCTGAACAATATCGCCAAACCCTTCTTCACCTAAAATCTTATGGTCAGGGAAATCTCTTTTAATTCTACTGATGAAAAATTGTTCGATTTCTTTATCAATATTCGTCACAAGATCATTCGCACTTGATTTTGAATCGATATCGATTTGATTGAAAAAAGACACACGAATTTTATGACCCGCTTCTTTTATCAACGACTTTGCATATCGATCAATAATTCCCCACTTCATAAAGCCACCCCTTTCATTACCACTACCTATATACACTATATCGAAAAAGGCATCTCATTACACTATCCCTGTTTCTACAGGAAGTGTATGGATGCCTTTCTGGTGCGCCAATCGGAATCATGCGAAGCCATTTAGTATCTCCAGCTCACGGCGAATCTCCATAAGCCTATGTTTGCTTTTCATTTTCTGTTTTGCATCATCTTCTTGTACAGCATCGAAAAGCGTTGCAAGTTCATAATCGAGTTCTAGGTTAAGTAGCTTTACATATTCTTTCTCTACATCGGCTTTGCGGATTACATGGACGACTTGTTTCATAGTTGACACCCCTTTTTCTTCATATAGTCTAAATTTTCTGCTAGTTATAATTAAAATATGCTGCGACTGATGTTTGCTCTAGTTATAAGCCTTGTTACTAAAGATTGTTCCCCGTTTTCTGCTATGATAAACGTGTAAATGTAATCGGGGGTAGTGAATATGCTTGGTCGTTTTTGGGAAAATGATGATTTTGATGTATTTTCAATTGAAGGGCTAGAAAATCGGATGGAAGCATTGCAAAATCGGATCCAGCCAAAGTTCGGAACTTTAGGTACACATTTTGCGGACCGCCTTTCTGCACATGGGACTGATGAATTTTTCCCGCATGTGGCTAAACACGCAAGACGGACAGTAAATCCGCCAAATGACAGTTGGGTCGCATTCGCACCTGCAAAACGAGGCTACAAAGCGTTGCCTCATTTTCAGATTGGCTTATGGGGAACACATTTATTCATTATTTTAGCGGTAATTTATGAGAATCCAGATAAAAAGGGAATTGCCGAGCGTTTAGAACTGAACTTGAGGATTTTAACATCTCTTCCCGGCACTTATATCGTTTCTGGAGATCACATGAAACCCGAAGCCACAACTATAGTACAAGCAGGAGACGATGGCCTCGAACAACTTTTAGAACGGCTACAAACTGTCAAAAAAGCGGAGTTCCTTGTCGGTCGTCATTTGCCACGTGAAGACGCGGTTAAATTTTCTAATGCAGAATTCATGGCATTTGCAGAAGAGACTTTTGACCAACTGCTACCTGTTTATGATGTAGTCATTAATAAAAAATAAAAGGAATGCTCCCGCTTAGCGCGAGGGCATTCCTTTTATTATTTCTTCGCCATTTGAACCTTTTGCCATTTGAACTACACGGTAACAGACGTAACCGCTCGCTTCCTCAAATTCCTTGCACAATGTTTTCTCTTCCGCCATGGAAGGGACCACTTTTTTAAATCCCCGATATGTCTCCATCAGTTTTTCTCCTGCAATACCAGATTCATATGCCTTTTCAACTGCCTCATAAAATGCCGCGACTGCGATAATTTCTACGGTCGACCAGTCATGCCTAATAGGATAATTATAATCCATGCTAATTCGCTCCCTTTACTCTCTTTAGTTCCATCTTTTACGGATTGTTTCCGCTTCATTCACCATACGCTCAACTAATTCTGCAACGGATGGTACATCGTTGATAAGCCCAGCAACCTGACCAGCCCATCCATAACCATTATCAGCATCTCCATCATGAATAAAACGGCGGTTCGCTTCACCGCTGATTAAATCTTTCATCGCTTCATAATCAGCATCTTCGGCTTCCATGTCAATTATTTTCTTCGTCCAACTCCCAGTCAACGCTCGGGCAGGTGCTCCTAGTGTTCTTTTAATGACAGTCGTATCGGTTTCACTACTTGCTAGTAGAAGATTTTTATAAGCTTGAGATGCATGGACACACTCTTTCGTCGCAATAAATCTAGTTCCCATCTCGATTCCCTCGGCGCCTAGTGCCTGAGCAGCCATCCAACCTCGACCATCCCCGATGCCACCGGATGCAATAACTGGGATTGAAACAGCATCGACAACTTGCGGCACAAGCACCATTGTTCCGACATCGTCACGCCCAAGATGTCCCCCACCTTCTTGCCCAACAACCATAACTGCATCAGCTCCAAGTGATTCTGCTTTCTGAGCCTGTCTTTTAGCAGCAACTAGCACGAGCTTTTTAACGTTTGTATTTTCAAGTTGAGCAAAAAACGGCGCGGGATTTCCACCCGTTACAGACATTACTGTAACACCTTCTTCCAAAGCAGCTTCCACCATATGGGCATATGGACGTCCATGTTGTCCAATCGCAAAGTTCACGCCGAACGGTTTATCAGTCAGTGCTTTCACTTTCGTTATCTCTGCGCGTAGTGCATCTGCGGAATCCAAACTCATCGCAGTAATTTGCCCAAGTCCCCCTGCTTCCGAAACGGCTGCTGCCAGTTGCGCATAAGCCAAGTACGCGAGCCCGCCCTGGATGATTGGATAATTGATATCAAGCAGTTCTGTTACTTTTGTTTTCCATTCCATTTGAATTCCCCCCGTTAGTCCCCTGACTCTCTTCTTCATCTGCATCTACTAAACCTGCAACAAAAGGCAAAAGAAGTTGGGTCACACTAACCTAAATACCAGTTTCATAGCCCGATTTAAACTAAAAAACCGTCGATGAGGATAACTTGCTGCCTCATCGACGGTTTTAATCTCGTACTCTAGATACTTATTTCGAAATCATATGAATTGGCTTACCCAAAGCAACTTCCGCCGCTTCCATTGAGATTTCACTCAATGTTGGATGAGCATGAATTGTCATTGCGATATCTTCAAGCGTCATTCCCGCTTCGATTGCAAGAGCAAGTTCAGATATCATATCTGATGCACTTTCACCCACAATTTGCGCCCCAAGTAGAAGTCCGTCTTCTTTACGTGATACAAGTTTGACGAAACCTTCTGAAGCATCAAGCGCAAGCGCCCGTCCATTAGCTGCAAATGGGAATTTCCCTACTACCGTTTCATAACCTTCTTCTTTTGCCTGTTGCTCATTCAAGCCAACAGCTGCAAGTTCAGGATCAGTGAAACAAACGGCAGGAATTGCCAAGTAGTCAACTTCAGACTTCTCACCTGAAATTGCTTCTGCCGCAATTTTAGCTTCATAAGAAGCTTTATGTGCAAGCTGAAGTCCTGGAACAATATCACCAATTGCATAGATATTTGGAATGCTTGTACGGCATTGTTTGTCGACTTGGATAAGACCGCGTTCAAGGAACTTGATACCTATCTCTTCTAATCCGATTTCATCCGTATTCGGACGACGGCCTACTGTAACAAGTACGTAATCAGCTTCGACTTTCTTCTCTTCTCCGCCTACTTCGTATGTTACTGTAACGCCAGTAGCTGTCTCTTCAACACCTTTTGCAGAAGCTTTAACGACAACCTCGACGCCTTTTTTCTTCAAGCCTTTTTTAACGATTTGTGTCATTTGTTTTTCAAAACCTGCAAGAATGTCATTGCCGCCTTCAATAATCGTTACTTCTGATCCAAGGTTTGCATATGAAGATCCTAGCTCAGTACCGATATAACCGCCACCGATAACAACAAGTTTACCCGGTAATTCTGTAAGAGCCAAAGCACCTGTAGAATTAATAACGCGTTTTGTAAACTTGAACGTCGGAATTTCAATCGGACGTGAACCCGTTGCAATGATTGCATTTTTGAATTTATATGTTTGTGCAGAAGTTTCGTCCATCACACGTACTGTGTTGCTATCGACGAAATAAGCTTCACCTTGCACATAATCAATCTTGTTTCCTTTAAGAAGTCCTGCAACTCCACCAGTCAACTTGTTGACTACGCCATCTTTGAACGCTTGCGCTTTAGTGAAATCTAGTTTCACTTCTGTCGCTGTAATCCCCATTGAATCAGAATTTTTAGCATTAGCAAAACGATGTCCAACAGCAATTAGTGCTTTTGAAGGAATACATCCTACGTTCAAGCACACGCCACCAATATCGCCTTTTTCAACAACGATTACTTTTTGGCCCAATTGTGCCGCACGAATTGCTGCGACATATCCTCCTGGTCCAGAACCTACGACAAGTGTATCTACTTCGATTGGAAAGTCTCCTACTACCATTGTTTACGCCTCCATTAATAAAAGTTCCGGATTTGCGAGCAATCTCTTAAGGTGATTCAACGCATGTTGTGCAGTAGCGCCGTCGATCATCCGGTGATCGAATACCAATGACAATGCTAACATAGGTGCCGCTACGATTTCACCATTTTTTACAACTGGCTTTTCTGCGATGCGGCCAATTCCGAGAATTGCAACCTCAGGATGATTAATGATTGGTGTAAACCATTGTCCTCCTGCAGACCCAATATTCGTGATTGAACAAGATGCACCCTTCATTTCAGCAGGTGCTAATTTACCATCGCGTGCTTTTACAGCAAGGCTGTTGATTTCATCAGAAATCGCGAAAATCGATTTGCGGTCCGCATGCTTGATAACAGGGACAAGAAGTCCACGGTCAGTGTCTGCAGCGATACCAATATTATAATAATGCTTCTGAACAATTTCTTGCGTAGCATCATCGAGTGAGCTGTTAAACGCTGGGAATTCACGCAATGTCGAAACGAGTGCTTTTACGACATAAGGCAAGTACGTAAGTTTGATGTCTTTTTCTGCAGCAATGTCTTTGAATTTTTTGCGATGTGCAACGAGTTCTGTAACATCCACTTCGTCAAGCAACGTAACATGCGGAGCAGTATGCTTTGAATTGACCATTGCTTTGGCAATTGCTTTTCGAATTCCAGACATTTTTTCGCGTGTTTCGGGGAAATCGCCTTCAAGATGAACTGGAGCCGGAGCTGAAGTTTCTTGCGCAACATCAATTTCAATTTGAACGTCTTGGTCAACTACTGCTGAAGCTACAGCCTGAGTTTGACCACCATTTTTGAATGATTCAATGTCTTCTTTTAAAACGCGGCCGTTTTTGCCTGATCCTGAAACTTGCTGAATTTCGACACCTTGCTCACGCGCAAATTTACGTACTGAAGGCATTGCAATAATTCGACGATTCGGATCGACATCTGTTTGTGCTTGTACACTTGCAGATGAGGCAGCTACCGTTGCCGCCGGTTGGTCCTTAGGCGCCTCTTCTTTTTCAATCGGTTGACCTGCTTCAGCAGTTGCTTGAACTTGCGCTTCAGTTTCAGCGTTGTCATCCTCTTCAGTTTTCACATTTTCATAACCAGGTGCATCGAAGCGAATTAATACATCCCCCACGATTGCAACTGTGCCTTCGGAAACGACTATTTCTTCTACAGTACCCGTAACCGGTGATGGAATTTCTACAACTGCTTTATCGTTCTGGATTTCAAGAAGTATGTCATCTTCATTGATTTTATCGCCTTTAGCGACGAACCATTTTACGACTTCACCTTCATGGATTCCTTCTCCGATATCTGGTAAACGGAATTCATATGCCACGCGATTCACCCTTTCTTAGTTCAGACTTTAGTTAGAACGTCAATACTTTTTTAGCTGTTTCGATAATATCTTTTGCATTTGGAAGCCAAGCATTTTCGCCTTGTGCAAATGGATAGATAGTATCCGGTGCCGTTACACGAAGAACAGGTGCTTCAAGGCTAAGTATTGCACGTTCTGTAATTTCAGCTACGATGTTCGCAGCAATTCCTGCTTGTTTCTGCGCTTCTTGTACAACCATTGCACGGTTTGTTTTTTCAACAGATGCAATGATTGTTTCGATATCCATCGGTTGAATTGTACGCAAGTCGATAACTTCTACTGAGAAGCCTTCTTTTTCAAGCTCTTCAGCCGCTTTCAAGCTTTCGTGAACCATTGCGCCGTACGTGATAATTGAAAGATCTTTCCCTTCACGTTTCACATCCGCTTTGCCAAGTGGAATCGTGTACTCTTCTTCAGGAACTTCTTGTCTAAATGAACGGTACAGTTTCATATGTTCAAGGAAAATGACCGGATTGTCGTCGCGGATTGCAGATATCAAAAGCCCTTTAGCATCATAAGGCGTTGAAGGAATAACAACTTTCAACCCTGGTTGTGAAGCTACTAGACCTTCAAGGCTGTCAGCGTGCATCTCAGGTGTTGCTACGCCGCCACCGAATGGTGAGCGGATTGTAACAGGTGCATTGAAACGTCCTGCGCTACGGAAACTCATGCGTGCAAGTTGACCGCTAACTGAGTCAATTACTTCATAAAGGAAACCAAAGAACTGGATTTCCATAACTGGACGGAAGCCTGTGAATGCTAAACCAATTGCTAGTCCACCAATACCAGATTCCGCAAGCGGCGTATCGAATACACGCACTTCGCCAAATTCTTTTTGCAAGCCTTCAGTTGCACGGAAGACACCACCGTTATTTCCAACGTCTTCGCCGAAGACGAGGACGTTTTCATCATTTTTCAGCTCCGTACGTAGAGCATCAGTTATTGCTTGAATCATCGTCATTTGTGCCATCGGTTACTTCGACTCCTTCTCTGTGTAAATGGCTAGCTGCTCTTGCAAGTTGTAAGGTAGCTCGCCTTTGTACATGATGTTGATAAAATCGCTCACTTTTTGTTTTGGAGCTGCATCTGCTATTTTGATTGCTTCTTTAATTTCTTCTTTAGCACGTTCAATTACGGCGTTTTCTTTTTCTTCATTCCAAATACCTTTTGCTTCAAGGTATGTACGGAAACGGATTAGCGGATCGCGTTTTTCCCATTCGCTGTCTGTTTCTGAAGTACGGTAACGTGTAGGATCGTCTCCTGCCATCGTATGTGGTCCGTAGCGGTAGCAAAGTGCCTCAATCAATGTTGGTCCATCGCCATTGATTGCGCGCTCGCGTGCGTCGCGTGTAACCGCATACACCGCAAGTGGATCCATACCGTCAACAAGAATACTCGGGATACCTGCTGCAATACCTTTTTGTGCAAGTGTTTTTGCAGCTGTTTGCATTTCACGTGGAGTTGAAATCGCGAATTGGTTGTTTTGAATGATAAAGATTGCTGGAGAACGATATGCTCCCGCAAAGTTAATCCCTTCATAGAAATCACCCTGCGATGTTCCGCCGTCACCTGTGTATGTCATTGCAACTGCTTTCGTTCCGCGTTTTTGGAAGCCAAGTGCAATACCTGCCGCTTGAATATATTGTGCACCGATAATAATTTGTGGTGGGAATACATTGACAGATTCAGGAATAGCGCCACCTTGGAAGTGCCCGCGTGACCATAAAAATGCCGTCGATAAAGGTAATCCGTGGAATAACATTTGTGGAACGTCACGGTAACCTGGAAGGATGAAGTCCTCTTTTTCTAGTGCAAACTGTGAAGCAAGTTGTGATGCTTCTTGTCCTGCTGTCGGTGCGTAGAATCCTAGACGTCCTTGACGGTTCAACGATATTGAACGTTGATCCAAAATACGTGTATATACCATACGTGTCATTAACTCAATGAGTTCTTCATCGGATAAATTCGGATCTGCATCCTTATTAACGATTTCGCCTTCTTCGTTCAAGA
This sequence comes from Sporosarcina sp. BP05, assembly GCF_014282005.1. Taxonomy (GTDB): domain Bacteria; phylum Bacillota; class Bacilli; order Bacillales_A; family Planococcaceae; genus Sporosarcina. The sequence goes on along the minus strand of NZ_JACFTD010000002.1, from coordinate 562,252 downwards.
TCTGGAACATTTCAAACTTTTCTTCAATCGCGTGAAGTGTTTCCACCGGATCGAACTGCTTGTCTTTTTTGGCAGCCATTTCGGCAACTCTCCTTTTTAACTGTATTATGAACCATTACTTTATTGATTGGTACAATCTATTCCATTCACAGTATATCTAATCAGAACTGAATGGTCAAACATAGTAATTACATGTCCCCTTGGAGTTAATAGCTAGTAGAATTGATAGTTAATACCAAACTGTATTAGCACAATAAGCCGTCTGTATTATAATAGAATGTCTTTTTCATAACTTTTAAAATCATAAAAAAAGGCGAAGATTTTACTCCTTCACCTTGTTATTCCTCATTTCCCTATTTGTAAACTAGAAAAAACATCTTCCTTCAATACATTCACTTTGACCGTCGCGTCATTAAAGGAGTTAACCGCTAATTGGACTAACTCATTCTGCTCATTCACTTCCCCAACTTTATCCTTCAGTCCTTTCAGTTCAACTTCTTTAGCAATAAGCATTTCGTATAACTCCTTTTGCAAGCTGGTGAGTTTTTTATACTCAACAACAAAAGCTGAATGGAGCTCATATCGGTTTGTAACCGCTCTTTTTAGTTCTTCTAACCCTTTTCCAATATTTCCATCTACTTGTTCTATGATTGCATCGAGCTCATCCGCGGATTTGCTTGCTTTACTTATGGACTTTTCTTCTCTTTCTATAAGAGTAAGTCGTTGTCCCAGCAATTCTTCAAGTTCAGCTACCTTTATTTCCAGCTCACCCAGTTGTTGTTGCGTCAATTCCATCGCCTGATTAAATAATTCCTGTTCCGATTTTTCAAGCTCCGCCAATTCACCTTGCGCATCTAGATACACTTGTTCAGCATTATTCAATTTTGTTATGGTAGCTGACAGCTTCTTTTCAATCGACGAGTCAGAATTACATCCGGACAGCATCAAAGTTATCGCTAATATGAACCCCATAATCGTTTTTTTCAAATTTGCCAACCTCCAATTCCCCTATCAAATACGCTGACCTACAGGACGTAGGTCATGCAAGCGTTGCCGCAGGACGCGGCGCACTTAGGTTGCCTTCATTCAGCAGGGTTTTGGTCCCCTGCTGAATGAAGTTAAACTATAACGTTTTACATTTCACTAATCAACTTCGCGTTCAATTTCTTTCACCCCTATTCACATTCGTTTATACTATTGAATAGAGTAAATTCGAAAGGAAGATTCAACAATGATTTTAATGGAACATATTGTCAGGGACGGACACCCCGCTCTCCGCACACAAGCTGAAGAATTAAGTTTCCCATTGTCCAACGTTGACCGAGAACTTTGCGACGATTTAATTGGGTACGTTATTAACAGTCAAGATCCCGAACTTAGTGAAAAGTTCGACCTCCGCCCCGGAATCGGCCTGGCCGCACCACAATTAGACAAATCGAAAAGAATATTTGCGCTCCACATTACAGATGATGTTCAACAAACAGTTAGTTTTATTGCTATTAACCCCAAAATCGTCAGTCACTCAATCGAAAAAACCTATCTTCCTTCAGGCGAAGGCTGCCTTTCAGTAGATCGCGATATAGAAGGTTTTGTACCTCGTTATGCACGGATTACGATTAAAGCATACGATCCTGATGGAAACGAATTCAAAAAAAGATTGAAAGGACTTGCCGCTATCGCTTTTCAACATGAACTTGACCATTTGAACGGCGTAATGTTCTATGATCATATTGATAAAGAATCACCTTTTAAGGATATTCCCGGTGCTACTCCACTTGTACGAGATTAAATCCGGCTATCACTAGAATGCGGCAAAGCTAGTTGAATGGAATCTGTATTTTCATGGATGGATCTTTCCGCTATACAGAAATCCCCTCTTGACAAAATGTTCTGACAACGGTATAATGATTTCGAGGAGTGATGTCGCCATGTACAAACGCCTAAAACGTAAATGGTTGAAACGGCTAAATGGCATACTCGGAAAAAAAACTATCGCTTAATTATGTTAAGCCTGCCATCAAATTGGTGGGCTTTTCTTTATTTTAAAGAAGTGTCATGCTAATATAAAGAGAATCAGTTCAATCGAACGTAAAAAGGAGAGCAAACGATGATTTATAAAATTTATTATCAAGAGAACTTGCTTCAAATTCCAGTCCGTGAAAATACAAAAAGCATGTACATCGAAGCGGATTCGGAAAGGTCAGTCCGTGCGAAGTTAAAAGACCGTTCTTTTAATATCGAATATGTCCAACTTCTTGAAGGTGTTCATCTTGAATACGAACAGGCTGCACCCTATTTCGAGCTTGAAGAGGTTTAAACATGAAATCTATTAAAAACAATGAAACTGCTGTTTTCGCTTTAGGCGGACTAGGTGAAATCGGTAAAAACACATATGGTGTACAATTCCAAGATGAAATTATTCTAATTGATGCGGGTATTAAATTCCCCGATGACGCATTACTCGGTATCGACTACGTCATTCCGGATTACACGTATCTTGAACGTAATGTGGACAAGATTAAAGGCCTATTTATTACACATGGTCACGAAGATCACATTGGTGGTATTCCTTATCTTCTTCGTAAAATTAATGTTCCAGTATATGGCGGAAAACTCGCACTTGGACTTTTGCGTAACAAACTGGAAGAGCATGGCCTGTTACGGACTACTAAGTTAATTCCTTTTGGTGAGGATGATGTATTTAAGTTCCGTAAGACAGCAGTATCATTTTTCAGGACAACACACAGTATTCCAGATGCATTCGGTGTTGTAGTTAAAACACCTTCCGGTAATATTGTTCACACGGGTGATTTCAAATTCGACTTCACACCAGTTGGGGAACCAGCAAACTTGACTAAGATGGCGAAAATCGGTAGCGAAGGCGTACTTTGTCTGTTGTCAGATAGTACAAATGCTGAAATCCCTAACTTCACAATGTCTGAACGAAAAGTCGGCGACAGCTTGAATGAAATCTTCAGAAAAGTTGACGGCCGTATTATATTCGCGACATTCGCATCTAATATTCATAGACTACAACAAGTGATTGAGTCTGCTCAGGTATTGGGTCGTAAAATTGCAGTGTTCGGCCGTAGCATGGACAACGCCATTACAATTGGGCGTGAACTTGGTTACATCGATGCACCAAAAGAATTATTTGTTGATACCCAATCATTGAATAAGCTGCCAGCAAACAAAGTATTAATTCTTTGTACAGGTAGTCAAGGTGAACCGATGGCTGCACTATCTCGTATCGCGAACGGTACGCATAGACAAGTTCAAATCCATCCTGGCGATACGGTAATTTTCTCGTCTTCACCGATTCCAGGCAATACACTTAGCATCAATAAAGCTATTAATGCACTATTTCGTGCGGGTGCTGATGTGCTCCATGGTTCTTTAAATAATATCCATACTTCCGGTCATGGTTCGCAGGAAGAACAGAAATTGATGATCAGATTGATTAAACCAAAATTCTTCATGCCTATTCACGGTGAGTATAGAATGTTGAAAATCCATACAGACCTTGCAGTCTCTTGTGATGTTCCTCGAGAGAACACATTCATCATGGGGAATGGCGATGTACTCGCTCTTACACAAGATGAAGCGCACCTTGCAGGCCGGATTCCTTCTGGTGACGTCTATATTGACGGAAGCGGAATCGGAGATATCGGTAGCGTCGTTCTGCGTGATCGTAGAATCTTATCTGAAGATGGTCTTGTAATTGTTGTGGCAACAGTGGACCTAAAACGCAATCGTGTCGTTTCGGGACCAGATATCATTTCCCGTGGATTCGTTTATATGCGTGAATCTGGTGCAATGATTCACGAAGCACAACAGATGTTATCCAAACAGATGCAACGCAAGCTTGCAAGCTCGCCCGCAGATTTCGATGCTCTGAAAAGTGAAATCATTGATGTTCTCGGACCGTATTTATACGATAAGACGAAACGTAAGCCAATGGTGCTTCCTGTGATTATGGAAGTTTAATAAAATAAGAATAGCGGAAGGCGCCTTCTAGACGCGACAGGCATAAGTCGATCCAAGGGAAGGCAGTCTAGGATCGCGACGTCCTGTCGCAACGACCGCATACCTGCATCCTTGCAGGCACGACGTGGCGCTCTTTGCCACATAGCTGGATTGCTTTCAAGGAACCTAGCCTAAGTACGCCGCGTCCTGCGGCAATGGCTACGTGACCCACATCCTGTGTGCCTCCGAGCGCCTGGAGCTAGACACTATTCCAAGTCAAAAAACTTATACTTTCTTACCTTTTTAAAAAACCGTAAACGCTTATATGCGTTTACGGTTTTTTTATTATTCATCAATGCAGTGCTTTCTTTTCAAACTTATGAATCTCCTCGTCCGATCCAATCACAATCAAGATATCTTCAAGTCGGATTTTCTCTATCGCTTGAGGCGATACAAGAATATGTTTACCACGTTTAATTGCAACAATATTGACACCATATTTGGCCCTAATGTCTAAATCTATTAATGTAAATCCTACGAGTTTTTCATTCGCCTTTATCTCCGCAATGGAATACTCATCAGACAACTCAAGATAATCGAGTATATTATTCGATACCATATTATTAGCAATTCTGATGCCCATATCGCGTTCAGGATGTACGACCTGGTCAGCCCCGATTTTACGCAACACTTTTTCATGGGAATCATTTTGCGCTTTCACTGTTATTTTTTTTACACCGATTTCTTTCAACATGAGTGTCGTCAAAATACTTGCTTGGATATTTTCACCAATCGCAACGACTACATGCTCAAAGTTGCGGATGCCAAGTGATCTGAGAACAGACTCATCAGTCGTGTCAGCTGCGACCGCCTGGGTTGCAATATGAGCAAACTCATCCACTCTTTCTGGTGAAATATCAATTGCCATAACATCAGCATCGAGTTCTATTAGCTCTCTTACGATACTCCCCCCGAAACGCCCCAAACCAATCACCGCAAATTCCTTTTTCATAGAGCACCCTCCCCTATCCACTTACTGGATTCGATTAGTGTATCATATTGAATTCGCACTCACAAATTTCCATCGGGGTACTTAATAGACCACGCTTGTTGATTAACCAAATGTAACCCGTGAATAACTTAATGACCTACTGCCCGCTACGTGTATAGTTGACTTTGGATTGCTGTGGATTGAATGACTTCTATACGATTACCGGGATGTCTGGATGTGTAGGGATGCGACTTTGTCGCATCCCTACACCGTTTTCTTGGTAATCTTATGGTGGTTATTCATCCGTCGCGTTCCTAATGCATAAGTAGACGGAGTGCTGAAGTTTTTTGGGACGAAAGAATTGCAAGCTTCTTACCTGGAGTAAAGCCGCCAAAGATGCAATTTTGGCGGCTAAAACTTTCTATATGGTTTTTTATTAAAGAAGCTTTACTTTCTATTAGGTATCACATGATTAGATGCATACTCTTTGTTAAAAATAAGCAAGCAGCACATTGTACAACGTGTAAGAGTGCCCGAAATTGCATCTTCGGGCACTTACACTTTCTTTAGAAAGTCATCTACTCTTTTCTTCCCAAATAACTGCATTTTCCACTTAAATATTGTAGGTACCCAACAGGCGACTATTCACAACAACACACTTGCCCCCGGTAAAACTGTCCTGAATAGTTCGTCGAAAGCGGGCCGGAAATATACCTGTGAAAATGGAGTATCCCAAGCCCATCTCACCAGTAGTTTATACAAATAAATCATTAATTTACAGATGTTTTAATAAACATTAAAAATACCCGACATCGCAAATGCGCAATCGGGCTGATCTTTTACTCTTTTTTCATTTCATCTAGCACGCGGTTAACGCGCTTTTCAAGCATTTTCATGCCTCCGCCGCCTGCTTGGAAGTGACGTAACTGTCCGTCTTTATCAAAGACATAATAAGCCGGAACGTATTGGTTGTCAAATTTATCCGTTAATGTCGCCTCACTATCGACAAAAATCGGTTGAGTAATGTCGTGTTCAGCTGCTACTGATTTAATTTGAACTAGATCTAAATCGTCCTCAGAACGTGGCATATGGACTGCGATAACATTTAAATCTTCTTTGTATTTGTCTCTAAATTCATTGACCTCAGGCATCGCTTCCTTACATAGGTGACAGCTGATAGACCAAAAATGAACCAGTGTGGGTTTTACACCAACCAATTCTTCTTTTGTTCGTTCCCCATTCAACCATGCTGTTGCACCTTCAAGTTCAGGTAATTGATCACGTAATTTCATGCTTTTTCCTCCTTCATTTTCAAAAAAATCCCCACTGCTAATATATGCACGGGGATTTCATTTGGTAAAATTTCAACTGTTACTTATAGTGTCTTCTGACCAGGTCTCCAGTTAGCCGGGCAAAGTCCGCCAGTTTGAAGAGCTTGAAGCACACGCAATGTTTCGTCTACATCACGGCCAATATTGTTGTGGAATACTGTTTGGTATTGAAGTTCACCTTCAGGGTTGATGATGAATAGGCCGCGTAGTGCGATACCTTCTTCTTCAATTAGCACACCATAGTCGCGTGAAACTTGGTGATTTGTATCTGCTGCAAGTGGATATTTCAACTGCTCAAGGCCGTTATCTTTACGGTCTGTGTTAATCCAAGCAAGGTGCGTGTGGATTGTATCCGTAGATAGACCGATAATTTCTGTATCCAAATCTTCGAATTCATCATAACGATCAGACATTGCTGTAATTTCCGTTGGACATACAAATGTGAAGTCCATTGGATAAAAGAATAATACTGTCCATTTATCGTTTTTCATATTTTCTTGAAGGCTTACTTTACCAAAAGACTTATCTGCTAGTACCGCATCCAATGTGAAATCTGGTGCTTGCTTACCTACCATACGGTTAATCATTAAATAACCCCTCCACTAATTCTTTTGTGCCAGGACATTCGCCTGCACAATCCTTTTCAAGACTAACAAAAAAATGGCCCCATTTCAAACGGAGTGCCTTGTCGAAACAGCGCTCCATTTAATATGTGGCAATTTCATGACGTATATACAGTCATTATAATTATCCTTCTCCCACTTGAGGTAAAAAGATTGTAATTGTTAATTACAATTAGACGGTTTCGCAGGTCGCGCTAGGCAATATTCGCAGGTTGGATCACCACAAGAACCCTCACGCCATTCATCGCACGATTGGCAAAATACGGAATCGTGTTCATCATTATAATCTAATTGATCAAGACAGATTTTACAGTGATTGGGCAGTTCTAGTAAATTACGGATTTTTCCGTCTTTCATAAGAAATATGCCTTCTACTTCTTTTTTATCTCCCATTAAACTACCAATTGATTCCCAACTAAGTCCGAGGTCTTCCATTGTCCTTTTACGGTTATCCGGGTCCATATAAAAAACTTTCTTTTTCCCCAATCAAAGCCCCCCTTTATTCGCTATATTATACCACGAATAGCCTAGATTTCCATCACTAAAGCATGAATGAAAATGCAAAATACAATTTTGAATACTGCCCATTCACATATTTCATCCATCGTTCAATTAGATTATGTCAAAAGATGAAATGATGATCACATGAAAAGCTGGTATCCTATTTTACCTGTTTCATAAATAGTTCTTGATTTTCGGGTGAAATTTCGTATAATTAAAAAGGGTTTTCAGTAAACTTGAAGTATACTATAAATAAACTTCATTACGAATGGGGCGGAATGTCCGTGGAGATTGGAAGTAAGATTAAAAGCCTGCGTTTAAAAAAAGGGCTGACACAGGAAGAACTTGGCGAACGGACTGATTTAACAAAAGGCCATATATCGCAGTTAGAACGCAACCTGAACTCTCCTTCTATTGAAACGCTTTTCGCATTATTAGAAGTGCTGGGAACGACACCCAAAGACTTTTTCGATGAACCGAAAAAAAATGTTCAAGTTGTCTACTCAACTGATAATCAGACAATCTATACGGATGATGAGATGAAATATAGCATCCGCTGGTTAGTGCCCAGATCAAATGAGAATGAAATGGAACCTGTCCACATCACATTTCACGCACAGGGCGAATTCAAAAAGTTCGAGCCATCTCTTGCCGAAACGTTTATATACGTCTTAAAAGGAAAAGTCGCTGTGATCATTGGCAATACACAGCACATTGCTTCAAAAGGAGATGCAGTCTACTATGACGCATCCGAGCATCACTGTTTATCAAATGCATTCAACGGAACGAGCGAAATACTGCTCGTCGCGACGGAATCTTACTTATAAAGAAAAGGAGTGTCAGCATGACGACTCAGCCAATTATTCGATTTGAAAATGTTACAAAAAAATATAACCATGATACAACCGTATTGAACAGTGTTTCCTTTGAAATGGAACGTGGGAAGTTTTACACATTACTGGGTCCATCAGGTTGCGGGAAAACGACAATCCTTCGTCTAATCGCAGGTTTTATCGAACCAACAGAAGGCACAATTTTCTTCAACGGAAATAAAATCAATGACGTACCCGCCAATGAACGACAAGTAAACACCGTTTTTCAAGACTATGCGCTGTTTCCACATTTGAATGTTTTTGAAAATGTTGCATTCGGGCTGCGTATTAAGAAAGTAAAACAAGACGAAGTCAAACGCCGTGTTATTGAAGCACTGAAATTCGTCAATCTTGAAGGCTATGAAAATCGGGAAATTGCAGAAATGTCCGGCGGGCAACGTCAACGCGTCGCTATTGCAAGGGCAATCATAAATGATCCAGAAGTTATTTTACTCGATGAACCGCTATCAGCACTCGATTTGAAACTGCGTTCTGAAATGCAATATGAACTCCGGGAATTACAGCAACGTTTAGGTAAAACCTTCGTATTCGTTACACATGACCAGGAAGAGGCACTTGCAATGTCCGATGAAATTTTTGTTTTGGATGCAGGAGAAATCCAGCAATCAGGAACTCCGCTCGATATTTACGATGAACCTATCAACCGTTTTGTGGCTGATTTCATTGGCGAGTCTAATATCGTTCCAGGCAAAATGATTGAAGACTTTGTCGTTCAATTTACCGGGAAAACATTTGAATGTGTAGACAAAGGCCTAAATCCAAATGAGAAAGTAGACATTGTTATCCGCCCGGAAGATTTGGAACTCACTACTGTCGATAAAGGGAAACTAAACGTGACAGTTGATACGCAATTATTCCGTGGTGTTCACTACGAGCTATCCACTTACGATGCTGACGGTAATGAATGGCTTGTGCATTCAACTAAAAAAGCGGAAGTCGGTGTGAAAGTTGGACTCGATTTTGATCCAGAAGACATTCATGTTATGCGCCTAAACGAATCTGAAGAGGAATTTGACGCTAGACTTGAGGCATATGGGGTATCGGATAATGAACAATAAACCGCTACGCCCGCTGTACACAATTCCGTATACAGCTTGGATTCTTCTCTTTGTTATCACGCCGATTGCACTTATCATTTACTATTCGTTTTTTGATTTAGCAGGTCATTTCACTTTTGACAACTATAAAAACTTTTTCTCTTCTGTCTATTTGAAACTGACTATCAGTTCATTCTGGTATGCGTTTCTAATTACATTATTCACGTTACTGTTTGCCTATCCAACCGCTTATTTCCTGACGAAGACGAAGCATAAGCAACTTTGGCTATTGCTCATTATTATTCCGTCTTGGATTAATCTTCTTCTAAAAACATACGCTTTCATTGGACTTTTCGGACTTTATGGTCCAATAAACGCATTGTTAGAAACAGTTGGTATCGGCAATCAGCAAATTTTATTCACCGATTTCAGTTTCGTATTCGTATCCGTTTATATTTTCATCCCGTTCATGATTTTACCGATTTTCAATTCACTTGATAAATTGAATCCTGCGCTTATCGACGCTTCACGTGATCTAGGTGCTAATTCATGGACGACATTCAGGCGCGTCATTTGGCCCCTAACGTTAAATGGTGTTAAATCAGGAATTCAAGTTGTTTTCATCCCCGCCCTGTCGCTGTTCATGATTACTCGACTGATTGCCGGGAACAAAGTCATCACACTTGGAACCGCGATTGAACAACAATTCCTCGTTACACAAAACTGGGGGATGGGTTCAACAATTGCCGTATTCCTAATTTTATTTATGTTTATCATCATGTTGATTACGAGCAGTAGCGATAGGGGGACGACAATCAATGGAAAAATTAAGTAAGCTTCCTAAACTCTATTTGGTAGTCGTGTTCATTATTCTATATACTCCAATTTTTTACTTGATTTTTTACTCGTTCAATTCGGGCGGCGGCATGTCCAATTTCGAATCATTTACGTTTGAACACTACGCAGCAGTATTTGAAGATACACGACTAATTATCATTTTAATCAATACAATTGTCGTTGCCTTGCTGTCTGCGCTCGTCTCGACTGCAATCGGTGTGCTCGGTGCATTGTCTATTGTTTTCATGCGCAATAAAGCGATGCGCAATGCCGTATTGTCACTCAATAACATTTTGATTGTCAGCCCAGACGTTATCATCGGTGCATCTTTCCTTATTTTATTCACCATGATTGGTGTCAAGCTTGGATTTGCTTCCGTACTTATTTCGCATATCGCCTTCAGTATCCCTATTGTTGTCATTATGGTACTCCCTAAACTACAGGAAATGAGTCCAACGCTAATCGATGCTGCACTCGATCTTGGGGCTTCAAAACGCGACGTTTTAACACGGGTTATTATTCCCTTTATTAAACCGGGAATACTTGCGGGTTTCTTCCTCGCATTGACATATTCTCTAGATGATTTTGCCGTAACATTTTTCGTGACTGGAAACGGGTTCTCCACGTTGTCCGTTGAAATCTATTCAATGGCACGCGCTGGAATTACGTTGACAATTAACGCATTATCGGGACTTATCTTCTTAGTGACGGTTGTACTAGTTCTAGGTTATTACGCCGTTAGCCGCAAAACCAAAACACCGCTTTCGGGGGTGAAGAAATGAAAGGTATTTTGCGTGGTGCGGTAGTGATCATTGTTATTTCCGCTATTTTACTGCTCATTAACGGAAAGTTAAATGAAGGCGGAGGAAATGCCAATAAGAATTCAATCACCATCTATAACTGGGGTGAATACATCGACACTGATTTACTCAAACAATTCGAGAAAGAAACTGGCATTAAAGTCACGTACGAAACGTTTGACTCAAATGAAGGTATGATGGGTAAAGTTGAACAAGGTGGCACATCCTATGACATTACGATGCCTTCTGAATACATGATTGAAATGATGAAGGAAAAAGATTTACTGTTGCCACTCGACTACAGTAAAATTCCAAACATCAAAAATATCGATCCCTATTTTCTCGATTTACCTTTTGATCCTGGCAATGAATATTCACTACCCTACTTTTGGGGAACAGTCGGGATTGCATACAATTCTTCACTTTTAGAGGGACAGACGTTTGAAGAGTGGGATGATTTATGGAACCCGACCCTTACGCAACAAGTTATTCTTGTCGATAGCGCACGCGAAACAATCGGAATGGGGCTAAACTCATTAGGCTATTCATTGAACTCCACCAATATGGACGAATTGCGTGAAGCGACAGATAAATTGAAAACACTTAGCCCTAATATCAAAGCTGTCATCGGGGATGAAGTGACGCAACTGATGATTAACGGAGAGGCTGCCATCTCACTTACATGGTCTGGTCAAGCTGCAGATATGATGTATGAGAACGAGGATATCAATTATATTGTTCCTGAAGAAGGTTCAAATCTGTGGTTCGATAATATGGTTATTCCTCGCACATCAAAAAATATCGAAGGTGCGCATGCTTTTATCAACTTCATGCTCGACGCTGAAGTTGCGGCACAAAATGCCGATTACGTCGGCTATTCTACACCTAATTTGGCGGCTCTCGATCTGATGGATCCTGAAGTGACAGAAGATGAACGTTTCTATCCCGATGAAGAAACGCGCAGTCACCTTGAAGTATATAGAAATCTTGGTCTTGAGATGCTGGGCCATTATAATGAATTGTTCCTGGAATTCAAAATGGATATGAAATAAGAATGTGATCTATATAATCAGCACTTAACAAATAGACTGCTCTTCCAACACCGCTTTGTCGCTTGGTGATGGCCTTACGCAATAAGAACGTCAGAAAATCACTGGGGAGGGATTGAACTACATCCCTCCTAGGTCTTATTGCTCCGGCGCCTGCAGGATGCGGGTGTGCAGCCTTTGCCGCAGGACGCGGCGATATTGGGCTGCCTTTCATTAGTGTCGCTCCTTCGCTAGATTTGTTCGTTATACTAGTGAGGTATACCACCTAGTTAATTCTAAATAAATAGTGCCGAATATAAAGACGACTTTCGCACATGCGGAAGTCGTCTTTACTTTTTGTACACAAGTCGCAAACAAGGTAACCACATACAGATTGTGGTACTATACTTTAGTGACACGAAACAGTTTGGAAAGTTGGGATACTTATGGCAGTCAAATCTAACAATTTCGCCTTATACGTTTTAATGTTCAATATGTTCATCGCCATGGCTGGCATCGGTCTTATCATTCCAATTATGCCTGAATACCTGGGCACGTTTGGCGTTGCTGGTCAGGCTCTCGGCTTTCTAATTGCCATGTTCTCATTTGCACAATTTATCTTTTCTCCGATTGCCGGCGATTTATCCGATAAACATGGTCGTAAAAAGTTAATTATTATAGGATTAATCATTTTTGGTCTATCACAACTTGCATTCGGACTATCCACCGAATTATGGATGCTTTATGCCTCACGTTTCTTTTCTGGTCTTGGCTCTGCATTTATCGTACCGCCTATGATGGCATTCGTTGCCGATATTACAACTTATGAAAACAGAGGAAGAGGCATGGGTCTGCTAGGTGCTTCCATGTCCCTAGGATTCATGATTGGACCTGCAATCGGCGGATTCCTTTCAAAAGTTAGCCTACAGTTCCCTTTTTACATTGCAACAATTGCAGCCCTAACGGCAGCGCTTATTTCCATTTTTGCATTACCGAATCCGACACCGCGAAGCACAGGCGAACCTGGGAGTAAGAATAAAAGGGAAAATCTTTTCAAGCAGATGAAACGCTCAGCGACAACTCCTTACTTTGTCATGCTAATTGTTATGTTTGTCTTTTCATTCGGTTTGGCTAATTTCCAATCTACAATTTCTCTTTACGTAGACCATAAATATGGCTATACACCCGCTCAAATCGCTGTCATTATTACAGTTGGAGGATTTGTTGGAGTTATTGCTCAGACATTTGTCATCAACAAATTGTTCAAGCGTTTTGGAGAAATGCGCGTTATTCAGGTGAATCTTGTCATCGCAGCTTTTGCAATGATTGGTATTATATTCGTTAACTCCTTCTTTATGATTCTTTTCGTGGCAACAATCTTCTTCACTGCAACATCCCTTCTGCGACCAGCCGTCAACACACTCGTTTCGAAACTTGCCGGTGAAGAACAAGGTTTTGCAGCAGGCATGATGACTGCCTACATGAGTCTTGGAAATATGATTGGACCGGCACTTGCCGGCATCTTGTTCGATATCAATATCATCTATCCATATATTATTGGTACTGTTATCCTACTCATCTGTTTCACCATTGCATCTTATTGGGCAAAACGGAACGGGGATTTGCTATCAAGTTTATGATGATAATAAAAGCGCTATCACACGGGAAAACTTCCAGTGTGATAGCGCTTTTTCGGATGAAATCTATTAAATCATCGCCTCTTCTTCGCCTTCAATAATTCAGAAATACTTTCCCCCGCTGTCGATGTCTCCTTGACAGCTTGTTCACGTACCAGACGTTTCTTCGTAAGCCCTTTAAACATACCAAAACGGCGCAATGTGATATCGATAAAGAACAAAATCATCGATGCTAAAATTAGCCATTCTGCAATTCGGATCTTTTCGCCACTTTTAAAAGGATGATCGCGGAATGCTTCTGTCGGTGCTTCCAACACTTTTCCACCTGTTCGTTCGGCAATTTTAGTCATCAGTGCTAGGTTCGGAGCTGTCGGTTTATATTCATCGCTATACGGCACCGACAGACCGGCTTCGAACAATCCGCCTTTATCATCCGATACACCGAAAAATACAAGACCCGGTTTGGCATCAACAGTTACACGTACTTTACCGGGAGCAAGTGGCTCTGAGGTAAATGGCACTTCTTTCCCCGCTTCATCGACGACGGCTATGTCGAGGAATGCTGCCTTACGAGAACTGTCTGTCACCGTATAGGTGCCGCCTCTATCGTGCGTGATAATATAAGGGACTTCCTCATAAGACGGCAGTAATCGTGCCACCGCGGTATTCCAAAACGCTGGGTAGCCGCCCCATCTTGCTAAGTCCCCCGTCCATTTCCCTGTTGAATCAGATGTGAATGCAACTGTCCTGCCAAGACCATACATCCATTCAGCAATGACAGGGTCATCTTTATGACTAAGCCCCGCAATCGTTGCTGTAGTCTTCGCAGTCGTCGCAATATAGGCATTCATTTGCGGAACCCCTTCACTAAACAAAGACGTCCATTCAGGAATACCACCCAGCGTCATATAAAACGGATTATCCTCGATATATGTCCGCGTCATCATCGACGTTTCTCTAGCCAGTATTGCAGGTACTGTCGACTCATCGACTACGTCGTAAAACCTTCCGCCACCATTTTCCGCAAGATCTTCTAATAGCGACCAGTCCGCATCTGAACCGATAGCAACCGTCGACATCGTAATATTATTTTTTCGACCTTCCGCAATCACATCTTCATAATCCGAAGGCATCGGTGATTGGCCATCTGTCATCAAAATAATATGCTTCCTTTGCAGTTTCAAATCCGCAAGATCATCATATGCTTTTTGCATGCCTGGAAAAATATCCGTCCCCCCGCCAGCTGGTACAGAGAGGATTTGTTCGACTGCTTCCTTCTTATCTCCAAGCTTACCGATTGGAATGACTTCCCATACTTGATCGTCAAATGCAGTGAAACCAAATGTGTCATCATCACGTAGAAGCTCAACCGAACGGGCAGCCGCTTCTCTTGCCAAGATGATTTTCGAACCAGACATACTTCCCGATCTGTCCATAACAATCATTAGACCGAGCGAAGGGAGCGATTCTTTTCCTTTCACTTCCATCTCGACTGGTAGAAGCCGTTCGATTGGAGACTTGAAATAACCGCCAAGCCCGAAACTTTCATCTCCTCCGACCATCATGAAGCCTGTACCAAAGTTCTTTACTGCCTGTTCAATGATCGTCATCTTATCTTCACCAACCACATGCCCTGGCACATTATCAAAAATGATTGCGCCGTAGCCTAGATAACCCGACAGCGTTTCCGGTAATTGTTCCGCATCGACAACATCTACAGTCATCGCATTTTTATCCAGCAGTGCTGGGATGATTGATGGATTTCGGCTCGTCTGTACAATAAGAACACGTGGGGAACGCTCCATCATCGTGACGGACAGCATTCGGTTGTTTTCTAAAAAGCTATCATCCGATACAAGGAGTTTGGCTTCGTATTTCAGCAGTCCGCTTCCGGTTGCCGATGTACGGAATGAAAAAGTGTTTTTACCAGGCTCAAGTGTCACCGGTTCTTTGATGATTTCCTTATCATTTTGATAAATGAGCAGTTCACCAGTAGTTCGAGTAGATGATTCCACTTCAACTTGTAGCAGCTGCTTCTCTCCTTCATAAGCAGTTAGTGGCGTATCAAAAATCGTAATTGAGGCGTCTGCACTGCCTGGTCGTTCTAGTAAAACAGTGTCAATGATCACACGGTCTTCATTATATTTAGGCAATAACTCTTCGACCTTGCCCACCGTTTCCAAACCATCAGACAGTAACACAATCCGTGTCGCACTATCATTTTTAGCCACTGCAGCAGCAAGGTCAATCGCTTTCGCAATGTCGGTTGCATCTTTCGGTTCCATCTGTCCTATTACCGGAAGTGCTACGTCTGCATCCGTCAGCTGTAAATCTGTTCGGAACGTCTCTGCGAATGAATACAGTCCAACTGACTGATTCTCTTGACGGCCTTTCAAACTTTCTGTAATCCATTTATCCGCCATGTTCCCGGCACTTTCAATAGATACAGAGCGGTCCACGACAAACAATATTTGTTCTTTATCTGCACGCAGCGTCACAAAAGGATTTGCCAGTGCAAAAATGAGAGCAGCAATTGCAGTACATCTCAAGATAAAGAGAATGGTCCCTTTTCCAACAAGCCGCATGCCCGATGATTTCCATGTATACGCCATATAGAGAGCGATTGGGATGAATAATAATAGCCATAATGGCTGATCAATTCGGATATCCACGTCTTCTTTGCACCTCCCATTCAATTAGTAGAAGAAGCAAAAGTGGCACAAGGAATAACCAGCCAATCCTATTTTTCCCCTCTTCATTCCCTTTCCCATTTTCCGTGCGCCCGATTTTATATGATGAACCCTGATCTAGCTCTTTTTCTGACCGCTCAAGCTGAACAGCAAACATCTTTTCGACTCCTCCGTCCAGCGCTTTGTAAATACCCGGACGTGCTGGCGCGATGAAACTCGAACCATCCGCAATTGTCGTTACATATTCATCATCTATCGTATAGATTTCCAGTCCATTCTCTGTTCCACCTGAAAGAACTGCTTTGCGTTCATTAGGCACAAATAACCCTAAAGAATCTGTTTCAGAACGCAATAATTCAGCGGAACTCCAAACAAATAACGGGAAAGACGGATGAAGTGGCCAGTCGGTCAGTTCAATATCAGCAAGTATGACAATGTCGCCACGCTTGGATTTTTGAATGAACGGTTTATCGCCCACAGTCGCGATTGTCGTATACGATTTAAACGGCGGATACAAGGCACTTACGTAGACCTCACTTATATCTGCAATCGTAAACAGTGGATCTGAGGTATTTCTAACAGCGCCTGCAACTGGTTCAGTGGATTTATCATCCCTTCCAATAATCACCACCGGCTTCGTTCCCTTTTTAAGGAATGACACATCGTTTGTCACAATAATGGATCCGTCCTGTGCGGCTAGCATTTCATTCGTGGAACCAGTTGTAACGGTTAATCCCACAGCTTCAAATGCTCTCTTTACCAACTCATGCAATTGCCCGTCGACAACGGCCTCCCCCGTCTCATTACCTAATAAAACGTAGGCCGTATTATCGGCTTCATAGTCGTCCTCTACAACGATTTCGGCACGTAATAATTTACTTTCAGGTAACTCCTTGAACGATAAAAGTACTTCTTCCTTGCCTTCAATAGAAAAGGTTTCGACTTTCAATGAGTTACCGGTTTGTAGATCCTTAATATGTACGGCTCCGATTTTAGCATCAGTGGAATCATTGGTAATCCTGATAATGGCTTCCGTTCCTTCAGGCGTTTTGACAGCACCGAATTGATCGATGGATACATTGACTTTAGGTAATTCATCACCATGAATCGTCCATGCGATGGCGCTTTCTCCTTCAGAAAAAGTTGCTTGGTCTAGTGAATCCGTATAAATATGAATAGCAGCACCATCTGTTGCAGTGATTGACTTTGCGAACTCAATTGCCCGTTCCATATATTCATGTTCATATGTAACGGCTAATTTGTCGATAGCGGCCGTGATTGCATCACCGTCTGTTTCTTCCCGTATAACTATAATGGGCTCTTTCCCAGTTGTCATAATTGTGATTGGTTCTCCCAGGCGACTCGCGACAAGTTCCTTCATCGCTTCCTGATTGCGCGCAAATAATGTAGTTCCTTCATTGCTAGCAAGCATAGTCGCAGACGTGTCCACTATAAGAATAGTATGACCACCGACCGCCTCTTCTTTAGTAAGATAAGGCCCTACTAAAATAAATACAAGTAGCAGAAGTGCCGCCATTTGCAGATAAAACAGGGCATTCCGCTGCAAGTTTTTCAAGTAAGGAGACACCCGTGTTTCCCGCATCGATTGTTCCCAAAATAATGTTGATGATATTGTTGTCGTTTCGTAGCGTTTTCGGAAAAAGTAATAGAGAAGGACGGCCATAGGAAAAACCACCGTCCATCCATTCACTAACTTATCAAATCCCACTTAGCCGCCTCCATCTATCGCACCCATCCTGCGTGCCGCATTTTTTTTGTTACGGTTTCCATGACACCTTCAGCAACTTCTGCACGAATGAGTTGAATACCAAATTTGCGGGCTAGCGCTGTCATTTGTGCTTCATGTATTGATTTCTTTTCCAGGTAATCTTGGACCGCACGCCTCGTCATAGTCACTTCAATTCCGTCACCGCTTTCGATGTCGACAAATCGGATATCTCCCTCGTAATTAGGTTCTTCCTCCGCTTTTGAGTGAATCGTTACAACACGTACGTCACCGCAAATCCCAGGCAGACGGCGAAATAGATGTTCCCACTTTCCGACCTCTTCAAGTCCATCTGTCAGGATGAACAACACCGTTACTGCTTTTGGAATAGACGCAAGTGCTCGGTCAGTGAAATTTTCTGTTGACCCTGGAGCGTCAATCGCCGTGATGAATTTCGTCACAGAAGCACGATGCGCGGTGCCTTTCTTTCTAAAAAAGTAATCCTGCCCATCAGTCCAAGTGGAAAACGACAGGGTATCTCCGCTCTTAAGTGCTAATTGCCCAAGCGCTATTGCCAGTTGACGGGCATAATTCCATTTTCCGTCTGCCCCCATGGACTTCGTCGGGTCCAGTAAAATATGAATGCGCATCTCTTGTTCATCTAGGAACTGCTTAATATAAGGTTTATCTGTTCGGGCATAAACATTCCAATCGATATGGCGCAAATCATCACCCGGATGGTATTCTCTGAAATCGGAGAAATCAAGGGAGGAACCCGTCTTTCTTGAACGATGTGTCCCTTTATGATGCCCGAGACGGCCTGACCGAGATAGAATCGATAATGCGCCAAGCCTCTTCGCTAACCCGTTAGGAAACAGTTCACCGTTCATTGCACCGATGCTCCTTGCCGTACTTCTTCAAGCAACTTAACAATCAAACCATCAACGTCAACGCCCTCTGCTTCCCCTTCATAGTTGATGAGAATGCGATGACGCAGTGCAGGTTTAGCAACTGTTTTAATATCCGCAATGGATACATGATAGCGCCCCGACACAAGCGCACGCGCTTTAGCGAGTCTGATAATAGACTGAAGTCCCCGTGGTCCGCTTCCGTACTGGACATATTTTGTCCAGTCATCCGAAGAACCGCTGTGGTTGTGGGTTGCTGAAACAAGATCGACCGCGTAATTAATCATTTCATCCGCAATAACAACTTCTTTGGCCATTTCTTGCGCCATGACGATTTCTTCTGCATCCATTACTTTTTGAATATCGATATGTTGTGGTCCCGTTGTGCGCAGAATTATTTCCTTCAGTTCAGATTTCGATGGATACGGCAAAATTATTTTACAAAGAAAACGGTCCATCTGCGCTTCTGGCAATGGATAAGTACCTTCCATTTCAATCGGGTTCTGCGTTGCAAGAACGAAAAACGGACGTGCCATTTGTCGTGTCTCCCCTAGTACTGTTACTGTTTTCTCACCCATCGCTTCAAGCAAGGCACTTTGCGTTTTCGGCGTAGCTCGGTTAATTTCATCCGCTAATACCATCTGGCTAAAAATCGGTCCTTCTTTAAAAGTGAAGCGCTGCATCCCTTCTTCATTGCGTTCCAAGATGCTTGTCCCCGTTATGTCAGCAGGCATTAAATCAGGCGTAAATTGAATCCTTGAAAATGACAAATCGAGCACTTCTGAAATCGTTCGAATGAGCATTGTCTTTCCAAGACCGGGCAGCCCTTCCAACAGTGCGTGCCCATCTGCCAATATCGAATAGAGAGAAAACTCGACCGCTTCCTGTTGGCCAACGATAAATTTTCCGATTTCCTCCTTAACTAACCCTAGTTTTCCACTCATTTCTTCAAACTGCTCTGGTGTAAATGGCATATATACACTCCCATTCTGTCTTCATTCGATTGAGGAAAAGTAATCTGAGAGGATGTGCTGCAAATCTGGCGGCAACTTCATCTTATCCGTACTTTTCAAGTAAGAATCTTTATAATCTCCAACAACTTCTTTGTAAGGCCGGATGGTCCCTTTGTCAACGGGACCATTTGTTTCGCGTTCCTCGATGAAATCCCCTTCACCAAGTTCACCACCAACAATCGATGGGGCGTTTTTTTCACCTACACGATTATTCGGGATTGAAAGAAGGCTCCTTCCTCCTTGGCCTTGACCTTGACCTTGGCCTTGGCCTTGACCTTGACCTTGACCTTGGCCTTGGCCTTGGCCTTGGCCTTGACCTAGACCTTGACCTTGACCTTGACCTTGACCTTGACCTTGACCTTGACCTTGACCTTGACCTTGACCTTGACCTTGACCTTGACCTTGGCCTTGACCTTCTCCTTCTCCTTCTCCTTCTCCTTCTCCTTCTCCTTCTCCTTCTCCTTCTCCTTCTCCTTCTCCTTGGTCTTCTCCATTACCGCTGCCTTCACCATTTCCTTCTGATGCACCTGGTTTAGTGTCACTCGATGTTGAAGATGAATTATTCCCTGAACTTGCAAGCGCAGGTAATGCTGGCGCTTTACCAATTTCATTCAACGCGCTATGTGCTTCTCCTGCATTTTGTGCAAGTTTATCCGTAAGTTCCTTAAGCTCGCTAAGTTCCTTTTCTTCCTCATCACTTAACGAATCCGCAGGATCACCAGATGTCTTAGCTATCTCTTTTTTGTCTGCTAGACGTTGTTCTTTCAATCGTAATTCCTTCTGTTTCTTAACAAGTTCCCTCAACGCCTCTTCCGACGTTTCCGCCTTCAAAAGCTTTTCAGCGAGTTCCTGTAATTCCTTTTTCACTTCAGGAAGTTCAGCATTTCCAATCAAATCCTGCACTTCTTTTTTCATCTCTTCAATAATTTCTTTTTCCTTTTCAATCGCTCCCGCTTCCAACTGTGCTTCAGATGGAAACGTGACTAATAGGGCGAGACAAGCAGAGACAATAATAAATCCACCTAGCATTTTTGAATTTACATACCGTTTCTTCCTTTTTTTAAACCGCTCAAATGCATCCGCCACTTTTGACTCGGCTGCAACGATGATAGCAGGAGCAAGATGTGTTTCATTGACCTTGATATCCATCGCTGTAATAAGAAGATTATCTGGCATAAATTCGTCAAGCTGCCTTACCGCATCGTCGTTCTTGTATCTTTTATAGACAATGAAAACGATTGTCGCAACAAGTATCAATACGGTCCCGACAAGCGCGATACGTCCATAATAAGGAAGGACAAATAGTCTAGAAGCAACAACAATAAGTACCGCGAAAAGGGTGGCAGCAAACATTCCCGTTTGCACCGTATAGATCATTTTTTCAAAACGCAGCCGGTACAAAGTAGCCCGTATATATTTTCCCAATAATGATTTCCTTTCCATTTGCCCATCTCCCTATTATTTTGAACGTTTCATATTAACACGCAGCTTCTTTACTGCTATAAATAGTGAAATAACCGTAAGTGACAAATAGAAAATAAGATAGCCAATCCAAATCGGGAATTTCACTTGTGTCATTTCCGAAATACTATCCCCCATTCCCTGCGAAAGTAATGATGCGAAGAGGATTGCTGGATTAATTGAGGCAATAATATGCCCAAGCATTGAAGGTGACGGTGTACCTGTTCCCATGTGATTGAACGCTGTCATTTGCAGTACAATCAAGAATATAAACCCGGTGACAACCGATAGGAACAGCATTGTTCCATACGTGGCTATCATCGAAACAATCGTCCGGCGAATGAGTGTAGAGAACATAACACCCACACTGCCTATTGCAAGAAG
Organism: Sporosarcina sp. BP05; assembly: GCF_014282005.1. GTDB lineage: Bacteria > Bacillota > Bacilli > Bacillales_A > Planococcaceae > Sporosarcina. Next base: position 540,426 of record NZ_JACFTD010000002.1, on the reverse strand, counting down.
CGTAACAAATAAGAAGAAGAACACTTTAACAAAGTCCAGGGGAGAAATACCGCCGAATAAGAATACTAGGCTATAGATCGGTAGTCCCGCCACAATAAGCAGCAACAGGAATGCAATTGATGACGACAACTTTCCTGTAATGATTTGAAATGAACTTTGTGATGTCGTCAATAAAATTGACAGCGTTTGTTTTTCTCTTTCCGAGCTAATTGCTCCAGCCGTCAAACCCGGTGTAATGAATAACACAAGTCCTAATTGGATAAATGCTAACAGTCCGAACAAGATGAAACTTTCACTAGGTCTGAAATAAGACGTCCCTGACATCGTCATTGTCGCAAAGATAAAACCAAAAACAAAAATACACATCGCTATCAAGTAGAATAGGATACCTATGAAACTTTTTGGTGAGCGGAACCTTAATTTTAATTCTTTAAAGAGGACCGGATTATTGAAATTCATCTTCATATTAATCGGCTCCTTTCGTTATTTCCATGAACACATCCTCCAGATTGGTCACATGTTCCATGAATGAGAGGATTGGAATATTATTCATGATAGCTCGCTTCAACAAAATGATTTGGTCTTCTTCTGTTCCTTTATATGAAAATCTGATGCCATCATCAGCATCCAACTTTTCGATATTCAACACGTACGGATCTTCTTCGAAAAATGCGATTGCGCTGTCAAGCTGTCCAACCAATCGGACCGTAATAACCCTTTCTCCTCGCAGTTTATCCTGAATTTCAGCAACAGAGCCATGCGCGATGAGACGACCATTATCTATTACCCCGATTTCATCACACATTTCCGCTAGTTCAGGCAAAATATGCGACGAAATTAAAATTGTCTTGCCCATGTTTTTTAACGTTTTTAGGATGTCTCTCATTTCAACACGTGCACGAGGATCAAGTCCAGATGCAGGTTCGTCAAGAATAAGTACTTTAGGATCATGGATAAGACTGCGCGCCAAGCAAAGTCGCTGCTTCATTCCCCGCGATAAAAGGTCTACGTACGCATGACGCTTATGTGACAGATTCACGAGTTCCAGCAATTGCGGAATAAGCTTTTGCCGCTCTGCTTCTGGAATGCCATAGCTCGCACCGTAAAAGTCTAGATACTCATCCGCCTTCAGCTGATCATAGACGCCAAAAAAGTCTGGCATATAACCAATCATTTTTCGCACGGCTTCCGGATTCTTCCGGATATTCACTCCGTCGATCAAGACATCACCCGCCGTCGGTTGCAATAAGGTCGCAAGAATGAGGAATGTCGTCGATTTCCCAGCTCCGTTCGCACCAACAAATCCGAAAACTGTTCCTTCACTTAACGTCAAATTCAAATTATCAAGCGCTTTGAATTGACCATACTTTTTTGTAAGTCCTTTTATCTCTATCATTGCGACACCTCCCCATTCAGCTTGAGCATAGGAACACGGCCTTGATTGCCATTCTTTTCATCATGAAATTTGATTCGGACAACAACTTTTCCATCAGGTGTTATATAGTCGTTTATATTTTCCGTCTTAACCAATTTCCCTGACTCTGACTGCTCGAATTGGCCAGACCGCACATTTAATAAGCTGACATCATAAAGCTGTTTTTGTATTTTCGAAAGTTCTAGCGAAGTCCATTTCATGTTCCTCCCTATTAATCCCTCTGGTAATTGCCAAGTTTGATTGTACACTGGCTCATTAAAGTAATATTCGTCTGTACCATAACCCTGTGAATCTGGCTGAAACTGTCCGTCCTCTGACAGCATCGACATCTCCATCATCTCAGGTTCAACTGTAAACGCATCGGTCAACGTTACATCTACCACTGCCGGTTGGACGAGTATCGTTAATGCTGACACAGAAGGTTTTACCTTAAGAAGTTCAATAGGAACAATCTGTGTATCCGTATAACCGATTATGGCTGGACTCGAAGTCTTGTTCATATATTCACCGGAAAACGACAGAATGCTATCTTTCCTCATCTTCGTCAGGTCATCCATATTGACTGGTGCAGGATTCATATAGGAATTGAACATCGATTTTCTTGGAAGCAACGTAGAGGTTTTCAACGTTTCATCCACTTGGGCCGTTTCCCCCGGTCCAAGATCTCCGATTGGAATCAGTTTTGTTCCTGACCAAATAGCTACATCCCTCAATGCAAACGGAAATTCATTCGTCACTGAACCCGTCAATTTTTTATCCGTGACATTCAATTGGATGGCGTAATTCCCTTGCTTTTCAATCCTTGTTTCTCCATAAACTGTCCCTACATTCCAATAGCCAATGTTACGAAGATGCATTGTCGTACCTGCTGCATCCTTTTCAACAATCGCCTTTTTATGGATGGTCCCTTGATTGGACGTGAAAGGGTCATTATTCGGCAACGAAGCACCAAGCTTTGTTTCAGCAGGTGCGGAAAATGTAAAGTTCCCAGATTTATTGGTTAGAATTGACTCCGCATAAAACCCTACCAAACTACCATCCTGTTCAACATTTAATATTGCGGAATGTTGAATTTGTGCTCTTCCAATTCGATCTTTCGCTCCGTATGCAAATATAGCAATAGACGCCAGTATCGCTATGGAAGGAATAATCCACCATGCATATTCTCGTTTGTCTTTCCGTTTAAGGATAAAGTAAAGCACTGGTATAATAAGAATAATATAGAAAATAATTATTCCGAAAATTAATGGCGCAGACACTTTGAATGAAGGAAACAATTCGTTGGTACTACCTACCGTCTGGACAATCGCATTACTCGGATTGTCATGAGGATTGTGCCCCCATTGATTTGAATGTCCCGTCTTATCAAATAATGTACCCCAGAATGCAGGCATTCCAACCATTTTAGCTATTGGGTCATCGCCGAACGAGAAAGCCGTCTGGACAATCTTTCCCTGGCCCAAATTGGAATAGGCAACGAGGACATTACCTTCATCTTCAAGTAGGGACAATGCACCCGGATTTAATTCTGATAAATAGGTAGGGATAGTACCTTCGAATCCTTTTGTTCCCGCCCACTTATTGAAAACCTCAGGATTCGCATCGGAACTCCCATTCAACGTCAGGGGTAACCGGTCTGAAAAGACACCCGTCTCCGCTTTCACGTTGTCAGAACCCCCGATTACTAAGATGCCCCCTGAACGAACCCACCCTAACAACGCATTCTGTTTCCTTTCAGATAAATCGGCGAGTGGATATTCATCGATAATGATAAAATCTGCCGCTCCCCATCCTGCCGCTTCTTCAGGAAAATTTGGTTCACCCATTTTCGATGCGCTAATGATTTGGCTAGTCGCAGCATTCAAAACCCGGCTATTTTTCAAAGCGCCTAGACGATCCGGATTATCCGTAAACGTTACGATAAATTTAGAATCGTCATAATACATCGTCGTCGTTAACTTTTGTGAACCTTTATGTACAATTTCCTTCCCTTTTTCCCATCCACCTTCGTATAGGAATATCGTTTTCGTGTTCGCCATTCCCCCATACATATTATTCATATCGGTCATATTCGGGATAACAAGCGAAATCGTTTTGGTCTCCCCAGCACCGACATCTAGGGGGATTGCTTCCCCACTTCCTATCGTGAAATAACTCGGTACATCAATTACAAGATCACCGCTAAATGCAGTTCCACTGTTTTCGATCACAATTATTATAGGTGCACCTTTTCCTTCCTTCGCTTTACCATCGATGCCTGCCGAAACACTTACTTTTAAATCTGGAGCTGCAAGAGCATTGATTTCCGGAATGAAGACAATCAATCCAATTAGCAAAACCAAAAACAGCGCAAACTTTCTCCACATACCATTCTCCTCCTGTCATGTAGACTTATAGTTCTCATCTTATTAGTACGAACGAGACAACCTAAAGTTCCTTTATTTCTCAATAATTGTAATCTTTTTGTAATCTTTCGGCATGACTTTGGACAATTTGTGTGAAGGCATCCACTTGTTTTAGTGCAAATGAAGATTCATATCCGATTAACCAAGTATCTCGTGTCAATTCAAATTCCTCTTCATTGTTTAACAGCGGCATTTTATTGACATCTTCATCACCGGTCAATGTAATTGACGGTAATATCGCATAACCAATCCCATTTAACGCCAATTGCTTACAAGTCTCAATCTGATCGACTGTAATTTGACGGCCCGGATTTTGGTCAAAATGACGCTGCCACCAACGCTGAATTTCCATATGATAATTCGAGTCACTCTTGAACTGAATAAATGGCCGTGTCGTATCTTTCAATTCTTCGATCGACGTAATTTCACGGTCTACTAAATAGAGGTGGTCTCGGAATAGATACGTTTTTTTACTCTTCCAATCTACCTGGCCACGCACAATTCCAACATGAGCTTCTCCTTCATATAATGCTTTTACAATTTCTGAACTCCATCCCGTTATCAGCGAGATTTTGGCATCTGGATACATTTCAACGTACTCTTTCAATACTTGCGGCAACCACGTCTGCCCTACGATGGACGCACATGCAATTTTCAATGTGCCGTGCACTTTATCCGCCATTGATGCAATCATTTCAAACGTTTCTTCACGTTTCAAGATCGCTTCACGTGCATAAGCGATGACTAGTTCTCCCGCCGGCGTTGGCTCAAGCCCTTTCTGCGAGCGGATGAACAATAACGTTCCCCACTCCTTTTCAATTGATTGTAATCGCTGGGAAAGTGCTGGTTGCGATAAAAAAAGGCGCTCTGCAGCTTTTCGCATATTCCCTTCTTCCGCTAACGCTTTAATGATTTCAAGTTCTGTCGTTGTCATTCAAATACCCCTTTCCACGTGGAATTTTTAATATAAGGAGCAAGCTGATAACAGCAAAAATAGCTACAGTAATATATACCCATTGCAACGAGCCATCAAGCGCATTTTGTAACAGCTGTACTTTTGTTACAGGTATCGTTTGTCTCATTTCATCCGTCAGCAGTAAATTGACATCATCTAAACTATAATTCAAATCTTCCTGCCTAAAACGAGTCATTAACATGCCATTTAAAATCGAGCCGAATAATGCCGCCCCTACCGTGTTTCCAAAATTCCGCATGAACATATTGGCAGCCGTCGCGGATCCCCGCGTCTCTCTTGGAACCTCCCCTTGAATTGTAACGGTGAACGAGGTACTTGTCAGCCCCATCCCGATGCCCACAAAAAAGCTTGCCATCGCAGCCCACCACGGATCTGATCCAGCATCCATCATGACAAATAAAGAGGTTCCAAAAACGAGTGAAACCCCACCCGCAAAGGATACAAGAAACGTTCCATGGCGGATTAACAAATGTCCTGCAACAGATGAAGCAATCGGCCAACCAATTGACATTGCAGTCAGTGTGAATCCCGCAATAATCGCTGGCTGTTCCATCACGCCTGTTACGAATGTCGGCAAATATGAGGAAACGCCAATTAATATGACGCCTGTCGTTAACGACACAAGATTCGCATACAAAATAACCGGGTTTTTCCACAGTGCAAACGGCATCACTGGATCTATAGCTTGTCGTTCGACCCTAACAAATAGCGCTATCAATCCAAGCCCTACAATGATAAGGGTGATACCGTAAAACGACATACGACCGAATGCCTGGCCACCCTCGACAAGCCAATATATAATAGTGGATAACGATAGCGTAAGTAAGAAAGCACCTTTATAATCAATCGAAACTTTTTTCTCCCGCTTTGGTTCATGAAGAAACAGATAGATACCAACCATCGCGAGTATTCCAAGCGGCACATTCACCCAGAAAACAAATTTCCAATTCATATAGTGGACAATAAGCCCACCAATAACTGGACCAGATACAGCCGAAATTCCCCAAACACTGGATAAATACCCTTGGACTTTCGCTCGTTCTTCCCTCGTATAGATATCGCCAATAATTGTCGTAGCAATCGGCATTACGGCACCTGCACCTAAGCCTTGAAGTAACCTGAATCCGATTAACTGCTCCATTGAAACGGCAAAACCACATAATATAGATCCAATTAGAAATATCGTCAACCCAATAAATAAAATTGGTTTGCGGCCAAATAAGTCCGCCAATTTACCATAAATGAGTACAGTGACCGTACTCATCAGTAAATACGAAGAAAAAATCCAACTATATCTTGAAAAACCACCAAGGTCCGAAGCTATCGAAGGCATTGCTGTCGTCACAATTGTAGCTTCCACCGCACCGACAAACATTGCCAGCATGACAGAAATAAGCACAAGGGGGCGATTCGTTATTTTATTATTTTTCACTGTCTTCATTCTCCTTTTAAACGAACAAAAGCGAAAGCGCCTGTTCTAAATGAACGCAGCCTCTAGGCGCTTGAGTCTGGACGTGGATTATCGTCTTTCGTAGGTTATCCAAAGGCCGAGAACTTTATAGTTTCCTAAATACAGAAAAAGGCCCCATTTAGGAGCCCATAATTTTACCGTAACAATTATTCAACCGAGTAAATATATCTTTTAAATTGTTTCATTATTACTCTTCGCGTTAATATGCCTGCAAATGTGCCGTCTTCTTCCGTCACACAAAGAAATGTATGGTCAATTAATAAATCGAGCCCTTTTTGGAATCTATCCGTTATTTTTATCGACGGCAAATTGGTTTGCATAATTTCATCAACTTTTAAATCAGCAAGACGTTCATATTCAATACGTTCAAGACCCAAAATAGAATCAGTAATCATCCCCATACTGAGCAACCCTTTTAAACGGTATTTCGCATCAAGGATCGGTATAGCTGAATAACCAGTTTTTGTTAGAACAAGGAGGGCGTGCTCTGCATTATTTCCAACCTGAACATGCGCAACTTTTTCAGACGAAATGATAAAATCCGCTATCGGTGTGAAAAGAAAATCCCTATTGTTTATAGAAATCATGTAAATCTTCTCCTTCTGTAGCTATGCTGTTCACCTTAAAACTACATATCTATCATATCATAAGAAGGACTTTCTATCCGTGAAAACAAAAAAGAAAACCCCTTCTGTTAAGAAGAGGCTGCGTAATAGAAAATAACAATTCCAATGAATAATACAGCAACGAGGACGATCCAAATAATTGGATTCAAGTTAAATGGATGCTCTTCAATTGGACCAGAAATATGATTATCCGGTCCTTCAGCAAGAACACTCGCCTTTCTCCATTTCATCACTGCGATAAAGCCAATTATACTAATGATCAAGGCTACTGTAATTAATGGAACTGTCCATACATCCAAAAATATCCCTCCTTTTGAGGGTAGGATGTGCAAATAGCTCTATTTTATCCTCAAAAAGGAGATTTGTTCAACCATTGCCCGCCGTCTAATGTCACAATTTCTCCATTCATGTAGGACGCCTTATCTGACATAATAAATGCCGCTAGTTCTGCAATCTCTTCCGGCTTTCCAAGACGGCCCAAAGGTATGGATTCAAGTGTGCGCTTAGCCACTTCATCTGACTGCCATAACTTCTCTGCACCGCCTGTACGTTCAATCGGGCCCGGCGCAATACCATTCACACGGATTCCATATTGACTTCCCCACTCAACCGCCAATGTCCGAGTTAACGACATGACACCTGCTTTGGCTGCCGCGGAATGAATGACGCCCGCGCCCGCATCCCATGCATACGTTGCAAGCATATTCAAAATCGATCCTTTTTGTCCTTTTTCAATCCAGTACTTTCCAACAGCACTTGAACAATAAAATGTGCCATTTAGTACAATATCTATAACAGACTTCCAGCCGTTAGGTGATAGATCTTCTGCTTTGACGATGAAGTTTCCTGCCGCATTATTTACCAATCCATCGATTCGGCCAAACTTTTCATCCGTGAAAGCGACAAGCGCTGCAACTGATTCAACATTCCGTACATCCATCTGGAATGGATGTGCGCGATCCCCAATTTCTTCTTGAGCCGCTTTCAATCTATCTATATCTCTACCCGTAATAACTACTTGTGCACCTTCATCAGCAAATTTCTTCGCCATGTATTTCCCCATTCCATTCGATCCACCTGTTACAATTATCACTCTTCCATCAAACACAGCAATTCCCCCTTGTATTATGAATGAATACTCACTCATAATTGTAACATGTTATTTAGTTCATGACGAGAACAAAAGCGCAAGCGCCTGTTCAGGGGCGACAGGCATAAGACGGGCTGGCGAAGCGGCGTTCTTTGCCGCACAGTCGGACCGACAAGTTAAGGAACACAGCCAAAGTACGCCGCGTCCTGCGGCAATGTCTGCGTGACCCACATCTTGTGGGCCTCCGAGCCACTAGGCGTTAGAGTCTAGACGGAAATCTCTATTTTGCAGCTTATCCACAGTACGAGATTTCATAATTTCCTTGAGAACAAAAAACGGACAACGAATTTTCTCCATTGTCCGTTTATACAATTACGCATTGCCTCCTAAATACTTTTCTACAATCTCCTCTACGGGAACTGCCTTACTGTACAAAAAGCCTTGCGCCTTCTGACAATTGGCTTCAAGTAGAATCATTGCTTGTAAATCCTTCTCCACGCCTTCTGCGATGACTTCCATCCCAAGACTATGAGCCAGATTAATAATTGTCTTCGCTATTGCTTTATTTTTCACATCAATTTCAATATCTTTTATAAATGAGCGATCAATTTTAATGATGTCAATTGGATATTGCTTCAAATAACTTAGTGATGAGTAACCCGTTCCAAAATCATCTACAGAGATGAAAATACCGATTTTCTTTAGTTCATTTAACGTTGCTAACGTCTCATCTATTATCGTCAATGCCCCTTCTGTGATTTCCACTTCAAGGGAAGACGGTACGATGCCATAGTAAGAAATTTTCCCTTTCAATTTATTAACAAAGTTCTCCATTCTAAATTGCCTTGGGGATATATTTACAGCTATCCTGACGGCTTTGAACTGCTTATCCTGCCACTCTTTCAACTGTTTACATACTTGGTCTAATACCCAATCACCAATTCCATGTATAAGACCTGACTCCTCAGCAATGGGGATGAATTGCACCGGTGATACAAACCCAAATTTGCCGTTGTTCCATCTAAGTAGCGCTTCGAAACTGCTAATATACCCCGTTTTCAAATCGACTTGCGGTTGATAGTGGATCGTCAATTCATTTAACTCAATCGCCCTGCGTAAATGTGATTCCATCAGTGCTTCATCCGGGAAAGTAGAATTCATCGCTTCTTGATAGAATCGATAATGGGAGCGGCCACGATCTTTTACAAAGGCTAGTGCTTGCTCGGACTTCCTTAGTAAGTCCTCAAGTGTTTTGCCATCTTCAGGATAAACGGCAATTCCGATGGATGCAGAAATGAAATACTCCTGATGATTATGATAAAATGGTTTTCCGAAATCATTCAGTAATTGTTGTGCAAACTTCTCTGTCTTCAGCACAGAATGATTTTGCAATGAGACGATAAATTCATCGCTGCCATTACGATATAATCTGGTGGATGCAGGACAGATTACTTTTAATCGTTCGGCAACCATTTTTAATATTTCGTCCGCGCCATTATGTCCAAGTGATTCATTTATTAATTTGAATCGATCAAGTCCTAAGTGAACGAAAGACAGTCTTTTTTCGCTTTTTAAGGCATAAAGAGAATCCTCTGCAAAGTGTTCTATCATCGCCTGACGATTCCACACACCTGTCAAATGATCATGATAGCTCAGGTAAAGAAGTTTCTCATTATTTTTCTGATGAATTGATGTATCCCGTACAATCAATTGAACTTCTTTCACATTTCCATCAACAAAGACAGGAATTGCCTTCAAGTACGCGGGCAATAAGTGACCCCTTTTATGGAAAAAAGTCGAATCTTCCATATCAATTGATTCCCCTGCAAGAGCGCGGGTTAGGAAGAGCTTGAACTCTTTCATTTTATCTTCCCGGGTAAGATTCAAGATTGAACGACCGGATAGTTCTTTGAATCGATAGCCGAATCCTAAATGAACTGCTCGATTCGAGTAGATCATTTTAAAGTTTTGATCGATGGTTATGATTGGATCCAGATTATGTTCGATGACAGAATTATATTTATGTTGTAACTCCGTCTGAGACTTCCTTTCAGTTTTGGTATCTAGCCGTTCACGCATTTCAATGACGATAATATCTCTTTCATGCTCTTCTGTATGACGTTGAAAATCCAGTTCGAATAATACGCTTGTCGCACCCCGCATCGATTGAATTTCAGTCGTAAAGTTTGATTGATTTTGTAATTTCCGCATCCTGCGTTTGATTGGTATCCACAAATCACAAAAAAAACTAGCAGCTGTTTGTTCGATATCAGCTGAAAAGTATTGCTTAGCCAATGAGTTGGCGTACAGCACATCAAATTTACCTTGCTTATTTTCCTCTACAAATATGGTCATTTTAAACGAATGGTTAAATATATACGATTCTATAACTTTTTCTAAACGTTCTTCAATCTTAACGTTTTCCATGTGTGCCTCCGTCTGTTGTGCATTTATCTAAACTTTCATCGAGTAATCCAGGCCAATGTGTAACAGTCGCCCGATCACTTATAGTCGAATATAAATAGATTGCACTGATATCGAAAAAGTATGTATCAACTAATTAGATGCGTAATTCTTCTATTAGTAGCAAAATGCGCCTTCAGAAAACCCAGTGTTTTCACCAACATTTAAGTCTGAAGTTGTACAATTCTTTCATTCTTGGTATTATATGAAACATATATAATCATTCAATCTTCCAACGAAGGAGGCCTATTTTGAAAAACAAGCATTCCATCCGTCAACTGGCAATTGCCATCTATACTGTAAATCGACATGCAAAAACAGCGCCTGACAATAGACAACTTTACGCTTTAAAAAAGATGGCAATAGACAAACTTCTTAGTTCGGGTACTGCCGAAAAAATCGGATTGCATTTTGTCGACAATCCCAAATTCAGCAAGCAGCATTCCACAGTTCTCGTCCGATGTGACGAATTCCTCTTTCATACAATCCCGGAAAAAGAAGACTTCAATACACTTCCACACCTCGGACAACAAGATCCAACTTCTCGCAACCCACAAGAACGAATGAGCTTGAAAACTGCGCGTGAGCTTCTCTCCAAATATGTGGGACCCATCCATCAGGTCGTACCCGAGAAGAAAAAAACGGTACCAAAAAGGTCTATCCACAGCATTCAGGGTACACAAAGTTTTCGTTCATCTTATTTGGATGGTAAATAGGAAAAGCGCAAGCGCCTTGGTAGACCCGAAAAGCGCTGGAGGGCCTAAAGATAAAGGCGCTCTTTGCCTTTAACTTTAGGACTGAAGCGACTCGAGGGGCTAGGCGCTGGAGTCTAGACAATAAGAAAAGCGCAAGCGTCTTGGTAGACCCGAAAAGCGCTGGCCGACTAAATTCGCCACGTCCTGTGGCAACGTCGGCACTAGTACGTCCTGTACGTCGGATGGCCATAAGATAAAGGCGCTCTTTGCCTTTAACTTATGGACTGAAGCGACTGAGGAAGGCAGCCTAAGATCGCGACATCCTGTCACAACAGCTGCATGACCCACGTCGTGTGGGCCCAGGGGCTAGGCGCTGTAGCTAGACACTATTCCATGTTGAAAAACGTATACTTTCTTATCTTTTTAAAAAGGGGTTATTCCTGCTGGCTACCAGCGAGAATAGCCCCTTTCTCTCTTCTATTACTTAATTTGCTCTGCGATTACTTTTTCAAAGTCAACGAGAAGAATCATTCCATTATCACGCTTGATAACTCCCGAAACAGGTACTTTATTACCCATATACATATCAGAAGCAGGTTCAATTTCTGAAAAATTGATACGCTGGATTTGGGTGACAGCCGTCACATCTAAGACAACTGTTGTCCCGTCGAATTCCGCAACGATATATTTTGATTCATCACTTTCATTGATATCTGTATTTCCTGTTACTTTCTTCAAATCGATGACAGGAAGTACTTCTCCTCGTAATTGAATAATCCCTTCAATATACGGGTGCGCATGTGGCAATACAGTAACTAGGACGGGTTGAATAATTTCACGGACATGTTGAATGCCAAGTCCAAAATTGCTTTTGCCTACTTGAAATTCTACAAATTCAAAGACTTCATATGTTACTGCATCTGATTTAATTGTATTCACCCACTCAGCTCCCGCGTTTTATAATAGTATTATATAGGTATCCAATCGAATCCTCTTCAGCGATAGGGGATGCCTCCCGCCATATGCCAAACAGCCTCGCCGAAAGTCTTAGGGCTTCGGCTCCCCCTTGAAAGGCGCCTTCGTTCAGTTTATTTAGGTATTCACCTGGTCAAATTATTTAGTGCTTAATCAAATTAATTGATCACTTATTTCTATTTTCGGCGTATTTCTATAACTATTTAGGTTTATAAATAACTTTTATATAGAACTTGTGTCCCTTTTTCGCCAAAACCTTTTTCAACAAGCTTTCCATACATTTCATGCGCAAGATTTAATCCAGGAAGTGATAGCTGCATCGCTTTAGCTTCTGTCAGGGCAATGTTTATATCTTTCAAGAAATGCTTAACATAAAATCCTGGTTCAAAATCCTCATCTAACATCCGTGGTGCCAAATTGGACAATGACCATGAGCCCGCTGCTCCTGTTGATATAGACTTCAGCACAGTTTCAGGATCCAGTCCCGCTTTTTCAGCGTACACCAGCGCTTCGCAAACACCGATCATATTGGTTGCAATGGCAATTTGATTGCACATTTTCGCGTGCTGCCCGGAGCCTGCTAGTCCCTGATAAACAATTTGTTTTCCAAATACCGACAAAACCGGTGTGATTGTCTTGAATACTTCTTCTTCGCCGCCACACATAATTGACAACGTCCCATTCTTCGCGCCAATGTCTCCCCCGGAAACAGGTGCATCGATTGCTGCCATCTGCAACGTAGCACCTGCCTTCGCAATCCGTATAGCCAGTGCCGGGCTGGAAGTCGTCATATCAATAAGAATCTGACCTGCCTTACCAGTTGAAAAAATACCACTATCTCCAAAGTAAATTTCTTCGACATCTGCCGGATACCCAACCATTGTGAAGATTAATTGTGCATCCTTCACCGCCTCAGCAATAGTGTCCTCCCAAGCAGCGCCTGCTTCAATTAGAGACCTCGCCCTTTCTTTTGTACGTGTATATATAGCCACTTCATAATTACTGTCTAAGAGGTGCTTAACAACGCTGGCGCCCATAACACCTGTCCCAATAAATGCGATCTTTTTGATTTCCATTTTAATTCCCCCTCTATCAAATGCGCGGACCTACAGGATGTAGGTCATGCAACCGTTGCCGCAGGACGCGGCGTACTTAGGTTGCCTTCCTTTCTTCAATCTGCAGGGGTGACTCCACTGCTGAATGAAGTTAATAGTCGTATTATCTTTTATCCTACCAAAGAATTTGTATTTTTCCATCATTCATTTCTACTTTCATAAAAAAAAGGAGGACGGAACCCTGTAATAGGGATCCGTCCTCAAAAGGGGGAAATGAGAATGTTGCTGTGTTCTAACTTAATTTCCCCGCTTTTCTTGTTTATTAAACATTGTTTACAAAATATTTTTCTAATTTTATCGAGCCCATCTGTAAAGCGACTAACTTCTTCCTAAGACAGGCATACCCCATTACTCCGTTATCAGCCTTTTTTTAGCTCTTCGTATTGATCCATGATATTATCAAGCTTTCTACTGAACTCTACCGTTTCAGCAGCAGTCAGTCCTTTTTTTATCGCTGCGTCCATCATCTTTTCACGTAATGATTCAATTTCTTCTTCTAAATTCCACTCCAAGATAATCCCTCCATGGATTAACACATAGCTAATTTTATATTATACAGGAATACTCTCATTATAAGGGAGTTAGTTAACGACACATTCCGACAACTAAAAACAGCCAGCATTAGAAAAGACTTTACGTTATACTATTTTTAAGGCACACTATAAAAGATTCAAAAAACTAAGGTACTATTAATGAAACATTACGGCGTCTCAGACGTCAAATTTAACCAAGGAGGGGTTTACGATGAAAAGCAGATGGAGTTTTATATACGCAGCAATCGCGACCACTTTATTACTTACCGGTTGTGGAACAAGTCCCGCTAAGGACCAAGAAAGTACTAATGGATCTACTGGAGTTGTTGAAAACGTAGATAAAGGTACAGTTACTGAAGGCAAGGTACCGGATACAGAAGTTGCTGACAGTCAAGGAGACATCATGAAAGATGCGAAACTGAGAGAAAGCGATGAACAAAGTTATGCTATTTCTGTTCTTCCTGACTATTCATTAATAAGTGAAGAACCTGGTAAGGACAGCTTAATTTCAGCAAACAATGAAGCTGTGTTTATGCGCATTGAAACGGTTGCTAAGGAAGACAGCACTTATGATTATTTAGCCGAAAATATGGTTGCTGTACTTGAAGCATCAGGAGACGGTAGCGCGCCAACTGAAGTGCTAGATGAGAAGTCAATCCCAAGTGGTGAAGGTATCGAAAACGCTAAAGTTCTGGCCCTAAAAGCTGAAACTGTATCTATTACGGGAATTATCTTTGAACGTGACAATATGATTGTTAGACTTACAATCTATGATACTCCAGAGGAAGAATATTTTGAGCAATTCCTTCGTATGGCTGAAACGATTGTTACTAAATAATGGACGACTAAAAAGAGTCAAATGGATAACCTTCCATTTGACTCTTTTTTAACTGTTACAAAAACACGTCTGATGATTAACCATTTACTTGCATAAAACACTAGTGAGGAGGCCATGCGTATTATAATTTCCAATACAATAAAAAAAACCCAGCACCCGTTAGACGAGTTGCTGTGTTTTACGATAAGCTCTTGACCGAGAGTCCCAATTTCCGTACCAATTCAATTGCCTGGTCTTGTTCTTCAACAGAGAGAGAAGACATGATGGATTCGATATTATTCGCATGCTCTGGGAAGATAGATGTCATTAAATTGACGCCTTCCTGGGTTATCGACATATATGTCACCCGCTTATCTTCTTCGCAAAAGACGCGTTCCAATAATCCACGCTTTTCAAGCTTATCGACAACGTAAGTCATCGAACCACTTCGAAGTAAAATTTTCTGCCCAATCTTCTGGATTGGCTGTCTGCCCCTGTGATGAAGTAATTCAAGAACAGCGAATTCAGTCGGATTAAGTCCATGCTTTTCACTTGGTTTATGCGCTTCTTCTAAAATCACTTTGCTTGCCCTTGAAAGAACGATAAATAATTTCAGTGCCCGTTCAGTATCTTTTGTCATCATTCAGTGCCCCTTCTATACTCCGCTCAATAGTTGCCCTCATTATAACGACAAACACGTCTTCATGTCAAAAGACCAAGAAGACGTTTCGAACTATTAATTACTGCGAAAGTACTCTTTTTTTAGTTGTCTCTGCCGCTGGTGCATGTCCAATTGCCGTCGGAAATGTTACGATAAAGGTTGTGCCTTCGTCAACTTTACTCTCAACTACAACCGTTCCACCATGATCTTCGATATTTTTCAAAACAAACGGCAGTCCAAGTCCAGATCCATCAGACTTAGTGGTGAAGAATGGCATGAAGACTTGCTTTATTTGATATTTATCCATTCCTTTTCCAGTATCTGAAACACCTAAAACGACTTTTCCAGGAGTATCCAGATTCACAAATATTGAGAGATTCCCTCCAGGCGTCATCGCTTCAATACCATTTTTGAACAAATTTAAAAGGACTTGTTTAATTTTATCTGAATCACCAACAATCAATGAATCTTTAAGTATATTTTCTTTTTGTGTAATTGTAATACCATCCATCAAAGCTTTCGGATAGACAACCTGAATCATGTCTGCCACCAGTACACCCAAAGAGAATGTCGTTTTTTCGTTCAGTCCAGGTTTGGATAGGATTAACATTTCATTTAATATAGACTCCATCCTATCTATTTCTTCATCGATAACGGAAAGATATTTCATAGTATCCACTGTAGCAGAAATCTTAAGTAATTGAACAAAACCTTTCAATGTCGTCATTGGATTTCTAATTTCATGCGCTATACTTGCCGCAAGTTCACCAATCGTTGATAATGAATTTGAATGGGCCAAGCGCTTTTCCATGGCCATTTCTTCTGTTCGATTGTTCATTCTTATCAAATAGGTTTGTGTCTCGCTATCGTATAATGTGGATATTTGATAATAACTTACCTCATCCATATTTCTTACATACCTGGTTGTTATTTCAGCAAACCCATATAGGTTCACGTCCTCAAAATAATTGGTGAGTAATTCAGAATCCTCCGGAAACAAATTAACGATTGCTTCCACTGATTTACCTACAAAATAATCTTTCGGCAGGTTAAAAAAAGATGTATGCAAATCGTTGACATCATAAATTAACCCATCCCGATCAATAACAACCATGAAGCTATCCGAATTACGAAAAGCTTGTCTATAGGTTTTACCCGGGTTGTCCACACTATTTTGTGGAGCATCGAATAACGCAATTACCTGCTGGACATCGTCAAAATACTCAAGTTGCATTTTCACGACACCTACCCTATCTTGGTTCAATCGAATGTTCACATCGAATGTTTTATTCTCGATTTTTTTTATTGAACCCGTAACATCATCCCAAATGTCGGTAGTTGAACTTATGAAAAACTCGTTGATGTTTTCTTTTCCTTCATAAACGAATTCTTTGCGAAACGAGTCGTTCACATATAAAAGCGTACCATCAAGTTCAAAAACGGCACATGGTTTGATTTGATTGTCCAATAGAAAAGTGATATGTTTCAGTACCTTAACATTTTTATATTTCAAGTGTATTCCTCCACATCCCATTTTTAAACAATATGAAAAATAACACTGATTCATGCAGATAGGTCAAGTTTATACAAAACTGCTCTAATTCAGATTATTCCATATTTCAGACATAATGGAAATAAGTCCTATTACCTATATCGCAAACTGAACAACCTATAAAAACAGCTACGAAGAAAAGGAGTTAGGTTATGAACATTGTACTTACAACATTAAATGCGAAATACATCCATACAAATTTAGCCATACGCTGTTTGAAAACATATGCAATGCCCGAGTATAGCCCAATCATTACCGAGTATACAATCAAGGATCCGACTATGAATATCGTATCAGACTTATATCAAAAAATGCCAAATGTTGTCGGCTTTAGTTTGTACATTTGGAACATTGAAGAATCCATAAAAGTGATACGTATGTTAAAGAAAGTTAAGCCCGACGTCAAAATTATCGCCGGCGGACCAGAAGTAACGTACGATTATGATTATTGGCTAGAACGTGTTCCTGAAATTGATGTCATCGTAATTGGTGAAGGGGAAAGAACATTTAAACATCTCTTGGATGTGTATGCTGGGAAAGATGAACTAACAGCTGTCCAAGGAATTGCTTACCGGAATAATGATCAACTAAAAATTACAGCTCCAGGACCCAAATTGGATTTACGAGAACTTCCCTCTCCATTCCAGTTTTCAGAAGATGTCCCGGAACTCGGAAAAAGGGTTACATATATTGAAACAAGCAGAGGTTGTCCTTTTTCATGTCAATTCTGTCTGTCATCCATCGAAGTAGGCGTCCGCTACTTCAACCGGGAGGCTATAAAAGACGATATTAGGTATTTAATGGCGAATGGTGCAAAAACAATCAAGTTTGTGGATCGCACATTCAATATTAGCAGGAGCTATGCAATGGAAATGTTCCAATTTTTGATTGATGAACATATACCAGGCACCGTTTTCCAGTTTGAAATAACGGGAGACATTATGCGTCCCGAAGTCATCCAATTTCTTAATGACAATGCTCCGGCTGGACTATTCAGATTTGAAATTGGCGTTCAATCCACAAACGATTTAACAAATGAATTAGTACAGCGCCGCCAGAACTTCGAAAAACTTTCCCGTACCGTATTGATGGTGAAAGAAGGCGGGAAGATTGACCAGCATTTGGATTTGATTGCAGGGCTACCTGAAGAGGATTATAATTCTTTCCGAAAAACATTCAATGAGGTTTTCGCAATGAGGCCTGAGGAGATGCAGCTAGGATTCCTTAAGTTACTGCGTGGAACTGGCTTGCGTATACAAGCCGAACAATATGGTTATCAGTTTATCGATGAAGCACCTTATGAAATATTTTCAAATAACGTATTAACGTTTGATGATATCCTGCGCATTAAACAGACTGAGGATGTCCTTGAAAAATATTGGAACGACAACCGCTTACCGCGAACGGTGGAATATCTTGTATCAGAAGTCTTTGAAACGCCATTCGATTTCTTCCAACAATTCGGCTCCTATTGGGAGAATCGTGGTTGGTCTAGAATCGGACATCAGTTGGAAGACCTCTTCATACGTTTGAATGTTTTTCTACTAGAAGATGGACGTGCCGATATGGATATCGCACGTAGTCTACTGAAAATCGATTATCTTGCGCATCACAAGTTCCAACCTCGTAAAGTTTGGTGGAGTGAGGATATGCCAGTTGAAGAACGCTCTGCTATCGAGCAGACACTGCTTTCAAATCCTGCATTACTCGGAGAACGATTCAGTTCCTTAGGTCTAACTAATCGAAATATTCGTAAGCAAACGTTCATCACACCGATTGCTGTTCAACCCGAAGATGTGGAAATCGGCATTGTACAAAATGCTGACGGCTATCTTATCACAGTCTTTAGACATGATAATACACCCATCTTTATGTTCCTTGAACAATCTGGAAAAGCGGAAGGCGCCTTCTAGACGCGACAGGCATAAGTCCATCCAGCGACGTGGCGCTCTTTGCCACATAGCTGGATTGCTTATGACCCTAGCGGCTGGCGCCTGGAGCTAGACAATAGGAAAAGCGGAAGGCGCCTTCTGAAGGAACGCAGCCTAAGTTCACCACTTCCTGTGGTAATGGCTGCATGACCTACATCCTGTAGGCCCGCGACAGGCATAAGTTAAAGGAAGGCAGTCTAAGATCGCGACGTCCTGTCGCAACGACCGCATACCTGCATCCTTGCAGGCACGACGTGGCGCTCTTTGCCACATAGCTGGATTGCTTTCAAGGAACCTAGCCTAAGTACGCCGCATCCTGTGGGCCTCCTAGCGGCTGGCGCCTGGAGCTAGACATGATTCTAAGTCAAAAACCGTATACTTATCTATTGAAATTAGGCTGTCCCACAATTATTACGTGGGACAGCCTTTTATTAACCAATAATAACCCGTTCTTTCGGGTAGTGATATTTCAATTTCCTTGTATTTCCTCCTAATGTAAAGAGGAACGAAATAAGTCCGACCCGTCCAATGAACATCAGCAGCATAATGATCACTTTCCCAGCTACAGAAAGATCCGATGTGATTCCAAGTGACATACCGCATGTTCCAAATGCGGAAGTTATTTCAAATAACAGCGCAACAACTGGCACACCCGGTTCAGTAATGAGCATAATGAGCAGTGCCGTCATGACCATCAGCAGCGCCAGTATGATGACAGCATAAGATCGGAACACATCTATCAGTTTTATTTGTCGTTTAAAGACATTAATGACTTGATTACCGCGTGCAAAATTTATAAGAAATAGAACAGCAATCGCAAATGTCGTCGTCCGAATTCCACCGCCTACTGAACTTGGTGATGCGCCTATAAACATTAGTGAACTAATGAAAATATCTGTCGCTTCGCTAAATTCCGTTACATCATGCGTTGTTAAACCTGCCGACCTAGATGACACTGAATGAAATAAAGCAGTAAATAGCTTCTCATGCCATACCATTCCTTTGAAAGAATGCATTGATTCCAAAACAAAGATCATGATTGCACCGAAAACTAGCAGAAATCCGAACGTAGCTGTCGTAATTTTGGTGAATAATGAAAAACGGAAATGAGGTACTTTTTTCGAGAAATAGCTTTTTACTTCGATAAGAACAGGAAAACCGATAGCACCGAGTATGATTAAAATCATCGTCAACGTCTGAACGAAGTAATCATTGAAATACTGAGTGAGTGACGTTCCTGTAATATCAAAGCCTGCGTTAGTTGTTGCAGATACGGACATAAACATCCCGTTAAGTAGTGCTTCACTAAATGAATCATAAAACCGCATAATATATAGTGTAAATAGTAAACCGCCAATAATTTCAATTAAAAATATAATTTTAACGATTTCACGAATTAAATGAACAACCCCGGCGAGACTGTACTGATTATGATCGACCATGATTAGTTGTCTTTCTCGTAAACCAATTCGCTTTTTGACAAGTAGCCAAAAAAACGTACCAATTGACATAATTCCGATTCCACCAATTTGCAACACAAGCATAAGCATGCAAATACCGAAAACCGAATAGGTACTCCCAATGCTAATGGGCGTTAGTCCCGTAACGCTGACGGCACTGACAGCTGTAAACAAACTGTCAATGAAGCTTACCTTTACACCAGGTAGATAAACCCCCGGCAGATTCAACAGTAAAAACGAAAAAGCAATAGCCAAAAAATAATAAAACACAATAACTTGAGCAGGAGTGAACCTGCGTAAATTCTCGCGATTGAATTTCATCGAGTTCACCATTCCTTTCACCACTGATAGGGTGTCGTACCTATTTTAGAGAAGTCCACTTAAAAAGGAAAGGAAGAACTTTGAACTAAATAAAAAACAGCCGTGCAATTACACGGCCACTTTTCATATTATGCTTTCTTTCTGTTATTTCTAACCCCAACCAAATAACCACTTAGTGCAATACCAACAAGAACTATCCAAAATGTTACTTGCCATAAAGTTGAATGTGGGAAGCTTTCATTAAGGATACCCAAGCCTGGATGTGACAGTGTAAGAACAGACAGTTTGACACCGACCCACCCGACAATTAGAAATGCTGCCGTTTCCAACGAGGGAAACTTTTGCAAAAGACCAACGAATTGACGTGCAGCAAAACGCATGATGACTAAGCCAATAATACCACCTAAGAGCATGACCGTGAACTGTCCGCCGTTAATGCCACCTATGTCGAAGTTACCAAGCTTCGGTAACGTTACAGCAAGCGCAACAGCCGCAAGCATGGAATCGAGTGCAAATGCGATATCCGCAAGTTCTACTTTTACAACTGTCATCCAGAAACCGGACTGCTTACGTTTTTTAGCGTCCGGATGTGATTCCTCATTTTTCCGCTGATCCAAAATGCTCTTAATGGAAATGAACAAAAGGTATATTGCACCAATTGCTTGAATTTGCCAAATGTTCACAAGGATTGTTATCATGAACAATGCTGCAAAACGGAAGACAAACGCTCCCAACAATCCGTAAAAAAGCGCTTTCCGCTGTTGTTCACGCGGTAAATGCTTGACCATTACAGCCATGACAACAGCGTTATCTGCTGCCAGTAATCCTTCTAGTACAATAAGTACAACGAGTACCCATGCATATTCCAATAATATTGCTTCCAAATCGATTCCTCCTATTTTTGCAAAACAAAAGAGACCCTCACCTAATAAAAGGCAAAGGTCTCGCTAAGTCGGAATTTTGTTTTTGCAAAAATCCAGCTATCATAACCGATGGCAAAAGCCATGTATTGACGACTATGAAATAGGTTTCCCTATAGCTACTCCCCCTTGACGTAAAGTCAAAAGTTATTAAGTTCGGGTTCTTTTGTTTGATTATACCATAGTTGGCCAAAAAGTATATGTGGAATTACCCGATTTTTATATGATAATCGCTATTTTTCTTATTTTCTTCATAAAAAGCGGTCATGGATGGAATCGACTCCAGAAAATCAGCACACTGTATGCCGCTTCCTTTCAGTAGCGCCTCTGCAACTGTCGTATCGAATGTTGCATCCCACATCATGTAAGCCAATGTCTCCGCCTCAACACCCAATCTGCGCTGCATACGAATCGAAGCAAGGCCTTTTTCAGCAAAGAGCCGTGGCAATCTGCCTTTAGGCTTTTTCCCAGTCAATTCAACGACCATTGCGCTGTAAATTTCTTCAATCGGGTGCGGTGAAGGATCCGTTAAGTGGACTGTTTTACCAGCAGCCTCTTCGTGATTGGATAAATACACGGAAGCGTCGATTATATAGTCAACCGGTACAACATTTATGCATGCCTTCGTTTTTCCCACATAAGGAATAATTGGCATCCATCGCAATTTGTCAATCATATTCATAAAAAAATATGGACCGTCAAACTTAATCGTTTCTCCCGTTTTGGAGTGACCACGGACAATTCCAGGGCGGATAATTGTCACAGCACCATCCTTCTTCAATTCTTCTACAAGTAGTTCCGCTTCAAATTTGGTTTCTTCATAATGATTTTTAAAAGAAGACGGACGAATCAGCTCAGTTTCAAGCAACCTGCCTTCCCGTTTCCCTGCAACATACGCTGTACTAAAATACATAAAACGTTCGATAGAAGGATGATTCTGGACGAATTCAATCACTCGTCTCGTCCCTTCAACATTTACTTGCCAAGCAATTTCAGCCTTGACCGCGAGATCATATATGGCGGCGAGATGCCAGACAGTTAGCCTTTTCTCATGTAAATCACTACTTATCTTCTGCGCCATCCCAAGCCCTGGTTGCGTTATATCCCCGACCAGAATTTCAAATGGGAATGCCACATTCATCTCTTTCATAATAGATGTGGCTTTTTCCTTTGCAAGATCAGCTTGACTGGATTGAACTACTACGTATACCTTTTCCACGTCTCCAGCACGTACCAATTCTTTTATCAATTGCGTAGCTATGAATCCTGGAAAGCCTGTAAAAAAATGAGTCCGCATATAATCCCCCCTTATTTCAGTAGTGTAGCATTAGAGAAAAATAATTAAAAGAGTATTCCGTTCATTATATATGTTGGAATAAAGAACTTCATTGCATTCGCTACAGCGCTAACTTTCCGTAGATAAAGCAGTCACTAGTAGAATGGATAAAAATGCGACGTGCCAGTCACTGACACCATTCGTGCCCTTCGAATTGTGGCAGCAAGCCAAACAGCGAAGGGTTAGGTTTGTATAATTTCTGTGCACTTTACAGTAATCATACAAGTAAATGCACCTCACACTGAATAGAAAAGGCTATGCTGGATTCACATGCGAAATTCAAAATTTCAATCTATATAGTCAATATATACCTTGATTACAATTTCCAGGACTAGTTGATTCTTTAAATTTATGGCAGCAGCCAGCACCGGACTCAATTCAAAAAGAACCTCCCTAAGAAAGGGAGGCTCTACGGTTATTCACTTTCGACTGCACGTTTTCTCGTTTGTCGATCAAATAAGCTATAAATGATTGGTACAATATACAGCGTCAACAAGGTCGAACTAAGTAATCCACCGATAACTGCAATTCCCATCGGCTGATTCATCTCAGTCCCTTCACCAATTCCCAGGGCAAGTGGTAGCAAGCCAAGAATGGTCGTCAGTGCCGTCATGAGGATTGGACGTAACCGATCCCTAGCCGAAGCAACAATAGCGTCATATGAGCTGAGCCCCGCTTCTTTTCGTTGATTAATATAGTCAACCAGGACAATCCCGTTGTTGACCACAATCCCAACAAGGACGAGAATCCCGATTATCGCTGTAACACTGATTGGCGTACTCGTCAGGAAGAGACCTAGCGCTACCCCGATAATCATAAGCGGTACAGAGAACATAATAACGAATGGGTATTTGAACGATTCGAACTGCGCAGCCATGACAATGTAAACAAGCACAACAGCTAGTAATATCGCCATGATCATGTCATCGATTGCACTTTCAAAAAGCTCCCGATCACCGCCAAATGTAAGTTCAATTTCCTTCGGTAACTTAAGCCCGTCAATCGTATCATTCACTTTAGCCGTCATATCGCCAAGTGACTGGGACGATTCATATTTCAGATTAAATGTAACAGAGTGTGCTTGATCGACTCGTTGGATAGAAACGGGTCCTTCCGCAATTTCGATTTTAGCAACTTCCCCAAGTGTCACAAATGTACCTGCTGGGGCACGGAGTTTCAATTTTTTCAACTGATTCATACTGTTACGGAATTTCTTATCGTATTTCACATAGACAGCGAACACTTCGTCGTTTTCCCCAATAATCTGCGTGGCCAACGACCCCCGTGTAACGCTGTTTACTGTCTGTGCAATTTGATAAGGCGCCAATCCTTTGTCAGATGCTTTTTGGCGGTCCACTTCAATTTGGATCTCTTGAACAGTATTTTGAAGATTATTTGTCACTTCTGTTACAGAATCAAGTTCGACCAGTTCACTGTTTAATTTCGTAACCGCATTATTCAGGCGTGCTTCATCAGTATCTTTCAATGAGAACGTCAAAGTATTCGGACTTGAACCCGCTGCTGTCTGCATAACGAAACCAATTTTCGCAGCGTCTCCGACAGTTTTCAATACATCGGGTTGGACATCATCTACGAATTTAAAAATCGAACGTTCCCTATCTGCGAGTGGGACTAGTTTCACGGATATTTCTGCAATATTTGCTTTAGAAGTACCTTGCGCGATATCCTGTTGCGTTCCACCAATAAGACTAACGTATACTTCCACATCATGCTCAGCTTTCAATTTCGCTTCAATTCGTTTTACTACTTCATCTGTCGCAGCTGAAGATGAACCATTCGGTAACTTCACCGTAATGCTGACAAACCCCTCGTCAGTCGCTGGCAAAAATTCTGTCCCGACCTTGGTTAAAGCAAAACTGCTTAACACCAGCACAATTAGTGTAGCTAACAGGACGACAGCACGATGTTTCAGTGCCCATTTCACCGAACGTTCAAAGTTATTCAACCCTTTTGAACGGCGTCTCCGCGCTGCTACATTTTTCGTCGATTTCTTTAGCATACGGCTCGCCAACATGGGTACAACCGTCAAAGCAACGACAAGAGAGGCAAATAAGCTAAAGGAAATCGTCAAAGCAAATTCTGTGAAAATCTGTCCGATTAGGCCGCTGATGAAAATAACTGGGACAAAAACAGCTAGCGTTGTTAACGTTGACGCAATGATGGCACCACCAATTTCCTTTGAACCATCAGAGGCCGCTACTTGCGGATCCTTCCCCATATCGAGATGACGTTCGATATTTTCAATAACAACAATCGAGTTATCGACTAGCATTCCAATTCCAAGCGCAAGTGCACCAAGAGTCATAATATTAAGCGAGAAATCAGCAAAATACATAAGGACGAATGTCACGATTACCGAATATGGAATGGCAATACCAATAATAATTGGGCTTTTTATGCCACGCAGGAAGAAGAACAACACAAGCATGGCGAAAATACCGCCTAAAATAAGTGACTGGCCAATATTTCCTATGGCTAGTTTTACGTAATCCCCTTGGTCAAATAAAATATCTGACGCTACACCTTTGAATTCTTCTTTTCCCAACAGGTTGTCAAGAGCCTCTTTGAAGGCGGTCGAGACATCCGCTGTATTCGCACCAGATTCTTGCAATACAGACATCAGAACAGCCTGCTGGTCATTTGCACGTGTTTCTGTGGCGGACTCCGCCTCTACAAGTGCCACATCTGCCACATCAGCGATTGTTACTGCAACGCCATTCAACGGATTCGCACCAACCGTGATACTTCGAATATCAGATATGGTCGTCAATGTACTGATAATACGGGTTGTAAGTTGCTTGCCAGCTGTCGTTTTAATTGGTTCACCAGGCATAGACACATTATTTGCTTGAATCATTTTAACGATATCAGCTTGTTCAAGGCCGTTCGCTACAAGTTTTCTCTGATCCACAGTGATTTGCACTTCTTCTATCAATTGACCCGAAACGGAAACACTTGCTACACCTTTCGTCCGGCGTAATTCAGTTTCCAGCTGATCCGCAATTTTCCGGATATCTGTATCTTCCGCTGTTGTACGTAGTGACAATTGAATAACCGGGAACTGCGACGGATCAAATTTCATAAAACGCGGTTTAGTCGCACCTTCCGGGATTGGAACCTGATCGACCCTTTGCATAATATCGAGCTGGACCTCATCGATTTTCGTTGACCAGTCAAACATAAGTAAGATGAAATTGGCGCCTTCTTGAGAGGTGGATTGCATCGATTTCAATCCGGGCGCAGTCGAAAGACTCGCTTCAAGTGGTTTTGTTAGTTTCTCGCTCACTTCAGTGGGAGATGCACCTGGATAACTTGTCACAACGACAGCAATCGGCGGGTTCAATTCTGGTATAAGCGTCACCGGAATACGAAAGAATGACACTGCCCCCAAAATGATGATAAGAAACATAATGACAATCGTAAAAACAGGCCTTTTTATAGAAAAATCACTAATTTTCATATACACGTTCCTTTCTTATTTGAAAAAGCGGAAGGCGACGTCCTGTCGCAACGACTGCATACCTGCATCCTTGCAAGCACTAGGAGGCGAATTTCAGCCCCCACAGCAAAACGGCTTTCAAGGAACCCAGCCTAAATGCGGCGCGTCCTGCGGCAACGGCTGCGCAACTCACATCCTGCGAGCCTCCGAGGGGTTGGCGCCTGGAGTCTAGACAACGACCCAAGTAGAAAAAACTTATAATTTCTTATCTTTCCAAAAGCTTCATTTCATTAATCATAATGAAAGATGGAGGCGACTACAAATAAGAACGTCTACTAGCTAAGAAAACCCGACAGGACGGATGAACCGTCTTGTCGGGTTTGGGTATTATAATAGGCTATATAACTCGATTTCCGGATACTTATCATGGAACCAACGCATCGCAAAATCGTTTTCAAATAGGAATACACGTTTGTCGTGGCGATCTTTAACAAGCATTGCACGTTGCCCTGCCATTGATTCATTGACGTCGCTTTCGTTAACAATCCAGCGTGCAACTTTCGAACCGACATGCTCCATGCGCACTTCAACGTTATACTCATTCTTCATCCGATGCTCGAATACTTCGAATTGAAGTTGACCAACTGCACCAAGAAGTACTTCCTCAGTATGGAGCGTCCGGTAATATTGAATCGCTCCCTCTTGCACAAGCTGAAGAATTCCTTTATGGAAATGCTTAGATTTCATAACGTTTTTCGCTGTCACCCGAACAAAGAGCTCCGGTGTAAACTGTGGCAGCGCATCGAATAGGAAGTTCGATTTACCACCGATTACAGTATCCCCGATTTGGTAGTTACCTGTATCGTGAAGACCGATAATATCACCAGCAACAGCCTCCTCCACTATTTCACGATCATCCGCAAGAAACTGCGTTGTCTGTGTCAGTTTAAATGTCCTTGAAATACGCGGGACAGTTACAGTCATCCCGCGTTCGAACTTACCAGAGACAATACGGACGAATGCAATACGGTCACGGTGCATCGGGTTCATATTTGCTTGAATTTTAAAGATAAATCCTGAAAACTCTTCCGAATACGGATCGATTTCCGTTTTATCTTTTGTTATTCGTGGTTGTGGTGGTGGTGAAAACTGTAAAAACGTTTCCAAGAACGTCTGAACACCAAAGTTTGTCAACGCACTGCCGAAAAATACAGGCGTCAGTTCGCCAATTGCTATTTTCTCTTCATCAAAATCATTGCCTGCTTCGTTAAGAAGTAGAACGTCCTCGAGCGCTTGCTTATAATAGGATGTTTCCATCATCGGATGTGGTTCTGCAAGCCCTCCGTCTTCGTTTATCGCAAGAAAACGTTTATCATCGTCGACCCGTACCTGTTCAACACGGTGATTAAAACGATCGTAAATGCCTAGGAATTCCTTACCCATCCCAATCGGCCAGTTCATCGCGTAAGACTGGATGCCAAGTACTTCTTCCAACTCTTCCATCAATTCGAGTGGTTCTTTACCTTGACGGTCCATTTTATTAATGAACGTGAAGATTGGAATCCCACGCATACGGCATACTTTGAATAATTTAATCGTTTGTGGCTCAATTCCTTTTGCTGAGTCGACCATCATGACAGCCGCATCGACAGCCATAAGTGTACGGTATGTGTCTTCACTGAAATCTTCGTGTCCGGGTGTATCTAGGATGTTAACACGCTTACCATCGTAATCGAATTGCATGACGGATGATGTTACCGAAATTCCACGTTGCTTCTCAATTTCCATCCAGTCAGAAGTTGCGAATTTTCCTGATTTCTTCCCTTTTACTGTTCCGGCATCGCGGATTGCACCGCCGAAATAGAGTAGTTTTTCTGTGATTGTTGTTTTCCCGGCATCCGGGTGAGAAATAATTGCAAACGTCCGGCGGGATGCAATTTCTTCATGTATTGGTTTTTCCATTATATATTGTCTCCTTCTGTTCTGCTTTTCTTAGCATAGACACTATGGGTGAGGATTTCAACAGTTTTTCATCAGAATTTAGTAACTATATATGTTGAATTAAAGAATACCCTTAAAGCTGCTCCGAAGCTTAGGGGATGACTCCCGCCATAAGCTGCCCCTGTAAGGCGCCTTCGCTCAATATACATAGGTATAGCATTCCCAATCGCTATGGAGCAAAACTGTGTTGCGGGAGGACATAAATCGGGGTTTAATCTAGGTAATACGGATAGACACCGGTTGGCATTTTCATCATACAAAAAGGAACCCCCTCAACCATTTCCAGTTGAAAGCAGGTTCCTTCTATTGCACACCCGCTTTTAAGCATTCTTTCCCACCTCTACAGAAAACTTTGTTTTCTAAATCCACCCAGTAATGGATCAATTAACACTCTAAATTCAAAATCAAGATGCATGTCTGCCATCCAATTCAAATCAATCCTACGTAGCTTAAACATTGCTCGATTATCGTCCGGGAAAAAAAGTTCTATCTGACATCTGCAATCAAATTGCTGGTCGACATTTTTTATTTTACCAGCTGTTACTCCATCCACTTGTAAATTCAGCCTCAACTTATCAAATAAAATGGCAATTGCTAAATCATGGCTATCATTGCACCATTCTATTTCCTCTTTCGTTAAACAAAAGGATTGACACCAATACGAATAGCTAGCTGTACCATATTGACTAAAAAAGTTAAAATCGCCACGATTAAAATGGAATGTACTTTGCGCCCTTAAAGCTTTATCAATATCTTTATTGGTGAAAATAATGTAATCCTCACCCGAGTTGGAAATCAAAGACTTCGGCATGGAGTAAAATGCCAAATTTAATACAAAGCGTTCCACAAATCCGACAGCTCCTTAATTAGTTTTTTAATAGGATTTAAACCCAAAGAATTAAATAGATTTCAGGTGAAATACACCATGTTTCCGAAAAGGGTTTAGTGGGTATGACTTATTTGGGTAGACAATCATAATATGTTTTCAACAACAGTGAAACGACCTTTCTTTAGAAAAGTAGTAGCACCTTGTCTTGGATAAAGAATGAAGAAGGGTGAAGTATAATAAATAAAGAGCCGTCCCACAACAGGACGACTCCCTTTCCAAGTCATTTTTCAACTAACCCTGTACCAAATTTCTTTTCTGCCTCTTCCAACGCAATTTCTGCGTCCGAATGCGGATATTTCACAGAGCCAATAATTTGATAATCTTCATGGCCTTTCCCTGCAAATATGATGATGTCTTCAGGATTTGCAACCGCTATCGCATGGCGCACTGCTTCCGTCCGATCACCTATACATGCATACTGATCATGCTTCATACCCGCTTCCAATTCTGAAAGTATGGATTCATACGGCTCGTCTCGCGGATCGTCCGTCGTTAAGATTACATAATCTGCGACGGATGCTTTTTCGGCCATAATCGGACGTTTTATCCGATCACGGTTGCCGCCGGTTCCAATTACGAAGATTAGACGACTTCCTTCCTTCTTATAAGGAAGGACTGCATCAATCGCTTTTTCAATGGCATCAGGTGAATGTGCATAATCGACATACATTGTAATCGGCAATTCTGTCGGTACTTGTTCCATTCGCCCTTTGACGGCTGAAATCTTCCCTAAATAGTTAATGACA
Source organism: Sporosarcina sp. BP05 (assembly GCF_014282005.1). Taxonomy (GTDB): domain Bacteria; phylum Bacillota; class Bacilli; order Bacillales_A; family Planococcaceae; genus Sporosarcina. The sequence continues at coordinate 510,548 of NZ_JACFTD010000002.1, read as the reverse complement.
TCTTCAGTCATCATTCCTTTTGCATACAAAGTAGCGATGACCGCGAGCGCATTATAGACACTGAATTCACCAATGAGGCTCATGTCAACCCGGAATTCACCATCGGGCGCAGTAAGCCTGAATGTCGTACCATTTGCCCGTAACTCAATCTCTGATCCACGAAAGACTGCTTTATTTCGGATGCCGTATGTGAAAACTGGATAAGACGTCATTTCCAACAACTTATTGCTCCACTCATCATCTGCATTGACGATAGCAAACTTACGCTTCTCTAAGTCTTGTCCAAGCTGCGAGAACAACAGTCCCTTCGCTTGTCCATAATTGTCCATCGTGCCATGGAAATCGAGATGATCATGCGTTAGATTTGTAAAAACAGCGATATCGAATTCGGTACCAGCTAGACGACCTTCCACTAGTCCATGTGAAGATACCTCCATTGTCATCGTTGTACATCCTTCTTCCACCGCTCGAGCAATCATCCCTTGTGTTGTCAATACATCAGCCGTCGTGTTCTCAGTCCCATAAAGAGTTCCATCCAAATCGAAACCGATTGTTCCGGTAACGGCAGATTTCTCACCCGCTCGCTGAAGAATCGCTTGTATGATGCCACTAACACTCGTCTTGCCGTTCGTGCCCGTCACACCAATCATCGTCATCCGCTTCGATGGATAATCGTAAAAACGGGACGCCAATAAACTGATGGCCCGTGACGTATTTTCAACCATAACGACCGCGACTTTATCCAAATTGACATCGACTGGCTTCGAAGCAACGATAACCCTCGCTCCATTCTCCACTGCTTTTCCAACGTAATTATGACCATCCACTGTAAATCCTTCGATACATACGAAAATTCCTCCTGCATTCACCGCGCGTGAATCAATCGCGATATCCGTCACAGTTGGAGGGACGACCCCAATTACCTGTTTTACCGGCAACATTGAAAGCAACTTTTCTGTTTTCATTATAACCCTCCGTTCAGTCCATCATTGCTGAAGTTACGTATGCGTGAAGCAACTGTGCTGATGCTTTTAGTGAATCGATATGTGTCCGTTCCAATGCATGTGATGATTCGATGCCTGGACCAAATAAAGCATGTTTCACGTCAAAGCCCGCTCGGATTGCAGCAGATGCGTCTGAACCGTAAAACGGGTAAATATCAAGTTTAAACGGAATGTTACCCTCTTTGCAAAGGCCCGTCAAATGCTGTGTCAACGCATAATGGTATGGCCCGCTTGAATCTTTCGCACAAATCGACACTGTATATTCATCCGAGGTTTGTCCATCACCAATCGCCCCCATATCGACCGCGATATACTCAACAGTCTCTACTGGAATATTAGAGTTACCCCCATACCCGATTTCTTCATTGTTAGAAATATAGAAATGCGTCGTATGTGGAAGTTTAACCTCTTCCTCTTTCAATGAACGAATTAGTCCAAGCAAGAGTGCCGTACTCGCTTTATCGTCAAGATGACGAGACTTAATGAAACCGCTGTCCGTCGCTTCAAAACGCGGATCAAATGATACAAAATCGCCCACTTCAATACCTAGTGCACGTGTTCCCGCTGCATCGGTTACTTTCTCGTCAATACGCACTTCGATATTTTCCGCGCTTCGTTCTGCGGTACCAGCGTTTTTATAAACATGAACCGTAGTCTGATGCATTAGGATTGTTCCACGTACTTCTTTCCCTGACGCTGTATGAATAAGACAGTATTCCCCTTCAACCGCATTCCAATTAAAGCCGCCAATCATCGTCAACTTCAGGCGACCGTTACTTTTAACTTCTTTCACCATCGCGCCAAGTGTGTCCGTATGTGCTGTAAGCAGACGATGGCGCGTTGAATCCGCTCCCTCAAGCGTTGCAATGATGGCTCCTTTGTTTGTTTTCTTATGTGTCACGCCGATTTCATCGAGTTCCTTAGCTATTAGCTGCATCACTTTCTCCGTATAACCTGATGGACTTGGTGTTTCAACAAGCCTTTTAAGTAGTTCAACAATACGTTTTTCATCAAATTTTGTTGTCATCTCTATTTCCCCTCTCCCTCGTCGAAATATGTCGTTCTATACCTACCCGGAATCATGTATGATAAGTATAATGAGAATTCAATGAGGTGCCTTATGAAAAATTCGACAGTCGTCCATTCTCGTAACATGTTCATTATACTTTTTTTTACCACTAGCGTCATCGTACATCTTTTCACTTCACTCTTTTTAGGTTTTTATAGCGCAATGATTTCAGCCCTTATCGGATTGTTCATCGTTACCGTGCTGCTTGTCCTTTATAAATCAGGGATGAATTCTTTTACTTTTCGAATCCCCCTAATAATTGGGTACATTATATATCTATTTATTGCAAACTTAGTAAATCCTGATTTACTACACTTATTTTATCTTATCTTCCCTGTCGCCTTAGTGGCAATCTACAATATCACCTGGTTAAACATACTGATTATGGTCATGACGGGTATAGAAGTGTTTGTTTTATTCTACTTATTCAGTCCAATTTATAGATCTGTGGATCAAGCTCAATTACTCCCCAATATAGCTTTCATTTTTAGCTTGGCAGTGGTCCTTTGCCTACTGTATACTTTCAGAATCACACCTGAATGGAACAATATCTTTAAGGAAAACAAGAAATTGGATGTTTTACTTACATCTAGAGAAAGCTATCTCGACCTTTTTATTGAGCATTCAGAAGACGCAATTGTCATGTTCGACCTAGACCAGAACATTGCCGCTATCAATCCTGCGTTTGAAAAAATGTATGGCTGGAAGCGTGAGGAATGCATTGGGCGTTCGCCGCGACTATTCCCTTTATCCGAAGATGCAATGACATCCGAGAGGACCCAAAATCTAATGGATGGAAAAAGTTATCATTTCCTACGGACGAAAGAAATGAGGAAAGATGGTACTATATTTGATGCTGAACTGACATTAGCGCCCATCTATGATGTCGAGAAGAAATTGGTCGCCACATCCTTCATTGCACGCGACATCACACTTAAAATACAAGCCGAACAACTTAAAATCGAAACAGAAAAACTAAAAGCAATTGGTGAGATTGCAGCAAGTGTTGCCCATGAAGTACGCAACCCGATGACGTCAATTTCAGGATTCGTACAGATAATGAACAACGATCCTTCTAATCCTTATCGCGCATACACCGAAATTATGTATAGCGAAATAAACCGTGTGGATTTGATAGTCAGCGAGTTTCTCGTCCTATCCAAACCGAACCTGAAAAACTCAACTGAGTTCTACATCGAAAAGTCACTACGGGATATAGTATCGATATTCGAAACGGAATTTATAAATCGATCAATTTTCTTCGATGTTCAGATTCCTGAAAACAATGCAATTTTTAAGGGTAATGAAGACGGTATGAAACAAGTCTTCATGAACGTACTCAAAAATTCATATGAAGCGATTGAAAAAAACGGCATGATCACTATCATTGTCACATTCCAAGACGAAGTGGTTTCAATCCTCATTCGCGATAACGGTCCTGGAATGGATCCTGAAACAATTAAAAATTTATTTGAACCATTTTACACGACGAAAACGGAAGGTACAGGCCTCGGGATGCTCATTACCAAAAAAATCATCGTCGATCAAGGCGGAACGATAACCGTGAACAGCAAAAAAAATCATGGAACCGAAACAACGATTATACTTCCACTATATAAATGAGAACAAAAGCGCAAGCGCCTGTTCAGCCCCGACTAGCGCTGGAAGGCAGCTTAGGATCGCGACATCCTGTCGCAACAGCTGCATGACCCACGTCGTGTGGGTCCAGGGGCTAGGCGCTGAAGTCTAGACGTAAAATCTCTACGTTACAACTAATCCACAGTACGAGATTTTATAATTTCCTAGACAATTAGAAAACCGCCATCCATTATCGGATGAGCGGTTTTACTAGTTTTAATTTATTGCCGTATGGCGGAAATGCAAGTGTCATTGGTATGGCCGTACTTTTTTTCATCATGGATTTTGCATGTGTGAATGTATCGAAACTAGCTTTTCCGTGGTACGCACTCATACCTGATGAACCGACTCCACCAAATGGTAAATTGATGTTTCCGACATGTGAAATTGTATCGTTAATACATCCCCCGCCAAACTGCAAGTTTTCAATGAAAAAGTCTGCCGCTTGCTCGTTTTCAGTAAACATATATGCCGCTAGTGATTTTGGCAATTGACGAATCTTGTGAACCGCTTCACCAAGATTATCATACGTCAAAACCGGTAAAATTGGACCAAAAATCTCATCTTCCATCGAAGCATTATCCCATGAAACATCGTCCAATAGTGTTGGTTCAATGAACAGTTCTGAACGGTCAGAAGAACCACCGCTTACCAAATGCATACGATCCTTTTCAATGATTTCAACAAGGCGATTGAAATGATTATTACTGATAATTCTACCGTAATCTGGGCTTAACGAAGCATCTTCACCATAAAACTTACGGATCGCAGTAAGCATTTCTTTGACTAGTTTATCTTTAATAGAATGGTGGGCAAGTATATAATCTGGCGCAACACATGTCTGTCCTGTATTGACAAACTTGCCCCAGACAATCCGTTCAGCCGCCTTTTGAATATTCGCTGTTTGGTCTACCAGAGCCGGACTTTTTCCGCCAAGCTCGAGCGTAATCGGCGTTAACCTTTCTGCCGCCGCCTTCATTACGATTTTCCCTACCGCTACACTGCCTGTGAAGAATATATAATCGAATGGGGCGTGGATGAGCGCTGAAATCTCCTCGCGCTCACCTTCTACAACGCGGATATAATCGGATGAGAACGTTTCAGTCAATATCTTTTTAACAATTTGTGCCGTGTGAACAGCTGTCTCGGATGGTTTGACAATTGCGCAATTACCCCCAGAAATCGCCCCGACAAGCGGCTCCATGACAAGTTGAAACGGATAGTTAAATGGACCAATGATAAGCACGGATCCGTATGGTTCACGAACAATGAAGCTTTTCGCAGGTTGCAGATGAACAGGCGTTTTTACCTTTTCATCTTCCATCCAGCCTTCTAGATGCTTAATCATATGTGAAATGCTTGAAAGAACGAAACCGATTTCCGTCACATAAGACTCAAAAGGACTTTTACGAAGATCTTTATGTAACGCTTCCGTAATTTCCACTTCATTCGCGACAATCGCTTCTTTCAATTTCAAAAGCATTTCTTTGCGGAATGCAAAACTCCTTGTTTGGCCCGAAAAATAATAGGCGTGTTGGGAAGCAATCATCGTTTCAACGTCTTGTGCGGTAAAGTTCAACTTATTCCCTCCATCCCTTTGTACCTTTAATCATAGTTAGATTTGTTGCGGGATGCAAAAGTTAGCACTGTATTCCATTATCAAGTCAATAGAAGATCAATCAGCTTTTGTATTTCTAATCCTTCATCAAATGACACCAGCAGCGCGGTTTCACCGTTAGCCGCCGCTATACACTCTTCCGTAAGCGTTTTCACTGTATCGAAGGAAGTCAATATCTCAAAAGGACTGTCTTTTTGTGCCACGGTAAGTTCCGACCAATTGCGCAGTTTCAGAACACCTTCATCTCCATATACTGTATAGGACAGTTCTTCTTGTTGACCGATTCCCGAAACGCCGTTCAAGAAGACCGGAATGTCATCAACAGTCTTTCCGATTGCAAGGACACTCGTTTCCGCAAGCGTTTCATCTTCAGGATAAACGGTTTGGTGGGAAGTAATCGCAAGTTGACCAAACATCCTGTACATAAGCTGAAGGTAATGCGGGAATACTTCTCGTGTAAAGCCACCTTGTTTTCGCGTTGCAATCCATGCATTTTGTTGCCATACACGTGGCCAATGCGGGAAATAAGTTTGCAGTTCGATTCGAACGATTTTACCAATTTCACCTTCATTAATAAGTTTCATCATTTGCCGAACGGACGGACTGTACATCAACGGAAAATGCATTGCAGTTTGAATTTCATTGTTCTCTGCAGCTGAAGCCATGACTAATCCATCTGAAGCGTCGTGTGCAAGTGGTTTTTCACAAAGTACATTCAAACCTTTTGAAATCGCAGCCTTGCTAAGTGCAGCATGCGATACAGGTGGAGTTCCAATATAGATCCAGTCGGGTTTCATCTCCAAAACCTCTTCATAAGAGGATGCCGCAAATAATCCGTATGTATCCGCCATTTCAGTAAGACGATCATCATTTTCATCAAACAAGGCAATAATTGTTGCAGATTCGTTGTTGCGTAATTGATTGATGATTCGCTCACCAACAATACCTGTACCAACGAGAGCAAATGTAGTTTTTTTCACCGAAATAACCCCTTTTTACGGATAGTTTATGAATGGCAAAAGGATAGGTAGAACGATTCCTTTTTAACCTTTGCCATTTAGTATTATAGCATCGAAGGGAATAGAATGTTCAAATAACACAGAATTTAAAAGGAGGAAATGGACATGACAACAACTGATACTTGGTGGGAAAAGATCTTTGAAGGAAATCTTTCATTGGGAATTAATAAAGAACGTCTTGTTGAACTTGAAGAAGAAAATTTCCTTTATTTTGATGAAGAGAAGCAACTGCAGGTGCCTGCACACTGATAATTAGTATAACTAACTTGACAACGATGCCCATTTCCAACGGACCCTAAAAACAGCTTTTCCATGAATTTATAATGGGAAAGCTGTTTTTTCATGTGTTAGAATGGCGCGTAGTATTTTTTGGGGGCTGCGTTATTCAGTTTTCCTTAAACGTCACTCAATACTGTGCCACAGATAAAGTGCTGCATAACTTAAGTAAGGTGACCACTCTGGAAAACGGGCACGCATTTCATCTTGCGATGGCTTGCAATCCATATTCCATACCTTTTTCAATGCGTTTTGCAAACCAATATCCGCAAGTGGAAATAAATTCGGACGTCCGAGCCCAGACATTAGAAATCCTTGTGCCGTCCAAGGTCCCACACCGCGGAAAGCAACCAGTTTTGAAGTTACTTCATCGTCATCCATTCCGCTGAACTGCTCAAGGTCGAGCGTCCCCTCTGCAATCGCTTGCGACAAGCCAATGACATATTCGGCCTTACGCGTGCTAAACTGCAAATCTCGAAGCGCTGAGACGTCAAGCGCCGCAATACGCTCTGGGGATGGATAACGCCAGACGTCATCCACCATCTCTCCAAATGATTCAACAAAGCGCTTCGTTAGCGTATGTGAGAATGACAAATTGAGTTGTTGGTGAATGATACTTTTCATAAGAGTTCCATATAATGAAAAACTTTTAATTAGCGGAGTGCCTTCATATTCAAGAAATAGTGGTCCAAGATCTGTTCCCGCAAAATGCAGCCCAATTGCATCTAACGGTTTATCAAAATGAAAGATTGATTTAATTGTTTCAATTTGAATGTCATCAATTGCATTTCCCACTATAAATGAAGGTAGTTGTTTCGTGCCTATACTTTGCAGCGTGACACTATTCCCTTCTTCCATGGGAATGCGTATTGTACGACTTTGCAAATCCACCGAATTCACCGGATCCCCCGCCAACCGAACAATTGCCCGATCGAAGTCATAGACATAAGGCAATGTAAATTGAACATCGATTGGAAACACCCCTTTCCATTGCCTATTATACTCGTTTTTAAAAAACTTTTCCTAAAGGTGTTGACTTCTATTACAGAAGCGCTATAATAGAAAATGTGCAGTAAGCAGAAACACAATTTAATTCCCGGTTCCGTAGCTCAGCTGGGAGAGCACTACCTCGACAAGGTAGGGGTCGCTGGTTCGAGCCCAGTCGGGACCATTGGGTGCCAAACCCGAAGAAAACCTTTAGGAACAAAGGTTTTTCCGAAAAAGACGTTTTAAGCCTTGTGCTTGAACGTCTTTTTTTCTTTGAATTTCCACCTATTTCTGACGTCACTCATTTTCAATTTTGAAGTGTTTTTTAATAAATGTTTTTTCTTCTTCAATAGATAACAATCCACTTGCTTTTCCAACATTCCCTTCTTGCAAATCCCAGATGGCGTTATGATCTTTATCTGCTCGAGAAAAGTCATTGTTTGCCCAACGATTGAGAATATCCAAATACACTGGAGCGCTAATATAATTATTTTCACTTGCTTCAACAACTTCAATTAAACGTTGCACACGGTCCTGAGTTAAAGGAATGAATCCCCATTTGTCATCTGCACGAACTTTCTGATGACTCATACCATGTATTGCATCTTGTACACCATATTCCTCCATAGAAAGCAGAAATTCTTCTTCAACTGGTATTGTTCTTTTTTCGCCAATTTCAATTACTGGTATTACAACTCCCGCTTTTGGAACTCCGGGTTTTTCCTCGATTGTTACGCTCCCTTTATTCCATTGATTGAAAACCAGGTACGCACTTAAACCCAATGCTACAATCCCTGCTGTTATTAGTATTGTTTTTTTATAATTCATTAAATTCACTCCCAATTACATTGTACAATTGGGAATATCTGCTTGCAACTTATATACAGGCGGTTCTATTTACGTTTTCATCTATAACTGAAGCCGGTCGTATTTTAGGTAACCCACGAAATACTGTCCCATTTTATTAAATAAATGGTAAACAACATTCGGCTGGTTATCGTTTCTAATATGGTTTATAAAACTTTTGAGGTGTTCAGATCATGTGAGACAATGACGTTTCAGAAGTAATGGGATGTTATGGTATCACCGTTTGCACAGTTTCAGAATTTGATTGTTTGCGGAGTGATTCGACAAGGTAAGGGCGCTGGTTCGAGCCCAGTCGGGACCATATTGAGTGCATAACCCACAGAGAACCTTTAGGAACAAAGGTTTTTCCGACAAGCATTACTTCTTCGGAAGTGATGCTTTTTTTGTACTTTTCATTTAACCACTGATTTAAAACGTTTATAATAATCGTTCGGCAAGCTTATATCCTCGGTTATTCGCCAAATCTTTAAACTAAAAATCCCTTCGCCTGATAAAACTCACAGCGAAGGGATTTCAACATTCTATTAAGCTACAGAAACATTCTTACCTTCGTCATCTTTCTCCCGTGTCATCCACTGGAGTGCGACCATTACCACGAACAATACTAACCCGACAATGTCGGTAATAGTTTCTGGGAAAATGAGAAGCATTCCCGTCGCTAAAGCGAACAAGCGCTCAATCCAGTTACATTTCCGATACCAGAAGCCAATCATGCCTGCACCGATCGCAATCATTCCGATAATGGCGGTGAAAACGACCCATAAAATCTCTGGGACAGAAGCGCCCATCATCAGCATCGCCGGGTTAAATACGAACATGTACGGAATGATAAATGCCGCGATAGCGAGCTTTGCAGAGGTGACACCTGTTTTAATCGGATCTCCACCAGAAATACCAGCTGCTGCAAATGCTGCAAGGGCAACAGGTGGTGTAATATCTGCAATAATACCAAAATAGAAAACAAATAGATGCGCTGATACAGCCACAACGATTGGAACAGTCGCGCCAGGGGTATCAAGCATAAGAAGCGTGATAATCGCAGGAGCGGCAATTGTTGACGTTATGACATAGTTCGCTGTTGTCGGTGAACCCATGCCTAAAACGATTGCAGCAAGCATTGTAAAGAACAACGTCAGGAAGATGTTCCCACCCGCCGCTGAAATCAGGCCAGTGGCAAGGCTTAAGCCTAAACCAGTCTTCACAACAACACCTACAATAATACCGGCACATGCCGTTGCCGCTGCGACGCCAAGCGCAGTACGTGCACCATCAACTAGCGCTTCGATCATGTCTTTGAATCCAAGACGCGTTGATTTATCGAATGAGCTGACGATAATCGTTAAGACGATTCCAAGCAACGCTGCTTTCATCGTTGGAATACCAATTAATAAGAAGACAATAATACCGACAATCGGTAAAAGTAAATAAATTTTCTTTAATGTCTTTTTACGGTCAGGAATTTGGTCTTCCGTCATTCCTTTCAGACCTACACGCTTCGCTTCAAAGTGTGTCATAATCCAAACACCCGTGAAATAAAGGAGTGCTGGAATCGCTGCTGCTTTTGCAATTTGCCAGTAGGTAACGCCGCCTATGAATTCAACCATAAGGAAAGCGGCTGCTCCCATAATCGGAGGCATAATTTGCCCACCCGTCGACGCTGCCGCTTCAACTCCGCCAGCAAATTCCTTTTTATAACCGAGTTTTTTCATCATCGGAATTGTATATGAACCTGATCCAACAACGTTTGCAACCGAACTTCCTGAAATCGTACCTTGTAAAGCACTTGAGAAGATGGCAACTTTAGCCGGTCCCCCAACTAAACGACCTGCCAACACAACCGCAAGATCGTTGAAATATGCTCCAACACCTGTTTTGACAAGGAATGCTCCGAATAACAGGAACACGAAGATGAATGTAGAAGATACACTAATTGGCGTACCCAAAATTCCATCTGTCGTGAAAAACATTAATTGAACGACACTTTTTAGATCTTGTCCACGGTGTGCAAGGAATCCCGGGAAATAAGGTCCAAAAAATGCATAGACTAAAAATACAGCTGAGATAATTGTAATCGGCATTCCAACCGCTCTTCTCGCGGCCTCCATGGTCAAAAGGATAGCTAGGACCCCGACGACAATATCAAGTGTCGATACACGACCTACACGTAAGACAAGATCACCGATGAGAAGCGGCCAATAAAGTCCGACTCCTATTGCCAAAAGCGCCAAAATCATATCGTAAAACGGTACCTTATTTCGTTCGCTCTTAATTTTTTTCTTAGCCGGAAACAAGATAAAGATTAGTGATAATGCAAACCCTAAGTGTATTGAACGTTGAATGTATGCCGTAAAAGGAGTCCCAATCGCTGTGTACAATTGAAATATAGAAAATGCTAGTAAACCAAAAAATACAATTTTCTTAAATATGCCTGTAACATCACGTGTATTCGATTCCGGGTCGTACTTTTGAAGTATTTCCAGTTGTTCTTCTTCTGACAGCATTTTAAACTCTTCTGTTTGCATTTCCAACTCTAGTTCATCGTTCCGCTTTGTTTCTTTTTCCATTCATATTAACCCCTTTAAGCATTTGATAGAAGGATAGTTTCGCGACACGAAATGTGTAGGATTTCCCCCTTACCAACTGTTTCTTTAAATTTAGTTCATTGCCTAAGTATCGAAAAGCTAATTCTGCATCTACATCGCCAATTAACATGACAAAAGAATCTATAACATTATCATTGTATGTAAGCGTATACACACCGTCCTGTACAGTAAATGTTTCTCCTTCTTCTGCATAGCCCGGTAAACCAATTGCAAGATCCTCGTACTGCATCGATAGCAGACGTATTTTTTGATTCGCAGTCACTTCATAGAATTCAATGACATCCGTCAAATGAATTGAATGAACGTATCTGATTTGAAAGCTAGTCGTACTTTTTAAAGGGACATAATAAACCCTAGAGTTCTCCACACGATGTTCAGTAAACGTAAACGCTGACTTTATCGGCATAAAAAAAAGAATGGCAACTGTACAAATAAAAAAAAGAATAAGCGGAACCACTATTTTGGAACCCATCCGCCTCTTCCTTCCGTTTCTAGTTTACAAGAATAATTAAAGAAAATAGGACGGCTGAAGCATAACGCTTCACCGCCCCGCGTACATCACAACTTATTTTTTGATTACTTCATCAAAGTATTTCTGTGCACCTGGGTGAACCGGAATTCCGATTCCATCAAGGCCTTTTTCTGCTTGTATCAATTTCCCTTTTGCGTGTTGCAATTTAGACGCGTTGTCATAAATTGCTTTTGTAATTTCATAGCCCAACTCTTCAGGTACTTCATTTTGAATTACAAGCATCGCACCAACGGAAACTGCTGGTGTTTCAGCTGCCATTCCATATGTGCCTGAAGGAATCATTTCTTTAGCGTAGTAAGGATATTTTTTGATCAATTCGTCTGCTTTTGCATCCTCAACTGGAACAACAAATACTGACGCGACTGCGTTCAAGCCTTCAACTGCTCCTGTAGGTGTACCAGCTGTGATGAAAGCAGCATCGATTTGACCAGCTTGTAGACTTTCTTGTGATTCACCAAAATCAAGGCTTTGTGGCTTAATGTCATCCATTGTTAGTCCATGGATTTCTAGAAGTTGTTCCGCGTTCGCATACGTACCAGAACCTGGTGCGCCAACAGAAACTTTCTTCCCTTTCAAATCTGCGTAAGTTTTAATACCGTTCTTTTCAAGTGTGATTAATTGAACAGTTTCAGGGTAAAGTGCACCAATAGCTGAAACATTATCAATTACTTCGCCATCAAACATAAGCTCACCTTTAGAAGCGTAGTAAGCAATATCTGTTTGAACAAATGCAATGTCAGCTTCACCATCTTGAAGTGATGTCATATTCGCTGCAGATGCTTGTGAAACCTCTGCCGTTGTTTTAATACCTGTCGCTTCTGTAATATAATCAGCGAATGATCCCCCAAGTGGGTAGTACGTTCCTTGTGTTCCTCCAGTTAAAATACTAAGGAACTTGTAATCTTCTTTACTTTTACCAGCGTCAGCATCTTTCTCGGAAGTCCCTGTATCGCCTGAGTTACATGCTGATAGTACTAGTAATGCAATCATTGCAATAAATGCAAACAATCTCAATTGCTTTTTCTTCATTTTATTTCATCCCCTTATGTGTGATAGTTCTTCATAATCCCAAAATACATCTTACCATGAAGTCTCTCTATTTTGTCAATAAACTTTAAAATTAATCAGATTCTTGCAAGCGTTTACAGTTCTTTCTACTTACTATCTTCTTCAAATTCAAAAAACCCAAAAGGACGAATCCTTTCAGGTGTTCATAAGTCGTCACTATATTTGTGCACCGTTGACTTTCGTCTCAGGCATCGTTTCCTCAGGTGAAATATCTCCGAATGTTTCCCCCGCTTCTTGAAGGTCCCTTGTTCTATGTGCGATTCTTGAAGCTGCACAAGCAGCAACACTGGCAACCAGGTCATCCAAAAACGTATGGATGGCTTTTCCTTTTTTCGTGTCTAGCTCTTTAATGATACCCATTTTATTTTTATCGAGATGACCGAATGTCGTTACCGCAATAGAACCATATGTAAACACGGCACCCAGTGCGATTGTTTCATCAACCCCAAAAAGACCTTCGTCAGACTCAACAATTTGTTGTAATGGCGCAGACAGTTTCCCCTGTTCTGCCAATTCATCTAATTCAATTCCCACGAGAATCGCATGCTGAAGTTCACGTTTTCGGAGTACACCTTCAATAGATTCAATACAGTGAGCCATTGTTAGACCATCGTTATACGGGTATTGCAGTTCATAGACGATTTCAGCAATGGCTTCCAGTGTCACACCGCGTCGTTTCAAAGCCGCTTTCGTCGCTTCTGTCACAACTTTTGAATGAACAATTTTTGTATCATCATGCATTTCTGTCCAACCCCTTTTATAGTTAGTATATAAACGGAACACAAGCATTATACCGGACCTTTACGTTATGATACAATTTCAATATACATGCAATTTTAGGAGGCAACCAGAGTGAAATACGGAAAAATAGAAGATATTACAATTTACAGTAAAGCACTTGATGAGGAAATGCAGTTGCTCATTCATTTGCCCCACAATTTTTCGCCTCTCTATAAATATTCGGTGCTAATTGCATCTGATGGCAAAGATTATTTCCAGTTCGGGCGTATAGGACGGGTCGTTGACGAATTGATCGACGCGGAAGAAATTGAAAATGTTATCGTGGTAGGTGTTCCTTATAAAAGCGTCAAAGAACGCAGGCGCATGTATCATCCGGGTGGTGACCGTCGCGAAGCCTATACTCGCTTCCTGGCTCATGAACTTGTACCGTATATTGACGACAATTATCCAACTTATCAGATTGGGGCAGGCAGGGCCCTTATCGGTGATTCCTTGGCAGCAACGATTTCTCTTCTAACTGCAACCAAGTATCCTAATATATTCGGGAAAGTCGTTCTGCATTCCCCTTACGTCGATGATTTAGTACTTGAAAAGGTCGAAGCTTCACAAGACCCTTCCCGTTTCTCGATTTATCATGTGATTGGGAAGGAAGAAACCCAAGTTAATACGCAAATTGACGGCGTTCAAGACTTCCTTACACCAAACCGGACTTTAAACGAATTAATTGAAAGAAAAGGTTTCCCTTATTTCTATGATGAATTCGACGGAGACCATACCTGGAAGCATTGGCAACCCGATGTCCGCCGCGCGATTCAAATGGTTTTTGGTCATTAATTCAGACAAAATGGACATATTTTCAAGTATTCTGCTATAATCAAATTTATAAAGCAAAAACAATTATTCTAGGAGGTTTAAATTATGAAATATGGTGTCGTTGCATTCCCATCAAAGAAACTTCAGGATTTGGCAAACGCTTACAGAAAAAGATATGATCCGCATTATGCACTAATTACGCCGCACTTGACGGTTAAAGGTGTATTCGAAGCGAATGATCAAGAAATTGAAGAAGTTGCAAAGGCCATTAGAGAAGTAACTAAAAAACACAGTCCTTTTGAATTGAACGTGTCAAAAGTGGGCACATTCGCTCCAATCACGAACACTATTTATTTTAAAGCTATTCTTAACGATGAATTAGCCGCTTTGCACAAAGACCTGAACAACGATTTCTTCGGTGAAAAACCCGAATTTGCATTCGTTCCCCACGTGACGATTGCACAAAAACTTTCTTCTGGCGAACACGATGATATCATTGGTCAACTGAAAATGATTGGTGTCGATCATACTGAAACAATTGACCGCTTACACCTCACTTATCAGCTTGAAGACGGTTCTTGGACGGTATATGAAACATTCCGCCTTGACGAGGATAACTGAGCATTGTTTGAAGTAAGATTTGCGACTTCTGACCTTGAACAAGAAGATGCATTTTCTGTCAGAAGGAAAGTGTTCGTGGAAGAACAAGGTGTACCACTAGACCTTGAACTAGATCATTTCGATAAAACTGCAGCACATTTCGTCGTTTATTCATCAGAATCTCCAATCGGCGCAGGCCGCATTAGAGAAATCAACGAAGGAATTGGCAAAGTCGAACGTGTCTGCATTTTGGGAGAATTTCGGGGAAAACATCTCGGAAATCTTATCATGCATGCACTTGAAGAGCATGCTAAAAAAACAGCCATGAATAAAGTTATTTTAAATGCACAATCATATGCTGTCCCTTTCTATGAAAAGTTAGGGTATGTCATTACTTCACCCGAATTTATGGATGCAGATATTCCGCATCGCGCAATGGAAAAAAATATGGCGTGAAAAGCGGAAGGCGCCTTCTAGACGCGACAGGCATAAGTCAATCCAGCGACGTGGCGCTCTTTTCCACATAGCTGGATTGCTTTCAAGGAACGTAGCCTAAGTACGCCGCGTCCTGCGGCAATGGCTACGTGAACCCACATACTGTGGGCCTCCGAGCGGCTGGCGCCTGGAGCTAGACACTATTATAAGTAGAAAAATACTTTCTCTTTTTTCACTAAAAAAGGTTCGCATTGCTTAAAAGCAACGCGAACCTTTTTATTATTATCAATTAAACATAGGCATTTACCGCGATACCTTTCCCTACTACTTTGGCAATCGCCGGTGATAGATTAACTGGATTGGGACGGATAAACCCTTGATATGCAGAAGGAATTGATACAATAGGCTTACCTTCCTCTTCCTCCTTTTCTCGTTCTTTATGCGAGGACTCTTTAAATTCATCCAAGAAGTCTGAATTTAACTTAACTTTGCGCACTCGTTCAATATATGCAAAGTTATAAGCTTCCATACTTAATCGATTTGCATACATCTGAGATTGGATTGGTTGAATTGGTAAAATATAACCCATTGTAAACACCTCCATTTTCACTAGTACTATTACTATATCCATAAGTTGGTATTGTTAAACCTATTATTCTGTTTTTTCGTAAAGTTATTTTATTGTCGGCCAAGCATATCTGTAATATCTTTAATATTAACCGCTTTGCCATTTTTTACGATAGAATTAACAAGCTCATCTTCCGTCTGCTGAGGTACTTCTTTTTTTGCGAGCTTCCCGACTTTCCGAATAATTTTTCTTACTTGCCGTTCATCATTGAAATCCGCATATTGGATTGCATTTGCAAGTGCAAAAACTTCTTCCATCGGGACGCCTGTTTTTGATTCGATTTTCCGGAAAAATGAATCATTCATCTGTTATCCCTCCTTTTTATACACAAAAAGTACGGCCCACAATGATAAGCAAGATGAATAGAACCACAATCAGGCAAAATGTTGAACCGCTGCCGCCTCTTTCCACTTCACAACCGCCGCCGTATCCGCCACAACCGCCACCGTATCCGCCACCGAAAGAATTACATCCTCCAAACATAATAATACCCCCTTCCTTTCTTCGTATCCTATGCGGACACTTGAAGAAGGAAGAGGGCGCATGACTATTAAACCTTTCCTTTTGATTTAAAAATAAGCGATGCAATGAATCCAAATATTATTGCTGCGCTAATTCCTGAACTAGTCACTTCAAACATCCCTGTCATAACACCGATCAGACCATGTTTTTCAGCTTCTGCCATTGCGCCATGCGTCAAGGCATTACCGAAAGAAGTAATTGGTATCGTTGCCCCCGCTCCAGCAAAATCGATGAGCGGTTCATACAGACCCACCCCATCTAACACGGAACCCACGACGACCAAAATGCACAATGTATGCGCAGGGGTTAATTTCGCTACGTCAAACAACAGTTGTCCCACAACACAAATGAGACCCCCCACAATAAATGCTGTAATGAAAATCGAAACCATAATCCACACTCATTTCATCGTTAATTCGATTGCATGCGCAATGCACGGAATCGTATCACCTTGTTGAAATGATAACGGAGATAATAGCGCGCCCGTCGCAATTAGAAGGACCCGTTTATAATCACCCGCCCTCATTTTATCAATTACTTCCGTTAGGAAAATGGCGGCAGAACAACCTGCACCACTTGCCCCGGATAAAAAAGCTGCATCAGCACCGTAAAATTCTTCGCCTGCATCCCTAAACTTTTTAGTCACAACAATACCTTGATTGCCAGCAAGTATTTTATATAGCTCAAAACCAGTTTTTCCAAGGTCGCCTGTCATTATCACATCATAATCTTTGACGTCTTTATTGTGACCTGTTAGATGCCGGATAAGCGTATCTGCCGCTGCTGGCGCCATCGCTGCCCCCATATTTAGCGGGTCGGTCATTCCTAGATCGATTACACATCCAATTGTTCCACACTCTATGGAAGGGAATCCTTTTTTATGAGGTGTAACAGCTGCTACCCCCGCTGCTGTGACGGTCCATTGAGCAGTGTCAGGTTTTTGTCCACCATACTCGTTTGGATAACGAAATTGTCGTTCCACTGCATTATGCTGACTAGATGCTCCCGCAATAGCGCATTTCGACATACCTATTTCGGTCAGCAACGCTGCCATTAAGAGCGAGGACACTGACGTTGCACAAGCGGAAAACAGACCGATATACGGAATTCCCACCGTTTTAGCGGCAAAGTTTGAGGGGGTCATCTGGTTAATAAGATCGCCAATTAACAGGAAATCGGCGTCGCTTGGTACAGAATCCACTTTACTTAATGCAATCATGCAAGCATCTTCCATCATTTTTGCGTGTGCATGCTCATTCGTTTTCATTCCACAGCGCTCATCTTCGTAAACTTTATCAAATTTTTCGGCGAACAGACTTTTCTTCTCTAGCGGGCCCGCTGTAACCCCAGTTGCCGCAATGGATGGTGTCGTTTTGAATGTCAAGAGACCGCGCGCTACCATGATACAACACCTAACTTTACAAGTATCGTTTTAATGAGTGCAACGACAAATGCCGAAAATACGCCGAAGAGAATGACCGAACCCGCGAGTTTGAACATATTTCCACCAACTCCAAGAACATACCCTTCTGACTTATGTTCAATTGCTGCTGAAATGACAGCATTGCCGAAACCTGTAATAGGAACTGCACTCCCCGCTCCTCCAAATTGGCCAATTTTCTTATACAATCCAAAGCCAGTTAACAGCATCGCGAAAAATATCATTGTTGCGACAGTCGGATTACTGGCCGTCCGTTCCGTGAAGTCAAAATATGTCATATAAAACAGCGACACAAATTGACCTACTAAACAAATTGTTCCTCCCGTCAAAAATGCAAAAATCATATTTCGCATCAATGGTGTTTTAGGTGATGTATCTTTTTCTAACTTCGCATATTTTTTTTCATCCATTATGTCTCTTCCTTTATAAGCGATTTCAATTTCTCAATCTTTTTACCCTTATCCTTATTATCTTTCAAATCAATGAGCTTGTTCATTTCCATCCATATTTTACTGTCCGCTGAAACGGTAACGTCCAATTCTGGGTAGCCATTTTCTAATTTTTCCTTAAGCTCCTTTTCAATCTTCACTTTTTTGAAGCGTGAAAAAGTTTTAAGCGTAACGGCAGTTAGCAAGTTATTTTCATGAAAAGTAGTGACTGCTGATGTGAGACGTTTGTCATTTTTCAATACTTCTTCCGCTTTTGCTTGATTCTCGCTGGAATTATTGTCTATCCGGAAACCGCTTCCTGAACAACCGGATAGAATGATAACTGCGAAAATCACAAGGCTAAGTTTCCGGATATGCGTCCCCTCCATTTTTATACAGTATGCCTTTTCATACGTAACTTTATTCATAATCCACCTATGCGCCCTATCACTGTGAACTTTGTCGCATAAAGTATAAAGAATTAAGAAAAGGAGGTGGAATTAATGGGATGTGGAAGAAATGAAGAATGTAGTGAAAGAAAGCACCAAGATGACTGCGTATGTGAGGTTGTCAGGTTCATCAAGCGTTTACAGGATGCTGGAACAGACGATGACTGCGTAGAATGCGAAACAGATTGTTTCATGGCTCCGCTTGGTAGCATATCCAGCCCTGCACGTCACCGTGTCAATACACGCGTATTCATGCTATTGACGAAGAACGGTGATCCGTTCAAAGCAATGTTCCGTCCGGAAAGCCAAAAATATTACCTTCACAATTGCTTCTCTACTTTTTTCAGAGTCCAAAACGTCTTTGACGGCTGCTGCGCTACATTGCAAGTACTAGCGCCATTAGACATTCACAATAATCCGGTGGACATAATTAAAAACGGTAAGTTGGATCTTGAAGAACTCTGTAAAGTTGAAAAATTTGGTGCGACAGATTCATGTATCACAGTCGACTTGACTTGTTTCTGTGGAATCCAATGTATTAAAGATACGTATATCGATTTTTGTGACGTAGATTAATTAATACCCTGCAATGCCCAAACAACCCAACCGATTTAGACCGGTTGGGTTGTTTTAACTTTTCACTATCATTGTAAAAAGGCAGGACGGAGAGGTTCCCGTCCTGCCTTTTCATTTAGTTTCATCAAATGGCTTACCGCGCCATAACACTTCTTCAATTTTGCCCATTTCTACAGCAATTATTTCGTGATTGGCACCTTCCAGATCAATCCACACGGTTTCTTCTTCAACTTTCTCAATCGTTCCTGATAGTGTTTCTTCCTCTAGAATAAATTGAAGTGGCTGATAAGCTTGGCGGCGGAATGAATTGCTCAAATAAATAATTTTACGTTGTATATCTGGATTCACCGGCAAGGCTTCGGTAGCAATTACCTCTTCTTCATTTTCTAACATAGACTGCTCCTCGTTGTTCAGTAAAAATACTGACGTGCTTTCCTCCACAATAATCGCAACTTTTATAAAGACAGGTGGCCCGTCAACGAACAATAATGGTTTATTTCGAAAAATGGTAAGCACATCCTTTTTAATACAGTATATGCGCCCACTTTTCGGACGTTACCCCTGTTAGAAAAAACGGTTCACACCAATGATCTAAAGATCACTGATGAAAACCGTTGCAAGGCCAAGATAAATAATAACACTAATAACGTCATTTAATGTTGTGATAAAAGGACCGGATGCAACTGCAGGATCGATTTTCAACTTATGCATAAGCAAAGGAATGAATGATCCTGAAATCGTTGCGACAAAAATTGAGACAAAAATCGCTGCCCCCACTAAAAGTCCAATAATAAATTCATTTTTCCAAACGTAAATAAGCCCAACTACAAATAGTGCACAGATAAATCCTGTCATCAATCCTGTTCCAGCTTCCCGGATTAGCAACTTAAATTTACTTTCGTCCTCTACATCACCTGTCGCAATACCGCGCACCGCGACCGCAAGCGCTTGCGTTCCGCTATTCCCGGCAGTACCCGCAATTAGGGGAATGAACGCGGCTAGAAGTGCCACTTTTGAAATTGTTTCTGTAAACAAATCTATCAAATTAGCAGTAAGCATTCCGAGTACTAATAGAATAAGCAACCAGGGAAGTCTTTTTTTCATAGCTGAGAAAGAGTTTTTATCAAATGTATCCATACTGGAAACTCCGGCAAGTTTGGAGTAGTCATCTGATGCTTCTTCATCGAGTACATCGATAATATCGTCGACTGTAATAATACCAAGTATATGCTGTTGGAAGTCGACAACCGGGACGGCAAGGAAATTATAGTCCTTGATCATCTTTGCAACGTCTTCCTGATCTTCTGAAACGAGAACACTTACGACTCGTTCACTCATAATTGAACTAATCAACGTATCTTCATGTGCAATGATCAAATCGCGTAGCGATATAACGCCTGTTAGGCGATTATTGTCGTCAACGACAAATATATAATAAATTGTTTCTGCTTTCGGTGCTTCATTGCGCAAAATTGTCATGGCAGAACGAACTGTCGAATTCTGTGGAATTGTAACATATTCCGTTGTCATGATTGACCCTGCCGTATACTCCTCATAATGAAGTAAGGCTTTGATCTCAGCAGCGGCTTCTTTATTCATGAGCGTCAAATAGCTGACAACTTGTGATTTGTCAAGTTCATTCAGGACATCTACCGCGTTATCGACAAACATAAACGAAATCATGTCTGCTGCATACGTCGTGTCCATCTCCTGAAGGAACTGTTTATATTCATCATCGCTGATTTCACTAGTCTCAAATATTTCCGCAAGTTCTTTTGGCGATAAGTATTGGTAGATAATCCCACGAAGCTCCGGTTCTATTTTCTCGTAAAATATCGCTCGGTCATATGGATGAAGGCGTAGATATTCATCTCGGAAGGATTTTATGTCGTGCTGGATTAAAGTCTCTTTCAGCTTCTCTTCATCGAAAACAACTTCTTCTTTATGCTCATCTATTATGCTCACAGCTACACCTTCCTTTCTATTTCTACCGTGGATTATTAATGTGATTAAGGGTATTCTATACGAATACGTTTTGTGAAAAAGGGTGATGAAAATATGAAGTTCGATATTGTCGGTGATATTCACGGTTGTTACGATGAATTCATGCATTTGATTGACAAATTAGGATACCTGATGGATACAGGTATTCCCCTACATCCTGATGGCAGAAATCTTGTATTTGTCGGTGATACGATGGATAGAGGGCCCCATTCGATTAAGATGTTAAATCTACTTTTCAACGTCCAAGATGAGCACTTACTCTATTATTCCCCGGGAAATCATTGCAATAAATTATATCGATTTGCCAAGGGTAACCAGGTTCAGCCCACACATGGTCTTGAAACGACAGTAGCTGAACTTGATGCATTATCAAGTGATGCGCGTAAACGCTTCTTGGCCAGATACCGTCAGTTTTACGAAGCGCTACCGTTATACCATACCCTTAATGATGGTAATCTCATCATTGCACACGCGGGTATCCGTGAAGAAATGATTGCTGCACCCTATTCTGAAAAGATACGGGTATTCGTTCTCTATGGTGATATCACGGGTAAAAAATTACCCGATGGCAGACCCCTTAGGCGTGATTGGGCTAAACACTATAAAGGGGCTCCCTTCATAGTCTATGGTCATACGCCTGTAAAGGAAGCACGCTTTGTAAATAACACCGCAAATATTGATACAGGATGCGTATTCGGCGGTAAACTTACAGCTCTACGCTATCCTGAAATGGATATTGTGTCAGTACCTTCTCTACAGCCATTTGTGCCAGTGAAATTTACTACGTTTGATTGATTTCCGTGTTGGTTAGGCGCTTCATATCTAGCGGAATATCGCATCTAAATTCAACTTTCCCACCTGTAAGCGGATGCGTAAACCCAATCATCTCACAGTGTAAAGCCTGTCGACCAATCAGCCCATGGGAACCGCCATATAAATCATCACCATGTAACGGATGGCCTGCCCACCTCATATGGACACGTATTTGATGCGTCCTGCCTGTATAAAGGGTTAGTGCAATTTTTGTTAACGGATGACCTTTTATATCCGTACGGCCCAGTACTTCTACCTCAGTTCGAGCGAATTGGCCGTCTTCACGCACAATTCGTTCGATAATGCTGCCGTCTTTTCTGCCAATTGGTTGCACAATACTGATTTGGTCCTTTTCCACATGTCCTTCAACCAGTGCGACATACTGTCGATTGAAACCGGAATTTGTCATCTGTTCACTGAGCAGGTGATGAATATGCCGGTTTTTTGCAATACAAATTAAACCCGATGTATCCTTATCGAGGCGTGTGACGACGTGAACTGTTGCCGGAAGTCGTTCCTTAGCAAATTTTCCGGCAACGGCATTCGCTATCGTGCCGACAGGATGGTCGCGCGACGGTATCGTACTTTGTCCAGCAGGTTTATTAACAATGATTAGCGCTTCATCTTCATAAACGATTGTTAAATCACCAATCTCTGGAAGTAAACCTGGGCTTGGTTCTTCCGGTGGGAAAATAATGAGTACTTCGTCGCCAACTTGTAATGGATATCGTACATTACGTTCAGAGCCATTCACACGGATATCTCCACCATCGTATTTAGTTGCAGTTAGCGTTCTTTTCGATATCCCTTTTGCGTGCAAGTATTCGCGTAGCAGTATGCCACCTTCATCCACTTTAAATACGAGACGAAATCTGCGATCCAATTCATCTCCCTTAGACATCGCTGTCAATGAATGAATCATGCACACGTCTCCAAAACGGAAACGGCCTGAACCTTCCGAAACGTACTTTCTCCTTCGAAACTTGGTATTCAATTGACTTCACATCTTTATGAAGAAGTTGCAAATGGTCGACTGTTACCATGAAATCTGGTCCTTTTACAGGTGTTAGTACACATTTATGATGCGCGGGTAGCACTAGCGGCGCACCAACTGTACGGAATACCCTGTTGTTAATAGACGCCATTTCTGTCAATTGCATGGACGGTAAAGAAGGATGGATAATTGCTCCGCCCAGTGCCTTATTGTATGCAGTTGACCCGGAAGGCGTTGACATACACAACCCATCCCCACGGAAACGTTCAAAATGATTACCATTCAGCTCAACATCCATGACGAGCGTCACATCAGGAGATTTCACCGTCGACTCGTTCAGTGCAAGGTACAGGGCACTATCCTTCTCATTTCTGTAGTTAATCTTCACATCAAGAAGCGGGTATTCGAAAACTTCGAATTCTTTTCGAGCAATAGAAATGACAAGCTTCTCAATTTCAGCCGGTTTCCAGTCTGCGTAGAATCCTAGATGGCCTGTATGAATTCCAACAAATGCGGTGTCTTGCAAGCGGTATTTATATTTATGAAAGGCGTGGAGTAATGTACCATCTCCCCCAATTGACAAAACAATATCGGGTTCTTCTTCATCGAAAACAAGCCCGAAATCTGTCAAATATTCTTTCGCTTCATCCATAAGCTTATTCGACAACGCATCGTTTCTTGTCTGGATTGCAAATTTCATCATTTCTCTCCTCCTTTCCCATTCGTATCACCATAGCGTCTTGTCGCTGTTTCCTTGAATGCACTGAAATATTGTTGCGCATCCTGAATTTCATTACGAATCTGCGACATTTCTTCATCTAACTGGAAGGCTGCTTCTGCTGCACGTTCTAAACGATGCCTGATTTCATCTGGCATTTCGCCATCATATTTATAATTCAATGAGTGTTCAATTGACGCCCAGAAATTCATTGCTAACGTACGGATTTGAATCTCAGCAAAAATTGTCTTCTCCCCATGAATCGTCTGAACAGGGTATTTGATAATTAAATGGTAAGACCTGTATCCACTTGGTTTATTATGCGCAATATAATCGCGCTCTTCAATCACTTCGAGGTCCTTCCGCTGCCGTAATGTTTCTACGACAGTACTAATATCATCGACAAACTGGCACATCAGACGAAGACCCGCAATATCAGGCAGTTCGGCAGCAAGTTCAGCCGACGGTTCGAACGGAATCCCCTTTTCAAGTGTCTTGTCATAGATACTGGCGAGCGGCTTAACCCTGCCTGTCACAAATTCAACAGGCGTATGTACATCTTCCAATTCATACTGGGCTCGCAAGCCTTTCAATTTCACTTTCAGTTCATCTACCGCTTGTTTATAAGGTTCAAGAAATTGACTCCACTGCCTCATTCGGACCCCTCCCAGCTAGTTATTCCATATGTTGAAGTATCGAGCTGAATGCTTGCTCCACTGCCGAGGAGAATGCTTCCCCATAATTATCATTACCCTCAATATTATAAATAAGCATTGTCAGCTCATCTTTGAATCCAGGAAGCGAAATTAGTTCATCCTTCCACGAAAGAACTGGATCTAAATTCGTTGCTAATACATCGACCATAAGCGGCCATACTGCCTGTGTTAAATGAAGGTGCTCGTACCCTTCATCTACTTCTAAAAGATAGACAAACGACAAGTTGTCTGAATCTGTAATCATCTTTCCAGATGGTATACCACGAGGCTTTTCTGCTTGTTCTGCTACTAAAAAGAGGATTTGTTCATCATTTCGAAATCCACTATCAATTCGATTTTTAATGTTCACAATTTCTTCTTCCCTTCATGCGTCATTACGTTTATTCTATCATATGCTGCGCGGCCTTGCAGTCTAGAAAATGCGTTTACACACAATAATTGGTATACTAAAGTTAAGTTATTATTTCGCAAGCCCGCAGCTTAACGTTAGAAGGGACAGATCATGATGGATACGCGCACAATTCGTACATTAATGGAAATAAATACACTGCAGACTCTCGGAGCTGTTCAAACACAAACTGAACAAAATAGCACATCCCCATCCGTTTTCAACACACTGTTAGAGGAGATGTTAGGTAGTACATCCGTAACAGATTCCTTATCTACCGATTCATCTACACTACTCGATAATCTAACTAATATAGAGACCTTGCGCTATGACGGAAAAAACAGTGTATTTGAACCTTCTTCTCTCAGTGGGATCCTTTCCGCAACGCAACAAAATTCAGCTGTCCCCACGGAAAATACATCCATTGGCAATGACAGCTATCGCGATATTATCAGCCAAGCTGCAAACAAATATAACTTGCCCGATAAACTGATCTCAGCCGTTATCAAACAAGAATCGAACTTCAATAATGGCGTTGTCAGCCACTCAGGTGCACAAGGTCTTATGCAGCTGATGCCCGGAACGGCGAAGTTCCTAGGCGTCAAAGATAGTTTCGACCCCTTCCAGAACGTGATGGGCGGAGCCAAATACTTAAGACAAATGCTAAATCAATTTGGCGGTAATATCGAACTTGCACTGGCCGCCTATAATGCCGGTCCCGGAAACGTAAAAAAACATGATGGGATTCCACCTTTCAAAGAGACACAGCAATACGTAAAAAAAGTGCTCGGCTATTTCAATGCATAAGATTGATAATCTAGACTTCCACTTCACTAACAATGCGATTTATTTGTGAAAAGAGTGTAGGGTTGATAGAATATTAATACAGTCAGAGCAAAGGAGAATGAGATAATGATGCGAAAACCTTTGATCCCTTATGAGGAGATCGGTGCAACAAAGTTGTCGGAACTCATCGACCTATTTTACGCAAAAGTGGCCGTACATCCGGACCTATACCCGATTTTCCCGGATGACCTGACAGAAACAGTACGCAAACAAAAGCAATTTCAAACACAATATTTAGGCGGTCCCAATTTATATACTGAAGAACATGGTCATCCTATGATGAAAGCTCGTCATATGCCATTCCCGATTACTCCAGTTCAAGCGGAAGCATGGCTAGCATGCATGGCAGAAGCAATGGACGAAGTCGAACTTGAAGGAAATATACGTGATATCTATTATAAGCGCCTCGTCTTGACCGCCAATCATATGGTGAACAGGGCTGGGGAGGAGAAGACGTGAATCGACAAACATTACTGGAGAACCCAGTCATTCCTTCCACATGTATAAGGCCAATCGAACTATATGTTTTCATCGATCCCTTATGCGGAGATTGTTTGTCGCTCCCGCCTTTACTCCGAAAATTACAAGTTGAATATGATCGTTATTTCACACTGCGCATTGCACTGCGCACATCATTACCTAAGATGAATCTTCAATGTCTGCATAATGATGCGGATGAGCTAGCTTGTGAACAAACACATCCAGCGTTTCCGAGTATCGCTGTTAAAACTGCAGAGTTTCAAGGCAAACGCGCTGGGTTTCGATTCTTATCAAAAATGCTTGAATATTCATTTTTGAAGTCTAGGAATGTATCGTCTTTTTCCGTACTCGTCGAAATCGCAAAAAAACTAAATCTTGATGTAGACGAATTCATCCGAGACTTTTCTTCCAAAAACGTCTTGCGCTCTTTACAAGTCGATTTGTACATGGCAAAAGAAATGGAAGTCGACAAAGCACCTACTTTCGTCTTTTTCAATGAAAACATTGAAGATGAAGGATTAAAAGTGAGTGGCATATACGACTACGATGTCTACGTACAAATTTTAGAGGAGTTGGTCGGCGGACCGATTCTGCCGGACATCCCTCCTCTACTTGACGATTTGTTCCAACGTTTCGATACACTTTCCACAACAGAGATTGCTAGTATCTATAACATCTCCGAAAAGTCCGCAGAACGCGAACTCAAAAAACGCCTTCTTCAACAGCATGTTGAACGGATTCATTTCCAGGACATGACATTGTGGCGTAAAAAGTTGATATGAATTAAAAGAGTTGCTTCGTTACCTGGTGATACCGGGCAATGGGGTGACTTTTTTTGTTGGGGTAGAGGTTGCCATGACAGTCTTCAGTTACACTCACAGTTCCACGTGTTGCCATCACAGTTCTCATGTTTCTCCTCACAGTTCAACACTTTGCCATGACAGTCTTCAGTTGCACTCACAGTTTCACGCGTTTCCATCACAGTTGTCATGTTTCTCCTCACAGTTCAACACTTTTCCAAGACAATTTACCCGTCGCTGTACCTCATTAACCAAAAGAAAAGAGCATTCGCTCCTGGGGGGGAGGGAATGCTCTTATTCAAAGGGAATGGGAGAAATGTTCACGTTCAAACAAAAGGGGTGTATGTTTGGTATGTGATTTATTTCACATCCTTACCTTATCACAAAATAATAGTAGCATCAAGAATTCACAATGTTTTTCACAAGACTGTCACAATAATGATTTCACCGATGCGCCTTACTTTATATCTATATAGCAATATGCATATACGAAAAATCCCTATCGCCACCATAAATGTGGCGGATAGGGCTTTTCACTGAATCAATTTACTTTATTTTTTCAATAGAAGTGATTCAAGCTCGTTCAACTTTTCTTCGAAGACGCGGCATGCTTCTTCGATTGGAGCAGCACTTGTCATGTCGACACCTGCTTTTTTTAGAACCTCGATTGGATAATCGGAAGAACCGGCTTTCAAGAAGTTATTTACATAGCGTTCAACAGCCGGCTCTCCTTCTGTCAAGATTTGATTGCTCAACGCGACTGCAGCACTATAACCCGTCGCATACTGATAAACATAATAATTATAGTAGAAATGAGGAATTCTGGCCCATTCCACTCCAATTTCCTCGTCGACAACAAGATCTTCGCCGAAGTATTTCTTATTAAGTGCATAATACTCTTCCGTCAGTTTTTCAGCTGTCAATGCAACACCTTGCTGATCAAGCTGATGAATAAGGTGTTCGAACTCAGCGAACATTGTCTGACGGAAAACAGTACCGCGGAAGCCATCGAGCCAATAATTCAGCAAATAAATTCGTTTCTGTTCATCATCAATTGTTTTCAATAAATGATCATTCAAAAGCGCTTCGTTCACTGTCGACGCAACTTCCGCTACGAAAATAGAATAACCGCTATAGACGAACGGCTGAGTTTTTCGTGAATAATAACTATGGACACTATGGCCGAATTCGTGGGCGAGTGTGAATAAGTTACTGACGTTATCTTGCCAGTTCATTAAGACATATGGATTTGTTCCATAAGAGCCCGAAGAGTAAGCTCCAGAGCGTTTCCCTTTGTTCTCCCGAACGTCTACCCAGCGATTCTCAAGTCCCTCTTTAACGATTGATACATACTCCTCACCAAGTGGGTGGAAACTGTCTAGCATCGTTTTGGTAGCTTTGTCATATGGAATTTCCATATTTGCATCTTTTACAAGCGGTGCATACAGATCCCACATATGAAGTTCTTCTAGTCCAAACACTTTTTTGCGAAGCGCAACATAGCGCTGCAACAAGTGAACGTTTTTATTGATAGTCGAAACAAGATTTTCATAAACCTGTTCCGGGATATGATTATTCGCCATCGCCGCTTCACGTGCAGATGAATAATTGCGAATGCGCGCATTGACGTTATCACCTTTTACGTTACCTGAAAGTGTCGAGGCAAATGTGTTTTGAAATTCGCTGTACTTCGAATACATCGCTTTGAATGCGTCCTCACGAACTCGCGAATCATCGCTTTCCAAAAACCCTACGTAGCGGCCATGTGATAATTCGACTTCTTCCCCTTTTTCATCTTTCACCATTGGGAAAGTCAAATCGGCATTATTCAGCATACTGAATGTTTCTGAAGAGCTACCCGTCACTTCTGATAGTTGTGCAAGCAAAGCTTCTTGTTCAGCAGGCAGTACATGTGGTCGCTGCGTGTTGATTTCTTCAAATTCTTGCTTATAAAGAGCCAGTCCCTCATGTTCAATGACCAACTTGTCCAATTCAGCTTCATCAATAGACAGAAGCTCAGGCAAGAAAAATGATAACGCAGTTGCTACTTTCACATAAAGTGATTTCACCCGGCTATCCATCGCCTGATAGAAGCTGTTTGTCGTATCCTGGTCGGTCTTTAAGTGCGCATATGTGTAAAGCCTGCGCAGTCTTTCAGAGAGCGCGTCACGGTATGCCAACGCAGTGTAAAGTGCATCGCCACCACCCGAGAGTGTCCCTTTGTAAGAGTCTGCTTTGCCGGAGAATTCCTCAACTTCAGCGAATTCTTTTTCCCAAGCTTCATCAGTTGCGAAGATGTCTTCGAGACGCCAAGTCTCCTCTACTTTTACTTCATCACGCGTCAATACTTTATTCTTAGTTTCGGCCATCATCAATTATCCCCCTTCTCCCATTACTTCGGGAAGCGAATCAATCCTATTTTCTCAATTTTCATAACGCTTTGCAAGTAATCTTTCTGTAATTAGTTGAATTATTTTTTCTTCGTCAATAACTGTTCCATTTTGACAGGAACCCACATTCTCAGAAACAAGGAAATCACGGTATGCTATGCATGCTCTCACCTTTGCTTCCGATGGTTCTTCTAACCAAAAGACATATTTTCTAACCTGACTGCTGGATACAGTTCTAAAACTAATCCCATTTCTTCTCAAATAATAAAGGAATGCTAATTGCCATTCACAGTCATGCTCGCGGAATGACTCGCCGAAAAGGACAGGCAATCCAATCCATTTTGGAAGATTCGTTGGTATCACGCGCAGTTCATAACACATTCTTAAAAAAGGATCTTTAACCCCCCTTTTATTCAATAAAACACGGGATTGAACAAATTGATTGCGCATGGATAAGTAAAGGGCTACATAGTGATGGATTTCTAACTCTGATGGGGTTTTAGGCCGAGCAAAAGGAAATACTTGCATCGCTAATGGCAATGTTCGATGGATGCCGATATAACGCTTCCCAGCAATATGGATAAGACTGGTGTAATAATGGAATCGTTCTGTTTGGGGGTTATATGTGAGTAATAAATAGCCTTCAGGGGATGTATACGTCAAGAAGCTTTCGTGGAATCTTGAAAAATGGAATGTACCTACACCTACAGGTAATGTACTAAATTTTGCTGGGGTTTGCAAAATCCAGATGGGTTTCATTCCTATACTGTGATAACCGGCGGATCTAGACTCGATGTCAGCAACAGGTATCGAACTGCACTGAAATTCGATGGGTATCGACTCAGATTGTGTCGTTACAAGGATATCAGGACGCTGAGATACCAATTTCAAAAATGGTTCAAGTTCGACAAGCTCAGTATGTTTTTGAAAAAAAGCATACAATTGTTGCTTTCCATAAAGATGGCTCCTTGATTCACCTTCTGAGAATAAAGTCAGACAGGCAGAATCCTTCAAATGTGCAAAATGTGGGATCGTAATATCTCCAACTTTCAACTGAACCGGAGAGTTACATTGAGGGCAAAAGAACAATCTTAATTTCCGCCATTTGCGCAAACGTTCTCTTTCTAACTCTGGTGTAAGTACAATAAGTTTTCCTTGCTCTGTTTTGGCTGTAAGAATACTATTCTACTCCTTCCTTGTTTAATAATACAAATATTCAGTCAGTAAAGCAAGTAAAAAAACAGCTACCAGTTAAGATAGCTGTTTCCTCTGTCTGTTATTTAGCCCCGAAGTATTGATGAATTGTCGAGAATACATCTGCATCGATAATCGATTTGCCATACTCCTCAAGTCGATGAATCGTCATGTTCGACGGCGCGCCGAATTCCGAAAGTACACTGAACAAATCTGTCTTACGAGAATCATCCATTTCTTCGTCGTCATATAACAAATGTAAATAATAGTTATTTTCAAACGAATATAAAGATGTCTTCACTTCATACTCTTTCATCTTACCTGCTAACGGAATAAGATCATCAAATTCGGCAAAGATAAACATATTGTCAAGCCATTCAAATGGTGCATCCCCTATACCTGGCATAGTATCATCATCATCATGATCATACATTTTGCCATGCTGGAACAACTTTTTTGGATCATCACTAGTAAACGGTGATTCCAGTGGCTCGCCATCGTCAGACATTTGTGCACGTGTGACTGTTACTTCAATGCCACCGCTCATCGCATGTACTTGAATCCACAATGGTCCCTCGACTTCAAACTCAGACTCATCACTGACTTCGTCCATCATCTCCCAGAAGAGTTCCTCGCTCTTGTCGCGATTATACCAAACTTCCTCACGGGTAAAGCCACGCTCTTCAATATCAATATATGAAAGAAAAAACTTAACTGTATTTTCATTAATACGCTCTATTTCCATCCCTTTTCTCTCCCTTCCTATGGAACAGGATTTGTCCGGTTCCCTTCAATGTGTGAAAAAATCCTGCAATGCTTATACTTACTATATGACCGTCCTCTACGTTTTGAAAGGTTTCCGCCTTAGGACGTATAATTTTGATAGTAATAGCATTGTAGAGAACATCCACCAGGAAAGCAAGAGAAATACAAAAAGCCGATAGGTGTACGGCATTTTGCAATGTCAACCCCTATCAGCTTCACACTATTTTCCGGATTAGTTTACCATGCGCCGCGCTTCAAGCAGCTGATAGGCTCTTACTTTTCTAGGTAGGAATCGACGAATTTCATCTTCATTGTATCCCACTTGAAGTCTTTTCTCATCAAGAATAATCGGTCTTCTTAACAGACCCGGATGTTCTTGTATTAACTCATATAGGCGCTGTAATGGAAGACTTTCCACATCAACGTTTAATTTTTGGAATATCTTAGAACGAGTTGAAATAATTTCATCTGTTCCATCTTCAGTCATACGAAGAATTTCTTTTATTTCATCAATATTCAATGGTTCCGAAAAAATGTTACGTTCAGTATACGGAATCTCGTGTTCCTCTAACCATGCTTTCGCTTTTCTGCATGATGTACAGCTAGGTGAAGTAAATAATGTTACCATCATATGCTGACACTCCCTTTCAGTCGGCTCGAATGTTTTGATTTATATTTTTACGTTTAGATTAGAATTAGTTTAAACTGTCTGCTTCTAATCCCTATTATACACATTTTCATTACTGATTAATACACTTTTCAAGAAATATTAGTTATCCCATCCACAATTGTCACAGTTCCGCAACATAAGCGACTTTAACAAGTATGTGCATGTTCACTATACTGTTATACCCGGTTCAAGAATTAATTAAACATCTGCTTTGTCAAATAAAAAACTTTCTCATTTAGGAAGTCGCTAATTGACAATAAATTAATGTCTACATTATATAGTACGTTTAAATGTAGGCAAAGGTTTCATATTAATAAAAAAAATTCAGAAACATAAATTCGTCTCTGAATTCTTTAACTATTTTGGTTTGTGATTAACATTTGGGGAACTCCTATTACATGAATCCACGAATTTCATCGCATTCTTACCATTTACTTCATTGAAACATGCAAAAGGACCGGTTCTCTTGTCGAAAACCAGCCCAGTTGCTTCTATTTAAAGTTATTTTGCAAAAGCATCAAATTCGCGCTGTGAGCAAAGGACAAGATGTCCTGGTGTCACTTCACGCATGATTACTTCTTCATCCTTAAGATACTTATGTGTTGTTGGATCGTAACTTTTGCGTACACGGCTACGTTCATAAGCTGGATCTGGCAACGGAATCGCAGATAGTAGCGATTGTGTATAAGGATGTAAAGGCGCCGTATAGATTGTTTCGGCTGGTCCGATTTCGACAAGTTTCCCGAAATGCATAACTCCAATTCGATCTGAGATATATTTCACCATCGACAAGTCATGCGCGATGAATAGATATGTTAGTCCTCTTTCTTCTTGAAGCTCTTTCAACAAGTTGACGACTTGCGCTTGAATAGATACGTCCAAAGCTGAAATCGGCTCATCTGCGATAATGAATTCTGGTTCAACAGCAAGCGCACGTGCAATTCCAAGACGCTGACGCTGACCGCCAGAAAACTCATGCGGATAACGATTGGCATGCTCACGATTCAATCCTACCGTCTCAAGAAGCTCGTGGACACGTGCAGTACGTTCCTTCGAGTTCTTCACAAGACCATGAATATCGAGGCCCTCAGCAATGATATCAAGCACTTTCATACGCGGATTTAAGGATGCATATGGATCTTGGAAGATCATCTGCATTTTTCGGTTGAAAGCTTTCAGTTCTTTTTTTGATTTTTTTGCATGGACGTCGACGCCATCATAGATGACTTCGCCGCCTGTTGCGTCGTAAAGACGGATGATTGTACGACCGGTTGTTGATTTACCGCAACCAGATTCACCGACAATACCAAGCGTCTCCCCTTTATAGATGTCGAATGTGACATCGTCAACAGCACGTACTTCATTCTTTGTTCCGACATTGAAATACTGTTTCAAGTTTTTAATTTCAAGTAATTTTTCAGCCATTATCGAACACCTCCTGCATTGCCTTCATAATATCGGCTGCCAGGGAATCTCTTCATACGCTCGATGACCGCTACTGGTGGATCCACTTGAGGTGCATCGGGATGGAGCAACCACGTCGCCGCATAATGTGTCTCACTCACTTTAAAGAGAGGCGGAACTTGCTCCATATCAATCTTCATCGCATATTCACTACGCAGTGCAAATGCATCTCCTTTCGGAGGATCCAATAAATCGGGTGGCGTGCCTGGAATCGCATATAATTTCTCTTCAGTTGCATCCAGTGAAGGCATTGAACTTAGAAGTCCCCATGTATACGGATGCTGCGGGTTGTAAAAGACTTCATCAACTGTTCCCACTTCGACGATTCGACCACCATACATGACGGCTACACGGTCTGCTACGTTTGCTACGACTCCGAGATCATGTGTGATGAAAATGATAGACGTATCGATTTTCTTTTGCAAGTCTTTCATCAATTCTAAGATTTGCGCTTGAATCGTAACGTCCAAAGCTGTCGTCGGCTCATCTGCAATAAGAAGCTTCGGATTACATGCCAAGGCAACAGCAATGACGATACGTTGGCGCTGTCCACCAGAAAATTGGTGCGGGTATTGCTTCATACGCATTTCTGGCTTTGGCATTCCGACTAGTGTTAACAACTCAATAGACTTTTTACGAGCATCCGTTTTACTTAGTTTCTGATGCTTTAGTAACGGCTCCATAATCTGATTACCAATTGTCATTGTCGGATTTAGTGATGTCATCGGATCTTGGAAAATCATCGAAATGTCTTTTCCTCTTACTTTTTGCATTTCTTTTTCGGAAATTTTCAGTAGGTCTTTTCCTCCGAATAAAATCTCGCCGTTTTTGTACTCAGTACTGGATTTCGGAAGGAGTCGCATAATCGATTTCGTCGTTACAGATTTACCTGAACCCGACTCACCGACGATAGCTAGTGTCTCCCCCTTATAAACTTCAAAATTAACGCCCTGAATCGCTTTCACTTCTCCTGCAAATGTATGGAAGGAAAGCTCCAGGTTTTTCACTTCAACAATTTTCTCCATTTCGCTTTCCTCCTTTAATCTTTCATTTTCGGATCAAGTGCATCACGTAGTCCATCCCCAATTAAGTTGAACGCAATCATCAGTAAACTTATGATTGCCGCTGGGAAGAATAAAATATGCGGCTGATACTCAATGAATTTATAACCATCATTAATAAGTGTTCCAAGAGACGCTTTCGGCGCTTGAAGCCCTAGTCCGATAAAGCTTAAGAATGCCTCGAAGAAAATTGCAGTCGGAATTGTAAACATCATATTAATGACAATAATCGCCATAATATTTGGCAGTAAGTGTTTACTAATAATTCGTGTATCGCTGGCACCAAGGGTTTTAGCTGCCAAGACGAATTCTTGAGTTTTATATTTCAGAACTTGTCCACGTACAATACGGGACATGCCGATCCATCCGGTTATCGAAATGGCTATGATAATGGACCAGATACCTGGCTTCATGATCATAATCATTAGAATGACGATGACCAGCGTCGGAACTCCAATCAGTACTTCGACAATCCGTTGCATAACGTCATCAGTTCGACCTCCATAATAACCGGAAATCCCCCCGTATATAACACCGATTACGACATCAATGACAGCAGCTACAAATGCGATGATAAGAGAAATCTGTGTTCCTTTCCAAAGACGGGAGAACAAGTCACGTCCAAGGCTATCCGTACCGAACCAGTAGTTAACTTCTACTTTCTTTAATTCATAAAGATTTACAGTTTTAGATCCCAGTTTACCTACGCCATCAAAAATACCTAACTTTTCAAGTCCAGGAATTTTTGGGGGTAAGCTTGCATGGGCAACCTTTACATCTTCAGGATCATGTTCAACCATGAAAGGGCCAACAAATGCCATAAATACGATAAATACCAAGATGAACATACTAACGATAGCCGCTTTGTTTTTACGGATACGTAGCCATGCATCTTGCCAAAAACTTAAACTCGGTTTCGAAATCCTTTCAGCATGTGAACTATCGATTGTAATTCGCTCAAATGAATCTTTTGGTAGTTTTTTCATGTTAGTAGTCATTACTTGGAACCTCCAGACAAACGGATACGTGGATCAATGACCCCATAAAGAATATCCACAATTAAAATAATCACAATAAGGAATACTGAGAAGAACATTGTTGTGCCCATGATGACAGCGAAGTCGTTCGAGCTAATTGATTTAACGAACTGTTCACCAATACCTGGGATTGCGAAAATCTGTTCAACGACTAGTGATCCTGTCAATAGCCCTGCTGCAACTGGTCCAAGTACAGTGATTAGCGGAATTAGCGCATTACGGAATGCGTGTTTGAAAGCGATTTCAAACCAGTTCGCGCCTTTCGCTTTTGCCAACAAAATATAGTCCGAACTTAACACTTCTATCATTTCCGTTCTGATGAACCTTGCCGCTATTGCAATAGGTCCCATTGCTAGTGCAATTGATGGCAGTATACTGGACTTCCACCCTTCCCATAATCCGACAGGTAACCACCCAAGCCAAACTGAAAAGACATATTGCAACAATACTGCAAAAACAAAGGACGGTATCGAGATACCAAGAATTGCGATTATGGTACTCCCATAATCCCATACTGTATTTTGCTTCAATGCTGCAATCATTCCAAGAATAATTCCAATTAGGGTACCGAATATGAGTGCCTGGGCACCTAAAATTGCCGAGTATTTCAATTTCTTCACAATAAGGGTTGTAACGTCTGCATTTTTATATTGGAACGATACACCAAAGTCACCCTTTGCAAGGTTCCCCATATAACGAGCGTACTGTACGGGAATTGGATCGTTCAAGCCATATTTCTCATAAACGACTTCCCTTTCCTCAATGGATAATTTTGCTGCGGAAGCTAGCGGGGACCCTGGAAGCAGTTTCATAAGAACAAATGTAAATGATGCAATTAGAAATAACGATAGGAACATATAAATAACACGCTTTGTTATATACTTTGCCATTTTAGCACCTCCTGAAATTCATAGATAAAGCGAATGGTGATCAGTTGGGCGATTCCTTATCACTCACTGATTGTTAGTTTAGCCATTACGGGGATTTACAACCTAGTAATGCAGAATACATTTCATAAAAGACTTTTAATTTAGCTAAGCGCTACTACAATGAATTTTTAGTTTTTTCCTCTTCATTGAAAAAGAGAGTACATGGTCAATAACGCCCATATACTCTCTAATCTATAAAATTTTAAGCTTTCAAAAATATAATTCTTATTTCTCGACGGCTTCCATATACGTCCACTTGTAGCTATAATCTCCGCCAAATGGGTGTGTTGCAAGGCCTTTAACTGCCGGATTCATAAGAACCATTCTTCCGCGTTGATAGTTTGGCGCGATAGCTACGTCATCTTCAAGTAGCATTTTCTCAGCTTCTGCAAACACTTCAAAGCGCTTGATTGGATCATTTGCGTATGTTGTTTTTGTAGATTCAATAAGTTTGTCATACGCTGGGTTAGAATAATTCATTTTGTTTTGTGGGCTTGTAGTTACGAACAATTCCATGAACGAGATTGGATCCTGGAAGTCAGGGCCCCATCCTGCAGATTGGATGTCGTAATCACTAGTATCATCAAGTTCAAGACGGACTGCGAAAGGAACTTCTTTCAGGCTGATTGTTAAACCTGGTAGGTTTCTTTCAAGTTCTGATTTGAACCATTCTTGTTGTTTCTTAGCATTTTCAGTATCTCCACCAAGAATTTCAAGTGTTACTTTGTCAGTTCCAAGTGCTTTTAGGCCTTTTGCCCAAGACTCTTGTGCTTCTTCAACATTATAAACTGAGAATTCCTTGCTGTAGTCACGGAAATCTTTACCGTCTTCATCAAATGTGAATTCTGTTGGTACTAGGAAGTTAGCAGCAATAGATCCATTAGCAAGGACTGCATCTGCAAGTTCTTCTTTGTTGTACCCTTTTGCGATTGCTTTACGAATGTCAGCATTTGCAAGTGGAGTTGGTTTACCATCACGTACTTGGTTCATTTTGAAATAGAATACAGCTGTTTCAAGCTCATTGATGATAGTCGGGTCATCAGCATATTGCATTGCATACTCGGCAGAAAGTGTTACACGGTCTTTCTTGCCTTGTTCATATAATTTTACAGCTGTTGAAGTTTCTTTAACTACGTCAACAATGATTTCATCAAGTTTTACAGTATCAGCATCCCAATACTTGTCATTTTTAACATATTTCCAGTTACCAGTACCATCCCAATCAGCTAATGAGAATGGACCGTTGTAAATCATTGCTTCAGAGTTAGTTGCATATTTATCTCCCTGAGCAGTTACAAATTCTTCGTTAAGTGGTAAGAACGTACCGAAAGACATAAGTGATAGGAAGTAAGCAACTGGACGTTCAAGCTCAATGATAAGCGTTTTATCATCTTCAGCTTTAATGCCTAGATCAGCAATTTCTGCTTTTCCTTCGCCGATTTCAGTTGCGTTTTTAACCATTCCTGCCATCAAATACGGTCCATAAGGTGAAGCCGTATCAGGGTTTATCGCACGCTGCCAAGCATATACAAAGTCATGCGCAGTTACAGGTGTTCCATTAGACCACTCCGCATCACGGATTTTGAATGTATAAGTCAATCCATCTTCACTGATTTCTGGATCTCCTTCTGCCATTGCAGGTACTGGAAGACTCTCTTGGTCAAGACGGTAAAGTCCTTCCATGATGTTGTTCAGTACGTTGAAACCTACAGCATCTTCTGAAGATGATGAGTCAATAGAAGGAATCTCTGCTGCTTCAATCAAATTCAAAACTTGTGGTACTTCTTTAGCTGGTTCTTCTGTAGTTCCTTTGTCTTCTTCTTTGTCTTTTACCGGTTCAGTAGTGCCCGCGTCTTCTTTTTTGTCGCCGCACGCTGCTAGGAACACGCTAAGTACAAGCATGATACTAATAAGCCACATAAATTTGTGGTTCTTCAAATCGATGACCCCCTCTAAATTGTCTGAAAACTAGGTACATTTATATTATACAATGATTCTCACAGTTGTACATACCTTTTTGAAATTTCATATAGTAATAGAACATCTTTTCATAGACAAACCCCGTGTTGGCAACGCTTACAACAATTATTTTAATCAAGACTTTTTTTAGCTATACCTTTGTTATATTGATTTTTCCTTGCCAATACTTTACTATTACTTTGGAACGGGGTGGAAATATGAAGAAGTTAGTTAGGAGTTTTCTGATTGCGCACATTGTGATTACTCTGCTTATTGTCCTCTATTTTAAAGAGCTGACTTTACTCTCTTATATAAACGCGTCATTCATCGTTGGAGGCGTACTAACATTTCTTGGTCTGGTCTCTTTCGTCTTTTCAACTGGGTTTTTCGATGTATTTACCGTTAGCATGAGAAAAGTAGTTACATCTAAACGCCGGATGGAAGATGTTATGGCGATGCGTAAGCCTTCAGAGATATTTTCTGGAAACGTAAGTCCAATGCTCGGAAGCGGTGCTCTCATCCTTGTTATCATGGGAATTGGACTTCTAATTTTTTATTTTTGAGGAGCAAGCCTATTGCATTTTCCAAGTATAAGATTTATAATTATTAGAAACATTTAGAGCGAATGGCAATGACGGAAAAAAGTATTTCAGTATCAGTCTTTTAGAGAGCCTGTGGGTGGTGTAAACAGGTAGGCTGAACCGAAAGAATGGGATCCCGAGCTTGATATGCGAACCTTTTGAATTAATTCGAAGTATATGGATTTTTTGAATTAACGCAAAAGAAGCTTGTCACGTCCCCCGCGTTATGGGAATCAGAGTGGCCTTCGGGCAATTCGGGTGGTACCACGGTTGATAAAACATCAGTCGTCCCTTTTTTACGGGGACGACTGATGTTTTTTATTACGCCTACAGGACGTAGGCGTGCGGCTTTTGCCACAGGACGTGGCGAAAGCCGCCTTCCATTAAGCTTTTACAACACCTTGAATCAATTTGCTTTATTTTATCCATCAAACAGGAGGAGATTTTTAAGATGAAAACCATTTTTTCAGGCGTTCAGCCAACAGGAACAGTGACTCTTGGCAACTATATCGGTGCCTTCCGTCAATTTACAGAGTTACAAAACGACTTTGAGTGCCTGTTTTGTATCGTTGACCAGCATGCCATCACCGTTCAACAGGATCCAGTGGAGCTGGCAAAAACAATCCGTTCTCTTGCTGCAATCTATATTGCAAGTGGGATCGACCCAGAGAAAGCGGTGTTATTTATCCAATCAGAAGTACCTGCACATGCGCAAGCTGGCTGGATGATGCAATGTATTTCGTATATCGGTGAACTCGAGCGAATGACGCAGTTCAAAGATAAATCAGATGGGAAAGAAGGCGTTTCTTCTGCACTTTTAACATATCCACCACTTATGGCCGCCGACATCCTTCTATATAACACTGATATCGTTCCAGTTGGCGATGATCAAAAGCAGCACCTTGAATTGACGCGTGATCTAGCAGAGCGTTTCAATAAAAGATTCGGCGATATATTGACGATTCCAGAAGTCCGAATTCCGAAGAACGGTGCCCGTATTAAATCACTTCAGGATCCGTTAAAGAAAATGAGTAAATCTGACCCTAATAAAAAAGGGACGATTTCACTTCTTGATACACCTAAAGATATCGAGAAAAAGATTAAAAGCGCGGTAACAGATTCTGAAGGAATCGTGAAATTCGACGTCGAAAATAAACCTGGCGTATCGAATTTATTGACTATTGAATCAGCACTTAGTGGGGTTGCCATTGATGATCTAGTCGCCAAGTATGATGGACTTGGTTATGGCGCATTTAAAGCCGGCGTAGCTGAAGCTGTCATCAATCATCTATCACCTATTCAAGAAAAATATTACGAACTGTTGGATTCGCCTGTCCTAGATAAAATTCTAGATGAAGGCGCAGTCAAAGCAAATGCGATTGCATCTGTCACTCTCGGGAAGATGGAAGCCGCGATGGGACTCGGGCGTAGACGGTAAGAATGAGCATGATTGTAGATACGACGAATAGCGTAAAATCAGCCGTATGTATAATAAAATAAATGATTTGACTCCATTCGTAACCAAGTGATCTGTAATTAAAATAAAAAATCATATGTGAAACAGTAACAACAATTAGTCCGTAACTGATAAGAAATAAGAATATACGTGTCATTGGCATCGTCCTTTTGATTTTCTTTGATTATATGACGGCATGGCCCCCTTTTAGACGAAGGGGGCTTTTTAATTTGATAAGAAGCTAATGTGAATATGTAGGGATGAGTTGGCGCAACACAAAACTGGCATCGCAAACTCCAAAACTGTGAGGGCAAATCATCAAACTGGCAGCGCAATCCGGAAAACTGTAAGGACAACTTCAAACTGGCATCGCAAACTCCAAAACTGTGAGGGCAAATTATCAAACTGGCAGCGCAATCCGAAAAACTGTAAGGACAACTTCAAACTGGCAGCGCAAACTCCAAAACTGTGAGGGCAAATTATCAAACTGTGATCGCAATCCGGTAAACTGTAAGGACAACTTCAAACTGGCATCGCAAACTCCAGAACTGTGAGGGCAAATTATCAAACTGGCATCGCAATCCGTAAAACTGTAAGGACAACTTCAAACTGGCAGCGCAAACTCCAAAACTGTGAGGGCAAATCATCAAACTGGCATCGCAATCCAAAACCGCATAAACAAAAAAAACGCCCCAGTAAACTGAGACGTCCTACTAACTTAAGCTTATATTTTTTTAAATACGAGTGATGCGTTATGTCCACCGAAACCAAGTGAGTTGCTCATTGCGTACGTAATGTCCGCTTTGCGCGCACCTTCAGTTACGTAGTCGAGATCACATTCAGGATCTGGATTCACAAAGTTCATTGTCGGTGGCAGAATTCCTTCTTGCAATGCCTTCACCGTGAAGATTGCTTCCAGTCCACCTGCTGCTCCGAGTAAATGACCTGTCATTGATTTCGTTGAGCTCATCGTAAGTTTATAGGCATGCTCGCCGAAAACCGCTTTTGCTGCCATTGTTTCGAATTGATCGTTATATGGCGTGCTTGTTCCGTGGGCATTAATATAATCGATTTTATCTGGAGTAATGCCACTTTGCTCAATCGCTTCTTGCATCGCGCGTGCGCCGCCTTCTCCCCCAGGAGCTGGAGCCGTAATATGATGCGCATCACCTGTTGCACCATAACCAGTTAGTTCAGCGTAAATTTTCGCACCTCGTGCAATTGCATGCTCGTACTCTTCAAGGATTAAAATACCTGCTCCTTCTCCAATTACAAAACCGTCACGTTCTTTATCAAATGGACGTGATGCAGTTGCAGGATCCGGGTTCAACGACAATGCTGTATTCGCACAGAAACCGGCCACTGCCATCGTTGTAATTGGCGCTTCTGCTCCGCCTGTAATCATAACGTCAGCATCACCGCGGCGAATAACTTCAAATGCATCCCCTATTGAGTTTGTGCCTGATGCACAAGCTGTTACTGTACAAGAGTTAATGCCTTTTGCTCCGTGATAAATAGATACTTGGCCCGCTGCCATATCCGGAATCATCATTGGTACGAAAAATGGACTAACGCGACGATAGCCTTTCTCTTGGAACGTCAGAAACTGTTGCTCATGTGTTTCCATACCACCGATGCCTGATCCAATCCAGACGCCCGTACGAAGAGCTAAATCTCCTTCAAGTTCAAGATTTGCATCTTTCATTGCCATAATCGATGCAGCAAGTGCGTAATGCGTGAACCGATCCATTTTACGCGCGTCTTTCCGCGAGATATACTGTTCTATATCAAAATCTTTGACTTCAGCAGCTACTTTTACAGGGAACTTTTCACTATCAAGTCTTGTTAGTGGTCCAATTCCAGATTTTCCTTCCAAGACCGCTTTCCATGACTCCTCCGCCGAATTCCCTACTGGAGAAATTGCACCAATACCTGTTACAACTACACGTTTTATTCCCATATGTGAAAACTTCCCTTCTATTCTATAAAGACTGATTCTATTTGCCACTTTTCATACACCACTAAAAAAAACATGTATTACTTATTTTCCCCACTTAATGCATAATGCGCCCCAAGTGAGACCCCCGCCGAATCCAACCATGACAATAACATCATCATCTTTCACTCTGCCTTCAGCTAAATCATCGACAAGTGAAATTGGAATGGACGCGGCAGATGTATTGCCGTATTTATGGATTGTCTTGGACATTTTTTCAACCGGTAAACCAAGTCGCTCACGGGATGAGTTCATAATTCGTATATTTGCTTGATGCGGAATTAGGAAATCGACGTCTTCCTTCGTTAGACCCGCTTTTTCGATAACACTTTCTGCGGATTCGCCCATTTGACGGACTGCAAATTTGAATACTTCGCGGCCATTCATTACGAGTTTTTCATCCTGATAAAGGTGTTTTCCACCGTTACCGTCTGCACCGAGTTCGAATGACAGGATTCCCCGTCCTTCACTTACTTTTCCTATGATAGCTGCACCCGCCCCATCTCCGAAAAGAATAGCGGTATTGCGGTCTTCCCAATTGGTAATTTTAGATAATTTTTCAACGCCGACAACGAGTACATAATCATATGTGCCCGATTCGATAAACTGTTTCGCTGTTACAACGCCGTACATGAAT
Source organism: Sporosarcina sp. BP05 (assembly GCF_014282005.1). Lineage (GTDB taxonomy): Bacteria > Bacillota > Bacilli > Bacillales_A > Planococcaceae > Sporosarcina. The sequence continues at coordinate 467,336 of NZ_JACFTD010000002.1, read as the reverse complement.
CCTGCACAGGCCGCGGAAACGTCCATTGCCGCTGCATTGGTTGCGCCAAGCTGTTGTTGAAGCATTGTTGACACTGACGGAAAAGGTCGATCAGGTGTTACAGTAGCTACAAGAATGAGTCCGATTTCTTCTGGTTTGATTCCTGCATTGTTGATCGCTTCTACAGCAGCGTTGTATGCCATATGGGACGTATCCGTTGAATCGTCCGCGATGCGTCTTTCTTCGATGCCTGTCATTGTACGAATCCATTCATCCGATGTATCTAAACGCTTTTCAAGATCCGCGTTCGTCAAAACGTGTGATGGTACGTATTTACCCATACCGATAAATCCAGCAATCATTCCGCATCCCCCGTTCTTTATCATCTATTATTAGTACCTGCTCTTAATCATAAAAGAAACGGGCTCACTTTTCAACCTACTGACACTTTTTCGCCAAATAAAGTTCGGTTTGCATGGATATTTGTTTCTCCAATGTATCCTCTGTGATATGATGAAATATGAAATAGTAATGTAGAGGTGAATTCAATGAAATACGTAATGACATTTTTCTGGTCTTTCTGTTTAATTTCAATGTTGAACTACGTTTCTGGAGCAATCGCTAACGTACCTGTTTTCGACTTCATGACAGGCGCAATCGTTTCAGCCGTCGTTTCTGTAATCATAATCTTACTGGCTGAATCTTTCCCAGAAGGCGAAATTGCAGATCATTAATCAACAAGAAACCATCTCCCTCGCTGGAGATGGTTTTTATATTGGACGCATTCATGTCTGTTGATTAACCATTTATTTGCATGAAATACTGGTGAGAAGGGCTTGATAACCTTCATTTCACTGGATTATTTTCGGCCCGCTTACGGCTAACTATTCGTGACAGATTTACTGAGGGGGCCTAGTGTGTCTAGAAGTGACTCTGTCACTTCTAGACACACTTTCTTCAGTAATCCTGTTGTGAATAGTTGCCTGTCGCGAACCTACACTGTTCCAGTGAAAAATGCAGTTGTTTTGGAAGAAAAGAGTAGATGTCTTTCTATAGAGATTGTAAGTGCCCGAAGATACAATTTCGGGCACTATTGCACGTTGTATAATGTACTTCTCGCTTACTTCTAGCAAAGAGTGTGCCTCTAATGATGTGATACCCTATAGAAAGTGACACTTCTTTAATTAAAAAGAAAAAACCATACAGTAAGCATCAGCCACCAAAATTGCATCTTTGGCGGCTTTTCTGCAGGTAGGAAGTCAGCTATTCTTTCGTTCCAAAAAGCTTCAGCACTACTTGTACTTATGCATTTGGAGAGCGACAGATGAAGGACCACCATACGATTAACGGAAAAAGTGTGTAGGGATGCGACAAAATCGCATCCCTACACATCCAGATATCTCGGTAATCGTAATAGTAGTCATTCAATCCAAAGCAATCCAAATGCAACTACATACGTAGCACCAGTGTATGATCAAGTTATTTGCTGGTTACTATTGGTTAATCTACAGACGTGGGATACATTACTAAAAGAAGCCGCAGGAAGTTCACAAACATCCTGCGGCTTCTCTATTTTAATCTGTTTGAATACCTAATTTCCCGTCTTCCATAGCTAAAATGAGCTTATCATTTGGCTTTCGTTCACCTTTAATGATTTCTTTTGCAACCATTGTTTCAACATGTCGTTGGATAAAGCGTTTCAATGGCCGTGCACCGAAATCAGCATCTGTGCCTTCATTGACAATCCAATCAAGCACGTCTTCACTATACTCCATAACGATTTCTTGTTCGCGTAATCGTTTGACGAGGTCTTCAATCATTTTCCGTGCAATCTTCCGGAATGATTTGCCCGTAAGTGAATGGAAAATAATGATGTCATCCATCCGATTTAATAGCTCGGGTTTGAAATGTTTTTTTAATTCGCCCATGACTAAATCTTCTGCTGCATGATTCTCTGTAGCATCGAGTCCATGAAGTAAGTACGCTGAGCCGATATTCGAGGTCATGATAACGACGGTGTTCGTAAAGTTGACGAGTCTACCTTGGCTATCTGTGATTCGGCCGTCATCTAATACTTGCAGCAAGATATTTGCGACGTCCGGATGCGCTTTCTCGATTTCATCTAACAGAACCACTGAATAGGGATTACGTCGTACTGCTTCCGTTAATTGGCCGCCTTCTTCGTAACCGATATAGCCCGGAGGTGCGCCGACAAGTCGCGACACACTATGTTTTTCCATATATTCCGACATGTCGATGCGGATGAAATGATCTTCCGAATCAAACAGGGTCGCAGCAAGCGTTTTCGCAAGCTCTGTTTTCCCAACGCCCGTTGGTCCCAAAAATAGAAATGAGCCGATTGGTTTGTCTGGGTCTTTAATGCCCGCACGTGCGCGCCACACGGCTTCCGTCACTAGTTGCACAGCGTCGTCCTGTCCGATTACACGCTCTTCAAGTGTTTCACGCAGACGGAGCAGTTTTTCACGTTCACCTTCAACTAGTTTCGTCACCGGTATTCCCGTCCAACGCCCAACAATCATCGCAATTTCTTCTTCCGTCACTTCTTCACGGAGCAAACGGTTTTCCTGCCCCTCTACAAGTACAGACTCAAGGTCATGCAATTCACTTTCAAGCGTCGGAATTTTCCCGTAAGTGAGTTCCGCAGCTTTATTCAAATCAAAACGGTTTTCAGCTTCTGCAAGTTCACGTCTGTAGCGGTCGAGGTTCTCACGCTTATCCTGGATTCCACGTAAAGTTTCTTTTTCAGAATCCCATTGCGCTCGCATACCTGATGACGAATCTTTCAGCTCTTTCAATTCGTCACGAAGCACTTCAAGACGATTTTTACTGACTGCGTCTTTTTCTTTGCGTAACGCTTGCTCTTCAATTTCAAGCTGCATAATCCGGCGTGTCACTGCATCCAGCTCGGATGGCATGGAATCGATTTCTGTCCGAATCATCGCACTCGCTTCATCTATTAAGTCGATTGCTTTATCCGGCAAGAAACGCTCTGTTAAATAACGGTCTGATAATGTTGCAGCTGCAACAATCGCCCTGTCATGAATGCGCACACCATGGTGAAGTTCGTAGCGTTCTTTCAGCCCCCGTAAAATCGACACGGTATCTTCAACAGACGGTTCACGAACAAGTACTTGCTGGAAACGACGTTCAAGCGCTGGATCTTTTTCGATATACATCCGGTACTCGTCAAGTGTCGTTGCGCCGATGCAGTACAATTCACCGCGTGCAAGCATCGGTTTTAGCATATTGCCCGCGTCCATTGCGCCTTCCGTTTTTCCTGCGCCGACAATTGTATGGATTTCATCGATGAAAAGAATGATCTCCCCAGCGCTATCTTTCACCTGTTTCAGTACGCCTTTTAAGCGCTCTTCAAATTCACCGCGGTATTTTGCACCCGCGATAAGTGAACTCATATCAAGTTCAAAAATTTGGCGATCTTTTAATCCTTCCGGCACGTCACCTTTCACAATTCGTTGCGCAAGTCCTTCAACGATTGCTGTCTTCCCGACACCCGGTTCTCCAATTAATACAGGATTATTTTTAGTCTTTCTCGATAAAATCCGAATAACGTTACGAATTTCCTCATCACGTCCGATAACCGGATCCATTTTCCCTTTTTTAACTTCTTCCACAAGATTCCGTCCAAATTGTTCAAGAGGTGTACGCTGGTCTTCTTGTTGTCCATCCATTCGCATATACATCCACCTTTCTATATGTCACACCTGACTTTGACCATCTTTGATTAATTAAATTATAGGATGGATTTGATTGAAAGTAAAGCGATTTGCACAGTGATTAATTAATGAATCAATGGACATAAAAAAACTCCAAAAAGGTATTCTTACCCTTTCGGAATTTCATAGTTAATTGTACAGATTACGGGTGGCCACTATAACACCGTCTTCATCTGCATAAACATAGTGGTTGGGGATCCAGTCTACGTCTCCGAAATGTAGTTTACTACCCTTTTCCCCTTCCCCCTCTTTTTTACTCTTCATCGGGTTGCTATCAAGTGCTAACACCCCAATATTTTGTTCAATCAATTCTGCCGTATCGCGGACGCATCCGTAGATGATGACACCAGCAAGCTTGCGGGTTTCTGCAATATCGCCTAAATTGTCACCCATTAATGCACACTTTTTTGAACCGCCGCCATCGACAACAAGGACACTACCTTCTGGAATCGTTTGCAGCGCCTCTTTTACTAATACGTTATCCTCAAATACTTTCACGGTAGAAATTGGGCCAGAGAATCTTTTGTTTTTGCCATACGATTTAAATTCCGTTGAACAAACTTGCAATTCATTTGAAAAATCATCACATACATCGGCAGTTTTCATCGACATTTGAACACACTCCCCTTTTTAAAGTTATTTTCTATATTTATAGAATTCGACATTGTTTCTATATTCCTTTTTTGATGTGAAATAAAATAGGATTGTAGACCTAACGAGGGAAGTTCTGAATTGTGGGATTACGCACGTTTTTCAAGGTTTACCCGCGGTTTCAACGATTTATCCGCGCCCCCCACAAAAAAAGGCCGCGCGACTTATCACTAAGTCGCACGGCCTTACTATTTTCTATTATCTTACGCCTAATGCTATTTTTGCATAACGAGACATATTATCTCTTGACCATGGTGGACTCCAAATGATATTAACATCTACGTTTTTCACTTCTGGAAGTTCCATCAGTTCTTGTGTAACGTTGGCAACGATTTGCGGTCCCATTGGACAGCCCATCGATGTTAGTGTCATTGTCACTTTTGACGTGCCTTCTTCGTCCAACTCTACATCATATACAAGACCTAAGTTGACGATATCGACTCCAAGTTCCGGGTCAATTACGTTTTCAAGTGCCCCCATCATGCTATCTTTCATATCCTGGCTCATCTTCATCCCTCATTTCGTGTTTTTACTATCTCAATCATAGCAGAGTTCAGCTCTTCATTTCAAATGCCAAGCAAACCAATCTGCGGCTTGAAGCATTCCCGCCCTAGAAACCACATGGCCTGCAGTTTCATTTGAAACAAACTCAATTCGTTCCGGCGCAGCCGCATACTCCTTTTTGATTGCCTTATAAAAGTTGTGCGTCGGTTCATAGGGCACAACTGTATCCTGCTCGCCATGCCAAAAGTAGATAGGCCTGTTGTTCAATGCGGATGGGTGTTTTGTTAAATCAAACGTAGATAATGTGGCTAATAATTTCTTTTTTTCTTCATCAGTGATGGGTAATTTAAAACCACGACGTTCGAACCCAGACATTTGTGCTTTCGCTAACTGGACAAAGCCAGGCGCCCCCATCATAACGGCGGCGGCATCGACCCAATCATAGACAGCGAGGCAGCCAAGCGTCGTAATACCGCCCATCGATGTGCCACCCAAACCAATTTTGCCTGTTGAATGAAGCCCGCGTTGCACCAGCTCTTCACGAATGAAACTCACTTCTTCAATTGACGTCAAAACGATTTCCCAAAACCGCAAACTTAGTTGAACTTCATCCAGATTATCTTCCCGGGCACCATGTAGATGCGCGTCAGGTAAGAGAACTCGTATACCCTGCTTTGCCATATTGTAGGCATAATGTAAATTATGCTCTTTAGCACTCGTAAATCCGTGAATAAAAATGACGACTGGAACTTGTTTGTCTTTAAACTCATCTTCAACTATATGCAATAAGGGGATATCGCCCCATAACTCTTCGGTTACATTCATCGAAATCACACCTTTTCCTTTTCACTTGAGCGTACCAAAGTTTTTCTAAAAAAACAAAAAGCACGATTTCATGAAGAGATTTTTTGACTTGAATCCTATGTTAACGATAGACTACTTAATAGAAGGAGGCGTTTTTTTTGAAGCCACATTTAATCGTCCTCGATCTTGACGGGACATTACTGACAGACGAAAAAGTAATTTCAGATAAAACCAAGCTTACACTGAAAAAAGCAGAAGAAAAAGGCCATCACATTATGATTGCGACTGGAAGACCGTACCGCGCGAGTGAAGTGTATTACCGTCAGCTTGGACTTAAAACACCGATTGTCAATTTCAACGGTGCATTCGTTCACCATCCTTATGATCAATCTTGGAAAACGATTCATGAAACAATCTCACTACCTGTAGTGAAAGACGTCATTGATGCGATGCAGCAATTTACATTCCATAATATTGTTGCCGAAGTGATGGATGATGTATACATGCATCATCACGATGAAAAACTGCTTGATATTTTTGGATTTGGTGATCCTAAAATAACGCAAGGAGACATTCGGAACTTTTTGCAAGTCGATCCTACAAGTTTACTGATCCATGCACCTGACGATAAAGTCGATGCAATTAGACGCCATCTCGGCGATGTACACGCAGAAGTCATTGATCATCGTCAATGGGGAGCTCCGTGGAAAGTCATTGAAATCGTACGGCATGGCTTGAATAAAGCTGTCGGACTTTCACATGTCTCGAAGTGGATGGATATTCCCAGAGAGCGGATTATCGCTTTCGGTGATGAAGACAATGACCTTGAAATGATTGACTATGCTGGAGTCGGGGTTGCAATGGGAAATGGCATTGATCGCCTGAAATCGATTGCAGATGAAGTAACAGACACGAATAATGAGGATGGCATTGCACGGGTGCTCCGCGAAAGGTTACACTTGGAATAACTATAATTATCCAATGGAGGGAAATACATGAGAATATTTGCGGACAGTGCAAGTGATTTACCAAAGTCATTTTTCGAAGACAATGATGTAACACTCTTCCCATTACGCGTCCTCATCGATGACCAAGAGTACGACGATATAATGACAATTGATTCTAAAGAAGTCTACCAAGCCATTCGCGATGGCAAACAGCCTAAAACGTCACAAGTATCACCTGAACTGTTCCTTCGGAAGTGGAAGGAACTCGCAGTATCAGGCGAAAATGGGATTTACATCGCTTTTTCTTCCGTGTTATCCGGGACATACGACACCGCAATCATGACTGGAGATCAAGCAAAAGAAACGAATCCGAATATGAACCTTATTATTATCGATTCAAGATGTGCTTCGCTTGGTTACGGACTTCTAGTAAAAGAAGCAGTTCGGCTACGCGATGCGAGAGAAGACGATGTGCGTACGATAGAGAGAAAAATCCGATACATGGCGGCACATATGGAGCATCTCTTCACGGTGCAAGACCTTGATTATATGGCGCGCGGTGGTCGCGTATCTAAAACAAGTGCATTCATTGGCGGGCTGCTGAATATTAAACCCCTGCTCCACGTCGAAGGCGGTAAACTTGTTCCGATTGAAAAACACCGTGGACGCAAAAAAGTTTTGCGCCGTATGACTGAGCTCATGGCAGAGCGCGGCGATCAACTTGCTGAACAGACGATTGCAATTTGCCATAGTGACGACGAAGGCATAGCACTCGAATTGAAAGCCATAATAGAAGAACAATTCCATCCAAAAAGTATTGAAATTCAAATGATTGGATCTGTTATCGGTGCTCATGTGGGTCCTGGTACAGTAGGCGTCTTTTTCTTGAATAAAGTTAATCAGTAATCTGATTCGAGGAGGATTTATTGATGAAGATTATAATTGTCGGTGCAATTGCGGGCGGTTCCACTGTCGCCGCACAAATTAGACGCGCAGTTCCAGAATCGGAGATTATATTAGTTGGACGTGATCCGGTACTTGGTTATGGTACATGCGGAATGCCATACGTCATCGGGGGATTAATTGAAGATAAGTGGCAGTTAGTTGGCTCGTCTCCCGAAAAGTTTAGCGAGCAAAGAGATATAACCGTTAAGTTAGGGCATGATGTACTTGCCATTAATCGGGAACAGAAAACGGTTGAAGTACGTAATATGGAGACAGATCATGTCTTTACAGAATCATACGACAAACTTATTTTATCGCCTGGTGGAATCGCCCGTACACCTGACTTAAAAGGACTCGGTGATTTACCTTTATTTACACTGAAGAACTTTAGGGAAATGGAAGAAATTATCGACTATATAGAACGTGAAAAACCGAAGTCTTGCGCTGTTATTGGAGGCGGATTCATCGGGATTGAACTTGTTGAGAACTTCACCCACAAAGGATTAAAAACAACTCTTATTGATCGTAATGAACGCGTCATGAAAGTAATGGATCCTGAAATTTCTCAAGTGCTCGGCAAGGAAATGAAGGATAATCAGGTCGACCTCTACTTCGAAGATACCATCGAACGCATTGAAGGCAAGCGCTTGATTATGAAAAATGGCATGAACTTTGAAGTTGACTTTATCGCGGCTAGCATTGGAATCGACCCTGATACGCAACTTGCGATTGAAGCCGACTTACATATCGGGCCGACGAAAGGGATCATCGTCAACAGTTATATGCAGACAAATGACCCTGACATTTACGCAATTGGCGACGCGGCTGAATGTAAAGATTGGTTCACGGGTAAACCGAAAAGCGTTAAACTAGCATGGCCTGCGCACAGGCAATCGTTCATCGTTGCGCGCCATCTGGCCGGCAATCCAGTCGAAATGAATGGGCTCCTTGGCACGACGATTACGAAATTGTTTGCTCTGACCGCGGCTATGACAGGTCATTCGGCTAAAAGCTTAACCGACGAAGGGATTGAATTTGGCACGGCCGTCTATGAAGGCCGAACAAATGCAGGTTATTACCCCGACCACGGGCGTATTTTACTGCGTGTTCATTATGACGTAAAATCCCGGCTCATCCTGGGCGCACAGGCGGTCGGTGATAAAGGAGTCGACAAACGAATTGACGTCATTGCAACCGCAATCATGGGCAAAATGACTGTCGATGACCTGGCTGCCCTTGAACTCGGCTACTCCCCACCCTATTCATCACCGAAAGATCCCGTTAATATGATTGGGTATAAAGCGCGTTAAAAAAACACCAGATTGGCAAAGTTGCCGATCTGGTGTTGTTTAACGCGCTTGCTTTTCAGCTTTTCTATCTTGTCTACCTTGACGCCCTTTTCTCCATGCCATAAACAGGAATCCAAGGAACAGTACATAGATTAAAATCGATGCGATTAGATAAGGCGTATTGAACCCTTTGTCTTCATCAGCGATGTAAATTTCTGCAACTTCACGTTCCAATACGACGCGGTAAATTCCATCCTTACCTTCTCGTACCAAATCACCATCGAGTAAACCGCGCAATTTTTTATTGTCTCCGATTACTTCTTTCGGTATTTCCAAATTGGATGTCCCAGTCGTATTATTAAGCGCGACAATCCATGTCTCTTCATCATTTGACAGCTTATACACTGTAAATCCTTTGTCATTGTGCAACATTTCAAAGTCCCCGTTACGGAACGCTTCTGATTTGTTGCGCAACTTGTTAAGATCACCGATGTGTTCAATTAACTCCTCATCGATTTTGAAATTCATGAGCTGATGACTTTCAGGAGCCGATTGGCCATTCACAGCGATTTCGGTACCATAAGGCATAATCGGTACCCCTGGCATTGAAAATAGTGCCGTAATCGCAAGTTTCCACCTCGTCGGCGGGAACATTCTAGCTTCTACGATGTCGTATGTAAAACGCGGTCCTGTTAATTCATCGAACTGGATTAATTCCTTTTCAGTTGCATTTGAAAATATCGATAGCGGTGAAGAGTCCGCGTCATAGTTAACAAATGAATTTCTCATTGCGCTCATCTTTTCGTTATTCGGAGCAGAATCGAAATCCGCGTCACTTTCTTCATTCGTTAGTACATATGCTTTTGGATTAACCGTTTTTACAGCCTGAATGATTTCATTCAAAAATGCTGTGTCGACCTTGTCCATCTTTGTTAAACGGATTCCATCCAATTTATATGTTTCCACGAAATCAACGATGGCTTCCTTCAACGCTTTCTGTGTTGCTGCGTCTGTTGTATCCCAATCAATTGTTCCGTCCGCAGCAGGAAGTGCCTTGACCGTTCCCTCTTTTGCCCAAACATGATTCGCACTTACTCCTGCGAGTGGAAAGTCAGCTATTACGGACATATCCTGCTTATGAATTGCTTTGATCATCTTACTAAATTCTTCAGAAGTACCGAAATGCGGTTCAAGCTTCGCATAATCAAGCACTTTACTTCCATCATACGTTTCCGTTTCAAAGACGGATCCAAGTGAAATAAGCGTAAAGCCCATTCGTACAATATGCTCAAGTCTCGTGCCGACTCCTGTAAAGTCGCCTCCGCTGAACGCACTCAAATCTTGCGTATTCACGTCAATGTCGTTCTTGCCATCCGCGTTATTAAACCGGTCCACAAGCAAATCATATATACTTTCATCCTCTATTGTTCTTTCCGTTTCTGCAAAAACCCCTGCTGGAGATAGGGTAGATACCAGTAATAGAAAAGTTGCAATAAGTCCAAACCATTTATTCACTTTCACAAAATTGCCTCCTCAATACGAGCTGTCACTCGTCATTTTACCAAACGAAGTGACTTGTCGCCATTGTTTACGCCAAAAACCTTACCCTTACGAATGAAATAGGTCGATATTGTGAATAACGAAAAGCGTAAGGTGCCGTTTAGCCCCGACAAGCGCTGGCCGACTAAATTCGCCACGTCCTGTGGCAACGTCGGCACTAGTACGTCCTGTACGTCGGAGGGCTTGATGATAAAGGCGGTCTTTGCCTTTTTCAACAAGTCTGAAGCGACTCGAGGGGCTGGCACCTGTAGCCTAGACAATATGGAAAAGTCGATGCGGCCTGCATAGACGCGACAGGCATAAGGCGAACTGGCGAAGCGGCGTTCTTCCCGCACAGCCAGTCCGACTTATGACCCCGAGCGTCTGGCCGCCTGAGACTAGACAATACGGAAAAGCGCAAGGTGCCGTTTAGCCCCGACAAGCGCTGGCCGACGTTGCCACGTCCTGCGGCAACGTCGGCACTAGTACGTCCTGTACGTCGGAAGGCTTGATGATAAAAAGCAGGTAAGAAAGAGTTATTAAACTCCATTTTCTCTGGTTCATTTGCGGTTCGCTTTCGGCGAAATAATCACGACACTTTTTCCGAGAGGCATGTGTGGCTAGAAGTGACTCCGTCACTTCTAGCCACACTTATTTCGGTCATCCTGTTGCGAATAATTGCCTGTCGCGTACCTTCAATGTTCAAGTGAAAAATGCAGTTATGTTTGAATGAAACGATTAGATGACTTTCTATAGAGAATGTCAGTGCCCGAAGATGCAATTTCGGGCACTCTTGCACGTTGTACAATGCGTTCCTTGCTTACTTCTAGAAAATAGTATGCATGTAATCATGTGATGATTTGTAGAAAGCAACACTTCTCTACTTGTAAAAAAGAGAAAACACTAAAGATAATTTCAGCCGCCAAAATTTCATCTTTGGCGGCTTTTCTCCAGGTAGATGACCCTCTATTCTTTCGTCCAAAAAAGCTCTAGCTCTTTGTGTACGAATACATTTGGAGCGCGACGGATGAATAAGCACCATACGATTACCGAGAAAATGTGTAGGGATGTGACGGAGTCGCATCCCTACACATCAAGACATCTAGGTAATCGTATAGAGGTCGTTCAATCCAATGAAATCCAAAAATAACTGTACACGAAGCGCCTAATGTTTGATTAAGTTATTTACTGGTTTTTTTAGTTAATCAACGCATGTGTTATCTTTTAGGAAACCCTATTCCCAACCCTAAATTTCCAATTCAATAAAAAACACCCGCCAGCACAATCGCCAGCGAGTGTTTCATTCATCAAATAGATCAACGTCTTCAACAGATGACCGCTTTTTTCGGGAAAACAGGAAGACGGAAACGGCAAACAAGACCATTAACATCAAAACAACGATAAGTAAAATCGGCCCGATACTAGATTCCATCTTCACACCCCGTTACTAAAAATTAAGCGAACCAGCTAATACCAATTGGCAATTTAAAGCCGAGGAACATGGTCGCCAATACGAAGACGAAAAACAGGATCCATACTACTTTGACACTCTTGTTCTTTGAAGAACGAACGAGCACCATTTCCATCATACCTATTGTCAGGAAGCCCAATAAGAATTTGACGCCATATAACGCGCCGTCAAGTGATGAGTATTCGAAGAATAACAATGCGCCTGAAATTAAAATTAGCACGTAGAATAGGCGTGCAATCATATGAAGAATCTTTCTTCCTTTTGACTCTGTATCCATACTTGCAGCAACTAGGAATAAGATAATTCCAACAACCCATGTGAAAATATGAAGATGTGTAGTGTTTGATAATACGTCCAAATTAGTCACCTCATTTAGTTAGTAATACTAAATAATCGTATCACAATTGACTAAATCACAAAAGGGAAACTACTCAAACAAACTTATTTACAAGAGTTCCGATGCTTTCAATGGACACTTTTACAGTATCGCCTTGTTTTAAAAATGTTGGAGGCGCCATGCCTTTGCCGACGCCAGCAGGTGTACCCGTCAAAATGACATCACCTGGTTCAAGCGTCACATAACGTGATATTTCGGCAATCAGTTCATCGATTTTGAAAATCATCGACGCTGTGTTTCCATTTTGTCGCACTTCATCATTCACTTTTGTCACAACTGATAAATTTTGTGGATTCGGTATTTCATTTTTCGTCACGATATATGGCCCCATTGGACACGATCCATCGAGACTTTTTCCTAAGAAGAACTGGCCATGTGCCGCTTGTACGTCACGCGCTGTCACATCATTTGCAATTGTGTAACCAAAAATATAATCATAGGCCAATTGTTTCGGGATATTACGGCCGCCCTTGCTAATAACAACCGCAAGTTCCCCTTCGTAATCAAGGCTATCCGTCACATCGGCATGGACTGAAACGTCTTGCTCATCCGCTGCAATAGCGGTTGGTGATTTCGTGAAGATCATCAGTTTTTCAGGCGGTGCATCTGCACCCATTTCCGCTACATGATCTGCGTAGTTCTTGCCTACACACAGGATATTTTTAGGCGTTCTCGGAATTGGAGAAAGCCATTCAATAGCTGTGAATGCATATTTGAAACGCGCCGAATCTTCATCCACTCGCGCCTGTTCTGCAAGTTTTCGTACCTTTTCAACGAAATCCAGACCAGATGCAATACCTTCCGTGATTGTTTGTGGAAAATCAGTATCCTCAAACGCTTCTGCAATAGCCAGCATATCCCATACTGCATCTTCCTTCTTCACTTTAGGTCCAAATAACGTCCTGCCGTCGTAACGGAACGATAATAATTTCATCTGTCAGCCCATCCCTTCATAATAAAACCCCTATTCTGATTACTACGACAAAGGTCGATCCTTTTCCTCTTTATTCGGCAAAACTTTTCCGTATGTTCCTTTACGCCACAACCACTCCAGTGGACCCATGCGGAATTTCGACAGCCACAGTTCTGCAAATAGGACTTGAATGATGAACACGCCGACTGCAATACCTACTCCCGTTGCCACGTCTACTTTGCCATACATGCCGAAACCGTAGGCATAAAAAATTAGTGTCCCTACAATCGATTGCGTAATATACGTCGTCAACGACATCCTGCCCGCTTTTGAAATAGGTCGCAGTAGTGTGCGAACTAACGGCAGTTGGTAAAGTAAAAGTAACAAGCCGATATAACCAATCGCTAAAACAGGCCCACCAAATTGTGATTGCAAAGTAATCGCGTCCATTGAAGGACTACCAATAAACGGCGCAGCTTTCATCCAAATGCCCGCAGCTAGTGAAACTGCAGTCACGATTGCGATGCCCACTTTTAATTCCCCAGCACGCTCAATTACTTTCCACTTAGACAATCCGGCCCCAATCATTATCAGCGGCAATATAACAAAGACGCCCAGTAACGATGCCGGCAATCCGTAAGTAAGCCATTCAGAAAGACGGAAGCTAAAGATTTCGCCATAACTACCGTAGGCATACGCTTCAAGCGATCGTTCAATTTGATGTATATCCACGTAACCTTCCATAAGTGCATTCGGATCAAATTTATTTAGAAAATAAGTGAATCCATACATGATTCCTGAAGGCACAATATACACGAAGGAAGCTAAAGGCAGCATCCACTTCTTCGGAATTCTTACAAATGCAATCATGATAAAGCCCATCAGCGCGTATGTGAATAAAATGTCGCCCATCCAGATGAGCAGTGCATGGATCAATCCGAACCCAAGTAATACACCCATACGACGTGCCATAACCGGCGCAAATGGCATCTTGTTTGCAATCGATTTCTCATATTGCATATTCAAACCATAGCCAAACAGCATCGCAAAAATCGGGTAAAAACTCGCTTCTACAAAAATATCAATCCATTTAAATGTCGCCATATCAGCCGGTGTACTGAACCATGTATACGGATCCATATACATATATGGCGAATGGAATACTAGCATATTCGCGATGAATATGCCGAGTAATGCAAACCCACGCAGCATATCGAGCGCCTCAATACGATTTCCAAGCGTTGTTGGTGTTAATTTCAACTTGATTCCCCCTGAATAGTTACAGTCCTCTGTCCGTCAAATAAATATAGGACCATCTCTTTTATGTCGATTTTCACAATTTCTTCAATCGCCTTCTTGTACAAATTCAACTGGATGCCATACCGGACCTGCATTTCCGCATCGACTTCTTCATCGGAACCAAAGCGTCCGCGAACTCGGTCAGTTTTATAATCCAGCAGTACCCAGCCATCTTGCTCTTCGAATAAACAATCCGCGATTCCTTGCAGAATTTGGTAGTCGCCGTCTTTATCATCAAAAGCGTACGTAAACGGCAATTCCCGCTCCACTTGCGCAGCTGTCATAAGCCGTTTCGCAATCGCCGTTTGGAAAAATTGTGCAACCGCATTCGCATCGACCGCAATCGCTTCTTCTGTAGTCAGCAACTGACGGCCCGTCAATTCCGTTAAGAGCTTCTCAACGTCAGCGACGCTACTTTCTCTACGGATATCAATATGTTGCATGATCGTATGCATCGCTGTCCCTACTTCCGCCGCAGATAGTGCCCGCGATTGCATGAAGGCTGGTCGATTATGAAGATACGCCGTACTGACATCAGCATTCGTAGACACCAAGAAGTCATCTTCCGCCTGCTGTTCTAGAATCGACAGCCGTTTCAACTCACTGACCGTCTGTTTGGACCGTTTTGTCACCGATGAAAGATACGGGTATGTCGCGTCAAACCTGCGTTTCACTTCAAGCAGCATACCCTCGTCCACCTCTTTAATCGGGACCGCGTCCAATGATTTCACTGTTCCCTCATCGATTTCTTCAACCTTCGTGAACAATGCCGAAACTGGAAGCGCATCTATTTGCCACACCGAGGCATCTATTACAGACTGACCGCCTGGGACACTACCAAATTTCGCAAATGCCGGATGTCTAGCGACAGCTGGACCAATCCAGTCTAAATAACCGTTTGCGCGTGACCTTGTATACTCAGGCAACATCAGGTCAGGGTCGACCAACTGGGCGTCCTGCCATTTGACAATCGACTTTTCAATATCTTTTACGGAAGCAATGATTTCAAGATGCTCTTTCGCCCGCGTCATGGCCACATATAACACACGCATTTCCTCCGCACGCATTTCAAGCTCTTTCTTTTCTTTCATTGCAAGAAACGGTAGAGATGTATAGGTGATTCGGTTGTCCGGGTCAATCGCTTTCACAGCCAGTCCAAAATGCTGGTCAAATAAATACGGTTCATTGAAATCCATTTTATTGAATTTCCGGCCTGCCCCTGCGATGAACACAACAGGAAATTCCAGTCCTTTTGATGAATGGATAGTCATGATACGAACAACGTTTTCCTTTTCAGTAAGCGATCGCGCCGCACCAAGATCATCGCCCCGCTTACGCATACGGTCAACAAAACGTAGAAAACGGAACAGCCCACGGAACGACGTTTTTTCATAGTCAATTGCCCGGTCATGCAGCGCACGAAGATTGGCTTGACGCTGTTTACCATTTGCCATTGCACCGACCATTTCATAATAATGCGTATCGGAATAGACTTGCCAAATTAGTTCGGACAACGATCCACGCCGCGCCAAGTTGCGCCAATCCTCAAACTGATTGAAAAAGCGTTGCAGTTTTTCCTGCGTCGCCGCTGCAACACCTGCTCCGCCTGTTGTAACGAAACGCTTCAACGCTTCAAAGAACGGCTCACTTTTTCCAGCGAGCCGGATTTGCGCCAACTCATTTTCCGTCATGCCGATAAATGGTGAACGAAGGACAGATGCAAGCGGAATATCCTGATAGGGATTATCAATCACACGGAGCGTATTCAACATAATCATTACTTCAAGTGCATCAAAATAGCCGCGTTTTAGTTCAGCATAGATTGGAATTTCCGCCAGTTTGAATTCCTCTGCGATTTCACCCGACCATGTCATTGAACGCATCAAAATAACGATATCCCTATATTCAAGAGGGCGCTTTTTATCGCTGAACGCATCCGTTACTTCAGCACCTGATGCGATCATATCTCGGATTTTTTTAATCATAAATCGCGCTTCCGCCTGCGAACTCTTCAAGCTTTGGCCTGCTAGTTCCGTGGCAGCGTCTAGTTCCTGTTCGTCTTCCTCTTCTTCATACAGTAGCGTCAAACCTGCTGTTACGGCTTTTTCTGGGTAGTTTGCGCCATATTTCAACGCCGCCGCATCATCGTAATCGATTTCTCCGACACGCGCGCCCATCACTTGCGAAAAGATGAAATTTGTCGCATCGAGCACTTCTTTACGACTTCTGAAGTTGGCATTCAAATCGATTTTCAAGCCATGATGGCCATCCGTTGCCGTAAATCGATTGTATTTGCCAAGAAACAGCATTGGTTCAGCAAGACGGAAGCGGTAAATTGACTGTTTTACATCGCCAACCATGAACAAATTGCCGTCCTCTTCCCCGCCGCGCTTGACGAGCTGGATAATCGTCTCCTGCAACATATTGACATCCTGGTATTCGTCGACAAGAACCTCTGAAAACCGATTTTTGTAATCAACTGCGATATCAGAAGGGACTAGTTCTCCGTCCTGCGCATTCGATAAAATCCGTAGCGCATAATGTTCCAAATCCGAGAAATCGACAATCCCTCGGTCAATTTTCACAAGTTCAAAACGCCTGCCGAACTCAATCACTAAGTCAATAAGTGTATGCATGGTGGGCGCCATTAACCGAATTTCATCAAGTAAACGCGCTGGCGTTCTCGTGAAATAGGATTCTTTCAACGTATTAATAATTTTCTTCACCGCATCACGCAGCGCTTTCGCTCGTTTTGCAAGTTCTTCATCACACGAGTCTTTGCGAATTGTTCCCGCTTTTGCCCATTTAAGCGAGCCAAAAAATGCATACGTTTCTTCCCATGTACCATCCGTTACGCGCCGAATCGCTTCATTGATCCACATCAAATCCGCTTCAGCCGTAGCAGCAAGCGGTTCAGGTCCATCCACCATCAGCGCAATGTTTCGCATATCTCCAGTTAACGCCACTGCCTCTTCAAGCGTATGGCGTATAGCCGTTTTCAGTGGTTCGATGAATTCAAGATCATCTATAGAAGCTTGATCACCAATTTCATATTGCATGGGAATTTCGCGAAGCCATTGTTCCGGTACTGGGTGAACGCGGGAATAATCGTACAAGCGGTCAATCAGAGTTTCGATGGACTGATCGTTGCGGTCAGACGTAAAACTGTCCGCCAGCCGGTACATCGCTTCCGGATTTTCTGCACTATAAGCATCTTCAAGTACTGCCCCAATTGTATCGTCACTTAACAGCGCCGCTTCCGTACTATCCGCAATTCGGAATCCCGGGTCGATATCGATTAAATAAGCATATTGGCGAACGACGTTCATACAAAAAGAGTGCAGTGTGGAAATCTGTGCTTTGTTCAATAAATTCAACTGCCTGCGCAAGTGGACGGATTCCGGCCTTGCAGCAATCGCTTCTTCCAACGCTTCCGCCATCCTGTGTCGCATTTCCGCAGCAGATGCATTGGTGAATGTCACAACGAGCAATTCATCGACATCGATTGGATTATTTTCATCCAATACTTTTTCAATCATTCGTGTAATTAACACCTTTGTTTTCCCCGAACCAGCAGCAGCGGAAACGAGAATATCTTTCCCTGTCGCCCAAATTGCTTTCCACTGAGCGTCAGTAAATGTTAGTCCCTTAGGTTTCACGGGTATGTTCATCATCCGCCACCTCCTTGCGCATTTTATCAAGCGACATTTCTGGGTCCATTTCAGCATAAGGCCGATGTTCCGCTGACGGATCTGTTTGATCGAACTGACAAACCGAACGATACGAACAAAATTCGCATGGCATTTTATTTTTTAATTTATAGGGATAAACACGTGTATCGCCCGCAAGCATTGCATCTCCAGCTTTTTGATGGCGTGTTCTAACAAACGACCGCATCATCTGCAAATCATCTGATGATAGTACTTTCGACGTTTTCGCAAATGTACCGTCCGTTTTAATAGAGGCTGGCACGATTGAAGATGATCTGCCGATATCAGCATCCATGCCGATGACAACTTCCTGATTATCGAGCAGATAGCCTCTCATCTTATAGGATTTCGCGACTTCTGCCTCAAGGAGTGCAGGTGTTAATTCGGAACCGGAGCGGATCATCGGGTTATGAATATGCATATACAAAATGCCCGCTGGATCCGCATGTATGCCGAGCCATTCGTCTGCGTTTTCTAGTGCTACGTCAAGATAAGTCATCATTTGCAAGGACAAGCCGTAATACACTTCCGTTAAATCTAGGCTTTTCGCGGATGATTTGTAGTCGACAACACGGACATAGTTTTTGCCGCCTATTTCTGTCGCATCGACACGGTCAATTCGACCACGTAGTTTCATTGAATCACCGCGGCGCAATGGAATTTCAAGCGCTGGCAATTCTTCGCCAGGTCCAAATCCTGCTTCAATAGCAATCGGTTTGAATACAGTCGATTTGGCCTGCGTACTAAGTGAAAAAATCGTTCGTTGAATAATGTGCATGAGCTTACGTTTAATATAAACATAACGGTTCGTTGACAATAAAATCCGGTTGAAGAAGTAAGGCGATATATCTTCCACCGCTGCTCGCGCAAGCTTCCAACATTCTTCGCGCGTCAGTTCTGCCCACGATTTCCCGAGACGCATTGTTTCATCGGACACCCATTTAAGCGCGGCGTGAAATAAATCCCCGATTGCCGGTGCTTCCAGCGTAAATTCCGTCCGTTCACGCAAGCCAAGTCCAAACGACGCATAATGCTGGAACGGGCAGCTGTAATAAGATTCAATCCGTGACACACTAGAAACAAATGATTCCCCGTACAAGCCTTCCGTTATCTCTGGACGCAGTCGTTCCGCCCCATTCTTCGCATTCATCGGGCGTATGATATGACTAATTACAGACGACCAATAGGGATCCTCGTCGTAATACGCCATGACCGCACGCCATTCACGTTCCAGCACACCCGACTGTTCCGCTTCTTTCAACTTCATCGACACATAAGGTAGTGCCGAACGCGGGTGGCTGATGTAATCGAATTGATTGGCTTCTAGCGTCAATTCGGACGGATCCGTTACGGCGATTTTCGTTGTAGTTCCTGTCAGCATATGCCCAATTCTCGAAATGTACAGCGATGGAATAAGTGCTTTCCCTTCCTCGTCTGCCACGGGATATGACACATATAATTTTTCGCGCGGTGCTGTAAATGCACGATAAGCCATAAACGTTTCATCCATCAATTTCATCTTCGACGTGGGTGCCAGTTCAAAGCCGATTTCCGAAAACCATTCACGGTCTGCATCCGACAGCAGTCCTTCATTGTCAACGCGTTTCGGCATGACGCCATCATTGACCCCGAGTACAAATACTGCGTCAATATCCATTAAACTTGAAACTTCGACAGTCGATACCGTCACCTGGTCAAGCGACGGCGGAATGCGAGCAAATTCGAGTGAGTCGAATCCTTCATCCAAAATTCGAGCTGCTTCTACAGCATCCATTTTTTTATCCCCGAACATAAGGACAAACTGATCCAGCACATTAATCCAGCCGTTCCAAGCTTGTTCATGTTCCGTTGCGCCAAGTAATCGTCCTGCACGTTCTTCTTCCGCACGCAGATCGATGATTTTATCATAAACATGTAAGTTTTCCATGAATAAAAACAAGGCTTCCGCTACATCACGTCCCGTTTCGGACCGCTTCAAACGCTTTTCAAAGTCGGCAAGTGGATCCCGAATTTCATCGCGAATCATATGCAGTTCTTGCTCCATTGCACGCTCTTCGTCCGTTTGCACATCTGTATACAGTTCAAGGCCGCGATACTTTTTCACGCGCCAACGACTGTCATCGAACCACCGCTGGCCGTAAATCCCATGGGCAAGGACATAGTTTTCGAGTCTATCTGCACGATCACGCCATAATAACTTTGTTTCTCGGTGCGGGAAAAATAGATCTGTTTTTACCGCGCGGAACACTGATTCATACGACCAACCCGTTGTCACCGCTTCTAACACAGAACGTGAAAACTCGATAAGCGGGTGATGCAACATCGGTTTCTTCTGGCTAATGAACACCGGAATATCATAATGCGGGAAAATCGTTTCAATTAGTTCATCATACTTTTCAGGCTGCCTGTACAAAATCGAAATGTCTTTGTACCGCTTGCCTGCAATCATTAATTCGCGAATTGTACGTGCCACTGAATGGATTTCCGCGCGACGATTCGCCGCTTCAACTAAGACAATATTGCCTGCTGACGGCTGTTGTTTCGCGGGATAATGGTCGAATTCCGCCTCAAAATGTTTTAAATCTTCATTTTGATAACGCGGCGAATCTGCCAAATGGATATCTTCCTCTACTTCCACCGATTCAGCACGCGCTAGTTCACGCAATTTGAGGGAAGTCCGTACAGGGTTGAAAAATAATTCATGGTCCGCAAAACCAGTGAGAGCGCCTTCCATTGGTAACACAACTGTCAGTCGGTTGGCGTGTTTCATCAGTTCCGTGACAATTTCGTATTCCCGCGTCGTAAAGTTTTCAAAACCGTCAATATAGATATCAGCCCCTTTTAACAGGTCGGAATGGGTAATTTGTGAGGCAAGAAGGGCCAGATGTCCTTCACTATCGACGTAAGTCGTGCCCAGCTTTTCTTCGATTTTTGTCAGCAACAAGGATAAGTCTTCCGCTTTGTCGAGCAATGTGCGCGGTGCACCTGTTGAAGCCAGCGCATCGTAGAGATTGCTCATCGTTTGGTGATCGAGGCAATAGCGACTAAACTCTTTCAGCAAGTCCCCTATTTGTTCCGTGAATCCACGTTTGCTTGCCGCTTGCCGAAACAATTTGAACTGGTCCCGATTGTCTTCCAAAACACTTCGTACAAGCATCCGGTACCCGAAGCCATCTATTTCCTTGCGCGTAATGCCGCCTGTTTCCTGCAGCACACGCCACGCCAACCGTTTGAACGTCAACACTTGTGCACGGATGATCCCTTTTAAGCCGAAATTAACGGACATACTATGCTCCATCGAGAACGACATCTGGTCAGGCACAATGACAATAACAGGCGCCCCCATCGGATTCCGCTCTAGTTCGGCAGCCATTTCCCGCTCAATGAACGTCGTCTTTCCAGCGCCCGATCTACCGGTTATGAAACGCAGTGACATATGGTTTCCTCCCTTTCTATGTGTGTATGTATAATTTATCCAATAAAAAAATCCCTATCATCCTTACCTTCCATTGTACAGAAAGTTAGGGATGACAGGAACTGTTTCAACTGAATAGGGTGCGATTACTTATCATTACGCGGAGCGGCGGATGCACGGAAATCGGCTTCTATTTTTGCATTCAGTCTGCGCTCGAAATATTTGCCGACCAGCCATAGCAGAAAAATCACGCCAATTACAATTGCCGTCCGGATTGGATTGGTGAATAAAGCCCTTATATCATACCCGATATAGCTAATCATGGAAATCATCACAAATTTCCCAGCCATCAGTGTGATTAAATAATTCTTTTTCTTCATATCAGATAGGCCCGCTACAAAATTGACGAGTGCGGACGGTGTAAACGGAAAACAAATAAAGATAAACAAAGGTCCGAAACCATTTCGCTCCACCCACTTAATCAACTTTTGGATACGTGGACTTTTTGTTAGGAATTGAAGCATGCGGTTGCGCCCATATTTGCGGACGATAAGAAATACTGCATAAGAGCCAATGACTGTTCCCGCCCAGGATAGAAGAAAACCATACCAAAGGCCATAAGCTCCTGCATTCGCCAGAACAAATGCGAATAAAGGAAGAAAGGGTAAAAATGATTCTATAAGTGGCAGAAACAGCCCAAGGAATGGTCCAAGTGCCTTGTAATGCTGCGCTAATTCGACGATTTTATCAGGATTCATCCACTCGTTCATCAGTAACAACCTCAATTCGAAAACTTTTTTGTCAGGCTTCTACTTTTTTATTACATAGAAATACCCCGTATTTAGAGTTTTCCTTTAAATATGAACATTTAAACCCATAAGTATAGTATAATCACTTAAATATACTTTGGGAAGATGTGAATACAATGACCAATAACCAATTTTCAGCTGGCTTAAAAGCAGGGACGAGCATTGCAATCGGATATTTCCCCGTAGCCCTCACATTTGGACTGCTCGCAAAAACGGCCGGTTTGTCCATTATTGAAGCTACAGCAATGAGTATCTTCGTCTATGCCGGTGCCGCACAATACATGTCGCTCAGCCTAATTACTTTAGGTATCGACCCGCTGTTGATCGTCATGAACACATTCGTGGTCAATATTCGACACTTTCTAATGACGGCTTCGCTCAATGAAAAGATGCAGCCCGCACGAAAATGGGTCAAAGCGATCTATGCGTTTGGTATTACGGACGAATCATTTACAGTACTCGCAACAGGAAAGAAAGGAAAGATTCCGACAGCGTTCGCATTCGGCGTTACGCTGATCGCCTACGGCAGCTGGGTCATCTTCACAGTCATCGGACATATTATCGGTGCTAATCTGCCACAGTTCTTACAAGCCGCAATGTCGATTGCACTCTACGCAATGTTCATCGGATTGCTTGTTCCTTCGATGAAAGGCAACCGCAAAGTTGTCATGCTCGCTGCTCTTGGGGCGGTCATCCATTGTATCCTGTACTTTACAGAGGCATTGTCGACAGGATGGTCGATTCTTGTCGCAACGCTTGCGTCCTCGATTCTTGTGGAGATTGTTTATTCGCGGCGCGGGAAAACGGCGGAATCGATGTTCATACGAGAGGAGGAAGTATAATGGGGCCAAGTTATTGGTGGATGCTTCTCGGCATGGCGCTTGTGACGTACATTCCGCGTATGATTCCGCTGGCTGTTTTAGATGGTAAAGAGTTGCCGCCGGTTGTGTCAGGTGTCTTGCGTAATATTCCATATGCTGTCCTAGGTGCACTCATCTTTCCGGCGATTCTATTCGTACAGGAAGGGAATATCTTGTTTGGGGTGCTTGGAGCAGGTGCCGCATTTTTAATCGCAATTTTAGGCGGCGGGGTTATGTCCGTTGTTCTGGGTACGATTGCTGTGCTGGCCGTTTATAGTTTGTTTATGTGAGGATATGGGGGCCGCTTAGTTGCGGTCTTTTTTGTTGGAGAGGGCTGATTGGTTGACCGTGATACGCTCATCCACACTCCCCTATTTCATCCCACAACAAAACCGCTCCTTTAACAGCGAACGGCTCCATTCGTCATTCCTCTTGTTCATGCTGCCTTGCAATCTTCATCATACGTGTCGCATACCAGAATCCGACGGTGAGCGATAGCGCATCCGCCCCGTAAAGTAGCCAGTTATGCGTATAACCCGCGTAGACCGATGCCGCAATCAATGCAACCGTTAAAATAAGGCCAACGACATGGTGAAATGTCACACGGGTGAATAAAATCACAAGCAGACCCGGCAAAATTAAGGCAAGTAACAGTTTAGTTTCGAATGAATCCATTTTCAACATTCCTTCCAGAGTAATCGTTCACTCGATGTTCACCGAACGACGAGAAGTCCAAGGCGATGATGGTCATGTCGATAAATAACCTGCTGCATAAGCCGAACTTCCCCGTTACGATCAATCACTTGCAAGCGACAATGTGCAGCATTAAGCTGAATCGCATCATATAGTTCTTTCTCGTTGCTTACCTGAAGACCATTTACAGAACGGATATATTCACCCGGCAGAAGCCCCATTTTTTCTCCTGGAGATCCTGGCACAACACCCGCGATAACAACCCCCGTTTCACGCGGCGCAACAACGAACCCACCTTGCCTGTCATGTAGCCAAGCCGTAATGGAAATAACTGCCCGACACACTACCCCTAACAGTAAAGCTACCCACCCTAGAATCGGGAGCCATAGTGCAGCAATCCCAACGACAACTACTGTACCGCCTGTCCAAACGACAGCACGACCAATTTTAGGGAATAAAACATCTGGATACAGCGAGCGCGCCACTTGTGAAAATCCGATTAGTACAGGAACCGGAACAAAACTGAATGCACTCTCCCCAAATGTGAACTGCGGCCAATACGGTACGAAAGCCGAAATCATATCCCCCGGCACCAAGAATACAACTGGCAACAGCCATAGCCGCTTCGTCTTGAAGGCTGCAGCTCGCAGTCCACGGTTTGTATGCACCAAGGTCGGCGACGCATACCGGATCGTATGACGTCTAATAAGAAGTCCTTCTGCAATTAAGAATAACCCCGCAATGACTGGAATCGTTACCGCTAGATTGCCAAGTAGATCCGCCTGAGCTGGCGTCCATCCGCCAAACGAGAAATCTCCCATATACTTTTCTATGAAATAAAGAGCGAAAAAAGCCGCCGACGCAAAATAAATCGGTGAAGTCACTTTATAATAGAATGTCAGCAGGGCAATAAGCGCCGACGCAGAAAATAGCACAAGCCAACCTGGATCTGCTAGCAAACCCACCCCAGAAATCAAAACGGACAAAACAAGCGCATATGGCCATGACTCCGCCAAAAGCCGCTTCAATTCTGTTAACCCCGGCAACAAACGGACTTTGAAACTCCTACGCTCTTTTTTCACACGGAAATACCCAACTCCAACTGCTGTAAAAAGAACCGCTATCAATAATGGATTCAGGAAAAACAGCGCAACCGCTTCTACTATATTAACTATCGTTTTCTCGGACACGAACCGTCACCATCCAATCTTCGTTTACACTATCATGTTTCTACATTGTAACAAAAGAATGCCGCTCTATGTGAACGTTATTGAATTATTCAATGAACCTCCCGCCACTTAAAACGAATCGTTTTTGAAATGGGGGTTTCCTACGACATCGACAACAGCGTTCCAACAAAATAAGTGGGTGACACTTCTCTTTTGTGATCAATCACAGGAATCACTTTCGTCAACTACAGTAGGCAACAACTTACCTAGAGATAAGCAGGGTCGGAACTGACCATCTACTACTTCTTGCTATTAGGCAATCCGTAGATACTTTGTATGTTTCAAACTGAAGTCCAGTTCTCTTATTTTCCCATAAAATGTTTTGGCAAAGAAAGTTGACGCACCGTGAATATCACGATGGTTTGAGTAGCCGCATGGGCATTTGTACAATCTCGAAGACACTTTGCGTCTCTTCGCGCAACAAGGACATTGTTGCGTCGTATAACTTTCATCATGTTTATCGATTTTAATGCCTTCTGCATCCAATTTGTACGTCAAATATGCATACACTTTTCCAAAAGACCAATTCGATAATTTTTGGTTCGTCGTTCGACTCCGAACCTTTTTCTTTTTACGGCGAGAGGTATTGCGTTGCACTCCGTCTACATTACCAAACGCCACTTCCTTCACTTCATTTTCAACGCACCAGTCGACAAATTGTTTCGTGGTTTTATGAAGCCCATCTTGGAGCTGTCTTTCACTTTTGGAAAGCACATATTTTTTTGCTCGGTTATACTTTCCCCACTGCTTGGAGCCTTTTGTACACTTGCTCATTTTCCGTTGCAGTTCAGCGATTTTTTTATTGCGTAGCCGATGAATCGAGCGGAGTTTACGACCTGTAAGGATGATGTTTTCGCCATTCTCTGCCACTGCGGCAATAGTGTGCACTTCACCAACATCGATAGCTGCTCGTTTGTCAAAAGTATGTTCTTTGATTTTTTGACCGTTTTCATAAGCGATGGATAACAGGAGTTGTCTATCAAAAATCAATTCAATTTCTTTAATTTTGCCTACCGGAACTTCTTTTATCCAAACAACAAGAGGTGTCTGCCTTTTACCTTCAAAAACGCCCATCGATAATTCGATTTTCCCGTCTTCATACACCTTGAAACCATTGTTCGCCCATTTTGTATTGAAATACTTCTTCTGTTTATAGGGATATTTAGTTACATACCCTGCTTTTCTGGTTTTTTTTGCCGCATCCCGGGCAAACAAATATTTATGGCAAACAGCTTGTACAGATTGGGAATGAATCGGATATATCCCTTTTGACCTTTTTTGCAATTCACTTTTCGTGACCCATTTACCCGTTTTCAAATGGTGTTCTTTCGCAAGTTCCAAACAACGATTCCACACTTCCCCCGAAACTTGATTACACTGAAATAATCGGGCAATAGTTTCCTTGTTCGTTCGAAAAGACGTTTTTAGACAACGAATCACGTTCATCCCTCCAATCTTGTATAACAGACTATTCCCGCAATCAATTATAGCACATATTGAAACAAACGTTCTCTATAGGATTGCATCAAGTGCAAGCATTCATCCCCCACCTACGCTTTGCGTTGAGGAAGGAGAATTCTGCCCTGATGTGTTAAATGGTAAAAACCGCTTATAGTTTTGGTGTGGTGTAGACGATAGTCATGGCCGTCCTCTTCGAAGTTATGGCTACCTAAGTTAGTAAGGGCAAATCCCGACTTTGTCAAGGCTATTGTTCTTAAAGTCATGGCCGTCCGCTTCGGAGTCATGGCTACCTAAGTTAGTAAGGGCAAACCTCGACTTAGTCAGGGCTACTCTCCCTGAAGTCATGGCCGTCCTCTTCGAAGTCATGACCCCTGCCCCCCATCATCATCCAATAAACCCCCAAAAAACTCCCGACGGCTAACGTCAGGAGTCCCCTTTTACCTTCCAGCCACTATATGATGAATATAGCCAATTGCCATTTGCAGCTGATCGTCATTTTTACGGTCATTTCGGAACTCTTCGACTTTAAGTTTCAACGTTGAGTAAAATAATCGATCCATGGTCGGCCCCGCTTCTACTTTAGCGTCTTCACGGAAAGCACTAACTGCACGGGAAGTTGATTCGTCAAAAAATCCGTCTACACGAGCAACGCTATAGCCTAGCCCTGTCAGCAACTTTTGCCCATAAGCGATATCATCGTGGTAATCGCCTTCCGTATAGACCTCAGTGACGAGTCGTATATGCTCGCCAAACAATTCACTTTGGACAACTTCAAGGTCTTCTTTCACACCTTTTCCGTGAATCCACTTTTCTTTTGGTGTAAGCCATTTATGCGTCGACAATTTCATTTCTCCGCCGTTTGACAAGTCCAATGTTTCTTGAACCGTTCCTTTTCCGAAACTTGTTGCACCGATGATATAGCCTCTTTTTAAATCTTTCAATGCAGCACTCATCACTTCACTTGCAGAGGCACTGCCTTTATCCTGCAGCAAAACGACCGGCATTTTCTTCAGCTTTTCATCATACGGAAATTTCTCGAGCTTTTCCGTAACGAGCGGATCCAATGTTCCTGCCGCATCTTGCATGTAAGCAAAAACCGTATCTTTCTTCACCAGACTGCCCACGATACCGCCAACAGTATGCAAGTAACCGCCTGGATTGCCGCGCACATCGATAATCAGTGACTGCGCCCCGTCCTTAACAAGCTTATTTGTTGCGTCCAGCCACTCTTGACGGCTTTCATTGCCGAACATCGTAATCGATATGTAACCGATCTTCTGTCCACGCTCTTCCATTATTTCAGCGGATACAGTTTTTACAGGAATACTGTCTCGCACGACCGACACTTCGATATGCTTATCCAAATCCGGCCTAAAAATCGTCATTGAAACCGCTGTCCCTTTCTTGCCGCGGATTCGCTGTACAACGTCCTGTAGTGATTCCCCTTCAATTCGCTCACCGTCAATACGAATGATTTCGTCATACGGTTGCAAGCCCGCTTTATCAGCTGGAGAACCTTTGACTGGGGCCACGATGATGTATTTCCCATTCGAGCGCGTAATTTCAGCGCCGATCCCGATTCGCTCTCCTGCCAGCGATTCCTTATGGGCGGCCGCCTCTTCCTGCGACAGATACGTCGAATACGGATCGCCGATGACATCCGCCATTCCACGAAGCGCCCCTTCAATCAACATGTCCCTATCCACTGGATATACGCCTTGCTTCTTGATGACGTTGAACGCTTCATCAATGACTGGAAACGAGGCACTTAGCGTCCCTTCTTCCTTCTTGGTACTTCCTTCTCCTGCACAACCATCCAACAGAAGAAAGACGACCGTCGCCAAAGCGGCCAATACGACGAATAACATAAACCGGCTTCTTTGCATAATGCAATGTCCCCTCCTCCGTCCACTATATGAACGACAAAGGAACATTACGACAGCAGAAAACCGGCTTTCTTCAATCTAACTTCTTAACAAGGCCCCTCAATGTCTTTTCATCCATCGGCCCGACGATTTTCTGATTAATTTTACCGTCCGTACCAATCATAAACGTGGTAGGAATCGGGATAATCCGATAGTCATCCATCACTGTACCTTCTTTATCCAGCGGAATCGGGAACGTCAATCCATAAATATCGATGAATTCCTCAACGCCCTTAATGCCCCGCCTTTCCGCCGTCGTTAAATTGACCGCAACAATTTCAACATTATCGGCATCCTTGTATTTCTTATAGTATTTCTGCATATGCGGCATTTCCGCCTTACACGGACCACACCACGACGCCCAGAAATTTAAAATTACTTTCTTGCCCTTCAAATCCGATAGCTTAACCACTTCTCCAGAAAGCGTAGACAGTTCAAAGTCAGGTGGAATCGAACCTTTTTCCAAGCCAGGCTCTTCGTCTAATGCACTAAAATCTGCACCAATCAGAAATTCATCAATCTTCTTCGGTTTATCCAAATTCGATTTCACCATAACTACCACCATCGATCCAACTAGCAATGCAGCTACGATGAATCCAAGTGTTTTCTTATTCATAGTCGTTCCTCCAATCTAACTTCCGCATAAACACGATTACAAAAAACAAACCCATGACTACAGTCGTAATTAGCGGCGTCTGAATAAATTCATCCGGTTGAACAGCGGATACAAAAACATGAACCGCCATAAACACAAGCGCAAGTTGAACCGGCCAATTACCAGATTTCCCACTATTCATCCAGAAAAAGACCGCGAATAACCCGAATACAATAATTGTCACTGCTTGCGCAAACAGTTCGCCTTCATTCAATAAAACCATAATCACCTGATACACAACTTGAACTAAAACTGCACCCGTAAAAATGGCCCGAAATCCCTCAGCAACAAGCCGCCCCTTATTCATATCCCATAAGATCTTCCCGGCAATAAATAACAGTCCTAAGTAAAAACCAACGACCCCACCGTGGAAATAAATAATCGCAAGAGGTGACCGAAGAACCGATTCGTAATCAGTGAGTACGATACTCAATTTCCAAACAATCACCAAATAAAAGAAAGCATCCCCTATGATCTCCGCATGCTTCTTCCCATATCGGAACCGAACTGCACTATATGCAACAACAAATGCCGCCATGATGGCAATCCAAGACGCAGGAACACTGAGGCTTCCTATTGTAAAAAACGAAGTGACTGGCATTCGCATAAAACCCCTTCGACAATTTATACCATAATCGTATCCAATAATAGCCTCGAAAGCCATCATTCTAGTTTAAAGAAACAAAAAAAATCCGCCCCAGTCTTGGGACGGACACAATTAGTTAAAATGATACATAACGTAACGGATTCACGGCACTTGGTCCAGATGCTGACCAGTTTCCAATATGCATTTCAAAATGGAGGTGAGGCCCGGTCGATGCGCCTGTAGTTCCAATTTTCCCAATGAATTGGCCTTTTGCAACTTGCTGACCAGCGCCTGTATTAATGCTAGACAGATGTGCATAGACAGTTGTGAAAATCTGCCCATCAATTGAATGTGTCACCATGATAACATTGCCATAAGTCCCCATTGGACCCGCATGGGAAACAACCCCGTCCCCTGCAGAGACAACAGACGTTCCGGTGCTATTCGCAATGTCGGCTCCACGGTGTTGCCTTTGAGTACCGTAGATTGGATGCGTTCTCCAACCGAATGACGAAGTGTAAGTTCCTGAAGCTGGTTTCGTCCAATTACCGTTTGATACGGGTGGAAGATAAGATGACGAACCACCACTATTTTGTTTATCCTTCGCAGCTTGAGCTGCCGCTGCTTTACGAGCAATTTCGGCTTGACGAGCAATTTCAGCAATACGCTTTTGCTCCGTTAAAATCTTCGCTTCAAGATTTTTACTAACTTCATACGTTTCATGCAAATCAACTTCCAACTTTTCTTTTTCGTTGGCTAATTTCTGTTGTTCAGCTTCTAGCTGATCGATTAACTTATTCTTATCTTTTTTCTGTGCTAAAAGAGACGCTCTCAAGTTTTGAAGATCTTTTTTAGCTGCTTCTTGCTTAGCGAGTTTTGATTCGACAAGTGCTTTTTCTTCTTCAAGCTGCGCAATATCACTCGCTTGCTGCTCCATGATACCCCGATCTGCATCCATTAAAGAATTGACAGCCGAAAAACGGTCTATGAAATCTGCAAAACTATTTGCTCCAAGAAGAACGTCCAGATAGTTAACTTGTCCGCCTTTTACTTGCATAGTACGAACACGGTCACGCAATACCACATCACGTTCTTCAATTTTCTTTTCAAGATCAGCAATTGAAATGCGCAACGCATCAATTTCATTAGTTGTTTGATTTATTTGTCCGATAACACGGTTAATTTGTTCATTGGATTCGTTTATTTTAGCGTTAAGTGCTAAAATTTGATCCGTGATTTTTTCGATTGTTGTTTTTTTGCTTTGAATTTCAGTATTCTTTTTACTTATTCCCGTATTCAATTCACTTTTCTTCATATCAAGTAATTTCTGTTCTTTTTTCATGTCATCCAAGGGACTTGCTAAAACGCCCGCTCCATTAATAATAGTAGACAGGAAAACGATTGCAATTATACCTGACAATAGCTTTTTGTATCTATTCAATTTCCCAGTTCCCCTCTCACACTCTATCTCTAATTTACACTTTAAGAAATTTACGCACAGACATAAAGCTACCCCAAACACCAATAAAGATCCCCATAAATAGAATCAGTCCATTCAGTTGGATAATGAATGGTGTCGTGTTAAGTAATTGGAACAGTTCTCCTTGCAGTTTCGGTTCCAAAAGTTCAAATAGCTTGTAATAGGATATAGAAATGATGAGCATTGGAGCGATTGCCCCCAAAATGCCTAGCCACATTCCTTCCAATAAAAACGGAATACGCACGAAGTTATTCGTCGCTCCGACTAATTTCATAATTTCAATTTCAGTTCGTCTAGCAACGATTGTTATACGGATTGTGTTCGAAATAAGGAACATCGCCGTAAATAATAGTGCCACTATCAGAACCAGACCGACGTTTCGGCTCATGTTCAATATTCCGAAAAGCTTCTCCACTTTTTCTTCGCCATACACGACGTCATAAGTGTAGTCGTATGTATCAATTTTCTTTGCAATAGTAGCAGTCTGTTGTGGGTCCTTCGCTTTTACATACAGTGCATCGCCAAGCGGATTGCTCTGTTTATATAAACTAAGTTCATCACCAAATGATTTAATCATCTTGTCCAGCTCCGCATCTCGCGACGAATAAACCACTTCGAGAACACCATCTGTCGAACGGACCTTTTCTACTAGCTCTTTAATTGTCGTTTCGTCTGCTGCTGGATCAGCAACAACTTTGATTTCCACGTCATTCTCGATACTTTGCGCAAGTTGGTTTAAATTCATCATAATCACGATAAATACACCGACAAGCAGGAGAGTGACAGTAACAGCACTGACTGACGCAAACGTCATCCAGCTGTTACGGCGAATGCTTTTGAAACTTTCGCGTACATGCCGGCCGAGGGTTCTAGCCTTCATAGTACTCACCTCCGTATTCGTCACGGGTAATGAGTCCGCCCTCTATAGCGATAACACGGTGTTTTATTGTATTAACAATCTCCCTATTATGGGTGGCCATGACAATCGTCGTTCCACGAGCATTAATCTGTTCGAAGATCCTCATGATCTCCCATGATGTTTCAGGGTCAAGATTTCCTGTCGGTTCATCCGCAATGACAACTTTGGGTACATTGACGATTGACCTAGCGATGGAAACACGTTGCTCTTCTCCACCTGATAATTCGTTCGGGAACATCCGCGCTTTTTGCGTAAGTCCGACAAGGGCAAGAACATCATTCACTTTTTTCCTAATCTCTGCTGGAGGCGCTTCGATTACTTCGAGCGCAAACGCCACATTCTCGTAAACAGTCAATTTAGGTAATAATTTGAAGTCTTGAAAGACGACGCCAATCTGCCTGCGCAATTGCGGTACACGTTTGTTACGCAATGTTGCAAGATTTGTCCCATTAATAATAATATCTCCACTTGTTGGTCTTTCCTCACGATACATCATTTTAATGAACGTCGACTTACCTGCACCACTCGGACCGACCACATAAACAAATTCGCCCCGGCCGATTTCAATATTAATGCCATTTGCTGCAACGACGCCGTTTGGATATTTTTTATAGACATTTTTCATCACAATCATTCTAAAACCACCTGAATATTTTTGTCTCTCTTTTTTTCCAACAGCCCCATTATAACATGATTCGACTTTCTAAGTATTACAGTTGTGTTTCATTTAACTCTTGAATATAACATCAATAAACATAGACAATAGTTCTATAATACGACTAAACCACTAGACCAAAAGACCGTCTCACTTGTCTGTATTCGACCTTTAGGAGCAATTTCCTCTATTATTGACAATAATGTTTGGATTAGTGGTTGATTTCATCAAACGCCGAGGAGTGCCGTCGAACTGTGAGGGGAAGTCGCGGACTGTGAGGGCTATCTGTGCGATTGTCATGGCTAATCGACAAACTTTCATGGCAATTCAGCAAACTGTGAGGACTAACAAACCATCTGTCATGGCATTTCGACTAACTCTAATGGCAACGCCAAACTGTCATGGCATTT
Organism: Sporosarcina sp. BP05; assembly: GCF_014282005.1. Lineage (GTDB taxonomy): Bacteria > Bacillota > Bacilli > Bacillales_A > Planococcaceae > Sporosarcina. The sequence goes on along the minus strand of NZ_JACFTD010000002.1, from coordinate 434,036 downwards.
CAGCTAACTGTGAGGACTAACACTCGAACTGTCATGGCTAACGACTAACTCTAATGGCAACGTCAAACTGTCATGGCATTTCAGCTAACTGTGAGGACTAACAAACCAACTGTCACGGCAATTCGACTAACTCTAATGGCAACGCCAAACTGTCATGGCATTTCAGCTAACTGTGAGGACTAACACTCGAACTGTCATGGCTAACGACTAACTCTAATGGCAACGTCCATCCCATTGCGCTAACAAAACAAAAAACCGCCCCAGGCATATAGCCCAGGAGCGGTTTCATCGTAAAAGTTACTTTTTCTCAGAAAGCCATTTTGCAACTGCAGTTGCTTCGGCACCTTCGATAAGACCACCTGGCATACTTCCGCGGCCGTTGACGATTACGTCATGGATTTCAGTTTCAGTCATGTGGTCGCCGACATTTGATAAAGCTGGACCCACGCCGCCTTTAAGTTCAAGGTTACCACCGTGACAAGCGATACAGCTCGTGCTAACCACTTTTTCAACGTCAACGGATGCTGTCTCAGTACTAGTACCTGTCGTACCTTTGTCTACTTCTTTTGCTTTGTTGCCGCCACATGCCCCAAGAACAAGAACAGCTGCGAACATAATTGCTAATAACTTGATTTTCATTTTCTTACCTCCATTTATGAATTATTGTACTAACTACCTAAGTATACCAAAACAACATGCATTTAAATCACCTAGGGATTCCCCTAAATTCATCAAACCGGCGACAAATACCGTCCTATCAACCTCCACCACAGTTTGTTTCAACTTTGTGAACTCCGTTAATAAACGCACCAGACGACTAATCGAAATAAATTAGGTCTGCATTACTTAATATACACATAATCCATGCTTCCAAAACCTCTTTATCGGACTATCCAATTTTTTCATAAAAAAAATCAGGCAAAAGAAAAAGCACACCGAAGTGCACTCCTCTTCATTTCATTCTATTAAGATATACGTGAACGTAAGTAAGCATTAATGAACAGGTCGATATCGCCGTCCATTACTGCACTGACGTTTCCTGTTTCTGCACTCGTCCGGTGATCTTTTACCATGGAATACGGGTGGAAAACGTATGAACGGATCTGGCTTCCCCAACCGATTTCTTTTTGATCTCCCCGAATTTCAAGAAGGCGTGCTTCCTCTTCTTCGACTCTGATCTGGTAAATTTTCGCTTTCAATAAATTGATTGCGCGATCACGGTTTTTAATTTGTGAACGTTCTGTCTGACAAGTAACAATTGCGCCAGTTGGAATATGCGTCATACGAACTGCTGAATCTGTCGTATTGACGTGCTGTCCGCCCGCACCACTTGAACGGTACGTATCGATTTTAACATCTTCCATTTTAAGGTCAATGTCAACTTCACCTTCAAATTCCGGCATTACTTCAATCGAAGAAAATGACGTATGACGTCGGCCAGATGAGTCAAATGGCGAAATCCGAACGAGGCGGTGAACGCCTTTTTCTGCTTTTAAATAACCATATGCGTTATGGCCTTTAATCGACAGTGTGACGGATTTCACGCCAGCTTCATCCCCAGCTTGGTAGTCGAGTGTTTCGACTTTGAAGCCGCGATGTTCAGCCCAACGTGTGTACATGCGAAGCAGCATAGAAGCCCAGTCCTGGGATTCCGTACCGCCTGCACCCGAATGAAGTTCAAGAACCGCACTATTACTATCGAATTCATCACTTAGAAGCATTTGCAATTCGAATGCATCCAGCTTCTTCTTGAAGCCCTTCAACTCAACGCCAAGATCTTCTTGCATTTCTGCATCGTTTTCTTCGCGTAATAATTCAAGCGTCATTTCTAGGTTTTCTTGTTCATCAGTCAACTCCGTGTACTCGCCAACAACGTCTTTCAACGCATTTGACTCGGAGATTACTTTTTGCGCGCCTTCCTGGCTATCCCAGAAACCTGGCTCCAGCATTGTTTCATCTAACTCTTGGATTCGTGCCTCTTTGTTTTCTAAGTCAAAGAGACCCCCTAAAGTCCGCTAATTTCTTAGCTGATTTGTCAAGCTCGTTGCGTACATCGGATAATTCCATCATAATTGTTTCCTCCTGAATTTGGGTTGCCCGGCAGCTTATGCTGTTCCGTGGCAGTTTTTATACTTTTTCCCGCTGCCGCATGGGCATGGATCGTTACGACCGATGTTAACTGCGCGACGCACTGGTTTCTTGCGCACTGGCTCGCCATCCTCTTTCGGATTAACGGCCTGTGCTTTGACAACTTCTTCACGTTCTAGGTTGTTACGGATTTCTGCTTTCATCACATATTTCGCTGAATCGGCTTCAATCGATGCGACCATTTCCTCAAACATTGTAAATCCTTCCGCCTGGTATTCACGGAGCGGATCTATTTGACCATAGGCACGTAAATGAATCCCATTACGCAATTGGTCCATAGCATCGATATGATCTGTCCATTTCGAATCAATCGCACGAAGCAAGACTACTTTTTCGAATTCGCGCATGCGCTCTGCCGACATTTCCGCTTCCTTCTCATCATAACGTTCCGTGACCGCATTCTGAATAAGCGACGTTAATGGTTCAACAGATTTGCCTTCCATATCTACAATCGATAGACGACCGTCAGGAAGCAGATTAGCAGCCAAGAAATCTTCAAGTCCTTTTAAGTTCCAATCAGATTCCTTTTCTTCCGTTGTATGAATTGCCACTGCATTTGCGACAACATTTGACAGCATTTTCTCTAGCACTTCACGGATATTTTCCGTTTCCAGAATTTCATTCCGTTCTTTGTAGATGATTTCACGCTGCAGGCGTAATACATCATCATACTGCAGCAAACGTTTACGTGCATCAAAGTTATTTCCCTCTACCCGTTTCTGAGCAGATTCAACCGAACGTGACACCATTTTCGACTGAATTGGCGTCGTATCGTCCATACCCAGTTTCGTCATCATCGACTTCATTTGGTCAGAACCGAAACGGCGCATTAATTCATCTTCAAGCGATAAATAGAACTGCGTCACACCCGGATCCCCTTGACGACCAGAACGTCCACGTAGCTGGTTGTCAATTCGACGCGACTCATGTCGTTCTGTACCAAGAACCGCGAGACCGCCAAGTTCCTGCACGCCTTCTTCAAGTTTAATATCCGTACCACGGCCCGCCATATTCGTCGCGATTGTAACAGCGCCTTTATGACCTGCTTCCAAAATAATTTCCGCTTCACGACTGTGGTTTTTCGCATTTAAAACATTATGCTTCACACCGTATTTTGTCAAATGCTTAGAAATGATCTCAGACGTTTCAATCGCAACCGTACCGACAAGAACAGGCTGCCCTTTTTCATTACGTTCTTTGATGTCTTCCGCAACCGCCTTGTACTTACCTTCCATTGAAGAGTAAATAAGATCTGCACGGTCATCACGGATCAGCGGACGATTCGTGGGAATCGCAATGACGTTCATGTTGTAAATATTTCGGAACTCTTCTTCTTCCGTTTTCGCTGTCCCCGTCATACCGGACAGTTTGTCGTACATACGGAAGTAGTTTTGGAACGTAATTGTCGCAAGAGTCATCGTTTCATTCTGAACTTCTAGGCCTTCTTTTGCTTCAATCGCCTGGTGAAGTCCATCACTGTAACGACGCCCTTTCATAAGACGTCCTGTAAATGAATCGACGATAACGACTTCGCCTTCTTGAACAACATAATCGACATCGATATGCATGCTCGCATGTGCTTTCAACGATTGGTTAATCGCATGGTTAAGCGTTACGTGCTGCAAATCGAATAAGTTATCGATACTGAACGCAGCTTCCGATTTCTCGATACCGCTTTCCGTCAACACGACACCCTTCGTCGACTCATCATATGAATAATCTTCTTCTTTTTTGAGTGATTGTGTAAATTTATTCGCCAAGCGATACAATTCGGCCGCTTTTGCAGCTTGCCCAGAAATGATTAGTGGAGTACGCGCTTCGTCAATTAAGATTGAGTCAACCTCATCTATAACTGCGTAGAATAGCGGACGCTGCACTTTATGTTCATTATAAAGCACCATATTATCACGCAAGTAGTCGAAACCGAGTTCGTTGTTCGTGCTGTACGTAATATCCGCACTGTATGCTTCACGTTTCTCTTCTTTCGATAAACTATTTAAGTTCAGACCGACTGAGAATCCAAGAAACTCATAAAGTTGCGCCATTTCCGTTGCATCCCGGCTCGCAAGGTATTCGTTAACGGTTACAACGTGTACGCCAAGACCCGCAAGCGCATTCAAATAAACTGAAAGCGTGGACGTCAGCGTCTTCCCTTCACCTGTTTTCATCTCCGCGATATTACCTTCGTGTAAAGCCGCAGCCCCAATAATTTGCACACGGAATGGATACATGCCTAGAACACGTTTCGACGCTTCGCGAACGACTGCAAAAGCCTCAGCTTGAAGGTCATCGAGCGTTTCTCCTTTTAAGAAACGTTCTTTGAATTCGGCTGTTTTCGCTGTCAGCTGTTCATCCGTAAGCTGTTCCATTTGTGTTGCAAGCGCTTCGACCTTGTCCGCAATCTTGTCAAGACGCTTCAAATCCCGTTTATTCATATCAAACATTTTATTCAATACGCTAAGCATTTAGGTCACATCCTCATTAGGTTCACCCTTCATTTTAACACTGTGAATTGCACGGTGCAAATGGTCTAGCCAAAACTTGTAAAGTAATTTTTTTTTGCGCAGCGGTAGTGCTGTTAGGCGTGTAGCATTGCTGCTTACGCTTGGCTTCAGTCACCTAGATTCATGCGACTTTGTGCACTGCTCTCCTGTTAAATAACAAAACAACCCCCCTATGCAGTATTACCGCTTAGGGGGGTTCCAAACTCAATCTTCTAGTTAGCTTGTTTCGATTAAACCGTATTTACCATCGCTACGTTTATAAACGATGTTTGTGCCGTCAGAATCTGCATCTGTGAAGACAAAGAATTCGTGGCCAAGCATGTTCATTTGAAGAATTGCTTCTTCTTGATCCATCGGTTTTAGATCGAAATTCTTTGTACGGACAATTGCGAATGCCTGATCTTCTTCAAGGGCTGTATCGCTGTTTTTCTCTTCGCTTTTATTCACGGATGCGAAGAATGCTGCAACGCCTTCACGCTCACGGAACTTACGGTTTACTTTTGTTTTATATTTTCGAATTTGGCGCTCTAACTTGTCAATGATTAAGTCAATCGCTGCATACAAATCGTTATGGCGCTCCTCTGCACGAAGAGTCAGGTTTTTCATAGGAATTGTTACTTCAACTTTAGTTTGTTTGTCATTGTACACTTTCATATTGACATTTGCAGTTGCGTTCGCACTTTCATCGAAGTATCTTTCGATTTTTTGCAATTTCTTCTCGACGTGTTCCCGAATTGATGGAGTTACCTCAAGATTTTCACCGCGGATATTAAAGTCTAACATATGAACTCCTCCTTTAATTAACCTATACAGTACACTTCTACATGTTCCCCATAAAGTCCTTCTAAAAACATTTAGAAAATTAAATATATTGTCACTTTGTGACGAATCCGTTCAAAAACTACTTTTTTTCGTCCTTCGAATCGCGCCCTGAAGCGATTTCGGAACGTCTACGAAGTTTAAGCTCTTCGACGATTAAATGTTCAATTTCTAGGTTGTCATCAAAATCATAGCCGTACATGTATCCCCCACTATATGGCTTCTTCCACACAATTACGCCTTGCAGGTCGATTAATTTTTCATAAAGTGTGAATTTGATATGTAAACGGACAGATTCACGTTCAACAGGAATATCGAACTTCGCAAAAAGCTTTGCACCGCCTGGACTGATGTCTAAGAAACAACATTCGCCCGGGCTCGATTCTACATCCGTTCCATTTTCAACGACAATCCGGAATTCAGCTACAAGCGGTTCCCCAAATGTATATCTAAAATATTCAGTCCGTTTATAAAGCATCATGGCCACTCCGTTCCACCAAAATCTGTTTCCATCATTATAACAGACTCCTTATTTTTCAACGAACTTCAGCCAAGCTTTTCGTTCGCTGCATTGTTCCGTCCAGCGTCGTCACAATTTGCTCATTGTCTGCAACCGTTTCATGAATTGTCGCATTCACTTCTTCTAGTGAAGCACTCGATTCGGTCAGTAAGTCCGCAAATGAGCTTGTCATACGCCCGATGTCCGTCGTCTCCTTTGTAATCGAAGCCATCTTGTCGTCAAACATGCCGAACTTGCGGTGAAGGTCACTCAATGTGTTGTGCATGAGTCCAATCTTCATTTCAGCGTCCACGGACAAAGCCGCCTGTGTAACAAGTTTTCCTGTACTGCTCGTCAAATTGGCACGCGAGCGATCATTCATCGTATTGACATCTTCTAAATTGCCATTTATCTCAACCAATGTCACCGCTGTCAGTCCAGCAAGTTTCCTGATTTCATCCGCAACAACCGCGAAACCTTTGCCGTGCTCCCCTGCTCGGGCTGCTTCAATCGACGCGTTCAATGCAAGAAGATTCGTCTGTCCCGTAATCGTCTCAATCGACTTGGCAAGCGCATTCGTCTTCTCGATATTCTCAGTAAGCGCATCAAATGACCCGTTCAAATCAGTAAGATAGGTTTCCACTTCTTGCATACCCCTACGCAAGTTTTGCATCAGTTCTACCATGTCAGCAGATTCAGCGCGCAGACTAGCTGTGTCTTCATTCATAAGATGCGTTTCTTTATGCATATCAGCTACATCGTCTTGCGTACGTTGTGCATTTTTTGCGATGTTCGCAATTTGAGATGCTTCCTGTTCAACACTTGCTGAAACGCTGTCCATAATTGTCAGCAGTTCTTTCTGTGCTTCCAAATGACGTCCAGCAGTCTCACCAATCGCCGTCAAATCGGCTGCAACCTGTTCAATCCCTTCATTTAGCGAACGGTGCTTGCTCTCTTCTAATAACCTGTGTGCTGCCTGCTCAGTCGTAAACAGATTGACTTGCATTTCTAGCTTTTTCGTCTGTTTTATTTGGATGAACAGCCCCACTGCCATCAAAATTAACACAAGCGCCAAACTGCCTTTACTTGCTGCAATTTGCTCTTGATACGGATAGTTCGTTAAAAATACGCCTAGAACAGCAAGCGACAGTGCAAAACCATAGGTCATAATCCGCATGGATAAATGAACACTTGCAATACCCGCTATGAAAAAGGCAATTCCAGCTGTCGCTACAGACGGTTCCCCTATAACCCCATTCAATATCGCCGCAAATCCCGTCACACCTAGGACAATCCACGGAAACATATTTTCAAAAATAATGACCTTTTTCGCCAACGCATAAAACAATAGCGTAACCACAACCGGTATTGCCATACTCACCGTCTTCAGCATCCCTTGTCCCGTAACAAAATAAAAAATCAAGCCGATGAAACTCGAACCACCAAGTGTCAAAAATAGAATGAAGTTCTTATTGGCAAATTCCTTCTGCCGAATCGTGTCCACAGTGTGCATTCTACCTTCCCCCTCAAATTCCTTTCATGTGTAAAATATACCATTAATGAATAATCATTCACACGGGACCTAGTGACTATACTTGCATATAAAATAGAAAAAACCGACTAGAAAATAATCTCCAGCCGGGAAGTAGTTATTGCTTCGTATCGTAAAACGTACCATCGCGCGCCACATTGCTGTAGGGGTTAAGATAGTTTTTCATATTGTCTTTCTTCGCTTGTGATTCCGCGATGTCTGTACGAATCAGTTTCATAAATTGAGCAAGTTTCTTTTGGACATCCGCTTCCGTCACGACAAGACTTTTACCAAAGACTTCTTCTTCGGGCGTGAACGGAGCGGCAATATGCGGTTGCAACTTATCACGATCATCGAGAAGTGCTTCGATGCCCGCAATCGTCTCATCTCGCTTATCTTCCGCTGTTTCTAGCGTCAACCTGACTAGTTTTTCCGTCACATCACGCCACGCTGTCAGTGCAGGCCGAATCATATTTCGTCTACGTTCGCGTACTGTTTCTGCCGGTTAATTTGGATAACCTGCTTCCACGTATCGCGGAACTCCGTAATGATAGCAGACGCTTCATCGAACAGAGCACTGTCGTTTTTAATATTGCCATCAACCAGTCTGCTGTTCGCAAACTCATAGAGGACAAGCATATTTTGTGAAACCGGGTACGACTTATCGAGTGTCAACATGAGTTCGGAAATGATTGCTTGTGCTTTTTGGATGGCCTTGTTTTTTTCTTCAATATTGTTGTCATTCATCGCTCTTTTTGCTTGTAGAATGAATTTCAAACAACCGTTATAGAGCATAAGTGTCAGTTCGCCTGGCGTTGATGTATTTACAGAGTTATTCTGGTAGGTTGCGTAAGGGTTGTTAATAGCCATTTATATTCTATCTCCTTTTAGTTCACTGCTGTTGTTAATTATTACTAAATGCATTCATAAGACTAGCCGATTGTGAGTTTGCACGATTGATTGCCGTTTCCATTGCGGTGAACTGTTTCCAGTAGCGGCTTTCCATTTTTTGCAGACGTACTTCGAACCGTTCAATCTGGTTGTTCATCTCTTTTAGTGAGCGGCCGAGTGAAAACGTATCGTTGACAGATCCCACTTTTCCTGCGCGTTGGGCAATTGATTTTTGGGTGTTGTCAACAATAGTTCGAAGTTTACGAGCAAACCCTTGATCAGCCACAGTTGCTCCATCTTTTGAGAACATTTCATGAACTTTATTCGGATCATCACTGATTGCTTTTTTTAATTCTTGTTCATTAATGACGAGCTTGCCATTTGCTGAGTAGTCCTTTGACGTTGTAATTCCGAGACTTTTTAGTGTATCGCTACCTACAGTTCCCATAAGGGCTGTCCTCATTTGCGTCAGCATACTGGAAATGGTGGAGTCGTTACGAAGCGTACCACTCTTCGCTTTTTCCTCCCATTGCTTAATCTCATCTTCCTTCATATCTTTCTTCTGTTCCGCTGATAGCGGCTGGAAATCACGATATTTAGGTTCACGGATTTGTTTGTTCAAGTCTTCGATAAGTTTATTGTACTCGTCAACGAATTTTGTGACGGAGTCGAATATTTTATCAGTGTCTGGTGCAGAACTGAAAGTAACTGTTTTCCCACTTGCATTGACACTTTTATCAGCATTAAGCGGTGCTGTTATCTGTTTTATTGAAAACTCAAAGCCATTTAGTTGAAATGTATTTGTTGAACGTTTTGTTCTGAGTCCGTTAATAGTGATATCGGCATTTTGACCTGTAGTTCCAGCTTTATTAATGGAGGCAGCGGCCGCAGTATTTGTTCCGCCTACTTGTAAAATATCTGCGAAACTACCACTCATTTCAATTTCAGAACCATTAAGAACTTCACCGCTATGTTTTGCTACAATACTGATTTTCCCTGAGAATGAATCGTAAAAAGCATTTACACCTGAATTTTTATTAATCTTGTCAAGAACTGACTGAAGTGTTTCGTCTGCAGGATTAAAATCTAGGGTGTACCCTTTTACATCCAGTTCTCCCTTTTCATTAATTGCCTTAATAGTTATTGACTGAACTGTTTCGATACCAAGCTCAGAAAGTTTTTTTGACATGTCCGCATCTTTGGCAAAAATACGCTGCTCTTGTGATATGTTACTTTGCATCGTCGCGTTTTTAGCTAATTGATGAATTTGAATAGTCCCTGAAAAATCACTAGTAGAACCCATATTTCTAATTGAAACAGCTTCAGGTGCAGAAATATTTACCGTCTTCGCTGAAAAAGACGTTGACAAAATCATCGTATCAAACGTCTTTTTACTAAAATCAAACAGCTGACGGTTTGTCGTACGGTAATTATCTAGCTGCCATTCCAAGTATTGTTTCTTTTGTGTAATTTTATTGAGCGGGATACGATGTGCATTCATCATATCCTTAATCATTGACTCCGTATCCATTCCTGAAGCTAGTCCACTAATTCGCATATTATTTCACGCCTTCCTTAAATTTTCCGATCGACCAGTAAGCCGACGAATTCGCGCATTGCCGCATGGATGTCCAATAGTTTTTTGGATGGGATTTCCCGTATGACTTCGTCCGTTGTCGAATCGACGATCGTCACATAGTATTCGTTGAGCTTCTCATGAAACTTGAATCGCAATTGCGTATTCGCACTTTCCATAAACGTGTTCATGCTGTCAGTCATTTGCTTTGCCTTGTCAGCCGGCAACTGTTGTTCATTGTCGGCTTTCTGCTGCACTTTCTCCTGAATCGCTTGCACTTGCACCACCGAGACTTCCGTATCCTGTACCGTTTTTTCTGCTAATACATCCGCTTGATTCACTACGGCTCCGCCACCCACACGACTTACCATTCGCCAAACCTCCCTGTATATAAGAACATTCGTTATGGTTAATATCGGCAAGCCCAAAAGGAAGTTGAGCAAATTGGCAATAAAAAGTATTGAACCGCCCACAAAACGATATTCATTCCCAACTAAGCTTCCCGCCACTAAACTAGTTCTATTGAAATCTGAAATATATTTTTTTTTACCGTTAGCTAAACAAATGAATTTATGAACCGAAATCTCTATAGCATTACTATTTTAAAAGAGTGAAAGAGAAGGTGCTAGATATACATGTTTAAATCCATCAAAACAAAAATCATCATGACGGTTATGGTGTTATTCCTGGTTGGGATTGCAACAATGACATTCATCAGCAGTACACAAGTAAAGAATACAACCGCAAAAAGTGCTACCGAATCAAGCGCAGCACTTATCAATGAAATCAGCTTCGCAATGGAAAACTTTCTTGGGCAATATGGCAAAGGTGTCGGACACCTATCTACGACGCGAACAGTGACCGATTTTGAACTTCCTAGCCAGGACAACCCAACCATCAATTCCATCCCGGCACTCGAAATGGAATTTGAAAACTTCCTCAGCGTCTACGAAGATGTAACATCTGTCTATTTAACACTTCCCACTAAGGATATCTTCATCATGCCACACGCTGACCTTGGAGCCGATTTTGACCCAACAACACGTGAATGGTATCAAAATGCGGTTGCGCATCCAGATGCTGTTCAATGGTCTAAGCCCTATACCGATTCGGCAACTGGAGAATTGGTTATTGCCGTCTCAAAGGCCGTCCACTCCAATGGCAAAATCATTGGCGTTCTCGGTATCGACATTCAACTTACCGCATTAGCAAGTACAGTCGCAGCGAGTGATGTCGGCTACGGTGGTTTTCCAATGGTGTTGGATACGGATGGTACTGTCGTCGCCCATCCATACAGCAATGGAGAAAACTTTATGAGTATGCCCTTCATCGCAGCTATGTATGAGAACGGTAACGACCAGAATATGTCCCATTACAGCCATGAAGGTGTCGATTACGTAAATGTTCACACAACATTACCCGATTTAGGTTGGAAAATTTCGGCCATCTATCAAGAAAAGAATATTAATGCAACAGCTACTACCTTACGCACTTCGATGATTATTGTTGCACTTGTCACGTTACTGGTCATCTTCACAACATTGTATCTCATAATTAGCCGGACCATTAGACCACTTGGTCAGTTAAATTCATTAATGAGTTCCGTTTCTCAAGGTGATTTGACCGTTCGTTCTGACGTCAAAACAAATGACGAAATCGGAGAACTTGGCGATAACTTCAATATAATGATAGACAATATGAACGCTATTATTACTGTCGTCAACGGCTCTGCATCGAACGTCCGGGCAAGCTCTGAAAGTTTAAGCGCAGTTGCTGAAGAAACGAATGCATCAGGTGAAGAAGTTGCGCACGCAGTAACTGAAATTGCACATGGCGCTTCAAAATCAGCAGAAGATGCTGAAATCGTTACGGAAAAAGCCTATCTTCTTGGCCAACAAATTAACGAAATCACAACGAAAGCCGGCGTCATGTCTGACATTGCAATTAAAGCAGGTGAAATGAATACGAGTGGTCAAGGTCAAATGCAAGAGTTGAAACTGTCCTTCAACGATTGGGAAACAAATTTGCAGGCCATGTCCGAAGTGATCGGTACACTTGAAAGTAAAGTGAATGCAATCGGTGGAGTCATGGAAACAATCACCCAGATTTCATCGCAAACGAATCTACTTGCACTAAATGCTAGCATCGAGGCCGCACGGGCAGGCGAACACGGCAAAGGGTTCGCAGTCGTTGCGGATGAAGTAAGGAAACTTGCAGAACAATCCGCGCGTTCAACAGAAGAAGTTAAAGTGACAGTCCAGGAACTTCAAACAGAATCCAGACTGGTTTCTGAACAAATGAACGAAACGCGTGAGAACTTCCAGCGCCAAGGCACAGTCGTAACCGACACCGAAATCACTTTCGGTGAAATTTCAACTTTGATGTCTGACATGCAAGACTCAATCGACGCAGTGTACGAAGAAATTCAGAAGGTCGCGACACACAAAGACGACGTCGCTGAAACAATCCAAACAATGGCGGCAACGTCACAAGAAACAGCCGCAGCTTGCGAGGAAGTCAGCGCCTCAACAGACGAACAACTTCGCGCGATTCAATCTGTAACAGATGCAGCAGAAACGCTCACGGAGTTGAGTGAGGAATTGAATTTGGCGGTTAATCGGTTTAAGGTTTAATATTTTAAGTTTGGAAAACCGCTTAGGACAGTTTGTCCTAAGCGGTTTTTGCTTGAATTTCTAGTTTTAGTTAATCTCCAAATTGCGAACTCTTGTTTTTTTTTCAGAAGCCGTGATGGTACGATTGACAAACCTGTCGGAGAACCTTTACCTGTATAGAACAAAGGTTATCGTGAAATAATAAATGGTTAAGGCGAAAGAATTCGTGAAACACAAAAAACATGAGGGAATCTATAGTCTTCAACATTCATATATTTCCTTCCACAGACAAGAAAAAAACCTTAGAAATAATCCGATGGCGATCTAGCACCCTATTTTGACTGGTCTCACTATCAATAAAGTGGAATAATAACCATAAGATATCTTAACCGTTAACCACAAAATAATAGTACCAGTATAACAGAACGAAAGAAATTTAAGGGAGCAAAACCTATGTGGTTTTGCTCCCTTAATTTTTCAATAACTATTTGTAATAGATCCATAGGCATATTTCTTAAGCATATATTATGAAAATATGCCGAGTTTCTCAATCCTTGAAATTGCTTCGACAATTCGATTTTCATCTACTAATAGTCCGACGCGTATATACCCTTCTCCATACTGCCCGAACGCATGACCCGGTGCTACAGCTATATCTGCTTTGTCCATTAGTAGTTTGGCGAACGATTCACTTGTATACCCCTCCGGAACAGAAAGCCAAGCGAAGAAAGAAGCTGTCGGAGAAACGACATCCCAACCGATTCGTTTGCATTCAGCCATTAGGACATTCCTGCGGCCTTCGTATAGTGAAACGAGCTCATCTACACAGTCCTGACTACTCGATAACGCAACTGCGGCTGCGCGCTGAACTGCCGGAAAAATATCAATGAATAGATGGTCTTGCAATAAGTTGATGGCTTCGATGATTTCTGCATTCCCTACAGCAAAACCGACCCGCCATCCCGCCATATTATACGTTTTTGACAATGTGTACATTTCAATTCCGACGTCTTTTGCACCTTCCGCTTGTAAGAAACTTACAGGCTTTACACCATCAAAACCAATTCCTCCATATGCAAAGTCGTGCAAAATCGTAATATCATTAGCCTTTGCCAGTGCAATTGTATCTTCAAAAAATGGAATGTTGGCAGATGCACTCGTCGGGTTATTTGGATAGTTTAAATACATTAGTTTTGCTTGCTTTTTTTGTTCATCCGAAAGGGCGTTATAATTCGGCAAAAAGTCATTTTCCGCGAGTAATGGCATTAAGTCGTATTTAATATTTGCCAAGCTAACGCTTGATAAATAATCGGGATATCCCGGATCCGGAAGCAATAGTAATTCACCATCGTTCATAATAGCAAGTGGTAACTCAACTAATCCAGGTTTTGTTCCAAACATAACTGCCACTTCTGTTTTAGGGTCAATTACAACATCGAATTCTCTTTTATAAAAATCCGCAATAGCTTGTTTTAACTCTGGCGTCCCTCTGAATGGAGAATATCCATGTGTTAAAGGATCTTCAACTGCTTCTTGTAGTGCTTTTACAATATGGGGAGGTGTCGGTTGATCGGGGTTACCTCGCCCCAAGTTTATAACATCTCGCCCTTCGGAAAGAGCTTTTTCAACGCTTTGAACAAGTGATGCAAAAAAGTGTGGTGGTAAATTCTTTAATCGATTTGAAATCGTCATGTAATAACCTCATTTTCAATTTAGTCATTCTTACTATCCAAGTACTTGAAATAAATGGTTCCGGAAGAATTCGATATAAGCACACAACAAATCAAAGTTTAATATCTTTTAAGCGAAAACTTTTTTATTCACTAGATATTTCGGTTCTTTTCCATCATAAACATCTAATATATTCAGAATTGCTTTTTCCCTTATTTCTACAAATGCTTTATCTGAATACCATGCTGCATGAGGTGTTAATATGACTTGGTCTAGCCGCCTCAGAATGTGATCGTGTGGAAGTGGCTCAGTTTCGGTAACGTCTAAAGCACAGCCACTAATCTGTCCATCCTTTAATGCAACGATAAGGGCTTCCTCATCAATGATTGGTCCCCTGGCAGTGTTTATTAAAAAAGCAGTTTCTTTCATTAAATTAAACTCGTTAGTAGAAATTAAATGTCGAGTTTTTTCAATTAAAGGAACGTGTACTGAAATAAAATCGCTACTAGCAAGTAGTTCCGATAAATCTACTTTCTTAACACTCGCTTTTTCCATTGTTACTTTGTCAATAAATGGGTCGTAAGAGATAACTTGATAACCGATTGCATTTAGTTTTTCAGCAAGTCTCGCAGGTATTTTTCCGAATCCAACCAATCCAACTAAAGCATTGGAGGCTCGCAGGGGGATAGAAGCCTTTTTAAAATCCCAATCCCCTTTCTTTGTTTGCTCATGATATGTAAATAATCTACGGGCACTTGATAAAATAAATGAAAGTGCATGATCTGAAACTTCATCAACACAATAATCATTCACATTAGCCACCATTATTCCTAGCCGCGATGCAGAATCTACATCAATCATATTAACGCCAATCCCATAACGAGAAATTATCTTTGCTTTTTTAGCGGCTTTTTGAATCTCCTCGTCAATATCTGCGTACATCACTAATAGTGCATCTGAATCTTTAATAGCATCAATGATGTGGTCTTTATTTCGTGATTGCAATACTTGGAATTCAATCGGAGCATTCTTTTTCGTTCGTTTTTGTATGCATTCCTGCTCGATTTTTAAATCATCCCACTCATGATCAATAAGCGTAATCTTAAATGGTTTTCCCATTGTATCTACTCCATTCTATTGTTTATTTCAAGAACATTAAAGAAAGCCAAGGCACATACGTGATTATTAATAAAACGATTATAAGTGTTATAAAAGCCGGTATGATTTTCCTGACAATTTGGTCGATCTTTAAATTTGAAACGCCTGAAGCCACGTATAGATTTAGTCCAAGGGGAGGCGTTATAAATCCAAGACTTAAGTTGACAATCATTATTATTCCAAAATGGATTGGGTCAATGCCTAATCCCATAGCCAGTGGGAATAAGATTGGCGTCATAATAATAATTGCCGCAATCGTTTCCATAAATGTCCCTATTAATAAAAATAATATATTAATAATTAGTAAAAATACCAAAGGGTTATCCGATATAGAAGTAACCACTTGTGCAATTTGATTCGGAATTTGTTCTAAAGTAAGTATTCTTCCAAATATTGCCGCCGCGGCAACAATGATCATGATTGTCCCTGTTGTTAATGAAGAAGAAATAGTAACCTTAAAGAAGTCTTTGATATTCATCTCACGGTATACAAACATACTTAATATAAAGCCATAGATTACAGCGACTACAGCTGCTTCAGTAGGTGTAAATATACTTCCATAAATACCGCCAAGGATTACGACTGGCATTAATAGGGCCCATTTACCTTCATTAATTGCTTGTAGACGTTCTTTCCAATTTTTCTTTGATGATTTTCCAAATTTATGTTTTTTCGCATAAAGTACTGCCCAAATGATTAATCCAGCACCCATTAATATTCCCGGAACAATCCCTGCTAAAAACATATCACCAATAGATACATTAGCAGTCACTCCATAGATGACCATCGGTATACTTGGTGGAATAACAATTCCAATCGTCCCCGCCGCCGCAACAAGAGCCGTAGCGAAAGGTTTGTCATAACCTTTTTTCACCATTTCAGGAATCATAATCGAACCGATTGCCGCAACAGTAGCAGGTCCTGATCCTGAAATTGCAGCAAAAAACATAGCAGTTAAAATGGTTGCGATTGCAAATCCTCCCGTAAAATGGCCAACAAATGCATTTGCCACTTTAAATAGTCGGGTAGAGATACCACCTTTCCCCATTATATCCCCCGCTAAAATAAAAAATGGAATGGCCATTAACGGGAAGGAATCGTTAGCAGTAAGTAAAACTTGTGTAATCAAATTGAATGGTAAATCTATTTCAGTCAAAAGTATTGTCAGGACGCTTGATATAATTAGAGCAAACCCTACAGGCACTGATATTAGCAGTAGTACAATTAAACAGACGAAAAGAAATATTGCTGGTGACATCAGTCTTGCACCTCACTTTGGTTCGTCCATAAGGTAATGGAGATTTGTAAAAGTCGTATTGTTGTCAAAAGAAAGCCTACGGGAAGAGCTAAATACACTAGCCACATTGGTATTTGCATGTTGGCCGAGGTCTGTCCAAAAACCATCATTTGCTGTACAAGAATATATCCTTCATATACAAAAAATATTGATAGACTAAAAACCAATAAATATACAACTTGCTTCATTACTTTTTGAACGATGGGTGGACATAAATCTAATATAATATCTATGCTAATATGCTTGTTTTCCTTAAATCCTATTCCAATAGTTAGAAATATTAACCAAATAAACAAATAGCGCGAAGCTTCTTCCGTCCAAGTGACAGAATCCCCGAAAACATATCTTGAAATTACTTGTACAAAAATAAAAATAGACATTGTAATCATAAACAATGATATAAAAATTTTTTCAAATGAATCGTCTATTTTTTTTATTATAGACATTTAACTCCCCCCTAATAAAATTTACTAAAAAAGGAGCATATCTCAATGCTCCTTTTTAATAAATATAGTTTATTTTACATACCTACTTCTTTCATTAACTTATCGTAAATTTCTTCTCCAACTTCAGCTTTAACGTCATCATAAACTGTTCTCATAGCATCTTGGAATTCTTTTTTATGCTCCTCTGTTAAATCTACCACTGCCATTCCTTCTGCTTTCAATAGATCAAGTGATTTCGCCTCATCTTCTAAAGAAAGTTGTCTATTGTAATCACGCGTTTCAATAGCTGCATCCATAACAACATTCTGCAAGTCTTCAGTGAGCCCATCGTAAAACTTTTGGCTTATGATTACAGGCCATGGAGAATAAAGATGCCCAGTGAGTGTTAAGTTATTCTGAACTTCAAAAAACTTCATCGCGTACATAAGTGAAAGTGGTGTTTCTTGAGCATCTACTGTTTTTTGCTGCAATGCAGCATACAGTTCAGTAAATGCAATTGGAGTTGCATTAGCACCGGTTGCAGACCATGCGCCAATTTGCATTGGGCTTTCTAACGTACGTATTTTAATGCCTTTCATATCGCTAACACTTTCAATTGGTCTTTTATTATTTGTTAAATGGCGGAAACCATTTTCCCAATATACAAGTCCTTTAATTCCTTTATCAGAAAGCGAATCAAGAATTTCCTGTCCTACTTCACCATCTAAAACTTTATATGCAGTTTCATGATCTTTGAATAGATACGGGAGATCCCATAGTGCCATACTCTTTGAAAACGATACTAACGGAGCAGATGATGGGAAAGCCATTGTCAAATTCCCAAGTTGGATAGCTTCAATCATTTCTCGTTCCCCGCCAAGTTGACCATTCGGATAAATTTCCACTTTAATTTTCCCGTCACTATTTCCTTCAACAATTTCCTTGAATTTCTCTATTGAATCTTGTGCGAAGTGATCTTGAGATGCCGCGTGTCCGACTTTAATAAGAAACTCTTTGTCATCTGATGTTTTAGTACCTTCTGGTTCTGTTTTCGAATCTACTTCAGAACATGCCGCCATAATAACTGTTAATATTAAAAGCATAAAGAACAACAGCTTATTTTTCTTCATAAATTAACACTCCCTTTTCCTTTTATTAATTCTTAACTAACCCCAATTCTTGCGCTACCGTTATAATCCAATCTTCTTGACCGCCAACTGCTTCGAGTTCTGCTAACCTAGTCAAGATATCTCTTGCATCTACCCCATATTCTTTTCCAGCACGTTCTGCAAATAACAAGAATGATGAGTACACGCCAGTATAACCAAGCGTTAGGCTGAGTCTATCAATCTGAACTGGTCTTGGCATCATAGGTTTCATAATATATTCTGCAGCATCCATTACCTTATATAAGTCCATATTATGTGGAATTCCTAACTTGTTCATGACTGCTATTAATTGTTCAAGTGCCGCATTTCCTGCTCCAGCCCCCATTCCCGCAAGACTCGCATCTATTCGCGTGGCACCTTCTTCGATTGCTACTATTGAATTCGCAACGCCAAGAGATAGATTATTATGTGCATGGAAACCTACGGATACACCCAAATTCTCTTTAAATAATGAAACCCTTTGGCGCACACCATCCATTGTCAATGCCCCTGCGGAGTCTACAACGTAAATGGTTTGTGCTCCGTACGCTTCCATCTTTTTCGCTTCTTCAAGAAGATTTTCTGGCGTAGTTCTGTGAGCCATCATTAGAAACCCAACTGTATCCATATTCAATGATCTAGCAGCCTTTATGTGCTGTTCCGATACATCCGCCTCTGTGCAGTGTGTTGCAACTCTAACAACTGAAGCACCTAAATCGTTTGCATTTTTCAATTGATCAATTGTTCCAATTCCAGGAACTAGAAGAACTCCAATTTTTGCATTTTTGGCAGTTGCCACTGCTGTTGAAATCATTTCCGATTCTGACACCTTAGAGAATCCATACTGAATCGAACTTCCACCAAGTCCATCGCCATGTGTAACTTCAATAATGTCTGCTCCGGCATCATCGATTATTTCAGTTAATTGAACAATCTGCTCTTTACTGTACTGATGAGAAATTGCATGCATTCCATCACGAAGGGTTACATCATTGATTATAATTTTTTCACTCATCGAACATTCTCCTTTTTAGTCAGTGAAATAGCCATTAGTTCCCCTGTTTTCACAGCCGCGGAAGTAATTATATCAAGGTTACCAGCGTATTTGGGTAGGTAATCTCCAAGACCTTCAACTTCAACAAACACCTTTACAATACCGTCTTTAATTTCTGGAGCCGAGATTAGTCGATAACCTGGTACATACCCCTGAACGACTTCTACTACTTTTAATATAGAATCAATAATTTCACTTTCTTTATTCTCATGACCAGCCTCGATTTTGGCAAAAATTGAATTTCTCATTAGAAGTGGCGGATTCGCTGGATTTAATATAATAATAGCCTTTGCTTTCTTAGCTCCGCCAACTTTCTCTAGGGCGAGTGCTGTCGTTTTAGTGAACTCATCAATATTCTGTCTAGTCCCTGGTCCCGCGCCTTTACTAGCTACAGTAGAAACGATTTCTCCATATTCAACAGGTACGATGTTTGAAATCGCTTTCATTATAGGTACAGTAGCCTGTCCTCCACATGTAACCATATTTACATTATCATGTTGTTCTATTGAATCTGAATTTGAGCTAGCAGAAGGAACATAAAAAGGACCAATTGCAGCAGGCGTTAGATCGATTACTTTCTTTTCTAACCCCTTCAATATTTCAGCGTGGTTATAATGGGCTTTTGCTGATGTTGCGTCAAATAGGATATCAGCCATATTTGGGTTTTCTTCAAAACCTTGTATTCCATTATCAAATGTTTTTAATCCATTTTCTCGGGCTAAGGTTAATCCCTTAGATTCCGGATCTACCCCAATCATTACCACTGGTTGAAGTGTTTCACTTCTAAGCAGTTTATACATTAAATCCGTTCCTATATTTCCAGAACCGATGATGGCTACATTTGTTTTAGTATTCACTTTTCATTTTCATCCTCTCGTAACAATATGGCTGCTTTTTTATAAAATTCCAACGCACCTTTAAGGTGATGCTCTAATAGATCTTGTGCTTTCTTAAATTCTCCCACTTCAAGAGATTTCACTACCAATATATGTTCTTCAATAATTTCTTTTTGGTGCCCGGTATAATCTGAAGTTACATTTATTAGCGTTTTCACTATTCCTTGCAACGACTTCCACAATTGTATTAATGTTTTATTCCCAGTACTTTTTATAAGTAATTCATGAAATAGTAAGTCCGCTTCAACATCACGCTCCCCTTTTTCATAACCTTCCTCCATCAATTCGAGACATCGATACAGATCGGCTTTTCCATTTTCAATATCCTTTGAAGTGAGTTGCGAAATTGCATACGTTTCTAGATTAATTCTTGTATTGTATAAGTTTTCAAGATCTTTAATTGAAAAGCCCTCCACAGCCGTTCTTCCATTTGACTGCGTGGATACAAGGCCTTCACTTTCAAGTTGTGTTATCGCCTCCCTGATAGGACCTCTACTGACGCCTAGTTCTTTTGACAAAATCGTTTCTTTTAAATGAAATCCAGATTTCAAATGACCTAACATAATCTTTTCCCTTAAAATCACCAAAACCTTTTCACCTGTTTTTTCCTTATTGATACTAACTAAATCAATATTATTCATTTTCCTCAACTCCAGTTTGTTAACTGTTAACAATATTTATTCTAGTTTGAATAAACAGATTTGTCAATACGTTATTCACCTAGGATGCTGTATACTTTTCCTACCACGTAATGGAATATGAACTTTCTCCGAAGATAAGATTGAAGCAAAGTGTATTAATTTGTTATTAAAAAATCACCCATTTTCAGTTTTCCTTGCTTATTCCAGGACATTTCATGCTTGATTTACTCAAATATGATATCACTTTTTCTTCCAAACTAATTAGGAACAGATATAAATAAACGCTATTTCGTTTGCAACATTTTTCTTTAAAGATAGATGTATTGAGGTTATATTTTTAAATAATTACAAATATTTAAAGTTTTTATGTCGTTACTAGTTCTTCTACTTTCACTGGGATACCCAGTCCTTTTGCTTCAAGTTTTGATGTTAATTCTTTTATATTATGAAGAAATCCATAAAGGCGCAGCACATAAAGACGATGGCAACAACTTCACGCACTCCAGTCTGATACGGATGAGGCAGAGACGCTGACAGGGTTGAATGAGGAATTAAGTCAGGCAGTTAATTGGTTTAAGCTGTATGTACTGAAAACCTACTTAGACAGATTGTCCTAAGTAGGTTTTTACTTGTATTATTTAGTTTCAGCTAATCTCCAAATTGCAAACTCTTGGTTTTTGTGTTTTTCGGAAGCCGTGATAGAACCATTAGCAGTTGTCATCACTTTTCCGTAAATTTCTTCCCCTATTTCTTCTATTGTGTTTAAACCTTCGATTATTTTACCGGCATTCACATCAATATGTTCGGACATAATCTCATATAATCTTTGATTTGTTCCGATTTTTATAACAGGTACGATTGGCGATCCTGTCGGAGAACCTTTACCTGTGGAGAACAACACAATTTGCGCCCCACCAGCCGCCAGACCAGCTACCGATTCTACATCATAGCCAGGTGTATCCATAAAGATAAAGCCTTTTTCTGATGGCGTTTTTGCGTATTCAATAACTTCCATTAAAGTAGAATTTCCGCCTTTTTTAATACACCCTAAAGATTTCTCTTCTAATGTAGTTAATCCTCCTGCCATATTTCCTGGCGTTGGATTTGCCGATCTGATATCTTCACCTGTAGCTCTTATGCGATTCTCATATTCTTTTACAACTCTAAGGAGTTTCTTTCCCACCTCTGGGTTAACTGCTCGTTGGGCTAATATATGTTCTGCTCCAATTGCTTCTGTTGTTTCCGCTAAAATACTTGTACCGCCGTCCCTTACGATGGAATCTGAACAAGCTCCGATTGCTGGATTTGCAGTAACACCTGACCAAGCATCTGATCCACCACATTCTAGCCCGATAATTAACTCCGTGACATCCGCCGTTACTTTTGTTTCCGCTTTACTTCTCTCCATTGCTTTTTCTAACCATTCCTTGCCTTCTTTAAGGACCTCAGTAATTGGTTTATCTTTATTAAAATAAACCACATGAATATGATGATTCTCATCTTTTAAGAGTTCCTCAATCTCTTTGGCAAGTTTGTCTTCACCCATACCCAAAAATAAAGCGCCACTTACATTTGGATGCCCCGCTGTCCCTTTTAACGTGCGAATCGTCTGTTCATAGTCTTCCTTAAATTGAGCTTCTCCACTTTGATGCACGACTGGTATGACACCTGGGACTAGCTGCGCCATTTTCTTTGTGAAGCTCGCGAGCTCACCGACAGTGTTAATAACAATAACATGATTCCTGACACCAATACTTCCATTGGGCCTGCGATATCCTTCGAATGTTTTCATCGACTACACCTTCCTTTTCAAGCTTTAATTAATTAATTAATTGATTTTCGTATTAAATGGAAACAGCATGTTCTTTCAACGAAGATAACCGTTCTTCCTCATTCAGACCGCGAACATTAAAAACATGTACATGGTGGCCTGGATGAATTTCCGCTGTCGACATCCCCATACATTCACCATATTTAATAACTTTCTCTTCATGTCCTATATAAGCAGTGGCTACTTTATGGCCATATGCAATAGCATCTTCCACTTTAAGTTTTTCATCTACACCTTGTATAGAAAGCATTTCACCAGCTTTAATATTCGTTAGCGCAACAGCTACATTATCATTTACATTTAGTTTCAGTGCATTATATTTCATTTCCATCGTCATTCCCCCCCTTTTTTTGTTATTAAAATGTAGTTCCTATATGTGGAATAGAGAACTCTCCTAATTCGAATTTCTCAAGACTTGTTTGTTTGCCTGAACTAATAGCGATAAGTTCATTCATTAATTTCTCTACTTGGACATCCGTACTTTCTTCTGTAATAATATAATCCGTCAGTTCATCGAAAGCGCCACTTTTACTCTCCGGTGATATCGTCATGCATGGTAATGCGATTGAACCCGTTAGAATTCCTCTGCTGCTGACAACTAGTACAATATTACAACCGCTTGATGCCATAGTTGAGAAAGTTTCAACTATATTAGTTGTCGCCGATGATAAATGGAGTCCTTTGCTTTGAGGCTTTTCATTGTAATTGAGCAAGCTATTTATCGGGTTCGCCCCTGTTAATTCTGATTCTAAAATAGCAAAGGTCTTTTCTTCTTCAGTAAATCCTAGAACAGTACTATGTTCTTTCTTAATTTCCTTCCATTGTTTCCGTTCTACTCCTTCGCCTAACTTTCTTAATCTGTTTGCCACTTCTTCATGATTAGTTCGTTTAGCTAATAGCAATCCGGCCGGCTCTAACGTTTCTGACAGTCCCATAACAACCGTTGCATCGTTCTGTATTAATAGATTGATGAGTCCGCCAACGACTGGTGTGACTTTTCTTAACGTATCCTCATCTGTATCGATGGTTACAATCCCGACAGTCAAATTGGATAGCGGTAGTCGTTCCCTTTTTTCTTCATCAACTTCATTCGACCATTTGCCAATTATTTCAACACCTCTGTTTACAGTGTTTTCTCCACCAGCCATTTGCTGGATTCCAATTCCTTTTACGGGCTTCGTTTTCGGAATGCTGTGAAGCAAACCGCTAACTTGGTTTGTTTCGCACCCCAACCCTACGAGAAGTGCAGAGTGAAGATTCGGATTCGAAGCGACTCCAACCAACATGTTTTTCGTCAATTGGAAATCATCACCGAGCTGTGCACAACCATTTGCATGGACAATGGGAATCGCTTTAGGGAAGCGGTCCGATATTTCTTTGGCAATGACACTAGAGCACACAACTGAGCTTACAACGCCGATATAATTTCTCGTACCGACAGTTCCATCTTTTCTTAAATAACCTTCAAATGTATATGCCATCTGCTTATCTCACCCTTCATTAGTAGGAAATCCTTAATCACTTCGTTTATATTATGCTTGTACGTCTTCTACGACTGGTACACTATTTTTCGCCTTTTTCTCCTTACTCACGGCAAGTTCTACTCTTCCATCAATCCCTTTTCGCCTTTGGTATTTATCTGCAAGAATTACGGCAACAGGGACAAGTAATGAGGTCGAAATGGCCGCAATTGAGATTTGAGCAGTGGCAACGGTTGCGAGATTTTGATAGACAAGTGCGTCTGCCGTACTCATTAATCCAGATCCTGCAGCTACAGTAGCCGCCGCCGCAATTGCAGCAGGTGTAGCGACCGCATTTCCTGCCGTGGATGCTTCAGCCCAAGGTGCAATGACACTTTTCTCGCGAAAGATTTTAAATGCCAGTGCCATTGCACCACCAGAAAGGATAACAGTCATTAACGCTAGTGCAACACCGGCACCCAACACTTCCGGATTAAAGAAGACGGATAGATTCATTCCTGCACCTAATGCAAAAGCAAAGAACGGAATTACCAATGATTCACCGGCAGATAAAAACTCTCGAATATCGCCATCCAAATTCCCTAGAAGCATTCCAAGCATTATCGGTAAGAGAACTGCGATGAAGGCGATCAAAGGGAAATTGGCTCCCATCATGCCCAGTGCCATCAAGGTGAAGAATGGCCCATCATTAAGTGAAAGGACGGCTGTTGCACCTACGTCGGAACGATTTCCATATTGTCCTGTTAACGCTGCGAACATTCCGCCGTTCCCATTAGTCATTGCTGCGATGATTGCCAATGTAGATAATCCAAGGAAACCGTTGACCGGGTCAGATAGCAGACCCCAAGTAATCCCGACGATTACACCTGCAGCATACTTTGAAGTTGTTAAAATAACGCCTTTTTTAAGTGCTGCCCCCCCTACACGAAGGTTCATTTGACTCCCCGCACAAAACAGGAATAGCGCACATAATGTTAAAGCGCCATCTTTAAATAACGCTTGTGAAAAACCTCCAATTTTGAAGAATTCATAATACCCGGCATCTGTGGCCGAGACACCAAGACTTTTTAACATATTCATGATAAACGGAATATGAAGCTGGTCTATCGTATTTAAAAACGCGCCTGCCAACAATGGAACAACCATGAGACCTCCAGGAACTTTATCGATTGCCTTTTTGATTTTCATATTTCATCCCCCAATTTTATTATTCCAGAAAATTGTAATCGCTTTCACGACTCCCGTAAGTGATTCCACGAATCTTCATTTATATCAAAGTGAAGATAAACTTTCTTTTCGCTTACTTTCAAGTCCTACTGATTTGATAACGGAATTTGTAAGCGTTCCAATGTTTTCAATGGAAATAGATAACTGGTCTCCGTCCTTCAGCCAAACTTTCGGATTTCTTCCCATTCCTACGCCAGGAGGAGTCCCGGTTGCAATTAGATCCCCTGGTTTTAACGTGATCGATTGTGACAAATAGGATAGGATGTACGGTATCCTGAAAATCAAGTTTTTTGTATTTGATTGTTGCATCACTTCACCATTTAACGTTAAATAGATATCCAAATTATTAGGATCATCCACCTCATCCTTTGTCACGATAATCGGACCTATCGGTGCAAATGTATCCGCAGTTTTCCCCCGCACCCATTGGCCATCGGAAAACTGGTGATCCCTAGCACTGACATCATTCATAATTGTATAACCAAAAATATATTCTTCAGCAGCTTCTTCAGTAATCCTTTTTGCTTCTTTTCCAATTACAACTACGAGTTCTGCTTCAAAATCTACCTGAGTAGAATTTATTGGAATTTCGATTGCATCTTTTTCACCAATTATTGCATTCGCATATTTCGAGAAAATCACTGGTGATGCTGGCGGCTCTAGTCCTGTTTCTATACAATGATCCATATAATTTAAACCGACACAAATGATTTTTTCAGGTGTTAGAACCGGTGCTAAAATTTCAATTTCCGAGAGATTATATGAAATATCCGTTAAAACACCCTCATTATTTTCATAGTATCTGAGAAGTTGTTCAACATAAGGAAGTGACTTTTCATTCATCTGAATTAGTTGTTCCATAGTAGTAGGTAATATAAAATCATCATTGTTATACAATTTATGTAAAGCATTTAAATCCAAAACGCTATTCTCTTGTAACACACCGAGCCGTGTTGTTGATTGATAACGGAAAGTCATGAATTTCATCTAGTTTCCCCCTTAACTATTATTTTGCTGAAATAAAAATACTTGAGATAAGCTAATTATTTTGCGTATCTCAAGTATGAAAAAAATCTTATGTTGTTACTAAGTTGTCAACTTTCACTGGAATACCTAGTCCTTCAGCTCCAAGTTTTGATGTTTTTGCTTCCGGATAATATCGCTCGATCATTTGTACCCCAAGTGCCGTGCGACGTACACGTTCTTGAGCTAGTTCTACATTTATTTTCTCCCACTGTTTTCCTGAAGGATACACATCGGGATGATTACGGAGCCCGAATTTAATATAAACAGGAGCCAAAACACGAATAATTTCCGGAATTTCATAGTAGCGAAGGAAGCCACCTAAGTTATCCGGCACCTCAACATATAAGTCGATTGGAATATCGATGGATTGACGGATAGACGCAAGTTTGGCTAGCGTAAGTGCAGTTGGCACGTTGTATGTGTCTGCACCTAGGTCCTGCATTAGTTTGATCGAAACCGGATTTGCCGAGCCCATTTGAACAGATGCCTTCACTACAAAGTCTTCGGGTAATTGTCCGGCTTTTTTCATTTCTTTTGTCAAGAGAAGTAGACCTTCGTCTGCGACTAATGCACCTCGCAATCCAAGTTCAGCTCCTCTTTTTAAGTCTTCCATTGCGTAAACTAGTTGATCTGCTCCTTCATGGCGCAAGGCAATAGACTGCCCGCCACTTGTCAACGGCTGTGCACTGATATCCCATGTTCCGCGGGGTCCTACGAACAGGCTAAGCTCCATGCCTCTCTCAGCAGTAAGCTCACACATTTCCTTGATTTCTTCATCCGTTTGAAGCATAATTCCACTTCCTTGAGACACTCTGTGAACAGTTAAACCACGTTTGTCAATTTCGGCCAATGCTGCTTTTAGAGCAACCGGTCCTTCAACACTTGGTATCTCAATACGATACTGAGCGCCGTCTGGAAACGTTTTCGTTGATGTAGGAAGCTCTTTATAATCTGTTGAAGGGTACCCTAGTTTTTCTAATAGTTCGCGAGATTCTTTCATAATTTCATTCCTTCTTTCTTTTCAATTATTTTTTTATAAAGATGAGACCTGTTCTGATAGATCTGCAGGATATACATCAAATGGTGCCCGATGTCCTGCTTTTTCTGATAGCCATCTTTGATGAATTGCTTCTTTCAACGCCGTGAAAAGGCTGGTCCAATAATATAAATCCCCATTAACAGGGGTAGTCTTTTATGTTCTATTTCTGCTTCAGCAAGATTTTCTTTTCGGTATGCTTCATACAAGTCAACCGAAACTTCTGGAGCGAAGACGCTGCTCCAATTAATACTACCTACAGATCCAATCGTTCATGCAGGCAATAAATGTTCGTCAAAAGCGGAAAATATCATAAAGTCTTCTCTCACTGTTTTCACCGCTGTAATCATTTCCCGAATCTGACTAATCTTGCGAGCAGCTTCCCTTATACCGCGAATATTCAAGTAATTACAAGCGAGCCTTTTTACTAATTCAACTGACAGCGATTGACCCGTTAGACTAGGAATGTTATATAGAATAACGGGCAACTTCGTGCTTTCAGCGATGATAGAATAATAGTTATATAATTGCTCATCGGAAAGTTTCCAATAAAAAGGGTTCACTGCAAGTACACCATGAATGATATGTCTAAGCAGTTCGTTTACGTATCTTCGATTCAAATCTATATCAAGTTCCCCAGTTTCATCAAACAAGATGACCAATGGAGGGATAATTCCGCGAAATTTCATTTAACTTCGCTTCCTTTCCTTTAACCAATCCTGGTAGTTTGGTTGACTATGATTTGATGAAGACTGTTTTAATGGCTGTATAGAATTCTATTGCCGCTTGTCCTTGTTCGCGAGATCCAGTACTCGATGCTTTCATACCCCCGAATGGTGCCTGAAGTTCTACTCCTGCACTTTCCGCATTAATCCGAATTAACCCAACCTCAATTTCGTCAATGAATTCAAGGATAGAACCTATATTAGTTGTGAAGATTGATGCACTCAATCCGTACTTTGTATCATTAGCGATGTCAATTGCATTTTCCAAGTCTGTTGCACGGAGCAATGCAATAACTGGGCCGAAGATTTCTTCTTGAGCAATTCTCATATCTGATTGCACATCTCCGAAAATGGCTGGTGTAATATAAAAACCTTTCTCAAACTCTTCTCCAGTCAGTACTTCCCCGCCAACTAACAGGGTAGCTCCTTCTTCTTTCCCGATTTCAATATATTGTTTGACTGTATTAAACTGACTTTCACTAGCAGATGGGCCCATCCAGATTCCTTCTTTTAGCGCATCGCCTACAGTGACTTTTTTAGTTTCTGTAACCAGCTTGTCTACGAATCTATCGTAAACTTGCTCATCTACAATTACGCGGCTTGAGGCTGTACATTTCTGACCGGATGACCGGAAAGCTCCGCTAATCACCGCTTCTACTGCTACATCAATATCAGCGTCTTTCGTAACGATAACCGGATTTTTCCCACCCATTTCTAATTGGAACTTAATGCCGCGGGCTGCCGCTGATTTCGCTACACCTTCACCTACGTTTTCAGAACCAGTAAATGTAATCGCGTCCAGAAGGGGATGTTCAATTAAATCCTGGCCAATTACGGATCCTGAACCTGTGATGAAGTTCAGTACTCCAGCAGGCAATCCCGCTTTAACGAAACAATTCACTACTTTCGTAGCCGTAACAGCTGCTTCGGTTGCAGGCTTAAACACAACTGTATTACCATAAACAAGTGCAGGTGCAATTTTCCAAATTGGAATAGCTACTGGGAAGTTCCACGGCGTAATGATACCAACAACTCCAAGTGGCGTTCGTTTTGTAAACATAAGCGCGTCTTTGTCGGAAGATGGAATTACATCTCCCTCTTTCCTCATTCCTTCTCCAGCATAGTAGCGAAGAATTGCAACACCTCGTGCGGTTTCTCCTTTTGCCTCCGGAAGTGTTTTACCCATTTCCCTGGTCATTGTTTCAGCAATATCATCTATGTTTTCCTCAAGAATATTTGCTACTTTAAACAAATATTGTCCCCTTGCTGCTTGACCAATTTTCCTCCAAGCCTTTTTCGCTTCATGTGCTGCATTGACTGTTTTCTCCAAGTCTTCTTTGTTTGAGTTTTGAACGTAGCCGACTACATTTTCTTTATTTAACGGGCTAATGCTTTTAATTGTTTTCCGTGAAGATGACTCCACCCATTCGTTGTTAATCAGATTGTTGAAAACTTTCTCTTTAGATAGCGTTTGCATAATTGGTTAGCTCCTTCAGAATTATTATTTTCAAAATGGATTATTCTATTTCTTTATTGACGGCCTGTTTCATATGGCCTGAATACCCTGCAATCTGGGATAATCGAAATGCTAGATTTAGTATTTCATCTTTTGCTGCATCTTTTTTCGTTCCCCAACTGCTTTTCATCATTGTAAAACTAACACCAGCAATGATTTTATTTTCAAAGTTATAAATAGGGGCAGCTACGCAATGGAATCCTAGTGATGCTTCTTCATTCTCAATTGCATATCCATCGCGTTTGGCAAGTTGTACATTTTCGTAAAGTTCATCAAGGGATGATATTGTGTTTGGTGTTTTTTGTTCCCAATCACTGGTTTCAAATCTTTTTTGCAATTCTTCTTTTGTATGTCCAATTAATTGTATTTTACCAATTGAAGATGCGTAAGCTGGAAAACGCATTCCAGGATTTGTAACAAGTCGGACTCTTGAGTCGCCTTCCATTTTCCCAAGATAAATCACATCTTCTTCTTCCAAGATTCCTAGTTGTATATGTTCATTAATAACCGCAACTGAGAATCCCGCTTCTTTATGGAACGATTGAAGTATATTGAACTGGTTTAAATACGCCGCACTTAGTGCTCCGAGAGCAGGACCAAGATTATACGTATCACCTTCTTTTGTTATCCATTTTAAATTTTCTAAAGTATTCAACAGAGAAAACAAGGAGCTTTTATTTATTTCCAATTCCTTTGATAAGTCTATCAATCGTAATTGATTTGGTGACTGACCTATTTTTTTTAAAACCATGTCTGTTCTTTCTATAGATGGAACCCAATACTTTTTTTCCATATACCTTTTCACCTCTAGCTTAAAGATAAATTACAACGGTTTATTATAAAAAACCAAGTTTTCCCTGTTAAACTAAATATATCTTACCATGACCTTTCCGAGTGCACAAGTGGTTATCAGACAATTTACAATTTTTATTTCACTCCAGTGGAGTATGGCAGTAAATCCGTGTAAAGTTTAAGAAGCCACAAAACCCGTATTTGACTAAGTGTCCAATGCGGATTTTCAATTGTATTATTTGGTTTATGAATGGTAAAGAAGTAAGTGCTTCAACAGATGAACAACTTCGTGCGATTCAATCTGTAAAGGATGGAGCGGAGAGGTTGACGGAGTTGAGTGAGGAATTGAGTTTAGCGGTTAATCGATTTAAGGTTTAAGAAAATGAAAACCACTTAGGATATATTGCCCTAAGCGGTTTTCATTTTCACTAATTTCACAGCGGACTTTTATACATAACTTCAAAGTTTGATATCCCCGGATGCATCAATGACATATCCTATTGTTGATTCCAATAGATTGAGTGGATCATAATTGCGTAAGTCTTCAAAATCAAGACCTGTAATCGCTTCAATTTTTGAAATGGGTACTTGATATGTTTTATACTCGCCGTAAGCAAATTCTAAATCCTCAATAAGACTTTTTTGAGTCTGTAAATAAGCAGTTGCAGATAAATTCCCGTCTTTCTTAACGATGACGGCTATTTTCCAAAACTCTGCCGGTATCTGAACTCCCCTATAAATAATGTCATCCATCCGAAAAACGGGTCCAGTAAACACTGTCACTTTAAGATTCGAGTTTTCGGCATTGTCTAAAATGTAATTCTCCAGATCTAGCCAACTTTTTTGATTCAACTTACTTTCCTGAGGGGCACAATTTGTAAAATGGAACGTATCCTCATTTGCCTTTTTTGCTGAATCTCCCCAAACAGGATCACGTCGACGGACAAGATGTCCCCGATCAAGCGAATTATTTTTATATAATTCAGGACCGCACTGGTACGCTGTTTCAATGCGGGAATCGAGATACCATTTGTCGTTACGGCCAATCTTCATCAATTGATTGCCGTCAATATTCACCACCGTATAATAGGCTAAACGGCGCGACTTGCTCATGACAATTGAAAAATGCGTATAATGAAGCACATTGCTCCCGTCTTTTAACTGGGCAATATCCTGCTCAAGATCAGACCGGAATACCGGATGAGGAACGTCATAATCATTACCTAGAAATTGAGTGTCGTAACCGGTCAAACCTTCATACCATGAATCGCTTAGCTCTTCTACTAGCACCTCTTGATGGCTTTGACCAGGAATTTCCCATTCCTTCACAATATCCTTCATTAACAATTTTTGATCATCACTCAAGTTGGTACCTTGCTCCACGACGAACTGGATAATGCTGCTAATACGAATCCCTTCATTGGCTATAAATTCAGTCCCGTTCTTTGGATCTGGAACTCCTGCATGGTGGAGGGAAATGACAATCCATTCATCATTATATACAGGTGAACCGGAGGATCCTGGCATGGTATCTGTTGTGTAGTGCATGTAATCGTCAAATACATCCATTATCTGATTCTCTCTGATTGCTACAGCTTTGGGTGCACCTAGTGGATGTTGAATAATTGATACACATTCACCAACTAGCCCTTTGCCCGTTTGAGGTAGGAGAGGCAAGAACCCAAAATCACTTATTTTTGTGCCATCAGATGACACTTCCTCTATCGCGACTAATGTGAAATCAAGCTTTTGATCCGTTATAAAGAAACGCTCAGGTGTAAAATGGAAGCTTTTCACCGGGCGCTCCTTTAAGTCTAGACCAACTTCATAGTTGAATTGTGCGACACTGAACTGGGCCGTATTGTAATTCCCCAAAACATGATTATTTGTAAGCAATAATGAGGGTGAGACAAGAAACCCTGTAGCATGTCCGAGAACTTTGCCTATACGATCGCGGATTTCAATTCTACAAACTGGATTGGCTGCTTGAAGCCCCGCTGCAAGATAAGAAATAGGAAGCAAATCATCTTCGCCAATAATACGCTCAATTGCAAGTCCATCACGTGGATCAATCATCGATTTGCGAAACGCCACTCGTTCAGGCGTATCTACTTCAAGAGGATTTTTAGTCTTCAGTTCGCTAGCAATACGTTCACGTTCACTAATACGCGTGATGTAACGCTTTAATGCTTGTTGTTGTTGCGAATCCACAAGATCCACATTAAAATCCAGATACTTTTCAAGTCTTTTAATGGACATGTTTCTCCTCCTTAGATTTTAAAATCGAGCCTTATAAATTGAAATAAAGATTTCCTTCAATTAGCTCCGATGCTTTTGGGATGGTTACGTACAATTTAAACATTTATTCATAAGTTCAATTTGAAATAATTTCAATTATTGTAATTATTCTAACATTAGAGGCATTTTTTTAAAAGGTATTTCTTCAGTATAATTTAATAAAGTCTTTAGACCAATAATTATCCAATTGCGACTTTAGTCATTAAAGACCCGTTTTCACAGCGTTTTATCTGATAAATACAAGCATCAGTATAAGATTCAAGAAATTCAAAAAAACGTTCTAGACACTTTTGTGTCTAGAACGTTTTTTATTTTGTCTTCCTATAGGAGTTGGATCTTTATTTCATAGTTTGAAAAATGGTTTCCAAAAAAAAAAAGCATTTTCTACAACAATTCGACATATACATATTAATTTCACATATACATAATAATGAGTTACGTATAAAGTTTTTTAGTTTATGGGAGGAGTATGTATAACAGACAGTTAGGTACTTCAAAATGAAAAGAAGTGCAAACCAATGACAACATACGAAATACTAAGCTTTTTCATTTCACTATCTAGTGAATAGATTGCATTAATATCGGTGACTTTGTCAGTAATCTTTTTATTATCAAGAAAGAAGTAACCGCCCCCCATCGGCAGACGTGTGACAATTACTTCTTCCTTCTCGGCCAAATGCTTTTTCTATCCAACTATTTACACAGTCGAAAGATGTGCACTATTGACCTGCATTACATTTACTAGTATACCACTTTAGGACTGATTGTTCAATCAATTAATCCCTTTTAATTGCCTGCCACGTTTTTTATTCTATGATGAATTATCAATAAAGGCGGCCAAATCCACTCTTACATGGATTTTGCGCCCTATCTACCCTCGTTTTAGTCATTGATTAAAAAGCAAGCATAGCTCAACTTTATTTTAGCAGCATGCGCATTTAGGACTTACCGTTACACAATCTACACGTAACAATTACCCAAAATATGTAACATGTACTACTAATTGAAAAATTTCTTTTAAGTTCCGGGCTGCACTAGTGACTAAGCGCTAAAATGGATTAATCTTACATAAGGCTTCTGAATCAATTATTCAATCTATTGAATAATTGATTGGACTGAATAGTCAGTTTATGATACGATTTACATGAGGGTATCCCATATTTATCCTTGGGTTATAGTGGATATCACACTTTGTTTCTGGAATTTCCCGTCGCAAATAGACATATACATATTGATTTCACATATACATAATAGTAGGGCTTTTTATATAATTTTTCAACCCTATAAAATATGCATCTTGGTTTTAATTTATCTACAAAGAATAGAGGAAGGATTTTTAAGCCCTTTGAAATGAAAGGAGGTGAAAACCAATGACAACATACGAAGTACTAAGTTTACTCATGTCACTATCTGGTGGATGGATTGCTTTTATGTCGGTGTCGTTGTCAGTTATCGTTTTCCTGTCTAGAGAGAAGTAACCGCCCCCCATCGGCAGACGTGTGGACAATTACTTCTTTCTTCTCGGCCAAATGCTTTTCCTACCCAACCAGCTACACCATCGTACGATACGTAAAGTCGAACATGATTTTGTCTTACAGATTATTAATATAGGACTGAGTGTTCAAACGCCCAGTCCCTTTTTATTCTATGTCACGTTTTTTATTATATGATGAATTGTCTCCAAAAGTGCAATGCATTTTGCTAGATTCATTGCCAAGGCTAGACTTCTTCGTATTTAGTTAATGATCATAGACTAAGCTTGCACGTAGAGGACCTACTGCGACTGACTATGTAGGTTCCGTTCAATTATAGTATGTAGCAAGCACTACTAATAGAAACAAATAGTTTACTATTTTTACTGCAACCGTGACTAAATACTGGTAAAGTCTCTTTCTTAGCAGATTGCAAATCATACAATGAGGAGGTATAAAGTGGAGAATTTAGTTCATGTAATTCCATACGAAGTGATTGCTCAAGCCACGGAGGTCCATGAAGTTCCACCGGGCGTGGAATTAATTCAAGCACCCGCAATTTGGAAGGAAACAAAAGGAAAAGGTATCACGGTAGCTATCCTGGATACAGGGTGCGATAGTAGCCACCCGGATTTACAAGAACAGATTATAGGCGGTCAGAACTTTACGGACGATGATGGAAGCAATCCCGATATATACCTTGATTACAATGGTCATGGCACGCACGTTGCTGGAACGATTGCTGCACAACAGAACGATAAAGGCGTAGTTGGAGTAGCCCCTGAAGCTAGTTTGCTTATCGTGAAGGTATTGAATAGAAAAGGCTCGGGACAATATGGCTGGATTATCAACGGCATCAATTATGCGATTGAACAAAAGGTGGATATTATCTCCATGTCACTAGGCGGCCCAACCGATTTGCCAGAACTTCATGAAGCGATTAAAAAAGCGGTCACAAATAATATCCTCGTAGTTTGTGCAGCCGGAAACGAGGGTGACGGCGACGATTCAACCGATGAATTCGCCTATCCAGGCCGTTATAACGAAGTCATTAGTGTGGGTGCCATAAATCTTGAGCGACGCCCTTCCGATTTTTCCAACTCTCATAATGAAATCGATGTAGTTGCTCCGGGTGAAAAGATCCTCTCTACCTATTTAAACGGGAAATTTGCAACATTAAGCGGAACGTCAATGGCTGCACCCCATGTTTCCGGAGCACTAGCCCTCATCAAAGGATTGGTCAACAACAGTTTCGGTCGAGAACTTTCAGAGCCAGAGCTCTATGCCCAGCTAATTAAAAGGACCGTTCCACTAGGATTCTCGCCAAAGCTTGAAGGTAACGGGCTTGTTTATTTGACGGTGCTTGAGCATTTGACTAATGTATTTGAGAAAGAAAGTAGAGAGTTGATTTTGAGTTCGCAGTGATTTGAATAAAAAGTGGTGCACTACCATTTTTCCACGTATCAATAAATACAAAACGCGGCTATGGTTTCCCCTGGCCACGTTTCGCTAAATGGATGAGTATGGAATCAGGAGTTAACCTTGTTCGGAATAGGCGCTTCAGTTGGTGCGTTACCCTACACATAATTACACTAATGATAAATACCAATTCAATAAAATCGACGTATTCAACTGTCGTATGCGCAGAATTCACTTTTCAGCTCCTTTGTTGAATAGTGAATTCTGCTATTATTTTATTTCCGCTAACTTATACATTCGATCTTGTAGGCCAAAGTCTTGAATCAAGACTGCCCGTCCCTCTTCAACTAGTCTATCCATATAATATACACATTGGGGATATAGTTTCGTTCGTCCTGTTAAAAAACGCTCGGTATAATGTCCTGCATTGTGTAATTCCTCAGCGATTACCATACTGCTACTACAACCACTCTCTAGCATCCCGATGACAAATGCTTTTTCCGATTCTTTCAAATCGAAAGGTCCAATTGGTTTTGTATCATTAGTAAAATCCAATTCCCCAAAAAGGTTTATCGATTTCCTTTCATATTCTAAAATCGGCGCTCTTTGTGGGGGCAAACTTCTCCATTCTTGCCGTTGCGCTTCATTCACAAGACGGATTAGTTGTTCTTCTCCTCGCTTCGATAGTGGCAATCCGTCATCGA
Organism: Sporosarcina sp. BP05; assembly: GCF_014282005.1. Classification (GTDB taxonomy): domain Bacteria; phylum Bacillota; class Bacilli; order Bacillales_A; family Planococcaceae; genus Sporosarcina. Next base: position 397,639 of record NZ_JACFTD010000002.1, on the reverse strand, counting down.
GTGTACTTTGCAATTCATCAGGTAGCTCCAACGACTCTGGTATCTCGAAAGTTAGACGCCAGTTTTCTTTAAGTCTTTGTTCAACTTCTTCAATCTCACGATCTGCAGCATTCAAATACTTCCCTATTCCCCGAATTGCTTGATCAGAAAACCCGGTTTCCGCCTGCAGATGATGAATGCCAAAGTTATGTATCTCTGCGGTTAAGCGATTTGTCACCGTGTATTGATAGCGTAGAACTTTTCCACAATCACACTTTAATGCACCAATCTCCCTCCACCTAGGACCTGCATCTTGAAAATTGGTCATATCCCACTCACCAATTGCATCACGATACTCAGCAAGAGCCAGTTGAAAAGCTTCTATTTTCTTTTTCTTTTGAAAAGCCAAGAGTTTTTTCATTTGTACTTCAGTTAATTCTTCTGAAACTAATGCAACTTCCATTAAATCGACACCCCCAGTATAGTTTAATTTTGTTATATTTTAACTATACCAATTGTTATAATAAAATCCACTACTAAACTACTGGTAATTCATTACCTTCAAAAAATTCATTGGTTAATAACTAAAATTAAAACAACAGTGATAAAACTAGTTTTAAAAGGTTACCTTCTTTCCTATGCAATTATCGTTTCCCCGAATTGTCGAAGGTAAAACTTTTTTCACAAAGTTGTCCCCTATCCCCCACATTTCTTCTATATAAAAAATAAAGGGGATATTCTTTATGACAACTTACCTTTCTGAATACGCTCACTTCACAAATAAACACGGTCTGGACGCTGCGACGAGGCAACATGTACTTACGAATTGGGATGCTATGAACCAAACAGAGCGGGCTGTTCTTGATATTATCCGTCGTTACTCCTTCAAATACGGCGCTGCACATTTGAAACACGAAACAATCGAAAAGGCTATTTTGAAATCCAACGCGACTGTACGACGCGCCATTCGCAAATTAGAAAAGCTCGAAATTATCGAACGCATCCACTATATCCGCCCTGTCATTAGCGGTCTAGGCGCTAACATTTACGTCATTAAACCTACTAGTGACCAGTCGAAAATGAGCACCCCTAAGAGTGATGAAAAGCCTACTGCCAGTAAGGTAGAACCCGCTAAACCGCAATTCGAAGCTTTTCTTTCTAAAGCGATAAATACTAAAGACCTTAAAAGAACGTCTCCTTCGGAAATTGTGCCTACTACACTTTTTGGCAGGATGAAATCTCATCTTTCTTCAACCATCGGAGAAAGTAAATTAGCACGTGATTTTTACGGTGTCTACCGGAAACAGTCCCTGCAAATGTTAAAATTCAGCATTCACGAAGACAAAGGGGAGCTGTTCGAGCAATTGGCCATGCAGGCCCTCCGTATTGCTATTCAAACTACCAAATCGAAAAAAGTCCGAAATCTGCCCGGCTATTATTCAGGGATTTTGCGCGAACTGATTGGCAAATCTTTATTCAGTGAGACTTTCATGGATTATGACGTGCCAGTTGAAGGGTTTTTCTCTCGATGAAATTATTGTGTGGGTGCCTATGCAACAGATAACAACCAAAATTCATACAAAGCTGCAATGTCAGACGGTGCAATATGCGCCATCGACAACGGCAAATTCATCCCAAGGGGAAGTGCAAATTGCACCCTCTAGAGAAGGCAAAATGCACCTAGCAATAACCAAAGAGTATAAGAGTATTAATCGAGTAGGAGGGAGTGATTAACTCCCGACCTCTCACACCACCGTACGTACCGTTCGGTATACGGCGGTTCAATTAAGATAAATAACGCAAGGTTTCATAACGAGCTTGCAGACTTTTGAGCCCTTGGGAATTCCAATAGGAATTCCCAAGGGTTCTGTGTAGTATTGGACTTTTCGATATTCTCCAGTAACTTTTTCGTGTATTTCCCCATTGATAGGCTTGCCAATCTGCAATACCTAATCGAATAAGATTCTTCACTTTCGTTTTAGGTTTCTTCCAATTCTTCCATAAGCACATTCGTAACCTTCTTCGAATCCAACCATCAAGCTCCGCAAAAATTGTCTTCGTATCCGCTAATGCAAAATAGCCACACCATCCGATTAGGTATTGATTCAGCTTACGTATACGATATTCCATTGGATATGGCATCTTCCTTGAAGTGATTTCTCGAATTTTCTTCTTCATTCGCTGTTGGCTTTCTTTTGCGATTCGAACCTTCGGTTCTTTGTTAGAAGTAAAACTAAATCCAAGAAATTTACGTTTCCAAGGGCGATCCACTGCGGATTTCTTTTCGTTTACTTTTAATCGTAGTTTCGTTTCAATGAATGATTGTATACTTTCCATTACACGTTCACCTGCACGTTTAGTTTTCACATAAATGTTACAGTCGTCAGCATAGCGTACAAACTTGTGTCCTCGTTGTTCCAACTCTATGTCTAGTTCGTCTAGGACAATATTTGAAAGCAGAGGGCTAAGGGGACCGCCTTGTGGCGTTCCTTCATTCGTACCTAGGACAATCCCATTGATTAATACACCCGATTGTAAGTATTTACGAATTAACTTGAGTAATGGTTTATCGTTGATTCTTTTCGAAAGTGTACTCATTAGACGGTCATGGTTCACCTTATCGAAGAATTTCTCTAAATCCATGTCTACCGTCCAGCGATATCCCTCTCTTATATAGCCTTTTGCTTTTCTTACTGCATCGTGTGCACTTCGACCTGGTCGAAAACCATAACTATGGTCTGAAAAGCTTGGGTCATATAGTCGGGATAGCACTTGGGCAATTGCTTGTTGAATCAAACGGTCTGTTACAGTTGGGATACCTAATAGGCGCACTCCGCCGTCAGGTTTCGGGATTTCGATTCTGCGGACTGGTTGCGGTTCATAGGCTCCGTTGAGAATATGCTCCTTAATGGATGACCAGTTTTCGAGGATGTGCTGACGTAAGGTTTGTACGGGCATCATGTCTACTCCATGGCTTCCTTTATTCTTTTCTACACGTTTTAGTGCTTGAAGCATATTCTCCCGTGACAGGATTTGATTCATAAGCATCGTTAGTTCTTCCTTCCGTGAATAGCTGTTCTTTTAATGCCCGAGTTTACTCCACCCTCCAAGAGGACCCTCATGGGATTCACCATTACCTTCTCTCAAGTGAGGTCATTTGTTTTCTGTGGTCATGATAAACTTCGGAATGCCAAGGGCTATTTTCTCATTAATCGTTCAGTCCTTCCCAATTGTTCTAGACCAATTGGTACTACGACGTCTGCTGACTTCTGATGATTCAGTTGTCTATCACTAGACAAGTTACTACGGGAACTTAGCGTGTTCATCAGATCTCCCCAGGTAAGAGCGTAATCTTTCCCTCCACCTATCTGCTTCATTTACTCCGTACAACCTTCGGTAGAAAGGGCTTTGTTTTGTTTTGCAAACTCACCCAATTGTACTTAGCCTTATATGAAGTTCGTGTTCCTCAGACCGGAGGTTTGCCGCTCGCTTCCTTCAGATTCCACGTCGCCATGGACACCCTTGCGTTAAGCTAACTGTTACTTCTACCTTCACAGTTCGGGACTTCCACCCTATAGATTACGCCCATGCTGGGCGCACAAAAAGAACATGTCGAGAACGATCTCGACGATGTGTCTGTCATTGATTATTTGAACGACAAAGCTTGCAAGCAATTTAAAGCCTCTTCGAAGGCGGCTGCACGATTGGTAAAAGGGAGTTTCAGCGAAGGGTACACAGTGGCGGATAGTAAAAAGGTCATTGACACGAAGGCTAAGAATTAGCTGGATGATCCACATTGGCAGGAGTACTTACGCCCTTCGGCGTTATTCAATGCGACGAGTTTTGAAAACTATTCGGAAGAATCTAGGGTCAGTGACTTGCCAGAAAGCAGGCCGCCAAAGCCGTTCGAATTAGACTGTAGCGAAGTGGAGGCGTAACGTGACGCTGTGCATGACAAAATGGCAAATAATCCACATCTCTTGATACGTATTCAGAGTACAGATATTCTCTCTTGAATATTCGATTCTACTTTTACTATTATGCAATTGCAGTGAATTCACTGTATAGCTCCTTGCACAGCCTGTAATGTGAAATTATTCAGGATTAAATGAGGACCTACTAGCATCCGTAATTAGTGGAGTATTGGATATAGCTGTCGTTCCAGAGAACTGAATTCAGTTTTCAATGTATCCAGTTCACCATTCAACCTCTCAATTTCAATTGCTGAAAGGTTATGTGCTAAAGCATACTCATCTATCCTTTTCATTTCATGCAACTTAACGTTCATCTCATCCAATACACGAACCTGTTCCACAGTCCATTGGAGTTGTTGTTCAAGGTGATTCTTCTGTTCTTGGTGTTCTTCATCCATCTTGTTTCCTCCTAGTTAGCAGCTACTAAGTAACTATTTAAAATCGGGTACCCCATACGAAGAGATTGCCCTAGCATTTCTTAATAATATGTGTCGTATCTATATCTTTTATATCGGTTCAATTATGAGTTATTCAAATAGGTGTTGGGGCAAGTTGTTGGGAGACGGCTGTATTACGATGTTGAAAAATCGGTACCCGCGCAACAAACAATTCACACAATCTCATAAAAACACAAAGAAGATTAGATATTACAATAAATACCTAATCCACGCCTTATAAATATGTAATTGTAGTAAATAGTGTTTGGTGCACGAAACTTTAAAGTTAATTTCAGCAAACATGTAAGTTTCACGGAAGAAACAACTCAGAATTGTGCTTGAATTGCGTGGTGCACAGGCACCCATCACTTATACAATTGTAGCGAATCTATAGAATAGTTTTATGTACCTAAAACTTTATGAATCCAATTCTTTGAAACTTCTCCTTAACATCTGGATGAATTTGATTCACTCCTTCTATGATTAATTCACCATTTCCAATTTCAGTGAACACACTATGGATTGATCTTAACTGATTCATTTGGTCAGCAGTTGGTGAATTGTTAACCATTTCGTTAAGAAGGTCAATTGTACTATCCAAAGAAATCTTTAGTTCACGATTCAGCTCTACAACCACTTTTAACTTTTGTTGAGCATTTTCAACATCAACTAAGATTGGCTCAATGATTGCCATTCTCTCCTGACGATCCTGAAGAGAATTCTCACTAGCTTCTAAGACTGCCAACGTTTTAGCCGTAAAAGCTATTTCCATTAGTTCGTATGCATCCTTAAAAAAACCATAAGAGGCAGGTTGATTATAGTGATCCTGCATATTCTCCTTATGATAAAAGGTTTCTATCTCATATCCCTTTTCTTTTTTATCATAAGTAAGTTTTTGAATGGTTATATTAGCGTGCTGCGTCATAAGCATCACAATTCCTGGTTCTCCATCAAAGGTTGTCGTACTAAAATCTAGTGATCCTAACTGAATATAATCATCAAAAAGCGGATAAGTGATCCCCCCATCTTTCACTACCAACAACCAGTCCTGTCCATCGTCCCAGGCCAACGATCCATTCTCCATTTTTTCCACGTTCACATACAACTCGATTATTTCATCCTCACCGTCTCCATCAATATCAAATGTACTACTCTTATAAAGTGTTTGTGGATACTTTTCAATATTCTTTGCTAAAAGCGTAGTAGAATCACTGGTCACTTGTTCATTCTTTGCTAACTCAAGCTCTTCCTTTTGATTCTTTATCGTACTTAATAGAGCTTCCTTTTCTAATGAGTTCTCCTCAATTTGCTTTTTAAGTTCATTGATATCTTGAGTTTGATCTGTGGTTGACTGAGCAGTGCAGCCGACTAGTATGACAATTGTGCAAATTAATCCGGGTAAAAGTCTCCTCACTACTATCACTCCTTTATTATATTAAATAATTAATGATTACATTAATTAGCATTGCGGGTGACGCAACCAATGCAATGAAAAAGTTGGAATAATTACCACAAATGAAACTAAAAATGTCCTTGAATTATACCCCATTTATCAGAAGTATTAGCACTGCATCTGTCTCTCCTACTTCCGGTTTCATAGGAGTGATGGTGTTGGTTCTAATCAGTAATTCCTGAACATAGTAGCGTACACTAACCTCTTGATTTTGAAAGATTCACTATTATTTCATTGTGCCCGTTTGTTTAACTTTTTTATTAACCAAGTAAAATAATTTCATATGTTCCTTTAAAAAATAAAATTATATCACCAAAAGAACCTATACAAAAGAAAGCGAAATAGTAGCTTGCATTAGTAATTTCCAATTTAAATAGTTCTTTGAATGCCTGGACAAATAACTTATTAAATTTAAACCAACTTAGTATCCAAGCAATCATAAGAAAAGTTAAAATCACCATTTTTATATCTCCTTCCTTAAATTAGATCAAAATACTATTTGACTTTTACAATATCTTCACTGAGTGAAATGGTTTATTCAAGTATATACTAATTAGTTGTTTGTGTGCCTGTGCAACAAAAAACAACCAACTATTCACCCTATTGTATAAAAAACCAAAATTGTTTTGATAATCAATTACCCATCTAAACCCCTTCGAATAAATATAAAATTGTAGTGAATTGTTCGAATACGACCTTGCACAGGTACCTGAAAATTATGTCATTGATTCTTTGAATGACAAAGCTTGCAAGCACTTTAATTCGTCTTCGAAGGCGACTGCACGATTGGTGAAAGGGTGTTTCAGTGAAGGGTACACATTGGCGGATTGCAAAAAGGTCATTGACACGAAGGCTAAGAATTAGCTGGATGATCCGCATTGGTAGAAGTATTAACGTCCTTCGACGAAAACTATTCGGAAGAATCGAGGGTCAGTGACTTGCCTGAAAGCAGTCCAGCAAAGCCGTTCGAATTAGACTGTAGCGAAGTGGAGGCGTAACGTGACGCTGTGCATGACAAAATGGCAAACAATCCACATCTCTTGATACGTCTTCAGAGTACTAAGATTCTTACATGAATATCTGATTCTACTTTTAAAATTATTCAATCGCATCGAATTCACTGAATAACTTCACAGCGTTTAATGTGAAATTACTCAGGATTAAATGAGGACCTACTAGCATCCGTAATTAGTGAAGTATTGGATATAGCTGTCGTTCCAGAGAACTGAATTCATTCTTCAATGTATCCAGTTCTCCATTCAACCTCTCAATTTCAATTGCTGAAAGTGTATGTGCTAAAGCGTACTCAGCTATCCTTTTCATTTCATGCAACTTAACGTTCATCTCATCCAAGATACGAACCTGTTCCACAGTCCATTGAAGTTGTTGTTCCAGGTGGTGCTTCTGTTCTTGTAGTTCTTGATCCATCTTGTTTCCTCCTAGTTAGCAGCTACTTAGGACATACTAAAAACCGGGATTTTTAGTAGCCGTATATAGCTAGATATTTTACAGATTTCATTGGCACAACCGATTTATCAGTATGGCTTTAGACGCTACTACCAAGGCTAAATAGTGCCTCTACTTTTTTATAGTGCACTACGTTCTATACCCTTTATATCGGTTCAATTATAAGTTATTGAATTAGTTATTTGATACAATTGGAATAAACGTTTGCAATCTAGGAGGTGTGTTATAGGATGAACGAATCAAGTAGGTTTCAAAATTATATCTGTGGCAAGTTGTTGGGGGACGGTTGCATTACGAAGCAGGTCGGAAGAAAACCCTCGCTTTCAGTTTATGCATCGAGCAGAGGACGTTGGATGGGCAGAATACTGCTATGATCACTTGAAAAACTTCATACCTCTATCTCCCCCGACCTATCGCAAAGTGATGGATTTACGAATCAAAAAGGGCTATTCGGAAAGCTATATCGTGCAATCCCGGACAGATGAAGTGATTACGAATTTGTATAAGAAATGGTATCCGTACGGAAAAAAGGTTCTTCCTTTCGACTATATTGAACAGCATCTAGATGAACGATCATTGGCGTGGTGGTATCAAGATGATGGCCATTTAAAAATAGTAAACGGAATTGTTAACAAAGTCATTTTATCGACTGTTAGTTTTTCTATCCCGGAAAATGAGTGGTTGATTCGATTGCTTTTTGATAAATTCAACCTGCGTTTTGTTATAGACGGACAAAACCGAATTCTACTTTATGATCAGTTTCAAATCAACTATTTTCTTCACCTTGTCTCACCCTGTTTGCATGGATTTATGAACAGAAAGGCTTTACCTATACAACCTATCCGACCGATTGCGAAACGTACAACAATTTACTTGTCGGAAAAGTTCAAGTTATTGAAGCCCACGTCTGAAATCAATTTAAAACTGGATAAGCTAGACACCTTGTTTGCCAATTCCAAGAAAGAGGTCTGTATCCATACTACTTTTTCAACATTCAATCCGTTATTATCGCATAAAGAAAACGCGAATAGTTACCAAATTATCATTGATGATAATCATAGACAAACACTTGCGAGAATTCGACAGCAAACTGGGCTGACGATTAGTCAACTAACAAACTATTGCTTTAGTATCTAAAAAATGCGACCGGAAATTTCCCTGACCCCGTTTTGTTGAGCAGATTATTTTAGAAGTACGCTCGTGGTTGCCTGGTTGTTCGTTTGTTAGTTGGCTTGCTTTTCTACTACTTCTTTAGACTATATCATCATCTTTAAGTTACCTGTAGGAGCTTAGTGTGTGGTGCCAGTTCACGAAACTTTCATGTTAATTTCAGCAAACATGAAAGTTTCATGGATGGAATAACTCAGAATTGTGTTTAATTTTGTGTGGTGCACAGGCACCCATCACTTTTATCCCTTCCTACGATTATGTGATCAAGCAAATCTATTCCAATAATCTCCCCAGCTTCCTTCAGACGTTTTGTTAGAGCATGGTCCTCTGGTGAAGGCTCGCAGTGCCCCGAGGGGTGGAAATGCTGATGTTAATTTTGGTAAGTTAAACTATTTACCCTATAATGATATTCCATTAAATTCCCATTCTAACTTGAACTCCTTAGATAAATAACGCCAAAAAAAGCAACTGTTCCATATAAAAGAAACTGTTGCTCTCACTAGACTCAATTCCATTATCGTTGTAGATTAAAAAATAAATTTGTACTGTCTATAAAAAAGTTCTACCGTATGAATAAAGTTCTTTAATGTCGGCGAATGAATAATAAAAATTATTAGAAGTTTCTTTACTAGAGAAAAGTGTACAAAGGGCAATAAATCAATCTAGTAGTATAATTGTTTAGCGAGTTATCTTATCCTTCATTTCTAAATAAATATGTTGAAATTATATAATCTAAAATTATTGAACTCAAAAACGTACAATGTTCTTGATAGTCATCACTTTTAGAACTATCAGCTAAATCAGAAACAACTTTAAACGCCAAGTAGGATGGTTTAGGGATGTTAGAAAGAAAACAAGCTCTTGCAAATCCGTATATCTCCATATCTACTCCTAATAGCCTTCTTTCGACTTCAGTTATACCATTTAAAATTGTTTCATTGGCAATTACGGCATTTCCGCTACTGACTGGTCCAATGATTAATTTTGGTTCACATTCAGGTTTCGAGTAGGTTGAAGCTTCATAGAAACCTTTTAAAATCTTGTGTTCATAAGATAATTCTTGGTACAAGGTTAACAAATTAGGGCTAGCTCTAATGTGAACCGCTGTAGGTTCAAATTTAACTTTATCTTCTTCAAATCTATCTATTGTGTATTTACCAGCCTCATGTGTATAACAAGGATCCGCTACTATAATATCACCTATATTAACTTTCCCTTTTACACCACCTGTTATACCTGTCATAAACATATATCGAGGTTTGAAATTTTCAATCATCTTCATAGTTGCGATTGTAGTATCTGTTATACCCATTTGATTTGGCGTAGAACAGACTATTTTTATCTTTCTGTTCCCTATAAATTTTTCTGCAACAAAATAAAGTGTACTATCATCTTTGTATATTCTTTTAGTAGACCAATCTAAATCTAATTCTAGGATTGGTTGCAACTCTTTTTGTAGTGCACAAACAATTCCAATATCGTAATTGTGTTCAAGCGATTTTGACAAAGTACTCTTTTTTATTGCTGTTACATGTTGTATAGCTTCAATCAGGGGCAATTGCCAAGAATCAGTGTATCCATCATATTTTACGATTTTAAAAAAAGTATCTTTAAATTGCTCATTAAAATCATCAATACTGCTGCTATGTTCAGTTAAAATAATTATAGTAGAAGGTCTTTTCAAAGAACTATTTCTATTTGGTCGACTTCCAATTATTTCTTTTAATAAACTAATACCAGCATCTTCTCTAATTTTTGTACTATCAATAAATTCAAGAAATTGTATATCAAGTATCATTAGGTCAAATACCTGTTCATTTAATTCTTTCCTTGCATCTGACATATTATTAATTTCTGTAAAGTTACATTCATCAATAACAGCCTCATTAACAAAACCCTTTATCCGGGAATTTTTTTCCGCATTATCTTCGATTAATAGGATTTGAATCATTTAATAAACCTACTTAATAATTCTTTTATTTCGATTTCCCAATCAGATTTCCCAGCCTCATAATAAATCATTGAAACTAAATTATTGCTAAATTCTTCTTTTAATTCTTTTTCCATTTCAACAAAGCTTTTTAATGTATCATTTTCACCGAAAGTAGCGTATTGAGTTATTACAATTGTAGGAGTTACTATTTTTCTTCTACGCATTTGCAATAATATCTCTTTTCCCGCGAACTGAACTAATTTCCCACCATAAGAAGAAGATTCATCCTTGTCAAAAGTGGGCATAGTCATATCTAAAAGAATTAAATCGTATTGATTAAACAATATATTTCTTAATCCAGAATTATATGAGTAGGATTTTTCGATTTCAATATATCTAAATTCATTAGTTAAAAAGGTTTCAATCTTATTGATTTTATTTATATCATCTTCAACTACTAACACTCTCAATTGCAACCCTCCCTGTATCTAAAATGATTTCAATATAAAATTCATCGTTCTCAATATCGAAGTTTAGTGTTGGCTTATCAGATTTAATATCGTATTTCAATAATTTAACAATTTTGTAAAATCCAGAGCCTCCCTCTTTAGAAGCACGAGACATTATTTCAGATTCCTCAGTATCTGAAATGATTTTTATTTCTTGTAGTTTTGCAGTTAACAATTGTTTTCTATTTGAAATTTCTATTTCAGAGAGGTGTAACGGGTTTCTACAAACTATTACCAGTTTATTATCCGTGTTGAGCGAAATTTCTAAAGAGAAATGAATTTCGTTTCGCATTCCACTTCTTTTTATTATATTATCAAATATAGTTATAAATATTTCGCTAAACCATTTCAAATATCTTCCATCAATTAATAAACTTTTAGTGTTAAGATTAGTTGTTTCGAAAATAGTAGTATTAATATTTATACTTTTAACAAATTCTAAAGCAATATTCACTGGTAAATCGATTGTGAAATTATCAATTTCAATTACTTTTTCTTTTGTAAACCAACTTGATACTTTGTTAATTTGGTAGCTCAAATCAGTTTTTAAATCCACCATCTTTTGATTGAATTCTCGAAGGTTAATTTGATGACTTACCTCAATTTGTTTAATGTTTTTTATGAACTCATCAATTTCAGTTAAAATCATGTTTTTGTATTCGATCTTCAGATAGTTTCGAACGTTTTCAAGATTCCCCTCGGTGATTGACCATAATTTATCAATATTATTATTTATAAATGAATCTAGCGATAAATTCTTATCTTTAATATCCTCTGAGAACATCACCATTAAATTAAAATCTGAGAGATGATAATTAAACAAAGAAATATCATTATTTACATCAGTAGTTATTTGTAACTTATGATCTTTTAAATAAATAAGTACCTCATCTATTTTTTGGTTGAAGATTTGAAATGCCATATCTACTTCATCAATAACTAAAGGATTTTTGATATTCATTTTATCAATCCAAAAAGTGTTTTTCTTGTACTTATTAAGATTTGAAACAAATAAAGTCATAAAGTTGTCTTTCTCAAATAATTTTCTAAGTTGACCGAAAATAGTACCATGTCTAATACCCAAACTTAGATATACATCCAGCCCGTATTCTTTACTAGAAATGAATGAGTCTCTAATTTGATGAATTAAACTGTTGTAAATGTCAGAATACCTATTCCCTTTGATCTGCGCTATATTACCGTCATCGCCTTGATAAGTGAAATATAAAACCTCTCCTTTATTTCTAGCACTGTTAAAATATTCCCGAATTCTATTAAAATTGTCCTCAATTTTTTTGCTTGTTTGTTTTTTTATCCCATCTATATCTACATATATCTTACTTCTTTCTAACGCTGCGCTATATTCTCTAATTTGCATTGTTTGTGTTATTTCTTTAATTTCATTATTGTATATTTCTTGATTATCACTATCGATTTCTGTTAAAAGTATACATATTTTAATCCGTTCTTCCTCAACATCTTCATAACGATTGAAGAAATAATATTTAGACATTGTCTCTATAGTACAATATTCTTTCAATACATAGATTAAACCTTGAAAATCAGATTCAAATAACGAAATATCCAGTTCACTTATAAGGTTTATTTTAAATTCAAGTAAAAAATCTTCTAAAAAATCATGTTTATTTTCAAAAAGCGTAGGATTAATATATTTTGTTATTAAATTAATAAAAATCAAGGTTTTTAAATTTGATGAAGAAGATAATGAAGACATAATCTTACTGGATATTGTTTCTATATCGATTTCTAATAAAAGGTTTGTATTTGAAAAATAAGAATCTACAATTAGATTAACGGTTAAATCAATTTCATCTAATGCAGTGTAAGCTTGTATTTTCCCTATGCTAATTTCAAAATAATTTATTTGTGAATTTTTCGAATCTATTAAATCGAAGTAATCTAATGCATCAGTATAATTAGCCTTCAGAAGATGCAAATTAGCGAGTAGTCTATACTTTCTGTTTTTATCTATTTCAAGAGTTTCTATTAATTTTAAATCAAGTGATGCATAAGCGTCATGAATTTTATTAGTTATATTTGATCCCGCAAAAACAATAGATATATATAAATCCTTTTTGTTTGCTTCATTATAAATATATGGTATTATTTGTGGTTTAATATATTTAGAGTTTTTAAACCCTTTCCTAATAAAAGGGCTACTTTCTAAGATTTTGTTACCGAACTTAAGAACGTAAGTAAGACTCAACATTTTCCAAGCCCAATCATTTGATAAGTGATCATTGGAAATTTTCAATAATTTTTTCACTGTTTCATCGTCGGTATCTTTTGATTTATAGAATTGCATAAATAAGTTTATTAATTCATTATAAAAATTACTATCATCTAATTCTCTTATATCACCTTTACTTAAAAGTGATTTTATTAGAATATCATAGAGTTCGATTTCATATGGCCGATCTTTAAGTATTAAATTACAAATTTCTATAGCGTTATCATAATTACCTATAGAATATTCATCAATTGCTTTTAGATTATTCAGATTAGAAGAGCGTGAGTTATTCAATAATATTTTTTCATTCTGGATTTGGTGATAAATAGTGGATTCTGTTCCTGAAATAAAAGTAATAACATTCATACATTTATCAATTATGGTTTTATTGAAATTTAAAAAGTTATCCTCAAAAATATATTCAATTAAAGTAGCCAAAGTAAAATATCTATCGATTATTGAGAGGTTTTCTTGCAGTTGTAAAATGGATAAAAAATCCAATTCATTAAGTTCTGTTCCAATAGAAAATTTAAAGAGTAAATAATCCTGAAAATTCATTTTTTTTATTATACTAAGGCTATTGATTGATCTTTCAAGCTCAATTTCGAATCTAGAAGGAGATACCATGTCTTCTGACTTCATAAATAATATCCAGCTGATGATTTTATAGTATTCACTAATTTTACTATTTATAATTCCATCTAAATATGCTTCACTTTGCTTGTATGTATGATCAATTTTTTTATAAAGGTTTATATGGCTTTCAATTAACCATATAGAAATACCAAACTTAAAGTTAATATTTTCAAGGATTTGTTTACACTTCTCGTAATCTGATTTAAAATAGGCTGTATTGTAAGAGTCTTGAAGTTTTAAAAATTCAACTATGTCATTTTTTGTAATGTTCAGCATCTCTAACAACCACTCAACTTCAAACTCTATATTATTTGAATTTCTTCTGAAATTAAAAATAGGGATGCTATCCTTTTGCGGAAAATGTTGATTGAAAAAAATCTTCTTTGAACCTGGAATTCTTTTGGCTTCTAAAAGTTTTATTTTGATATTTTTTTTATTAGAACGCTGTTTTATTAGGGGCAAATTTATAAACCGATTGCGATTTGGGTTCATTGATATCAGGTCTCCTTCGTAATATTTGTTATTTAGTTAATAAAAAGAAAAGAGGAGAAATTATGTTAGATGGTTTAGACGCAACTCAAAAAATAACTTTGATAGGAATAATAATTACAGCATTTACAGGTATAGTAACACTTATTTATACAGTTAGAATCAATAAAAATACAGCTTATGCAAATTCAGTTACTAAAGAACGGATAAATTCTATGAATACTTTAAAGCTTAACTTTTCAGAATTCATTTCGATTTTTTATAGTGAATTATCAAATGAAAACATGACTTCTTTAAAAGAATTGTATAAGTTAAAAATGTTAATAGAATTGCAACTAAACGAAAATAGAAATGTTGAGATTGGCATAGTATATAGATTGACCAATATTATGTGGTTATATAATTTATATAATAACATTCATAAAATTGCAAATTATTCAGAATTAAAAGCGCTATTAGAAAAAAAGAATATATCGTACTCAAATGAATTGATTTACTTGAGTAATCATCAACTGTTGAAGAGTATACTTACAATTGAATTAAACTTATTAGAATTAGATTTAAAAAAACAAGTTAAAAGAGAATGGGAAAAGGTTAAAGATGAATTCTAAATAAGCTATATTCCATTCGATATTACAGTGGAAACATGTTTGTTTTAATTTGGATCAGACTTGTTCAACCTAGCGTACCCCCCCACTTTTTACTGGGTAGTTATAAATAAAAGTCATTTATTTATTACATCATGGATTAATTCAACTAATAATGTTTCACCAATATCAGCATATCTGGCAGCTTGTGTTATCGATAATCCAATACAATTGTGCAGATACTCTGCTCCAAAAGTTGCGGAACAATATTGTAAGGCTGCTATTCTTAAATGCTTCGGAGATATCGAAATAACCGATTTTACATATTAAAGAATCGTATTAGTTTTTATAGATACATCATTTATTGAATTAAATGAACAAAAATACAATTTCCCCCTAATTTAATATTATCGAATTTTATTTCCACTAGTTGTTTACTTGTTAAACCATGAAAATAGATTAGGGAGCAAATTAACTTTTCAACAAATAATTCATTAATATCTGTGGTTAATTTTCGATATATTTTTGCATGTTCACGCTTTGATAACGGTTTTACTTCCATCATTCTGTCTCTTGAAACAAATTGCTCAATTGGATTATTAAAAATAAATCGTTGTTTTTTTGCATATTCAAAGAAATTAAACAATAATCTTTTTGTTATTTCCCTCGAACTTACAGGGAAATTTAATAAATAAATATTTATTTCTCGCTCAGAAACTTCTGCCCACCCCTGAACCTCAGTGGTATCTATCAACCATTTATAAAATTTAATAATGGCATCCATGCTATGCTCAACCGTTACCCATGTCTTTGTATTAACGGCACCTTTTTTACAAGCAGATCAATCGAGGCAGATTCTTTTTCTAGCATTTTTAGTACAAGTGCTTGAAATTTTTCTTCCATCGCATTGATTTTTTGTCTAATTTTTTGATAAGGATTTTTTAAAGGTGGTATAATTAATCCCCTTTTTTCAAGAAAAGCTAAAAACAATGAATAACTCACATTACTCCCTTTAAATTTTCGTTCAAACATATCTACCAATTCTTGTGAAAAAGTAAAATTAACCAAAGGTTTTCCACTAATCACGTGAAACCGTGTCGTTACTTCGCCCTCATTAGAATTAAAATTAAATAGTTCATTATCTATGTTATCTGGTATATAGTCACTCAAAAATAAAAAGTGTTCACGAGATTTCTCTAATATGTCTGCCACCGTTTGTGGTTTCCTACCTTGGCTAGCCATAAATCCACAAAAATTATAATATAAACCCTTAATAGAGTTGTTAGTAAAGTTTTCTTCAACGTACTCCCTACGCGTCCGATTATATATCGTTCGACAGGCTAAACAATCATAACAAAAAGAATGGGAGTTTTGTGGTTTAGGCTTTCCACAATCATGACATTTTTCTTTTTCAAAAAAATATTCTAAAATACCCTTTTCAAACCTTTGAACATGTCTAAAATCCAAGGGTTAAAATGAATTCGAAATAATATCAAATTTAATCAAGTCTTTGGAATACAAAAATACTAGGCTAGTTGTACAATCAAGTTAGCCGCCTAAATTCAGACAAAAAAATGGCCAATATAAAATTTCGTGTATCATTGAAGTTACTAGACTAACAATGAGAGGAAGTTTTATAATGGCACACACCGAGAATACCATACAAAACCGTAAAAATAAACACCTATCACCTTTTGAGCGTGGTCAAATTGGGGCTCTCCATAAGGCGGGAGATCCCAACTGGGAGATCGCAAGACGCTTAGGGCGAGTTCACCAAACGATTGCTAACGAACTTAAGCGTGGAACAACGACACAGCTTAAGACTGGTAGAGAACCATACAAAGCCTATTTTCCTGAAACGGGACAGGCGGTATATGAAAATAACCGAAGAAACTGTGGAGCGAAAAGCAAATTACTAGTTGCATCTGATTTTGTTGAATTTGCCTGTCAACAAATCACGACTCAAAGCTGGTCACCTGACGCAGTAGTTCGATTCGCAAAGCAACAAAACGATTGGAAGGACAAGCCAATGGTATCCACGAAAACCCTTTATAATTACATTGATCAGTGCCTATTAAGTGTTCGTAACGTTGATCTACCAATGAAAACAAAACTGAATACGAAGACGAAGCGTGTCCGAAAAAATCGTCGCATTCTAGGAACAAGTATTGTAGAACGGCCACTTGAAATTGAAGATAGAGAAGAATTTGGTCATTGGGAAATCGATACAGTAGAAGGTAAGAAGTCATATGACAACGCGCTTCTAACGATCGTTGAGCGTAAAACTAGAAATTATTTCGCAATTAAAATTGACGATCAAGATCATGACTCAGTTGATCATGCCATCAAACAATTACAACACTTTTACGGCGACCTATTTTCGCAAGTATTCAAGACAATTACTTCTGATAATGGAAGCGAGTTCTCCAATCTTTCTGCGAGTTTGGAAGGAGTCACGGAAGTCTATTTCGCTAGACCTTATGCGCCTTACGAAAGAGGTTCTAATGAGCGACACAACGGACTTCTTAGACGCTTTATCCCCAAAGGAAAAGCAATTTCAGACTACTCAAGAAAAGCAATTCAACGCATTTATCAGACAATCAATAATCTACCAAGAAAGATTCTAGACTATCAACAACCAGCAATGGCTTTTGAACAAGAAATAGCCAAATTAGCTTAACGTTATAAAATCAAATTCAAGGTCAAAACCCGCTTTCTAAGGTTGGTAAAAACAGGAGAATTTCATAAATACACCGGGTTTTATCAGAGTGGCTAACTTATTATTGCAATTTAGCACTCATTAATATTCCTTAAATTTAAAGCAACTGTTGCTGCTGTGTAACCTTTAACCAATTGCTGTCTTTCCCAATCACCTAATAATTGGGCTTGAAACTTACTTTTTTCTTCAAATGTCAAATCAACTTTACTATATTCTTCATTTATAAACAGCTTCAACTTATCCATTCAGCACCTCATTTTATTAGGTAACACCTAAATTTTCTAGGTGTTACCTAATATTATATGGATTTTAAGCTGTCTAACATAAACATAATCCGATGATTGTGAAAAACTACCAATGATGCGACATTAGACATAATTACCATTTTTAGCACCTCTCTAGGATGCACTATTGATGCATTAAGTGAGCCTATATGACACATTTGGATATTAATGGGCTGATTTTTAATATCAAGTGCCATGGAAATAAACATTTTCCTGTCCGAGTCTTCCAAGAATGTGCGAATGATGTCGTAGGAATCTTGTGGTGAGCGAATTTGGCGATTTTGATACAGAATACTGGAATCACGGATCATTTTAAGAGAAACAATGTTCACCCTTTTGGCCGGTACACGCTTCTTCTCCTCTTTAACCATCACCAATTCCAACTGATCCACTTTCGGTTCATACGTTTTACTCATAATAGATTCCTCCTCCAATTAAAATAAGCCCTACCTCCGTTGTTGGAAGTAAGGCTTTACTATTTGTATTCAAGATAATAATATCTACTTGAAAGAGCTATAGAAACAGATTCGATACAAAAACAAAATCCTCTCAAGTCCCGAAAGACTCAAGAGGATTTCCTCCATTGAATACACTCACCATTTACCTATTCTTACGAATGACTAGCAGTCGATTGTATGGATTGCTTTAAAATACAAAATATAGAGAAAAATCCGGTCTTCCAATTAAGGAATACCGGATTTTCATAAATATTAACGAAGAAGTTGTAGAACCCCTTGTGGTTGTTGGTTGGCTTGCTTTGCCGCTATGTCTTTCGATCATAGAATAGACTATATCTTCACCCACAGCATGATCTGTTTGGGGCTGGGCGCTTCGGACGGTGTTGCTTGTCCTACGGATTTCATCGTCATAGCCGTGAAGCCTTAGACGGTGTATCCTAGTCGTTGAACCTTCTCCAGAGTTTCCTCACAGGAGCTTGGCTGCTGATTGTCCATTGTTTCATCCTCATCATTTTCAGACCATCACGCTGACCGTTTCCAGATACGTTGTGGTTGATGAGGCTTTAGGAAGTTCCAGCAATTCACCCAGTTGTGCTATTATCCGTTACCAGATAAGACGCCCTTCGAATCATTATCTCAAAAGTTGTAAGACACCTTGAGGCATTTGATTAGATTGAGCCAACATTGCTTGTGCTGCTTGAGAAAGGATAGAGTTCTTTGTTTGTTCCATCATTTCTTTCGCCATATCAACGTCACGGACACGTGATTCCGCAGCAGTTAGGTTTTCAGAAGATGTGTTTAAGTTGTTGATTGTGTGCTCTAAACGGTTTTGAACGGCTCCAAGTTTAGAACGCTCTGTAGAAACAGTTGTAATTGCCTTATTTATTGTTTCAATTGCACTATTTGCCTTTGATTGAGTGCTAACATTAATACCGCCAGCAGCGCTTGCTTCTGTAGCGACAGTTCCATCAGTATTAAATGTAGCAGCGTTAGAACCTACACTAGCAAGATCGAATTTTGTATTCGCTCCAGTCGATGCTGTCAAAGCTGCAAAATTGAAACTGATTTTTGCTGTTGCGTCAGTGCTTGAATTACCTATTGTAGCACTTGTTTGGTCATTTTTAATTGTCACAGCTGAACCAATATTTGTAGTTCCCGCTGCATCCGCAAGTTGAGCAGTCGCCTTAGAAGCAGTTGCTCCGAAAGTCCATGTATCACCCACAGCATTTGTTGTTGATCCATCTAGTGCAATAGTAAGCCCAGTTCCTGTAAGTGTCGAAGCGCCACTACCTGTAACACTTATATCGGCTTCATTCCAGTTTACTCCACCGTCTAAAGAATATTGAACTTTGTTAACAAAATCATTACTATCAACACCTGTAGCTTTTACGACTAAGCTAGCTACATCATCTCTGCCAGTGTAGGTACCGCCAACTGTCAGCTCTGACCCTGAGCCATTAGACTTAACACTAGCATCACTGCCTGATAGTCCAGTTAGTGCAGCAGCAGATGTAGTAACTTTAACGCTATATTGTGCATTTGTTAATCCTTCTCCCGCATCACTAACTCCAGAAAGTGCTGCTGTGTTAGTTGAAGTCATGGATGCTGCTGTAGTGTCTCTTGAAACTCCAAGTGATTTTGCATCCATCGCATTGATGGAAACACTCATATTTTGACCTTTGTTTGCACCTATTTGAAACGTATTATTCAATCCACCTGCAAGAAGGTTCTGCGTATTAAACTCAGTAGTACCTGAAATACGTGTAATTTCTTTAGCTAATTGGTCAACTTCTGCTTGAATTTGCTTACGATCATCATTAGTATTTGTATCATTTCCTGATTGAACTGCTAATTCACGCATACGTTGAAGAATATCATGTGTCTCGTTAAGTGCTCCTTCAGCAGTTGCAATCATAGAGATTCCATCTTGTGAGTTTTTAGAAGCTTGATCCAATCCACGAATCTGCCCACGCATTTTCTCAGAAATTGCAAGACCAGCTGCGTCGTCCCCTGCTTTGTTAATGCGAAGACCTGAA
Organism: Sporosarcina sp. BP05; assembly: GCF_014282005.1. Taxonomy (GTDB): domain Bacteria; phylum Bacillota; class Bacilli; order Bacillales_A; family Planococcaceae; genus Sporosarcina. The sequence goes on along the minus strand of NZ_JACFTD010000002.1, from coordinate 377,257 downwards.
GCTAATTTCTCCATAGATTTTGATTGGTTAGTAGTTGCACTGTTCAACTGACGATGTGTGTTAAGTGCTGCAATGTTGTGATTAATTCTCATTATAATTTCCTCCTTGAATGTATGTTGCTAACGTCCTTGTGAGCACATTTTTTTTTGCAACGAGGATACCGAGCCGGCCGGACCCCGTTTTCCTCGCTACAATACTATTATCGGATTGTCTTTTAGAATGTTTAATAGAAATGTTTATTTTTTAAAAATGGGTGCCAGTTGCCGCCACAATTAGACCAACAGCATGTTGGTCATGCATTCGTTACCAATCGAACTGCGATGGATTCGGTTTGCCGTATTTCTGTGTTCTTTGCAGAAATTAAGGCACCTTTGGATGTGACGAACTTAGAACACCTTCCTTTTGGATCGTGAATGGAGCCGGTAACTGGCACCCGGGCTTCAACTTATTTTGTTTCGTTTTTAAGATAATCCATAAAACTGTCTATTTTAACTGCTTCTGTATTCGACTCCGACACTTCTCTTATTAATTCTCCACGTAAAATAGTGACGTTTTTGGGTGCATTGATGGCAATTCGGACTTGGTCGCCTTTTATTTCACTGATGGAAATTTCGATTTGATCGCCCAGCCAAATAGATTCACCTTTTTTCCGAGATAATACGAGCATTCCCTCACCCCTTATCTTTCTGCATCTGTGCGGCAATGGAGTATCTAATTGGATAATCCGATTTTTCTAGAATGCATTGTTTTGCTTTTTTGGATTTTGTGTTGATGATGACAGGTGCTTTTAAATTTACTGTTGAGGCATTGAAAGGTTCTTTGACTGTAACAATTGTTAGTACAATAATATCCTCTTCTGAATCTATGTTGAGGGCTTCTAAGGTTGATGCATCCAAGTCGAACGTATAGTCACTGATGAATAAATAGGGATTGGCTGTTACAAAACCTACTTCTTTTGAATTTGTGGACTGGAGAATCTGATAGACTTCATTTCCTTCTATAGAAAGTAATATGAAGTTTTTTTCATTTTCGAATCCTGGTAACCCACTGTCAAAAGTAAGGATTTCGGATTCTGATGCTTCTACTTCTCCTAAGATCGTGGATTGGATTTTCATATATTTTTCCTCCTTTATAGGTTGCCAGGTGCTACTTAAACTTTCCAATCAATCTGGATGGATGGTTTTTGAAGTAACTCTGTTGTTACTTTTCCAGGTGTGTATGTATGCATTGGTTTGTTCGCTTTACTGTTATTAATCACTTTTTGAGGATCTACCCGAATATCGACACTACCGGGTTCAAAAGAAACTTTGACGCTGCCATAGGACGGGATGAATTTGAGGTTTAGACTACTATAGGGTTGTCTAAACGCTCTTTCGGCAAATGATGCATTTGGACTCCCCCCGTTTTCAATCTTCATCAGTTCATTGCCGTCTTCAGCACGGCGAGCGATTCCATTAGAGACTTCAGAACGGGCATACTGGGCGACTTCTTCTGTACGTTGGGCGGCACTTTTTAAGTCCATGTCGGCACGGGCTTGTGTTGTGTCTATGAATAGTCTCGACTTTGTAGTATTAATTGTCATTTCTGCTTGTGGTTGTTGTAAATCCAGGGTTGCTTTTGGTTGTTCAATTTGTTGCGTTGGTTGCCTAGTTGTTAGACCTAGTTGGGCTTTTGTTGTTGTTACTTGGAGTTGCGGGATGTTCAATGTTGTCACCTTCTAAAGAAAGCGTTTGGAGGTTGTCCAAACGCTTTCTGGGATTTGTATTGGGTGTACTTAACGTAAAAAGTCTACAAGTGATGGTTGGATAATACGTGAACCAACTGAAAGTGCTGCACGGTGGATGGACTCAAGTGTCAGCATATCGGTGATGGCTTTTTCGTAGTCAATGTCTTCGTTTTCACTCATTTGTTTTTTTGCAGCTGCTTCTTGGGACTCTAAGCGGTTACTCATCATTTCGACACGATTTTGGCGTGCGCCGATGTCGGCACGTTTTGTTAGAACGACATCCATATTATTTTGGGATTCACCGATGAACCGACCAAGTTCTGATGATTCCTTTGTAACCTCAATTGCATTTTCGATGTCGCCAAACATTTTGTCGATTTCTTTGAACATGTCTACTACATCCGTATTTACATTTAGTGTGACGCCGTCAAATACTTCTATGTCTACTGATTTACTAAAAGCATTATCCGCAATAGGATACCCTTCCTCAGTTGATGGTGCATGAACACCATGGAGGGGTGAGTCTGTTTTTGTTCCACTGAAGATATATTTATCCCCGACTTTTGTGTTCGCTAAATCTTGAACTTGCGCCCGCAACTGTTTAACCTCTGAAAGAATTGCCTCTCTATCTTCCTGTGTAAGAGTTCCATTGGGCGCATTCGTCATGAGATCTTTCACACGGTGTAGTGCTGAACCGACTTTATCTAGCGCGTCATCTGAGCTATCAAGGTAGTTGTTCACTTCTCCTAAATTACGCTGGTATTGAGCGACTTTGTCAACTTGCATACGGTAGCCCATGCCTTTCATAGCGACAACGGGATCGTCTGACGGTCGATTGACTTTTTTGCCTGTATTAATTTGCTCCTGTACTTTGCCCATATTATTGTAACTCGTAGATAAGTTCCTGAGCATATTACTAGAAAGCATTGATTGTGTCACGCGCATTTAGATTTTGCTCCTTTCTTACATTCCGACTCTGCCCATGCCGTTGATGATTTTGTCGAGGGTTTCGTCGACGACGGTAATCATGCGTGCGGATGCGTTGTAGGCTTGTTGGAATCTGATCATGTCTGTCATTTCTTCGTCTAGTGATACTGAACTGATGGAGTCTCGTCTGTTTGCGACGGCACCAAGTAGTGTTGCCGAGTTGAATGCCATTCGATCGGCTTGTTTGCCGTCGACGCCGAGTTGTCCTATTATGCTTTGGAAATAGGTTTGGATTGTCGAACCTTCAAGGTCATCTACTTTCGCAAATAGAACATCGCCAAGTTTTTTAGCGTTTTTTCCGTTCCCTACTTCTTTCTCGCCTGGTTCGGAACTTGATGCGGCTAGTAAGCTGGGATCTTTTGCAAGTGCTTCAGACACAGAAATATTCCCCGCTGTAAATGGACCAGGACCTTTTGTATCAAAGAAATTGCCTCCCTTGTCACCGTTGATATCAGTTCCACTTTGATGGGCGATATTCATTTGATCGCCGAAGGCTGCTGCCATTTTGTTTAATTTCGCAAACATTTCAGGGTACATGCCTTTGACGTCTTCCGTGCCATATGCATTCATCAATGACTTCAATTTTCCGGAATCTAAAAACTCTTCATGACCATATGGGATGGCTGTTCCACCGTCAACCGGGTTAATCGTCATTCCAGTTATCAGTGTATTGCTTTTATCAGTTGCAACAAGTGATTTTGGGTTTGTTTCTAGCGTTGCACTTTTGTTGCCTTCTACTAATGTCACTTTCGTTCCATCTTTCAATTTCAACGACACCGTTATAGAGCCTTCAGCAACCGCCGATGCCCGTCCACCTGATTTTTCATAGCTCGTTTCAATCGGAAAGTAGCCGGACAATTCATCCAGTAGCATATCTCGGGCATCGTACAAATCATTCGGTAAGTAGCCGTTTGGCTCGACTTGTTTAATTTGTGCGTTGAGCTCTGAAATCTGTTTTAGGATGGAGTTGACTTGACCTGTCGTTACATCGATTTCATTGCCAATGTTCGTCTGGATCTCCGTCAATGATTTGTGCATGTAATTGAACGAATCGGCAACTGCCTGACCGCGCTGTACGACAACCGCACGAGCACCACCGTTTTCAGGGTTGACGGCAAGGTCCTGCAGCGACTGCCAAAATTCACTGAGTGATTTCTGAAGCCCATAGGCAGATGGTTCATTTAAGACGTCTTCCATTTGAGCTATCGCTTTTGTTTGAGTATCCCAGTAGCCAAGTTTGTTGGATTCCTGTCTGAATTGATCATCAACGAAACCGTCACGAACGCGTTGGATGGAGCCCGCTTGAACACCTGTCCCGAGGAATCCTGTCATTGTACCAGCGTTCAGACCGACGCCTGGAAATCCTGCTGTTGCTTCCATATTCACACGCTGACGTGAGTAGCCGAGTGTGTTGGCGTTACTGATGTTGTGCCCTGTTGTATAAAGAGCGGATTGCTGTGTGAACAGACCGCGTCTGCTTGTTTCTAATCCCATAAATGTAGACATTAGTTTACCCCCTCAGGCATTTGTATCAAAAGATGGCTGTTTGTTAGATACTTTATTTCCGTTGATTTCTGTTTTTGAATAGTTGGTTGATTCCGGACGCGGTCTTACGATGTCCAGCGACAAATTCACGAACTGAAGAGACTGGTAGGTCAGCTTTTGGTTCAGATCATTTTGCCATTTCAAGTCGTGAATTGCATGCAGGAGACGGTCCCTCGCCTCCTCAAGGCTTGTCTTGTCCGCTTCCGGTACGACGTCGAGCAAGTCGGTGACGGTTGGATTGAGTGATGCTGATCGTCCTTGATCAGCCAAATACTGCGCCACATCCCGTTGTCTGAGACCGTCCATTTGGATGATTGCAGCCAAATGGGATTGCTCGTCTTTCAACAGTTGGTCGAGTCCTTCCATGTCCCCGTTTTTGATAACTGCCGTCTTGTCGTACGCAATCCGGAGCAGGCTTCTATGAAGTTTTTCCAGGTTGTTAAGTGACGTCAGGATGGTTGTGATAGACATGTTTTCTTCCTACTTTCATAAGTATATAGATTGAATTAGGGAATCCCAATGAATTCGCTGCGGCGCTAGGGGATGCCTCCCGCCCTAAGCCAGGCAGCTTCGCCGCTAGTCTTAGGGCTTCGGCGACCCCTTGTAAGGCGCCTTCGCTCTGTTTATATAGGTATTCATTTGTTCATAATCTAAAGTCAGTATTTACGGTTTGAAATATTTCACCAAGTTGGAGGCGAGCTGTTCGGGATTGACTTCGTACGTTCCAGCTTGGACTTGCGCTTTTAATTCTTGGACACGCTCATTACGCCCCGCTGTAAATGTGGAAGTTTCCGAAAGCTTTTTTGCTTCAGATGAAATTTCGAGTTTGTCGGTTTTCATTTTTGCTTGCTGTTCGGACTTTTCCGCTTTTACCTGGTTTGCCTTGTATGGATTAATGGCAGGTACATTAATTTTTTGGATTTTCATTTGATCTCGCTCCTTTCGTTAGTAGCTTATGCACTAAGTTATGCTCTATTCTTTATTTCGGCATAAATTATTGAACGTTTAGGGTCTTTCGAACGAAAAAACCGGTTAGTCCGAAAACTACCGGTTCATTCTTATTTTAGTCTACGGTCTGTATGGTAGGTTGCTTTTTCATTTGCATTGACCGCTTCCCTGAATTCCTGCACTGCTTCAAACGTTTTAATGTCATTTTTCAAATCAGCTGTACAATTAACGCACAATTTTCCCGTGATAGTAAGCTTGCCGCAATTATCACACGGATAACCAAGATTCGGGAATAGTGCTGGTTGAAGTCGTCCTTTTCGTACCCATTGGTGAAGGAGTGTTTCAGTCACGCCTGTCACTTCTACAATCCGTTCAATTGTTGCCGCCCGGTTTTCACGACGTCTTAAAAAACGATAGACTTCTTCATATATTTTCTCTTCATTCCCAGCGCACTTTGCGCAAACGTCTCGTAGACCCGTATAGTTAAAAAAGCCGCCACATTTCGGGCAGTCTCGTAGTTCAGCCATCTTATTCATCTCCTATTAATTCATTGCTCAGCTCGGATTAGTGTTACCGCTTCAACACGTGTAGCACCTGCCTCTTTTAAGACAGTTGCCGCATGTCGCAGCGTAGTACCGGTTGTATATATATCATCTACTAGTATGTACGTGCCAGGTTGGATTGCCGTTCCGGGTTTCACCTTGAATAAAGACTCCATTGCAATACGCTCCGCCCTCGATTTCTCGCCCATTGCTTCAGTTCCTGTTTTTTCAAGTAAAGGCGTAAACGGAATACGTGCACTTTTTAACAGTTCATCGACATGAGCGAATGTCCGCTGAATCCTTTTTTCCGGATGCATTGGGATTGGAACGATTGTTTCGTTTCCTTTTAAGTGGACACGCAGTTCATTCGCGAAGACACTCGCTAAAGCAACGTCTTGAAGGAATTTGTATTGGTGCAGGTATTCCCGCATTGCTTCGTTGTATGTGTATAGTGAAGTAATTTGATCCAAAAAAGGATCTTCTTCTTTTATGTCGGCACGTTGGAACTCTTTTGAACAGTCTTGGCAAATTTCTGTTTGTTTTTGGAGTGCTAGTAGCGCTTTCCAGGACGGTATTTGTGCAATCGGCGTTTCACAAAGTAGGCAGTTGTTCATGTGCGGACACTTCCTTTATTCAACTGAATGATTTCCTTCTTCGCTTCGTCCATTGCATACGTGATGCCGTGGTGAAAAAGGACGAAATCGCCTGTTGGATGTTGCGCGGAACGTCCGACACGGCCGCCAATTTGAATAAGCGCACCTTTGTTGAATATGAGCTGTTCGGCTCCGACAACTGCAACTTGGACATTTTGGATTGTGATGCCACGTTCCAGGATTGTTGTGGTTAGAAGCCCAGGTACTTCTTTATCGCGCAGCGCTTGGACGTGCTCTTTTCTGTCAGGATGCGAAGCATGGACGGCGTGAATGCGTGCGTCTAGCTGTTGAAATAACGGTTCCGCTTGTTCCATGAGTCCAATGTGATGGAAAAAGATGAGGAACGGTTCTTGTCTTTTGAGCCGCTCAGCTGTCCAGTTAGCGAGTTTTTTGGGTAGTTTACCTTTTTGGATCTGTTTCGTGTAATTCCATAATGTGTCACACCGTGGAACTGGTAATGGATGTCCGTGGTATCGGCGGTCAATGGTTGACACTTGTCCTGTTCGTTTGATGTCGGTTAGGAGTTTGTCCGATGGTGTGGCTGTGACGAAATGGACGGGTGCATCTAGTTTCGCGGCTTTTCGGACCGCTCGTCTCAATGTTTCCTCGGCTGTGTAAGGGAAGGCATCTGCTTCATCGACAAAAATGGCATCGAAAGCGTGACGGAATCGGTATAACTGATGGGTCGTTGCGAGAATGAGTTGGGGTGCGGATTCTGTTGTTGATTCTGAGCCGCCATATAACGCTTCGATTGCTGTCTGCGGAAATGCTGCGCGCAGACGTGGTTCGAGTTCGAGAATGACGTCGACACGTGGCGCTGCGATGCAAACCCTTTTTCCTTCCGTCAGCAGTTTATGGATTGGTTCGAAGAGGATTTCTGTTTTTCCAGAACCACAGACGGCATGGATAAGATGCGGGATGCGTTTTGTAGTACTGATTGTCAGTTCCTCTGATGCTTGTTGCTGGCGTGGTGTCAATGTACCTTGCCAAGCAATTATATGGTCTGTCGGATAGGTCGGCGGTGCCGCGTTCCAGACGATCAGTTCAGTGCAAGTTGACACACGCCCCATTTTTAGGCAGTGTCTGCAATAGGTACAAGGGGCTTCGCATTTTGCGCAATCGAATGTTGTGAAGCGGGACTGCGTGTCGTTTTCACATCGGTTGCAGAAGTGCTGTGGTTGACTAGCAAATGCTTTGGTTGATTGGATGCCTTGAATGGTTTTGATATGCTCGGAAGCGATGTGAGCGTCGATTGTTTCAGTTGGAAAAGGGGTGTGCAGGCGCAGCCAAATACGGCCAGCCAGGAAGTCCCTGACTGACGGATCGAATGTAATGGTCATTTGCAACACCTCCTGGCCTGCTGGACGCAGGTTATGCAGCGGAGAGGAATTGAACTTCATTCCTCTTTGTTGCGACAGGACGTCGCGAACTTAGGCTGCGTTCCTTTTTTAGTTACTTCTTCGTTTCACCCATCCAAGCCCCATAGACGCTTCCCCAAGATGTGTGCCGATGACGGGTCCAAAGTGACTGATGGTGAATTTGACGTCTGGCAACTGTGCTGAAAGTGCCGCGTGCCATACTTCGGCATCTTCTGGTCGGTTAGCATGAATGATCACCGCCTCGAGTGGCATTTTCGCTGCGTCCTCCGCCAGCATTTCTACAATCCGTTTCATGGCTTTTTTGCGTGTGCGGATTTTTTCAAACGGGACGATTACTTTTTCTTGGAAATGTAGGATTGGCTTTACTTGAAGAAGTCCGCCAATCAGTGCTTGTGCAGCGGAGAGTCTGCCGCCCCGTTGCAAATGTGTGAGGTCGTCTACCATGAAATAAGCGCGCATGGTCTGTTTCATGTCATCAAGCTCTGTCATGATTACGTCTGAAGTCGCCCCTTCTTTGGCAAGTTGTGCCGCGCGGAGTACGTAAAACCCTTGTAAATAACATGAAATTTCGGAGTCAAATGTATATACTTCGATGCCTTCTACCATTTTGCCGGCTTGTTCAGCACCTGCATATGTGCCGCTTATACCGCTCGACAGATGGATAGAAATGACTGCGTCGTATGTGTCTGTTAACGACTCGAACAGTTCAATGAATTTACCAATTGGTGGCTGTGATGTCTTTGGTAACGGTCCATCACCACGTACTTTATCGTAAAAGTCGGTTGAACGAATATCAATTTCTTCATCGTACATAACGCCGTTAAGTGCCACTGCTAGTGGAATCATATGAATATCCAATTCTTCCATTAAAGCTGCTGGTAAATAAGCCGTGCTATCCGTAACAATTGCTATTTTCAATGTCAAATCAGCTCCTCCCCCCATTCTACCTAAATCGAAGTGAAATGGGAATGTGTAAATGAAGCGATTCCGTAAAAGCAAAAATCGTCCACCCCATTAAAATAGGAATAGACGATACTCTTTTAGTGCTGCAAACTTTGTGTCCAACGATGTGCTTCTAGCGTACACCTACTCAATTCCGCTTGTGTTAATCCCATTTCGGTGACCAGTTGCTCGATACGTTGCCAATCAAAGCGTTCAACGGCTTCGGCAAGTTGAAGGTAAGGGGTGATTTCTGTCTGCTTCCCTCTAACTGTAAGCGCTACTTCGTCAGATAACGGAATGAGTTGTAAAATTGCATCCCAGTCCCGCTTCATGATGACGTCAATCAGTGAAAACATGCCCGCAAAGAAATACTCTTCGGGGTTTTTCTTGCCGTCATGTTTCGCGAGAAGTTCACACATTTTAGCCCGTGTTAACGAGTAGTCAGCAAGCGCTTGTGTACGACCATTTCCCGGCCCTTCCCCTATCTCACGTAAAGCAAGGACTTGTACCCACCTTTTGGTTTCACGCAACCCAATAAGAACAATGGCTTGTTTGATGGAACTAATCCGTTTTGGCACCCCAAATGCCAATGTATTAATCAGCCTCAGTAATTTATAGGACAGTGAGATGTCGTGCATGATGAGCTCCGTGACTTCATCGATATTTGGTGGTTCTGTATGAAGACGCTCGATAATTTGAAAATGAAGACCAACATTCGATGGGATTTCGATTCCCGTGACAATTTCCGGTTTGGAGAAGAAATAACCTTGAAACAATTTGTAGCCGGATGCTTTGGCCGCCTTGAATTGTTCTTCTGTTTCAATTTTTTCTGCAAGCATCACGATAGCGGGGTACTGTTTAACAAATTTTTCAATTTCTAATCGCTCCGCTGGCGTTGTATCTAAGTAATCGACCTTGATGTAATCGACAATTTCAAACAATTCACTATGTACACGATATTGTGCTTCCAGGATAAAATCATCTAACGCTATTTTAAAGCCCGTCCCTTTTAACAGCCGCAATTTAGTCAGGAGTGAGGGTGTAATCTCAACGTTTTCCAACACTTCAATGACGACTTTTTCAGGGTCAAGGTTTGCAAAAATGTCTTGGGTAAGTAATTCGCCTGTAAAATTGATAAATGATATCGTGTTCCCCGCTACTTTCTCGATTCCTATTGTAAGGAATGTATTAACGAGTAAGCCAATTGTCGCTTGTTCAGGGTTCACGTTCGGGAAAAAGTTCTTATGACTGTTTCTATATAACAATTCATAGCCATAGATGTCGCCATTTCGGTCCAATATTGGCTGTCTGCCAACAAATATATTTGTATCGTTCATTCATTCGCACCTCATTTCTTGTAGTATAGCAAAAAATCGATATTTTACCACTATAATTAATAAAAGGGACTAAATATGTTGAAATAAAAAACCCATTAAATTGTGACAGCAACTTATACCGAATAGCGCCTTCGCTCCGCTTATATAGGTATTCATTTGTTCATCTTATCAATCAATTAAAATAGCAACACACCATGAATAATGGTATGTTCTAGTTACTAATCGATTTTATCCAAGGGGGATATTAATATGGAAGCAATTCATTATGAACAAAAAGGGAATCTCGCTTTCGTGACGCTCGATCGTCCAGGAACGATGAATGCATTTAACTACGATATGTTGGTTGAACTGGGGCAGATTACAGAGTCAATACGCATCAATCCCGATATCCGCGTCATCATTTTCACGGGAGCCGGTGATCGTGCCTTCAGCGTTGGGGCTGATCTAAAGGAACGAAAAACGCTTACTGACCTGCAAGTGAAGCGCAATCTTTATAAAATTGGCGAGGTGTTCTCGGCGATTGAAAACTTGCCACAACCAACGATTGCGATGATGAACGGTTTTGCATTCGGGGGTGGCATGGAGCTTGCGCTAGCTTGTGATTTCCGAATTGCGGCTGATACTGCGCTTATGGGATTGACGGAAACAGGACTTGCCATTATTCCGGGGGCTGGTGGAACGCAGCGTCTTCCGCGGTTAATCGGCGAAGCGAAAGCGCTTGAACTGATTTTGACGGCACGCAGAATGTCAGCGGCCGAAGCGCTTAGCTATGGTGTTCTGACGAAGATCACTACGCCAGAAAACCTAAGCCAAGAAACAGCCGACTTTGCAGATTCAATCCTTGCGAACGGTCCAATTGCCTTACAGCAGGCGAAATTCGCGATTAAACACGGCATGAATGTGGACTTGCAGACGGGGCTTGCGATTGAACGGAAAGCGTATGAACTTACGATTCCGACTGAAGATCGTATTGAGGCCTTGAACGCGTTTGCGGAGAAGCGCAAGCCTGTTTTTAAAGGGAAGTAAAGTGGTGATGTGCGAAGGCATTCATTGCACAACCAAAAGCCTGTCGCTCCTAATGGAACGACAGGCTTTTGGTTGTTATACAGTTGCTGCCGGAGTAACAGGTTTCATCGCCGGGCAACGTGGACTACCTGACACAAATGCGGCCGCTTTTGTAACAATTAGTATAATATTCGTAGCACCTTGACGATCCGCTTCATGTGACGCCCTGACATAGGGTCCATATTCCTCGTTAGCAATATAACGTGGTGGCAATTCATTGAGCGCGATTGCCATGATATCGTTAAAGCATCGCTCACACTGACAAGTCAGTTGCAGTTGGTTTTTATATTGCATCAATACATCGCGTACGACTTCTTCCATAACATTGTAAAGGGCCATTTTCTCACGCTCCAGTAGTTAATAGATATGTTTCGCCAACACTCCCATATCCATCATTTCCCACCCAGTATATCATTTCCCAAATGGATTTCCCTCTGCTAAATGACCTAATGAATTCCTAATTTGTTTGTATCCATTACGCTCGTCTGAGTCTGAGTCCAAGTACATGCTTGGAAATGGCATATATAATCACTATTTTTATAGGGGGGTAAAATTAAAGGAGAAGGCTTGGATGCCTTCTCCTTTTTTATTTGATGAAAAATGCAATTATCGCGCCCATGATTGTTAATGAAACGATATGGTAACCTGCGCTAATGAAAAAGAGTGTATACTTTCGTCCCTCGAAAAAGGTAGGCGATAATTCGCGCGCGCTTGCAATACCAGCACCCGCTAAGAATCCAATTAACGCTCCCCCACCAACTGTCACTGAGTCTAGCATTGTGATGACTAACGATAAAATGATTGCTGTGATAATGCCGGCAAGTGTCGTAAGTCCGTATCCGATATTCGGATTGCTCGTATGCAGTTCTTCGCGTGTCTTTCCAAGGCTTTTCATCCAAATGTTGGCGAAGAGTAGTGGTGAATACCAGAGTGCACCAATAATCATATTTGCAACGACAGCAAGTATAATTGCTAAAATACTAATTTGTGATAAGTCCATTTGACGTTTTCCTCCTATAGGTAATGCAGTAGATCGATTGTACCATATACACCTATTTTTACAGTGAAATAAAGTAATAGCCGACTGATGACTACTCCTTTATTTCTTCACGTCTGTTGATTAACCATTTATTTGCGAAAAATACTGGCGAGAAGGGCTCGATATCCTTCATTTTCACTGGACTATTTCCGGCTCGCTTTCGACTAACTATTCATGACAGATTTACTGAGGGGTCCTGTTGCGTTTAGAAGTGACTCCTGTTGTGAATAGTTGCCTGTCGCGTTTCTACACTATTCAATTGAAAAATGAGGGTTTTTTGGAAGAAAAGACTAGATGACATTATATAAAGAGTGTTAGTGCCCGAAGATACAATTTCGGGCACTCTTGCACGTTGTACAATGTGTTCCTTGCTTACTTTTAGCAATGAGTTTGCATGTGATCATGTGATACCTAATAGAAAGTGAAACTACTTTACTACTAGCAAAAAAGAAAAAACCATAGAGTAAGCATTAGCCGCCAAAATTGTATCTTTGGCGGCTTTACTCCAGGTAAGAAACCAGCTATTCTTTCGTCCCAAAAAGCTTTAGCACTTTGTGTACTTATGCCTTTGGAGCAGGGCGGATGAAGGACCACCATATGATTACCGAAAAAGATGTGTAGGGATACGATAAAGTCGCATCCCTACACATCCAGACATCTCGGTAATCTTATAGAAGTCATTCAATTCAAAGCGCTCCAAAAGCGCAACTATACTAGGCGCAATAAGTGTTAGGCCATCACCATGCACCTAAGTGGTGTTGGAAGAACACTCCATTTGTTTAGTGCCGACTCTATATACTAAATTGTTCAATTTCATAGTCACTGCTCCGGCGCCAATCCTTTCATCAAAAACTTAACTGTCGAGTCTACCTCCGCTTCGTCATCCCAATCAGCATCAGGTAAAATACCATATCGAGTCACAAAATAGCCGATAATTGTCGAACCTGTTAAGCGAATGACGGTATCGATGGGCAGATTGATAATTTGCCCTTTTTCCTGGTAATGTTCAATAATCTGCCTGAGGCGTGTAAAGACTTTGCTGCCGACATGCTCCATGAATTGCTCTTTTAGTTCTGGATGAAAAGGAATTTCCTGAATGAAGATTTTAATGATTTTCACATTGTTCTTTAAAAACTTTCTACGATTGTCGATCATCGCTCTTACGAAATCTTCAAATGTCTCATGGTCATGATTCAGTACTTTATTGATATCCTTTATTATAATCGGCGCCATCAACTTGATCATCATCGGTGTGACTATGGACATCAGTAACTCTTTTTTCGTTTTATAATGTCTGAAAATCGTTCCTTCAGCTACTCCGGCTTTTTGAGCAATTTCCTTTGTGGATGTGGCAGAATAACCTTTTTCAGCGAATGATTCAATCGCGGCAGCTAGTATATTCTTTTGCCGCTCTGTTAAATCACCATCTAAATTAAACATTTCCTCTATCATTTGATCCTCGTTTATCATACTGATCTCCCTTTTCGTCAATCACTTCTATTAGATTTTACGGTATTTTCGAAGGGCCAGGATATTAACGCTGATAAACAGTAAAGAGAATCCTGCTAACGCGAAAATATCCATGTAAATAGCACCCCATCCATAGCCTCTGACCATTATATCGCGCAATGCATCCGCCGCGTAATACAAAGGCGTGAATGGGCCAACCCAGCTCAGCCACTTCGAGATTGTATCCAAATTGAATAGTCCGGAAAAGAAGATTTGTGGGACGACAATGATTGGGATGAACTGCATCATTTGAAGTTCATTATTAGCAAATGATGATAGTAAAATACCTAGCGTCAGCGCTGTTAACGCGAGCAGCAAGGTAATCAGTAATACATAGCCGAATGCCCCTTCCATCATCATTCCGAGCACATAAATCGCATAAGCGGCAATAATTGCCGATTGAATCATCGTAAAAATCCCGAAGCCAACTACATACCCCATCACGATTTCCCATTTCCGTAAGGGGCTCGCGAGTAAACGTTCAAGCGTGCCCGTTGTCCGTTCCCGTAAGAATGATACGCCCGCAATTAAAAAGACGAAGAAAAAGACGAAAAATCCAAGAAGAACGGGTCCGAAATAGTCGAACGTCCCCATATCGCTAGAGCCGTGTAAGTAGTCGATTTCCAACTGGGGACTATGACCATTTTCCTGTCCAGTCGGCATTGCTTGTTGAAGCCATTTCATCGTGGCTCCTGCTACACCCGGGTCACTTCCCTCCAAAACGACGGCGGGGGCATTGTTTGCAATTGTTAAGTAGCCATCTATCATTCGATTGGCTAAATCAGCCTTCGCGCTTTTTTCATCGCTATATGTTGTGACATCCGCCCCTTCTAAATTCATCTGTTCTACAACTGTAGTGGGGACATCCACGAAGCCTATTTTCGGGGTATAATCTCCTCCGTTAAACACGAGATGGAGCATCGTCAACACGAGAATGGGTGCTATGATAAGTAATCCCATTGTTCGTTTGTCTCGCACAATTTGTCGCAAGATTCGTTGTGTCAATGCGAAAACTCTCATTTTTTTGCACCCCCGTAGACCAGGAATGCTTCCTCAATCGTTGTTGTATTGCTCATTTCTTTTAATTCATCGGGCGTTCCGACCGCAATTAGACCACCGTCACGAATCAATCCAAGTCGATCACATTTACCGGCCTCATCCATTACATGTGTCGTCACAATAATTGTCGTTCCGTTTTGTTTTAATTTGTAAAAGGCTTCCCAAATGCTTTTTCGTAAAACGGGATCAATGCCAACAGTCGGCTCATCGAGAATTAAAATTTTTGGTTCATGAAGTAGCGCTATTGCTAATGAGAGTCTGCGCTTCATGCCACCTGAAAAGTTGGAAACTAACCTTTTTAAGTCACCAGAAAGTTGAACAAGCTCCATCACTTCTGCGATTCTACGTGTTTGTTTTTCACCTTTTAGACCATATAGACTTGAGAAAAATTGCAAGTTTTCTTTTGCTGAAAGATCTTCATACAGCGCATCCGATTGCGCCATGTAACCGATGCTAGTAATTAATTTTAATGAAGGCATTTTCGTTTGAAATACATAACTTTCCCCTGAAGTTGGTGTATCCAAGCCTGTTAATTGTTTAACTAATGTTGTTTTCCCCGCACCAGAAGGACCGAGGAGACCAAAAATTTCCCCTTCAAAAATATCTAAGTTTATGTCCTGCAACACATGGTGTTTCTTATAGCTTTTTGATACGTGACGAATTGATACACACGTCTTTGGTTGTTCCATCCTTAACACCCCTCTCCCGATAGTGAGTGAGTACTCACTTTTATTGTATGTAAAGAATTGGAGTTTGTACAGTGAGTAATTACTCATTATGGTCTTGGCGGATTGTATAATTTTGGGGACCGATTATATATCCCCTCATATCCCTCGCCAAATCCTAACATACATGAAATATAAACAGCCATCCCAATTTTTCTGGAATGGCTGTTTGTTATTCTATAGAACCAGCTACTAAGCTATGCTTGTAAGTCTGCTTGCTTCCTGATAAGTGCAAACTTCTTGTACAAACCGCTTTCTTGCTCAGAATCGATTTCTGCGAGTCTCCTCTTGCCAAACCGCTTATCTAATAAGCTAATTGCTCTTACAAACGGATGCTCATGCACGATTGCTTCTTCAAACGGCATATGGACGTAATCGAATAATAGTTCTCTCACAGCCCATGCAGGGAAAACTTCGTCAGCAATCATTGCCGTTTCAGTATCTTCATACGCACAATGATAGGCTTTGTAGTCTTCAGATTGTTCCCATTCCCGCCAATGGAGATGCCACGGGAACGGATTCAATTCCCGCTCGTCCCGCAAATCGCCACTGCGTCGAGTCAACTCCAATGCGTATGGAATATCCGATGCCCACCCAATCTCTTTACCGTCAAAGGTCATACGGAAACTGCTTGTCTGGTCATGACTTTTCCGATGAACGATTGCCTGATAATGTACCCGACCTTTCAGTGACTCACATAGTAAACCTTCCGCCATCTGTTTCAGCTTCGACCACCTCATGAAAGCCCGGATTCCCATTCTTCGCGGAGAATGCCCATCCGGATTGAATCGTAGTACGTACCATTCCAAAAGCGGACTTTCCGCAACCGTGCTTCCATCGTCATGCCCAGTTTTTCGCCGACTTTAATCATCCGCGCATTACCAGACCATGTTGTATAGCCGACACGAACCAACGGCATTTCATGGAATAAATGATCAATCCACATCGTGAGCGCTTTCGTTCCGTAGCCGCCGCTCCAATACTGCGGTTCGTAAATGACGATCCCCATCTCAAGCCATAAGGACGACTGATGTTCCCAGTAATAACTAACCATGCCAATCAATTCGCCATCCACTTCAATGCCCCAGTAATCGTCCTGTGCAACGATTTTATCGCGTTTTTCCAGAAATACTTCGTACGTCAATGTCTGATGCTCATAATAGGGGGCATCCCATTTTTTCCATTCAGGATTTTCATCTTTAAAACTCAGTTCCCACATTCGGTGTAAGTCCTGTTCTATGATTGGACGAATTGTTACGCCTTCTGTCGTATAATTCAACTAACTGCCACCTATTCTTATTAAAGATATTTAATTGTGTGAGTAAATTTCACGCTAACAACAAGTCCTCAGACTGTATCTCGGTTTTAGCCACCATACGCATGGCTTCCATTACTTCTTGAATTCGTTCTAACGTAGCCCCATAATATTCATTTCGCTCATCCCTCGACACTTGGGAAGCGGATACGCCTAAGCGATCTGCAAGTTCTTGCTGACTTAGCCCTACGTAAATCCGATAAGCAATCAATGATTTCCCCAAATTATAAAGGTTGATAATCGGTTCAAATTCGCCCCTTCGAATTCGTTCATAATAAACGACTTCCTCCTTCAATTGCTCATGGAAGGTGATGGAAGGTTGCAATGCTTTTTCCACTTGTTCTCCCGTTAATCCCATGTCTTCCAATGCTTTTTTTTGATCTCGAATAAATAACTTATCCTCTTGCAGCTTTTCAAGCGATTTTTTATAGGCTGTTTCTGTTTTAATCATAGTTCTTACACCTCCATCATTGAATAATTTTCACAATACCTTTTGGCAGATAAGAGTCCCTTGTTTTTCTAAATGCGGCTGGAAACTGCTGTTGATTTCCATGTTCATCCCGAATACCGGATGGCTGACCAAAATGAGGATATAACTCTACACGGTAGCGATGCCACATTGGCAATTGCTTTTTAGTAAAGCCACGATAAGGTTTTCGACTACTACTATCCCAAGTCCAAACTTTATAAGGATCTAAGGCGTTTAATTTACGCTCCAATTCCCCCGATGCCAAGTCCATTAACTCACATTCAAAATAACCATCGATGTCATTAGGATGGGCTTTATCCTCTACAAATGACCCGTCAATATAAATTTGATTAATCCCCACCGCCCAAAGCTGCTCAGCCATGATTTCCAACTGATTGACCAAAAACAATCGCCATTTCATATCCCATGGATTCTCATTTTGCGATCCCTTGACGAGAATGGATACCCTCAGTTCGCTTAACGTTAATTCATAGTCTTTTGGTGGTAACAGACCTTCTTCGTTAAATTTCATGATTTGATTTCTCCTTTTAGTATATTCAAAAAGAACGTGTTTGATAACTTAACAAATATGTTAATTATATCTTAACATGGTCATTCATTAATAAAAAGAAATGTGCGATACGCTTAAATACCCAGTAGCCACTTATAGATGTTTTACGGCAAAAAAACAATGCGCTCTTTTTTTTGACGGAGGCATTGTTTTTGCTTTTTTTTGGTTTTGTTTATAGATACTTCGCGAACCAGCCTGTTATCTCATCGAGCCTTGCAATGCGCAGGTTCGGTGTACCCGTGCGTGATAAGTTATGATTTGCATCTGGGAAGCGGACAAATTCTGTTTCTTTCCCCATGCTTTTTAATGTAATGTACAGCTGCTCTGCTTGTTCAATCGGGCAGCGGAAGTCTTTTTCTGAGTGTAAAATTAATAAAGGCGTCTCAACTTGTTTCGCATATTTCAGCGGCGAATGTTCCCACAGCTTTTCAACGTCGTTCATGTTCGCCCCGATTTGCCAATCACTAAAGTAGTACCCAATATCGGATACGCCGAAGAAACTAATCCAGTTCGAAATCGAACGTTGCGTGACAGCTGCTTTGAAACGATCCGAATGGCCAACGATCCAATTTGTCATGAAACCGCCGTAACTACCGCCTGTTACGCCCAGACGATCCGTATCAATCCAGTTATTTTCTTGAATAACATAATCCAGTCCAGCCATTATATCTTCATAATCTCCGCCGCCATAATCGCCTCGCACTGCATCTACGAATTCCTGGCTATACCCATGGCTTCCGCGCGGATTAACGTATAGGACGCCATATCCTTGCGCCGCCAATAGTTGTAACTCGTGGAAAAACGTATTCGCATACATGGCGTGTGGCCCGCCGTGAATTTCAACTATCAGGGGATACTTTTGCCCTTCAACGTAGCCCGCCGGTTTCATTAACCAACCATGCACGTCCCAATTTGTCGCGCCTTTATAGACGATTGCTTGCGGTTCGACTAGTTCAACTTCCTCTAAATACACCGCGTTAAATGAAGTGAGTGCTTGTCGTTCGCCAGTTGCGATTGTCTGCTTATACAGTTCGCCCGGATTGACTGCACTACTGACTGCAACAAGTGCGAACTCGCCATTAGACGATAGATCATAGCCATATACATGTTCATTTTCAGGTGTTGCTGGATATAATTCACCTTCAAGTGACGCAAAGTACAGACGGATATCGCCCATTGTCGACAACTGGAAATACAAATAGTTGTCCTTTGTCCAAACTGCTGATGGCGCCCCCGCCCCTTGCTGATGATCCGCAACTGCTGCATCTCCAACTGGGGCGTCTATGCTTTCCGTTAAATTCATGCGCATACCATCTTCCATGTCATAAACATACACATTGCTATGCGTCGCGTTTTCGAATATCCGCTCTGAACCAACGTACGCGATGTAGCGGTCATCAAAGGAAAATTGTGCGCCGCCGAAATAGCCCTCTTCATCGACAAGAACGGTTTCCTCTTTCGTTTCAACGTCTATAATAACTAGTGGTTGTCGGAATTCGAAATCCAAATTATCCTTTCGGTTGACGCCAACGACTAGTTTCTTGCCGTCATGCGATATCGCTTGCAATCCATGCTGGAAATTCCCCTCTGTGAACTGTGTTACCTCTCCCGTTCCGATATCGACAAGGCCGATTTGTCGGAATGTATCTTGCGGCAACAAGCCCGCACCGTCCATCTGGTATTTCATTGTCGTGACACGGTATGGTTCAGGCTTTTTCTTGTCGTCCTTTTCCTCTTTATCTGTGAACGTCTTGCCTTCTTTCACGACTGCGTCCACCCAAACTTTCTTGCCGCACGGCGACCAAAGGAAACTCGAAACCCCCTGTTCGAATGACGTCACTTTCTGTGCTTCCCCACCTCTTGCTTGTAGGATGAACAACTGATTCTTTTCTTCACGGTCCGATAAAAAGGCAATCTGCTTCCCATCAGCAGACCATTCGGGGGATGAAATCGTCCCTTTGCCATGCGTCCACTGCGTCACTTCGTTCGATTCCAAATCTATGTGATATAAATTCGCTATATACTTATTGTCTTCCTCGTCAATATGCGTCTTCACAAATACCGCTTCCTTGCCATTCGGCGCTAACTTCGGATCCGTCACAGACTGTAATTTGAATAGGTCAGCTACTTGCAGTTTACGTTTTCCCATTGCTAATTCCCCCTTATTTCTTCTCTATCTACTTGTTTCGACATTCGTGATAGTTTCCCTTTTTTTATGGAAATGAAAAATGATCTCCTTGCGCGGCAAAGGAGATCTGGCACGGAACTATAAGGGCTAGGCGTGATGCTGTCATAGCCAACTTCGGAACTGTCATGGCTAATCGGCTAACTGTAAGGGCAATTCGTCAAACTGTCATGCCTAACTCCGAAACTGTGAGGGCAACGCGGAATTGTCATGGCTAATCGGCTAACTCTAAGGGCAATTTGTCAAACTGTCATGCCTAACTCCGAAACTGTGAGGGCAACGCGGAACTGTCATGGCTAATCGACCAACTGTAAGGGCAATTCGTCAAACTGTCATGCCTAACTCCGAAACTGTGAGGGCAACGCGGAACTGTCATGGCTAATCGACCAACTGTAAGGGCAATTCGGCTAACTGTCATGGCTTACTCCGAAACTGTGAGGGCAATGCGGAACTGTCATGGCTAATCGGCTAACTGTAAGGGCAATTCGGCTAACTGTCATGGCTTACTCCGAAACTGTGAGGGCAACGCGGAATTGTCATGGCTAATCGACCAACTGTAAGGGCAATTCGTCAAACTGTCATGGGTAACTACGAAACTGTGAGGGCAACGCGGAACTGTCATGGCTAATCGGCTAACTCTAAGGGCAATTCGTCAAACTGTCATGGCTTACTCCGAAATTGTGATGGCAACGCGGAACTGTCATGGCTAATCTACCAACTGTAAGGGCAATTCGTCAAACTGTCATGCCTAACTCCGAAACTGTGAGGGCAACGCGGAACTGTCATGGCTAATCGACCAACTGTAAGGGCAATTCGTCAAACTGTCATGGCTTACTCCGAAATTGTGAGGGCAACGCGGAACTGTCATGGCTAATCGACCAACTGTAAGGGCAATTCGACTAACTGTCATGGCTTACTCCGAAATTGTGAGGGCAACGCGAAACTGTCATGGCTAATCGACTAACTGTCATGCCTAACTCCGAAACTGTGAGGGCAACACGGAACTGTCATGGCACAATCAGCTCCCTACATGAAACCGCTAATCCTAATCTACCAATTCGCCTACATATACCGATTGTGGTCGAAAAATGGTGTTATCACTTAACTGTTCAATCGCATGCGCTGTCCAACCAACAATTCTTGCTGCACTAAACGTCGGTGTGAATAACTCCGGCGGCATTTCGATTGAGCGCATGATAGCTGCGGCATAATATTCGACGTTTGTATACAACTTGCGTCCTGGCTTATACTCTTCCAGTAAAGAAATAATTTCTTTTTCAGCTGCTGTTGCCAAATCCAGCCAGTCATCTTCCCCCGACATACTCATACATTTATCTCTCAACAAAATTGACCGCGGATCCTCCGTTTTATAAATTCGGTGACCAAATCCCATAATCCGTTCGCCGCTCTTCATTTTATCTTCAACGACAGAACGGATATTTTCCTGCGTTCCCATCTCTTCCAACAAATCGATGACACCCGACGGCGCGCCTCCATGTAATGGCCCTTTCATCGTTCCGATTGCCGACGTGATTGCAGATGTCAAATCCGATTCAGTCGAAATGGTGACCCGTGCTGCAAATGTGGACGCGTTCAATCCATGTTCCATCGTTAATTTCAAATACGTTTCGAGCGCCTCGACTTGTACTACATTTGGAACAACGCCCGTAAGCATCCACAAATAATTTGCTGTGTGCGATAAAGCCGGATCTGCCTGAATGATTGATTGTCCTTGTTGATTTCGATAATGACGCGCAATAATCACAGGAAGTGCAGCTGTCAATTTAATCGCCTGATCCTCGATTGTTTCATCTTTAAATTCAGTATATCCATAAGCGGAAATTGCCGTCCGCATCGCATCCATCAATGCCATATCAGCAGGTAGTGCATCTATAATCGCCATAACGTGTGGAGGAAGTTCTCTTCCTACACGCATTTTTTCATCCAATTTACGACGTTCATTTTCATCTGGGAACACCCCACTCCACATGAAGTAAGCTACTTCCTCGAATGAATGCGTCGCGATTAGTTCGCCTACAAAAACACCCCTATACCGCAATTCTCCTTTATCCCCATCGACCGACGCAATTTTCGTGTGTACTGCAATAACATCTTTCAACCCTTTTTGAAACATGATTATTCCTCCTTCTTTTCTTTAGTATAAGGCGGAGGTATAATTATGGAAATTGAATGTTCTCCATCAAATCAATTAGGATTCTTAATTAAGAAGGAGCCCTGCCTAATGGACTACCAATGGTTAAAAACATTTATTATAGCCGCAGAGACCTTAAATTTCCGTAAAGCTTCTGAGAAATTAATGTTATCTCAACCGAGCGTGACCGTACATATTCGCCTTTTGGAGGAGCAACTTGGCTCCAAACTTTTTGATAGGATGAATAACCGCGTCACGTTGTCAAATGCCGGCAAGTTTTTTTATCCTGAAGCGGTTCGACTTACCAAGGACGCGGACGCAAGTGTAAATCGGATGCATTCGTTTTCTCAAGGCTATCGTCGCAATTGGACCATCGCCATTTCACCGTTAATGGCAGAAACGATATTACCCTATTTATTGCGGACATTCATGGAACGTCATCCCGATGTCGAACTATCAATTCGCATCGAAGAATCGGATTTGATTGAGCAGCTTGTGGACAATGGTGATGTGCATCTCGGTGTTTCAGCACTCGATGCTAAGTTCAAAAGTATTGAATCAATCCTGATTTACAAGGACCCCATTTTATTCATCATGCCAACGGATCCATACGATGAAGAAAGTGGCCCACCCATTGACGTTTCTAATGAACTGCGGAAAAACTACTTATTTACGCATCATCATCCTGTCTATTGGGACGACTTACTTTTCACTCTTAATAAACATATCCCTGGCATCCGGACGATGAAAGTCACACAAGCGCACATCGCAAAACGGTTCATCCAAGAAGGACTAGGCGTCTCGTTTCTCCCTCATTCCATCGTTCGGCGTGAACTGATTGAAGGTAGACTTATGCAGCCACATTTTGACCTATTAGAATTGCCAACCGTTTCGACATATATTATTGTGAAAAAGAAAGGCAAGCTTGAAGAAGAGTTTATCAATCAGATTTCTAATTATTATTTTGGGTAGATTATGCAAAACCACGTAAATCACGTAGGAACCGGACCCTTCGCTGTCCAGTTTTGGTATACTGAGAAGACTAGATAAGGGAGTGATTTTTATGCACGTTGAAATCTTCCATAAGGTTCGTGAATTTAGTATAGAAAAACTAAATCCCGACTTCATCATTATTTTCGGTTCTTACGCAAAGGGGACAACGCATAGCGAAAGTGATATTGACGTAGCATTCTATCGCGAAGATAAGGTGTTCTCTGCTTACGAACTTTTTATGTTCGCGCAGCAACTTGCAGACATCATTGACATTGAAGTCGATCTTGTCGATTTAAAAGAGGCATCCACTATTTTTGCGACCCAAATCTTTTCAACTGGAGAAGTCATTTATTCAAAAAATGAAAACCTGCGAATGGAATTGCATATGCGGACATATAGCATGTATGCAAAGCTCAACGAAGAACGACAACCGATTATCGATAAAATTATTGAAACGGGGTCAGTTTATGGTGAATGATGTGATTCTGAATAAAATCAGTGTAATTGAAAGATGTATTGCAAGAATTAAAGATGTATACGCCGAAGATGCAAACAATTTAATTGATTTCACAAAGCAAGACTCCATCGTTTTAAATATCCAACGCGCTTGCGAAGCGTGTATTGACTTAGCCATGCATATATCAGCCGCCAATAAATTCGGTGTTCCACAAAAAAGTAGAGAAGCATTCGAACTATTATACGCGAATCATGTAATTACTGAAGAATCTGCGGCTAACATGAAAGCAATGGTTGGCTTCCGCAATATCGCGGTCCATGATTACCAAACCATCAATACAAACATCTTAAATGAAATTATTAAGAACCACCTAGAAGACTTTACTTCTTTCACAAAACAAATTCTTGCATACTAATTCAGCCAAAAACCCTCTCCTCCATGGAAAGGGTTTTTCAAATTTCCACCTAATGCAAAGCATCTAATTGGCTTCTTATATAGTTTCCTCGAGCCTCAATATACGCACAGATGAAATCCGGTTCACCATCGAAAAGGTCGATATTGTCCTTTTCATAGGGATCCTTTTGAACATAAGGCCTTATTAAATTATGCATAGCTTGTATTTTAGGTTTCATATAGTCCACATTAAATTTGCTAGTTAATATCTCTTCTAACAGATTCTTGTATTGCGTTCGAAATGTTTTCACATCGAGAATTCTTGCGGTAAGGGTATTAAATCCTTCGATTCTCAAATAATCTGCCCGCATGCTTTCTCCATTAACATCTCTTCCCCATGTCGCATCGTAATCCCAAGGGATAATTTCAAACAGACCCGTGTCCCCATTCTGGTACAGTGCATAGTTATGAACAAATCCGTCGAAATTTTGAGTGAAAACAACCCCAGCAAGCCACCTAAGATACTTATCCACATTTACATACTTTACGATTTCATGTTCAAATTCTTCTCTAGGAATGGTATTAATATTTATGATTAAGTGCTGTATTTGTTCATCAGCTTGCGCTGGTCCATACTTTTGTTCATAGCCTAATATGAGCGATTTCTTTACTTCTTTATCAAGATCACTCATCAACGAAAAGTTAGCATCCCCATCAACTGCATAATAGAGCGGTCCTTCCGGCAACTGTCGATTCGCCAAAAAATGTTCATCCACTGATTCTATCTCTAAATATACCCCTTCATCTTTTCCATTCAATTTCAAAAGTACGAAACGTGAGTTGGGAGCCAGGCATCCGATTTCATTAAAAAAATCAAAAGATAATTTATTTCTTAACAATGAAGGGTCTTTAAATTCCGCATTCAAATGAACCTCTTTTGCGTTTCTATACGTGCTTGGTTTGTAAAACGAGAGTTGATACGATTTCTTTGGTAAATCTCGAATATGAGAGCCGCGATATGCAAGATCTATCGTATATTTCTTTTTATTAATCGCCAGTTTTGCGGCAACTGGATCATCCATCCAACTATCTTTTCGCAATTCATTTACTGCGCTAGGATGAATAAATAGTTGGTATTCAGGTAGTTCCATGACAGCACCCATTTGAATTCTACCCCTTCCCTTTTATCCTATTCGTATGTATTCAACTGCTCAACGTTACTCCAAACAGCTAATTATTTTTAACGTGTATGCATTTGTCTCTTATGCCGTAGGTACAACCGCGTACTTTAAGGAGAGAGGAAGGATTACAAAGTTCTTTTCTCCCAATAAATGAAAAAGGAGGGCGGACATGTCACTATTTTTTGATGATGAAATACAAAAAGTAAAGAATAGAACTGATCGCTTAGGATTAGATAACTTAATGTCACAGGATCCTCGTGATACCAAGACGCAAGCGAACAGATACAGACGTGCTTCACAAACCCAAACATTCTCGAACAAAAATCAACATGATTCCGGAAAACGGCCAAATAGAAGGAGAAATAACAAGTAGGAAAGATAATGCAGGGCGCCACTACAATTGTATGAGGGATGGATCCACTTGTTGTTATTTCCAAAACTTGTGCGTTTGCCCCTTACACTTTTCATGCAGCCACGTACATTAAGAGGAGAGTAAGGAGTTGTATAAACTCTGAATTTATTCTGCATAGAGGTATAGTAGTAAATCTCCATTCCCTACCTACAAAGAAAGGAGGTTTTAACATGTCACTATTGTTTAATGATGACATTCAAAAAGCGATTAATAAGGTTGTTAGCTTAGGAATAGACAATTTCATGTTCCAGGAGCCTTCCAGTACCAAAAAACATTCGGATGACGACCGCCGAACAGCTAGACATGAACGGCGGACAAGTAGCGATCGATGTCCTTGCTGTAAGAAACGGCATACTAGCGACAAAAAACGCACATGCCAAAAACGACGTACTTGTAGTAAAAGTGAATCATCAACGAACCATCACTCTCCTTGCATTGGTCCACAACTCCCAAGCCACAAGCGACGAGATTGCTGTGAACAAAAGCAATCAAGTCACAAGGGACGCCCTTGCTGTGGTCGCTATAAGTAATCACCTTAGCAATTCTTACAACTAAATGTATTCAAACGAAAACCCCTTTCCACGGAGAGGGGTTTTCGTTATCGTCACATTTAATAGGCACGGCATTATTTATTTTTTCACTGTAAACGTTTGTCCACTTCATGTGTGGGACAGCCACATAGTTTAAGGGGAGGGAAAGATTAATTACGATTAGCGATACGATTCTTATATAAGGAATAGTTATCCACTTTCTTTCTCTTAATTAAGATGAAAGGAGGTAAGAGTATGTCTTCTTTTTCAATGAATAATAACCAAAATGCCGGTAAACATGGTCATGATTGCAGATGTGGATGTGGTTCCCACAAACCCCAGCACAGTCATTCACAATGCTGTTCAGAGAGCAGACCGCAAAATACGTGCACAATCACATTCAGACATACTGGAGAAAGTCGTGTTTGGAGACCTGATACTGGTTGCAACCAGTGTCGGAATTCTACTCACCAACATTGCCACCGCAAGCACCATTCTTGCGAGTGTAACTTCGGGTTTTAACAGGATTATGGGCTACCCTGTAAGACGCAATTGCGCGGCTTGCTTGGACTAGCCCTTTTTCTATTTGACACCTGGAATACCACACCTTACTAGACCACTACATAGTCGGCACTTAACAAATAGAATGTTCTTCAAACATCGCTTTGTCGCTAGATTTGTTCGTTATACTGTTGAGGTATGCCACCTATATAATCTGAGCGAAGGCACCTTACAAGGGGTGGCCTAAGCGAATTCATTGGAATTCTTTATTTCAACATAACTAGTTAATTCTAAATAAGTAGTGCCGAATATATAAAAGACCCCCCGTTAACAACCCGGAGAGGTCTACCTATATATATTGAACAAATGAATACCTATCTAATCTGAGCGAAGGCGCCTTACAAGGGGTAGCCAACCGAACAACGAAGAGTTCGGTTTGTATAATTTCTGCGTTCTTTGCTGAAATTATACAGTCAATGCCAAGAGGTTATTCCATATAGGTCAAAGGATAACTCATCTGACTTAGGGCGGGAGGCATCCCCTAGCGCCGTAGCGGATTTGAAAGGAATCTCTATCTCAACTTATCCAGTTAGACTTTCACTTGGTCTTTCAATGACCGTCTCAATATTTTACCAGTCGTGTTTTTCGGCAATTCATCTAAAAACTCGATTTGTTTCGGTACCTTGTATTTCGCCAAACGAGTCGCACAGTATGCGATTAGTGCTTCTTTGTCCTCTTTGACACCCTCTTTTAAGACAACAAATGCATGGACTGCTTCGCCGAAATCTAGATCAGGCAAGCCAATGACTGCCGCTTCGACGATATCACGATGAGTAAATAATACTTCTTCAACTTCACGCGGATAGACATTATAGCCCCCGACGATAACAAGGTCTTTTTTACGGTCAACGATGTAGAAGTAGCCATTTTCATCGCGTTTGGCCATATCCCCCGTGTACAACCAGCCATCCCGAATAGCGGACTCTGTTTCTTCAGGCATTTTATAATAGCCTTTCATGACATTCGGTCCACGTACGACTAATTCGCCGACTTCCCCGACTGGTACTTCATTGCCCAATTCATCAACGACTTTATTTTCGACATTGATGATATTCGTCCCGATTGAACCAGGGATACGCTCACGATCAGTCGGATTGAAGCATGTTACAGGTGATGCTTCAGAAAGACCATATCCTTCCGAAATCTGTACATTGAATTTCTCTTCGAAATTATGCAGCAATGCAACCGGCAGTGATGATCCACCTGAAATAGTTCTCCGAACAGTTTTGAAATCGCTCGGATCAGCGTCTGGGAACTGGTATAAGAAATTGTACATTGTCGGTACCGCCGCGAAAATAGTCGCCTGCTGTTCCTTGACGACTTTGAATACCTCTGCTGGACTGAAGCGCGGTACCAGTAAAATCGTTGCACCTTTCACTAGTGGCGCATTGACAACAACTGTAAGCGCGAAGACATGGAAGACTGGCAGCGTCGCTACAACGCGGTCATTTTCCGTGAAATCCAGGTAATCCGCCACATCGCGCGCATTTGAATACAGATTGCCATGTGTCAGCATCGCACCTTTTGGCTGTCCTGTCGTGCCTGATGTATACAGAATGATAGCGGTTTCATTTTCCTCAACAGCAACGGGTTCCTGATTAGGTCTTCCTGTAGCAATAAGTTGTGTAAATGAACGAACTTTCGACCTCACGGCAGCTGGAAGTGCGGCGATTTTCTCTGGTGTTTCTGGAACGGTTTCGCAAATCACATAGTGCTCAACAGTCGGAAATGCACCCGCCGCCTGCTCAACTAGTGGTAGCAGAAGGTCCAGCGCGATAACAGCCAACGCATCACTGTTATGTATGATGTACGAAATTTCGTCTGGCGTGTAAATTGGATTAACCGGAATTGCTGTTGCACCAATACGCATTGTTGCATAAAGCGATACCAGAAAATGTGGTGTATTGCCTAGCAGAAATGCGACGTGATCCCCTTTGCCAACGCCTAGATCTTGCAGTGCAGATGCGAACATGGATACCGATTGATCGAATTCTGCATATGATGTATCTTTCCCCATAAAGTGATACGCCGCTTTTTCAGGCTGTGTCATTGCAATTTCGTGTACTCGCGTAACTAAATTCATACGTTCATCCCCTTTTGATTAAATGAATGATCATTCACCGTTCACCATAATCATTATATAAGAAAAGTTCTGAAAAATCAATAGACTAGTAAAGTACATGAAGTACTTGTAAGTAAAGTGTGAAAGTTTCCATTTCTACTTGTTCGTTTTCGGCTCGCTTTGGACAAAATAATCACGACAACTTTACAGAGGGTTACGTGTGGCCACCATACGATTAACGAATAAAACTGCTTAGGGATGCGACAAAGTCGTATCCCTAAGCAGTCATTTACTGGTTTGGTTAATCAACACACGAGGTACACGAACAGAGTAAAGCATCAGAAACATCACACCGATGCTTTAATATGCGCAAGATAGCGCCAGCGTATCAAATAGAAATAGAAGATCTGCATCAGCGTAAATCCGGCAAGAACGAGGACTAGTTCTTTTACAATCGAAATTTCCGCAAGTGCATCCCAAATTACTTGTAAAGACAGAAATGCGAACGAACTATGGACAAATGCAACTCCCCATGGGAAGAAAAATTGCGGGATTAATTGGCGGTTGACAATTTTCTTGAACTCACGATCCGTGATACCCATGCGCCGCAGGACGTCGAACTGTTTACGATCACTTTCAAGTGATGTATAGAGTCTGAAGTAAATGAAACTTCCTGCCGCCAGGAAAAATACAGCTGCCAGTAGTAAGCCAATGAACAATAACAGTGAAAATGTCGTGCGGATGACCGAATAATTCAAGCCCGGATTTTCAAATGAATACGGTAAATCACTAGATCCCCCGGCAAGAAATGATTCCGCAACCTTAGCATCGATGGATAAGCCGATTTCCTTTGTTTTTTGCCAATCGGGCACATTGAATGCGTAGTAGGAAAATGACTTCCCCCTCTGAGTGAATCCTTTTTCGAAGACCAACTCATAATCTGCATCATTCAAAACGATAGCGTTTGATGCAATCGAATACGCTGAAAATAAATGATAGGGATACGCCCCATCTATCGTAACGTGGATGTTACTTTCTTGGAGTAGCGTTTTCACGCTACGATTCTTCAGCTGGTCATAGGATGAAGCAGAAGGTGGTAGGAAAACGGCTTGGCCTTTTTTCATGTCAATCGCTTGATAACCAAATGACTGAGCAAGCATATTCACATTGGATAGCTTCAGTATCGCAACGGTGTTTTCCGTAAACGTCGAAGTCTGTTCCAACACCTGGAACCGGACAAGTGAATAATCAATCTGCTCCGCATTCAATTCATCAACAAGCTGCGCGATATGCTTCCTTTCCTGTGCATTCTCTGACTTACTTTTATAAATGAGACCCAGCGGATGCATTTCATGGTACTGGGAAGCAAACGAAGTAAGCGATGCAAGTATGCCAACCGACATGAACGCTACAGTGGACACAATTGTCACAATGAAAAACATACGCGCATTTTCACGAAGCCGAACGACACCTTCGGAAATCGATAGTAACCAAAAATGATGCCAATAGTACTTTTTCCGTTTGCGAAGCTTATGCAACAGAAACGGTAAGGAATCCATGAAAAAATAATAAGTCCCTACCGTTGCAAGCGGTGGCAGGAAAAAGATTAGGCCAATAACAACTGAATTCGTTGTCGACGCCGCCATTGCATATGACAAAGCAAGGAAAAGTAATCCAAGATAGCCACGTGTTTTTGAATAGCCGTATGCGCCCCGATTTCCCGCATCTCCTAGTATAAGATCAGCCACTTCTCCGGTCCGAATGAACACTGGCGCGACATATGAAATAATGATAAATAAGCTTAGAAAAGCCCCAATCGTCAATGCAAAGGGCTCCCATGAAAAATAGAGTGGCAATGCTGGCAAAAGAACGATTTCCCGAATAATCATGAAAAAGAATTTCGAAAACATAAATCCGAGAATAGTCCCCGCCACAATAGATGCAACCCCGATGATCATTGTCTCAATGAAAATAAGGCGTTTCAATTGTCGCTTTGCCATCCCTAAATGCAGCAAGATGCCAAATTCCTTCGATCTTGCCTGAAGAAATGCCCGCATCGAATAAAACAGGAAAAACACAGTGAAAATATATAAAATAATTTCTGCGATAACCATACCCATGAAGGCAATTTCTTGAACAAACCGATTTTCTATGGATGGATGAAACAACAACATGGAGTAAAGGAAAAATACCATAACTGAGAAAACACTAGCCATGAAAAATGCAGTGTAAACACGCCTATTTCGAATGACATTACGGTAAGCGAACTGACGAAAGGTCATTAACATTCCCCCCGAGAAGAGACAAGACGTTCAAAATACGTTGGAAAAATGTTTGACGTCTTTCATCTTTATAGATTTCATTGAAAAATTCGCCGTCCTTGATGAATAGCACGCGGTCACAATAACTGGCGGCAATCGGATCATGCGTCACCATAACGACAGTTGTTTTTTCGTTTTTATTAATATGACTTAGCAATTCCAGCACATCTTTCGCAGACTTCGAATCGAGATTCCCAGTTGGTTCATCAGCGAGAATAATTTTGGGTTTATGAATAAGTGCCCGCCCAATCGCCGTTCGCTGTGCTTGTCCCCCTGAAAGTTCATCGGGTCTGCGGTTCAGTATGCCAGTCAAATCAAGACGTGCTGCGGTTTCCGCAATGCGTATTTCCATTTCAGGTACAGATAAGCCATCAAGGGTCAGTGGCAAAACAAGATTCTCCTCTACCGTCAGCATTTGAAGCAAGTTAATATCTTGAAAAACGAAGCCGAGATTGCGTCGTCGAAATAGTGCCAGATCGTTTTGCTTGAGCGCTTCTGGCTCAATTCCATTTATCATCAGGCGTCCATATGTCGGTAATGTAATCGTTGAAATCAAGTTCAGCAAAGTAGTTTTTCCGCTTCCGGAAGGCCCCATTACCGCGACAAACTCACCTTCCTCCACTTCAAAGTCGAGACGATTCAAAGCCCGGTGCATCACTTTTCCTTCATAAATCTTTGTCACTTCCGTCAGTTCCACGATTGTGTTCCGTTTCACCCGTCTCACCAGCCTCTCCATTTTCAAAAAGTACGCTCACCGTTGTCCCCATTCCTTTTTCAGACTCAATTGATAGTGGATGACCTAACCGAGTGCACACTTCTGACGCTATATAAAGTCCCATTCCTGTTGATTCCCCAGTCAGTCGGCCATTTTCACCAGTGAAGAAAGCTTTGGTAACTCGCTTCAGATCCGAAGATGCAATGCCGATTCCTTCATCGCGAATTGTCAATTTGAGTCCATGCCCTGTACAAGTCGCAGTTAAATGGACTTTCTTCCCTTCATCGAATGTATATTTCACCGAATTAGTAATAAACTGCCCGATGACGATTTTCATCCACTTCACATCTGTGGCAACAAGAAAGTTGTCATCGATTGAAATAACCGGAAATACGCCATTGGTAATGAACAGCCGCTTATGTTCCGTCACGATTTCTTGTACGAGTTTTTTCAAACCAATGCGCTCGATTTGCATATCTTGTTCAAACGTTTCGAGCCGTGCATTGACAAGAACCGAATCAAGCCCACGCCGTATTTTCTCTACCTCTTCAGTGATACTTTCACGGTCGAGGTCATCTTTTTCCTGCAGTAAAAGTCTCATAACGGAAATTGGAGTTTTCATCTGATGGACCCACTGATTCATGAAGTGGAGTTGGCGATGTTGAGCTGCATACAATCGCTGCACTTCATTTTGATACAACCGGTATAATTCACGTGTAAACTCAGTCGTTTGCCGATGCTCTGGTGCTTGTGCAAATCGGATAAGTGCATCTTCCATCTTTCTTGGCTTACGCGTGATAGCGTCGTAAAATGAACGCCTCATAATAAATTTCCCCAGTAAATAGCCGCTGGTCAACAACATGCTCATACTGATTGAATAGACAGCTGTGTTAAAATTGCGGAAACCATCCAACCAATACAGCAGCATAATGAACAATATAAGAATTAGTTGAAAAACGAGGAAAGATAGATGTTCTCTTAGAAAAAGGCTAAGCTTTTTCATGATTCTCCCGGCGCCAATAAAAACCGATAACCCGCGCCACGCACGGTTTCGATCGAAGATTTAATGTCATAATCAGCAAGCTTCTTACGCACCCTCGTCATATTAACGTTTAATGTATTTTCATCGACAAATGACTGATCATCCCATAGTTCTTCAAGCAGTTTTTCCCGCGACACAATTTTCGGCGCCGCGTCTATCAACAACTCAAGGATGACACATTCTTTTTTCTGGAGGGGTACACTTTTTTCACGGATATGCAGTTCCATCCGTTCGATATATAAATGAAGTGCACCGATTTTCACGGTCCGCTCTGATTGGTTCGGAGCGTATTCGCCAAACGTTCTACGTAAATGGCTCCTTATCTTAGCAAGGACGATTTCATAATGGAATGGTTTCGTGATGAAATCATCTCCACCATTTTCTAGCGCAAATACTTGGTCCATGTCACCAGAACGCGCAGAAATAAATAGTATATGACACGTTGTATGTTGGCGAAGCTGACGGCACCAATAATAGCCGTCATAAGAAGGTAAATTGATATCAAGCAAAATAAGATGCGGATTAAATGCGAGGCTTTCCTCGGTAACTCGGTCGAAATCTTCAACGATTGCAACGTCATATTGGTATTTCCGAAGCGTGTCTGCTAACAGTTGTGCGATTTTCTTATCGTCTTCAACTATGAATATACGATGGTTTTCCATAGGTCAATCCCCTTTCACACTTCCCTTTAGTATAGCGTAAAAATGGGTGCGGCGGTTGGAAGGTTTTTGGAAGTATTGTTTGTTTCAACAAAAAAAGCCCGACATATAGTCAGACTTCTAATCACGTCTGTAGATTAACCATTTTATTACATGAGTTAAATGGAATGAAAGCAAGAGATAACCTATTTCACTTGTATCTTTTCGGTTCGCTTTGGACATAATGGTCACGTCAACTTTACCGGGTATTAAATGCGGCTGAAAGTGACTCCGTCACTTCCAGCCGCATTCTTTTCGGTAATCCTGTTGTGACTATCTGTCCGTCGCGTCCCTACAATGTTCAAGTGAAAAATGCTACTACTTTAAGAAATGATAGAATTACTACCTTTCCATAGGGGTTGCAAGTGCCCGAAGATGAAATTTCGGGCACTCTATCACTTTTAATAAAGTCTTCCTTGCCAATTTCTGCAAAGATTATATAAGTAACAGTGTGACGCTATATAGAAAGTGACACTGCCTTAAATCCGAAAAGGAAATGCTATTAAGAAGGAGTTAGTAGTATTTTACTGGTTACTTTGGTTTGGTTATTCAACACATGTGGCTTCTAATCCCATCAATAAATCAATTGAAGGAACTCTTCTTTCGTAATGCCGCCCAGGTACGTTGGAATATCAATCGATGCAAGTGCGTCGCTAATTGCCTGTCTTTCATACTGGACGCCTTTCAAGCTTTCCTCGATAACTGCCACTTCCCCGACACCGAAAAAGTCTCCGAAAATGTGGATGTCTTCCATAATTCCTTTTTTCACTTGGATATGAACATCAATGCCGCCAACTGGGAATCTGTGCGTGTGCTGCATATTGAACTTCGGTGATTTACCGTAGTTCCAATTCCAGTTGCCATACCGCTCCGCAGATAGCTCATGAATGTTTGTCCAATCTTCATCCGTCAACTCTAGATACTGAATTTTTTCTTCCCCACCAAAAATCGACTTCAGAATTTCCATTCGGAACTGTTCAATTGTCATTGGGTCATTCAGGAATTCGGAAATATTCGCAACACGACTACGGATTGATTTAATGCCTTTTGACTCAATTTTATCTTTACGTACTTTTAGTGCCGAAACTACTCGCTCGATTTCAGTATCAAACATCAGCGTTCCATGGCTGAACATACGGCCATTCGTTGAAAACTGTGCGTTACCAGAAACTTTACGCCCTTCAACGAGAATGTCATTGCGTCCTAGTAACTCTGCTTTGACGCCCATTTCTGCCAGCGCCTGAACGACAGGCTCTGTCACTTTTTTAAAGTTGCGGAACGATTCGCCATCGTCTTTTGTTAGGAAACTGTAATTCAAGTTACCTAAATCATGGTAGACCGCGCCCCCGCCGGACAGACGTCGAACAACATGAATGCCGTTTGCTTCCACATATTCTGTATCAATCTCTTCAATCGTGTTCTGATTTTTACCGATGATGATAGAAGGTTCGTTGATATAGAACAGCAAAAATGAATCTTTGTCGATATCCATATTCTTGAGGACATATTCCTCTATAGCCAAGTTGATATGTGGATCTGTAATTCCTTTATTATCAATGAAATACATGATTATCGCTCCTCATTAATAGCTTCCCACCTATTTTATCATTTTTAAGAAGAGAAGACCTCACTTCTCAACTTTCAGAATAAATCATTAAATGTATTGACATCTAACACCCTGTTATAATACACTACTGATAACAGATTTAGTTGTAGTACAAATTAGGAAGGGGAGAATGAAAATATGATTAA
Source organism: Sporosarcina sp. BP05 (assembly GCF_014282005.1). Classification (GTDB taxonomy): domain Bacteria; phylum Bacillota; class Bacilli; order Bacillales_A; family Planococcaceae; genus Sporosarcina. The sequence continues at coordinate 341,992 of NZ_JACFTD010000002.1, read as the reverse complement.
GAATGTCATCGAGTTTTTCAAAAATCTACCTGCTAAAATTTGTACATCATGCGGGAATGAAATCGACGAGCAACATGAATGCTATGGTAACAAATGCGACAACTGCAACATCTTGTGATTTTTTTTACAAACTCTGTACTATTACACATATATAAATTCATCCAAAACTAATACAATCGAAAAGGGGAAATTAGCTATGATTGAAAATGTCATTGAATTTTTTAAAAACCTGCCCGCTAAAGTTTGTGCGTCGTGTGGCAATGAAATCGAAGAACAACATGAGTGTTACGGCAATAAATGCGATGCCTGCAATATCGTATAACTATTTGCATATACTGTACTATCACAACGATAATAATTGACTTAGTACTAACACAAACAGGGAAGGGGAGAATAAGATATGCTTGAAAATGTCCTTGAGTTTTTCAAAAATTTACCTGCTAAAATTTGTACGGTATGCGGGAAAGAAATCGAAGAGCAGCATGAATGCTACGGCAATAAATGCGACGATTGCAATATCCTATGAAGAACAAAAGCGCAAGCGCCTGATCAGAGGCGACAGGCATAAGACGGGCTGGCGAAGCGGCGGTCTTTGCCGCACAGCCGGACCGACTTATGACCCGAGCCTCTAGGCGCTGGAGTCTAGACGTGAAATAGCTTCTTTTGGAGGTTATCCACAGTACGAGATTTTATAATTTCCAAAACAACAAAAACAGCCGCGGAGATAAACTCCTGCGGCTGTTTTTATCATTTCAATCAATTTCGCCTCGGCGTAATTGCGTCCAAATTTTGAATTACGCTTGCGTAATTAACTCCTTTCAAAATTTGTGACATCCGCCGGAGGCATAACTTGAATCAGCAGGAACTTCTGCTGATTCAAGTTAAAATAAATCTTCCAATACTTCTTTCACTGCCGCTCTCCCCTGATCAATACAATCGGGTAATCCGACACCATTATAAGATGCACCGGCGAGTTTTACTTGTGGGAACTTCGACTCGAGTTCCGCGCGGGCTGCTGCAATCCGCTGTTTGTGACCAACCCGGTATTGCGGCCGGTCTTTTTTAAAACGGGTAATAACCGTGAAATCTGGTTGCCCTGTTATATCCATGACTTTGCTGAGGTCTGCAAGAACAATTTTCTCAATTTCGGCATCGGGTAAGTCAACAATTGCTTCATCGCCTACGCGACCTACGAAAGCACGGATGAGCACTTTTCCATCCGGCGTTGTCGTTGGCCATTTTCGGTGCGTCCACGTGCACGCAGTTATCGAGTAATCGCTGCTTCTCGAGACAAGAAAACCTGTTCCTTCTTTGACCTGTACAACATATTCTTCCGGAAAAGCAAGTGCCACTGTTGCAACAGAAGTTGTCGGTATTTCTCTTAAGTCTTGCAATAATCCGTGTGGGGCGAACAAGCGACCCGCCATCTCATGCCCAGTTGTGAGTATAACTGCATCGGCTTCGATTTTACGGCCGTCATTCATTTCAAGTATCGTCTTTTCACCGGCCATTCCTGGCGCCTCGATTGCATCAATCCGGACACCTTTCATAACGGAACCTGGTTCAAGTTGTTGCTCAATTGCTTCAACAACTGTTTCAAGCCCGTTACGGAACGTGTGGAAAACGCCTTCTTTCTTAGCGCCGTGTCCGTCTTTCTGTGGTACTAGTTTCGGTGTCGTTTTTTTCATCCCAAGAATCAGGCTTCGGTGTTTCTTTTCCACTGCGTAGAATTGTGGGAATGTCGACTCCAAACTCATATGGTCAATATCACCTGCGTAAACGCCTGATAACAGCGGTTCAATCAGGTTCTCAACAACTTCCCCGCCAAAACGTCTGCGGAAAAACCCACCGAGTGACTGATCCCCCTTGATGTTTGAGCGCGGGAGGACAAAATCGCCTGCCGCACGCAATTTTCCAGCCAACGAAAACAGTCCCGTTTTCAGGAATGGACCAATTTCCGTTGGGATACCCATGACAGAACCGCCTGGAATCGGATGCAACTCGCCGCCGACAAGTACATATGCCTGCCCTGTCGCGTTTTTTTCAAGTTCTCCTTCGATTCCAAGGTCTTCCGCAAGAATTCCCATGCTTTTTTTCCGTATGAGAAATGAATCCGGACCACGCTCAATAATAAAACCGTTACGCCGGACTGTCTGGATTTTGCCCCCAAGTCGATTTGATGCCTCGACAAGGATGACGTCTAGAGGTAAACCTTTTTCACGCGCTTCCTTCTGCATATAAAATGCCGCGGAGAGGCCCGTTATCCCTCCGCCGACAATAACGACTTTCTTGTTTTGTCCGTTCATGTCCATCATCACTTTCTTTCAACCATATTAAGCTTCTTTCACTTTTTCAAATACAGCGTCCACCATCGCATCTACGAATAGCGGATCGATGTTCGGCATTGCCGGACGGTAGTAGGATGCGCCGATTTCATCACACACAACTTTGCACTCATAATCATTGTCAAATAACACTTCAAGATGATCGGAAACGAATCCGACTGGTGTATAGACAAATGTCTTATAGCCTTTGTCGTTATGCAAGTCGCGTGTCAAATCCTGAACATCGGGACCAAGCCATGGTTCAGGTGTTTGCCCTGCACTTTGCCAGCCTAGTTCATAGTTTTTTACGCCAGCAGCTGTTGCAATCAATTCAGCTGTTTCTTTCAACTGGTCTGGATATGGATCGCCACTCGCGATGATTTTTTCCGGCAATGAATGCGCTGAAACAATCAGACACGCTGTCGCTCTCTCTTCTTCGCTCATACTAGCGAATGTACCGCGTACTTTATCCGTCCAGTATTCAATAAACTTCGGCTGTTTGTACCAGCTTTCCACAGAAGTAACTGAGATACCATGCTTCTCCGCTTCTTCTTTTGCCCGTCCGTTATACGACTTAACAGAAAACGTTGAGAAATGCGGTGCAAGTACAATTGAGACTGCTTCTGTAATACCATCTTGATGCATTTTTTCTACTGCCTCTTCGATGAATGGCGTAATATGTTTTAATCCGATATAGACGTTGAATTCGATGTCGTCCTGCACTTCATTCAGACGGTTGCACAGTGCATTTGCCTGGTCTTCAGTTATTCTCGCAAGTGGAGAAATTCCGCCAATCGCCTCGTAGCGATTACGAAGGTCTTCCAATTGTTCGGGTGCTGGCGGACGACCGCGGCGGATATGCGTGTAATACGATTCAATATCCTCTTCCTTATTCGGAGTCCCGTAGGCCATCACTAAAAGTCCCATTTGTTTCTTTGTCATAACATTCACCTCTTTGTTTGGATCAGCACGTTATTTACGCAGCTGTGCACTATACTCATGTATAAATTCAGTTAGTTTTTTCAATGTTGCTGGTTTCACATCAGGGAACACGCCATGTCCAAGGTTAAAGATGTGATTGCCATGCTCTACACCTTGCTCGATGATTACTTTCGCACGCTCTTTGATAATGCTCCAATCTGCAAGTAGCAATGCCGGGTCAAGATTCCCTTGCAACGGCTTCGTTAGACCGCGTTCTCCTGCTTCCTTGATAGACAAGCGCCAGTCAAGACCAACAACGTCTACAGGCAAGTCATGCCATTCGTTTGCCAAGTGGCTTGCGCCGACACCGAATGTGATTAGTGGAACGTTCAATTTACGCAGTTCTTTGAAAATACGTGTCATAACTGGTTTGATGAAAATTCGGTAATCAGATACATTTAATGCCCCTACCCACGAATCAAAGATTTGAATTGCTTTCGCACCCGCATTAACTTGTGCAGTAATATACGTAATCGTCATATCTGCAAGTTTGTCCATTAGTGCGAACCATGCTTCCGGCTCAGATACCATGAATGATTTAGTCAAGTTGTAGCTTTTCGAAGGACCGCCTTCAATCATATAGCTCGCCAATGTGAAAGGCGCTCCCGCAAAACCGATAAGTGGAACATTTAATTGTTCCTTCGTCAGAATTTTAATCGTTTCAAGAACGAAAGGGATATCATCTTGTGGTGATAAATCGCCAAGATTATAGACATCTTGAACTGTACGGATTGGATTGGAGATAACTGGACCAATGCCTGCTTTTATTTTCACATCAATACCAATTCCCGGTAATGGTGTAACGATGTCTTTGTAAAGAATTGCCGCATCTACGTTGTATTGATCGACGGGAAGTTTTGTAACATATGCACAAAGTTCAGGCTGGTGCGTAATTTCTTCAAGCGAGTATTTCTCCTTGATTTTCAGGTATTCCGGTTGTGAACGTCCTGCCTGCCTCATGTACCAAGCCGGTGTATGATCAATTTTCTCGCCTCTTGCAGCGCGTAGAAGTGTATCGTTGAATTTTGTCATTTAGTCTATTCCCACTTTCTTAATTAACTATTTCCGTGTTACATATCCGTACTCAATATAGACGTTTCCCCTTGTAAAGTATAGCTTTTAGCCCCGTTATTCATACAATTGTGCTAACTCCTTACTATTTCCGCCATCATTTTGTCAAAGTTTGTTTTAAGTTCTCAAATAGGGGAAACTAGATAGATAAGAACTAATAGGAGGTTTTTTGAAAATGAATATTTATATGACATCAGGCACACCCGAATTTATGGAAAATTTAAAAGATAAATATGCGACAGAAGGTTTGATTGCTATGCATGGTCAGGGTAATTCTCTCTTATTACATGAAACAACAGGCAAAACTGTATTCCAAACACCACGCCGTTACGAAGTCATTAGCTCCTCAGGGACACTTCAAGATAACGGTTATTTCGTTTTCAACAATATTCCTGTCACAGATGAAGGACGTCCTGTTTTCGAGCATCGCTTTTCAGAACGCGCGGGTGCAATTGAATCTGAACTCGGATTTATAGCATTTCGTTTGCTCCGTCCACTCGGTTCAGACACGTATATCGTCCTGACAGAATGGTCTGAAAGCACCTATTATACAAGATGGAAAAACTCATCTTCTTTCGATAATGCTCACTCCTCAAATCGCGCAGACGCAGGCATCGACAATACGCTGCATATTTTCTCGAGTGCTCCTTATATAACGACTTATACGACTAGAGATAAAAAGTGAAACGCGCGACCCGAACTATGGGTTGCGTTTTATTGTTCCCTATCGAATGTTTGCTATAATAGAAGTAGCAACATTCAAATTAGTTAATTTTTAGGAGGAACAGTCCATTGAAAGAACAATTGTATGAAAAGCTCGATAGCGCTTACGAGGACATGGTTGTTATTCGCCGCCATCTTCACATGAATCCTGAATTATCTTTTAAGGAAGAAAAAACCGCGCAATACATACATGATTTTTACGCTGATCTTGGAGTGGAAGTGCGTAAAGGAGTTGGCGGCAACGGTGTCGTTGCACGGGTTAAAGGTGGAAGGCCTGGTAAGACGGTTGCACTGCGTGCCGATTTCGATGCGCTGCCGATTCAAGATGAAAAGGATGTAGCGTATAAATCGACTGTCCCTGGCGTCATGCACGCTTGTGGTCACGATGGACACACCGCTACGCTACTTCAGCTCGCAAAAGCCATTCATGAATTGCATGAAGACCTTGCCGGCGAATATGTCTTCATCCACCAACATGCAGAAGAATTTGCTCCAGGCGGTGCAATTTCCATGATTGAAGACGGTTGCCTTGACGGGGTCGATGTCATTTTTGGAACGCATCTATGGTCTTTGACATCTTTAGGTACAATCGAATATTTGGCCGGCCCTGTTATGGCAGCGGCAGACCGTTTTGACATCACGATTCAAGGAGCCGGCGGTCACGGTGCGGCACCGCATCAAACGAAAGACGCCATCGTTATTGGCGCACAGCTCGTCATGAATTTACAGCAACTTGTTTCCCGTCGCGTCAATCCAATCGACTCTGCTGTGTTATCTATCGGTTCATTCGTTGCACAAAACGCATTCAATGTCATCGCCGATTCAGCAAAACTAGGTGGTACGGTTCGGACATTCAACCCTGACATTCGCCATTTGATGGAACGCGAAATGAAACGCGTTATCGACGGAACTGCACTTGCAAATGACTGTACAATCGATTTTGAATACGTACGCGGCTATCCAGCCGTTGTCAATCATGAAGCTGAAACAGAATTTCTTAAGACTGTTGCGGAAGGTATTCTAGGCGTCGACGCAGTTGTAGAATCTACACCACAAATGGGTGGCGAAGATTTTGCCTACTACTTGGAAAAAGTACCGGGTACATTTTTCTTCACGGGGGCAAAACCTGAAAATCCCTATCCACACCATCACCCAAAATTCGACATCGATGAAAATGCAATGCTTCTCGCCGCGAAAACACTCGGCGCTGCAGCTATCGATTTCCAAAACTCATAAAATGAAGGCCTTCTCTCTTAAATTCTCAGAGTAGAAGGCCTTTTTGTGTACCGTTTATACGTAACCCTGCCCACTTGGAAAAACGACTAATTTCATACAGCCAACTAGCATATTAAGTGTGAAAATTGCATCATTAGACAAAATAGTACAAATAGTTTAATTAAATGATTGCTTTTTCAATTTTCTAATTTATACTAGGACTTATGCAACAATAATAACTATAAAGGGGTGCAGTTAATTGGATAAAAAGGGACGGATAGGAAGTTATATTGTTTCTTTCGATACATTTTTGTTACTACCTGTTGTCAAAGGAAATAAAATATCAACGCGCGTTATCGAGCGAAACGGTGAATTGAACGTCCCACGAAAACCCATTCATATCGTTAAAAAGTCTTGCAGTTATTATGGCGGCTCTTTACAAAATTCGACGAATACAGCAAAACTAGCAATTGGGAAACGCCATAAAACGCCTATAATTATAGCTCATGATTTCGGAGTACCTTATATCTTTCTACCCACAATGTCACCAAATTCCGAACAGAATTCCTGGGTTTCATACAGTGCAATTGATAATATAGAGCCAGATAATCTAGGCTGCATTCTCTACTTAGAAAATGGCCTTTCCTTCAAGTTCGATATTTCGGCTACAACAATGTTTCGACAATTCGCAGTCGCTACTCTTCTCGAAAAAAACTTTTTGAAAAAACAAAGACAGTTGAACAGGCCATCCAATTTCGACTTTCCCGATGAGGATTGACTTAACTTTCGATCACGGCGAAGTAAATATTTAACAGTTCCTCCGTCCGATTTCGTAGGCGCACGTTCAAATAACGTCTGTGGTCCTTATAATCCCCGTGTACGAAAACATACTCGGTGAAGGTAGCGTCTGTCTTGTTACGTATAACTTTCATATTATGACGACGTAAGTAGATGGTGGTTTCCCTAAGCTCGGCACGTGCGGCCCTTGTTGCTTCATCAACAAGTTTGACATAAGGTCCTTTCAGTTTGAATGGACCTTTTTCAAATGAATCCCGATCTTTTTCCAATATTATAAGGAGCATCGGCAAATAAATCATATTTTCAAAATGCGGCAATGCCTCTGCGGGTATTAAAAGCATTTTAACCGTCCCTTCCTTCTAAACAGAACATTAGTTCCTATACTTATTGTATGCCCATACCATCGAAAAAACAACCTTATAATTTTTGGAAGTTTGATGTATATTAGGTAATCTGTACGACAGCCTCGACAAATTCATGAAATGCTAGTACCAATTCGGAAAAAACACAAAAATAAAAAGACCCTTAGCTGAGAAGCCAAGAGTCTTACATCTATTTATTATTTTGCCTTATCTTCAATTTGATGCACGGATGCCAATCTCCACTCGCCATCTTCTTTCGCGAAAACGGTCACCTGTCTGCCTTTCGGGTTTGTTTCGAGTCCGTTTGACAGTAGTTTCATCGCTGTTTTTACATTCGCAAATACATGGGTTTCGTCCTCACTGTATTTTACGATTGTCACATCGGAAGCTTGAAGATTGACATCATAAGTGCTGAACACTTCCTCCATATAGGAACGCTCCTCTGCCTTATCAAAGCTTTCAGTACTGTCCGATAGCATGTCGATATAGCTATCAATATCTTTTTTATTGAATGTCTCTATATAATTCTTAAAAGCAGCTAAAATTCGCTCTTTCTCTTCAACTGGAACACCAGACGCTTCTTCTATTGCTCCTCCCTCCAAGCTAAAGCCTACTTTTTTGTCATCCACGCCATGATCAATTGCGCCGTTTTTATTCGCAGCCTCGCCATCATCGACCGAGCCGCTACCATTCAATTTCTCTGCATCGCTACTACATGCGCCAAGGAGCAGAAGAATCGACATACTTATAGGAACAAACAACTTTTTCATCTTTTTTCCTCCTGAATAGGTAAAAAGGCCGCTCCAACTGGATGGCCTTTTTACTTTTTTTCAACAAAGTCAAATTTACTTTACTTCGACCCAACCATTTTTTATAGCAGTTACAACTGCTTGTGTCCGGTCATTTACAGCCATTTTTTGCAAAATACTTGAGACGTGGTTTTTAACCGTCTTTTCGGAAATGAATAGCGTTTCTCCAATTGTCCGGTTGCTTTGCCCATCCGTCAACAGTTGTAGTACTTCACACTCACGTTTTGTCAACAAGTGGAATGGTCGACGGATATCATTTTGCTGGAATGATCCCTTATGTTCCCGTTCACTCAATCTGCGGAATTCAGTAACAAGGTTATGTGTCACTTTCGGATGAAGATAAGAACCGCCCATCTCAACGACCTTAATCGCTTGAACGATTGCATCTGCATCCATCTCTTTCAGCATATAGCCAAGTGCACCCGTTTTCAGTGCATGCGATACATACGACTCGTCATCATGAATCGACAACATAATTACCTTCGCATCAGGAAACTCTTTGACAAGATTCTCAGTCGCATCGACACCATTCATACGCGGCATATTAATATCCATAAGAACAACATCGGGTTCGCACTGTCTATACAGTTCATTTACTTCACTACCGTCATCACCTTCTGCAACAACTTCAAAAGAATCTTCAAAATCAAGGATTCTCTTTACCCCTTCACGGAATAATTGGTGATCATCTACAATTAAAATTTTCGTAACACTCATAGTCATTTCCTCCCCATCTATCTAGCCGTCAATTATTTCATTCCGAAGCGGAATCCGGAAATGGATCATCGTACCGTTGCCAGGCGTTGAAGCAATTGTCATATCGCCTTTTAATAAATCAATTCGTTCCCGCATCCCAATCAAACCAAACGACTTATCTTTCACTTCACTTTGGTGGAATCCTTGTCCATTATCTTTAATGATAATATTCATTATATCGCGAAGCCATTCAGTTTTCACCCAAATGTCCTTCGATTTTCCATGTTTCAGTGCATTTGATACAGATTCTTGTACAAGTCTGAAGACCGATACCTCAAAGTTGGTTTGAAAACGTTGCTCTTGTCCACTATTTTGAAAGTGAATTTCAACACCTTTTTCATATTCTTCAATTGTCGACAAATACTTTCTCAATGTCGGAATCAGGCCGAGATCGTCAAGCGCCATAGGACGAAGATCATAAATGATACGCCGGACTTCATAAAGCGCATTCCTCACCATCACTTTTAGATCTGCTAGTTCATCCAATGCAGGTGTAGGACCTTTTTCTACAAAAATCTTTTCAATCAATCCAGTACGGATCATCACATTCGCCAACATTTGCGCAGGCCCATCATGAATGTCACGGGAAAGTCTTTTGCGCTCCTCTTCCTGTGCCTGAATAATTCTGATGCTGAAATCCTGCTTGTGTCTTGCATTTTCAAGTGCTTCCCCAACATTTTTCAAATCAGATGTCAAATAATTAATAACGGTCGCCACTTGATTAACAAGCTGATCCGCCCTTTCAATTGTATCAAGTAGCGCTGCGAGGCGTCTGTCTAAATCGTCCCGACGAACACGCAACTGTTTCTCCTCCATCTGGTTAACGGATAACCGGACATGTAAATCATTCGCAACTTCGTAGGCCTGTCTCACTTGTTCCTCTGAGTAATTCATGAAGTTCTTCGAGACGTCTGCGAGGCGTTTGCGTGAATGGCCAGTCATATTTTCCAAATAGTCACCTTCGGTTATTGCCCGGGAAATATCAATTTTGACCGTTGCAAGCTCTTTTTTCATATCATCGAAGCTTTGACGGCTTTGTTCACTTATAATAAAGATATCGTTCTTTGAGTGATCCATAGCACGGACCATACTATTGAAGATTGTTTCAAGCGTTTGGATATCAACTATATTTTCCTTCAATTTAAGTTCCCTCCCGCCTACAGCCTGAAAAATTACATATATACTTAAGTAAGGAGTGTTACAGGAACACTGATTTCTCGTAACACTTCATTACAGTATAGCATCATAGTACCAAATGAATATTAAGATTGTATTACAAGTGATGGGGGTGCCGCAAATGCGAGCAAATTATTATACAGTTAAAGAGTACGGAGAAAGTGAATTGATCATCCAAAAGTCACGGTTTATCACCTACGTGTTGCGTGCAGAAACAGAAGTTGAGGCTCTTGAGTTCATTCAAGAAATCAAGAAAAAGCATCATAATGCCAACCACAACTGTTCTGCCTATATGATTGGTGAGCACGATACTATCCAAAAAGCGAATGATGATGGTGAACCAACGGGTACAGCTGGCGTGCCAATGCTCGAGGTCTTGAAAAAGCAAGGGTTGAAAGATACAGTCGTCGTTGTGACGCGCTATTTTGGGGGTATCAAACTCGGGAGCGGTGGATTAATCCGTGCATATGGCCGCGCGACGTCTGAGGGCATTACAGCCACAGGCACTGTCGAAAGAAAACTACATCATTTGATGAAAATAACAATTGATTATACATGGCTGGGAAAAGTCGAAAACGAGATAAGGCAGTCCGCTTATCCACTAAAGGAAATTTCCTATGCAGACGGCGTCAACTTATTCGTATACGTTCCAGTGGCAGAAGCGAATGTTTTCACTGCTTGGATGGCTGAACTGACGAATGGACAGGCGGGAATTGTGTCGACTTCTAGCGAATTTCTCGAGTTCGACAACTAACTAAATAAATAGTATAATAGAAAATATAGTGGGAATTTGTGTCATGAATCCTTGTGATTCATTCTACTCTTTGGCGAAGTTTGTAAATTATATGATCAACTATGAAAAAACTTACATAGTCGATTCTGGAGGAACTAAAAAATGAAAAGAAAAGACTATAAAAAAAGGAACAAATCGTCCGGAAAACGCTTAGCCATAAAAGTTGCGCTTGTTCTTACGCTGTCCCTATTTCTTGTTGTAGCGGCATACGCTGCTTCACTACAGAAAAGAGCAGAAAGTATGGCGGTTAGCGCATATGAAGCCGTCCCTGATCGGCCAGTATCTGAAATACGCGAAGTAAAAGTCGAGCCAGCAAACGACAATGTTTCAATCCTATTCATCGGTGTCGACGATAGTGAAGCGCGCAACCAAGGGGATAGCAACAGCCGGTCTGATGCACTTCTATTTGCTACATTGAATCCGGCGAATAAATCTGTGAAACTAGTTAGTATTCCGCGTGATTCATACGCTTATATTCCAGAAGTCGGGTACAGTGATAAAATCACCCACGCTCATGCATTCGGCGGAACCCGTGCAACAATCGAAACAGTTGAAGAATTGTTCGAGATGCCAGTCGACTACTATGTGAAGATGAATTTCAATGCATTCATTGATGTTGTTGATGCAATTGATGGAATAGACGTTGAGGTTCCATACAACCGAACAGAAAAAGACGAAAATGATAAATATACGATTCATCTTGAAAAAGGTCTGCAACATCTTGATGGCAAACATGCCCTCGCGCTTGCACGGACGCGTAAACTCGATACCGACGTCGAACGCGGAAAACGTCAGCAAATGATTTTGCAAGCAATCATGAAAGAAGCCGTTTCAGTGAAATCAGTAACGAAGTACGGTGATGTTATTGACGCAGTTGGCGACAACATGAAAACCGACATGACGTTCGACGAGATGAAATCGTTCTTGGAATATGTAAAAGGCGGTATGCCACAAGTCGATACACTCAGTTTGAAAGGTTACGATGATACGTCTACAGGTACTTATTACTGGAAACTCGATAAAAACTATTTAGCTGAAGTAAAGAACATATTACAAGCACATCTCGGTCTTATCCCGGACTCGTCCAGTCTGACTGACAGTGGTTCGACCATAACTGGTTCAACAGAAGAAGCTTTGGAAGATAGTGTTACTAACTGATACCGAAAGAACCAGGCTAACGATAGCTGGTTCTTTTTTCTTGCCACACATAGTTCAATAAAAAATGGCCATGCTACCTTAATGAAAAGGTGCATGGCCATTTTTTCTTGTTGTCTAGTGTTCAAACAGCTGTGTTACTTCCCAATCATCCGCACAAGATTTAACAACGGCCGATAGTTTGTACCGGCAAGACCAATTACTTCCACTACTAGTTCAATTGCGATAAGCATGACGACAATGAGCAAGATTGCTCCCCATACTGTCGCTTGCGAGAACAGTACAGCTGCAACTCCAAACAGAATTGCAAGCCCATAAATGATCAAGACTGTCTGCCTATGTGAAAAACCGCTACGAAGTAAGCAATGGTGTAAATGTGATTTATCCGGTGCCATAATAGGCTGTTTCGTGCGTATACGGCGAACAATTGCGAAGAACGTATCAGAAATTGGGATTCCCAATATTATAATTGGGATAATTAGTGATACGACAGTAATGTTCTTGAATCCTAATAATGCAAGGACCGAAATCATAAAGCCCAGGAACAAGGATCCGGTGTCGCCCATAAAGATTTTTGCCGGATGGAAGTTGTAAAACAGAAAGCCCAGTGAGCTTGCCGCAAGAATCGAAGCTGTTGCAACAACGAATACATTTCCCATTATCAACGCCATAACAGCAATTGTAATGAGTGCAATCGTCGAAACACCTGCTGCAAGTCCATCCAAACCATCTATAAGATTTATTGCATTTGTAATACCGATGATCCAAATAATTGTAATTGGAATACTTAAGTAACCAAAATCGAATACCCCTATAAATGGTAAATTAATAACTTCAATGTGTAAACCGCCCCATACGACAACGACGACAGCCGCAGCCAATTGACCAGCAAGTTTTGCTTTCGCGGTAATTTCAAGCATATCATCAAGAAAGCCCATAACGATGATGATAACAGCACCGAAAAGTATTCCAATAGCGTGTTCGTCTTTCGGTAGTAATACCGCATAGCCGATTAGAAAAGCCCCAAATATCGCAAGACCGCCAATTCGCGGCATAACAGACGCATGCACTTTCCGGTAATTCGGTTTATCGACCGCTCCAATCCGGAATGCCAATTTAATGACGAGTGGAGTAAGTAAGATGGAAGCTAGTAATGCAGCAGCCATTGCAAGGAATAACATGTCCTTCCTCCCTATAGTAAATCGCTAATTTATCATACCAACAGTATCATAGCATATTTAAACAAGTAAAGCACTTTACTAGAAAACTCTATTCCAATTATTATTGTTTCTTCGGTGCTTAGGGCATTATAAATTATCGTGCTGTCGATCCCCTTCGAAAAGGGGTGTTTCACATCTAGATTCCAGCTCCTAGTGTCTAGAATACCCTCAGGAAGTGGAGCACTTATGTTGTATTCATTTGTAGTAGAAGCTTTCGCTTTTGTTTATCTTATCTTCCCCTTCCACTCCCCTCGCTATCCCTCGACCTTCTCTATCCTTATCTATGTAGATTTCTAGCTCAAGGTAGTCATTTTCCATTCTTTTTGGTAAAATGGGGACGGGTCTTTTATAAGGGATCGGAAAAAAGGAGCGTTCATCCAATGCTATCACTATTCAAACGTTCAAATCAGACGAACGAGAGACAACTTCGAAAATATCGAAAGATTGTCCTTCAAATAAATAAATTAGAAGCTACATACGAACCAATGTCAGACGAACGGCTAACAAGTATGACTGATATATTTAAGGAGAGAATCCAATCTGGAGAAAAGATCCAATCTATTATTCCAGATGCTTTTGCTGTTGTTCGTGAAGCATCCAAGCGAATCCTTGGCATGCGACATTTCGATGTTCAGCTTATTGGTGGCCTTGTTTTGACAGAAGGAAACATTGCTGAAATGCCGACAGGAGAAGGTAAAACGCTAGTCGCTTCACTGCCTTCGTATGTACGCGCTCTCGAAGGAAAAGGTGTCCACGTTATTACTGTGAACGACTATCTTGCGAAGCGTGACTATGAACAAATTGGTCAAATCCATCGTTTCCTTGGCCTTACAGTCGGGTTGAATGTACCGATGATGCAAGGTCCCGCAAAACAAGCTGCTTACAATGCGGATATTACCTACGGTGTGGGGACTGAATTTGGTTTCGACTATTTGCGTGATAATATGGCGCTTCAAGTGGAGCAAAAAGTTCAACGCCCCTACCATTTCGCAATTATCGATGAAGTTGACAGTATTCTTGTTGATGAAGCAAAAACGCCATTAATCGTTGCTGGTAAAATGCAAGCGGATGCAGATCTTCATCACATTTCTGCACGTCTCGCAAAACGTTTCAAAGAAGGGGTCGATTTCGACTTTGATGATGAAACAAAAGCGACTTCCCTTACCGATACTGGAATCGGGAAAGTAGAAAAAGCATTCGGCATCGACAATTTATATGAATTGGAGCACCAAACGCTTTATCATTATATGATTCAATCATTACGTGCACATGTCATCTTCGAACGTGATGTTGACTACATCATAAAAGAAGAGAAAATTGAACTCGTTGATATGTTCACGGGTCGAATCATGGAAGGACGCACACTTTCCGATGGTTTACACCAGGCGATTGAAGCAAAAGAAGGACTACCAATCACTGAGGAAAATAAAGCGCAAGCACAAATTACAATCCAAAACTACTTCCGTATGTATAAAGAATTGTGCGGAATGACTGGTACGGCTAAAACACAGGAGAATGAATTCCGCGAAGTGTACGGTATGGAAGTTATCCAAATTCCAACAAATCGTCCGCGTGCACGTATCGATTCACCTGACCAAGTATACAAAACGATTGACCAAAAATATAAGGCGATGGCGAAAGAAGTCGCTAAGCGTCATAAAACAGGACAACCCGTCCTTGTTGGCACAACATCCATTTTACAATCTGAAAAAGTAGTGGCGTATTTAGATGAATACAAACTTACTTACAACTTATTGAACGCTAAAAGTGTCGAACAGGAAGTTGATCTTATTTCCCTTGCAGGACAACTCGGTCAAATTACAGTCGCGACAAACATGGCTGGACGTGGAACTGATATCGTGCTAGGTGAAAAGGTTGAAGAAATTGGTGGCCTTTTCGTACTTGGAACAGAAAAGCACGAAAGCCGTCGTATTGACAACCAGCTACGCGGACGTTCTGGAAGACAAGGTGACCATGGTGAGAGTCACTTCTTCCTCTCACTCGAAGATGATATGTTCAAGCGATTTGCTAAAGATGAGCTTGAAAAGTTCCTCAAAAAAGTAACGACGAATGAAGACGGTCTTGTGCAGAATCCCGAAGTGGATGAACTGACAGAACGGACACAGCGCATTGTAGAGGGCGCCCACTATTCAATGCGCGAATACAACTTAAAACTCGACGACGTCATCAATGACCAGCGTGAAGTCATCTATACACTTCGTAATACCGTCCTGGACCGCGAAGGTATCCTTGAACAATTAAAATCGATGCTTTCCGAGACAGTAGAATTTGTCGTTTTCGATAGTTGTCCGGATGAAGAAACTGCAAACAATTGGGATTTCGATCGAATCGAACGCACAATGAACAGCCTGTTATTGGAACCTGTCGCAATTCCGCCGACGCTTGAAAAGACGGCGGACATTCTAAAACTATATGATGCTCCACTTAATGACTTACTTAGCTTCATAGATTCATTCGTAGACAACGAACAGGTCAATCAGCTGATTCCACAGGTGATGTTGTCCCATATTGACGCGATGTGGGTCAAGCACTTGGAAGTTATGACACGCTTAAAAGAAGGTATTGGACTCCGTTCATATGGACAAGAGGACCCAATGCGGATCTACCAACGTGAAGGACTCGAGTTGTTCGGGCGACATTATCAAAAATTACGCCGCAGCATCGCATCTGAAGTTATTAGCTTTATGAAACTGATTACACAACAACAGGAGGCACAACAATGAAACTTTTCCCTTTTTTCAAGAAAACCGAAAAGACAGGATCAGAGAGTACAATCGGTTCCGAAGAAATAATTGACGGTGTAAACGCATCGGCAAATACGGATGAGGTCGAAACTACGCTCTCCCTTCACCCGGAATGGAATGTTCCACAGGAGCAGGAGTACGTTTTCCGCTTCCTTTCGAATGAGCTAGAACCACTTAAACCGAACCAAATCTCCCTTTCAGGTATTGATATCGACGTTGAACCTGCTAATGGTAGTTGGCTCGTTAAAGCATTTCTCCGTTCTTCACTAGACCAACAGATTTCAGTTGGATCAGTCGAACTGATGCTGCTTGATGAGGAAGGAAAAACACTTGCTTCCGATGAATTCGACTTGAAAGAGCTCGGCGATATTCCGGCACGCAGCGCAAGACCTTGGGTATTCGTCTTCACAAAAGACAATATCTTTGTAGAACAACCACCTACTGAAAACTGGAAACTTGCATTTAACGTCCAATCGATGGTGCCACACAAACTAGAATTAGAGCAAACATGGGAAGACGGTTTAACAGAAGAACAAAAGGATGGACTGACAAAAGTTGTCGAAGGACTTCCGAAATTGAAACCGCGTGAAGTAAACATTAGTGGATTCCAGGTAAAACAGCAGGATGATGGCGGTATCGCAGCATCTGTATTTATCCGTAATGGTCACTCGAAACAAATCAATATCGAGAAGCTTCCACTAGAACTACTTGATGCATCTGGCGATCTAGTTGCTAGCGGTTCATTCGCCCTTGATTCACTTTCTGTGAAAGCCAACACCTCAAAACCATGGACGTTCATCTATCCAAAAGAATTGATTCAAAAAGATGAGCCAGACTTATCTCGTTGGACAGTTCGTGTACCACAACAAAACGCGTAATAAGAAAAGCGCAAGGCGCCTTCTAGACGCGACAGGCATAAGTCGATCCAGCGACGTGGCGCTCTTTGCCACATAGCTGGATTGCTTATGACCCGAGCGGCTGGCGCCTGGAGTCTAGACAATATTCTAAGTCAAAAAAACTTATACTTCCTTATCTTATAACAAAAGCGGAAGCGCCTGTTCAGCCCCGAAATGCGCTGGAAGGCAGAGGAAGGCAGCCTAAGTTCGCGACGTCCTGTCGCAACAGCTGCATGACCTGCATCCTGCCGGCCCAAGCGGTGTTCTTTTCCGCACAGCCGGACTGACTTATTAAGGAACACAGCCAAAGTACGCCGCGTCCTGCGGCAATGTCTGCGTGACCCACATCCCGTGAGCCTCCGAGCACCTAGGCGCTGGAGTCTAGACGTAACAAAAAAAGGCTGCACATTCAAATCAGGTACTTTCTGATCCGTTTGTGCAGCCTTTCTATAAATTCAGCCACGTCTGTTGATTAACTAGTTACTTGCATAAGATACTAGTAAGGTAGGCGAAAAAGTATTCATTTGATCTAGTACGTTTTCGGCTAAACTAATCACGACAGTTTTACCAAAGGACAAGGGGTGTTGGGAGAAAACCCAAATCGCTAAGTCCCGACTATATAGTTAAAAAACGACAGCGCCAAGTGCCCTATTTAGGACGCTCAGTGCTGTCGTTTTTTATTTTATACTGGCTGTAGCAACTGCATTCACACCTGAGATGCGTTTCGCACCTACGTAGCGTGCGCCCCAGTAATAAGGGTCGTTCAACTTATCAACGCGTACACCTCTTGATGACGATGCGTGCGCAAATTTACCATCGCCTATGTATATACCAACGTGCGAAACCTTATTTCCTACCGTATTGAAGAATACGAGGTCTCCCGTTTCTAAATTCGTTTTACTGACAGAAGTTCCTGATGCATGCATACTAGCTGCCGTACGTGAAACTCGAACATCATGCTGTTTAAGTACATATGATACGAACCCCGAGCAGTCAAACCCACTTTTTGTATTGCCACCATAGCTGTACTTGACGCCAATTAGGCTTGTAGCAGTTTTTGAAATTGCAGCCGGTTTGGATGAAGCTTCGGCCTGTCCAACGAAAGGCGCGACGAGCAATAGAAATGACATAGCAATAATTGTAATGGACTTTTTGATTGTGAATGTAAGTTTCATATGTTCCCCCAAAGGATTAATTTATCTGAAATGTTTATCTGTTATAACCTTAACATGCATTATGCGGCTCCTACATTACAGTTGTGTAACAAGTCTATTACATTATCTGCATTAAAGTAGATTTTTGAAACATAATTGTCTTTTCATAGGGTTTATAGTTTCTTAGAACGGGAATTTAGTTAAGTAGTAGTTAATTTGACGGCAGGCGATGGAAGTGAAACATGAAGATGACATTTCGGATAATACCAATGAGTCTTTTGTTGATACAGCAGAAAAAGCACATGATTGGCGAATTAGCACACCAACCGACAAGAAACATACCGCTAGAAGTTATGTCCCTGATCCCTATCTTGGTCATGCGGCAGGTGATTATGAACCGTTTAAAGAAGATAGCCGTTTTCACACATCAGAAGACCCACATCAAACAACTGGAAAATTCAACAAAGCGCGCGGATTCTCTCCAAAAAACTAGATGAACTAATTGCTGAAAATGGACGGCTTGGTGACACGCCAACTATATTCAGTGCACTAGATCATGATCGACACTAATCCCCTTCTTTCTATATAACAAAAAGGCGATTGCCTGTAAGTCTTAGGCAATCCCCTTTTTGTTTAGCTTCATTAAACTTCTAAATCCGTGATGACAATGACATCGTCGTGGTCCACTAATTTCGTAATCGGCCACTCAGTCGTTACATTACCTTCAAGCAACTTCTCGATAGCTGCACGTTTCTTTTCACCGAATGCTAGTAAAACCAATTTTTTCGCACCAAATATCGAACTGATGCCCATCGATAAAGCTGTTTCAGGTACTTTTTCATCATTTTCGAAGTACTGGCTATTCACACCCAATGTCGATTCCGTCAATTGCGCTACATGTGTAACCGAATCGAAAGGAAGACCTGGTTCGTTGAAAGCGATATGGCCATTCTCCCCTACTCCAAGTAGCTGGATATCCAGTGGGTACTCTTCTAAGAGATCTTCATAGGCAGCACATTCTTCAGCCAAATCTTCAGCCATTCCATCGGGAATATTTGTTTTTCTAAATTCTTTTTTATCAAAAAGATGCTCATTCATAAAATAGGCGTAGCTGTTCGGACTTGATTCAGGTATTCCGATATACTCATCTAGATTAAAGGTGACAATGGTCGAGAAATCAAGATCTGATGAAACCCATTTATTATAAACAGGAATCATTGTACTTCCTGTTGCGAGTCCAAGAACACTAAGACGTCCACTTTCAAGTTCATTTTTAATGATTTCATAAACTTGTTCTGCTCCTTGTTCCGGGTTTTCAACTTTTATTAGTTTTAGATTTTTCATATAGATCAACCAACTTTCAATAAGATTTAGCTCACGCTTAATTGTAATTTCCACAAACAGTCTGGTCAACTTTAATGGAACTTAATATATCGGCTAGCCGACTTTTTTCATTCGCCAAGCTAATCTATCGGCCTTTATTATATGGATTCGGCAAATTTATGAAGAATCCGTGAAGTATATAAGAAATTCACTCTCACATCTATAGACATAGGGTTTTCCCTAATTCCCATATTAAACCTTAAGACTATGATAGAGATAAGACAGCGAATCCACTTCGCAAGAAACAGGAGGTGTAATAATGGGGAAAGGTAATTCAAAGCAACATCAGCCCAATTCGAATGAATCTACACATAATTTGAAAGGTACTTTCATTGCCGTCATGCTGTTGGGCGTCTTCATTCTAGTATCTTGGTTCGGATTTTATGCACTATTTTTATCTAGATAATAACTATATCAGGAGGGTTACATATGCATTTGCATAAATATGAAAAGATTTGGCTTGTTTTCGGAATGGCTTCACTCGTCCTATTCTTACTAATTATCGGCTTCGCTGCTTTCTGGAAAGGGACGCACCCACAAAGCCATATGGAAACAATCGATCCACAAAATGTGGAAGCACACGACGCATTTAAGCCTGAAAATCTCGGCATCCGTGAAGTAGCTGACGGCAAATATATCGTCAATATCGTAGCTTCTGCATTCAACTATGATTTCGGTAAAGACACAGAAGGTAATGCTAATAAAACGATTCGCGTGCCAAAAGGTTCCACTGTTCTTTATCAAATCACAACAAAAGACGTTGTCCACGGCTTCCAAGTAGCTGGAACGAATGTCAACATGATGGTTGAACCCGGCCATATTAGCCGTTACGAAGCTGTTATGAAAAATGTAGGCGAATTCACGATTGTCTGCAACGAATACTGCGGCATCGGTCACCACCAGATGTACGGAACAGTGGAGGTGTATGAATAATGACTAAGGTTCAATTACCGCTTTCTAAAAAAGAATCCAGATTGTATATGGCATTCATGTGGGTCACTTATATCTCGCTTTTTGTCGGAGGTCTGATGGGTTTATTGCAGACACTTGTACGATCCGGCAAATACACATTACCGTTTAATATTGATTATTATACAATCCTGACTGTTCACGGTGTCATTCTTGGACTCGTGTTAACAACCTTCTTCATTATCGGCTTCCAGTTCTCACTTATGGGGAAAACAGTCGGAATTTCGGATAAACAGTTAAAAGTCGCATGGTTATCGTTTTGGGTAATGCTTGTCGGTACTATAATGGCCGCTATTACGATTCTTGTTGGTGAAGCATCCGTATTGTACACATTCTATGCACCACTTCGAGCACATCCAGCATTTTATATCGGTTTAGCACTCGTTATTGTCGGTAGCTGGATTGCTGCATTCGTTAATTTCCGTCAGCTTTACGTATGGAAGAAAGCGCATAAGGGCGAAAAATCACCTTTACCTGCTTTCATGGTTATTATCAATATGCTTATGTGGTTCATCGCTACAATTGGCGTAGCAACGTCAGTGCTGGTCCTGTTCATCCCTTGGTCACTCGGCTACGCTGAAACAATCAACGTTCTACTAAGTCGTACGCTATTTTGGTATTTCGGACATCCGCTCGTTTATTTCTGGTTACTTCCAGCTTATATGGCGTGGTATGTTGTTATTCCAAAGATCATCGGCGGAAAGTTATTCAGTGATGCCCTTGCTAGAATGGCCTTCATTCTATTACTAATGTTCTCGATTCCAGTCGGTTTCCATCACCAATTGACAGAACCTGGTATTGACCCAACTTGGAAGTTCATTCAAGTTGTGCTGACATTCATGGTTGTTATTCCGTCGTTAATGACCGCGTTCTCGATTTTCGCTACATTTGAAACAACAGGCCGACGAAAAGGCTTTAAGAGCTTATTCGGCTGGTTCAAAAAGCTTCCATGGAAAGATGTACGTTTCCTAGCACCATTCATCGGTATGGCGGCATTCATTCCAGGCGGCGCGGGCGGTATCGTTAACGCATCTCACCAAATGAATGCGCTCGTCCATAATACAATTTGGATTACGGGTCACTTCCATTTAACTGCTGCAACAACAGTCGTTCTGACATTTTTCGGGATAACGTATTGGCTTGTTCCGCACTTAACAGGCCGAAGACTGACTCCAAGATTGAACAAACTCGGGATTATTCAAACGTTCATTTGGACATTTGGTATGACAATCATGTCAGGTTCTATGCATATCCAAGGATTACTTGGCGGACCTCGTCGTTCTAGCTTCTCCGAATATGCAGGCGGCGAACAAGTCGCTACGTGGATCAATTACCAGATTGCGCAAGCTGTTGGCGGTACAATTCTGTTCATCGGTATTCTTTTGATGGTCTATATTTTCATCCAACTGACATTCTTCGCGCCACGCGGCGTTCAAGAATATCCGATTGCCGTAGAAGAAGACGATGCAGAGCCTACACCTAAAATTCTTGAAAACTGGTATTTGTGGATTGGGATTACTATTGCACTGATCCTGTTTGCCTATACGATTCCAGTAATTGATATCATAAAACACTCACCTCCAGGTTCTCCGCCATTCGATTGGCTGATTGGAAGATAATCACTTGATGAAGCAGCTCTGATTTCCGGATATTGTCCGTGGAATCTGGGCTGTTTTCATTTCGTTGAACACTATAGAATTGCAAGGGGATGGATGGACGGCCACTTTGAATTGTTGGTAGGACGCTTCGACACGTTTGTTGGACACTTCAGCAAGTTGGTTGGACACTCCCCCTGTTTGTTGCACACTCTGGCGTGTTTGTTGTACACTCTGGCGTATTCGTTGCACACTCTGACATGTTTGTTGCACACTCCAGCGAGTTGGTTGGACACTCTAACACTTCTGTTGCACACTCCCCCCTTTTAGTTGGACACCACATGCAAAACTATCATGGCAATTCGCAATCTACTTTTCTCCATAAAAAAAGCCCCTTACCCGGTTCATTTCTACCAGGTAAGAGGCCTCTATCAATTATAAGTTATTCGCAACTCGCTCAACCGCAGCCGCTACATTTTGATGGACGTTTGGATCGAGCGGATGTGGGACAAGATCACCCGGTTTCGTGCTGTCGACAATTGCAAGTGCAGCTGCAATTAGCATCGGATAGGTAATTTCCTTTGCGTGCGCATTGAGTGCACCGCGGAAAATACCCGGGAAGCCTAAAATATTATTCACGAGACGACCATCCGCCGCAAATGCTGCGCCTGCTGCAAGTGCGTCTTCCGGTGAAATTTCAGCGTTTGGATTAGACAAAGCTAAGATAATTTGCCCTTTTCGTACCATTTCTGGTTTGATAAGTCCCGCAACGCCTGTTGTAGCTACAATAATGTCACATGTCGCCATCAGTTCTTCAAGTGAATCAATGACGGTACCGCCGTGATCAGCAAGCCTCTGCCGCGCAACTTCATTACGGTCGATGCCACGCATTTCCTTCACGCCATACTTCATAAGCATACGGCTGATTGCTAGACCAGCTGCACCAAGGCCTATTTGCCCCACAACCGCATCTGAAAGCTTGACACCAGTTTGTTGACAAGCTGAAATTACAGATGCCAATGTGACAACTGCTGTACCATGTTGATCATCGTGCATGACCGGAATCGACAGTTCCGCTTTCAACCGCTCTTCAATTTCGAAACAGTGCGGCGATCCAATATCCTCAAGCAATATTCCGCCAAATCCTTGCTGAATATGCTTGATTGTTTCGACAACCTCGTCTGGATCACTCGTATTAAGCAAGATAGGAATACCACTTATCCCGGCAAATTGATCGAATAACACAGCTTTCCCTTCCATTACCGGCATTCCAGCGACAGGTCCGATATTTCCAAGACCGAGAATCGCTGTACCGTCAGTCACGATAGCGACCGTGTTCGAGATTCCTGTGAAATATTTCGCCTGCTCCGGATCATTCTTAATCAGTTCACAAACGTTCGCGACGCCTGGTGTATAGACACGTCGTAAATCACCTAAAGAGCGAATTTCCATACGGCCTTTCATATGAATCTTGCCGCCTTCATGTGCTTGCAATACATCATCCGTTACAGCGTGAACACTAATTCCATCGCCGATTTGATTAACTGCTTCAACAATTTGCATCAAGTGTTTTTCACTTGAACATTGAATTGATATATCACGAATCGTCGATAATGTACCTACTTTTATGGTTTGAATATCACCAATATCTCCATCTAATTGTCCGATAGCTAACGCGACTTTCGCGAAGTTTCCCGGCATCGAAGGTGTTTCGATAATTAAATTACGCATAAATTGTACTTGTTCCATTGTATTACCCCCTGATTATACTAGCCGTTCCTCATTTTACACGTATAGGACCAGGTCGTAAACATTTTACGACTTCGGTTATAATAAATCAAAAATTGATACATTTCACACAAGATTTTAGCAAACAATAATTTGTCAAACTATATTTATTTAAAACAGATATATAAACAACGTGTGAACTATTCTGCAATTAGTTACAAGATTCGACATTTTTTTCACCACAATGTCGAATTTATTAGACGATTGCCCCTTCTTTCGGTTATAATAAAAGATAGTAAGTTTCGTTACATCATTCTTTCAAGGAGTTGCAGTTTACTTGTCTTTACAGAAAAATTTCGTTATCGGGCTTATGCTTTTTGCTTTGTTCCTTGGTGCGGGTAACATCATTTTCCCACCACTTCTCGGGCAAATGGCAGGAGACGAGCTATTCATTGCTATGATTGGATTTCTAATTACAGGAGTCGGATTGCCTCTTGTTGCAATTCTTGCAATCGCGAATGCGGGTGGCGGCTTAGAAACCATTGCAAGTCGTGTCAATCCTTATTTCGGAATTGCCTTTACGATGATTGTCTATATGGCGATTGGTCCGTTTTTCGGCATTCCGCGAACGGCTACCGTTTCATATGAAATCGGTGTCGTTCCGTTTCTGCCTGATAGTATTTCCGACTCAAACTGGCCACTTGTATTGTTTACGATTGTCTTCTTTATCATCACAGTGGTACTCGCACTGAATCCTGCGAAACTCGTAGATCGCATAGGTAAGGTGTTGACACCTATACTATTCCTAGTCATTGGAGCACTAGCTGTGAAAAGTATTGTGTCACCTATGGGAGATATCGGACAAGCACACGTTGATTTCGCAACCAATGCCTTCTTCCGTAGCTTTGTTGAAGGGTATTTAACGATGGATGTCATCGCAGCACTTGTATTCGGCATCGTCGTTATTAATGCACTTAAAGCAGAAGGCGTAACAGAAAGTCGGGCTGTCATGAAAGCCATGGTTTTCGCTGGTGTTGTCGCAGCTACGGGATTAGCACTCGTTTACATTTCACTCGGGTACATCGGAGCGACTAGCGTCGATGCTATCGGAATACAGGACAATGGAGGCGCAGTTCTCGCACTCGCATCTACCGTCTTATACGGACCATACGGCACGATGATTCTAGCCTTGACAATTATTTTTGCCTGTCTAACAACATCGATTGGTCTCGTTTCAGCATGTGCACAGTATTTTAAGCATGTATTTCCGCGGAATTCTTACAAGACATACGTCTTAATCTTCGCAGGATTCAGTGCAATTATTGCGAACGTTGGATTGACGCAACTTATTTCCATTTCAATTCCAGTTTTACTAACAATCTACCCGCTTGCAATTGTACTGATGCTCATGTCATTCATCGACAAATCGTTTGGTAGAAAGCCAATTGTCTATATCTTGGCGCTTCTGGCAACTGCTTTTGTTAGTATTTTTGACGGATTAAAAGGTGCTGGAATCGAGATTAAGCCTGTCAATGATATGCTTGCCCATCTCCCGCTCTATGAACAGCAGATCGGTTGGCTTGTACCAGCTATTGTCGGTGCACTTATTGGCGTGGTTCTAAGCCCGTTATTTAAGAAACGGATTTAGTTCCCAGAAAGTTCATGCTTTTCCGTACCATTTCAGCTATACTGAATGAACATTCAGTATTATGGAGGGTTGTCCAGTGACGATGAACTTTGATGACATGACTTTGGCGGCAATTTGGCTTAAAATCGACGAAAAGTTGAATGGGGAACCAGGTCCAATTAAAGGAATGACTGTCAGCTATTCATTCAATTTATCCGGTGAAGATGGCGGTCTATATGGCTTAACATTAGCAGATGGCAAAGCCGTAACAATTACCGGAGATCCCGGTGAGGTTGATTGTGCATTAACGATGAGTGTGAAAGATTTCAAGAAGCTACTTGCTGGCAACTTGAATTCGACCGCTGCCTTTATGATGGGTAAACTCAAGGTTAAAGGTACTATTGGTCTTGCGCTAAAATTAGAAGGTTTATTGAAAGAGTATTCGTTTTAATAGAAGGAACCGACTCTCACTGAATGTGGGAGTCGGTTTTTGTTTCCCCATAATTAATGAAATAATTACATTTAAAGCCATCAATAAGTAATTATACAAATTACAAGCACCATCTTGCATAATCAAAGTACTCAAGACGCGGAAAAATCTGCAATTAGCAACGCTGAATTAGGCGACCGGTTTGAGATAACAAATGAATACTTGTGATAAGTGAGCGAAGGCGCCTTACAAGGGGCAGCCGAAGCAAATTCAATGGAATTCTTTATTTTAACATATATAACATTGTAATAATCATTCCATCGCAATACATCTGCAATCTCCTTGTAACATAAATGTTATTTAACAGTCTATTGTTCTAGTTCTATCAATCCGATAGAATACATATATAGAACTGTTTGTCGTGGAGAGGGGAAAATAGATGCAGAAGAAAGCGTTTTCGTTACTAGCGACGTTTGCCCTAGCAATGTTTATCTCCGTTGAGAGCGCAGATGCAGCAACCGAATCATACACCGTCAAGCTAGGTGATACACTATGGCAAATTGCCAAAAAGCATAAATTGACTGTAGACGAGCTTAAAAGCTTAAACAGTCTTGCTTCCGATTCGATTAAAACTAATCAAAAATTGGCCGTTTCTGCAAAAGTTGCGGTTAGTCAAAAACCAGGTGCAGCCAATTCAGCCCCAGTAAAAACAACAATTACAAAAGTTCCCGCTGTACTAAAAGAGACTTCTTCCACTTACTCATGGAAGAATGCCGTTGCAACAACTGTGAAGCCTAAAGTGTTGAATCTTCCCTCTAAAAAGGTATTAGTCAATGCGGTCGAAGTTTCGCTTCCGCTTTTGGATACACCTTATGTTTGGGCTGGCGCAACTAAAGAAGGCTTTGACTGCAGTGGATTCATTTATTATGTATTTAACGAGGCAGGACTTAATATGCCGAGACTAAATACAATTGGTATGCATACCAATTCTTTTAGTGTGGACGAGCCTATACCAGGCGATTTAGTGTTTTTCGAAAATACATACCGAAGTGGCATTTCGCATGCTGGAATTTATTTAGGTGATGGTAACTTCATCCATGCCGCTTCGCAAAAAGTTGAAATTACTTCAATTAACTCAGTTTACTGGAAAGATAAATTCACAGGCTTCAAACGTTTTAATCAGCTAAATTGATACTTAACAGCTTTCCTATTAGTGGGGAAGCTGTTTTTATATTGGTGTGTAGGGTTGATGGAGTTTGGTGTAGTATTCTAGTGATTTGTCGTATTGTTCAACAGTTCTGTCGGACAGTTCATCATACTCCGCGTACAATCTCCAACTTGTTTTCATCCCATTCAAAATTCTATCTATTCTTCAACCCAAATGTAAGTTATAATCGAATTGACAACTGTCAAGACACCTTGTCTTTCAGTGTGTCGTTTGGGGTATACGCCTCATACGTTATACAAAAGGAGGAACGAATTCGTGAAGAAAAACAGCATGTGGTCACTCAATTTTACGACTGCCGCCCTTGTCCTTATTCCAGCAGCTATCGGCATCAACTATTTAGGGAAGTTGTTTGCTGGCCTACTTAAATTGCCGCTATGGCTTGATTCTATTGGTACAGTGCTAGCAAGTATGCTAGCAGGTCCGATTATCGGTGCCATTGCAGGGATTGTGAACAATATTATTTACGGCTTCACCGCCGATCCGATTTCATTCGTCTATGCAATTACATCCGCAGTCATCGGTCTTGTCGTGGGAATTATGGCGTATAAAGGATGGATAGTAAACGTAGGAAAAGCACTTGTACTTGGACTTGTCGTCGGCTTGATCGCCGCTACAGTATCAACTCCTCTTAATATCATGTTTTGGGGTGGGCAAACCGGGAATGTATGGGGTGATGCACTTTTCGCAACAATGATGGCACAAGATATGCCGCTTTGGTTTGCATCATTCGCAGACAGCATTGTCGTTGACGTGCCTGATAAAATGGCAACAGTTCTAATCAGTTTCCTTCTCTTCAAAGGTCTACCTAAGAACTTGACGCATATGTACGACAACCGTTCAAAAATAGAACGTCTTTAAGGACTACGTAAGCGGCCTGGTTCATCGGGCCGTTTATATCAAATTATAGGTTAGGAGGATTCCCGTGAAAAACATGACACTGTATGTAGATAAAGATTCGTTCATCCACAACATCGATCCGCTAACCAAGCTCTTATTTGTCTTCCTATCAATCGCATTGACCTATATCCTTCCGACTCATTTATTCGTCATCTGTGTCTTGGCGTTTACACTCCTTCTACTTCTCGCTGGTAAAGTGTTCAAGTACATTTTGCCGGTTATTGGTGTCAGCCTGTTGTTGATTATTTCTATCATCATCGTTCAAGGTTTCTTCCATCCGGACCGCGCGACACTTCTTTTTGAAATTGGTCCCCTTCCTATTTATAAGGAAGGATTCGCATTCGCGTTACTACTCACCCTTCGTATCATTAATATGGTGTGTGCGTTCGGCGTTCTTATTTTGACAACGAAACCGGATGATCTTGTCGAATCACTTATCAATAAAGGAATGTCCCCTAAAATCGGCTACGTTTTTCTGTCGGTTTTGCAGATTATCCCGCAAATGATAGCAATGACTAGTAAAATCACCGATGCACAGCGAGCACGTGGCATGGAAACAGAAGGAAATTTACTTACGCGCATTAAGTCATTTATCCCACTTCTCGGTCCAGTTGTTCTTAATTCATTAAACGATACGCGTGAAAGGTCTATTGCACTTGAAATTCGCGGATTCAATGCGAAAGGAACAAAAACGTTTTTGAATGAATCTTTTCATTTTAAATATGGACTCATCTTGAAAATTATACTTATCATCACGTTAATCGCCGCTATCGTCTGGAGGGTTGTCTTATGAACAGTATCCGTGTCGAAAATCTAACATATAAATACCCGAACACCGATACTTTCGCCCTTGACGGTATTTCATTCACCGTTAAAAAAGGGGAATTCGTTGGCATAGCAGGCATGAATACCGCTGGAAAAACGACGTTATGTTTTGCACTCAGTGGTTTGGTTCCCCACTTTTTCAAAGGCGCCTATGGTGGTGATGTTTTCATTGGTGACATGGACGTACTGACACATGAAATCAGTGATATTACAGCAAAAGTTGGACTTGTTTTTGAAAATCCATTTTCACAAATGACTGGCGCCAAATTCACAGTTTACGATGAAATCGCGTTCGGGCTTGAAAACTTAGGCATCCCACGCGACGAAATGCATAGGCGAATTAAAGAAAGTATGCAATTCCTCGATATTGAAGCATTAGGGGATAAAAATCCATTCTCCCTATCTGGCGGGCAAATGCAGCGTGTCGCAATCGCCAGTGTTATCGCCATGAAACCCGATATTCTCATACTTGATGAACCGACGTCACAGCTCGATCCGCGTGGGTCTGAAGAAGTATTCCGTGTCGTTGAAAACCTGTCAAAAGAAGGTATGACGATTATAATGGTTGAGCAGAAAATGGAGAAACTTGCTGCTTATTCCGATCGAATTCTCCTTATGCATGAAGGTAAATTAATAGATTCCGGACCGCCTGCTGACATTTTTTCACGTGCTGATTTACTGAATTTTGGGGTTGTCCCACCTGTTTATACAACAGTCGCAAAAGCACTTCATTTAAAAAACGAGTTGACTGGCCTTTATCCGATATCACTTGAAGAAATGCCTGCAAGTGGAATTACCAATGGCGATATCCGGACAATTAGTGAATCCCTGCCTTTAACAAAAACGGCTGGTCCTGAAATCAAAGTAAAGGATCTTCAGTTCAGCTATAACAAGGATACCCCTATTTTGCGTGGGATCAGCGTCACGTTAAGCGGCGAACCTACAGCCATTATCGGACAAAATGGCGCTGGTAAAACTACTTTCGTCAAACTATTAAAAGCATTACTAAAGCCAAGTGCTGGTGAACTCATCATAAATGGCACGAATACGAAAGACACGACCGCGGCAAAACTTGCGGGCACTATCGGACTCATTTTCCAAAATCCAAACGACCAGATTTTTAAAAACAATGTCTTGGATGAAGTGATGTTTGGGCCGCTCAACGTTGGACAAACGCCTGAAGTGGCGCGCTTGAATGCTGAGAAGATGCTGGAACGCGTTGGCTTGTTAGGTAAAGCAGGAGAAAATCCATACGATTTGAGCCTCGCCGAGCGGAAAATGATTGCTGTTGCATCCATTCTTGCAATGGATACGGACATCGTTATTTTCGATGAACCGACAATGGGGCAAGATGCACGTGGTAAGGCGATTCTAAAAGATATTATCCACGGGTTGCATGCGCAAGGAAAACTTGTGCTCTGTATTTTGCATGATATGGATTTTGTCGCTGAAACATTTGGTCGTACGATTATTATAAGTAATGGACAGTTGTTATTCGATGGCCCAACTCGCATCGCCTTTTCGGAAGCGGATATTCTCCACACTGCTCGCCTTGAGCAGCCTCATATTACCCAACTTGCTCGTAAGATGGGGTATGACGGAATTTTATTGAAAGAAAGCGAATTGATTCAAGAATAATCTCAGATTAAGTCTGAGCTTTTTGTATGCTATTTTTAGTGTTGATTAGTTGTTGAAAAATAAAAGATTTGAATTCTTATTAGTCTATTCTCTTCGGATACCAAAGCCGAACTCGGTACTGTAAATGTGAGCCTTTGGTTTTTACTTTATATTTCAAACGCAGTAAAACTTCCTACGTCATCAAAATCTTTAACTTGTACCACCTTGTCTGAAAACTGTTTAACTGTTTTTATATTACTTCCTATCGTAAGGGATAATACAATGCAGTTCTTTTCTTTTTTCTTTTTATTGAACGACTCAAGAAACGAATCTTTTACTTTGTCCTCCCCATCTGTAATAAAAACTAAATCAGCTTGTTTAAAACGACTTTCGTTTATTACATTCATCGCTCTTTCAAGGGGTAGTGCAAAGTCCGTTCCCCCTCCTAAGAAAGTTTGAGCTAAATTGATCATATCTGAACTTTTCATCTTCCCTCTTTCATATTTAAAGATTTTTGTATGAGTAGAAAACAGGATTAAACAAAAATCCCTTTTCTGTTTTCTTGAAATCGACATGAGCGCTAACGTAAACCCTTTTGACTGGGTATCTAGTTTATGCATACTACCTGATTGATCCAGACAAAGCACAATTGGACCTTTCCCTAGTACCTCATGTCCTTTCTGTTCATATTGCATCGTCTGGCCTTCCACAAAGCGACGTAGGAAGTCATTCTTCGTTATTGGGTGTGTATACAAACCCAACTCCATCGGTAGCAATCGCTCAATATCGTTGCCAAGCGTAACCCCACTTCTTTCCATTGAATCACTATGTTTGGATTTTTGCTTTTTACGGGCTATCTGTTTAAATCGACCCGCCCAATCCGCAATTTCTCTCATCTGTTTATCTGATGCGATCTTTTCAGCTAATGAAATTTGGTCCCGTAAAGGAACTTTTTTCAATTCTGCGTCCCCACTACCCGCACTTGTTCCACCAAGTAATGATTTCAAGCTATCCTTCGTCTGTTTCGTTTCCTGCACAGCTTGTGACATCGCTTCTGAAAAGCTATGACTGTTGTTCTGCAATGTCTGATGAAGTTGACCCCCTAAGTCTAACATTGCATCTTTTATGTCTTCTTGTAACTCCTCACTACCATTTCCAGCACCATTTTGTTGGTCCTGCTTTTGAAGTTGCCTTTGCATCGCCTGAATTTCTTGCATTTGTTTTTGTAGGTCTTCATCTCTGTCTTTTTGTTCAGCTAACCATTCATTCGTTATCTCTCCAAATTTCACTGTTCCTATGGCTGATGATAAATCATCCAGTCGGGTAAACTTTCGGAAACTTTCAAACGAATTATCATTCATGATTTGTTCCATAAATAATTTGTTAACTTGCAAATCATCGGGAATATCATCTTCAGTCAATTCAGGTTTCATTTTGTATAGCGATGCCCAAATATCAGCGAGCAATGGTTCAAATGTAGGAAATTCTGCATCAAGGCTTAACTTTTGAAGTCCTTGCGACATATTATATATTTCTTTGAATCGTCTTTTATCAAATGAATCTGTATTTAATACAGAATGATTTTCATTTCTTACAATCGTTGACCTCAAATAAAACACTTCCTCTCAATTTTAAAACAAAGAAATGCCAAGGATTAGTTCCTTAGCATTCCAATAACGTCCGTCAATGTATTTTTAGAATGGCATTTGTACAGTTGATTTTTCACTTCCGGCGCCAAAATCCATTGGCTCCAAAATACTGTCAAGAATTTCTTGCTGCATCGCTTTCACTTTATTAAGTAAAGAGTCAATATCCGTATCTCTACTTTGATTATGCTTTTTCAACTTATTTAAATCAGCAACCAACGATTTCAATTTTTGGGTAGCTTCCATACCTGCGTCAGTAGAAGCATACGTCTGCATGGAAGAAAATATTTCACTTGCCTCTTCCTGAATCGTATCAAGTTTTCGAGTAACCACATCTTGTGAGTGACTACGAACAATCAGAGAAACGTTATCCTTTTGATCAACCGTTTCCCAAAGGGCATTTTCAAGGATGACAATATCATCTACCTTTACAATTTGCCTTTGGTTTATCAAAGCCTTCGCTTGTAGAACCGATAGGGATTGTTTAAAGCGTCTGTCAGAAGGGCGTATGCCTTCATCACGCAATTCATTTCGGATTTTTGAAAGAGTTTCATACACTTCATCCGGTATTGTAACCATGTCAGTAAAAAACTGAAGTTGAACCAACTCATCCATAGTCATAGAAGGCATAAACTGATTTTGACCGGTTCCCTTCATCATAGAAACAAAATTCATTTCATCTGCAATATAATCCAGCTCGAACCGAAGTAAGAACCTATCGAAAAGTGCTTCAAGTCCTTCTCCTTCTTCGGGATACTCATTTGAGGCCCCGATAACTGACATCAAAGGAACCTTTATCGGCGTTCCGTTATTATAGAAGAGCCTTTCGTTTATAAGTGTCAGCAAACTATTCAAGATTGCCGAGTTGGCTTTGAATATTTCGTCAAGGAAAACTAGATTCGCTTCCGGCATTTTAGTTGCTGTATTCCGCTTGTACACGCCTTGTTCAAGGTCCTTTAAAGACAATGGGCCAAATACTTCTTCGGGTGTACTAAACCTCGTCAGCAACCATTGAAAATAGTCTGTTCCCTGTACAATCTTGGCTAACTCTACCGACAATGCTGATTTCGCTGTTCCCGCAGGTCCAATCATGAGCATATGTTGCCTAGAAAGTAGAGCAACTAGAATCCCCTCAACTTCTTCTTCGCGTTCAAAAAACTTTGCATTGAGTGCCTTTTTAATTTCCTCTAACTTGGTAAAATTAGTGTTTGTCATTTTGATTAACCCCTTTTTTTAGTTTAGATAGAAAAAGGAAGCAGGCTTCTAATGAAACCCTACTTCCCTTTTTAAGATTCATTTTAGTTTTTCGCTGAAAGAATATATAATTCTTGTTCTTTTATCGATAGCTCCCGCATTTTTAACTGCAATTCCTGTTCTTTCAATTCATTTGAACGCTCAAGTTCTTGTGCAATTTTCTTTATAGATTGCACATACTCGACAACATCCCGCTCGTAGAATTTTCTCCCCATTATTGTTTGATAAAACTCAGGCATTCTAATCGCTCCATTCCTATATTTCTTAAAGATCCGCAACCATTTTCGCAATCGCTGCACGAATCGTCATGATTTTATTTTCTAGCGTATCCGCTTCATTAGTGACAATACCTTTATAATTTCGGTAGTTGGCAATAACAGACTTCGCATTTTCAATAATCTCTTTTACTTGTCCCTTTTTCAGCCCACCAATCGACTTACAATCATGTAAAATGGATTCCAAATGATCATTTAGCTTCGTGTTCACCATTTGTCGGTTGTCGAATGTATTAACGACGGGTATTTTGAACCCTTCACTGTTCTCAAGAGAGGAGGTAAAGTTTACAAGTTGATTCAACCCTTCTGTATGTGAATCCGGAACAAAATAAACTCCGCCATTTGGACGCACAGGTGTGGGTGCTAACGATTGAAGAATTTTACTCACCATTACTCTTACTTGCTGGGCTGAATAATGGTCTTTATAAATATTGAAATTCCGCTCGGCTTCAAAGCACAGCTCTTTTGCAATTTCGTTCTCTGTTATAAACGTTAGAGAACTATTCTGCTTATCTAGCGTGATTACTCCCGCTTTACTGTTGTAATCAAGTCGTTTACCGGCCTGATCCACTTTTTCCACTACAATGTTTCTTTGCACGTGACTCTTGTCAGAGAACACTTCACGTATAAGAAAGTTTTCGAATACCCCAGCATGTCCAGTAGATTTTCTAGTCTCTATCTCTTTCGTACTTCTTCGGAAAGCATCGGCTGGACGAATCGCATTCGGCATCCATTCAATAGGCAATCCTGATTGAACAAGCCCTCGTTCTAAATCATCCATTTTGACTAATTGCTTGCCTAATGAGAACCACATTAAGTGTCCTAAAATACCACTTTTTTGCTTGTTTTGAACAGCCGTCATATTATCAAGATTAATTGACATACCTAACAACCCTCTCTATTTTTTTATTTTAAATAAATAAAAAACGCACTTAACCTAGCGATTGCTAAGTAAATGCGTTTTAAAATAACCCAATTTGCTCGATTTCAATAAATCCTCTTTTATCACCTTTCAGTGCCTTTTTGAAAGCAAAAAAATCGATATTCCCTGAATAGGGAATATCGATTTTAATATATATCACGCAAAATGCGAAAGTATTCCTTTTGACATGCCTAAGCAAATTTTTGACGTGGAATACGTCTGCCTAACTTCCCCTTTAATAAGGAGTACAAAGGCTGAACATTTGTGCCGGATCACTTTACCAAAAGACAAAAAGTATAACGGCTTTCACTAGTGGAACAGTGACTTAATAACATAAAGAAT
Organism: Sporosarcina sp. BP05; assembly: GCF_014282005.1. Classification (GTDB taxonomy): domain Bacteria; phylum Bacillota; class Bacilli; order Bacillales_A; family Planococcaceae; genus Sporosarcina. Next base: position 307,056 of record NZ_JACFTD010000002.1, on the reverse strand, counting down.
ATACTTTCACTTTAACAAAACCAGGGGCTGATAGCAACTTCATTGGAATTTACGGTTTAATTTAGAACTTTCACTGTGGGTTTCCACAGTAACACCCCGTTGATTCAAGATAAGTTTTCAATACATTAATGCATCTTTATACTATCTTTTTTTAGCAGATAGTTCACTTTCTGTTACCCATTTATGATTTGTAACTTTTTCCCCACCAGTATTAGGAGTATAATCAATCATATATACAGTAGTTTTTTCGGCCGAATCAATTACCGCTTTTGCTCCTTTCATCCCTTTCATATGGTCTGCCTCTATAGTTACTTCAGTTCCTGGTTCCAAAGTTTTGTCACCAGCATCTTTTATCTCTTCTTGGATAACCCATTTATGATTTTCTACTCTTTTTCCGCCAGTTACCGGTGTATACGATATAGCGTAAGCTGTAGTATCATAAGCACCTACTATCTTTGCTACAGCACCGTACATACCTTTCATATGGTCTGCTTTAATAATTGCTTCGCTTCCGACTTTATAGGCGGGATTTTCTTCCACTTTCAAATTTTCAGGGACTTCACCTCTAGCAGAATGGTTCACCTCCATCTTCATGACTTCCTGTTTGGATTCATTATTGTTGTTTGGGCCTTTCTCGTTGCTAGTGTTATTTCCACATCCACTTAAACCAATGATTATAGCGGCACCTAAAAAAAGTAATTGTTTTTTCATTTGATTAACACTCCTATTCTTAGATAATACACAAATAGAAAGAAGCTATTCCTAGAAATCCAAATTAATTTCTTGAAACAGCCCATAGCTGGTTACATTTTCTGCATATCGCTTAAGCCACCATTCGTCGGCATGCCTCAGCACACTTTCTGCAAGATTCAGCACAACGTTGGCAATGATCGTGATCATGTTTAGCACATTCTTGCTCGCAACGTTCGCAAACTGCTGCACAAAGTTCTAAAATCTGTTTAGTAAATGGACTATTGCGCGTCATCGCTTGTGCTGTATACGCACATATATCTGCACATTCACGGTCCAAGCGAATGCACTCGGCCATCATTTTCATATTTTCTTCTTTTAAACATGCGTCAAAACAGGTATTACATGCCTTTAGACATTCTAAACATGCTTTCAGGCATTCTTCGTATTCCGTATTCATGGACTCACCTCCTGCTATTTTTGCAATCAGTGGTATTTTCCCCTTAAAAGTCGTTTTAAAACTAAAAATAAAAAACTCCTTAAAAAGTCCTTATTTCCCTTTATATGTCAGGTTCCAAAGAAACTGATTACTATTCTCTGTGCCAGTAATAATCACTTAGTACATCCGCTAATGCTTCGGTAGTCCGATTAAGTTCTTCTAACGTATTATCGACGCCACCAATTTCTACAATAACTGAGTTTGGAGATACATCTTGGTTATAAACTCCGTTCCCTTGACTGCTATCTTTTTTAAGTATTCCTTTTGACAAACCCGGATAATGAGTAGCAAGAAGTTTATCCAAGCCTTCTGTAAACAAAAGATTGCTTGCATAATTTTTATGTCCAGTACCAACTACAAATAACAGACGTGCAAAACTTTCTCCATTCATTTCTTTAGTGGTAGAATCTTTACGCAATGAATCACGATGAACATCCAAGAAAATTTCCAAATCTTTGTTTTTCGCACGTGCAGAGCGTACCAGTTCCCCCGATAACTTATAAGAACTGTTAAAGTCTAACCCTCTTATATCTAATTCTTGTACGATATCAGTTGAATCCACTTTCGTCCCTACTCCTCTTTTCTCCAATGCCCTCCCAAGCATTTCACCTACTAACGTAATATTCGCTCTCGAGTGGTAAGCATCCTTCGGTTTATCAGTGTCTTTAAAATACGGTAAAAAAGATTCCCTACTATGGGAGTGATAAATATAAATGACATCCTTTCCAAAAGTAGAGTGCAAAGAATCTATCGGGATTATTTTGGGTGATTTCATATTTTCAAAAATCGCATCGAAACCCTCTCTGTCAAAGCTTCTATCTTTTAAAAGGTCTTTCATAGCAGGTTTGAATTCATCTCTATCTGGTTGGTCCAAATTAATTTTCGGAATATCTATTCCATTGAATGTTCCGTCAGAGGATTCGTTTATTTTCCCAAAAAGCTTAGGTATAACTGACGGGCCCTTCAACGTATCCATTTTTAAATCGGATATAAAATACAATTTATCCGGCAAAGAATTTCCTTTGATTTCTTCACGAAAAAAAAAGAATGTTAGAAATAAGACTATGAGCAACCAAATGAGAAATAGAATGGTTGCTATATATAGTAAAGTTATTAGTAAAGGCCTTTTCTTCTTATCTTTTTTATTGGATTTACTGAGTATTGGAGACATTATGTAACTCACCTTTATTAAAAAGCAATGAAACATTGACTTTTTTATTTTATTATTTATTTATGCAAATTTTAAAACAGCCAGTGTGGCTAATGCACACTGGCTGTTTACATAATGAATTACGTCATTTTACAATATGCTTTAGCGTTAATGTCACGGACTTCCACATATTATTGGATTGAGTTTATTCCACCTTTACCTGTCCCATCATGCCGTTGTCTTCATGTTCAAGAATATGACAATGGAACATATACACACCCTTATGCTTAAATTGTATAGCTATTTTCACTCTCTCATCTGGTTTTATGGAAATACTGTCCTTCCATCCTCGTTCATTTTCCGGTGGCTCTTTTCCGTCTCTTGAAATTATTTTAAATTGCGTTCCATGAATGTGGAACGGATGGATCATTCCGCCCATCATGTCCGGTTTATTGTAAATTTCCCATACTTCAGTGACTCCTTGCTGTTGTGTGAAATCAATTCTTTCCGCATCAAATTTCTTTCCATTTATCGTTACCTGGTCCATCATCCCAAAGAGTTCCACTTTTTTTGTAACTGGCATTTCCATCTCTTCTTCTGTCAATGAAAAATTATTCATCTCTCCCGGAATCCTGCTAATTTTTCCGCTTTGATCAGAAACCTCAAATGGTAAAAGGATAGATCCATCTTCATTTATTAGTGCCAAGTCAATTGTTGTATTAAGTTGTGAAAAATCAACAACTATTTCCACCCGTTCGGATGGTGTTAGTGTAATTTCTTTCAGTGCAACCGGTTCATTTAAAAAACCACCATCCGTAGCGATTTGAACAAAGGAATCCCCTGTATTCAATTTAAATGTGTAATTCCTCGCATTCGATCCATTTAATAAACGGAGACGTACTTTCTCTTTGTTTACAGTCAACATGGGATTCAACGTCCCATTGATCAATAACGTATCTCCAATAGTACCATCATCATTCAATACAGCGCTGAAATTCAATTGCTTCTCGTCATCAAATGTTCTATCTTGAAAAATCAATGGAATATCATTCTTCCCATAGTCATTTGGAAGTCCAAGACCCTTTGAATTGTCATCTTCGATATAAATCAATCCTGCAAGTCCATTGTATACTTGTTCAGCAGTTTTCCCTTCTGGATGAGGATGGAACCATAACGTTGACGCTTCTTGTGCCACTTCAAATTCGATAACCTTTTCTTCTCCCGGTTTTAAAGAATTATGTGGCCCACCATCTACGTCCCCCGATACTTCCAGCCCGTGCCAATGAAAAGTCGTCTCCCCATCTAGTTCATTTATCGTTCTAATTTTAACTGTATCACCTTTATCAAAACGAAGCATCGGTCCTAAAAACGTCCCATTGTAGCCATACGTATTTGTTTCAACACCATCAAATATTTCCGTTTTCCCTTTTTGTGCTCTAACTGTGTATACGACTCCTTCCTCATTATCACGTTCAAGCATGGAAGGTATTTTCAGTTCATTTTCCCCTGTTGAGTTGTATAAACTTACAACCTCGTCATGGCTCATATGATCATTTCCCATCATGTCTTGATCCATAGATGAGTGATCCATTTCTTCCATGTCTTGATTCATAGTTGAATGATCCATTTCTTCGTTAGGCTTCGAATTGTTACTACCACAGCCGCCGATAACCAATATACTAATCGCCAATGCGGCAATCTTTATCTTTATTCCCATCAATTATTTCCCCTCTCGTCTGGATTTTTTCTTTTTTAGTGTAACAAGAAAATATGAAAAAACTATGCACGAGAAAGGTATGTATGAAAATCGTCATAATTATTGCAGAGTCTTTGTATAATTGATGAGAATTCCAAATTAAAGGGTGTTGCAACAACAGAACAACCCCATTCAAAACAACCAAACAAGGAGTTACCGATTAAAAGCTTAAAAAAATGCTAGTGGTGGTTGTAATGGCGGGCTTTAATTAAATCGCAAGAGCCCTTAATGACTCCAATGTGGGTCATTAAGGGCTCTGTTATATCATCATTAAATCCTGTATTGTTTTTTTGTTAGGCCCGTTATACAAAAGCATGTAACTAATGCAACGAAGGAAACATACAATGCAAATAGTAATCCAATAAAAGCCATGAATGTATCATTTTCCGGCGTTCCAGGCCCAAGATTAGCTATCATATAAATAAAAGTGAGCAGCAGGAAAAGATAAAAACTACTGCCGATTGTACTCATGATTAATCTTTCTCTCTTTCCTTTATTTCCGGCATTATGAATTGCTATCCACAAATATATGCTTACGAATGTTGCTAATAGCATGATTACCAAATGGAGAAAAGGAATATTTAGCACTCCCAATAAAAAAAATAATGATACCGCAACACTAAACAATAAAGCATTAATGAAAAATAAAAATATGCCACTAAGCCATTCATTCTTAAACCATCTTGCGTTCGACAATTTTTGGACTAATAATGTGTTTGTACTGGGCATTTGAATGAAAGCTTGTTTGTTAAGCAAGAAAATAACTATCAAAAGAGAACCCAGTACCAATAATATTGACATAAACACCTACTCCTTTACCTGTTTTTCGATTATTATAATTTTTAATAATATATTCAAGCATAGCCCCTTTTCCATTCCTTCTCAAAAATTTGTCAAACTCCTTTCTCTATCAATTGTAACGTCATAGTGTTCTTAAAGTTTCGTTACATAATTTTTTTTAAAATGGTGCCTTCGCGCCTTTTGTAAGGTTGTATGTTAAATTGAAAGGAGCCTATGCCAACTCTTAAAGGAATCGGCATGGGCTCTTTTTTGTTATTCTTCTCTTGTTAATTTTTTAAATTCACTTTTTGTAGACGCAATGCATTCAACACTACCGATACCGAACTGAACGCCATTGCTGCCCCCGCCACCCAAGGGGCTAATAAACCAATTGCCGCGACTGGTATTCCAATCGTGTTGTAGAAGAAAGCGAAAAACAGGTTTTGCTTAATATTTCGCATTGTTTTTCGGCTCATGATAATTGCATCCGCAACACTATTTAAATCCCCCCGCATCAGTGTAATGTCAGCTGCTTCTATGGCGATATCCGTTCCAGTACCGACTGCCATTCCGACATTTGCCATGGCAAGTGCTGGCGCATCATTGATACCATCCCCTACCATCGCTACATTCTTGCCTTGTTCCTGAAGCTTTTTAATCTCTTCACTTTTCTGTTCCGGCAACACTTCCGCAATTACGTTAGACAGACCGACTTGACGGGCAATGGCCTCTGCGGTACGTTGGTTATCACCCGTAAGCATGATGACTTCTAGACCAAGCTCCTGCATTCTTGCAATCGCTTCTTTCGACGTTTCTTTCACTGTATCGGCGACTGCAACGACACCTGCAAGTTTGTGATCCACAGCAATTAGCATCGCTGTTTTCCCTTCGCTCTCTAGTTTTTCCATCGCTGCTTCCGAATCCAAGATTGCGATGTTATGTTCTTTCATCAATTTTCTTGTTCCAACTAACACTTCTCTACCACTTACTTCAGCCCGAATTCCATAGCCCGGCAAAGCTTCAAAATCAGTTGTTTCAAGAAGTGCAATGCCTTTTTCTTTTACGCCATTAACAATCGCCTGTGCTAAAGGGTGCTCGGATTGGTTTTCAGCCGTTCCAACCAATTGGAGAACTTCCTCTTCGTTAAAGCCGTCAGCCACCGAAATATCTGTCAAGGCAGGTTCGCCTTTTGTAACTGTTCCCGTTTTGTCTAAGACAACAGTATCGATTGACTGCGTGTTTTCCAAATGTTCTCCGCCTTTAAAGAGAAGTCCCATTTCAGCGGCTCGACCCGAACCTGCCATAATCGAAGTGGGTGTCGCCAAACCAAGTGCACATGGGCAAGCGATGACCAAAATAGAGATGGTCGGAATGAGGGCTGAACGGAAATCACCCGGTGTAACAGCAAAATACCAAATAAAGAACGTGACAATCGCGATAACGACTACTACCGGTACAAAAACTCCTGAAATCCTATCGGCTAAACGCTGGATTTCCGCCTTAGATCCTTGTGCTTCTTCGACCACTTTTACAATCTGTGCTAACGCTGTGTCTTTCCCCACTTTTGTCGCTTTTATTTGCAATGAACCATTCTTATTAATGGTTGCGCCAATCACTACGTCTCCGACGACTTTATCAACTGGAATGCTCTCACCTGTGATCATCGATTCATCAATTGCGGAGCGCCCTTCGATGATTGCTCCATCCACCGGAATCTTTTCACCAGGTTTCACAAGGATTGTATCTCCTGCTATGACTTCCTCAATCGGCACCTCTTTTTCTATGCCGTCTCTCAGAACGCGGGCTGTTTTAGCTTGCAAGCCAAGAAGCTTTTGAATTGCCTGACTTGTTTTCCCTTTTGCACGAACTTCAAATAACTTACCAAGTACGATTAATGTGATAATGACAGCAGATGCTTCAAAATAGAGCTCAGGCATTCCAGTGCTACCTGCCATTTTCCATTCCAGCGTAAGATAAAGGCTATAGAAATATGCCGCGCTCGTACCGAGTGCTACCAATACGTCCATGTTGGCACTTTTGTTTCGAAGCGCGTTAAAAGCACCTTTATAAAATTGAGCGCCGACGATAAATTGAACCGGTGTTGCAAGCGCGAGTTGTACCCATGGGTTCATTAGAATAGCAGGCATATAGATAAATGATAGGAATTCAAAATGAGCAACCATCGTCCATAACAACGGAAGCGTCAAGATGAGCGAAAAGATGAACTTTCTGTATTGCTTTTTGATTTCCTGCTCTTTATGATCCATCTTGTCTTTACCGTCTTGCTTGGGAATCAATTCATAGCCCATTTTCTTAACAGCCGTAATCATATCAGCCGTTTCGACCTGTTTACCGTCATATTCAACCGAAATCGTTTCCAACGCAAAGTTGACATTTGCATTGGCTACTCCATCCATCTTACTAATTCTTTTTTCTATCTTCGTCGCACATACCGTACATGTCATGCCAGAAATATCAAAAGAAGCTTTTTCTTGAACGACACTATAGCCAAGTTTTTCAACTCTTTCCTTAAACTCATTGACATTCGTTTTATCCGGGTCGTAGACGATTGTAGAACGCTCCAATGCAAAATTGACATTTGCTCGCTCAACGCCTTCTATTTTGGAAAGCCCTTTTTCAATTCGGTTTGCGCATGCAGCACAAGTCATTCCATTAATTTGTAGCGTTTTTTCATTAGTTGCCACTTATTATCACTCCTATACGTAGTAGGGGTATACTCATTCAAAAAAGAAAGACCATACCAGAAGGTACGATCTTATCCACCGCCTTCTACCCCCATATGGTAGAAGCGGAAGATTATTAGTTGACTAAACCCTCTAACACATAATGCACGAAATCAGACGATGTCATACCCTTGCTCTTCAATCGTCTCCTTGATCTGATCCAAAGTTGTTTCCTGATTGTCAAACTCTACTGAAACTTCACCACTGCCAAGATCCACCTTTACGGAAGAAACACCTGTAAGATTGCCAACACTTCCCTCGATTGAACCGACGCAATGATTGCATGACATCCCTTGTACTTTTACTATATCTTTCATTTTGACGACCTCCTGTTTAGTTATCACTATAAACTTACTATACCCCCGTATAGTATGTCAACTATTAAATAAAAGTTTTTTCTATAGCCTTTTATTTCGTCATTGTTTTCATGACATCCATCAATTCCTTAATGGCGTTTTCACCGTCTTGCCCTTTAATCGCATTCGCTACACAGTGGTGCGTGTGATCTTCAAGCAAGGCCAAAGAAACTTTATTCATTGCTGATTGGATGGCACTGATTTGATGTAAGATATCCACACAGTACCGATCATTATCGACCATCTGATGGATACCCCTCACTTGCCCTTCAATTCGTTTTAATCGGTTGAGGAGCTGTTGTTTATTTGGTTGAACCGTTGTTTTGTTTGTCTCCTTCATGATTTCCCCTCCTTAACAAGTACTTATACCCTGTACCCCTATACTAACACTTTTCTAATTGTAGTTCAAATTATTAATTTACGCAATTTCATTTGAGTATCATCACTACTGTAAATCCAAACATTAAGAAAATCGAAGCTAAATCTTCCATTCCACATTTAAAACTCTTGAAACTGAACTCTATTCTTCTACTCAAAGAAACATAAAATTGGCGTACATCCTTTATAGTAGATGTACGCCAATGACTAGTAATAAAAATTTATTTGTCCGAAATTGCGCTGTATACAGCTGCAGCGAATTCTGCACGAGTTGCTTCTTTTCCTAGGTTAAACTCCGGTGTCTGAAAGACTTTTGTCTGATCAAGAGTCTTCAATGCATGAATTGCTTCTGAGGCCCAATGACTTGTTGGGACATCATCATAATTTGATGCGATTTGTACTTTCCCATCCAGTTGTCCTTGCAGATCAAATGCTCGATTGACGATGGCGGCAAGATGTGCGCGTGTAAGTTTGTCGTTAATGCCGAATTCACCTGTTGCATATCCTTGAAGGATTCCAGCTTCATTCAAGGCCGAGATGTCAGCTGCAAATTGGTGATTTGGCGCGACATCCTTAAATGTCACTTCGTTTGATGCTTTCAATTTAAGCTCGCGATTTATCATTGCAGCTGCTTGTCCACGAGTAATTAATTTTTCCGGTTTGAATGTGGAGTCTTCGTAGCCAGTTATAACTCCACTCTCGTTTAATGCAATGATTGCCTCAAAAGCAGGATGTTTTATCATTAGATCTTTAAATGCTTCACTCATCTGCCCAGCAGTTTTTACCTGTACAGGCTCAAAAGCTACTTGGGTGTTTGATAGACGTTTTGCTCCAGCATATTTAGGAGCCCAATAAGGATCTGTCTTTAGATTTGCTTTTAGGACTCCACGGCTCTTAGCCGAGATGAACTCGTTGTTCCCTAAATAGATTCCCGTATGTGAAATACCTTTTTTATATGTATTTGCAAAAAATACAAGATCCCCAGGTTGCAGATTTTCTTTACTTATCGTAGCCCCCACCCTAAACTGATCCTCAGATGTTCTCGGTAGGCTCATGTTGAAATTCTTGAATACATATCTGATATAACCCGAACAGTCAAATCCAGACGTAGTTGTCCCACCAAATTTATATGGCGTTCCATATAAATTTTCAGCATACCTTGCAATCTCATTCGAAGTTGCTGCACTAACTTTATTTGATGATATAAAAGGTATTGTACTAATAATAAACACAGCCATTAATATTTGGATAAATCGATTTCTCATTTTCCACCCCAACTATTTTATTGATGTCTGTTTTTCTTTGTTCGACATCTTTATTTATCACTTCCTGTATAACTTTAGCATAATAACTATGATTTCTGTTTTACAATCACAATACATTCGCATGACAAAACTAAGGATTAATTAAGGAGAAAAACTGTAATATTTTTAGCAATTAATCTTGCATTTTCAATATGCTAAACATAAAAAAAGTCTAGATTTAGTTAATCCAGACTTTTTTTATATCGATAAGCTCTAATACTTGCAACAATTCCTTAATCGCGTCTTCCCCATCACCTTCATTGATGGCGCTCGCCACACAATGTTCCTCCCTCGTCTACTAAACGAACAGAAAAAGAATATTATAACAGGCAAGATACCGGCTTCGTTTAATCAAGATTATCAACATGTTCATTTATCGTTTTTTCATCCATCGGTCCAATAATCTTTTGCTTAATTGTCCCATCCGTGTTGATCATGTAAGTTGTCGGTATTGCCAATACTCCATACATACCCATTACTTCACCATCATTGTCAAGCGGAATCGGAAATGTTAGCCCATACGCATCGACAAACTTCTCGATACCTACGAGTCCGCCCCGCTCCGCCGTCGTCAAATTAACCGCAATGATTTCTACGTTTGCAGAATCCTTATTTTTTTCATAATAATTTTGCATATGCGGCATTTCCGCCTTGCACGGACCGCACCACGACGCCCAGAAATTAAGGATAACTTTTTTCCCTTTATAGTCCGTCAGCTTTACCATGTCACCCGAAAGCGTATATAGTTCAAAATCAGGGGGTGTATTTCCTTTTTCAAGTCCAGGCTTATACTCAATCATTGTACTATCCGCCCCAGAAAAAACTGTATCGATTGGCTCCGCTTTTTCTATATTCGATTTAACCATCATAACAATCAACGTACCCATAATTAAAGCTGTTATTACAATAATTACGGTTCGTTTATTCACAATTGTCCCTCCGATTCAATTTTTCTGTTTCAGCCCCGCAATAATAATTTCGCGAAAACCAAGGCGATGAAAAACGTCGACATGACAGCTTTACCAGTCATGTTTTATAGTGTTGGATTTCAAATGCTTCGTGTGAATGTGTAGTGTATAAAAGGCACTTATTCCTGTTTGGACTTCGCGTTCCATTTCGATAATATTTGCTGCATAAACAAATTTCCGCTCATCGATTTGAACAACTAATTCCTCTCCCGCTATTTCACGCGGAATCTTTTCCAAAACGATAGGGAATAAGAAGTGGACGTAGATTAGTGAACTCCAGATTTTCAACGACTTTTTCATAGACTACCCTCGGCAATTCATATATGTAGCTTAGGCAGGTTAAAGTATTTAACTTACAATAAATTGCCCTATCATCCCTAGTTCCTTATGCCCGGGTACAGTACAATAAAATTCATAAACTCCAGATTCAGTTAAGGTAAATGTTAGTGTCTCCGTATTTTCAGGTGTAGCATGTAGATGCAACAAATCTTTCTTTCCCCCATGATTATGTTTGGATCCCATTACCATATTAAAGGAGGAAGTCTGGATTTCCATGTCATGCTCAACCATATCCAAATTTGTGAGGGTTAATGTGACTGGTTTATCTTTCTCCACATAAATTTCATTTTTTGAGTACTTCATATCGACGGTTTCCAGAACAATCATTTGACTTTCACCACCGGGATTATCGGTTGACCCCGGCATCGCTGAATGATGACTTTCTGGTATCACTAACTCCTTTAGACTTCCGTATTTCTCAGCAATAGAATTGCCGCCTATTATAAAAAAAGCTACAAAAGTTGAAAGTACCAGAGGTTTTAATAACCACTTTTTAGTAAGCACTTTCGAGTTTTGTGGTGTTTTCAAAATAGCTATAATAAAAATTGTACTGATGGATAAAAATAAGAAAATCTGTATCAAACTAATCGACTGATCTACACGAATCATTTCTCCTACCATTGCCCCCATCATGCCACCCATTAACCCGGCCATCAATCCTTCTAATACCGCGAGAATCCCAAAACATAATCCGCATAATGAGCCTGCAAGCACACCAATAGCCATTGAAAGTATCGTTGAAAGGAATAGGTTACCTTGATAAGTAACACCTAATAGAACGCCGGCAGTCAATCCCACATTCATCCCAAAGAACATTGAAATCATCATTCCTTGCATCGTTCGAAATTTTCTTTTCCAGATTATTGCTACTATAACGACTACAAGTGTTAACAAACCAAGTGAACCTAATACAAATAATTGATAGTTCCCCATTAATCCCCCACCTTTTTCTAAATTGAAATAATGCTTATGTTTACATATTGCATGTAATGGTTATATACCTTATAAGGGTATGTAGCATGACCAATCTTCATGAATCGTTCGTTTCTTTTATATAGAGAAAACGAAGATTTTGCATAATTTCTGCATATTTTATGAGTATATTGACGATATACCTATAACCTGGTAATTATGAGAGGAGTAAATCGCATGCCTAATCATTCACATCATCACCACGAACCGGAAAAGCATATTGCAAAAGAAGAACACTTGAATCACAAAGAACAACATGGTCATGAAGGTCATCACAATCATCACACCCATATGGTAGAGGATTTCAAAAAACGTTTTTACATCTCATTGATCGTAACGATTCCTATTTTGGTCCTTTCACCGATGATTCAAATGTTTCTCGACGTTGATTGGCGTTTTAACGGAGACATGTACATCCTGTTTGCGCTATCTACATATGTATTCTTTTACGGTGGTTGGCCATTCCTTACTGGTGCAAAAGATGAGCTGAAAAATAGAAATCCAGGTATGATGACATTGATTTCATTGGCAATTATCGTTGCATATGTTTATAGTACAGCTTCCGTATTCGGCTTGGCAGAAAACGATTTCTTTTGGGAACTGGCTACTCTCGTTGACATTATGCTACTTGGCCACTGGATTGAAATGCGTTCCGTAATGGGTGCATCAAGGGCTTTGGAAGAGCTCGCCAAATTGATGCCTTCAGAAGCCCATCTTATTGACGTTGACGGAAATATTACGGAAGTTGACGTAACGGAGTTGAAACAAGGGGATCATGCACTTGTCAAGCCTGGCGAGAAAGTACCGGTAGATGGAAAGATACTAGAAGGTAAATCAACAATTGATGAATCGATGCTGACAGGTGAATCGGTTCCAGTTGAAAAAGAAGCTGGCTTAGAGGCTATCGGTGGGTCCATTAACGGTGAAGGATCACTTATCATTTCTGTAATGAAGACCGGAAGTGAAACGTATCTCTCGCAAGTCATCACCTTGGTTAAAGAAGCTCAGGAATCCAAATCTCGGGCGCAAGATCTTGCCAACAGAGCCGCGAAGTGGTTGTTTTATGGCGCACTGGCAGCAGGTCTGATAACTTTCCTAATCTGGATTTCACTTGGCTATCCAGTTTCATTTGCGATGGAAAGAATGGTGACCGTTCTGATCATAGCCTGTCCACATGCATTAGGGCTGGCAGCTCCATTAGTAGTCGCCGTCTCAACGTCCATAGCGGCTAAAAATGGGCTTCTCATACGAAATCGGGCAGCTTTTGAAGGCGCCAGAAATATTGAAGCGGTCGTTTTCGATAAAACAGGTACGCTGACAAAAGGTGAATTCGGTGTTACGAACATTTATCATTCTATAGATTTCAGTGTAGAAGACGTCATTTCTTATGCAGCTGCAATCGAAAGACAATCCCAACACCCACTTGCTAAAGGCGTTATAAGAAAAGCAGAGGAAATGGGTCTTACCCTTTCCCCGGTAGAAGAGTTCCAATCATTGACTGGTAAAGGTCTGAAAGGGACTGTTGATGGAAAGATGGTCTTGGTCGTCAGCCCAGGCTATGTAAATGAGCTGAAACTAGAATATGATAACGTTCAATTCGATGAGTGGTCTTCGGAAGGAAAAACGGTGGTCTTCACATTAATCGACGGAAAACTCGCCGGAATGATAGCCCTTGCGGATATTGTCCGTGAAACGGCAATAGAAGCTATTAAGAAACTTAAAGAAATGAATATCAAATCAATTATGCTAACAGGCGATAATTTGAAAGTAGCACATTATATTGGAAAACAACTCGGTATGGAAGAGATTTATGCTGAAGTGCTCCCACATGAAAAATCCGAAAAAATTGATCATATCCGAAAAGTCGAGGGTCTTCGAACTGCGATGACCGGTGATGGTGTCAACGATGCACCCGCCCTAGCAAAAGCTGATCTCGGTATTGCGGTAGGAGCAGGAACAGATGTAGCCATTGAAACAGCTGATGTCGTCCTTGTAAAAAGTAATCCGCTTGATGTTGTAAATATTATCAAGCTTTCAAGAGCTACCTATCGTAAAATGACTCAAAACTTATGGTGGGCTGCTGGCTATAATATCCTTGCAATCCCATTGGCAGCCGGAGTTTTTTATAATTTCGGTATAGTTCTTAGCCCGGCAGTTGGCGCTATATTAATGTCTCTGAGTACGGTTATTGTCGCAATTAATGCTCGCTTGTTAAAAATTTGATTTAGAGGTAATGCAAAAACTCGATGGAATGACATTCTCCATCGAGTTTTTGTATACATCAGTACCTTTTTCGTAACCAGTTCAAAAAACAACAATGCTACTTGGAAGCTATCACTTATATTTTATTATGTTCCAATTATACTTTAAGAAATTTACGCACTGACATAAAACTGCCCCACACACCGATAAAGATCCCCATGAATAGAATTAATCCATTCAGTTGATAAATAAATGGCGTCGTGTTTAGTAATTGGAACAGTTCCCCTTGTAGTTTCGGTTCCCAGTATTCGTATAGTTTGAAATAAGAAATGGAGATGATTAACATCGGTGCGATTGCGCCTAAAACACCCAGCCAAATCCCTTCCAATAAAAACGGAATACGCACGAAGTTATTCGTCGCTCCGACCAATTTCATGATTTCAATTTCAGTTCTTCTAGCAACGATTGTTATACGGATTGTGTTTGAAATAAGGAACATTGCCGTGAATAACAATGCCAATATCAAGGCAAGACCAACATTCCGGCTTGTGTTTAATACATTGAAGAGCTTTTCTACTTTTTCTTCACCGTAAATGACCTCATATGTATAGTCATATGTATCAATTTCCTTTGCAATAGTAGCTGCCTGCTGCGGGTCCTTCGCTTTTACATACAGTGCATCGCCAAGCGGATTGCTCTGTTTATATAAACTAAGTTCATCACCAAATGATTTAATCATCTTGTCCAACTCTTCATCTCGCGAAGAAAAGACCACTTCGATTATTCCATCTGTCGAACGGACTTTCTCTACTAACTCTTTAATTGCTACCTCGTCTGCTGCTGGATCTGCAACGACTTTAATTTCCACGTCATTCTCGATATTTTGCGCGAGTTGATTTAAATTCATCATGATCACGATGAATACACCGACAAGTAGGAGAGTGACGGTAACGGCGCTGACTGACGCAAACGTCATCCAGCTATTGCGTCGAATGCTTTTTAAACTTTCGCGAATATGCCGACCGAATGTTCTAGCCTTCATAGTACTCACCTCCGTATTCATCTCGGGTAATGAGTCCGCCTTCTATCGCAATAACACGATGTTTTATTGTATTAACAATTTCCCTGTTATGGGTGGCCATGACAATCGTCGTACCACGCGTGTTGATCTGTTCGAAAATCCTCATAATCTCCCATGATGTTTCAGGGTCAAGATTTCCTGTCGGTTCATCTGCAATAACAACTTTCGGTAGATTGACGATTGACCTCGCGATCGAAACACGCTGTTCTTCTCCGCCTGACAATTCATTTGGAAACATCCGCGCTTTTTGCGTAAGTCCGACAAGCCCAAGGACGTCATTCACTTTTTTTCGAATCTCTGCTGGTGATTCTTCGATTACTTCGAGTGCAAACGCCACATTCTCGTAAACATTCAATTTAGGTAAGAGCTTGAAGTCTTGAAAAACAACACCAATCTGCCTACGTAAATAGGGTATACGCTTATTCCGCAATGTTGCTAGATTTATGCCGTTAACAATAACATCTCCGCTTGTTGGTGCTTCTTCACGATACATCATTTTAATGAATGTCGACTTACCAGCACCACTCGGACCGACTACATAAACGAATTCTCCTGGGTCGATTACGACGTTAAGACCATTCGCTGCAACCACGCCATTCGGGTATTTCTTGTACACATTTTTCATCACTATCATGATAAGACCACCTGAAGTTTTATATCCTTCATATATTTTCCCCTATCCCATATGTTATTCTATGATTCTCTATCTTCCAGGCCTCCATATTATGGAGTAGTCGATTCTCCACTCGAATCTTGCAAAATGACACCTTTAAATCAATATGAAACAC
This sequence comes from Sporosarcina sp. BP05, assembly GCF_014282005.1. Classification (GTDB taxonomy): domain Bacteria; phylum Bacillota; class Bacilli; order Bacillales_A; family Planococcaceae; genus Sporosarcina. Next base: position 291,049 of record NZ_JACFTD010000002.1, on the reverse strand, counting down.
ACCCTTTTCCACTCTACTTTTTATTTATCCTGGTATTTCACATCGACTTTTCGCACAAATCTTCTTACGATAAAAATTACTAATGCAGCAACGATTGTGACGACCGATACAAGCTGTGCAGCTCGAAGTTCACCGATGACATATAAGCTGTCCGTTCGCATTCCTTCGATGAAGAAACGTCCGGCAGAATACCAGACAAGGTAAAAGAGAAACAATTCGCCGCGCTTCATATTCACTTTGCGCAACAGAATGATAATGATAAGCCCCACAATATTCCACATGGATTCATAAAGGAATGTCGGATGATAGGTTACACCTTCAATAGTCATCTGATTCATGATCCAGTCTGGAATAATCGTCGTTTCAAGAAACTTTTCCGAGACGGGACCTCCGTGTGCTTCCTGATTCATGAAGTTGCCCCAGCGACCGATCAGCTGACCGATTAAAAGGCCAGCCGCTGCAATGTCAACCGTTTTCCAGAACGAAATACCTCGGCGTTTTGTATAAACATATGTTGTTATGAAGGCCCCGATCAATGCGCCATGGATTGCTATGCCGCCTTCCCAGATTTGAATAATCTGTCCCGGGTGATCTTTATAATAATCCCATGAGAAAACAACATAATAGATTCTTGCACTAACAATTGAGATTGGAACAGCCCAAATGAGCAAATCCGTCAAAAGGTCCGGATGCATCCCGCGCTTCACCATTTCCTTTTGAACGACAAAGAATGCAAGAACGATTCCAACTGCAATTATTATCCCGTACCACCGGACTTCTAGTGGACCAAGTGAAAATGCAATTGGGTTTATTGCTAACAAATCAAACATAAATGTATTCCCCCCTCCTGCCAGCTAATACGGTATTTGACTAATTGTCACATCAAGCTTCTATGTGAATTCATCTACAACAATGTTTCATAGCCTTTTTATCCGGTACTTCATCCCACACATATAAATTTTATTGAAATCTAGACCAATGCATCTTCCAACCATAACCCATTAACTTCAAATGAAAATATCACGTTGCTTAAATCACACTTTTTCAATATCCTCAATTTTGCTGGATGCAAAATCATACATTTTCCCTAAATAAAATGATTTAGTCCTGATTGATACTAGTGGATATTTAGTTTAGCTAACGAAGTCGCTAAAGCTGAATAGTCTCATGCGTATGAATGCAGCCCTGCGATAATCAAGTTAACAGCGAGCAGGTTGAACATGATGATTATGAACCCTATTACCGCTAGCCATGCAGACTTCTCACCTTCCCAGCCGCGCGATAGACGCAGATGTAGGAATGCTGCATAAAATAGCCACGTAATGAGTGCCCAAACTTCTTTCGGATCCCATCCCCAGAACCTGGACCAAGCTTCATGTGCCCAAATCATAGCGAATATGAGAGCACCCAGCGTGAATACTGGGAATCCAATTAGAACGGCACGGTAACCGATTTCATCCATCAGTTTGGAATTTGCTTTTTTAGCAAACGGTTGTAACATAGTCGCAACTGGACGGCGTAAAATAATCCGTATTATTAAGTAGAGTACAATTCCTACCAGTAAAGACCACACGAAAGTCGTCAGTGTTTTCGCATTAACAATAGCTGGCATTTCTGCGAACGGTTTCATTGTATCTGGTGTGAGCGACTCGTATTCGTTCATACCAAATAGCGGCGGATAGTTATAAACGATTTGAGCAGGATTATCATTTTTATCAATAAACGAAAATTTGGCTTCGTAACCTGTAATAGTAAATGTTGTGGATGATAGAACAAAACCGAATACAAGAATCAACGTGAATATGATTGATTCTAGCCAGAAACGTTGTTTAGATTTTTTAGTCAAATCAACATTTTTCAATAAGTATACTAGTCCCGCAATCGCACTGATTGCGAGTATTGCCTCACCAAGCGCCGCAGTAATGACATGCACCGTCAGCCAGTAACTTTGAAGCGCCGGGATGAGTGGTGCAATATCCCTCGGGAACATACTTGCGTAGGCAATGATGATAATTGCAATCGGTAACGCAAACAAGCCGAGTGACGGTGTTCTGTAAAGGTAAAATAGGAGGATGAACGCACCCACGAGCATCATTGCAAATGCAGTAATAAATTCGAACATATTACTAACTGGAGCATGCCCAGATACAATCCAGCGTGTGATGAAGAACCCGACATGGGAAACGAATCCAATAGACGTAATGACGATTGCAATCTTTCCCCATCGATTACTTTTATAGGATGCCTCCGATTTCGTACCTTTTACCGCTCCACCGAAGAACAGTGTGGCGACAAAATAAGCGACAAATGAGATGAGTAGCAAGTTTGCACTTAACGACGCAAGTTCCATTATGAATTATCCCCGTTCTGTTGTTCAAAAGACTCTGTATCTTCCCGGTCTTCATACTGTGGTAAGTTTGCATAATCTCTAACTTGATCAAGTTCTTTTCTCAAAGAGAACCAGTTTTTATTTGTATGGCCGGCGAGGAGAAGTTCATTGCCTTCCCCTTTTTGAATCCATATTCTTCTATGATTCCAATAAGACCCTTGCGAAACACCAATCATGAAAATGATGCCCCCAAGGAGCAATATATACAATGTCTTGTCTTTCCGAACTGTGAGACCTGAAATATCACGAGTGTCAGCACTGACAAACGACACTTTGTAATCATTTACTTCTGTTTCAAGAGTTTGCTGAATTGCAACGAAACTCATTTCACCTTCCGGTTTATCCGATGTCACCATTTTAAAAATAAATGCTGGATTGTTTGGTACAGGTGATTTAGTTTTTGGCTCACCATCTTCAATTCCATCGTAATCTGGGAAGTAATCCTTTAGTTCAACACGGGCACCTTCCTCAAGCTCGTATGTAGGTTCTGGATTAGTAAGGTCTACAGTGAATTCACCGAAGGACCTATCCGTGGATTTTTCCGTCAAATGAAATGTCATTGATTTCAATTCATCAAGACGATAGTCCATTTGAAAAACATTATACCCTTCAAAGTTAAGCGGTTTATTGACAATTATCGAATAATCTTTAACGAATTCTAGTTTGTCGGACTGTCCTAGAAGTGCATCTTCCGCTTCTTTATACAATGTGACGTCAGTCTGATAATTCTTCACGATTGCACCTACTCGGTCGATTGCATCTCCAAACACCTCGTCTTCTTCTTTCGAGTATAATTCAATCATAAAATCCTGGTTCTCTATATAGAATCCCGGTGCTCCAGGGATTGCACGCATCTCCCCTTCACGAAGCCAAAGTGTTTCATCTACATAAAAACCTGGGAGTCCACGTAATAGAACACCAAAAAGAAAAATAATCAGCCCCGTATGATTAACGTAAGGTCCCCATCTAGAAAAGCGACCTTTCTCTGCAAGTATTGCTCCATCTTCTATCTTCACATTATATCGGAGTTCCTTTAGTTTCTTTTCCGCTTTACCAAGTGATACATCCGTATCATTGACTGAACCTATTCCATAAATCCGTTGCCTACTCATGAAGGAAACATGACGTTTTGTTCGTTGTTTTTTCAATGACTTGTAAAGTGGGATCACTCTGTCAAAACTGGCTATGATGATTGATGTACCAAGCATCCCAATCAGTGTAATGAACCACCAACTATTGTACATGTCGTAAAAACCCAGTTCATAATATAGAACGCCTGGGAATCCATATAACCTTTCATAATAAGCAGCAATGTCCGCATCCGTAACAGCAGGAACATATAACTTTTGCGGGAACAACGTACCAAAAGCGGAAGTCACGAGAACTGCGACAATAATGCTAATTCCAACCTTGACACTTGAAAAGAAATTCCATACTCTGTCAATGATTGACCGTTTATATGTTTGTGATCTTCTTGCTGACCCTTCATAGCGCATATCGACAAGTTTACTTTTCTTTGCCTCGTCTGTCTGCGGCCTTCCGCATTGCTCACAAAGAATTGTGCCAAACGGGTTTTCATGCCCGCAAAGGCATTTTTTATTACTCATTTTATATTTACTCCTTATGCAAATTCCATATTTGTATGAACTTCAACTTCAACTTCTCCACTCTTCTTCGTTAATTTTCTAGTAGAAGGAACCTAAAATTACATCAGAATCCCATAAATCCTCCAAAAATCGGACTAAGCCATATGATAATATAAGTCAACCCATCGAAGAATAGGAGTACACCAAGTGCAATCATAAAGTATCCCCCGACCTTCGTAATTGTCCGATTGTGTTTTTGGATCCAAGAAACCCGTGTTATGAAAAGGGACAGAAGGAAAAACGGGATTGCGAACCCAAGAACGTATGCACTCATATACCATACACCCGAACCTGGATTTTGGGAGGCAATCATAAATACAGCCCCCGTAATCGGTCCGGTGCATGGGGTCCAGCCTGCAGCGAATGCGAGTCCTATAAGGAACGTACCAAAATAGCCGGCTGGACGATTCTTAAATTGTAATTTCTTCTCTTCCATTAAAAACTTGGGCGTAAAGAAACCTAGTATCATCAAACCGAATATGACAATGAAAATTGCACCGACTTGACGAAGAAGATCTTGGTACTGGAAAAAGAACGTTCCAACAAACGATGAACTGTATCCAAGAAAAATGAAGATAACTGAAAAACCTATTAGGAAAAAAATTGTATGGAAAATCCCACTTTTGTTGAACTTCCTTTTATCGGATTTTAGGTCATCAAGTGACATCCCCGTAATGTAAGAAATAAAAGCAGGATATAGCGGCAGTGTACAAGGGGATATGAAATTAAGAAAGCCGGCACCAAACGCAATAAATAAATTTAAATCTGTAAACATCTATGTAATCTCCTTTTTTGAAAAATTCATCAGAACAAAAACGTCTTTAACACCACTTATAGGTGTAACAACCATGATGCTTCAAATCCCCCAAAAAGTGATTGTATCTAAAACACCAATTACCACGAGTACAAAGCCGGCAAAACGTTGTATAATTCTTCCCACTTTCATGCTTCGCTTCATAATTAAACGCTTTGCATCGAAAACCCATATTAAAAAGAACAGTAATAGGAGAGGAAGTGAAGTCGCGATACCAAAAACAGCTGGCAGAACTAAACCATACGAAGTTGACACAACGACGGGCATGAGCCAAAAGAAAAAAATGACGAACATGGTCGGACAGAAGGCAAGGGAAAAACTGGCTCCCAACAAAAAAGAGCCAAGCTTTCCTCCCCGCAACTTCATAGGAATACGCATTGTTATGCGTTGAAGAAATCTTAGTTTGAGTACACCCAGCAAAACAAGTCCCGTCATAATAATGAGCGGGCCAATCGTTTTACGGAACAGTGGAAAATAATCCGTCATTTTCGTTTCAAATGATTGGCCAACTAGCCATGTCAGTAAACCAAGAGAACTGAAGACAAACACTTTCCCAGCAATAAAGAAGAGTATATCTACCCAATCAGTCTTCATTTGGATAGTACGATTCCCATAAATAGTGATTGCACTCATATTTCCGGTCAATTGACAAGGTGCAACTGCACCTATTAAACCCAATAAAAGCGCATAGATAAGCGGATCATCTGCAAATGAATGTACGAGTATCGTAAGCGGTTCACTAATTGTTTGACTGATTTTCGACATCATTCCATACATAGATGAAGCACCTCCAAACTCCTTACTTTGCCAATTCGCCGCTTTCTGCGAGCGTCTTCCAATTGAGCCCTTCATCTTTTGTTAAATAAATATCATTGTTGTGAGTAGCGATAACAATCTCTTTTTGGTCATCAGGATTCATCGCGATAAAGGCGATAGGTTCAATCTGTTGATTTTTTGGTAACTGAATTTCTATTTCTTGATCACTACCAAATGCAAATGATGTGAGCTTCACTGTTTCATTTTCAAGGTTCGCATATAATCCGCCAGTTTCAGTCAATGTCACATAAGTGACCATTTTTGCTTCATTGGGCAAGCTGAAATTTTCACCATAATCTTCGGAAAGGAATAACCCATCTTTACTGCCAATAGCGATCATTTCTTTACGTGAAGGATGAGCGGCCAAGTTCGAAATAAATTCAGAATTGAATTCATTCATGGATGATTCTTTCCAAGTGGTCCCCTCATCCGCAGAATAATGAAGTCCCGTGGGCATCTCTTTCGTTGGTGTTTCATTCAATACATAAATCGCTTTTGAATCATAACCAGCAGCGAGGTAATGGAAATCGATTTCTCCATAGAATGCTAATTGATCAAAACTGGCACCCCTGTCAGTGCTTTTGATAAGTCCGAGTGGATTTTTATAGTTAGAGCCAGGTTCCGGATGACCGCTTGAAAAGAATCCTTCGCGTATTGCCTGGAAACCCATATAATCATGTTTTTCACTATTTGCTTCTTTCCATCCGTCTTTGACATACTCATAGAGCCCGTCATGTGTGGAAATCACAATTTCGGGTCCGCCATTTATATATCCCATGCCGTGTAAATGATTGATTTTACTATTTTTCACTTCTTCAAATGAATATGATTTATTACCAGTAGTGCCACAAGCTGATAATATAGCAATTAGTAGTAACAGCCCTGCATACATTTTGATTTTCTTCATCATAATATCCCCTTTAGTTCCACTTATATCCAATCCCCCATACAGTCAGTAGAAATTCATCACTAGGAAATCCAGCGGTTTTTAATTTTTCTCTTAAATTACGTATGTGTGAGTCCACTGTTCGAATATCTGTGTAAGTGTTATATTCCCATGCTGAAAATAATAACTGTTCCCTTGTAAAAGTCTTATTTGGTCGTGAAATCAATGCTTCAACAATATAAAATTCTTTCAACGTGAGTTGTACTTTTAAATCATTAAATTGTAAGGAATATGTTTCTTTATCCAGTTTATAATCACCGTAAATAATCTTATCCGCATCTGATTCATCTGCTGGGATACGGCGCAATAATGCTTTTACTCTTGCAACCAACTCTCCCTCGTCAAAAGGTTTCGTAATATAATCGTCCGCGCCTGTGTCTAGCCCTTTAACCAAATCCAGTTTGTCGGATCTCGCTGTCAACATAATGACGGGGACGTCCGAGAACTCGCGTATTTTCCTACATACTTCCCAACCATCGATTTCCGGCATCATGATATCCAATAGGACAAGGTTAATCTTCTCATGTTTAAGTGTCTCAATCGCCACCTGTCCGTTTGTCTCTTTAATGCATCTAAATCCATGTGGAATCAGAAACAATTCAATTAAATCTAACATCCTTTTCTCATCATCAATTAGTAAGATCGTCCGCATGTCATCTTCAGGCCTCCCATTAAATTTTAACGGTGAACGTACTTCCTTTTCCAAGGCTACTTTCCACTTGAATACTGCCACCGTGGGCTTCGACAAGTTCCTTGACGATTGCCAGACCAATACCTGATCCCCCAGAAGTGCGTGAGCGTGATTTTTCGACCCGGTATAGTTTCTCGAAGATAAATCCAATGTCTTCGGGTGGAATTCCGATTCCGACATCAGTAACTGAAATGACTGATTTCCCCTCATCTTTATACACTTCCAACGTAATATTTGTATCTTCTTCTGAGTATTTATAGGCATTGTCCAGTAAATTCAGGACAATCTGTTCCAATCGCAAGGGGTCAGCGTGGATTTGGAAATCCTCGTTACATAGTAAGTCAAGCCTTAGTTTTTTAAGTTTATAAGAAGGTCCAACTAGCCTATGGAGATCCTCAATGAACGGACGTATCCAAAAAGATTCCTTTGAAACAGTGAAAGTTGTCTCATCCATTTTCGCTAAATCCAATAAGTTTTTAACGAGATCCTTCATTCGGTCTGACTCTTCCGCAATAATTGTAAGATAATGCTGACGTTCATCAGTATTCAGCCCTTGTCTCATGGCCACTTTCGAATAGCCAATCAAGTATGTTAATGGCGTACTTAGCTCGTGAGATATAGATGCCAGGAATTCATTACGTTCAGTTTTTAACCGTTCCAAATCACTCGCAAGTTTTTGGATTGAGCGCGATAACTCACCTAGCTCATCGTTACCGACAAAAGGAAGACTTACATCGAATTCTCCTTGGCTCAATTTCTCAGTCGCTTCCTTCATACGGATGAGAGGGCGTGTTAGGAATTTAGAAAGGATTGCATAGATGATGAACAGTGCGATTCCACTTGCCCCTCCCGCCAATCCGAAGTGCAAGTTTAGCTTACTGACTAACTGCTCAATCGAACGAGTACTTTGAAACATTACAACGTATCCGGAATGACCTGAATCCACTTTATAAGGATGAGCGCTAATAATATACGCTGACTCTTTCCAGTCGGAAACCAAAATCCTGTCTTCATCCAAATCAAGATCATTTAATAGGGAAGAGTATTGTTGTATTATCGAATTGTTTTCGTCAGAGCTGCTGGCTATGATTCCTTGGCTACCTGTGATAACAACTTCCCGCTCACCAATCTCCATCAATGCGATATGTTTTAACGTCATATCAGAATAATGATCTTCCAACACGTCCCGATGATTTGAACCGTCCGCCAATAATCGAGAGTATTCTTCATCAATCCTTGCGTGGATGATATTCTGATGGAGATAAAAGATTAATGATGTTTCCATTATAAGCACAGAAATAAAAAAGTAAGCGGCCAGTTTTATAGAGATTCTGTTCATCTGAACACTCTCTCCTCTCAAAATTAGTATAGAGAATAAATATGAAAAAATTATGCAGAGAGAACTAAACATGACGAAAGGTAACGATTTCATTGAACGAACATGACAGCTTTGTGTCTGCATAATTTTTTGATATATCTTTAGTATAGTACTTATCATAACAAAGACATTTCAAGCATACCGTTAGCGGCTCGAAGGGTCTCGAAAGGGGCAACCGAAAGATGAATAATAAAAAAAGGAATCGTTTTATCACGCGTTTAATTATTTTAACGGTGTTGGCTGGTGCCGTTGTCTTTACAATATACAGTAGCTTTACAAAAGAAAAACATGATATATTGAAGGTCGGGGACGTCGCACCGGATTTTGCATTAGTCGACTTGGACGGTGTGAGTCATCGACTCTCGGATTATAAAGGTCAAGGTGTGTTCTTAAACTTTTGGGGAACTTGGTGTGCACCATGTAAAAAGGAAATGCCCGCGATGGGTCGGCAATACCAAGTTTATAAAGATCAAGGAGTTCAAGTATTAGCGGTTAACATCGCAGAATCGGACTTGAAGGTTCGAACATTTGCTGAGCAATATGGGATGACTTTCCCGACACTAATTGATAAAAATAAAAGTGTTATGCAAGCGTATAGCATTCGACCATTACCGACCACCTTACTTATCAATCCAGAAGGTAAAATCGTGAAAATTATAACGGGAGAAATGAGCGAAAAAAGTATTCAAGGATATATGGAACAAATTAAACCCTAAACAATAGTCAATGAACACTAACGAAAAACGATGTTTCCTGGTGTTGAATTCCTTCTTCGACAAACAGAATATAGACTCCCCAAAATAATGAAGAGGCAGCTCCCAAAGTTTTCACTTGGGGCTGCCTCTTCTTCTTCTTCTTCTTCTTCTTCTTCTTCTTCTTCTTCTTCTTCTTCTTCTTCTTCTTCTTCTTCTTCTGAAATTCGTTGTGCTTAACCTGATTCAGCATCCGTTGAAGACTTCATGTCAAAGCCGTTAATCTTTCAACAATAAACACGCGATGCATTAATTCTTTAAATTGATCTTCTTACTGAAGAACCTTAGAAACAGCTTTTGCAAGAACAGCTGATGTTCTGTTCAGTTCTGCTTCATTATTACCGATCCCACCCATTTCAATAAGTACGAGACGCGGATCAAGATCTTGGTTGTACTTTCCGTCTACACCGTGTCCTGCTTTGAAAACAAGAGGCCTAGTTATACCCGGAACAATTTTTTCTAATTCAGCTGTCAATCTATCGACTAATTCCTTATTTAATTTGAAATTACTATGCTCACCGCCAATAACAAAAACGATTTTTGCATACTTTTCCCCTTCATACGTGAGTGTCGTTCTGTCTGCTTTAAGGTAATCGCGGTGTATGTCGACTATGATGTCATAATCGACTTCTTTCAACGCCTTTTGTACATACGGCCTAATCACATCGTACGATTTGTGATAAGGTATCCCCTTCTGAATCATTACCGAGGAAGTATCGACATCAAGAATTTCAGTTGATATTCCATTGAATTCCAACTGGGATTTTATCGTTTCATTAAGCTTCATAATATTCGCTTCCGGATGAGAAACCGCAATTTTTCCATCATGTTGTTGAGTGATAGGTTCAAATGCTTCATGTGAATGTGTAGCAAATAAAAGCGCACGCATGCCTGTTTGGATTTGTGGTTCTGGTTCTGCTTCCGGTTCGATGAGATTTGTCGCATAAACTAATTGCCGGTTATTCAATGGAGCGACGACTGCTACTTCTTCTGGGGTTTCACTCGGGATCTGTTCTAAGATAACTGGAAATATGAAAAGAAAGAAGATAAGTGCACCCCAAACTTTCAACGACTTCTTCATAGGCATTCCTCCGTCAGCTAATATATGTAGCACACTGTCGGATATAGAAGTCTTTTTAATAATTAAAAGTTGTTCCATTACAAGTTGGATTGTAATGACCGCATCTTTAAACTCTTTTTTGTTATAAATCATTAAAAGCAAGAAGAACGCCCATATTACTGTTAATCGCTTTTTTTAACGAAGATGCACATCACGAATTTAACTTAGGCAATTTTAACAGATAAAGTTAAGAGGGTTTTTATGACCAGGGATTTACATAATGGTAATGATCTATTTTGCTTTAGTTTTAAATAAGTGAATGTTTTCTAAAGCTGTTCCTATTCCAATAGCTACACAATCGAGTGGGTCATTAGCTATTAGAGCATGTATTTGAGTTTCTTCACTAATAACTTTATCCAAGTTACCCAACAAAGCTCCGCCACCCGTTAATATAATTCCGCTATCCATAATGTCAGCAGCCAGTTCTGGAGGTGTATTTTCTAATGTATTTTTCACTGACTCGATAATGGAATAAACCGTATCGCTTAATGCATTCCGAACATCCTTTGCCTGTATCTCAATGATTTTTGGTAGTCCGGTTAGTTGATCCCGGCCACGAATTTCCATGCTCGCGATTCCTTCTATATCTCCAACAGCGCCGATTTCCATTTTAATACTTTCGGCTGTTCGTTCCCCTATTATTAAATTATACTTTTTTCTAATATAACTAATGATTGATTGATCCATCTCATTACCAGCGACACGAATGGAGTGGCTAATCACAATTCCACCCAAAGAAATGACCGCGACTTCCGTTGTACCGGCGCCAATATCAACAACCATGCTCCCAGTTGGTTCCCATACTGGTAAACCAGATCCAATTGCTGCGGCAAACGCCTCTTCAATCAAAAAGGCATCCCGCGCACCTGCTTGTTTAGCTGCATTGATGACAGCACGTCTTTCTATTGTTGTTACCCCAGATGGTATACAAACCATTACATACTGCTTATTGCTAAGAATACTTGGTTTTTTTGTTTTTTTTATAAAATGATTCATCATCATTGCAGTAGTTTCATAATCCGCAATAACACCGTCTTTCATCGGACACACGGTAACAATGTTTCCCGGAGTACGTCCAATCATATTCTTCGCTTCATTTCCGATCGCAATAATTTGATTTGTTTTAGTTTCCATCGCAACAACAGAAGGCTCCCGAACGACGATCCCTTTCCCTTTAACAAAAACAAGAGTGTTTGCTGTTCCTAAATCAATTCCAAGATTTCTTGCATCCATACCAAACATAGTTTTTTCTCCTTATCCTTCATCTAATTGTTGAAAAATCGAATATGTGTTGCTGGTTATCTGCCTTTTTTATAGTCTTCCAAAAATAAAGGTTCCACATTTACTGTACTTTAAAAGTTTGCAGGAAATATGGAGATAGCGCATCAATATTTTTTCCCTTCCTTTAATATGTAGTTAAATTTCATTGATAATCTGATTTGGTCAATTACTAAAAATAAAGATGTGAATCTGAGTCAATACATGGAGTCTTAATATTGCAAAGATAGATTGTGATTAGAATTCCATGACATAGTATTTCGTCAAAAACGAAGTGACCGGACATCAAAAAAGAGTCCACTTTATTTAGTGGTACTCTTTCTTATTAATATACTAATGATGATAATAGATGAAATTCCAAAGATTACTTTGCCCTGCCCGCTCCATTTGAGAATTTGCTGAGTGGAGTATGCTTCTATAAAAAGAGCAGGTATTTTTCCAAGTGTACTGGCTATTGAAAAGTTCAACATTCCAACGTTGCTACCCGCACTTGCCAAAGTAACTAAACCTGATGGTACAAACGGGAAAACCCTGAGTGCTAAAATTAGTGAAAAAGCTTCCATTCCTTTGCTTTGTTGTAACCTATTTAAATATTTATTGTTAATTATGACCTTAGTTTTTACTTTGTTTATACCTTTTCGATACAGATAAAAGCTTATTATTGCGCCCAAAACCTCTCCTAGTATAGAAAGAATTAAACCTTTCCCAAATCCAAAGTAACTGATATTTGCCACCGTTATAAAAACGCTTGGTATAACCCCCAAGACACTAATAATAATATTTAAAATTATACTTATCCAAACAGCGAGTAAACCACTATTTTCAAACCATTGCAGAATCTCTTCTACCATACACACCACCGGGTTTCATAAGTCGTGATAACCGTTTATTTTCTGCATTCAAATTATTTTGTTGAAGGTGAATGTTATCCTTGTTAAGAGTAATCCGCACGGTGTCGTAAAAATTATTAAACTATCAAGGACGACCTATTGGAAATGATACAGTGGTGGACCGCCGGTAATAATAACCTTGACATCAAAGCTATATTAATGTTATTGAGCATTGCAATTTTCGCCATTAATACAACCTATTTTGATTAAAAGAAACAGTGCCTATAATAATAAAACTACACGATTAGTTACCATTTCTTTTCGCCACCACTATGAAATTCTTAACCAAAATACTTCTTATGCCAAATTAGGAACGAATAGATTGTCCATACTTTTCGCCCATTATTAGTTTTACCATTATAATGTTCATTTAACAAATCCATAATTGACTGCTGATTAAAAAATTGAGCCGCCTCTACACTTTCAAAATAAGACTTGATTTTCAAATAGTATTTTTCCTCTCGAATCCAATGGCGAATCGGAACTGGGAAGCCGATCTTTTTACGGTTCGCATATTCTTCTGGCAACGTCCGTTTTGCAGCGATTCGAAATGCATATTTCGTATCTATATCATTTACACGGTATTTTGTAGGTACTTTTGAAGCGATTTTTATTACTTCACGGTCTAGAAATGGCATCCGTACATCAATAGAATGTGCCATACTCATCTTATCTGCTTTCAATAAAATATCATCCACTAACCAAAGGTGTAAGTCTAAATACTGCATTTTTGTAACATCGTCTTCACCCTTCACTTGGTCATAATATGGTTTAACGATTTCATTTACGGTAGGTGTGTTGTTATACGAGCTTGTTAAAATTTTACTCGCTGCTTTTTCTTCAAATATTCTTGCTTGTCCAATAAACCACTCTTCTGGCGAAAGTCCACCTTTAATCAAGAATTTCTTTCCTCTTATTTCTGGTAGATGTTTTGATAGTATGCCCAAAGGTTTTCGAACTGTAAGTGGGAGTTTTTTATACTTCTTCATCAAGTTTGTCGAATCGTACTCATCGTATCCGCCAAATAATTCATCAGCACCTTCTCCGGAGAATATGACCTTTACATCACGGCTTGCAAGCTCCGCCAAAAAATACAACGGCACGATTGATGGATCTGAATGTGGTTCATCCATCATATATTGAATGTCCTCCAATTTTTCAAAGCAGAGGTCGGGATCTAAAATTGCATTGCTATTTTCAATTCCTAATTCGTTAGATAGTTTTTTTGCATTATCGATTTCGGAGAAACTTTGGTTACCAAAGCCCACCGTAAAGGTCTTTTCCGGTTTCAACACAGATGCTACATAACTTGAATCAACGCCGCTTGATAAAAAGGAACCAACCTTTACATCACTAATTTGATGTGCATGTATAGATTCTCTTACCACTTGATCAAGTTCTTCTACAATCTCTTCCAATGGTTGATCTGTTGGATTGAATTTTGGAGCCCAGTAACGCTGGGTATTAATTTGTCCGTCCTCATATGTCATATAATGCGCCGCTGGTAATTTAAAAACGCCTTTAAAAAAGGTTTCGTTTAATACGGAAAACTGAAACGTTAAATAAGGTTTCAAAGCATTTTCGTTTAATTCTTTATTGAAGTGAATATGCGGCAGAAAGCTTTTAATTTCAGAGCCGAAAAATAATGTACCATTCATATGCGCATAATAAAATGGTTTAATGCCAAACATATCACGAGCGCCAAATAGTTTTTTATTTTTCCGATCCCAAATAACAAATGCGAACATACCACGTAATTTCCCAGTCAAACTTTCCCCATACTCTTCGTATCCATGGATCAATACTTCGCTATCAGTGTGAGTTTTGAACACATAACCATTAGAAATCAGTTCCTCCCTTAACTCATGGGAATTATAAATTTGCCCATTAAAAGTTAAAACAAGTGATTCCTCTTCTTTGTAATACGGCTGACTCCCATACTCTAAATCAATATTACTTAAACGACGAAATCCGAGTGCTGCTTCGTTTTCTATAAACATACCCGAAGAGTCAGGACCGCGATGGATGATATTGTCCATCATGCGCTCTAAAACAACTGAAGCATTTTTTGTTTCTCCAATAAAACCGGTAAATCCACCCATACATTGTAACTCCATTCGTTTTTTGTATAAACTAAGCACCATTTTTAGGGTGCTAAAAAAGCATACCTTTTTAATGTGCAAAAACTTTGCAGAAGAACCACCCAATTTAGTGGTTATATCTTAAGATTATCGCGATTTAATACTAATTCGTGGCTATTACGTATTTAGAAAATAAAAAACTGCAAAGACTAGAGTTGTCTTGGCAGTTTTAAACTAAAATAGTATTTTATTAACATTAAGTAACTTTACATCCAATTCTACTTTTGATTAAGTTCTTGGCTAAGCGCTTCAATATTTTTTTTCATTAAACTTAAATAATCTTCGTTAGATTCAATGTTTTCTTTAGAAATCGATTCAAGATTGTGTAAAGCCAAAGTTTCTAACCCTGTTTCTTTTTTTACAGTATTAGCTATTTTATTCTTTACATTAGTCTCATAATAGATGTATTGTAAGTTGTTTTCTTTCACTGATTTTATAATTTCTACTATTTTTGATTGAGAAGGTTCGTCAAATGGGGATAAACCACTGATAGCAATTTGCTTTAAACCATATGCATCTTCCCAATAACCATATGCAGAATGAGAGACAATAAAAGTTTTACTTTTTGAATTATTAATCACATCAGTGAATTCTTTATTTAATTGCTCTAAATCCTTCTTTAGTGAATTGAAATTTTCTTCGAATACCGGCTTGTTTTTCGGATCTAATTCAATTAATGCATTTTTGATATTTTCAGCAATTATTGTTGAACGAATAGGATCTAACCAGGCATGTGGATCGACAGCAAACTCATCGCCATGTTCGTCATGAACGTCCTCATTTTCTTCTTCACTATGCTCAACTGAATTTTCTTCTTCCACATCATGAGGATCAACTTGTCCACTAATTAATTTAACATTCTTTGTGGCATTGATGATTTTTACATTTTCATTTTCCATAGCCTCAATTACAGATTTAGCAAAGCTCTCTAATCCTGTTCCTGAATGTATGAACGCATCACTATCTGCCAGTTTTGCCATTTCCTTCATCGTGATATCTATTGAGTGAGCATCAGCTCCGGGAGGTACAATACTTTTGGTCGAAACGGCATCTCCCCCAATTCGCTCTGTAAAATATTGAAATGGATAGATGGTTGTATATATTTCCAACTTTCTTTCATCACTTTCTTCGGAAGTCGGTGATCCCTCATTACTACAAGCAGTTAAAATCAATATCCCAATAATAAATGTTATCGTAGCAAATATTTTCTTATTCACTATCTATTCCCCCTTTATTCTAATTATGTGCTTTTTTATTGTAATCGTAATGATTACTATTTGCAAGTGCATAAAAATAAGTTCTAAGTCATTGGGTAGGGAGAAGGTATGGTTAAATTAAACTTTATATGCGTTATCTAAACCTACAATGTCATTAGTCTATGAAAAAAGTCCGCACACGGACCATGCACACCAGGTATGGACTTATAAAATTTATTAATAACTTCCCCATCTTTCGCAGATGTAATCTAATGTCTCCGTTATTTAAGTAAGTCCAACTTATCCAGGAAGGTAATGGGCTTTTCATTGTAAATAAACGGTTGTATTTCCAAGTATATTTCCGCCTAAAATATAGTAAAATGAATATCCTTACTAAAGCGGACTCTTTGTTAAGTGTTGGACTGTCGCTTACTTACTCTTCGCCATACCCCATGGAGACTAATAATTTTACAACAAGTTCTTCAAAAAACTCTGGACTTCCTGAATTTACTTTTTCTATTAACTCATCCAACAAAGTATTTTTCAATTGCAAATAACTACTTATCAATTGTTCTTCAGGATCCAATTTTTCGTAATATACAAATTCTAGCTGAATCGAATCCCCTTTTGTTCCAATGGCTTGAAAGTCTTGGAATTCTTTATATCCAATTTAATCATTAGGAGTAAGGGCTATGATATTAGGGTTGCTAAGAATGGAATTCCCCCGATCAGATATTTTATAAGCCCCTCTTTGAACTTGTTCCAACATTCCTACTTTAAATAAATATGTACGAGCCGAACCAATACGATTGCGATATACTAACTGCTTTCCGCTTGGTAAATATTCTGCTTTTTGTGCATCTATTAAAGAGAACTCACGTGCGAACCGGTCATAAAAATCACTTGTTTTATGAACTTCTCCATCAGAAAATATTCTTAATTTGTCATTGATGTTACTATATTAAAAATATCAGGCCTTAAACCCATTTGAAAAAGTGCGTCTTCTGCATATTTGAACTGCGCCCCATAAAATGGACTGAAAAAAAAGACCCTGTTCCCTAGATAGCTAGTAAGTGACCCCGGAAATGTTCGAGGTCACTAAAAAGTCCATGTAGATCAAAAAGACATCGTTTCCCCCATTTGAGGAACGATGTCTTTTTTCGTCATATAATAAGCAACGGCATGAAATGTGTCTCCATCCTGAATTTAACGTTTAACAATCACAACCATGTTCATGTTTTTTCTCTTTCATCGTATCCCGTTTGTGTTCCTCTTCCCGAGGTGTACAACAGTTTTCTTGTTCTTGAGGTTGAGCTTGAGCTTCTTTTTTTTGATTTTCTCCATTTGTAGAACAACATTCTTTCATATTCTCACCCCCTCTACTTCGATGGACTTACTGTTGTAAGTTGATGTCTCAATTGTATTTTTATGGAATAGATTATTATATTTAAGTTTATACTTTGGTAAATCAGCTTAAATTAGCTGGAATTCTGTATGAATTGCTGAATTTTCTGCGGGAGCTGTGTAGTATTCCCCTAATTTGAATTATAATTCGACTTTTTCCTTTTACACTACTTTAATCACATACGGATAGACTGTGACTTCTCCATCAAATTTAAATTCTGCCCATAATTTATATAATCCCGGCTTATCAAATTGTGTTTGAAACAATGTACTCTCATCTGAGATGGGGTGAACATGAATAAAATTTTCTACTTTTTCATCAATAATTACCACATGACCTAATGCTCCTAAGTAAGGTTCAGCTATTGCGTTTTTGATGTTAAAATTAAGTTTGATATCCTTTCCAGTCTCAAATGAATCATGCTGGAATTCAACTATTACCCCGTTAATCTCTTTTGTCCCTTGTTTATCTATATTTAAACCAGTACTCATGTTATGACGATCAATGTTATCACCTGTTGGTACGGTAATCCCTTTAATCGTGTAATTTTTCCTTTTAGGTTTAATGTCCACAAAAGCCATATATGAGTGACCTGTCAATACAATATCGATTTCGAATGCTTGTTCATTCTTTTGAACAGGGTGTAGGTGAAAATATTCATTTAAATCTTCACTTACAATTATAAGGTGAAGTAGTTTCTCGTGATTAAGCTCTAATTCCGGTCCGTTTCCCTCATCATCTTCTAAATACAATTTAAAGACCTTATTTTGATAAGAAATAGTTACCTGAATTTCATTTTCCTTTGTTGTATCTATATGATTTTTATGATGTTGTTCCATTTCAGATTCCTCCAATTTTATTTAATAGTTATTAACGCATCCGGACATAGTTTCTTTTGACGTTTGAGGATGACATTCATCTTCAGCGTCCTTTTTAACAGAAATCCATTTACCACGCTTGAACTGTATAGTTAAGACCACAGCCCTAAAAGCAATATCTATACCAATTGCAATCCATACACCAAGAAGTCCCCATCCAAGTTGAATTCCTAATAAATACACAAGTAATGTTCGAATTCCCCACATACCAGCGGCTGTCAGGTACATTGGAAACTTGGTGTTATTCGCTCCCTGAAATGCACCGGTAAGAATGAGTAATAAACCGAGGAATGGCTGGAAAACACCCGACACTTTTAAGGAGGTTCCGATATTTTCAATTACCTCAGCGTCGTTCGTAAATATGCTGCCTGCCCAGTTTCCTAAAGTAAAAATCAGAACGCCTATAATGGTCATCAAACCAATACCGATCCCTGTACAAAGGACTGCATATTTCTTTGCTTCGCCTATGTTTCCTGCACCAATTTGCTGTCCAACAAGAATGGTTGCTGCCGTCGCAAAACCGTAGCCAATCATATATGATAAAACTTCCACGTTTCCTGCAATTTGATGTGCTGCAAAAACATTTGTACCAAGTGCGACAATGAATCCAAAGTAAACGATTTGTCCAATCCTCATGACTAGCCTTTCACCAGAAGCAGGGCCTCCGAGAGTTACTAATTCCCGTATGTGTTGTTTATCTGGCTTCCAATAATCCTTCCTAAAAGCAAGAACAGGAGTACGCTTTATATAATAAAAGAGAGCAAGGCTACCAATAATTCTTGAAACAACAGTTGCTATTGCAGCTCCAGTAATGCCCATTTCGGGAATTAACCAGAACCCAAAAATTAAAATATAGTCCAACACACCATTAACTATGTTAATTAAAATACTGACTTTCATTGGGGCACGTGTATCACCCGCTCCTCTTAAGATTGCACTTAGCACAAACATTAAAGACATAAATACAGAGGGGATAGCTACGATTTTAAAGTAAATAACCCCTGCCTCGAGCACATTTTCTTCTATTCCCATCAGCTTTAATAATGGTTCTGCAAAGAAAATAGTAATAATTCCCGTCAATATGCCAATCAAAATAGCCAATATAACTGATTGCTGGGCAATATGTCGTGCTTTTTCTGGCTGTTTTGCTCCAATGAAATTTGCTATTCGTACATTAGCTGCAACGCCAATTGCCATAAACAAAGCAAAATAAATGGCAAGCAAAGCATTAGTGACACCAACTGCTGAAACTTCAGCAAGACCAATTTTCGATACAAAGTAAGTATCAACAAAGCCGAGAATCGTCTGAAATAAATTTTCTATCACCGCAGGCAATGCTAGCACTAAAATAATCTTAATTTTATCCTTTGTGCTTTTTGAATTAGGTATGGTAACATCATTATTTTTCATGATAATCCTCCCAAGATTATTAGTATTTCCGGTAAAAAGATTCTTATCCTTTAGATTAAGAATCTGTTACCGGTATACAAAAATGAGGATTGAATCATGAAGAGAACTGATCGAAAGAGGTCTTTATTCGCCAAAAGATTTATCAAATAACTGGCCCGATTGAAGCGCAGATCTTATGCGACAACTGCTCCCTATTTTGGAAGGAGAATAGATTATTTCTTTCATTGGCGTGGTGCAAACAATATCACTGAAACACCAATCAGGCAGATAAAAGCACCTAGAAAGTCATATACGTCAGGTGTTTTTTTATCAATTCCCCATCCCCACAATACAGACAGAAAGACAAAGACTCCTCCGTAGGCTGCATAAACTCTACCAAAGGATGGAAACGTTTGGAATGTCACTATCACACCATATAAAAATAATGCTATTCCTCCGAATAATCCTAAAACAGCAGATTTTCCCTCTCTTAGCCATTGCCAAATTAGATAACCTCCACCAATTTCTGCTAAGCCTGCCAAAATAAAAATAATAACGATCTTTAACATCTATAAAACCTCACCTCATTTATGTCTTCAAACTATGTATTAGCCAGTTTGCGGAATACCTTTCTTACTGAATATTCACTATTACAACAGTAGTATAGCATTCGTAATTATAAGTTCCAATGCTACCTCCTTTTATCATTCACATTAAATCTGCAAAATAAGTATCAAAGTATTCACGTTCGTAAAAGTACACTTTAACGAACACCCTGTTTGATATGAAATACATTGCGAAAAATAGTTCGTAAATATATAAAACCGCTTTTCGAACGTTCACTCATTTATTTGCGACTTTTCGAACAGAATTGTACACTTTAGGAAACGAATTTTCTAAAGGGGGGGTGTTCTATTTTGGAACCACGAAAATTTGGATATGTCAGGGTAAGTGCAAAAGATCAAAATGAAAATCGACAGATTGCATCGATGAAAGATATAGGAATTGGTGATCGGGATATATTTATAGATAAACAGTCGGGGAAAAACTTTGAACGTGAAAGTTATCAATTGATGAAGAGGATGATAAGGAAAGGTGACACTCTTTATATTCACTCCCTCGATCGGTTTGGACGAAACAAGGAATACATTCTAAATGAATGGAAAGAGCTGACAAAGGAAATCGGTGTCGACATCGTCGTTCTGGACATGCCGTTGTTAGATACTACAAAACATAAGGACAGTATCGGGACATTTATTTCCGATCTAATTCTACAGGTACTGTCCTGGATTGCAGAAGATGAACGTGAACGTATTCGAAAACGGCAGCGTGAAGGAATTGATTCAGCCATTGCAAATGGCGTAAAATTCGGACGGCCATCAATCGAAATAACGGAAGAATTCATTCAGTCTTATGAAAAATGGCAATCCGGGGAGATTACAGCAGTAAAAGCAATAGAGGAAGCCGATATGAGGAAAACATCTTTTTATAAAATGGTGAAAGAGTATGAAGCGTTGGTTAGAATTTAGAGCAGCACTATGAAAAGTTAATGTATAGGGATATTCAACAAGAGTTCAACTCCCGTTCAATATCCCTAACCGTCTAAACCGTTGCACCGAATTTATAGCAGTTTTTATATGGAGATTGCGGGAATCGAACCAACCGTCACATAAAACTTTGACTTCAATACACAAAAAGACTTAAAGATAATACTACAATTATTGGTATTTATAAAGAATAAAATTCATCGGATACAATAATAATTTCGTCGTTAACTTTTATTTCTTTAAGATCACTAATATTTACATAAATAGCTGTTGTTTTTTGTTTTCTAAGATCTTTAATTACCTCATCTAAGTGAAGTACATTATTGTCTGAATACAATTCAAATAACCACAAGAGACCATAAGATGGGACTAATATATTCCCATCAACATAAAGTTGGCTTCTTTTATCTACAGAGATATAAAGTATATCTGGGTTATTAGCAATTTCTTCAGTTTGAAGTTTATTTTCTAAAACAAAGCTTAAATTTTCTTTGTCTGAATCAATAAAAGCCTTATGTTTACTAATTTGTTCTTTATAAATTTCGTTTAAAGACTGATGTATTTTCCTATAGTTTTCCTCACCAACAGTTATATAATGATTATCTTTCCATTTACATTCAATAATTAAAAAAGTATTAGAATTTTTATCGTATAAGGCTACATCAATATCACTATTTAAAATTCTTCCTTTATTTTCAAATTCATAATAAACTTCATTTCCAACTACAATATTAGAAAACTTTTGGACTTTTGTTGCAATATCATTTACTACGCTATGTGAGATAGTCTTGTCACGATTATTAAAAGATTTTTTCTTATAATAGTGTCCATTTACTATACTAAATTGAAAGTCGTTTAACATCCAGGACGAAGCGATAAATAATACTTTCTCTTTATGGAATAATAATGGAAATTCAGATAAACTTCCCTCTCCCTCAAAATTAAAATAGTCTAGATAATTTTTAATTCTATTTTCTGTTAATCCTGTATATTGAACTATTTTATTTATAATCCATTCCTTGTCATAGAAATATAATAAATCAGAAGAAGTGACACTTCCCATAGCCTTTCCAATATCATAGGAGTAGTTTATAACAATGCTACAGTAATAAAAGAAAGAAATTATTAATTTTAATTCGTCGATATTTCTTATAACACGACTTTTCACATTGCCTCCTAAATGATTTAAATCTATTTCTATAGATTCATAGCATAAATCAAGTAGTTCTCTATCCACATCAATTAACAATCTTTTGATTCTCCGATATGACTTTTTATTATCAACTCGATACTTTTCGACAATTCTATTTGAAGCTTGAGTTTTTATAAAAAGCTCCTTCTTAAATTCCGCTTTATTAGCAAAGCCATTGAAATATAAATATTCTTTTCTAAACCCGCCGTCAACGAAAGCCAATGTGAATTTATATTTTTTATCTTCTATTTTTTCAATTTGACTTTTAGCAATTGAATTCATATCCATAATCTGCTCACAGTTTAAAAAATCAAAATAAAGGTTTTTTATTTTCGGCAAATGATTAGCTATGAAGTATTTAAAATCGCTCTCAGTATGCTTAAATTCTAAATCAAAATCTATTCCTTTTTTTATAAGCTTGCCTAAAAACCAGCTCAAAGCATTTCTGTCATTTCCAGCCCTTTCAAAGTTAGGTGTTTCTTCTTTAAATCTATACTCAATTGTAAATATCGGATAATATAACATAAACCCTATATCTTCTTGATAAATTGATACATACCCTTCAATATAATCATTTATTGAATTCAGAACAAAATCTCTCATTGCCACTCGAATATTATATTCTTCCATAATCAAATTCCCCCGACCTACTTCCTAAAGATAATTCGAAGCTATCAATAGGACATATTTAATTCATCTATTATTATTTCTATTGGAGTCAATTATTTGTAATCATTGATACACTTTTCTGTATTACCATGTAAATACACACTCGCCTTACTTGGATTAATCATTATTACCGTAGCCTTTCGCTTGCTCTTATCCCAATTCCCGGTCAATTGATATCTATATATTCCGTTATCGGAAAGTATAGCAGTAGAAATAATGTTTACGGTTATTCTCTGAACCATTTTGATATAATCCCCCTTTATTTTATTGGATTAATCAATTATAGCTCATAAAATAATAACGCTAGCTTATTTTACGACTTCCTTACCAGTTCATTCCACATCCCTTGTTTCGGAAAAATAAAAAGAACGCCGGGTGGACGTTCTTTAATTAGTATTATCATTCCCGAAATCAATTCATGCCCCTAATCAAATTACTTTTTCGCACTTTCTCCAATTCTTGAACTTTTGCTAAACCAGCTTGTAGTTCTTGCTCTGTAAATGACCTAGACATTATTTCTTCATTCATTTTTATTGCTTCCAACGTCAATGTCTCATAAGAAAAGTGAGAAATATAACCATTCTCTTTTATATAATCCAACAGTAAAGAAGCATCCCCTGTCAACACTTTATCATTATCAGTAACCTGTTTTAAAAGCCATAATGGTACATCAATAAGCTGTAGCCCTGCCGAATCATGTGAAGATAAAAAAGATAATTGTTCTGTATATGTTTCCGTTATCTTTACTTCTGGATATCCAACAATTTTTTGATTCACCGAAAAGTTTTTCAATATATCAAACATTTCTTTGAGATATCTAGCGAACTGATTTTGTTCATCATGAATTATAGTAGTAATTTTAGATTCAGAGTTGGGTAGAACGTTTTTTAATCCATCCAACATCGAGCTAAAAGCCACTAAGTTTGGTGACTCATATTCACCTTGACAATCATCAAGTAACCTTTCAGGATTTCTAATTCCAAAATCAAGAGCATCATATAGTATTTCTCTCAACCTTGGATCAGGAATGTATATTGATACTGTCGATTTGAAATCCCTTAAAAACTTTATATAATCTTCAACTTTGTGATTTCTAAAAATATCCCAAAAAATCTGTTTAGCCCCTTCACTAAGCATAGTGGCAATAGGATGAGCTAACAATAACCTCGTACCTCTTGAGGCATAATATAGGTGAGGGATAGCAGGGTTATGGCCGCTATCAATTAATGTATCTACAAACTTCATAGATGCTATATGGCCTTTTTCAACTCTAACGAATAAAAACTTAGCATCTAGTTTGTTGTAAGTCTTAATTAAACGCTTAGAAACCTCGCTAATTCTCCCAATTCCCAATTGGTTCCCATGTAATTCCTTCGTATCAAAATACTTCAATAATGGTTTTAATTCTTCTTCAGCTAAGCTTGAAGTATTTTCGGGAATTATTAAAGCCCCTATCCAAAAATAAGGTTGCTCCTTATCAAATATGTTCATTCCCGAATTTCCTGATTCATCAATAAACACATTATACTTGTTCATTCCTATAACCCCCCCTTTCCAGTATTCGACAAAAAAGGAGGGAATCCTTCAATAAAAAAGAATGCCCGGGTTTGGACGTTCTCATGTTTGTTCATTTAAGATTTACTCATAGTGTTAACGCTATTCTTCCGCTTGTTCTATCTTCGTTAAAACTGACATTAAACCCATTTTTCTTATAGAAATGTTCAAGTTTATCAAAGCGATCTTTATCAACATCAGAAAGCCAACCCTGTATTTTCGCCTTCGGCAAATATATCTATTAGCTGACACGTTTTATACTTCCCGTGAAAATCCTGATGAATTTTTGCGAATAATCTAGGATGTGGATGTCTTGTGTACACATTGCGTAAGCTAATAGTAATTGAATCGCCATCATAATAAAGACTCACATATTACTTTTCATTGTCATTGTTAGTCGCGACTCCTATAATATGATTATCTTTTATTAGACGATTGATTAATTCATTTTCCTTTTCGATTTTTCGTAAGCGCGCCAATTCACTTTTCCCTTGAACTTCACATTGTCTTACTTCCGCATAGTTTTCTTTTAACTTTTGATAATCAGCTTTTAGTTGTTTATTTTTATTAAAATTAAACATGCCTACACCTCTATGAACATTTTTTATAACACCTTTTCATTAGTATCGGTACTTTAAATAAAAGATAAAGTGTTTTATTTTCATTCTTTAATCTGTTCGACCAAGTACTCCGCCGCCGAAAACTTTACAAAGAACTCCCGGGTGGACGTTCTTTAAGAACGGTTGCACTGTTTGAAGCGTGTAGCCGAATGGCAGCAATTCAGTTACGTCCGTTATGTGTTAGGATTGCTGTATTTTGCAAAAACGTAATACATAAGATTGCAATTGCAACTTGACATGGAGCCTCTGCGGGCATGAGTACCTAGCTAAGAAGGCAGCTGTACCAAGGGCTGGCTTTGCCTGCGAAGGCTATCATGCCCACCACTCCATGTAAAGTTGCAACGCCAAGTTTGGTTGCAATACTATGTACTTTCATTTTGCACTATACACCAGTACCAGTTCAATTTCTAATCCTTCACGTTTCAATGCGTTCTTCACTTGCTTGGGCTTATGCTTCAATTGACCTTCAATACGTCCAGTGTTGCCATACACGACCTCCGCAAAGCTCAAAATGCAGACAAGGCGCATCCGTCCGTTCGGGGCTTGCGGCTAGAATCTCAACAGCCATTACTTTTCTTCTTCGCTTATCGGGATGATTGTCGACGACCTGCACTGACTTCTAGTCTTTGATGGTATTTTCACTTAGTTCACTTGAATTTAAATATTCTTGGAAATCCCCCATCATAATATCATCTCTCATAAATTATGTTGCATATATTATCGAATACATCTCGTAAGCTATGTTGCATAAAAGCCTTAAATATATATAATAGAACATAAAAATACAACATAATTTATATTATGTTGTGTTGTAAATCACTCACTATTTATTGTGTATGTTTATGAGTATTTCTCGTATATCAAATTAGTCTAATAATAAGTTAAAATTCATAAATGGACTTCTTTATTAATTTAGTAAAGAGTGGAGAAGCTAAACAATTTCAATTGCTAGACTAATAGAACCCAAATGTAACAGCAAATTTCTAACCAAAATTACGCCTCCAATCTTCCATAAGGGTTTCCCAAAAAAGAGCATAGTCACGAACGATACCAAGTTCCGATGTAATTCACTGACCGATGATTTCGTGACTATAAAAATCAATAAATAAGTAGATGTCGTAACTCCACTTTCCAAAAGGTTCATTCTTCGTTAACATTGGATATCACTTCTTTTCCGTGTCTTACTCCAGAATCATTTCCTGTGATATCATGCAGTAAATACCATATATTAGAGATGTAACGTTAATATGGTAGTAATTTTGATAACCATTATTCCCATGTGTAAGATTATTCCTTAAATTAAGTTTATTAGGATCAAACATAATATCAATAATATTCCAAAAACGAATATCAACTTTCCCCTTGAACTTCGGAGATACTATTAAGTTATTTAAAGTTAAGGGATTGATTCCAAAAATACCTTTAAAAAACTGTTTTTCTTTGTTTTCATCTTCGATAATACCATTACTTTCAAATAAATTGTATGCAAGCGACGATGAAGCATAAAGACTATCGTATATTTTTGTTGAAGAGTTTTCTATATCCATCTTATATTGATGTCTTAGGTATAAATACAAGTCTTCGTCTACGGCATTAAAACTGATTTTCTCTTGAGCAATTTTAGTCTCAAGTTTCCTAAGTAATTCATCCATATAAACAAGTTTAATGAATGTTTTTAAATCTCTTTCAAGTAGTGTCATAAAAATCAAAGTGGCCCCAAAAGAATTTTTCATACTATTTTGTTTTGCCATGAGGAATTCATTATACCCGGCAGCAAACATATCCGTAGTTTTGAATGGCAAATCCGATCCTTCTTCAACGTCACGCAGCCTATTACCCGGTTTATCAAAGACTTCATAATAAATTGTTCCTAAGACAGCGATTAAATTGTAGAAGTAAATCATTTTTGTTTTCTCATCACTTAGTTTAAATCCAATAGTATTTTCAAAATCAGAAAAACTAAACTTTGCAGTTGCAATATCATGATTATTCATATCTAGAATTTCTTGAAAAAGATTTAGTAACTCATCTTTATCAATGTAATTCTTATGCTCTGAAAAGTGTTTAACCTTCTCTCCCAGATAATTATTTATTTCTGTTTTATTAGTTAGTACTAGCCCTTCTGTTTTGGTAAATATAAATTTTTTAATAAGATTCATTAATATACCCCTTCCCTTTTTCAATTTATAAAGGAACTTTTTAAATCAGTGGGCTCTCTGGATCTTCCTGATTAAAAAATCACACTAGGATGATGACAGTTTGTATTTTCTATTATTTTAAACGACTCAATCATACATTCCGTTCATTCGGTAGCAACGTTATTCCTGATTATCCAAATTATGATTCCAATGTCTTAGGAACCAATTTTCTGGAATTTCTAATTTGAAGCTATATTTTAACTTCTAATACCTGGATTCAAAATAATTTCCATTTCTTCTTCTTCTTCTTCTTCTTCTTCTTCTTCTTCTTCATTCAATTCTTCAGGATCTGTTATGATTACATCCATTTTATTTCCGTTAATATTTACTTCTACATTACTATCAGTATAATTGTAAAAATTAACTTGCGGAGCTTGTCCACCCTGCATAGAAATAATTAAGCTTAAAACCGAGATTAAATCTCTTAATGCCATTGCGACAAGGGAGGAATTCACAACACTATAAACTCTAATGATATGTTCATATATAGCAAACCAGTATCTAGTGAATTTGTTATCTTCAATCTGTATTTCTTCATCTACATTAGATCTAATTAAAGATTCTAATGGCATTTTCAAATTACTTAATATTTTAAATCTCTCGTTTAAATTTAAACTTCTTGCCGACAATTCTATAAGGACTGAATTTACTGTCTCGTATATATTCGGTATATCTAATGCTGCTTTAGCAATTTCACTTCGCTCTGTTAAAACCATTCTCATACTATCCAGGACTCCTGATGATGGGCGAGGTGATTCTTGTATTGAAGCCATTCCCTTTATACTATCCATGGCACCCAATGATGGGCGAAGTAATTCTTGTATTGCAGCCATTCCATTTATACTATCCATGGCACCCAATGATGGGCGAAGTGATTCTCTTATTGAAGCCATTCCCTTTATACTATCCATGGCACCCAATGATGGACGAAGTGAATCTTGTATTGAAGCCATTCCCTTTATACTATCCATGACACCCAATGATGGACGAAGTGAATCTTGTATTGAAGCCATTCCCTTTATACTATCCATGACACCCAATGATGGGCGAAATGATTCTTGTATTGCAGCCATTCCCTTTATACTATCCATGGCACCCAATGATGGGCGAAGTGATTCTTGTATTGAAGCCATTCCCTTTATACTATCCATGGCACCCAATGTTGGACGAAGTGAATCTTGCATTGCAACAATTCCTCGAATATTATCAGTTAAATTTTTTATATTATTACTTCTCCAATCCTTATCCATTTATCACAACACTCCTTTTATTAGAAAAAAAGTTTAGCAATACTGTTTGACGAATTGACTCTTGCTTAGCCCCCATCAAATAACTTTCAATCCAACTCCACCATTTTTTCCAAGCTCTCCTTCAAAATCTTTAACTCCGAGATCTTAAACGTCATGCCCTTGCCCATCTTCTTATGATCCTCAGTCCAGTCTCTTATATCAAAAACTGGCTCTCGACCATTCCAACTAATTAAGTTTAATTCTTTTTGCCACCCTTTATTACCTTCAGATAAAACTGCTACTGTTTCGATGATTTCGTATTTAAATTCTGCCAACTATATCGCTCCCTTATTAAAAGTGCCCTTGCAACATTAGATTGATAAATCTGTCATGCAAAGGCACTATTATTCTTTTGTTCTGAAGTTAATTACACATTCTGATAAGAGGACACTTTCTTAAACTTAATACCAGTATCCAGTGCTTTAAAGTGCTTTTTCCCACAACGAATTTTAGCTGTTTCAGATGGTCTGAGTTCATCGCTAGAGATATCGCCTTTCGTTTCAATCACGAAATAAAGCTTCTCTTTGCCATCTTCTTCTTTTAAAAGTGCCCAGTCTGGATTGTATGGACCCAGTGGCGTTTTCACTTTAAACCAAGCAGGCAATTTTATATAAAATTTAACATCCTCATCTTTTTCACATTGAATAGCAAAATCTCTTTCTACGTTTGAATCATAAATAATATGGTTATATGGAGTCCGCTGACTATTCGTCTCAACGACTTTGTCTTCATAACTCGTCAGTTCTTCCTCTAAAAACAACTGCTGGTCATAGGTGACATCACCTTCTAGTCGTTCATACTTTATGCCATCTACCATCATATGACGTTTCGCGATATTGATAATTCGCGCTACTTCCATCATATACATTTGAGGATTTCGCTTAAAGTCACGCAGTGTATCGCTTTTCTTTAACGTTTCAATGAGTGTCGTTCTTGTTAAATTAGTTTCATTTTGTAAAAAAGATAAGATATCTGGTGCTTCAACGTATTGTGATTCTGAGACGCCAAATGCTGCAAAACGTTCATTTACTGCTTCAATACCCGATGCTTTACTTTCTAAATTAGCTTTTACGTACTCTAATTTTTCTATGCGGACTTCCAGTTCCTCCGCAAGCATTTCAGCAGCCTGATCAATAAATTGCTCTGTATCAAATTCTAATGAATACGTTGTTTGATACTTTATACGATCCCAAAGTGCAATAAATGGTTCAGCTAATGCTTCTTTCTGAACTTTAATTTCTACTCTTTTTGCACGGTCTTTAATATCAATTTTTTTACGGTCAAACTCCTCTAATATTATAGAAGTAATTTGTTCTACCATCGTCTTACTAATTGCTGCAATTTCTTCGGGAACTTCTAGTGTTCTATCTTTCAATGCTCTTGCTAGATTTTCTGTACCTTTATTTTTTTTATCCAGATATTCTTTATCCTTGAAGAACTGCACGAGCTCTTTGGATTTTGCTTTTCCTAATACTTCCTTCAGACCCGTTTCTTCATTAAACTTAATCATAATTGTACTGAAGATATCATCTTCAAAAATCCCGAATTTCATCCCGTCTTCTTCGTATTCTTTCTGCAAGTCCCTTGCAAATTCATCATAGCTTTCGTTCGCCATTACAGTTAATGTATTTACATCGAACCCCTGAATACGTTCTCCTTGTTGATTTACCGCAATGCGAAGCCCACGACCAATTTTCTGACGTTTTGTTATGGTATCTTTAGACTCAATCAGTGTACAAATTTGGAAAACGTTAGGGTTGTCCCAGCCTTCTTTTAAAGTTGAATGAGAGAAGATGAAACGTAGTTTGTTTGCTTTTTTTGTCTTTCCATTTTTCTCATCATAAAAAGTAAGCAAATCTTCTTTATCTTTCATGATAATTTGGTAGGCAGTCTCATCATCTGCTCCTGAACCTAGCGTATTCTTGAATTTCTTACCACTCTTATCCGCTGCAAAATAACCATCATGTACTTCTTCAACTGGAATAGAATAATCTTGTAACTTCTTATACTTTTCACGTGTCATTAAGTCGTTATATTCTTCTTCAAATACTGTCGCATATTCACCTGGTAGTGCTTTCCCCTCATCGTCATAACCACGATAATTCGCAACATTGTCAATGAAAAATAAGCTAAGTACTTTAATACCTTGTGGATTCAGTTTCAGTTCTCGATCAAGATGTTCTTCTATCGTTTTCCGTATTTGGCCACGTTTCACTTGACGGTCTATTTCGTACATCTCACTAAGACGAATAATTGGTGTTTCTCCTGAAAACTCAATGTACTCATTGCCTGGTTCGGCCGAAAGATTTTGAACAAATTCCATTTTCTCGTACGCTGCAATACGTTTTGATTTTAAATAGACGTCATCACCTTTTTCAAGCTTCACTTCTTTTTTAGTGATATCATTTTTGGATTTTACATACATTTCAACAGTTGCTGTAATGCCAGATTTAAGTGTTTTCACATTAATCAACCGCATATACGCATCGTTGCCACTAGAATCACTTTTAATCCCGGCAACTTCAATTTGTTTCACCAACTTTTGTTGGTATGCCTCTACTGGTCCCAATTTGTACAACAGAGGATATGACTTGTTGCGATGCGTCGCTGAATACCGAAATGTAACCGATGGACTAAGCGATTCAATTGCTTTTTGAGCATTCTCTGTATTATCAACGCTTTGTGGTTCATCAATAATCACGACAGGATTCGTTTCTGAAATTAAAGTAATCGGAGCTACACCGTACATAGCATCTATGTCATCACGAAAAATAATGTTCATTTGGCCCTTATTATCTTGGCGTTTTGAAAATGCTTGAATATTAATAACCATAACTTCAATTCCATCATTTTGAGCAAAGTTACGTACTTCATCTAATTTTGCACTGTTATAAGGAAAGACATGATAACTTTTCTCTTTTAAGGTTGGTTTGAAGACATCTTTTGTCATCTGATAGGTTTTCATAACACCTTCTCGAATTGCCACTGAAGGCACAACAATTACAAACTTCGTAAACCCATATTGTTCATTTAATTTTAAAATGGATTTTAAGTAAACAAAAGTTTTACCTGTACCAGTCTCCATATCAATATTAAATTGTGGAAATGGTGTCGTTAAATTCTCCGAAATTGGAATGCCGTTATCAATCTGAATTTGTTGCACGTTTTGCAACATCTTTGCAGGTTGATAAATGACGTTATTGGCAAGTCCATGTTCACCAAATAACTTTCCTTGTCGATCATTGTCTGAAATCGTAAAATTGGATTGTCTAATTTGTTGTCCTACAAAGACACGCGTTATCGACTCAATAGCATCTTCTTGGTATTGTAGCTCTTGAAATTGAATTTTCAACTCTCATTCACCTCTCTTCTATATTGTCATGAGATGTTCTTCATGATAACCAGCATCTTTTAGCAACTCAAAGCAATTTAGCTTCTCCGAGTCATTACCATTAAATCCACTATCTTTAAAGACAACCGTGCTTGTTTCGATGCCATATACATCCCGCTTTTCGATAATTGCTTGTGCAATCGATTGATTAATATCATCATCTAAACAAATGAATAAGTTTCCTAACGCAATGTCATAAACATTCTTTTCGTCTATTTGGAACGTTGTTATTGGATATGTCAATTCAAGTCCATTTTTCAACATAATTTCGAATACAATATCCAATTCTTCACGATCTGGCATAAAAACATCTGCATAGTTTTCCAAAGTAGCTTCTAAATCATCAAAATCTGTATTCCATTCTCGGATGTTAGACTTGTCTAACTTTAATACTTTAAAACCAGTATCTAAATAATCTGCTGCCTCTGGGTGATCTTCTAAGACTTTCGCTCCTGCGCGACGAATACGTTCTTTTCCAATATCACAAATTGTACGATAATCCTCTTTAAATGCTTCTGATTTCTCGTCTAATTCTTCTGGTAATTGCACCATTATGAACTTACGCTTTCCTTCATCTTCGGCGTTT
Source organism: Sporosarcina sp. BP05 (assembly GCF_014282005.1). Lineage (GTDB taxonomy): Bacteria > Bacillota > Bacilli > Bacillales_A > Planococcaceae > Sporosarcina. Next base: position 258,274 of record NZ_JACFTD010000002.1, on the reverse strand, counting down.
AGTTTCATAACGGAGTGAGCCGTTGCAGCTGAACCCGAAAAGAAATCTAAAATAATATCTTCTTTTCCTGATGTCAACTGTATAATCATACTAATTAACTCAACAGGTTTTGGTGTTTCAAAGACTGACTTTCCATCAAAAAGTGATTTTAACGCATTTTTAGCTTCCTCATTTGTAGATACATCATCAGAAAACCATATGGATTCTGGAGTGAGACCTCTTTCTTTAGCGTTCAGATAGGTTTTCACTCTTGGCACGCCATCCCCAGACTTTCCAAACCATATTCTTCCTTCCTCGATTGCCTCTTGCATAACATCTTTTGTGTATAGCCAACATCTTCCACTCTGCAGATAATGTTCCTTACCATTCGGGGCTGTCAAAACATAAAACTGACTCTTTGTCCCATGTCCAGCTTGAGCTGTTGCAGGATCAGACTTCCATAAACCTCTAGGGTCGTTGTCCATATTTTTGTAACTTGAAAGGGCCTTCTCTGTCATTGGAAGTTGTTTAATTACCTTCTTATCCAAATTAAGGTTTTTAGAATAACACAAGACGTACTCATGTCTAGCTGATATCATCTTCCTGTTTTCTCTATTGGTTCTTTTCTCCCGAATAAATTGAGCTACAAAGTTAGCTACACCAAAAATTTCATTACATATCATTTTTAGTTTCTCTTGTTCATTATCATCAATACTAATAAAAATTGTACCATCATCAGTCAGCAAATTTTTAGCTAATTTCAACCTTGGATATATCATGTTCAACCAGTCTGTGTGGAATCTACCATTGCTTTCTGTATTCGTAGATAGCTTTCTGCCTTGTTCATCTACTTGTCCAGTTTGTTCTAAATAGTTTTGAATCGTATCTTTAAAATCATCTTTATATACAAAGTCATTTCCCGTATTATAAGGTGGATCAATATAGATCATTTTAACTTTTCCGTTGTATGATTTCTGTAGTAGTTTTAAAACTTCTAAATTATCACCTTCGATATACAAGTTTTCTGTCGTATCAAAGTTTTTACTCGCTTCGACATCTGGGCGTAGTGTTCCTTTGCTTGGTTTTTGTGCTCCAAGAATAGAATCTTTTTTACCATGCCACGTGAAGTTGTAGCGTTCTGTATTGTCGTCTATTTCCTTGCCTAATACAGTACGTAGCATGTCGAAGTCTATTTTATCTCCGTCTGTTAAAATTTCCGGGAATAATGCTTTGATTGCTTCTATGTTTTCTTTAGTAATATCTACTGAACTTGATGGGACACGGTTCTTCACTTGATTTCCCCCTTGATAGTATTTTGTAGTCTAATTTTCAATTCATTTGCCTTAGTCTGCCATTCAATTCTTTTGTTCATTTGGACTTCTCTTTTCGCCTTTGCCACATAATCTGCAATTTGCTTTTCTAAATCTTTAATTTCTTCTAAACGTTCCATACCGTTTGATGACTCAGCATGAATCTGGTAATTTTGCTGAAGTTCTACTTGCAGAATTTGCTGTATGAAATGGTCGTAGTAGGTCTTCAAATTATACGTATCACTCATAGCAAAAGCCCATTTTTCTAAATAACGTTCAATTGGTATTGTCAGATCCGTCGTAAACAGTTTGTCCATTTTTAATAGCCCTGTTTTAGCAATCTTTTTATGCGTTGCACTAATCCATTTAACGTGGTCATTCGCTTCAAACATTATTATTAATGGATAAGGCATCGCTTCAGCTATGATTTTGTATATTCTTTCTGCACGGGTTAATTGGTTTACTTTTATTTTAAATAGATGTATTTCCTGATAAGATGTTTCTTCATCTTCATAGGCAGTAATATTTGTCGTTTTCGGGTTAATCGTTGCAAGTAAACGAACCCCCCTAGCTTCTACTACTTCAGAGAACACTTTCTTCTCATCCGCAGTAAATTGAGTGGCTAACTTAACATAAGGAAACGTTCGTAATACGTGCGTACTTTTCGGAAGATTTAAAGATTCTAAAACCTCTTTTTCATCCACTCATTCCTCCCCCTTAATAACAAGAAATGAAATAAGTTCCAAATCATCAAAATCTAATTGCAAATCCGTCTGCATAGAAGTTCCCCCAGGTGTGAAAAAGCTATCAAACGCATTATCTTCCTGCTTATCCTTCACAATATCAATAGACTTCTTCAATAAATCTGTATATTGCTGCATGTCTTCTCCATTCATTGTCTCTTCATTAAATAATTGAACAAGAAGATTTAGTGGTTCTTTTTGGCCAAGCGACAGTTTTCTAAAATGATCCCAAATTTGTTTAGCGTACATATAATGCAACTGAACTTCACCTTGGTCTGTCAAATACAATAAAATATAAGGCGTTAAACTATTCTTCGCCATCTCTAATGAAGTCGTTTGTTTAAAACAAAAGATCACACCTGGCACAGCTTCTTCGAATGCTTCATTTGATGCGATCGCATACATTCCTTTCGGGGCCTTTTTCAAGTCGTCCCCGTACTTTTTCAGCGCCATACTTAAATCACTTTTGAATTCAGTATTTGTGAGGTCTGTAATCGAAATTGCTCCGGTAACGTCTTCTAAATTAACAACTTCTTCTTGTAGTTGTTTCAATTGGTTACGACGGTATTCCATATCATTCATCTCTTTACCAGACGTGTCTAGTATATCTTCTTCACCCGTAGCTGAGGCACTCAACATTTTCATTCGACCTTTTACCCGTTCTTCAAGGTTAATATATTCATCAATATCCATATTAGGCCAGAAATTCACAAGTAAAATCTGTTTATTTGTTGAGCCGATTCGGTCTATACGACCAAATCGTTGAATCACTCTAACTGGGTTCCAATGAATATCGTAGTTCACTAGAAAGTCGCAATCTTGCAAGTTTTGTCCTTCTGAAATACAGTCAGTTGCGATTAAAACATCTATTTCTTCGGCTGTATCTTCCATTACTTTGGAACGTTCTTTTGATTTTGGTGAAAAATTCATTAGGATATCATTGATGTCCTTCGTTCGCACACCCTTCATCGTGGTTTTATTGGCACCACTACCGACAACCATTGCCGTATGTAAACCCTGCTTTAGCATTTCCTCATGTAAGTTTTCATATAAATACGTGACTGTGTCCGCATAGGCTGAGAAGATAATGATTTTTTTGTTTCCAGCATTAATCGGGTTCTCAATTTTATTCTTAATAAGCATCTTCAAATCTCTTAACTTTGAATCTCTATCTTGACTTACTTTTATTGATTGACCGATAATTTCTTGTAAAATTTTCAAATCATGTTTTAAATCATCTAACCATTTTACGTGATCAATATCGGTTAGTTTAATTTTAATCTTTTCACTACCTACTGTAATTGCTTCTAACTGGTCATCATCTAAATCATCAATTTCGCCTTCTTGTAAACTAGATAAATTATTCTTTTGATTCGTATTCAATAAACCGATTGTATCTTCTACTCTTTTCACTAATCTTTGTAGCGTTATATTAAACGAGCAAATGGAGCTTTCCAATCGTTTGAAAATATTAACTTTCATTAGAGCAGCCACTGCAAACTCTCGGTCTGTTTGTTTAAATACGCCAGCTCCTTCTTTTACTTGTGTATCATAAAGTTCCTCATAATAGCGTCTTTTGGAAGGTAAAACATATTTCATTGGTTGATAAATACTAAACCCATTTGAATCTATCAATTCGCTTATTTTTTTCATATCCATAAACTTAAGTTCTAAATCAATATCAGACTTAATGGATTCAGGCTTCAATCTGATAGGAAACTCGCCCATGTCTTTGCTATCATAATATTTTTCAATATGTTTTCTACTTCTAGCAATGGATAATAAGTCTAGTAATTGGAAGTACTCTGGATTCACCATATTTAAAAAATTCCCAGTTGTTCTATCCTTTGCAGATAATTCTGTCCAGCGATTAAATGATCTTTGTGCGGCTTTTAATGTTAGGTCAATACTATCAATACCATGTTTATTAAGAGCGTCATCATTATCTTCTGTTATAAAAGCAATTTGGTTCTTAATATCATTCATTTTATTGTTCACGGGCGTAGCAGAGAGTAGGAGAACTTTAGTTTTAACACCTTTTTTTATGACTTCTTGCATTAGCTTTTGATACCTTGTTAAATAGCCTTTTCTCGGGTTATTATTTCTAAAGTTATGCGATTCGTCGATAACAATTAAATCATAATTAGCCCAATTGACTGTATCAAGATTCATTTCACCAGAATAACCACCATCACGGCTTAAATCTGTATGATTCAATACGTCATAATTAAAGCGGTCATCGATTAGTAAGTTCCTTTTATCGTTTTGTGTGTAAACCGTCCAGTTATCCCGCAATTTTTTTGGAGAAAGGACTAGGACCCGATCATTTCTTAATTCATAATATTTAATAACTGCAAGTGCTGAAAAAGTTTTACCCAATCCCACACTATCCGCTAAAATACAGCCATTGTATTTCTCTATTTTATCAATCATTCCAACGACACCATCACGCTGAAAAGGATATAATTTATTCCAAATGACAGTGTCTTTAAAATTTGTTCCTTCTTTAATAATCGTATCTTCTTCAATGCCTTCTAGCTGATCTGAAAAAATATGATAAAGGGTTACAAAGTAAAGCCATTCTGGGGCATTTTCTTTATAGATAAGCTCGATTTGACCAAGTACTTCCTTTGTTACATCTTTTACTTTTTGTTCATCATTCCAAATACGATTGAACTCTCCCATGGACTGTGCGATAAAATTATTATCTCCCAGTAATACAGGGAAACTTGCAAACCGATTTGATTCTGTAATGCCTAAACCATCTGCTGTAAATTCGATTTCTGATTGGACTTGCATGCTTGTTTTCTTATTCTCAATGACAATTTCTTTTGGAAAAGACGTATCATCTACAATTGTTTTAAACTGTGCTTTATCTTCTATCCATTTTGCAGCACTATTCGCTATATGAGGTGATAACATCTTATTCCTTAATTGGATTTCAAAGTTATTACCCTCAAACTTAGGAAATGTCGTTTCTGTACGATCCTGACCAATTGTATACTGCCTTTTTAAATCATTTTCTTTTTTATAGAAAGTAGGTTTCGTGTACAGAAACCTAAAAGAATTAACATTTTCTAATTTATCTTTTAGTGAATGGTATGCAAATAAGCTGAAATAAGCCGATGCAATCGCAACTTTAGAATCCTTTTTTATTTCTGACTTCAAAATATTTAATAACGTATTATCTCCCTTATTATCGACCATTTTAAGTTTCATTTTAAAAACCCCCATCTATCTAAGTACTGGTTCCTTATCTTACATTATATCTGAAGGTCATCACTTTTGTGGAATTATGTATAAATACCTATGAATTTTACATTCTATTAACTATGTATTTACGGATTATCAAAAAACAAAAAGCAGTAGGATGTGATTAAATTAATCACATCCCACTGCTCGTTTTCATTAAGTTTTAAAATAATTACTCTATTTTACATATACCCCTTCTCTTTAAGCGAAAGAAACTTATGATCACCAATAATCAAATGATCCAAAAGCTCCACCCCCATCACACTACCTGCTTCAGCCAATCTCTTCGTTACATCCACGTCCTCAGGTGAAGGATCAACTGTGCCGCTGGGATGATTATGCAGACAAATTATAGAAGCCGAACTATGTTTCACAGCTTCCTTGTACACCTCCCTAGGATGTACAATCGAGGAATTTAAAGAGCCAATGAAAATGGTCTTTTTATGAAGTACTTCATTTTTCACATTTAGATACAAAACCACGAAATGCTCCTGCGTTAAAGATGTCATTTCTGCCATCATATACGACGCTGCATCCTCTGGGGATCTGATTGTATAGCGAGATTCATTCTTTCCAACGTTCCGTACCTTTTTAGCTAGCAGCATGCCCGAATGAACTTTCAAAGCTTCATTATGTGTCATGCCTTCCTCTTCCAATTCAGAAACGGTCATTTCGACTAAAGTTCTTAATCCACGGCCTGCTAAACGTCCTGTAATTTCAGGCGTTGAAGATGGTCCGATTAAGACAGCAAGAATGTCCTTTAGCTCAATGACTGCTTCAGAACCGATTGCATCATATGTTGCGACTGCTTCACGAGCAGATGTAATATATTTTTTAGTATTCATTTTAGTTGTCCCTTCTCACACAAAGCTAGCGCCGAGTGGCACTAGCTTTCATGTGCCACTCATTCCTACCCGGTGGAGGGTTTTTATGTTATAATCAATCTACACTGTTTTAAAGAATCACTTTTTACGAGACGAGAATCTTCTTGTCTCTTTTTTTTCGCCCATTTTTGCTACAACTGCATCATCCCAACCCAATTTCTTTAGGTTAGAAGCAGTAATGTTTAATACTTTCCATGGATTGACACCTTCAAGAACCATATTCTGCGCTAATTCTTTGAGCCCCTCTTCATTGAAACTCCACGATGCAGATAGGGTATAATCCCAAATCACGTCACCGGTATCAACAGGACCATTTACATCAACGAACGCTTTTAGTTCTGCTTTCATTGCTTTTAATGCTGCTTCGACACGTTCAATTTCTTTACCTAAAACTATTGCATGATCCATGCTTTTAACTTCTTCTGTCTTTGCTAGTACCATGATTAAACTCCTCCTTTAAATTCCTATATTTCCGCTCCCAATAACTTTTACATCACCTTTTTCAATGGCTAAGAAAATATCATGAATATCGGTAAGTAAATCTAGCTTTTCAACTTCTCCTTTGTCATTTAGTTGGTAGATACCGCCAAACTTAAAGACAAGAAATTTCCTCTCCTTCTTTTCATCTACATAACAGATGAATGATTTCTTTGTACCTCCTGTTTTAACATTGGAAATAAGACTATCTAAATGTTTTCCAACCATTTCAATCACTCCATTTCTTTTTATTTTTGAAAACAAAAAAAGCCGACGTCATCCCGAAGGAATCAATCAGCTTTTAATATATATCACGCAAAAATGCGGAAATACCCATATGAATATGCTCGAAAGCAATTTTGTGACGTACAATAACATCTGCCTATCTTTTCTCGAAACGAGAATGCAAAGGCTGCAACATTTGTGTCGAATCTCCTTTTATAAAGTGAAAAGGTGTAACGACTTTCATCAAAATGCGATGACTTGGAAACTAAAAGAATATAGTTTAAGTTTATCAAATCGAAGTAGGCGTCGCAACACTTTGGAAAATAAGTATCAAGTAAACCCGATATTTATTTGTTTCATATGACCTAATAAAGAGAGAAGCAAATCGAAAACTTTATGTTTATACGATAATAGTACAATAATAGTACAAATATTTTAAAATGACTTTAGTTTAAATTAGCCAGGATGAATTACAGCATTAAAATTGCCAAATACTAGCACATTTAGGCTTATGATGGTATTCGGCAAATTACAGATGCTCCTAAGACATGATTATCTCGACTACTTACGATATTTTCAATGATGATATTACCACCTAGATCATCACAGATTACTGACTGTGCTATATATAATCCTAGGCCTTGATGTTTATTATGTCGGCTTGGATCATCGGTGTAGAAAGCCTCCTTTGCTCGTCTCTGACTTTCTTCCGAAAAACCACGACCGTCATCCAACACGGTGAATTCGATAGTACCTTCTACGTTGTCATTGATGGTCACAGTAACCTTTTCTCTAGCCCTTTCTGTTGCATTAGCTATGAGATTCATGAATGCCCTTTTTAGTCTAGTTCTTTCACTACGTAGCATAATCGGATCATGAAGTAGATTTTTCCATTCCAGGCTCTTTCCATCTAGCAAAGTTAAAGAGCGTGCTTCCTGCTGTAACTCATTAAATATTGTTCTTACATCGATTTTTACTTCTTCTCTTATCTCTGTATCCAATTCCGTTAAACTCATGGCATATTCACTAAGATGCTGTGCGCTTCCGATAATATCTTCAAGCATGCCCTGTATTTCTGGGTGTAGATCCATTTCCGTTATTAGTTCAGCATTACCTTTAATAATCGTTAACGGTGTTTTAATATCATGTCCAAGAGCTTTGACCTGTAACTCTCGTTTTCTTTGTCCTTCCCATGTTTGTTCTAATGAAAACTTTAATTCATCTCTCATTAAATTAAGGCTTTGAGTGATATCATTTAACTCTTTGAACTCGGTTTCCTTACTAATAAAGTCCAAATTATTCAGTTTAATTTCATTCACGTTTTCCTTTATCAATCCCATGGCATTGGAAAGTCTCATCGCGTATCTTTTAACAAAAACCAAAACAATCAAAACGGAAGCTATGAGTATTGAAGTAATCAATACAATTTCAGGATTTGGAACATACTTCCTCATCCAGTCATTTTTATACATCATTTTTATAGGATAGGATACTAAGAGAATCTCATCGTTTCGTTCGAATGCTTTAAAATACCATCCCTTTTCTAAATAGAAATCCTGCTTCTCGTAGTGATTCCACACCATCTGGGGATCAACTATACTACCATAGAGAAAATCTCCTGAACTATCAAAGACTGCATATTGATTAAATGGTAGAAGCATTTCTTCCCTAACCTCTTGCTTCTGCTCAAGTTCATGAGCATTCTTTGACAAATGTAATTCACTTGCATCTGCAGGGTATAGGGAACCAAAGCCAGATGAAACTATAAAAAATAAGGCCGCAATCCAAATGAAAATCAGACAAGCAGCAAGTAGGAAAGTGAAGCGCAACAGAAATAAGTCAATCCTCTTTATTCTTCCCACTTATAACCAATCCCCCAAACTGTAACAAATGGATTGATATCAAAGTTATCGAACTTTCTTCGGATGTTCTTAACATGTTCTGTAATGACAGACTCATTGCTGTCCCGATCATAACCATATGTGTCGATAAAGATTTGCTCACGGGAATAGGTTCTTCCGGGATGCATTGCCAATAACTTAAGGATCATGAATTCACTCTTTGTTAACTCTACTTTTTGATCCTTTACAAAAACTCTTGCCCCTGAAAGGTCAATCCGAATAGCTCCCCGAAAAATAGAGTGTTCTTTCGTTCGATTTTCTCGACGAAGGTGAGCATGCACTCTTGCTCTTAATTCAGATATAGAAAAAGGTTTTGTTAAATAGTCGTCGCCACCAATGCCAAGACCAGTAAGAATTGATTGTTCTTCCTCCAAAGCAGAAAGAAAAATAATTGGACAATCTACTTTCTTTCTGATTTTTTCACACAACTCAAATCCGTCCATATCAGGCATCATGATGTCGAGCAGAATGAGTTCAAAAGATGTAATGTCCACCGATGAAAGTTCATCAGGATTGTCAATTATGGTAACAGTCACATCTTGCCCTAAGAATGCTCGTTGGATAAGCTTTAAAATTCCTATATCGTCATCAATAGCAAGTATTTTATTCATCGAAAGCTCCTTTAATCATCGGTATTTTCACCTTCCCACTTTTTAAACCATATGAAAAAAATAATGAGTGAGATACAAACGATCACAGCGTGAGTTGTGGCGCTATTTATTAAAGTTTGTCTAATTTGACTTAGAGTGCCGACATCTGTTGATTGGTTATATTGCATATAATAGGAAATATAACGGACTGTCCAGCTGCTTGGTGCGAATGTCTAGAAGCCTTCGCCCAAGCCAGTCATAAAAACAGCTGCAATTAAGCTTTCAACCAAGCCCAGTGCAATGGAGTAATTTCTTGAAAATCGAAGGTCCACAAACCAATGTACGAAGTATAACAATAACACGGTTAACATGATAATGGACGTGGAAATTAGAAAATACATCACATCATTGGACGATTGATTTTGCAATTTCAGTCCGGTAACAAAAATCAAAATAGAGCAAGCAAGTGAAAATGTACCCCAACAAAAAAGCCTGAGGATTTTCACAGCGATTATTGTGTTTTTATTAGGTATACCAGCTAGTAAAGAGACAAAGCCATTCTGACGTTCTTGATCAACTGCGATTGATACGACCACGGAAATCATAAATGGAAAACTAATCGCAAGTAATTGAATAAAAGCTGTCCATTTTGTTTCAAAGTTAACTTGGGAAAAACCGTAATACCAAAGAAAAAGGAAGGAAATTGCAATAGGTATAAAAAGATGTAGCCATACACTAGGAGTTCTTCTGATTTTGACTTGTTCAGCTCTCCATAAATGAATCATCTGTTTCATCGCTCAGACTTCCTTTGAAGCAGTTTGCTCCCTAACCATAAGCTAACAAACCAGTAGCAAATTGAAATAAACAATGATGAAAATATTGCCAGAATGGAAATCGAGTCCATTATTCCATTATTAGGTAGACCATTTGGCAAAGTATTAACAATTGTAGTCATAATAACAGCTGGCGTAATAAAGGGATTCAATTGCCAGATTGGGAACTGAGCGTATAGCATTTGCATCATCTCTGTGCCTATAACTATACATATGGTTACCAAAAGTGATGGTAGATAAAGCATAAGTAATCCACACAATGGGATTAAAAACAAATAACCAAGCCAAGTTACAAATATCGCTGAACTAATTTGTATCCAATCGAATTCAGTCGGCAAAACTAATGTTACTATCAGAAGCAATGAACAATAAAGAACCGATGAAATGAACATTATACATCCTGCAACCGTAGATTTTGCAATAAAAAATTTTCCCATATGAATCCTGCTTAGAAAAAGTGGTTGAAATCCATGTTTTTTGTCCAATGAACCAAATATAGTCGAGCAGACAAGCGCAGTTAATAAAGGATATAAAAGAGTGTACCACCAATTCATAGAATTCTGCACCAGAAAACCTGATGCCAGTATTCCTGATACTATGACAGTGAAAAAAGTTATACCTATCACTAGTTTAGAGGTGGAAGTCCTCTTTAGTTTTATTGCTTCAAGTCTCAATGTATTAAGCATGAATCGGTCCTCCTTGCCTAATAATTTCCTTAAATCTACTTTCTAAATCTTCATTGGGATCAATAGGGGCTTCATATAGTAAATTTCCTTGATGGAGGATCCCAATATGTGTAGCAACTTGTTGTACTTCAGAAAGGTTGTGTGATGACAAGAGGACTGTTATTCCTTGTTCTGGGAAAGATCTTATCAATTCTCTTAACTCCTCTATTCCCACAGGATCCAGTCCATTGGTCGGTTCATCTAGTATTAGAAGACGGGGTTCTTTCAGTAGGGAAATCGCAAGACCAAGACGCTGTTTCATTCCCATTGAAAACTTCTTTGCTCTCTTTTTACCAGTGTTTGTTAATCTTACTGTCTCCAACACTTTCGAAATAGATTGTTTGTTAGAGATATTGTACATTAAGCGATAAACTTCAAGATTCTCCCATGCTGTTAAATTAGGATAGATTGCAGGATGTTCAATTAACGCACCAATATCTAAAATATCTTCTCTTTTCCAAGGTGCATCTTGATAAACGATTTCGCCAGAAGTAGGACGTGCCAATCCCGCTAACATTTTCAAAAGTGTTGATTTACCAGCTCCATTAGGCCCTAACAACCCATAAATAGATCCTTCTTCAATATTAATGGAAACTTCATTATTGGCTTTCTGGTTCTTATAGGCTTTTGTTATTTTCTTTGTATTAATAATATATTTACTCATCTTTATTACCTCCTTCTAATAAGGAGTATAAAGGTCATTTCTAAGGATTCTATAAGATTCCAAGAAAATCTATACAGATTTTTTGTATATTCGAAGCAATATAAAAGGATTGTTGGACAGTAACTATTTAAACAGCGGTCTTTTTTGAGTATTAACGTACTAGATTTGAGGTGTTAAAGAAACATGCGAGCTCATTTGTGAGATGAGTAGATACGGGGGTGGACGTAATACACTTAAATAAGGGGTATACCAGAATCAAGTGTGCGATTAGGGTATAGAGATTTTTTCAATGCAAGAAATCTGTATTAATTGTTGGATCAGTAAATATTAAAAAGTTTGTCAAACAAAGATAAATCAAAGAAAGAAAAATAAATAACCGGTTGATGTTCTAATCGGTTTTCTATTTAGTGTATTAATTAGAATTTTGCGCCTGAAAACCGAAGAGCTTAAATTTCTACTCAAAGAGTATTCCTATTTTCCTTACCTAGACTTAATCCAACCAAATACGACAGGGTTGCAAGGTCACCCCCTGCACCTATAATTACGACTCCTTCAATTATTGTAATCATAATCATGTAAATACCTCCTTCCACTTTAATTGAACAAAGAAAAACACCGAAGGGATTAATCCACATCGGTGCTAATCTTGTTCTGTATTCATCTTTTAATAACAACTAAACTTTCTATAGCATTCAATTGCAAACGGACAATGTCTACAATTACTAGAAGGTGTTGATAGGAATAACTTTTCCGCTTCTTCTGGTAATAAGTCTAAAATCTCCCGTTTGGAATTGATTTCATTCGCTACGCTTAAAGCCCACTTTCTTGAATCTTCCATATCAGTCTGATTAAAAACGTATTTGCTCGCTCTCCTGAACCGGAGAAAATATAAGCTGCCTTCAACATGTGTTCTGTTCCTTAATTGACCTACAGCCCATGCGTACAATCCTATTTGATGGTTGTCCCGAACATCGTATCTCACTCGATTTGATTTCCAATCAACTATCTTACTTCCGTCTGGTGACATAAGATCAATATAACCTTGCAACATTGGGGCTGAATCTGCATCGGATAAAGGGAGTTGAAAATGGATCTCAGTCTGCCCCATATCTGTTGTTAGCGGTGCATGACTTACCAACTGCGATAATTCATCCATCGTTACTTCTGGATGAAACTCGGCTTCAATCATGCCATTTAAAACGGCTTCTGAATGAGACACCCCATTGATTTTATCTTCGACTGCTTTATGAACACCCTTTCCTAATGCTAAAGGGTATGTCGTTGGTTCTTCGTATCCTTCAATGTATTTCTTGAAGAATCGATACGGACAGGTTGTGTAAAGATTTAAACGTGAAAAAGAGTAAATCAATATGATCCCTCCTTTCTTCTTTCTGTTTTCAAAAACAAAAGGAGACTGGAAACCCAATCTCCTTCTACTAAAATTCCATCAGAACGGCAGATCATCATCGCTTACCGCAATAGGACCTCCACCCGTTTCGAATTGATTACCATTTTGATTTTGAGTGCTACTGTTGCCAGCATACGGATTGGGTTGCTTCTGGTAGCTGCCTTGTTGTTGATTCCCTTGACCTTGTGGTTTCGGTTCTAGGAACTGTACAAATTCAGCGACTACCTCTGTCACGTATACACGGTCTCCTTTGTCATTCTTGTAATGGCGAGTATTGATACGACCATTCAACGCAGTCTGACTACCTTTTTTAAGATAATTCGCTGCATTTTCAGCAGACTTTCTCCAAATTTGAACCATGATGAAATCAGCTTCATTTTCACCATTGGCATTTTTAAAGGGGCGATTCACAGCAAGGGTAAAGTTGCAGACAGCCACACCATTTTGCGTGTATTTCAATTCTGGCTCTTTCGTTAATCGGCCTACTAGGCTTACGTTATTCATACTGTTCTCCTTTTCTCGCAACTGTTTTACAGCTACGTCCCTATTTCTCCTCCGTAAAGGGTGACGGAAATTTTAATTAGCAAAAGACATGTTGTCATTCACGATTGATTCTTTTTTATGCGTATATTTTATAGGGATTTTCTTTTTATCCATTTCTAGCAGGTAATAGAGAAAAACGACGTTGTACACGACTTTATCCATTTCAAAGTCATAAGTGGATAACGATGCTTTCCAAGCTCCTCGTGCTATTACGGTTCCTTCTATAGCCCAAGCGGAACGTTCTTCTTCATCTTTCACGTATTCAGCCAACAGTTGATTGAACAACAAATAAATCCGTGTTTTATGACACGACTGAATGACATATTGAAGAAGTTCATTTTGGCGTTCATTTTGGCGTTCAGTTTGATTTTCAATATGAGCGATCACCATGAACAAGGCAAAGTGTTTTACCAGCTCTCCATGCTCATATTTTTTCCAATCTCTTAAAACCGATTCTCGATTCTTTTTGAAATCGTTACGATCTTTTCGTTTATATTCAGCCCATCCGATTAATCGAAGCTGACGTGCATTTAAACTTTCAGCAGCATGTACTGGTTTCTTTCTTTTCCCAAAATACTTTTCACGTACTTTGTTATAAGAAAGACCTGACAACTTTGCTTCGAAGTCTAAAACGCCACCGGAAACGCCACAGTACCAACATTTGTACACTTGATCTTGTGTATTTAAAGATAGGTAAAACTTATTACCTTTTCCAGGCTTAGAATCTTCTTCGCAAAACGTGCATTTGCAAAGCGTCTCCTTTTTACCGTGATACCGAGGATTGAACGTTAGTCCATATTCCTCGGCAACTTTTAGGATCTCTGGGAGCATAATTAAGCACTCCTTTTATCTGCATCTTCCAATTTCACGAAAAACGTAAATCCATTTTCGATGCGCGTCTGCATTGCAAATTCGCTACCTTCGGAAAGATGCTTCGTTTTCTCAACCGCTTCTTGACCTTGTGCAAAAACCATAGATTGCTTTTTATCCGCTATGTTTTTCACATACATTTTCGCAAAAGATACGCCAGCTGGTGTTGTACCTAGTTCGTATTTTTCCATAATGAATGCTCCAAGTGGTTCAGCAGATTCAGAAACTAATTGCTTTTCATTTTGAACAGATTCTGCTTGTTCGGGCGCTGATTCAACTTGAACATTTTGTTCTTCCATTTGAACCAGAGTGAACGTTTCAAGAAAATTAAAGCCACTTTCATTTTTGATTACCAATGATAATTCTGTTCCCATTTGAACATGACTCAGAGATTCAATTATTTCTTCTTTCTCTTTTACCAAAACAAGACTTACTTCACTGCTTGCTTTGTTCATTACGTTTAATTTTGCAAACGGAACATTTTGTGGACTTACGCCTTTTTCAAAACTTTGTAGGATGAATACCCCTTCGACAGCGTTTTCCTTTGGCTGTTGAATAGGTGCTTCAGGAGTCTGTTGATGCTCAACCACTTCGCTTTGTTTTTCAGGGGCTGGATTAGACTGGTTCGGAATGTCTGCATTTCCACTATTACCGTTATCGTTTTCTTCAAGCGACATTTCCTCACGAGTGTACAAACCACCTAGTGGGAACTGACGACGAAGTACAAATACCTCTGCTATTTTTTGAATCATAGCGGACGGCATCTTGTCCCAAACATTTTTATTACCATACTTCGAGTTAAGCTCTCCTGAATTCGCTTGAAAGTACTCCAAGAAATCAACGAACACGGCTACAGGTCTAAAACGCTTATGATGCATCACTGCATAGGCACCAAGAATGGAGCCACGTTTCTGACCGAACTCATGCCGCACACTTCCCTCTGAAGGAATGAACTCGAATGTATCGCCTTCTCTGACTACGTTAGCGTTGGGAGGCCCTACATAGCCTTCTTGTGTAGTCGCTACACGAAGCAACCCATCGCGAGTAGTAATGAAAGATGTATTCGGTCCATTCTTCGTTTCATAACGTTGAAAAACGATGTCACCAAGCAAAGGATTCAAGCCGAATGTTTCACACACTTCAATAAAATGATTCGCCTCTTCTTGAGTTCCATTTGCTGGCTGAACAAACCGATTCCAAATCAACGACTTCTGTTCGTTTGTAAACGTAAGTACTTTTTCCACTTAAACCATCTCCTTTTGTATTTTTTATAAATAAAAAAGCCGACTTCACCCATAAGGGATCAATCGACTTTTATGTAACCCACAGTAACTGAAAAAGAAAGTTGTTTTGTTCTCATGTCATTTCTTTGCAGCACTCCTTTCAAATTTTAATATTAAAAAAGCCGATGTCACCCATAGCGGGATCAATCGGCTTTTAAAATATATATCACGCAAATAATGCGTAAGTATTTAGTGTGCATAAAGCAGTTTTGTGACGTGAAACGTCTGCCTGACTTTTCTCAAAGAGCATGAAAATACAAAGGCTAAACATTTGTGTCGAATCTCCTTTAGTAATGAAACAAAGGCTTAACGACTTTCACCCGGGAAAAATGGTGACGTGAAAACTAATGAAATATGTATATATTATATCTAATTGAAAAAGGGATAGCAAATTGATTGAAATCAACATCCATATTTCCGGACAAAAAAAGCACCTTAAGATGCTTTTCGATTGCCTTATGATTGTAACTTTGTCCCTTTTTACAAGGATTCATTACTAGAATGATTTAAAAAATATGTAATCACCATTTAGCTCTAAGCTTAGCACGATTCTTCTTCGTCAAATAGCCCAAAAAAGGATTCTAATAATACTTGTAATTCCACTTTTTTATCATCTGAAATATCACCTTGAAGCTCATAAAGTTCTTTTTTTAGAATTGGTTGACTCAGCTGCAATTGTAATAAACAATTTTCCTTTACATTGTCATTTGCTTTATCTAGATTTAAATCATAATTTCTTTTCAAATCCACTCTTGTGGAAAGTGGGGAAACAGTAACAATTGGACAAAGGGGGTGGTGGTTTTCAGGGTTGTTTGAAGTTACCACCACCCAGCGCTCTTCATGTACTTTTCGGGTTTGCAAATGGTCTATTTGTGGAATTACAATCTCACTATCATTCAATAACCAAACCTGCCCAAAAGAAAAACTTCGGTCATCGAAAAAATCCCTTTTACTCTGATAAGTTTGACTCGACAATTATAGCCCTCCCCCTTGTATCCTCAAAATTGCTATACTGATTTAGGAGATGACCATAATACTCTTCATCAGAGCCTCTTTCCCTTTGTTGTGCTTTTAATCTTCTTCTAGCTTCCTCTTTTTGTACACGGGTGGATTTAAAAACAGGTCCTGTTTTTGACATATCCAACACCCTTCCCAAAATTTTGCTACCAACAAGTTCTTCTTCCTTTAATATTTCCACCATTGGTGGGGTCGAATAAGCGAAGTTAATAACCCCGTCATAACTTTCATTCCCTAATCTGTCCAAAATAAAACTTGCCACAAATTCTGCTTGCTCTGGTAAATCATATGAATCAACTCTTGGTTGCATGACAAATTTATGTCTGAAAGACAGTCGACCATAATAATTTTCAATCCTAGAAACTTGAATTATTCCCTCTTCTTCAAGCCCGGAAACAGCTTCTAGAACCATTGATTCGTTGGGTCCATAATGATACCGATTAAACTTTAAATCGGTAAGTTGCTTCCCATACATTTGGTAAAAGTAATATTCGAACGAATAAACATATTTCATAATTTCAGTTCTACCAAGTTCCTTTTCAGAATTAGTCAGAAAATAAGTCAACAAGGATTTCAATTCATTAATGGAAGATGACGGATTTTTTTCCCCTTTATACATCAATGTCATATTCATTTTTCTCCTCCAGTATCTCCATAGTACCTCTTTTTATACGATAAAATACGATCAATAGTAACCCTAAGTGTATAACTTCTATATCTAAAGTGTCAATACCTCCAAAAAGCAAAAAGATCTTCCACTCAAAATTTTGTATTATTATCTACTACCCTTGCTTTTCTACCTCACTAATAAATTCACCGGATTCATCCAGGAAATAAAAGTGCTTTTGAAGGTCTTCAATGTCGTCCCGTAAATCAAGATCCAGGGCGACTCTTACTTTTAAGGCTGCCGCAGTCACCCTTAGCGGTAGTAAGTGCCTAATTGATTCAGTAATAATTATTACTCGATCTTTAAAGTGCTTACCTCTCCACTTTAAATACGTAAGTAAATCATTTACATCTCCGCGCACCACATATAAATAGATTGGCTTGCCCTGAAACTGAATCGCACCACTGAACGGTAATTGCGCTGGCACAACTTTCGATTCAGGAAACTGCTTCAACAGTTGGAAAAACAGTAGACGTTTCAAAACATCCTCTATTTTATATTCAACCCAGTAATTACTTTCATAACAATCATTCAGTCCAGCAATGACTGCCCCATTTATTCCAATTGTGTAAATTGGTACTACCTGTTGGTTTCGATGGATCTCATGCCAAACAATTTTCTTTTCCATTACCATTCGTTTGAGCCGTTTCTTATCCAAAGAAAATAACCGAAAGAGCTGTGCTCCCTCAATTATCCCCACTGCTGCCAGTGCCTCCAACGCCTTTCGTTCTTTCGGTGATTCTCCGTTGATATAATCTGAACGTTTTATGTTCGATGGTATCCGTGTCCAATGCAAACTCCATTCATGCGATAAAGAATAAGGGCTAATTGACATTGTTATCCTCCTCTAATTTTAATATAGAAGGGGGATGCACTATGACGTCCCCCTCAACAATTTCTTTTTACAGTACGCGCGTAATACGTGTACGAATCTGTTCTTTCTTTGCATCCGTTTCTAACACACGTACTAATACCCGGTCACCTCTTTTAACGTTTTGGAACTTCAAGTGACGGGCCAATGAATCCACACCGGCTTCCAAATTGACGAACACACCGTATTCACGAACACCGGAAACTGTGCCCACGTATTCATTACCTGACGAGTATCGACCAATTGAACGCAACCACGGATTCTCTTGTGTGGCCTTTGCACTTACAACGACTTTCTTCTCTTCTTTATCAATCTCCAAGACCTTAACTTTCAGGTGATCGCCTTGCTTAACCTCTTCCGTTAAATCGTCAATCCAGCCATATTTGATTTCTTCCAATGGAATTTTAACTTCGATTCCACCGATATCTGCTCGGACAAGTGATGGGCTGACACTACGAACAACCGCAATGATTTCGTCTTCTATATCAATCTTTTTCAACGTAATGGAGGCCATGTGATCCAATGCTGCGATACGTGATCCAGTGAATACTTCTGCTTCACGGTCATAGTTCAGAACTTTGAACGCAACAGACTGTCCTGTCATCGCTCGAAGCTGGCGTAAGTTGGCTGCACCTGTAAACTCCAAAGGGATGAACCCACGGATGTTGCCAAGCGTTACAACAGCACAAGGCTTATCGAGAAGCGTTTCAATTCCAGTCATTGAAGCTTGCAAAATCGTGTTGTTTTGGTAAGCACCGTAAACTTTTTTCCAGTCACCATTAAATTCGCTATCCACTTGTACTTTCGATGGGTCAAAACCTTCAATTAATACTTGCATCATGTCTTCAGTCATTTTCAATTCTCTCCATTTCATTAGTATATTTTTGTTTGAGATTAAAACCTGTGTCATTTTTTCATTCTGATTGGATTTTTCCTTACTTATAAAATTGGCAATAAAAATAACACCGACCATTAATCAACAAGTACCGATTAACGAAAGGTGTCTCCCATTTAAATAGCTATAACTAATCCCAAAATCCATCATTAGACTTAACAACATTACTCATTTCCTTCTTTTTATGATTTGAAGCCGGTTGAACAATGATTTTCTCTTCTTTTACAGGCAAGGTAACTACTGTTGGCTCTTTCCGTACCTTAGTTTGTTTAGAACCATGTTTAACTCCCCCCTTATAATTATCCGAACCCTTATCATCAATTGGATTAGATGAAGATGGTTGCTTTTCCTTTATTGATTCTATTTCTACTATTGGTGCATCATCTGGAATTTCGGCGATAGATGTTTCTAACGATTGAAGGGTTTCAAGAGTTTCAATTGGGATATCTGGTAATCGTTCCTGTTGTTCTTTTTCAGCCCCCTTCTCTATTCTGTTATTCATCCGTTCCCGAAAACGATCAATTAGACTATCCTTCGTGACCTCCTTAGACTTTTTACCCCTCGACTTTTTAAAAGTTGTTTTGTCTTCCCATTCCCTCAACTCCTTCCAATTACGTGGCACAAAGTTACCTTTTGCTAAGGCAGGTTTTTGTGGGGTACCATCTTCTAAAAGTTTATGGACAAAGTTAAACTTTGGTATGCCGTCCATTAAGTCTGTTGGATCGAAACGGTATTCTTCATCCTCTGTGTCCCGATAGGAATCTGGAAATAGCCGTGGTAACAATATTCGATTCTTATACGTACTTTGTCGCATGATGACTTTATCTTTACCGAATTCATCTGCAAAATCTTGAGCGTCTTGTGCAGATATACCGCCAAAACAAATTTTGTTTCGGCAGGACGTAAGAATTGCTTGTTTCATCGCCTTTGGACCAAGACTTCCCGATTCGATTTCAAGTTGGCCAAGAGATTGCGTCGCAAAAATACCCGCTACCCGATATTCGGCAGCGAGTGATAAAAAGATTTCTACATCTGGATTAATATAGCGACTGTATTCATCGACAATTAAAAAATGAGGAATGCGTGTATCTTCTGTTCCGGGTCTTCTGAATGTCCCGTTTTGTAAATGCATGATCATAAACTGTCCGAATGCATCACCTGCTTTCCGTAGTTTACCAAGTGCTGTATTGACGGCTAAAACACCGCCTGTTGCCAAATGCTCGTCTATGTTCACATCACTCTTACCTGTCATAATCGTTCGTAACGATTCATTGCTTACAATATTTTCGAGTTGTGCCCTTAATCCAATAACAAACTGCTGATATTTCTCACGCATACTCCCCAGCAATTCCGCCTCGAAGAAGTGAACCAAATCTGTCATACCATCACGATGTTTCAGTTCGGATACTTTCTGCTGTAAGACATTTTGATCTCGAAGCGTATTCATCACATCGATAATGTCCATGTTGTTGCCGTGTAATTCTTTCAAAAGTTTCGTAACGTTACGTGCCGAAAGTTCCTGAACGGTAGCAAAAAATGCATCTTGCTTTCCGAACAAGCCCTTTAATACGACTACTGTTGCCTCCGCCACAGTGTCAGTGTCACCTTCCATTGGATTAAATCTAGCTGAATTGGTTTGTTCAGGGTCAACATGCGTACAAGGTATATCCATTTCCGCACACATCTCGGCAACCATTGCTGCTACATCACCTTTTGGTTCTACAACTGATATACCTAAGGGGACACCTCGTTTCTTCTGAAGCAACAGTTGATATATCATCGGTTTCAATATTGTCGCTGTCTTACCGCAACGCGTTGGACCAACAGCAAGCATATGTGTGAAACAGTCGCTCCCTTGCCATATAATTGGCATTCCCATCTGCCTCAACTCCTTTCGTGGTTATCTCTTTATCCAATCCCACTTCTCAAAGTACATATGAATCTGCTCCATTTTGAATAAAGCTCGTTCATTTTCTTCAAAGCTGAACAAGGTTTGAATTACTTTCGAGATTTTGAATCTGAGGTATTCTAGGTCTTCCTCGCTTTGTTTTCTAATTATCAGCTGACTCGTTTGTTCATCATCACCCCATAATAATTCAGGTAGCGCATGAACATTGTGCGAAATTCGCTTCCTCCAAAACTGCATTTTCTTTTTGTCGTTGCTGTTATTCATTCTTCTCAATAAGAGGAGTGAAGTTTCAAGTACAAGAAAACCCAACTCTATTAATTCGGTTGAGCTTTGTTTGGCTATATGATCTTCTACTTCCGGGAAGATATATAGCTTCTTTCTACAGATTTTAGAGTTGAAAAACACTTTACGACTCTCCTTTCGTAAAAATGGCAATAAAAATAACACGCTTCATTTAAAAAATATATGAAACGTGTTGTTGTAGTTTGAAATTATATTTTATTAGGTTTCTAAAAAACAACAAGTTAGAAGTTAATCGCTACCACTCCCTACTCGATTATCTTATTTTATGTTAAGCGCTTTAAACGCTTTAAAAATATTCGATGATTCGAAGATATCCTTGTGAGTGTATCGCCCTCTTTTCAAGTGTTGTTGGAAAGTATAAGTTTCAATTAGAAAAGCATACATCGCTTTTTCAATAGTGAACAAAAGAATCTGCTGTTCAATAATATCTTCTGCAGAAATATCAAAGTACTTAATTTCATTTGCGCCACTTCTTAAAAGTTGTGACACTCGCTTATTCCCATCAATAAGCAGGTACATTTTGTTACCTGTAGGAAGAGTCGTAAGATAAACTGGATCATTTATTTCATGTGATGATTCAGTTTCCTCTTCAGTCCACATTACTTTCTTTAAAAACTCTGATACGGGTATTTTTTTAGGTGTTGCTTTACTATTCTTAATATAATTCTTTGCTCCTTCAACAATGAAATTGAATTTAAAATCTGCATTACCGAAGCTAATCTCTTTTACGAATACTTCAAATAACGGAACGCCGTTTCTCTCTAAATTTTGAATTTGAGTTAAGGTATCAATTTCAGCGTTTATAAACACATTCATCCAACCATTTATCCACTCGTCATAGTACTTGAAATCAAATTGATTCTGTAAAACGTGATTTCGTAGTTCCTTAATGTTTAAGTCGTATTTGGTTAGTGTTGAATAGTCATAGGCCATAATTACAATTTCCTCTTTTCTATGAGATATTTTAATTAATTCCATTCTATCTACGATTTTTTTATAACAATTCTTTGATTGCCTATTATTGAACGAAATTCTAGTAATTTCATTGTAACTCTACTACACAAGCTTGGTGTTTATCAATTATTGTCATTATCTGTAGATACCCCCAGTATTATTCTAACCTCTCCCCGTTCAATTCTTTCTCTTTCCTCTTTACGTTTTTCAAAATAACTTTTGTTCGGCTGTTCCTCGATTCGCTGGTTCCCTCGTTTTTTCTTGTAGGAGATTTCAGCTCGTATGAAGACGATATTCAGGTATATTCCGATTACGCCAAGCAATACCAATGTGAGTTTCATCATTGTCAATCGAGATAGAAACTTTTCCATGTCCCAGGTCGAATAGATGAGACTAGCAAGGAACATTGATCCGAATAACGTCGTACTGATTGACATTAGTTTGTCTAACTTCTTATTTCTCGACTGCTGCAACTGCTTTACGATGAAGTAGGTGGCCAGAGCTATCAGTCCAGCAATCAGGATTAACTTTGCTGAAGGGATATAGACAGCGTTGTACATGATTGTGACACCCATCGCTGCCGAGAGAAAGCTAATTACCACTATAATTACTTGCAATTGGATCATCCCTTTCTACTTCGGGCACTGGACACTTCCAGATTCAACACAAATACAAGTTCATCAGCTAGTAACTCACGCATAGTACGGTACATCCTCTTTTGTTCTGCTTCCCCTAGATGCACGGCTATCTCATTATTAAGCCCCTTTTCGTGTGCGGTTAGTTTTGTCATTTCCAGTAGTTCAGGTATGACTTGATTAATAGTTGGCATGTTATTTTCCCCTTTCCTATTTTTATTATTTGGTTTCAAAATGTCTTTTGAAGAACAGTTCCTTCTATTTAAATAGCTCGTTAGATTGCGGACAGATAATCCACGAGATCCCCAGTATCAATTTCAAGGTAATCCACATGATGAATCGATGCCAATAACTGTTCATGCAAAGTTCGTGTATTTGAAGTTGTGACTACCAGCACTTTCCGACCGTCCAATTCGTATATCTCTTTGCGATATTGTTTGATGTTATAAACTTTGACTAAATCGGTATCCAGCAAATTCACCAAATACTTTTCTTCCCCATTGTGGCGAACGACTCGCTTTAATCCATCGTGTTGCTTCATTCCACTTACAGATGATGTTTTGAAGGACAAGTCGTAGATTTCGTAGTCCTCTAGAAACTTCATGACATTATTTTCATCTTCAAATAGACGGAGATAGTATTTGGCAAAGACAAACGGGAATATTTTCAAACTTTCACATTTCACGATTAGACCGTCATCTGCTGAAAACACATTGACGATCGTCGTAAAACTGTTTTGGCTTTTTGCAAATACCATATAGTTTGGATAATTGGATTCCTTTATCTCTTTTACTGTTTTGTTGAGATTCATTTTGCTGATACCATGCATGAACATATAAAATAAGTAGCCTACTTCTCTAGGACTCGTTAACATCCCCTGTACGTTGGCCCCACGGTTTAATTCATACTCTACTTTGACCTGACGACTGTCTTTCATGACCCATTGATATTTTTCTAAGTCAATCATTATATCGTTACTGGATAGCAGGAACGGGAGATGCCGTATGTTCACACGCAGTTGGTCTGCACTCCTTTCAACAACCACCCCCTGTTTGCGTAAGCAGGTGATGCCTGTTTCACTAATTCTATGGTAATTCCCTTGTCGTTTCTGATTCGCAAGGTATCCACGTATTGGATGGGTACTGATTAATTTACTATTTCGTAGCAATGTTAATTTCTTGTACGTGTACCACTTCGTCATTTCGTAGCGTCGCATGATCTGCTCCGTACTCAACGCTCGATGTTCGTAGAGGCCAGTGAGTATCTCAATATCACGAGCTTGCAGAATCTTCACCGCTTGTTTATTGCCCGTCTTCGACATGTGTTCCCCTCCTTTTTGATTGTTCGCCCCGGCTGTTTATTTTCGGTCACTTCTACACGCTGTTACGAATTGATTCAACTAAACTACTTGGATTTTGCTTTGATTTTCTTAATTCGCAAGGAATGAATGATTGTGCTGTATCCACAAATGTTTAAACAGCATAAACAGGGTATAATATTAGCTGATTTCTTGTATCCAATATTAGGGGTTTCAAAATCCCTTAATATTGGATATGAATCTCAGCATTAATATCTAGGTGCAATATGATGTTTTCCAGACATAGATTAACCCCAAAAAACCGCTGCGGAGACACCGCCCTTTTCTTCACTTTCCGTCTCAACTAATTTGGTCTTTTGGATTTCCTCTGCTTTATATTCCTCGATTATCAATTCTCTTCTGGCATCTTCTACAACAGATATTAAGTTCTCGTGCTCATTTTGTAAGTAAGACATAAAATCCGCAAAGTTGTCTTGCGATACTACATAAACTTGAACGTGATTTTCATTGGGATCAAGGAATCCCACATCAACATTCCATACTCTGGACCAGCTATCATCCCCAATTAAACCCGTTTGACGGATCGCATCTTGAAGGAGTTTTCTATTCCGGTTGTCTAAATCGCGTATCTGCATGTTGTTAAAGTAATGGGCTGTAATAATGACCGACTGATCAAATTTAATATCTATCTTGGATAAATCATACGCATCAAACGTTGCACGGTAATAATAGTGTCTAATCAATGCCAAGTAATCTCTGTCATCATCTTTATAAGCGGGTAATGCTCCCTCATATGAGAATTGAAAAACTGGATAACCATTGATTAACAAGGGTTTTACCTTCGCCATTGGGTATACCGATGTTCTCTTGATAGCAGCCTCATTTCCTCCCAACTTATTTATTTGTAACATTAGGTAAACCTTCATTTCTTCAATATTTTTCAGTTGCTCGAATAGCATCTTCTTTTCAGATTCCACAAAATCCATTCCTTTCTTGTTTGGGGACGTAAATTCACCTCTCAAACCCTTGATACATAAGTATTCTCGAAATTCAACGTCGGACGTTTATAGAGTTTTTCCAACACGAATAACCCAACGTCTGACGTTAGGATTTCAGAACCTTATAACAGCAACGTTTGTAGAGCACTTTCACGTCGGACATTCATTTTCTTCAACGTCCGACGTTACTTATCCGAAACACTGTTTTATCAACGTTTACACCTCCGATTAACGTCGGACAAATCATGTTTTTATATTTATTGCTTTCCAACAGCCATATATTCCGTCAAATACGGCATCGGATCTTCTTTTCCACCGGCACGAATTATCTCAAAATGTAGATGGTTTCCGGTTGATGTTCCCGTTGAACCACATGTGCCGAGTACATCACCTTGAGAAACCACATCATTTATTTTTACTTGCGTAGAATTTAGATGGGCATACAAAGTAGTGACTTCACCGTGATTGACGATTACATGTAGCCCGTATCCGTTTGACCAACCTGTTCCAGAGGCAAAAATAACATTACCGCTTTGGGCTGAAAGGATAGGGTCATTAATTGCACAAGCAAGGTCTACACCTGTATGCAGTCTTACATCACCATGCACAGGGTGTGTTCGATAACCGAATGGACTCGTAATTCTTAATCCATTTAATACAGGAAGCATCCAGTCACCTACAACATGTACTTCGCAGTTCATCGTTAGCCCACCAAATTGAGCTACCAACGTAGTAACATTTGGTCCCCAATGTTTATTTAATCCGGTTGGATCATTGTCTGCTCCAATTGGGGCATACACACTACCTAAATCTGCAATCGTTGTTAAACCGTCCTTAATAATACGATTGTGCAGCGTATTCCCCATTGCGTTTAAACCATCTTCAATTGTAGGAAATGAATATAAATACTTACTTCCTGTTGCGGGGTCCATCAAACCACCGGGATTGTTTTTTACCATAACCGCCGATGATGTTCCGAATCCCGTTTCATGAAAAGCTACTGCCGACATCAACACTGGGTCTATGCCGTACTTTTTTGCAACATCAATAAACACTTCTCCTTTGCCTGTAAATTTTCCAGCATCATTAAATTGAGAGAAAAATACTGTTTCACTAATTTCTCCATCAGCACGACATATCGCTCCACCCCCAAAGTTCATCTGTTCATCGTCTTCTTCCGTAAAAATTACAAATACCCCAAAGAAAAGAAGAAGGGCAAGAAGCGAAAACATTAATAGCAAAGCTGGGCTGGCGATAACTGGTACAATCCATAACAACTTTTTCATATTCATTCCACGAACTACTTACCCTTAAAAGAGCTTTTGTTCGCTCCCTCCTCCCTATCTTTTGTCGTCATAGTTCAAGTAATACTCAACAATTTGAAATTTGTGGCTGTCGTCTTTTTCAAACATCAAACTGTAAATATCTGTATCCTTTCTGGTTTTTCCATCACTAGTAATCACTTCACTTATAACTACCGCATCCCATGAAATAGCAATTAATGTTGGGGCAACAGGTTCTTTAATCTCCACTGAAAGAACTTTTCTTGAAACGATTCCTTTCACATTTTTTAACCCCGTAATCATTTCTTCTTCACTATCCATCAGGTAACTGATATATCCTTGATCCAGCAGTCCCTCAACGGATTCTAAATGTTTAACAGGTGATGCTTTATCAAACTCATGAAACTTTAAAGCAAATTCATTTGCAATTTCCATTGTTTTCTCCAAATCCTTATTGCTGAACATATCATTTTGAGTCGGTTTTTTTGAAACCTCTTCAGGTACTTTCAAATAGTTCTTTTCAGGATTTTCTTTTACAACACCACTATCTCCACTTCCTTCCTTTTTGGTATCAGCCCCTTCGTTTTCAGCTAAACTATTTTCTTTGGTTCCTTCTTTTGAAGTATATTGCCAAATATTTTCTTCCGCATTTCCATTGGGAGTTTGTATTGAATTATCATCTACACTGTTCTTCTTTCCTTTATCGACAAAACCGATAATAAAACCCAATAATAAAAGCGTGACAGCTAGACCCATCACGCCATAAGAAACTATTCTTTTTGTTTGCTCACTCACCGAAAGTGTCAACTCCTTTTTCTAGTTATTATGCTAGTTTCAAAAAACTCATTTACTACTCTGGAAAATCATCTAACGATTTCAGGTTATTGCCTTCAATAATGGCTTTTCTTTCCTTTTCCAATTCGATGGCCCTTCTTTCATTTTCAATGTTGCTAGCAAACGTGTCTGCAAAACCATTTTTCCATTCGCCTTTTTCAGCTTGTTCAACTACCAAATCGAAATGTCTGTTCATTTCACTTGGACTGACATTGTTTAAACCGCGATCACCTAATGTATCCAGGGTTTGATTAATCATTTCGGTTGGCACACCTTTATTCGCAAGCTCATTTGTCACCATGGATTTATTCATATGAAGTTCATATTCCACTTCACCGTATACATCTTGCTTCTCTTTTTGTAGTTGAATCGTTTTTCTTTCATCCGCAATCCCTTTTGCAAATGTCGCAGCATAGTCATCATTCAATTCGCCTTGCGTCATCAATTTGTCGTGTTGCGAATGCAATTCTTTCGGACTTACATCGTGCAAACCTTGTTGATCTAAAGCAGTCATTGTTGCATCAACCATTTCTGAGGGGATTCCTTTGTCAGACAGAACTGATTTTGTTTGTTCACGTTTTTGTTCTCTTCCAGCAAATAATAAATCTTTTTCTTTTTCGATTGCATTGCTTCTTCGGTCATCTGAAATACCTTTAGCAAACGTTTGAGCAAAATTACCGTCCAAATCGCCTTTATTACTAATTTTCGTAAATTGTTCATTCAGTTCTTCATCACTTAAATTTGTTATTCCTTCTTTTTCAAGGGCTTCCTTCGTTTCCTCTTTCATTTCAGGGGTCAAGTTTTTGTCATCCATAAAACCGTCTAACTTACCCTTGTCAGTAGCAGAAAGCTTTGCAGCTTGTTGCGTTTTTGTCATCTTACTCAAGTGGGCAAGATGTTGGGCTTTCATCGCAGAGCCAGCAACGTCACTTATGCCACCTTCACCTGTTGCAACCTTACCAACAGATCCACCAATTGCCGCGCCTGTCATAGCACCAGCTGGACCTCCAACCGCAGCACCGGCAACAGCACCACCAACCGTAGCAACGTTTTGTACACCCTTTTTAAATGGAGCTGTGAACGTTCCAGAACTTTCTCTTAGGTCACGAATTG
Source organism: Sporosarcina sp. BP05 (assembly GCF_014282005.1). Classification (GTDB taxonomy): domain Bacteria; phylum Bacillota; class Bacilli; order Bacillales_A; family Planococcaceae; genus Sporosarcina. The sequence goes on along the minus strand of NZ_JACFTD010000002.1, from coordinate 229,790 downwards.
CATTCGATCCAGACGAGAATATATCTTTGATTCTGTTCCGTAGAATAAAAATTGTTCCGAACAATAATAAATTAAAGGTTGCTGCACCTACATAGCTATAAAATGGATTAGAAGCTCCATTTATCGATTTGAAATCACCAGCGTAAATAATATCTGAAATTACAAATACAATTAACGCAATGAATGAAACAAATATCTTCAAAGCTAATGGGATGCCTAACTCAATGAAATATCGTTTCAAAACATTAAATTGTCCTGGAATTGCACCAATCAGTAAAGCAAAGGGCGCAAGAGCTGCAATGACCATAAACCAGAACTGAAATAGAATTAAACAAAGTGACAATAAATAGATTGGTAGTGAGACTAACCCATTAATCATCATGTAGAAATATGAGAAAGCTAATCGGCTATTTACTGCGGAATACTTCATCATGTTGTTATCAAAGGTTATTTTGGAAGCTTCTTCTTCAATTACTTTTGTTTGCCGACCTTCGCCAATAGGTTCTTTTAAAATACTTTTAACTCGTTGAATTCCTCTACTTCGATCTCCATCACCCAGATCTGCCACGTCATGTGTACCATATTGCATATACAAGTAGGGTCTGTCGACAAACATTCCCCAAATACTATCTTTCATTTTTGTTTTTGGATCATTAATATTTGGTTCTGATTCATTAGATTGACTTGGAAGACTTACAACAAACCCACTTAAATCCGTGGTTATTTTGTTGGCTCCCGTTAAAAGCGTTGTGTAGTTAGCAAACATCAGGATTGCGATTGTCAACGCAATAATTGTTTGAAAAACCGTTGAAAACGATTCGAAGAAAGCTCGTTTTAGGATAAAAACATATAATGCATACATGCCAGTTATGATTGCTATAAGTTTTACAAGATTCCCAAAAAGACCATTTCCAATACTAAATCTCCCACCAGTAACACCTGTAATATTGGACATTAAAGAATCCAATTCCTCAATAATCTTTTCTGTGAAATCGGCAGTATAAGCTAAGTCATACATAACCAGCATCGTGTAGGTTAAAAACATATTTATATCAAAGACAATATTATTGATTAAATTAACCATTTCACTTAATTTGTTACCTACATTTTCTTTAACATCAGCCCACCCAAATAGTTTATCGTAAGTGTCAGCCCAGAACTTCTTACCTTCGTCAAAAGATTCTACATCCTTATCTGAAACCGCATCCAAGTGATAATAAGATTTTCCGTCATCTTTAAACTCACCATATTGATCCGTAATAATATCCATGATATCTGACATTTTATTAGTTCCTACACCGTCATCTGCTAATCCTGAATGAGTGACTCCCATACCGAAAAACAAAAATATCGTCATAAATACTAGAAATATTCTCAAGTTATTAGATTTCATATAATTTTAGGCAATAAAAATAACCCTATGCATAAAGCAAGGGTTACTTAAAGCCTGTTACCTCCTTCCGTACTTAACTAGAAAATGCCTATTGGACTTTCTCTTCTACTGGCAGTTCATGAAGCACTGTACCAGTTTCAGCATTTGAGTCATTGATTATTTCTGGTCTTGTATCAAAATATGATCTTACTTTCCAATCTTTTTCTTCATTCCGTGTCAAGATAATCCAATCGTTTACTAAGACCTCTCTATCATTAAATCTACTATATCTATAAAAGACTTCTCCGTTGTTATCATCATAAAAATTATCGTATCTTCTTAATTCATACATCCCATCAAGTTCTTCAAATTCATCGGGTAACCTATGTGTTTCAAGAAGGTAACTTGACTTTTCTTCTAATTCTTCAATTCCCTTTGTAGACATATATTTAAGAATTTCAGGATAATTTTGCTCTATCTTCAACTTTAAAAAATCATGCGCTATTTCATCAGTTTCTTTAAATACTTCTTCATATTTCTTCGCATTAGCATTTTCTCCTTTTTCTACCGTTTCACTTTCTTTCCCATCCGAATTACAGCCCGCAATTAGAAAAGTCATACCTAACACTGCTGCTAGGCTTAGGATACGTTTTTTATTCAATATGACACTTCCTTTCGTTGTGTTGTATATTATCATACTACTCTATCTTTTTCACGCTCTCTTTCCTCTTCGGATGATGTAGAAGAATCAAATGCATCTAATAACTCAACAAACACCGGATTAATTTTCACAACGGCAGAACGACCATAAATATCTTGAAATAAAGCTTCACCACGATCCAATGCTTTTAACGTTTCGATATTTGCATTTGTTTTGGGTAGGTTCAAGTAACTTAACATTTCTTCCGCTTCACTCGTTTTACGCAATCCAAAACTAAATTTCATCCCCATATTTGCAACATCATTACCGTGGTCAGAAGCATTTTGCGACCCCTTAATCAAAGTCGTATTATAGAAACGACCCATTCGGACGATAAAGTCCATTAATTCAGCTCCAATTGGACTTCGTTCGATTGCACTTGCTTCGTCTTGTAGAATGAACTTGTGTGTACCTCTATCGCTTTTAAACATGTATTGCTTTGTCCAAGCAGTGATTGAAATCATAATTGCTTCCGATATCTTGTGAATCGTTCTAGCGTTCTTCTTCTCACTAGATGATGGCAAGTTAAGGTTTTGAATCATAAGTACTTGAATCGGTTTGTCATGTTCTAGCACTTTAAAGTTTTGCCCCACTTCCCCAAATAGCAACATAGAGAGTTGATTGCGTTTCAATGTCTCTAGCGTACCTCTCAACCGTTCTAGTGCTTCATAGCGACTGTTCGACATACTTTCTGGACGACGGTCATACAACTCATGTAAATAGGTTAGAACCCTTCCAATACATGGATCATCTTCATTTGATACTTCTTCAACTGCTTCACTTAAAATATTGTAAGCATCTTCGTTCAAATTAATGTTTGCCAGATACGAAAGAATGTCCATAGTAATGTCTTTCGCTTCCTCAATACTTGTACTTGTTCTAAATGGGTCAAGTGAACCGGCATCGTCGGGGTCAGAACCGAGCGTCCAAACTTCTATGAACTCTTTCGGAATGAACGGGAGTCCCTTATCCCATCCTGTTCTATCTCCTTTAGGATCTATGATTAATCCTTTGGAGCCAGTAAGTGTTGCAAGGTAAATAAATAGATTCATAAAGAAAGATTTTCCTCGTCCTGTCATCCCAGCAACTAGAACTGATATTGAATCTACTACGTTACCAAGCCCATCAAATGCCTTGGCTGCTAAATCAGGCTGGATAAAGACTGGCTTTGAAAATTGCGAAGTATGTCCGATATAGAATCCTCGATTATCCCCAATGTTTGTTGTAGCACCGAACATCATTCCAGCTAAAACACCAGGAGCAACTTCCATCTTATAATCATCTTGATATTTTTTCGAACCAGGAATAGCTTCTAATAAGAAATGAACTTGCTCACCGTAAGGAGCGACAATTTTCAAACCGTACTTTGATAATTCATTTCTCAACAAACCAACCCTCGTCTTTAATTGTTCTTCAGATTCGGCAGTTACTTTAAAGACGAACGATACAGCAAACCCGGGAAATCCTGTTTGCTTAAAATAGTTTTCCATTTGAATCGTTCCACTTTGTGAAACATCGACACTCATATCAACATCTTGACCGCCCTTTTGAGCTTCATTACGTTGGTCTTTGAATTCCAACTTTGCATTACTTAATTTCTTCTTAATTATTTCATTCGGTTGATTTTCCGCACGAATCGAAACGGTTAACGGAAAAGGCATTCGCAATTGAATCCGGTATAGCCATTCACTACCCGGATGATGCTGAACATCGTCCATATATTCAATCGTTAAGTATTGGCAATACAAACTTTCAATCTCATTCGCGTCAGTAATCCGACTCAACATCAATGTCTTAGGACCAATTTCTTTGATATTCGTATTTTGCACATCAAAGAATTCCTTCTTATTATTACGAATCGCTTTATATTTCTTTCTTTGCTTATCTACCCCTTCAACTTCTTTACCAATTTCATACGAATTACGAAGCTGAACATCCGTATTATTATTTCTTGTACTGAAACTTTTTTCAATAATAAATACTAATTCCTCCGTCGTTACTTTTTGAATCCGTGAACCGAATGAGTTAGCTATTGTTGATTCGATTGACACGGCTTGGCTTTGAAAAGCTTTAATTTGGCTTTCTAAAATGTCATCGGGATACAATCCTACCGCTTGATATAACGGTGAACTGAATCCTTCAATAAACTTCTTAACAGATGTAAGGGCATTGATACCAGCATTACCTGAAGCATATTTATTTTTCTCGGGATCTAGTTGAATACCAATGTAGTGATGATACTCACTGGACTCATTCAATTCTCGTTCATTTTCTAAAGCTCTTTTTACTTGATTTATATACTGAATGCCATTTTCTTTCAACGGATAACTTTTCATATTCATTTCATTAATTGTAGCGTTCAAAATACCTGTAATATTCGTCGGATTAGGAACCACTAAATAATGTAAATCAAGACCGATGTTTGTTAGAAAAGACATCTGTTGTTGAAATGGGATTATTTTCTCATCGTCTTCTAAGAAGTCATAATTAAATCCGTCTATTTTGTAATATGCCCAAACTGTTCTATCATGGGCAAATATTAAATTATTTTCTATATGCTTAATCGGAAACTCGATTTTCAATGTGTACCACTTCCCTCATAGTTTTTTGAAAACAAAAGAAGCCGCAATTAAACACAGCTTCTTTCATTATCGTTATTCTGCATCTTCGTTCGGTCCGATAGAAATAACGGGTTCTTCTGGTTGTTCCGAATCAGTAGGGTTTGTCGGTTCTGCTGGTTCTGTATTTGGATTTCCAGGTTCTACTGGATCAGTTGGAAGTTCTGGTTCAATTGGGTCAATCGGTTCCATTGGGTCTTCTGTTTCTGTGGGAACTTCAGGATCGGTAGGTTCTACTGGAATAGTAGGTATTTCTGGTTCTGCCCGTTCCTCGGGATTAATTGGTTCAGTTGGATCCTCCGTTTCCTCTGGATCAGTCGGGTATTCGGGTTCAATAGGTTCTACTGGATTAGTTGGCTCTTCCGGGTCTGTCGGTTCTTCTGGTTCAGCAGGCTCTATTGGTTCCCCTGGTTCTGCTGGATTAACAGGAACTACTGGCTCCTCTGGCTCTTCTGGTTCCACAGGGTCCGTTGGGTCTTCTGGAATTATAGGCTCCTCGGGTTCTAACGGTACATCAGGTTCTACTGGATTCTCAGGCTCTGTTGGTACCACTGGATTTGTCGGAACTTCTGGTTCTTCAGGAATCACTGGTTTTATTGGATTTTCCGGCTCCACAGGATTCGTTGATTCTTCCGGAATTGTCGGTACTTCAGGTTCTGTTGGTTTTGCCGGAACTAGCGGTTTTTGCGGTACTGTTTGTTCTTCTGGATTCGCAGGTTCAGTTGGTTTTGTTGATTCTTCTTGCTCTACCGGTACCGAAATAACTGGATTAGATGGCTTCTCTTGCTCAATCGGCTTTTCCAAATCTACTGGTTTAGTTGATGGTACGGGTTCGATTGGCTTTTCAAAATCCGCGGGCTCCGTAGTTTCTTCTGGCGCAACGGAATCCTTTAGATTAGGTTCTATCATTGCTACATCGTCGGAAGCTATTTCAGTCATTTCATCTTTTGCAACAGCAATAATAGATTCATTCAGCTCTTTAAAGTCATCTTCCTCATCAAAGAAAGATATATTTTGCACATCATTTTTATGTGCATTCGCAATGGAATCGTCCAAATCCAAATATTCATCATCAAAGAATGTTACATCAGATTCTTTATTTTTAGTGGCCTGTGCAATCATCACTTCAAGGACATCTTCAGTTTCTGTTAATTCCTCGTCGAAAGTATAACTATCAACGACTTCACCATCATCTTTTTTCTTGATCTGTTCTTCATTTTTTTCTTCTGTGGTTTTTTCTTTCAATTTGTTATAACTGGTATATCCTACACCACTAGCTAAAACGGCTGACAAGGCAATTGCCCCAATCACCGTCACTTTCTTCTTCATATCTTTATTTTCAATTGACAAGTAAATTCCTCCTATGAAATGCTCATTTATGCTTTACCGTTAGATTCTTCAGCTTCTTTTTCTTTTTTCTCTTCTTCCAAGTCTTTGGCATCCGTTTTCTCCTCGATATATGAGTGTAATGAGTTGTCATCAATACTTTTCGCAAATTCAAGAGCCTCATCTTCACGTCCTAAAGCGATATAAGCATCAGCAATAATGTAAGCCCTTCTATCATCCATCTCCATTCTCTCTGCACTTTGAAATTCAATTACTTTTTCGTAATCGTTATTTAACGCAGCAACTTCAAATGTGATTAATGCCGACTCAGTTTGTAAATCTAGTAGTAACTTAAGGTCATTTTTTACGACATAGTAACCGACAATTGATTTATCAAATTCTGGAACATAATCTAATGCTTTTTGTGCATTACCTGACATTAAATACGTGAACAACACGGCATTTCTATCTGCTTTTTCCAACTCATCAAAGTTTAATTTATCGAAGTTTTTAACTGCATCACCGTATTTTTGAATGGCCGCAGCTCTTAAACCTAAAATGAGGTTTTCATCAATAGGCAAAACTATTTTTTCTGTACCATCCTTATTTGCCTCATGAGGCGAATCCAAATTGTTAGCGACGGCATTAGTTTCACCGAACTTAAAATCCGTCAATGTATAAAGGAAACCGAAAACCAATGCAACGCTTAGTACTATTGTGAAAAGAACAGTAATACCAGTTGTCACAAGTGGGCTCCGATTGATTCGCTTTCCGACTTTTTCCGGTTGCTTTCCTGTTTGTAATTGCTCCGTTTCTATTTCTGGTAGTTGTTCATCTGCCACCTTATCGACCACCTCTGTTTCATTATTTTTATGATTGTCTTGTTCCACACTAGCTATTTTTCCTTTATCTGAAATTCGCTTTATATATTCAATTGCGTTCTTTCGTATTTCATCAATCTCTGTTGCGATAGATATATCGTCACTTTTTGGATGTACAAGTTCATTAAAAGTAAAGTAGTTATGGAATTGATAATCCTTTTCTTTATCAACTTCTCTACCTCTATAAACCGAGCTGTCCTTTACCTTTCTTGCTTGATACAAAATAAACGAACGAAAGAAGTTTACGGGTGATCTACCTTCCGTTCCTACATCTGCGAGTAACCATGCCAATCCTATTGGTATAAGAATTAAGATCCCTACAGGTATCCAATTAATTAACCGCCCAATTACAGGGGTAAAATAGATAGTAGACTCCACTATTGCTATCACAAAGAAATACAAAACCGCTTTTAACCGGATTGGCCTGCCTAATTCTAACCCGAATATTTGATAGAGCTGACGTTCAAAACGAATGAAGTTATTCAGCACATATAACGGAATCTTGTTAATGTCTTTTCACCTCCAAGCTGTATCTTTCAAACTAAATAGCAAGAGGCACTTAATCTGTACAAGTCCTCTTGCATGTAGATCAAACAAATTTAGTTACCTAAATTCAACTTCTCAGCAATAAATTCAGATATGTTAATTAGAATGTCCGGTTGAACAATGAAGATTCCAATAAACGCAAGACCAAGAACTACCCCAATCATTGCAATCCATGCTCTCTTAAATGCTGTCACAATCAATGCAACAAAAAGAACGATGAATAATGCCCATTTGATTTCTTGTGAGAACCATGTAAATAATCCTTCTAAACTCATACAATTCACCTCCCTTTAAAATAAAAAAATACAGACACAATTGTCTGCACCTACATACTGCTTATTCATTTTCCGTATCATTTTTATCCACTTGATCACTTTCAGCATCGTGATTTTGATCCTGATTATCTTCCTCTACTTCTATAGCTTTTTCAATTTCTGCTTCTGCTTTTTTCTTATCCTTTAACTCATCAATGTATTGTTTATTGTTTATGAATAACACGGTGTAACGCATTTCCTTTTCAACCAACACAAGAATATAGGTAGATATAAATTCGATTCCTGTATTGGGTTCCGCCAATACAACCTCCGTTCTTACAATTTTCTCACTCACTTTCTTACCTTCAAATACTTCTGTATTCTTCAAGCTAACAAAATCCATTGTTTTATTAAGACCATTTTGATGTTTAGGGTCCTCAACGATGTAGGTTAACTTATCTTTTGCATCATTTGCATAGGCTTCAAAAAACGTCTCCATGAAGGCACGAATGTTTTGCATGCTTCCATTATTAATTGGTTTCAACCCCTCCGTTTCAGATTCAATACCTTTACCTACTATCTCTTCATTCATATACGTGAAGCTTGGAAGTTCATAAACTGCGAAACGACTTTCTTCACCGTCATATAAGATTGGAACAGATATATATTTTACTGCTTCAATTTTTTCAGGAACAACAGCTTCATTTTCTGTCGCTTTATCATTCTCCTTTTTTTCTTTACCGGTAGGATTTTCAAAACTTATTTTAACTTGAAAAATGACTCGTGCTCGGTTGTCCCCCAAATCTTCAACTTCTTTTAAAAGTATATTTTCCCGTAAAATCTTTGAACTCCACTTCTTATCACCTGTTGCGGCTAGATCACTTAACTTTTCGGGCAAATAAAAACTTAACTTCATTTTTCGTTGAGCACGATCTTCATTACCAATATTCCATGTGAAGTATTCTGCTACAAATCCTTTTGAAAACTCTACCCCCTCAGCTGCTAAAGCCTTATTCACCTGTAAATTTCCCGCCTCATTGCCGGCATTCGAACTCCCACTGGTTGAAAACACATTTACGAAAACAATAAAAAGCATAAACAAAAAAAGCATCCAGAAAGTAAATGCACCTAGCTTTTTGGCTCGATACCCTTTCGGTCTGCTTTTCTTTTCAAGTTTTCGCATATCTTTTTTACGTTTTTCATTTTCAGATGACTTTTTGAATACATCCATCGACTTTTTTACAATACCATCCTTTTTTCCATTGGATTTCCCTAACTTCTTCCGCAAGTTTTGTGGACCTCCTTCTTTTCTTTTTGTTCAAACTTTACACGACTCATCACATTCTTTTTGAACTTCCTACCATAATAAAAATAGCGACAATTAATAGCAGCGTTGTGATTGTCCCATATTTAACAAGGGATGATTCATAAAGAGTGCCGATGTGCATTTTCAGTTCCTCCCACAACGGGACTAAGGTTGGAAACTGTTCTAATAATAGACTACCGACAACAGCGATTAAGAATATCATTAGGATGATTCCGATAATTGTTTTAAACACGAATTCACCTCCCTTCAAGGAATTGCACGATGACTTGCCCTTTTATTAATATCAATTGTTTCCTATCTTTTAGGGGAGCCTGATCTATTTAGACTCTTTGCGATTAACGAAGCAAAAAATATCATGCTTATGAAACGACCAAAACGATTCAATTTCCTTGTTAGTCCTTCTTAATTTTCAAATCGTTTTTTTCGCTTAGTAGCATCTGGCTGGATATAGCTCGCATGTTCTTTCTTAAATAGTTTGATAGCGTCCTCTTCTGTTCTTACGCGCCCTTTCTTCATATACTCAATCATTTTCACCAACTTCTCTTTTGAATGATACAAAGGAATTAAAGTAGATTTAGTCATTAACGCATTTTCTACCGTCTTAATATTTGTTTGAAGCGCTGCTATATTTTGCTCAAAGAAAAGTGATGTTTCATTTGCTCCTGCTCTGGATTTGTTATATTTCCTAACAATAAAGTTGTAGGCGTAAATGAGCAAAACAATTATCGCTATATAAATTGCTGTATAGAACAGAAAAACAGGTGTGTAGATGAAAATAAATAGATCCACACCATTGCGAACGTAATTAACAAGCACCATGAAAATCGGCACCCATATGAAAAGGTGTTTTACCGTTTTACGTCCTGTTGCTTTACTTACGGTCCTTTCATCCATTGGATTCTTATAAGCTGTTTCCAATTCTACTAATTCATTTTCTAACATTTCTTTTAGTATCACAGTTCTATAGGTTTCTTCTATATTCAATAGCACGAGATTACTCCTTTCAATTTAAATTGATAATAATGATACTCTGTAACGCGCTTTCAATCCTTCTAATTTTACTTCTGGCATTTCTACGCAGTAATAATCTGTTCCGCGATGCTCAATCCTACAGAGCTTGTAATAGCCCCCTTCTTTCATTTCTAAATCCTCCTGCCAAAGATCAAGAAAAGCACCACTTGTTAATTCAAAGCTATTTAATTCATACCTGGCCCTACTGTTTTTCCGTAAATAGCCTTCAATTTGAATTTCCTTACTCAAATCAACAATTGATGTATATGCTTCTTCAAGTCCTAATTTAGCTTTATACAGCGTGAAATACCTTTGCACATCTTCCGAATTTAAATCGAAAATATTGATGTTATCCATCAGGTCATCCATTTCCTTCAAAAGCCGTTTTATTGTACTACCTGCTTTGCGGTAACTTTCTACGGTATCTTCTACTAATTTCATTTTAAAATCCCCCTCCTATTTATTCGAAATCGTTAATATGAACTCCCTAAATTCAATAACTGAGTGGAACCCTAATGCCTCTCTAATTTTCTTTTTTGTTACACCTTCTTCAAGCAGCGTTCGTATTTCTTGAATTGTAATCTCTTGTTTCTTTTCCAGAATCGCTTCAATATTCGTATCTGTATGCCATAGCTCGTCACCTACGCTCCGCATTCTTTTATAGTTGGGACAGCCACCACAAATTGTTTCGACAAGTGCCTTGATTTGTGAGCTATCCCCCGTCATTACTAAACTTCTATATTCACAGGAGTCACAAACTCTCAGCGTTTCAGATACTTTTAAAAACTTTTTCTTTTTTCTTGCACGCAATTCTTCTTTTGTCCTATCCATTTCAACACCTCCCTTTAATTAATCAAAATTAACACCAAAAGACGATAGCATCGCACTCGCGCTATCGTCAATCGCCTGTTCATTCATTTTATTGTCGTCAGGTTTGTTTACTTCTTCATTTTTAATTGCTACAGCATTCCCTATCTTCACTAGCAACTCTTGATGTTGCAATTCTTGATTTTCTTTTAATGACTTTATTTCAGCCAAAAGATCTTGGATTCCTTGCTCCGTTTTCTTTCCTTCCGACATCGTACGAAAGGCGAATCTCAGCATCTGCCGAATTGTTTCACTTCGCTTATTATCCGGAACTTGTTGAAGTAATTTATAAATTTCTTTATCCTCTTCTTGCAAACGAAAGCTATATCGCTTCTCCCAATTAACACTCATATCAAATCACTGAATTTCGACGCTCTAATTGATCAAATACTGATTTTCCTAATCTTAAATAACCGATGGTGTTTGCAAACTGGCTTTCAGTAATCTTTACCAATCGATTATCAAAGTGTGGCTGGATGAATGGCTCAAAGAGTTCTCCTCCACCACCGGCCAAGAATATCGCATCAAATAGATCAGATTCTTCAGCCCATACATTTTTTAATCGGTCAACAATATTAGTGGCTATGGATTTCTTACTAGACTGAATGATATTACTGAAATCAATTTTATTTCCTTTGTAAGTCAATTGTTCGTCTTTTAATATTCGGGAAATGTAATGTTCACTTAAATCCGCACCACCTGTTTTTGTTTTATAAGCTTGACGGATATCCCTATATAAATTGTTTACACCGTCGTCCACCGTTCCTGATAGCTTTGCTTTAGGAACAAATGAACCGTTCTGTTGAATCTCGACTACAACAAAGTCCGTTGTCCTAAATCCGATATCAACCAATCCGATAAGCGTTCCCTGATTCATTAGATGAGGATAGGTATATTTCCCGTCATGATTAATCAATGCTGAAAAGATAGCTGAAGCACCTTGTGGAAACACTAAGGCACGTTCAATATTTACTTGTTTAGCACCATCTATTAGTGGACCTGATTTCCATTCAATTTGGGATTGGATCCCCGTAATAGACGTTTGAAAATCCTTTGCCTGGGCTTGGTAGAAATCCAGTGGAAGTCCCGTTGACAAATTCACAGAACCCCCTCTTCCGTCGGTGACAAGTTGAATAGCCGTATTAAGTAGAATGTGTGTGTACATATGATTAAAGCGTTCACGTTCAAAGATACGAGATAAAGAACGTGATTCATTTGCTAGTTCTCCCACAAAATAATCTTCACCTTTGATTGATACATGTATATTCGCTAAGTCATTTGGCGTATCTCCGAGGATATTTGTAATTCCCCTGTCGTATCCTTTCCCAACCAACGAAGGAAAAATTATTCTCTTTCCTGATGATGAAATCGCTTTGACGTAGCCATAACCTAAATCCACTGCAACGTTTTCCAATTTTTGACCTCCTATAAATTCAAATTACTTTTTCAAGTACAACCCAACCTATCGCTATAACAAGCAACAGTCTCGTGATTCTGTCTATCCACATAAAACTGAATGAAGGAATTGCAATCCCGACAGATTTAGCTGACGGATAGAAGAGTTTCACTTTTCCGGTTAACATGTCTCCTGCAATATGGGCAAGTATCCCTGCACTTACTGACAAAGCTAGCCATAATTCTGTAAACGGGTATATAAAAATCCCTGCTAATAACGTAAATAGCAGGGAGTGTGTAAAAGTCCGATGACCAAATATAGAATTAAGTGGTATAGCTATAAAGAAGAACAACTTTCCAAACTTAGATTTCGGTTCATCAAGATCCGGTAGCACACCTGCAATTCCTCCTACCACCGCTCCTCGCCAATCACCCCCTGTAACTGTATATCCGGCTATCATTCCTGATAAAGCGTGTGTGGACCACTCCATGAATCAACCTCGATTCTAAATTATCGTTTACTTCTTTCATTTTTTCATATCCCAATTTATATCCCCTTCCTTCCAATTAGTGATTTTGTTCCTCTTAAAAACAACCGAAATATTTCGATTGCTTTTGACAGATACAAAAGTGGTTACGATTCGCATATGCCGTTCAGTTGTGTTGTACGAAATACTACTTAAGGAAAATTGAAGAGTGAAACATGGGATTTTTGCAACAAAAAAACACTGAAAATAATCAGCGTTTTTTGGTTATTATTTTATCGTGCTTCCTAAACAAACGCACCCTTGTGCTGAACATATACATCCATTTTCATGAATTCCTTCTGCCTAGCCCTTCGAGTAGAATACCAAAGCCAAACAAGATGATTCCTATTCCAAATGCATATTTAAAATAAATTGAGTCCGTTCCGCCAAGGGTATAATATAAACCAATCAAGCTTAAAATTATTCCCAATATGGTGCAAAAGCTCCCTATGAATTTCATACTTCCCCCCTCGAATGCTTGCTCATAGCTATTTAAAACATTCCTTGCTTGGTCAAGTTTTCATATAATTTAATTCCATTATCTGGCCCTATTGTTGAACGGGTGCAAATCCTTATTCCAGAATTGCACCCTATTATTTAACATCGGAACTTTTAGTCTAAGTATTATAGTCTATATGATTTTATTTCCATTACCTTTCCAGACTTTGCAGTGTTACTAAACATATATACATCGCAGAAATCAATTTTTGTTCCATTAGCTAATGAAATTACACCATTTATTGAAGCGAACTTCCCGTGAGTTATCACTTGATAAATTTCCAGGCAGTCAACGATGACTATATTTTTTTTTTGTAAAATAGTAATGAATGAACTCAGACCCTCTATTTTTTTATTATCTTTTAACTGATACCAAATGATAGCTTCATCCGCAAATTCCTTAATGATTTCATTTTGCTGTTTTAATATAGCTACTGTAAAATCAATAACTATTTGTTTCCTTGGAGCATTGTCACATCCCTTTGGAACGATAAGCTTCATTTCATTTGAAGAATTGTTCACTTAATCCAACCTCCTAAGAAAAATTTTCAGATTTACTTTCCTTAAACACGAAATAAGGCAATGTCATAAGGTCTACTTGCTACAGAATTTGGCCCGATTGTTGAACTTCAAGAACTTTTTTAATACTCAATATCATTATAGCAAAGATACCAAAAAAACCTTCCGAAAAAGGAAAAGTATTCCAGGTTCATGTAATTGAATCGTTACTTAAACTTTTATTCCACTCAACTGAACGGGTTTGATTCACATAAATATTCACTATAATAAATTTGGATCATGGCGTTGAATGCGTTAAAACAGGGGCTGAATAATTGAAGAGCTATAAGAGCAGACATCGCGATCCCTCACTTTTTTTCAGCCCAGGTTTTAATTCGTTCCAATTTCTATTTCCAAAACTACTGCAAAATAATAGGGTTTGCAATCTTTTATAAAACATACTGACATATCATACGCTTTAAATTACAACTACTTTCCTCCGAACTTTTCGCTCAAGATACAGGTGGAAATTCTAGTATGGCAGTTGTATATTTAAGAGTGAGATAGAGAGTCTTCCTGAAATTCCCCCAAAACCCTTTCACAACAACGTTTACACAGACTTTTACGTGTAGAGATTTATCTACACATGTGTAGAATTTTTTCGACACCCCTTTTTCATATTAATCCCTTTAATATGCGCATAGAAGGTGTAGATTTTTTTCGACACCCTCTAAAAGAAGTGTTGAAATTCTATATAAATCAACAATAATGGGTGTCGTATTTTCTCGACACCTCGCTAACTCATTTCAGTTTTTTGAATTCCAAATAACTTTTCCTGCTATACAACCTTCCGAACTCTTCTCCATTTTTTATCCATAACTTCCAGGAAAGCAATGCCTTCTTTCTTTCCAGTTTATCAAATTCGATAACCAATTTTGATAATGTAGCATTTATTCTATTTCGATCTCCGGCATAAATAATTTCGGGATTCATAAATAATGGTCTTCGAGTAACGCTTCTTTTATGTTCCTTAATCTCTTGTGAATCTACAAGTTCAAATAATATTCCTTTTACTAAAAGACTTTGGATTGTTGCACTAATTCCTGTTCGATCACGATTTAAATACTTTGCAATTTCTGAGACTGTCATAAATTGTCCGGATTCTCTATCGGTAATGCCATTTGAATGTAGTTGGACCAACGGCATCAATGAAAAAAGAAAACCTAATTCTGCATTTGTCAGGAATTCTTTCCTGATAAGCACATCGAGGTTTTCTTGAATTGTTTGAACAAATAATGCCTTGTTTTTATTTTTCAACTTGTAAAGAGCGTAACCTTGCACATTCGCTTTCTGTTCTTCTATTGCGACAGCAGCTACATCAACTAACTTCTCACCATCGCGAAGTCTAGCATGCTTCTCTGCTGCTTCTAAAGCGTTCTGCATGTCCATTTCTATATCACCCCCTCTCACCGCTTGCATTGCCCGTACTGAATCGGTTGTTATATTCGGTATAGTCTATTGATACATAATAAAATCCCTTTTTTAAAAGACTTCTCAATTTCTCATAAACTTGTATTAAAGATTGAAATGATTTTTGATGGAAAACTTGGAGGGGGAGGAAAAAAAAGATCCTGCTTTTCCTTGTGTCTCTGACGACTTTCAAAAGGTATTAAAAGCAGTAAATAAACTCTTATAAGTAGCGTTATGTCAACCTAGTGTGTATGGAGGAGACAAACCCACTCAGAAATCCATCTTGTTTCGGATGTTTGGGGAACAGTAGAGTTAAAAAACGAAGGGAAAAATAACAGCCCTTCGTTTTTTAATTATCCTAAGAAAAATATGCTATCGTCGCAATAGTAGAAACTAATAACACAACTAAAAAAATAACTAGGGATATTATTTTTAAAGCACCGTCCATTACTACATCTCCTTTAGATATTAGCATATCCAAATTGGAGAAAAATCAGGTGAAAAAAACGTGTTGAAAAAACTTCCAATAAGCCCGTTCAGCGATCGAATCGATGGGGTTTAGAAAGTAGACCGTTGAGTCTACAAATCTGGAGATGAAACACGGTAAAGCCCTTTCGACACAACTTTAAAAATTGATTCACAATGGTTTAAAAGTCCTGTATACTCTTTCAAAAGGGTGGGTGTTGTTAATGGATGATGAAGGAGTTTCTTTATACGATAGATTACCGTTAGAAATGTTAGCAGGATTTTATTATCATATAAACAAAAACATAGAGAATGGAAT
This sequence comes from Sporosarcina sp. BP05, assembly GCF_014282005.1. Lineage (GTDB taxonomy): Bacteria > Bacillota > Bacilli > Bacillales_A > Planococcaceae > Sporosarcina. The sequence goes on along the minus strand of NZ_JACFTD010000002.1, from coordinate 213,716 downwards.
TTTAACTAATGCTATGTACCATGAAATAGATCTAATTAAACAAATTGCCACAAAAAAAGGTATCTCATTGACAGACCTGTATAATCAAGGATCACTTATGAAATGATATACATAAGTATCGTATACAAGCCCGTTCTGCGACCGAATCCATAAAATAAAAAACCACTGATTCAATCAGTGGTTTATATTACAGTCATCATGTAATATTTCGACAGTATTACCGTATGGACTATTTAATAAACACCTAATCCTACAATAATTTCCACTAACCTTTAACAGAGCCCACCACAAAAAGAGTGAACCAATAATTGGCTCGCTCTTTTTTATCGTCATCATTTTTCGTTTTACCATTCTTACTCATGTCTATTACACTGTCCACTGTATGATGGACTAAATCTCTAAGGAAAACTGCCGCACCTGTAAGGGGTACAGTCAGAGAAATGCGGATTTACAACGATAAGTAACTTACAGCAAAAAACCGATTCCCTTACAAACGTTAGGAATCGGTTTTTTCAAATTAGACTTATTAGGCAATCGTGCCCGTTTGTAGAATCATTTTTTTCCAAATTCTCTAATATAGAATATCAACATATACAACATAAAAAGTACATTAGCCAGGGCAGCAATCACGACGATAGAACCTGCTACAGTAAAGTTTGATAACATTATCTAACCACCTCATTCTGCAGTCTGGCCCGTTTGTTTAATTTTATCATCTCCCAATTCCAATAGAGTATACGAGGTGATACGATTTGATAAGCCGCTGTTTCTTTTTGTCAGTTTATTATTTCTTATGGAAATCTCCATCGCTTTTTCTGTACCAATCAAAACGATTCTTTCTTTTGCCCTAGTCATTCCTGTATACATTAAATTCCGCGCCAACATAACGTAGTGGCTTGTGGTAGCAGGGATTATGACAATAGGTGCTTCACCGCCTTGCGATTTGTGAATTGTGATTGCGTAACCTAATTCTAATTCTTTGGTTTCGCTTTTTTCGTATGATACTTTTATTCCCATGAAATCACATGTCATTTTCTCAACGGTCTCACTATTTTCAATTACTTCTTTTGAAATTTTAGTAATCACACCAATATCGCCATTAAAAACGCCTTTAGATTGATTATTTTTAATTTGAATAACTTTATCACCCAGCCTGAAAAGGTTTTTGCCTATCTTCCATTCATTTTTGGTCGAGTCAGCAGGATTTAAAGCATCTCTCAACTGATCATTCAATACAATTGTTCCAACAGGTCCCTTTTTCATGGGACTTAAAATCAAAATATCCGATATGGGATGACCTAATTCTTGAAAACGTAAAGCACTTCTTACAATATAGTCTGCGATTCGTTTTGGATCTTCTTGATGAATAAAATAAAAATCACCTTTATCGCTATCGATAAGAAGTGATTTACCTTGATTAACCCTATGAGCATTACTTATGATTTGGCTTTCTTGCGCTTGTCTAAATACTTCTGTAAGAGCCACTGCTGGTAATCCCGACTGAATCATGTCGCTAAGAACATTACCCGGATTAACCGATGGCAATTGATCCGTGTCACCTACAAAGAGAATTTTCGTATCATTTTCAAGTGCATCTATCAGTAAACTTGCTAACTGAACATCCACCATCGACATTTCATCAACGACTAACAAATCGCAAGAAAGTTTATCTTGCCAATTATAGGTAGGTATTTCACCTTGCTGATACCCAATGAGCCTATGGATTGTAGATGCGTCATGTCCAGCTACTTCTGACAATTGTCTACTCGCCTTTCCAGTCGGGGCCGCTAAGCATATAATCAATTCTGGATGCAACTCTTTATACATGTCAATCATGGCACGTATAACGGTTGTCTTACCTGTTCCAGGACCACCAGTGAGTATTAACATCTGTTCCTCAAATAACCGCCTAATCGCATCACGTTGCTTCTCAGCTAGGATGATTCCCTGCTTCTTTTGATAGTTGGTTATCCGTTTTTCTAACGAAGGCAATGCTACGCCATCCCGAGAACCCTTCATTTCTGAAAGTTTCCGAGCTAACCTGTCTTCATATGTGAATAAAAACTTTGGGTAAACGCAATTGTCTTCAATAACGATATGATTCTCTTCTAAACGGTAAATACTTTGTGCTAATTCATCCATCGAAACTTTGTTCTCTTCAATCGTATTATGGTTTAATGCACGTGCAGCTTCTGCAAGCAGACTTTCTTCCATCACATAACAATGGCCTGAATTGAAGCATGTTTCTTTTAGAACATAGTTCACACAAGCATCAATGCGGTATCCTGATAAGGGTGATATACCGATCTTTTGAGCAATTTCATCAGCCTTTAAGAACCCTATCAGGTTTAACTCTGTTAGCTTATATGGATTTTCTGTAACAACTGTTACCGTATTAGACTCATATTCTTTATACAGCCGCATCGCCATACGAGCGGATATGCCGAATACAAGTAGTTCCGAAATTATTTTCTGTACCTCAAACGTAGACCTGACGCTTTCTACAATGATACTAGCGCGTTTCTTCCCGATTCCTTTAATCCCTTGTAAACTTGCCTCACCTTGTTGGCTAATTAACATCAAAGCGTCTTCACCCAACTTTTCAGCAATGACCACTGACTGTTTCGGCCCACATCCCTTTATTAGAGGCGATGCTAGGAATGCAATCACTTGATCTTTCGTTTGCGGAATCGGCCTTTCCCAAAACTCTACAACAAACTGTTTCCCAAATTCCATATGATTTTCCCATGTCCCACGAACCTTTACTTCTTCACCTTTATTTACCCCGTAAATGCTTCCTTTAATTGTGAGTTCTTCATTATCCGTTTGCAATTTAGCAATCAGAAAATCCTCATTTCTATAAAGAACCTTTACAACTATTCCAATGAATTCATTCATTCCAAACTCACCATTTTATCGTCTCTATACAATATGGATCTAAAGCGTTTAAGAAATGCAAAAGAACTTTGGGCTGGGATAAGGTTTTGTACTTCAATATCATTATAAAGAGTCAAGAATAAATCCATAGGCATCACTACTGTTTGACGTTTACGACGAATAAACGCTTTACATCGTTCTACGTTTCTAATAACTGGGTTAGAGGAATTAATTTCATTTTTCATTTCATTTACAGAATCAACAACTTTAGTTGCAATAATATCAATTTTTTCGAGTAAAACTTTTTCTTCAACAGTACCAACTACTTTATTCGCTTCATGCAGGATTTCGTTTCTTGCTTCAACAAACTCTTCACTTGATAGAATTTCTTCAAATTGCATTTCCACTTCTGGTGTAATATCTACCTGTTGGAAGAAAGCATCGATTTCTTCTTGTGGAACATTGTACTTACTTGGAATTCCTGTTACGTTAGGCACCGATTTTACTAAGTGCCATAAATTATCTGGGAAGTAATAAAAATCTACATTTAACTCTACTAAAATATATCCGCTAATTACGCTACTTATTTTCTTCGTATTCTTTCGAACTTTCCTCAAGTCTTTGGAAAGTTCACGGATGCTGTCTTTGTATGTTTCAAGCAAGGCAAGAGAATTGGCATCATTGTATTCTTTCAGTTTGTCGCAAGCGATGCGAAGATTGTTCAAACCTGCTTGAATTCTCTTTACATACAAGTGTTCAGAAATGTCATTTGTGTTTAACCCAGAAAGATCAACAGCAGTATTGTTTTCACGAATGATTTCTGTGAATGTTTCCATTGCATAAATGGTTTTAACCATTGAATCCCCTGCTCTACTCAAAACAGTATTCAACATCTCTTTCACTTCAATTTCCGCTCCGCTACGAACCTGAACTACAAAGTAAGCCATTTCTACCTATCTCCCTTCTATTAATCCACTAATTGAGCGATTTGTCCCTATTCTGCCTGTCCTAGTCTTACAACTGCCACTGTCGAATATTGTGCCCTCCCTCTCGTTAAAAAAGATTCACTTTACCATCACAGTTTTTTCATTTCCAAATTTCTTTACCGGTGAAACCATGCATCCAATATTGAGGGGCTTCATCTGTTTAATCGCTGTATTCAGTTCTTCTTCTGTATGGATTCCATATTTAGACAATGCTTTCCAGATCTTTTGAAGCTCTTCCTGCTTCATCAGCTTCCCCATCCTTCCCGCCCTTATTGGGTTCTTTGTTTAACACCATTTGTCGCCGTTTTCGTAATACACTTGAAAGCTATTGTGACCAACACAATATTTTTCAACTGTTGGAAATGGGAATTGTAAGATTGACTGAAAGTTGTTGTACCATAATGATTCACCTCAATTTTAATTTTAATTTCATTATTATAAACTTTACGTTGAATCAATCTTCAAAAAAAATAGCAACAGGTACTTTTAATTGTTTTGCAATTACTTCTAATTCAGCAGTAGTAATTGGTCGTTGCCCCCTTTCCTTCATGCTGTAAGATTGTATCGTAATGCTAAGATTCTCTGCGATAACTGATTGATTTAAATTTAACTCCTTCCGGATAAACCTGAGTTTCTCATTTACGGACCTTGTCATTTATTCACCACCCAAACTTCATATTCAACGTAAAGTTTAATTTATATTCTAACCTTATTCAACTTTACGTTTATTGTCAAGTATATATTAAACTCTTGGTTGAAAAGACTTAACTTTACGTTGAGTTAGGGTATAATTACTTATAGAAAAGTAAAATGGAAATGGTGATCATATGAGTTTAGGCTTTCACTTAAAAAAGGAAAGAGAAAAAAGAAATTGGTCACAAGTAGAAGTAGCGAAGAAAGTCGGTATTACCAATGCTGTATTATCGAACTATGAAAGAGATTATCGAGATCCTGATACAGAGACATTAAAGAAGTTAGCGGATCTTTATAATGTTTCAACTGATTTCCTTCTTGGACGCACTGAAAACTCTTCTCCCATGAATAAGGATGAAGAGGCATTCCAAAAGGCTATTTCCGATCCCGATTTAAAACGTTGGTATTCCGAATTACCCAACTCTGATGAGGAAGACTTACAAAAGTTGAGAAAAATGTGGGATATTATTAAAAATGAGGACAAATGAAACACCTTTTAAAATATGAGTTACTAACCCTATCTTTTTATTCAAGATAGGGTATTATTATAAACAACTTGCGAACATATATTCCCTAAAATGTAAAGGTGTTGAATTAAATTTGAAAACATCATATCTATCTTCATTAGAAGAAAAGGTTTTTTCGATTTATGATTCTCTAAAGATATTAGAGCCATCACAGATTTATCATGTCAATCTTATCGAAGATCTTTCTACCATGTTAAAAATAAAAGTTTATTACTTTGATGAACCAAGTGAAGCAAATAATTTAGGTGGAGTTTATCGGATCTTTTTAAATGAAAACCAATCTAAACAGGCAATTTGGCAAGACTTTGCTCATGAACTGGCTCATATCTTGCGCCATGAAGGATATCAGTGGTCAATGAACAAGCCTTTCCGGGAGTATCAGGAATGGCAGGCAGAGCAATTTGCATTCCACTTCTGCATTCCAACGTTTATGTTGAATCATATAGAGTTACCAAGACTTAGATGCGAAGCTGTTGGATTTATTGCAACTTTATTCAATGTTGAACCTACTTTTGCAGATGCTAGATTGGAAAAGTGGTTACTGAATCAAGAAGTTTTTTATTTGGATAGGTTATAAAGTCATTTAATTTAAGGGAAAGTGTAAAAATGGTTGGATATTCCCCAAGTAAAAAATCAACCTCCTTCAACCTTATCAATCACAATGGAGCACATATCCATTGGGGGCTTCCCCCCGCCGTGTATTTCCATGCCATTATAAGAACGGTTGTTTCCTAAACTATCCTAATGTCTTAAAATCATATGACATCGCAGATACTTAAAATTTATTGTAAAGGAGAATTTGAAATGAAATTGAAAAAAGCAGCGTTATATGTCCGCGTAAGTACCCTGCACCAAATCGACAAAGATTCTTTGCCGTTTCAACGTCAGGAGCTTGAAAATTATGCGAAATACGTGCTTGGTATAAAGGACTTTGAAATATTCGAAGACGCGGGTTACTCCGCAAAGAATACAGACAGGCCAGAGTACCAAAAAATGATGAAGCGCATACGCGATGGTGAGTTTACGCATATGATCGTCTATAAGATTGATAGGATTTCTCGAAACCTTAAAGACTTTTCTGAAATGTACGAGGAATTGAAGGACTACAAAGTGACTTTCGTTTCAAGGAATGAACAATTTGACACTTCTAGTGCAATGGGTGAAGCAATGTTGAAAATCATTCTGGTGTTTGCCGAACTCGAACGAAAAATAACTGCTGAACGTGTATTTGCAATCATGCTCTCGCGTGCGGAAAAGGGCCTGTGGAACGGTGCGACTGTGCCCCTTGGTTACGTATGGTCAGATGAAATAAAATTCCCAGCCATTGATCCAGAGGAAGCAAAAGTTGTACAATACGTTTATAATTTGTACGAATCTTTACGATCGACGTTAAAGGTTGCGTATCGCTTGAACGATGAGGGGATTAATACCAAGCGTGGTGGTCGGTGGACGGCAAAAACGATCCGCGATATTCTAAGAAATCTGTTTTATATCGGTACATATCGTTACAACATGCGTGAGAGTGGTGGCAGTAGACGCCTGAAAAATAAAGACGAATGGGTAGTAGTGGAAGATAATCACCCAGCAATCATCGACAAGGAGCAGTCCAAACGCGTCAATCAGCTGCTGTCAGATAATTATCGAGGGTTAACGGATGTGCAACGTGCTGATATTCACAAACACATCTTTTCAAAAATGATCTACTGCGGTAAATGTAACGCGCTACTCACGTCTGGACTAGACTCAGCACGAAAAGACGGGTATCGTCCATCTCGCTACACTTGCATTACCTCCGGTGGCACGAAGCGATGTAGCAACTACGTGAGCGATATTATTATTGGACCATTTATCTTTAACTACGTTTCTAACTTGATTCGCTTACAAGAGAGAATGACGCCAAAACATTCAACGCGTGACATGGAGCGTGCACTTTTGCGCGGGAATACTTTTATTGATGTAGTGGGTGTAGATGACGCCGCATTAAAAGAAACGTATTTTGCGCTTACGAACGGTATGCCTGATCAAGAATACTTTTTGGTCACGGATGATGAAATAATTATGCCTAACTTAGAAGCCGAGCGATTGCAAAGAGAAGCGAAAAAATACGGAACTGCTTTATCTCGTTTGGAAGACTTATACTTATTCGGAGAGGACGGTATCAGTCAGAAGGATTATATTTTTAAGAAGCGTGATCTTCAGGAGCAATTGGAAGAAATCGAAACTGAGATTAATTCTTTACAACAAAAAGATGGCGATACAACAAGCGAGGTATTCGTTGATAACGCTCAACATTTTTTAATAACCAAAGAGATGCAGCAAGCTCGCCACGTAGATCATCGAGCCCTATCGGATATAGTCGGCCGCGAGGCATTATCTGATTTTGTTCACACGATAATTGATAATATCATTGTTTTGGATAAGCGTGTGCAATCCATTACTTTTAAAAACGGTATCACGCACACATTTGCGTATAGGTCTCTTTTGCAAAGTCAATCTACTGCACCAGCCAGGATGCAGTACAGGGATTATGAGGGAGCTATGCTGCAACACTTGAAGGTAAACGGACCAACTTCTCGAGTCAATTTGCAAAAGGCTACCAACATTTCTCGCGATGGAGTTTATAAACTATTGGCCGAATTAATCGAGCGTAGGCTTGTCGTAAAAACAGGTCAATCTACAATGACGCTCTATCGTTACAATGAAAAAACCACTTAAAATGTTAATTTTAAGTGGTTTTTGCCAAGCGCCTTAACCCTTACTGCCACAGGCTTCCGACGCAATCATATTTAAGTTTACTACCGCACAGCCCAACGTATGGAATGCGACCGAAGACACAACTGCTCACCACTTTCATTCAAATTCGTAAGACATTGTGGACAATAAATACAAAGGAGCCGTTTCCGTCCGCAATATGCGCGGACCTAATGCTATGGGTAAAAATCCTGCAGAACGTAGGGTTTCGGCTTCTGTCCTCGACAGCCCGCCCTCAGGTCCGAATACAGCAAGTACCGTTTGACCAGGTAAGACATTTTTTAGACGATCCGCAATTTTATGTGGATCTCCACTTTTCGCGTCTTCTTCATCAGCAAACAGAAGGACATCAAATTTTTCTGATTCAGCGATTAATTGCTTAACAGAGAATGGATTCCTTACTTCCGGGATAACTGTGCGATGACATTGCTCCGCAGCCTCTTTGGCAATTTTGCGAAGCCGTTCAACTTTTTTGTCACCTTTTTTGTCATCCCATTTAACTATAGATCTCTCGGCTTGAAATGGAAAAATCCCTGCCATACCGAGTTCCGTTCCTTTTTGAACGATTAAATCGAGTTTATCACCTTTTGGCAGACCACAAGCTACTGTTACTTTAACAGGCATTTCGTTTGACTGAAGTGGTTCTTCTTTGCGATGGATTACGACGCCGTCAGGTAAAATCACTGTAATTTGGGAAACGAAGGCTTCACCATTAGTAACAGCAATAATGTCATCATCAACAGTCATCCGCATGACACGCACGATATGTTTACCGTCATCACCAGTAATTAGTGCGTTTCCGTCTTCATCAAAAGGAGTTTGCAGAAAATAACGTTGCAATTCGTTACACGCTCCTTTTTTTAGCGATGATAGCAACCCAGTCTTCCATAAGAACAGATTCGACAATCTCAAATCCTTTGCTAATCAGATCGTCTTTAACTAAATCGCGTTTTTGGCCAATGATTCCCGAAACAATAAACAGGCCATTCTCCGGTAAAATTGAATACGCATCTTGTGAAAAGGACATGATCACTTCTGCCAGGATATTTGCGATGATGATGTCCGCGGGCTCTTTTACAGAGTCTAGAAGATTGCCATGCTTCACTTCTACCGTTTCTTCAACATGATTCAGCTCAATGTTTTCTTGTGCAGCTACAACTGCAACCTGATCCAAATCAAGTGCATGGACACGTGAAGCACCTAGAAGTGCCGCCCCGATAGATAACACACCAGAACCTGTTCCCACGTCTACAACTGTGTCTCCCGGCTTGACGTATTTCTCAAGCGCTTGTAGACACATAACCGTTGTAGGATGTGTTCCCGTTCCAAATGCCATCCCAGGATCTAGTTCGATAATCAATTCATCTGATTCGACAGGTTTATATTCTTCCCAGGTCGGTACAATTGTAAAGCGACCTGAAATTTTGACAGGATGATAGTACTTTTTCCAGGCAGTTGCCCAATCTTCTTCATCGACTTCATTTGTTTGAATGGCATTTTCCCCTGCATCTATTCCAAATTCCGATAAGCCGCTGATTGACTGACCTATATCTTTCACCGTTTCAATTAGAAAACTATTGACTGGTAAATAGGCTTTTAAGATAACGCCATCCACTGGGAAATCGTTCTTGTCAAGTGCCCATATTTCACCGAACCGGTCTTCGTGGACTCGATTTGGTTCTGCTGAATCTTCGATAACGACTCCACTTGCACCAGCTTCGTGTAAAATATTCGCTACTGCTTCAGTTGCTTCATGCGTCGTATGAATAGATATTTCCGACCATTTCAAATGAATTCATCCCTTTCAGTCGCCTTTAATTGACCGTTTGATTTTATCGAACAGTGAACTTGAATACTCATCGAGTGAATCTCCGCTAATTGCAGCAAATTCACGCATCAGTTCTTTCTGTTTTTCTGTCATTTTCTTAGGCGTCAACACTTTCACTACAACGTGCTGATCTCCAATTCCTCGGCCATGGACGTTTTTAACTCCTTTGCCTTTTAAGCGGAATCGCGTTCCTGTTTGCGTGCCTGCCGGAATTTTCAAGTTCACATTGCCTTGCACAGTCGGCACTTCGATTTCATCACCAAGTGAAGCTTGGGGGAAGGTTAGGTTAAGTTCCAAATAGATGTCGTCGTCTTCACGGATAAATTTCTCATGCGCCTTGACGCGGAATACGATATATAAATCGCCCGAAGGTCCACCTTTATGACCTGGTTCTCCCTGTCCTGATACACGAAGTTGTTGACCATCATCGACCCCCTCAGGAATCGTTACTTTAATTTTCTTCCTTTTGGTTACTTTACCTGCGCCGTGACAAGTTGAACATTTCTCAGGAATTATTTTACCAGTTCCTCGACAATGCTGACACGCTCGACGATTGACCATTTGGCCAAGTGGTGTGTTTTGCGTAACGCTGATTTGTCCCGAACCACCACAATGTGTACATGTCGTAGGTTTGGTCCCCTTTTTAGCGCCTGAACCATCACAAGTATCGCAGTCTTCCTCTCTCGGTATTTCAACTTCCGTTTCCTTCCCGAAAACAGCTTCCATGAAATCAATGTTCATCGAATACTGTAAATCGTCGCCTTTTCTAGGGGCATTCGGATCGCGTCGTCGTGTATTTCCTCCGAAAAATGAACTGAATATATCATCGAAGCCGAATCCGTCAGCTCCTCCACCACCACCAAATCCTTGGTTCGGATTGGTATGCCCGAATTGGTCGTAATTGGCTTTTTTCGAATCATCGCTCAGTATTTCAAATGCTTCAGTCACTTCTTTAAATTTATCAACTGCATCATCTGCTTTGTTCAAGTCTGGATGGAATTTTTTCGAAAGCGAACGATACGCTTTCCTGATTTCATCTTTTGAAGCCGATTTCGCTATACCAAGCACGTCATAATAATCTCTTTTACTCATTACTTCACTCTCCCGAAATACTTTGGATATTGCCTATTGTACCATTAAGAACTGAAAAGCGTAAGCGCCTGATCAGCCCTGAAAAGCGCTGAAAGACTTGAAGATAAAAGCGTTATTTGCCTTTATCAGCTAGACTGCATAACCAACTTCGTGTTGGCCTAGGGGCTAGGTGCTGAAATCAAGATCACCTAATAAAAATCGGAAAAGCCAAAGCCGGAATATCGGACTTTGACTTTTCCGTCAACGATCATTCTTATTTACTTTTTCTCGTCGATTACTTCTTCAAAATCTGCGTCGACGACATCGTCGTCTTTAGGTTCGCCTGCGTTTTCAGCGCCTTCAGCAGATTCAGCTGCTGCCTGTTCGTACATTTTCATAGTCATTTGTTGGATAATTTCATTCAACTTGTCTTTTTTAGTACGGATTTCGTCAAAATCAGCAGCTTCAAGCGCAGTTTTCAACTCTTCTTTTGCTTCTTCGACACTTTTCACTTCTTCTTCTGAAACTTTTCCTTCAAGATCTTTCAATGTCTTTTCAGCCATGAATACAAGTTGGTCAGCTTCGTTTTTCAAGTCTGCTTCTTCTTTACGCTTTTGGTCCGCTTCAGCATTTGCTTCAGCATCTTTCACCATGCGTTCAATTTCTTCGTCAGTTAGACCTGAGCTTGCTTGGATTGTAATATTATGCTCTTTTTGTGTTCCAAGATCTTTCGCTTTAACCGTAACAATACCGTTTTTATCGATATCGAATGTTACTTCGATTTGTGGAACACCACGTGGTGCTGGCGGAATGTCCGTCAATTGGAAACGACCAAGCGTTTTGTTGTCCACAGACATTGGACGCTCCCCTTGCAATACATGAATATCAACAGCTGGCTGGCTATCTGCCGCCGTTGAGAATACTTGTGATTTGCTAGTCGGGATTGTCGTGTTACGTTCGATTAGTTTAGTGAACACGTTACCCATTGTTTCAATACCTAGTGAAAGAGGTGTTACGTCTAGAAGTACAACGTCTGTAACGTCTCCGCTTAAGATTGATCCTTGAACAGCCGCACCAAGTGCAACTACTTCATCCGGGTTAACGCCTTTATATGGCTCTTTACCTGTTTCTTTTTTGATTGCTTCTTGGACTGCAGGAATACGAGTCGATCCACCAACAAGAATTACTTTGTCGATTTCAGATGCAGTAAGGCCAGCATCTTTCATTGCCTGACGAGTTGGTACCATTGAACGTTCAACAAGGTGAGCAGTCAATTCATCGAATTTCGCACGTGAAAGTGAAATTTCCAAGTGAAGCGGACCTGCATCGCCAGCTGTAATGAACGGCAATGAGATTTGTGAAGTTGTTACGCCTGAAAGGTCTTTTTTCGCTTTTTCAGCAGCATCTTTCAAACGTTGCATTGCCATTTTATCTTTCGACAAGTCAATGCCGTTGTCTTTTTTGAATTCTTGAACAAGGAAGTCGATGATAACATCATCAAAGTCGTCTCCGCCAAGCTTGTTATCACCCGCTGTTGATTTAACTTGGAATACTCCGTCGCCAAGTTCTAGGATTGATACGTCGAACGTACCGCCACCAAGGTCATAAACAAGAATCGTTTCGTCTTCATCCGTTTTGTCAAGACCGTATGCAAGTGCAGCCGCAGTTGGCTCGTTGATGATACGTTCTACTTCAAGGCCTGCAATTCTACCAGCATCTTGTGTTGCTTGACGCTGTGCATCACTGAAGTAAGCAGGAACTGTAATAACTGCTTTCGTTACTTTTTCTCCTAGGTACTCTTCTGCATAGCCCTTCAAATACTGAAGAATCATTGCAGAAACTTCTTGTGGTGTATATTCAGTGTCTTCCGCTTTCACTTTAAAGTCAGATCCCATATGACGTTTTACAGACATGATTGTGTTTGGGTTTGTGATTGATTGGCGTTTTGCTACTTCCCCTACTTGACGTTCGCCGTTCTTGAATGCAACAACGGATGGAGTTGTACGGTTACCTTCTGGATTTGGAATAACTTTCGGCTCTCCGCCTTCATAAATTGCTACTACTGAGTTTGTTGTCCCTAAGTCAATACCGATAATTTTACTCATAATCAAATTCCTCCTATATATATATGTTACATTTTTTATTCGTTTACTTTAACCATTGCTGGTCGCAATACACGATCTTTCAACATATAACCAGCTTGCATTTGTTCAAGTACGATGCCCGATGGTTTATCTTCATCTGAACCCGTCATAATTGCCTGATGGAAGTTCGGATCAAACTCCTGATCCAAGGCTTGAATTTCAACGAGACCTTCATCTTCAAGAGCTTGAACGAATGTACGGTAAATCATATCTAATCCCGTCATCATCGTTTGAGCCTCTTCAGTTTTTGCTTCCACAGTAAGTGCCCGTGCAAAGTTATCAAGAACTGGTATTAGATTCGTCACGACATTCTGTGCGCGATACTTCTGTAGCGCTTCTTTATCAAGCGAAGCACGTCTCTTGAAGTTTTCATAATCTGCAAGAAGTCTAAACCGCTTATTCTCTTCTTCTTGTAGCTTGTCAGTCAGTTCTTGCACAATCGTGTCTTCCCCGTTTTCAACGATTTCATTCTCCTCGGTATTTTCACCTGATTCGATTATGTCGTCTGTATTATCGGGCGTTTCAATTACTACTGCTTCTTCATTCTCTTTAAATTCATCGTTTACAGTTGTCATTAGTCGTTCCTCCCTGCTGTTCCGCCGATTGTCAGCCTCGCCAACTCTCTGGACAAATCACTGCTCATTAAATCAAGCATGGTGATGACTCTTGCATAATCCATCCGTTTTGGTCCGATGATTGCGATGGAACCCGTCATATTGTCGCCGGCCGAATATGTCGCTGTAATCACACTACAATCTTCCATCGCATTGTGATTGTTTTCAGAACCGATGCGGACATGAATACCTGTTATACCTTCCTGAAAAAACGTCATTGCTGGTGCGCCCTTGTCCATTAATTCAAAAATTGTTTTCATCTTGTGGATATCATTGAATTCGGGTTGCTTCATCATGTTCATTTTACCACCAAAAAACAGCCGTTCCTGCGGTTCGATTAAAATCGCCCGTTGGAATGAAGCAATCAAGTCGCCTGCATGATGAATATGACGTTCCAACACCGTTTTCGTCTCCTGAGCAAGTATCTTCTGAATATGGACAAGCGGAGTGCCAATAAGCCGCTCGTTCAGGATGTTAACCATTTTTTCAATATCAGACGCTGTAAAGCCTTCCGGTACATTGAAGAGCCTATTCTCAACACGTCCATTGTCCGTGACAATAATAGCGACAGCCGTCTTCTCATCTAATGGAACGATTGAAAAACGCTTCACTGCATGCAACGATGTATCGGGTCCAAGGAGAATCGAAGTATAATTTGTCAAATCGGACAATATTGTGGCCGACTTTCGTATTAACTCTTCAGTCTCCACAATTTTTTCCCGAAAAACCGAGCGCAGGTGAATGCTGTCTTCTGTGTTCAACTTTTCTTTTGTTAATAAATTATCTACATAAAACCTGTACCCTTTTTCAGATGGTATTCTGCCGGATGAAGAGTGGGTCTTTTCAAGATAACCCATCTCTTCTAGGTCAGCCATTTCGTTCCGTATTGTCGCTGGACTAAATGGGGCTTCCGGCTTTTTGGATAGCTGCCTCGATCCGACGGGTTGTGCGGATTCGATGAAATCGTCAACCGTCAGTTGCAATATAAGCAATTGTCTGTTCGTCAACATAGTCATCACTCCTGTTAGCACTCTATAACCGCGAGTGCTAATACTACTGATAATTTAACAAATGCAGATCGAAGTGTCAACGAATTGACTCAGAATTAGTTAAGAAATTGCTGAAATACATCGTTTCCTCTATAAACACCACGGTGCGTTAACTTAACCGTATCATCCAATCGCTCGACAAGCCCGTCTTTGATAAGCGAGTGCAATGTTTCCCCGTAAACCTCTTCAAGCGACTGTCCGAACTTCTCTTGGAATAAAGAGAGGGATACGCCATTTGATTTACGGAGTCCAAGGAACATTTCCTCTTCCATCGCTTCCGTTTCTGTCACTAGATGTGTCTGTTGGACAGGTCGTTCGCCCAATGCCGTTTTCTCCATATATTTCGCAATCGGTCCGATGTTCGAATACCGGATGCCATCTACATAGCCATGTGCACCTGCACCAACACCAGCGTACGTGGCATTTTCCCAATAGATGAGATTATGAATTGATTCGTGACCTGGAGTTGCAAAATTACTAATTTCGTAACGCTTGCGTCCTTTACTTTCCATTTGTTCAATCAACATCGTAAACATTTCCGTTTCGATGTCTTCACCCGGGAGCGGCAACTTGCCTTTATTCATCAAATTATAAAAGACCGTTTTTGGCTCAACAATAAGCGAGTACCCTGAATAATGGGGAAGATCGAGGGCAAGTGCTTTATCAAGAGTATCCTGCCATTGTGCAATTGTTTGCCCCGGCAACCCGTAAATCAAATCAATACTTAGGTTATCAAATCCAGCTTTTCTCGCTTCTCCAACAACACGTGCAGCATCGTCTGGACTATGCGTTCTACCAATTTTCTTCAATAAGTCCGCGTCGAATGACTGAACACCGATGCTCAATCGATCCACGCCGCCATTTTTCAGGACGATCAATTTGCCGTATGTTAGCTCGTCCGGATTTGCTTCCGTCGAAAACTCTTTCAATGAACTGACATCTACATATTCATGGATAATCTCAAGCAACCGTTCAAGCTGTTTTTCAGACAGTGAAGTCGGTGTGCCGCCTCCTAAGAAAACCGTTTCCACTTCTTTGAATGAAATACCTTCCTGCCGCATAATAGCCAATTCCTGACCCATTGATTCGATATACTCATCGACAGGCTGATTTTTGAAAAACACTTTATTAAAATCACAGTAATGACAAATTTGATGGCAAAACGGAATGTGGATATACATACCCCTCATACCGTCACTTCCTTCCTTTAATTAACACCTTGTTCAAGGCTTATGACCCCGAATTTCTAGGCGTTAGAGTCTATACATGGAAAAAAGAGGGCTCGACGCCCCCTTCTTCATTTATTAATTAATCCTCGTCCATCTCCAAGACAGCAATAAATACTTCTTGCTAATTGGATGTACTAACTTGTATCATACAGCATTATGGTGTATCGCACAAAGCTTAAATCCTGTTAACGACTACTCATTTCTTCAACATATTATAGTTATCAATTGTAAGCTTAATAAAATCAATTGAAAGAAGTGGTTTATAACAATTAAAATGTAAAGGAGTTTTTTTTTGAAAAATCAAAAAGTCACATTAGCCATTTTACTAATGAATTTATTTATCGCCTTTCTTGGTATCGGGCTTGTTATTCCCGTCCTCCCTACAATCATGAACGAGCTAAACATTAACGGTACGGTTGTCGGCTATATGATGGCGGCATTTGCGATTACACAACTTATCGTCTCACCGTTTGCCGGTAGATGGGCTGATAAATACGGTCGTAAAATTATGATCGTGCTCGGCCTGTTTGTATTCGGTTTCTCAGAGTTTTTGTTCGGATTTGGTAAAACAGTTGAGGTATTATTTATCTCACGCATGCTCGGTGGGGTCAGTGCAGCATTTATTATGCCTGCTGTAACAGCCTTTATCGCAGATATTACCACAAACGCCACTAGACCAAAAGCCATTGGCTATATGTCCGCCGCTATTAGCACAGGCTTTATTATAGGACCCGGGATTGGTGGGTTTTTAGCTGAGATTGGCACACGAGTACCCTTTTATTCGGCAGGTGTACTCGGAGCGGTTGCTGCGATTCTTTCACTTATTCTCTTAACAGAACCCGAACGCGTAGCTGAAGAAGCGCCTATCCCAGGACAAAAAACAGGCTTTCGTCGTCTTTTCATTCCGATGTATGCAATTGCGTTCATCTTAATTTTCGTATTGTCGTTTGGCCTCGCAGCGTTTGAATCGTTTTTCAGCTTATTCGTCGACCATAAATTCGGCTTTACTCCAAAAGATATCGCCATCGTCATTACGGGTAGCGGAATTGTAGGTGCTCTTGCGCAACTATTGTTGTTTGATCGCTTATCTAAAAGCATTGGTGAAATTAATCTTATTCGCTACAGCTTAGCCTTATCAGCGATTCTTGTCCTATTGATGACCTTCGTGAGCTCATACTTCACAATATTACTGACAACATTCTTCCTGTTTGTTGGATTCGATCTAATTCGTCCAGCCATTACATCGTATTTATCTAAAATTGCGGGCAATGAACAAGGCTTTATCGGCGGTATGAACTCAACCTTCACAAGTATTGGTAATATTTTCGGCCCGATTATCGGTGGTGTGTTATTCGATGTTAACTTAAACTATCCCTACTATTTTGCCGCAATCGTATTAGCAATCGGTACGATTATTGCACTGTTTTGGAAGAAGCCAAAGCATATAACATTATAAATTGATTTTCTTTTGGAAGAAATAAACGAAAAAAGGCGATTATTCCAGAATGGAATGGTCGCCTTTAATTTCATAGTTACCGCAAGCATTGCGATTTTTTCATTTTCCTCTTTTAAATTCCAATACGATTACCAGCCAAAATTACAAAAATTACAACGTCTACGACGATTCTCATTACAACGACCTCTTTCGTCGCGGTCGCGATTACAACGATTTCTATTATCAATGTCGCGATTACAATGACGTCTATTATCAATGTCGCGTTCAGACCTTACTTCCCGACACTTACAGACTAACTCTACCCGACGATTCCGATTCCGATTTTCAAAACACATACCCTATCCCCCCTTTGCTGTTCTTTAAAGCTGGCCAGCCTTCTACGTAGTATATGGACGAGTACGAGCAATGATTGGACGAACAGTCTGGTACAAGGGAGTATTTTATTTTTAGCACTTGTTAATTGTTATTGTAAAGGGGCATGTGTCTTGACTCAATCGAAAAAGCGTGATTAATTGTCTGTATCAGCTTTGTAGCTCACTCTATAGGACAATTTGACAAATTAAAAAGCACCGTATTAAGCTTATGAAAACAAGCTTAAATACGGTGCTTTTTATACTAAATCCAATCCTGAGTACAAGATTTGCAACAATCACAAACCCCATATCTGCAGCCTTTAATCCTCATCCATCTTCAAGACAGCCATAAATGCTTCTTGAGGTACTTCAACTGATCCTACTTGTTTCATACGTTTTTTACCTTCTTTTTGTTTATCAAGAAGTTTACGTTTACGGGAGATATCTCCTCCGTAACATTTAGCAAGAACGTTTTTACCCATTGACTTGATTGTCGAACGTGCAACAATTTTTTGTCCGATGGCAGCCTGTACAGGTACTTCAAACTGTTGTCTTGGGATTAGTTTACGTAACTTTTCAACGATCGCTTTTCCGCGCTCGTATGAGAAGTCTTTGTGGACGATGAAGCTGAATGCATCGACGTGCTCGCCATTCAAGAGGATGTCCATTTTGACGAGTTTCGATTGTTTGTAGCCAATCAGTTCATAGTCAAGTGATGCATACCCTTTTGTACCTGATTTCAATTGGTCAAAGAAGTCATAAACGATTTCTGCAAGAGGCAGTTCATAAATGATATTGACGCGTGTTGAATCTAGGTAATCCATTGTCATGAAGTTCCCGCGTTTTTGCTGGCACAGCTCCATAACAGAACCGACATATTCGTTAGGCACCATAATAGATGCTTTTACATATGGTTCTTCAACATAATCGACTTTTTGTGCATCCGGCATCATTGCAGGGTTGTCCACTTTCATTTCAGTACCATCAGTTAGAACTACATTGTAAATAACACTTGGCGCTGTTGTTATCAAGTCGATATTGAATTCACGTTCAATACGTTCCTGGATAATTTCCATATGCAATAAGCCTAGGAATCCGCAACGATAACCGAAACCAAGGGCTTGTGATGTCTCTGCCTCGTATTCAAGTGCAGAGTCATTCAACTCTAACTTTTCAAGTGCGTCACGCAGGTCATTGTATTTCGATGTATCGATTGGGTATAGTCCACAGAACACCATTGGATTCATTCGTCGATAACCAGCTAGTGGTTCACTTGCAGGGTTTTTCACGCTTGTAATCGTGTCCCCAACTCGTGTATCTCCAACATTCTTAATCGAAGCGGATAAATAGCCTACGTCTCCGACAGTCAATTCATCTCGGGGCGATATTTTTGGTGTGAAAACGCCTGTTTCAAGAACTTCGAAATTTTTACCAGTCGCCATCATATGAATCATATCGCCCGGCTTCACCGAACCTTGCATAATGCGGATATTAACAATAACCCCTTTGTACGGGTCATAGTGCGAGTCGAAAATTAGCGCTTGAAGCGGAGCATCTGGATCCCCTTGTGGAGCAGGAACCTTCTCAACAATCTGTTCCAAGATATCTATGATTCCAATACCCGCTTTTGCAGATGCAAGGACTGCTTCTGATGCATCCAGTCCGATAACATCTTCAATTTCTTTTCTCACACGTTCTGGGTCTGCTGCAGGTAAATCGATTTTATTGATAACCGGTAAAATTTCAAGTTCATTATCGATTGCCAAATAAACGTTTGCCAGCGTTTGCGCTTCGATTCCCTGTGCCGCATCGACAACAAGGATTGCACCTTCACAAGCTGCAAGGCTTCGAGACACTTCGTATGTAAAGTCGACGTGTCCTGGCGTATCGATCAGGTGGAATGTATATTCCTGCCCGTCTTTAGCTGCATACGTCAACTGCACCGCATTCAATTTAATTGTGATTCCGCGTTCCCTTTCAAGATCCATCGAATCCAACGTTTGCGTCTTCATTTCTCTTGCTGTTAACGTTTGGGTTTGTTCTAGAATACGATCCGCCAATGTTGATTTCCCGTGATCGATATGAGCGATGATGGAAAAGTTCCGGATATTCTTTTGACGTGCTGCTCTCTGTTCATGATTCATAGTCAGTTCACTCCTATTTTAGCTATATGAATTATAGCAGTGAACTGCGCATACTTCAATATTCGGCGCGATTTGAATTTTCAATGACAGTTGCAGCCGCCTTTGCTAAGACAGTAATTGTTCGATTTAGTTGATCTTCAGTGTTCCCGATTCCTCCAAGCTCCACGACAAGAAGAGACGGATCAAGGTCCTGATTGTACTTCCCATCGACGTTTGCTCCATGCTTCATGACTAGATTTCGTGTAATTCCAGGCACAAGCAGTTCCATTTCATTTTTCAGTAGCACTGCATTTGCTCGATTACGTTCAAAATTTTGGTGTTCCATGCCTATAACAAATGCTACTTTCGCATATTGTTCATCATTGAACGCAATAGTTGTTATATCCGGGCCAGCGGAATCCCTATGAAGATCGATTATCAAATCATACTTTTTTTCCTGCATTTTTTTTTTGACATGTGGTCTAATCGCATTATAGGCACCGGTATGGGGCACTTCTACAGCTAACATATCCGTTTCAATTCCATTGAATTGCAGTTGCGTTTTTAATTTTTCGCCAAACTTTGTAATGTTTTCAGTCTGGTGGGATACAGTGACTTTACCTTCTTTCGCTTGTGTCACCGGTTTAAAGGCTTCGTGGAAATGTGTAAAATAGAGTAGCGCTTTCCCTTCAGTTACTAAAGCTGGCTCTAGTGCTGGTTCTATTATTGTCTCTGGCACTGTTTCCTCTTCCAAAATATTCGCGGCGTATACCATGTAAGTAGACTCTTTCACGAGATTAGAAGATTTCGCCGACTGTCCCTTTGGAAATGTTGTTATAAGCATTGGAAACAGGAAGAGAAATAAGATAAGTGTGCCCCATATTTGCAGTGTTTTTTTCAAATGGCATCCCTCCGTGTTCCAACTATATGCGTTGGAACACGAGTTAATGACTGTTTTTTATAGTCGAAATCCAGTTCGTCAATGAATCGGCAAGTGTTTCCGCATAAAGAGAAACCCACGAATCAATCTCTTTCGGAGAAACGAATGTCCGTAATTCATGGTTCGTTAACACTTCTTCAAACAACTGGATACGATCTTCGTGTGGCCACGTCGCCCAATCGCCAAAAATCGGTAGCAGGTTGGCTCGGTCAGCATCTTTATTTTCAGTATGCAGCCAGGGAGTGACTGAAAGGCGCGATGAAGGGCTGTCCTTCTCCTCAATTTTCGAAGCAATATAACCAAACATTGAATTGATGGCATCCGCTATAAGTACAGGACCGTCAACTACAGTCGGAATTCCGATTGCGATTACAGGTATTCCAAGTACCTCTTTCGATATTTCTTTTCGGCTATTGCCTACGCCTGAGCCTGGATGGATACCCGTATCCGTCAACTGTATCGTTCGGCATAACCTGGAGCTATCTCTTGCCGCAAGTGCATCGATGACGATAAGTAGGTCTGGTTTTATTTCAGTAACAAGAGCTTTTACAAAGTCCGCTGTTTCCAAACCCGTCTGAATCGTCACACCGGGCGCATAGACGAATACTTCGCTGCCCTCTTCGGAATAATAGTCAGGAACAATATCACGCAGCCTGTCCATCGTCAGCGGGCCTACAGCATCGGGGGTGATGTCACGATTGCCAAGACCTATCAAAAGAATCTTTCCCGTATTGAGCGTTGTGATATCCACAAGGATCTCATCCAGTTTTTCAATTAACACACGCGCCATATCTGCAAGCCCTTCCCTATCATCCGCTGTTAGTGCTGGGACAGTCAGCGTAATATAGGTTCCTTGCTTCTTCCCGATTTTTTCCTCACCTTGCGCATCGACTTTTACAGAAGTCACGATGACCCGACCTAATCTTTTTTCACCAAACGAAACCCCATCCGATTCTTGTAACCTGTTTTTTTCATTTGCCGTTCGGTGACGGACCATTTCTTCACTCTCATCTAGAAGATCCGTTCGATAAAAATCATACTTCTCCATACAATCACCTCACCTTTAAGTTTGTGCGATGTGACTAGGAAATATTCTTTGTTCTTTGATTAATTATCCAGTATCCAGCGGCTATATGTTCAGAGGCCGGCAGAACGCCAGGAAATTAGGCCACCACTCCTTAAATTTTCTAGTCGCCAGGGAATTTATAAATCTCTTGACTTGTGGATATTTTCTAACATGGGGATTTCACGTCTAATACTTGGCGGCGCTGAACAGGTGCTTGCGCTTTTGTTCTTGCAATCTGGCGCTTGATTTGATAAAATAATGCTTGTTGTGAAAGTGATATCCTAAACTTCGTGGAAACACTCTTGCCTTACCTGAAATTGGAGGTGAATGAAATGCCAAACATTAAATCTGCAATCAAACGCGTAAAACAAAGCGCTGCTGCGAACGAGCAAAACTCGAATACAAAGCATGCGATGCGTACTGCTGTACGTAAAGCTGAAACTGCTCTTGACGCTAAAGACGAAAACGCTACTGGCCTACTAAGAGATGCGATCAAAAAAATGGATACAGCTGCACGTAAAGGCCTAATCCATAAAAACACTGCATCACGTCAAAAAGCACGTCTTACTAAAAAAGCACTTTAATTTTTAATCTAAGAAAGGCCGCCCGATTATCGGACGGCCTTTTTTTTATTTCCTTAAAGGCTCCATAAAGAACAACTCCAGAATTCGTTCCCTTTTTCCACTTGATGATTTCAATTTATAGTCAATGGCCGCGAGTTTACTTAAAATCAATAGTAAACGCTCAGAACTAGGCAGACTTCTATTCTCCATCATCAATTTCACACGGTACGGATGGACGCTTAACGTTTTTGCAATTTGATGTTGCTGGTATCCTTTTTTATGAAGTAAACCCACGTGTACCATGAGCCTTACCTGACTCGCAATTAATGAGGTCAACATGATTGGTTCCTCACCGTTACGTAATAAGTCATGGTAAATGGCTACAGTGTTCGACACTTTTCCAGAAACGTAGGCATCCGTTAATCGGAAGACATCCATTTCTGGTGTCCGTGGTACGAGCGACTCAATCACATCTGCCGTGATGTCCCCAAAACCATTCAAATATGTAGCCATTTTCCCAATTTCAGATGATAAAGTAAGCAAGTCATCCCCAGCCATTTTCACAAGAAACTCTGCGTCAGCGGATCCAATTCGTGACCCATTTGCGCCCGCTTCCTGCTGAATCCATGTGAACAGATCCTTCCCTTGCAGTCGTTTTGATTCAATGACAGTCGCATGTTCTTTAATTATTTTGGTAATCCGTTTTCGTGCATCCAGTTTTTCATAAGGTGCTATAAATACAACCGTTGCTGTCGGTGACGGATTTGCCAGCCATGCTTCCAACATCTCCAAATTATGTGTCACTTTTTCTCGGGTTTTATCCGACGCTTTTAAAAATGATGCGTTTCCAGCTATAATCAATTTACGGTCTTCGAGGAATGGTAGTGTATCTGCCTCTTCAATGACCACCTCTACAGGAGTCTCGTCCAAGTCAAACCGAATGACTGATGCAGCATCAATATCAGGTAATGCTTTTTTCAGCCGAGTAATTGTGGAGTCGAATAGATGTTGTTCGAGACCAGTCAATAAGTAGACCGGATCGATTTCCCCTGCGGCTATTTTCTTCCATATTGCATTCGCCACATTATCCACCTCTTTCGATTTAGTACATTCCAATTATACAGTATTGTAAAACGACTGTATGGACAAATTGTGTCAGTTCCAGCCAGACATGTTTAAAAAGTTGATTGCTATGGATTTTTGCTACGGAATCATCTATACTATAATGGAATCAGGAGGTGTAGCAATGAATGAGTTTGAACACGATGTACAGTCCAAACGTAATGATTTAATCGATTCAGGAATCGGCTTTATAGTCGCTTTCGTAGCATTCTCAGCTATTTTTGTTATTGCTACAATAATCGACGTAGTCGCTGGCTAATATGTTTTTAAAAAAACGGACAATACATCCTATCCAGGGTGTTGTGTCCGTTTTTTTACTTTTTCATGCTTGAGACTTCAAATTGATTTTTTTTAACAGTTACTGTAATCGATCCAAATTCGGCCGTTGACATCGTCGGTAACCCCTTTTTTTCAAACGTTTCAACTACCTCTGGATGAGGATGTCCGTATCTGCTGTTCCTGCCTGCTGAAAAGATGGTTAGCTCCGGTCGAAGCGCATCGACGAACGGCTCCGTACTCGATGTCCTGCTTCCATGATGCCCCGCCTTCAAAATGACGGGACCAAAATCAGAATGCCCATAGTCGCGAAGAAATTGAGCTTCTCCCTCTTTTTCCATATCTCCTGTCAATAAAAACGAAGGCCCCGATGTTTTCATGAATAAGACAAGTGAACTTGCATTCCCATCATATTTCCCTTCTTTAGGTGCCACATAATGAAAAGCCGAATTTCCTATTGTCCATGAGACTCCTTCTTTCATCGACAACATCGGAATGCGTTTGTCCCCTACAATCTGAATGATCTCTTTCATCGCTACTTCCAATTCACTTCCTGGTGAAATATGAATTTCAGCAACTTTCAGCTCTTCTAAAACCTCATCTACTCCTTCCATATGATCTGCATCTGCGTGAGAAATAATTAATTTGTCAATTGTTGTGATACCACGGCCTTTCAAATAAGGTACAACAATCTTCCTACCGACTTCAAACTGTTTTGAAGGTGTTTTCCAATTCGGCTCCCCGAATGTAATTGTGCCGCCTGTGTCTATCACATATACCGCTTGTCGAAAAGGTAATTCGATAACGATACTATCCCCTTGTCCGACATCCAGGAACGTTACCCTTAACGAGCTGTCCATATACGGTATGAAATGAATGACGAGTGCAGGCACGAGTACAATTGGCAACGATTTCAATACATTGCCACCTTCCTCACAGCGAATGAAAAACAGCAAGACTCCGGCTACAGCAAGAGAAGCCCAAAGCGCATCTGGTTTTCCAGGTGTCCATAGTTGATAGGGTAAAGATGAAATCCAACTGGTTACATCCCCTACGACCCCCCTGAAAGGCTCATATACCATGAATAATAGACCAGCTACCTTCGGCAACACTGATGTCATGATCAGTAAAACAATGTTTGCGGGTAAAATGATGAGCGAATACAGTGGAACATAAACAAGATTAACAACAAATGATGAAATAGACAGTTCATGAAAATGAACGAGTAAGACTGGATACAAAGATAGTTGGCTGATTGATGTGACGAGAAACGAAACTCCAATGGCAGTCTTTGCTTTAGCTAAAATACCAGAAGAGTAGATGAGTGAACAGGCTGCCAAATAAGAAAGTTGAAA
This sequence comes from Sporosarcina sp. BP05, assembly GCF_014282005.1. Classification (GTDB taxonomy): domain Bacteria; phylum Bacillota; class Bacilli; order Bacillales_A; family Planococcaceae; genus Sporosarcina. Next base: position 188,693 of record NZ_JACFTD010000002.1, on the reverse strand, counting down.
CCCTGGCTGAAATAGAACAAATGGTTGATAAAGGATAAAACAAGCCGCACTTATCGCCAGTGCATCATCCAGTCTCACTTTCACCCTTCCTGACGACGCAAGAAGGACGAGTATGGTCACCGATACCGCACGCCAGACAGAAGGTGCCCCTCCAGCCATAACGGCATACAGAGGTAACAGTGCCATAAGAAGTGTATCGATCGTTTCTTTCCTCATAGTTGCTCTAAGCAGCAATTCCCGCAACATGAATGTCAGCAGTCCGACATGCAACCCTGAAATCGCAAAGAGATGCGTAATGCCAAGCGTCCGATAATTTGACGCCATTCCTTCATCCATCCCGCTTCGATCACCAATGAGCAAAGCTTCTGCTTCTACTTTTAACGTTTCTGGGAATGTGGCCCCGATATGATTTTTCACTTTCCGTCTCTGTTCAGATAATCGTGTCAAGATGCCAGATTTTTTATCTGCATGAATAATCGTCTCAGATTCAAATAGCGCTGACGCCCCAAACATTCTCATATATTTCAACATGTCGAAAGAATAGTCATGTGAAGGGATATCCGGTTCGCGAAATGAACCAGACATCGTAAATGTCACGGACGGGATATTCATTTCAAGTAAACGAATTTTTTCTTGTTCACTGCTAATTGTATAGTTGGCATAAACAGTTTCGCCGGTGGAAGTTTTCGCAAATCCCTTCATCTTACTGCCGTCAATTTTCACATTATCTGTCCAAGTGAGGCTAAGAGTTGCTTTGCCGGTTTCTTCAATTATAGGAATGGTCGCTGAAATATAGAAAAAAGAGAAGAGAGCGGTCGCAACCGCGAGGATAGGTGTGAGGAAATCTTCTTTTTTGCTCAAGAAGATGGGAAGAAGAAACAGATTACAGAGTAGTAGATAAACCGGACCGTATGCAGCAAATGCTGATACGGCGACCGGAATTGCTAGATACATGAAACGTACACGTGAAATCATTTGTCGAATAAGCTATCCACCCTTTGTTTGTAAGGGGCGAGTTCTTCATTTCCAGCGCCTAATGCCTGCATTTTTAGCAGCATTTCATTGAAAAGTTCTAACTTACTCTCGCTGGAAAAGTCAACTTTCTTTTCATCAAACGGAATATGCAGAACGGAAACATCGGAATGCGCAAATAGCTTTAATGCATATTCGTCGTTTTTATAATCTGTTGCGTAGATGACATGCTTAATGCCTGCTTGAATAATTGCTTTCGAACATTGCAGACATGGAAAGTGCGTCACATACAGCGTTGATCCTGCAACAGGTATGCCATACTTCGAGCATTGCAGCAATGCGTTCATTTCCGCGTGGATAGTCCTCACACAGTGGTTCCCGACAACATAGCAACCGTGGTCGATACAGTGGTCTCCCCCTGATATGGAACCATTATAGCCGCCTGCAATGATTCGGTTATCCCTGACAATCGATGCACCGACGGAAAGTCTTGTACATGTACTTCGAACTGCTAATAGATGGCACTGGGCCATGAAAAACTGGTCCCACGTTATTCGCTCCATTGTGAATGCCTCCAATATTTATTTCGTTTATATATGTCAAAAATAAAGAACCCCAATGAATTCGCCGCGGCGCTCGGGGATGCCTCCTGCCATAAGCCAGACAGCTTCGCCGTCAGTCTTATGGCTTCGGCTACCCCTGTTAAGGCGCCTTCGCTTAGTTTATAGAGGTATTCACTTTTTCAACATATTTAGCACATTCTTATCCTAGATTGTACTTCAATCAATTCACTGTAATCTTAGGCTCTAGTTTTTCGAATGTTTTCTCGCCAATCCCAGACACTTCCATCAATGATTCAGGCGATTTGAAAGAACCTTTATCCGTCCGGTATTGAACAATTGCTGCCGCTTTTGACGGTCCTATACCAGGGATAGTCATCAATTCTTTTTCATCCGCGGTATTAATATTGACTTTTCCGTCATCTTGCGGCGCACTTGTCCCACTTATCGGGGTGAAGGAAATGGCTAGCACTTCTTCTCCCTCGACCGGGACATAGACGACAAATTCATCCGCCAGTTTCATAGCATGGTTCAGCATTCTGGAATCAGCGTTTGGCAAATAGCCTCCTGCTGCGTTAATAGCATCAATCAGGCGGTCTCCATCTTGCATCGCATAGACACCAGGGTGCCTAACAGCACCTTTCACATCGACAACGATGGGGGCTGGAGCAATTTGAACGCTATTTACAATTTCTTCTTCAATCTTTTCTTCAATCAATTCAGGGAATGGGTTTTGGTCGCTCATGACAAACGTATCATCGTCAGCCTGTCCTTTGGGGAAGAACAGAAAAGCGGATATGACAGCGATCGCTGCAATTGGGGTTATAATCTTACGCCATTTACCGGATACAAACGAAAGAAACAGTACAGTCACCCTTTCTTCGGCGGCATCCATATGGAGTTCATTCAATTATAAATGAATGCCGGCCAATTGAAAAGGTTTATTTTCTGACTTGAAAAAATATTCGTTCACTTTCTTCATGTGGCGCTTCATCTTCCCAATCTGCAAAAATCCGTTCAATCGAAAAACCTGTGTCCATAAGCATATCTGCGTAGTCACTTACTGGAAACGTTCGTTGCGTATGAACCTCATCAAAACGCCTATACAAACCACTTTCGCCCTTAACGAAAAAGGCCAGTTCAGAATAAACGGAGTGGTGTTCTTCGCCTTCTTCCGTTATCCATATGTATGTTATTCGACCATTATCAAACGTAAAAGGACCTTCCATGAAAATGACATCCGTTTTAAAAGTTGAATGGACATCAAAGATCAATTTTCCACCAACCGCAAGGGCCGAATGGATTTGACGAAATGTCGACAGCACATCTTCACGATTCGGTAAATAGTTTAATGAATCAATGGCGATGACAGCGACATCATAGTCCGCAAACCCCTCAAGCTGTTGCATAGGTTGTTCGATAAATTGCACAGGCAAAGAAAGCGACTTTGCACGTTCTTCTGCCACCACTAACATGTCGGCAGAAAGATCGATTCCAGTCACTTGTGCTCCTTGCTTAGCAAGTTTCATGGATAATAGGCCCGTTCCACATCCGATATCTAGTACACGTTTACCGTCAATCCCCCCTGCCGCTACATCAATAATATCAATGTAGGCGTCATAGGGAATGTCGGTCATTAGTTCATCGTAGACAGAAGCGAATTCGGAATAAGCCTGATTCATCTCTCTTCAGCCATGTCCAACATTGGTGCGTCTCCCCAAAGCTTTTCAAGGTTATAGTAACCACGTTCGTCTTTGTGGAATACGTGAACAACAACATCGCCTAGATCGACGAGTACCCATCTAGCCATGTCCATTCCTTCTATTCTTTTTGTGTTAAATCCAGCTTCAGAAGCTTTGTCAGCTACTTCTTTTGCAATTGCTTGAACTTGGCGTCCTGAATTCGCATGACAGATAATGAATTGGTCCGCGATAAGCGATACCCCTTCCATATTCAGTACTACGATGTCCTCGCCTTTTTTATCGTCGATTGCTTTATAAGCTGTTTCTAGTAATGTAGTAGTCATAATTTCACTGTTCCCTTCTTATTTAAGGTGCTCATTGTAACAGTCTATCGAGTCCGGAAAAACCGGTACTCTTTTATTCACAAGAAATTGCACTGACTGATAAATGCAAGCTTCCATTGCTGTATCTAGATTTTCTTCAGCTTTTTCTCTTAACTCATCCACTCCTGGAAAGCTGCGTCCAGGTTCAATCATATCAGAAACATAAATCAACTTTTCAAGCGGGGACATAGTTGCCCGACCGGTTGTATGATAGCGGATTGCGTTCAGGATATCCGCGTCGCTAATCCCAAATTCATCACGAGCGATAATTGCCCCGACTGGAGCATGCCACAACTCGTGATGAAATGACAAGAGCCGTGAATCTTCGTTTGCTGTGTTTAAAACGTGATGCAGGTCAGCCTTGTCCATGAATTTCGCAATATCATGGAATAGCGCCGCTTGCTCAGCTTTAACCACTGGAAGCTGGTACTTCTCAGCCAATCTTTTTGCCGTTTCCGTTACCCGTAAAACGTGTTCATAACGTCGTTTCGGCATACGTTTAGCAATTTCTATTTTCAGCTGTTCAACTTCCATACAAACCCTCCTTGCGAATAAAAGCTTCCACCGCAGGCGGGATAAGCAATTGGACGGCGCCATTGTCGGAAAAGCGTTGCCGAATCAATGTAGAAGACAACTCAATTTGTGGGATATCCACCATAATAATTGGGAAATCTGTTGTTCCGATAGTCCCTGGACGTCCAACACCTACGAAATTGACAAGCGTGACAAGTTCTTCAATACGGTGCCATTTAGGCAACAAATCAATCATATCACCGCCGATGATAAAGTAAAACTCACTTTGCGGTTCAATCTCTATCAATTGTTTCATCGTATCAAACGTATAGGAAACACCGCCGCGTTCCACTTCAAAAGCGGATACGGTCAAGCCATCAATAGCCTGAACAGCAAGTTCCACCATCTGCAATCGCTGTTCAGCAGTCGCATCACCAGGTGCAGTTTTATGCGGTGGAACCGCTGTCGGCATTAACCGAACTTCATCTAGACCGAGAGATTGCTTTACTTCATTCGCAACAATCAGATGTCCGATATGAGGCGGGTTGAATGTACCGCCAAGAATGCCAATCTTTTTCATATGGTGCTTACCTCCTTATGGAAGTTCGATCCGTTTTTTCTCAACTGATTCTTTATATAAAACAATGATTTTGCCGATAACTTGAACGACTTCAATTCCTACTTGTTCTTCAAGTTTCGCCGCAATTTCATTTTTGTCTTGGTCACAGTTTTGTAGAATTGTTACTTTAATAATTTCTTTTGCTTCAAGCGCTTCTTCAATCTGCGTGATAACCGATTCTGTCAATCCGCTTTTACCAATATGGACAAGTGGTTGTAGACGATTTGATTCGCCACGAAGAAAGCTTTTTTGTTTATTAGTTAACATAGTAATTTATCCTCCAAGAGTTGTCGTTATTTTGTCAATCATAAATCCTGTTTCAGGGCGTACTTCTGTCCAAGTCTCGAACGCAAGCGCTCCTTGATGGACGAACATGCCGACCCCGTTCAATGTGTGCGCTCCCCTTTTACGGGATTCTGAAAGGAATTCCGTTTCAAGGGGATTGTAGATAATATCAGCCACAACAGTTCCTTCAGAAACATTTCCCGGATTTAAAGGCATTCCTAGTTGCGAAAAGTTCATACCGACCGATGTCGTCTGGACGATCAAACCGAATTCAGATAGAGATAATTCTGCATCCGATACCGATAATACCGCCGAATTGGAAAGGTCATCTGCTAGTTGTATGGCTTTTTCAAGTGTACGGTTCGTGAAAAAGATAGGGCCATATCCCGCGGACTGAAGTGCAAAGGCGATACCGCGTGCAGCACCGCCCGCTCCGATAACGAGAACTTTTTTATCCTTACACTGCTCACCATAAGCTTCTTCCAACGAACGGACAAATCCCTTACCGTCTGTATTGGAGCCAACGAGCGTGCCATCCTCGAGTACATGGACAGTATTCACTGCGTTCATTTGTCGCGCGGAAGGATCTAACTGATTAAGAAACGGGATGATAGCACTTTTATGCGGAACTGTTACGTTCCAGCCTGAACAGCCCAAATTCTTCAAGCCCTCTACCGCTTCCCGCAGTCTGTCTGCTGTTACATGTATGGGAATATAGGATGCGTCAATACTTTCTTCATTAAACCAAGCTTCGTGCATACCCGGAGACATTGATTGTTTGATTGGATCTCCGATAACTGCATACCACTTTTTCATAATGAGTCCCTCCTTAGGTAAGGGTTCAAAAAGGAGGATGAAAAGAGCCGGGGAGTACTAGGTAGCGCAGCAACGGGCAGCGCAGCGTATGCACTCAATACGTGAGCAGCGAAGTAGCAAGCTGACAACGTAATCTGAAGACTTATTTTCACCGGACTTTTTGAACTTCCTCTAAATTAATGAAGGGCGTAGTACAACATCGACCCCACGAGGTGCATGTATTGCGACGACTACATTAGGATGCTGAATCGTGATCCAACCTAGCCCCGAAATAACAATGTCCGTTTTCGCTTTTTTTATCGAAAATTCATGACGCACAAATGGCGGTAGCGTTTCAAGCGATTCACCAGATGGCGGTGATAGCATTCCACCAAGGTGTTCTTTGTACAAATGATCCGCATTGGAAAGCTTTGTCCGGTGAATCGATAATTCATTCGAAACATGAATTGTAAACGACGAACGGGCACCAGAAATAAAATCAAAACGCGCAAGACCAGCGATGTATAATGTCTGTTCAGCGTTCAGCTGGAATACTGACGGTTTCAATTCCTTTTTAGGTGTGATTGCTTTCAAATCATTTGCATTTAAATGATGTGCTATCTGATGGTGATTAATAATCCCCGGTGTATCATAGATAGCTTTTCCATCCTCAAATGGAATTTCAACAAGATCTAAAGTTGTTCCCGGGAAATGGGAAGTCGTAATTACTTCTCCGATACCAGTCGCTCCTTTAATGATGCGATTGATGAACGTTGATTTCCCGACGTTTGTGCAGCCGACTACGTACACGTCTTTCCCACGGCGATGTTTATCAATCGCTGTGAGTGCTTCTTCCATCCCTTTTCCTTTATGAGCAGAAACAAGCAAAACATCAACAGGTTTCAAGCCAAGTTTAGCCGCTTCAGCTTTCATCCAGTTGATAAGACGGTTCGGGTTAATTGATTTCGGTAAAATATCTGCTTTATTACCAATCAATAAAATATCTTTAGCACCAACAAAGCGATGCAGACCGTTTATCCAGCTACCATTAAAATCGAAAATATCGACGATTTTAACGACCAATCCGTCTTTTTGACCAATACCATTTAAAATAGCAAGGAAATCATCGCCGGATAATGATACGGGTTGTAATTCATTATAATTGCGCAGTCGGAAACAACGCTTGCAAATAACGTCCTCTTTTTCTAAAGAAGCTGGCGGCGTAAAGCCTTCCAATTTCGGGTCTTCAGTCTGGATTGTTATTCCACAACCGATACATTTAATTTCTTCCAAGCTTATTCCTCCCACTTAATCAAGCCACGGCGTTTCAATCCCGCCATGATCCTTCTTTCAATCTTCCTGTTGAACTTCGTGATGGCGGCGTCTGACGTCGCAACTGGCACTACGAGTATCGTGTGTAATCCTTTTCTGTTACCGCCCAGTATATCGGTCAGTAACTGGTCACCGATGACGACGACTTCCTCTTTTTTGACATTCATAGAGCTAAGTGCCTTTTGGAATGATTTCCGCATTGGTTTGCGTGCATCATTTATAAATGGAATGCCGAGAGGTTCGCAAAAGGCTTTGACACGCATTTCATTGTTGTTCGAAACGATGGTAACCTGTATGCCAGCATCTTGCATTGATGTTATCCATTCGATGATTTCAGGTGTTGCATCAGGCCTGTCCCACGCGACTAGCGTATTGTCCAGGTCCGTGATTACCCCTTTGATTCCTTTATTTTTAAGTGCTTCAGGTTGAATATGAAAAATGTCTTTCACATACTCATCTGGTAAAAAATACTTATACACGATATCCACTCCGATATAGTACTTAATCTGAAACGATTATAACATAATAACGTAACTTACATGCATTGATACGGATGAAGCTCAATCTATCTCCGCTACATGACTCATATTAAGTTGGCCTAAACAAGGACATCCTTTATCGCCTGTCCGACTAAAAAAACGGTGATACGGCAAGACCCGACCGCATATGCTGTCATACAACGACACAGGAGGTGGCCCGATGAGCGGGTTTGTCATGGCGATTGTCCAGCTATGGCTCGAAATTCCTGCAGTGATTGGCTATATTAGAGGGCAGGCTTTCCAGCGCCCTCTATCCAAAGAGGAAGAAGCAGCTTGCCTGCAACGTCTTGCAGAAGGTGACGAGGATGCTAGGGATGAATTGATTGAGCGTAATATGCGGCTCGTCGCCCACATCGTAAAAAAATTCCACCCAAAACACGAACTACTTGATGATTATATCTCAATTGGAACAATTGGACTTATGAAAGCGGTGAACAGTTTCACTCCGGATCGCAAAACGAAACTGGCCACGTACGCCGCCCGCTGTATTGAAAATGAAATACTCATGTATTTACGAACACAGAAAAAGGTACAAAAAGACGTCTCCCTCTTTGATCCAATCGGCATGGATAAAGATGGTCAATCCTTACAAATTGCTGATTTGCTTCAGACTGATGATGACTCCCCGGTAGATGCCGTCGAAGAGAAAGAAAGAAAAGAAAGGCTGTACAGACACCTTGGAAAGCTTGATGGCCGGGAACTTGAAATCATTCAAAGACGATATGGCCTGTTAGATGACCTGCCTATGACGCAAAAAGAAATTGCCGAGCAGCTCGACATTTCGAGAAGCTATGTCTCTCGTATCGAAAAACGCGCAATCGTTAAACTGTACCAGTTATTCAAACATGAATACAATGATTTAAATTAAGGAACAAAAGCACAAGTGCCTGTTCAGCCCTGACAAGCGCTGGTAGGCCTGGAGTCTAGACGTAAAATCTCTACGTTACAACTTATCCAAAGTACGATATTATATTATTCCCCATGCAATAAAGAAAAGGCGTTTCCACGCGGGAGTGATCCCAGCATAGGAAACGCCTCTTCTTATACAGCTCAGTCCGCGCTAACCTCACGGGAGATGACAACTGCAATGATTGTTGTTGCGATAAACACGCCTGCCATTAAAAATAACATAGTAAAATCCCTCCTCGAAAAAGAATATCTGCAAGATCTATTCGTATACCTATCTTACCACGAAATGCTTAAAGTTTCGAGATGACTTTTAAAACAATATCTGTGGAATGACGTGCCGCAACAGGAAGGAACTCATCGAAACTAATTGATGACTCTTTTCCTGCAATATCTGATAGTGCACGAATGACAACGAACGGGGTACCAAACTGATGACACACTTGAGCGACAGCCGATGCTTCCATATCCGCAGCAATCATCAGTGGGAATGTCTCCTTCACTTTTTTAACATGATCAGCATTGCTCATGAACGTGTCACCCGAAGCGATGAGTCCTGTCGCGTGTGCATGTGCTCCGATTTCTTCGACAGTAGCACGAGCTACCTCCACAAGTCCTAAGTCTGCTGGATACGCTGCAGGTTGTCCTGGAACTTGACCATGCTCGTAGCCGAATGCAGTTACATCGACATCGTGATGACGCACTTCATTGGAAATAACGACCGTGCCGACTTCAAGTGACTCATGGAATCCACCTGCTGAGCCGGTATTGAGAACAACATCAGGCTTGAAATTGCTTAGCAAAAGCGTCGTTGCAATCGCGGCGTTAACTTTACCAATTCCACTTTTCACGAGTACAACGTTATGCTCCCCGATTTTTCCTTCGATGAATTCACACCCCGCAATTGTTATCGCTAGACCTGAATCGATTTCTTTACGTAAAAGTGTTACTTCTTCTTCCATTGCACCGATTATTGCTATCTTCATAGTATTCCCTCCACTACACTGCTTCATGTCAATTTAATACTTAAAGTCCAATGTCGTCAATTTATCCATTTTTACAGGTTTCCAGCCTTCGCCATCCACCCATTCGAGGTAGACACGGTATTTCTGTGAGCTATCCCTTGATGAAACGATTCCAATAGACTTCTGCGGTCCACCGCCGTTTTTAATCTTCCAAAAGATCATTGAGTCTTGTGATAGACCGGTTGCATAGGCAAGTGCTTGTTTTTTCTCATTCCAATCAACTGATTTGACATCGTACAGAGACACATGCTCACCCGTTTGTGTCGTACCAATAGGTTTCCATGCCGTGTCAGTTACCGTCTCGGCAATGATTGCGTCGTCTGAAGGAACTGATGTAACCGAACTAGGCTCATCACTATCGTCGCCAGTAGTTGTTTCATCTGCTTTATCAGTTTCTATCGTGTTTGCTGGTTCAGACGTCTCTTCCTCCGAAGTTGGTTTACTATCTTCTATGCCGTTATCCTTATCGTCATCTTTAACGTCTTCTGCCACATCTTCATTGACAGGACTACCATTTGCCGTTTCTTCAATACCGCTCGGTTCTTTATCACTCTTGTTGCCAGAGAAAATTGCTACTGTAGCGACAACAATAAGTACGACAACAACAGCAATCATACTATTCAATACTTTATTTCGATTACGACCTTTTTTCCGTTCTACTCTCGAAAGATCAGGTTCTCGTTCCGTCATAAGCATATCAACTCCAATTAAGATTTTGACAACTGCCAGTATGTAGTTGACGAGTAGCAACGAAATTTGTTCCATAAAGTTCTTCTGACTTATTAAATATGATAGCCGCCCTCACAATAGAGGGCGGCTATCAGTAAGTCATTTTATATCAAGAATAGTAACTGACATTTCTCCACCCGGTGTAATTATTCTAACTTGATCACCTTTAGAACGACCGATAAGGCCTTTTGCAATTGGTGAATCATTTGAAATAAGACCTTCGATTGGATTCGCTTCTGCAGAACCAACAATCGTGTACGTCTCCTCATCTCCGTCTGGCAATTCTTTGAACGTGACAGTTGTTCCAAGGCGTACTTCGTCAGTATTTAGTTCGTCTGCTGTGATGATTACCGCATTGCGGATCATCGACTCAATCGACACAATTTTACCTTCAAGGAAACCTTGGTCCTCTTTCGCGGAATCGTATTCCGAGTTTTCCGAAAGATCCCCGTGACTACGCGCGATTTTTATGCGCTCGACAACTTCTTTTCGTTTAACCGATTTCAGATAGTCTAGCTCTTCTTCTAATTTTTGTTTACCTGCTGCAGTCATTGGAAATTTCTTTTCTGTAATCATTACAACACCACTCCCTAATATTCCTGTTCATAAAAATACTATGCCACTCCTACGACAGGTATGCGACATAGTGCTAAATCTGTATAGAATTCTGTCATTATCATATTACAATTCTGTTCCAGATTCAAGAATTGTTTTTATTTTTGTAACCATTAGGTCAATTGCGACTTCATTATGGCCGCCTTCTGGAATAATAATATCGGCATACCTCTTCGTTGGTTCGATGAATTGATTGTGCATTGGGCGTACGACGGACAAATATTGCTCGATAACCGATTCAATTGTTCTACCGCGTTCATTAATGTCACGCATAATTCGACGAATAATACGCAAATCTCCGTCTGTATCGACAAATAATTTGATATCCATCAGCTCACGTAACCTTTCGTCCTCAAGAACCAAAATCCCTTCTAGGATAATGACATCTTTCGGTTCGATAATAATCGTTTCTTCAGACCGCGTGTGTAATGAATAATTATACACGGGTTTTTCCACGAGCTTTCGGTCAATAAGCGTTTCAACATGATGAATTAGTAGATCTGTATCGAATGCCAGTGGATGATCATAATTCGTTTTCAAGCGTTCTTCAAATTCCAAGTGAGACTGGTCTTTATAATAATAATCCTGTTCGATAACGACCACAGAATGCTCTTTAAACACATCGTAGATTGAATTGGTAACACTTGTTTTACCCGATCCTGAGCCACCTGCAATACCGATGACGAGAGGTTTTCTAGATTTCATTTCAAACTCCCTTTACGCATCAGAATATCCCTTTAATCTAGAATATCCACATTAATGTCTTATTATTTTTTTACCGCAATTAATAGCCCGTCTCCAACCGGAAGCAAAGACGTTTCGTACTCCTGATTATTCATAACCCATTCAGTGAATTCTTTCAAGTTGCGTATCATCGTACGGTTTCGCCTTGGGATATCCTTATCTTCGAGCAGCACTATACCATGCATAAACATATTGTCGCAATAAATAACGCCCCCAGTATTGAGGGTAGACGCATACTTTTCAAAGAATCGTTTATACTGCCCTTTGGCAGCATCAATGAAAAGCGAATCGTAAGTCTTATCGAGAACGTCAGCACTGTCCGTTAACAACGCGTCCGCTTCAATAATAGCAATCCGTTGTTCAAAACCACTCCGCGCGATATAGTCAACCGCTTTCAAATACCGTTCAGTGTCTCTTTCAATAGTCACAATTGAAGCCTTAGGCAGTGCCCCAGCAATCCGGATTGCCGAATAGCCGATTGCACTGCCGATTTCAAGGATTCGTTCAGGATTTTGAAGTCGTAATAGGCTAATAAATAAATCTATACCGTCATTATCCATGATTGGAACATGATGTTCAACAGCGAACTGTTCCATTTCGACAATGAGCGGATTTTTTTCTTTCACGAAACTTGCAACATATGTCTTATAGTTATCCATTGCGTTCATCTCCAGTTCAATACCGTCAATCCCCTGACAAATGAAGTGCCTTGTTTTTCAAATGTTGATCATAAGTATCCGTAAAATGATTGACACCTTTTTTATCAGCTAAGAAAAATAGATAGTTCGTTTTAGAAGGGTCTATAACTGCTTCAATCGAAGACCTTCCTGCTCCCGCAATCGGTCCAGGTGGCAATCCTTTGACGACATACGTATTATATGGATCGTCAATTTCAAGATCCTTATAAAGCACTCTATCTTTGTGCTCGCCTAGTGCGTAGAGAACTGTTGGATCCGTTTGAAGCGGCATATCTATCTTCATGCGATTGTAAAATACACTGGCAATCGTTTCTCTATCTGATTGCGCTGTCGCCTCTTCTTCAAGCAGTGAAGCGAACGTCAATAACCAATGAACCGATTTCTCATTGCTTTGAAGATAATCAAGATAAGGTGTTACATTAAGCGCAGTCCCTTGAAGCATCGCATCGACTATTGTTTCAATTGATGGTTTTTCTTCAAAAAACGGATAAGTCGCTGGGAATAAATAACCTTCCAACGGATATTTAATGGTTTCTGCTTTAATATCTTCTGTCAGGATTTTTGAATATTTCCCCATCAACATATTGATGGTTGCTTCGTCATTTACATAGACAAGGAATTCTTTTTCAGGAATTCCGGTACTTTTTTCGACAATTTTAGCAATTTGTTTCAATGTCAGTCCTTCTGGAACAGTCATTGTAAAGACAGGTTCTCTATATACTTTTCCTGTTTTTAAACTTTCAATGATTTCATCAAGCGTCATCGATTTCGTTAAGCCATACGTCCCTGCTTGAAACTGAGAATTATTATTGAACTTCACGTAATATTTGAACAGACGAGCATCTTTAACGATTCCTTTTGCTTCAAGTTTCGCTGCAATCGTATCTACGCCAGACCCGATTGGTATTTCCACTTCAATTACTTCTTCGGAATCCGGGTCGATGGGTTGAAGGGCCCCTGTTATGTATTTATAGACGTAGCGGCCACCAATTAAGCCAATAAGCACTAGAACGAGTACAATTACTAGTACGATCCTTCTAACGATTTTCACTTCTTTCTTCTTTTCACGCATTCGCTCGAACATGATATCTTTTTTCGAACCATTATCCATGCGTAATCCACCTCTTTCGTTCGAAGCATAATAAGAAATGTGCAAGGCGCCTAAAAGGAACGCAGCTTAAGTGCGCCACTTCCTGTGGCAACAGCTGCATGACCTACATCCTGTAGGCCCGCGACGGGCATAAGTCAATCTAGCGACGTGGCGCTCTTTGCCACATAGCTGGATTGCTTATGACCCGAGCGGCTGGCGCCTGGAGTCTAGACACCGCTAAAGGTTCTAAACCTACACTTTCTTATCTCACAATGAAAAAACGGAACGGCCTGTACCGCACCGTCCCGTCCGTGCACATATAATTTACTCTTCTTCTTCGTCTTCTTCGTCCTCTTCTGCAAGGAACGTGTTCAACATTTCTTCAATCATTTCCCACTCAGCGTCGTCTTCGATTGGCATCAATTCGCCGTCTTCATTGTCTTCAGAAGGTACGAAAGCAGATGCATGAATTTCGACTTCGCCGTCTTCATCCTCTTCTTGTCCATCAAGTACATGATAAAGTACATATGACTTACCAAATTCCTCTGAATCAAATGTGAAGATTACTTCACATACGTGTTCCTCGCCGTTTTCATCTACAATCGTCATTGTTTCTTGTCCGTGTTCCATTACGATCACCTCATCTGTTTTTTGAATCAAGATACCCTTGGAGTATCATGATTGCTGCCATCTTATCGATAACAGTCTTTCTTTTCTTACGACTGACATCTGCATCGATTAGCACGCGTTCCGCTGCCATCGTCGTCAATCGCTCGTCCCACAACGCAACAGGAAAGCCGAATGTTTGTTTCAAAAGTTCAGCATACTCTTGAGATGCTACCCCTCTTGGTCCGACTGTATTATTCATGTTCTTAGGGAATCCTACCACAAATCCGCTTACTTCGTATTCTTTCACGAGTTCCTGGATTCTTTCCATGCCAAAGTGGCCAGCACCTTCATCGACCTTAACTGTTTCAATGCCCTGAGCAGTCCACCCAAGGGCATCACTGATCGCGATGCCAACCGTTTTGGATCCAACATCCAACCCCATTGTTCTCACTTTGTTTTCCCTCCGTTTTCACGAACGTAAAACTTCACAAGTTCTTCTAGGATCTCGTCCCGTTCCAACTTTCGGATCAAATTACGTGCATCGTCATGACGTGGTATATAAGCTGGATCGCCCGAAAGAAGATAACCTACAATCTGATTAATTGGACTGTAGCCCTTTTCGTCAAGTGCCTTGTGCACATGAAGCATAACCTGCTTCACTTCTTGCTCCATTGACTCTTCAGGAAAGTTAAATTTCATCGTCTTATCGTATGATTCCATAATCGACACCCCGCTTTCAGATCATCCGTTTTATGAATCGGATATAATTACATTTCTAATTATACCCGATTTGATTCACCAGTTAAACAGATTTGACATAATCATACACGGATTGAAGGGCATCATCAAGTTTAGACACATCTTTCGCACCTGCCATTGCCATATCTGGGCGACCTCCGCCTTTTCCATCGCACTGTGTAGCTACGTGATTGACGATCTTCCCTGCATGATAGTTCCCTGATTTCAAATCTTCAGTCACGCCTGATACTAACATAACTTTGCCGTCTGCGGCTGCACCTAGGACAATGATTCCTTTTGACAACTTCTGTTTCATTTCGTCCATCATCTGACGAAGGCCATTATTATCTTTCACATCCACACGTGCAGAGATAACTGTAACGTCATCGATTTGCTGTGCAGAAGCCATGATATCCGCCACTTGACTATTTCCAAGTTTAGCAGAAAGTGATTCATTTTCACGTTGAAGTTCTTTCATGTCAGCTAACACTGATCCAATTTTCGCCACAACGTCTTTTGGATTCGATTTTAAAAGGCTTGCAGCATTAACCAGTACTTCCTCTTCATCTTTGAATGAACGGTAGGCCATCTGCCCCGTAAGTGCTTCAATGCGTCGTGTGCCTGCACCGATTCCACTTTCAGATACAAGTTTGAACAAACCGATAACAGACGTTGAAGCGACGTGACAGCCTCCGCAAAGCTCCAATGAGTAATCTCCAACTGAAACAACGCGAACCACTTTGCCATATTTTTCACCGAAGAGCGCCATTGCACCAAGTTTTTTGGCTTCGTCAATCGGTCTTTCTGCAATATCGACAGCGATGTCTTCCCAGACTTTTTGATTGACAATCTGTTCGATTTTCTCAAGCTCTTCTTTCGTCACTTGACCAAAATGCGAGAAGTCGAAACGCAGACGGTCAGGACCGACGTAAGAACCTGCTTGGTTAACATGTTCCCCGAGTACTTCTTTCAATGCTTTGTGTAGAAGATGTGTCGCCGTGTGATTTCGAACCGTTAGTTTGCGGGCCGCTTGGTTCACTTCCGCTTGAACGGCTGCACCTTTATGCATTTCACCTGAACGAATGATTGCCGTATGCAAGTTTTGACCATTAGGTGCCTTCTGTACGTCTTTGATATCTGCAACAAATGTTTCGCCGCTAATTGTTCCAATATCTGCTACTTGTCCGCCACTTTCCGCGTAGAACGGAGTACGATCCAAGATGAATTGAATTTCGTCACCTTCCGATGCATTGTCAACTAATGCACCTGCCTGTAAAAGTGCGACAACTGTTGCATCGCATTGCTGTTGATTGTACCCAATGAATTCGCTTGAATCGTGAATTTCACCAAGCACGCCCGACTGAACATGCATAGAATCAACGTCTTGACGAGCTGCACGCGCACGCTTACGCTGGCTGTCCATTTCCGAATCGAACCCAGCCCGATCAACAGTAACCCCTGCTTCTTCAGCGAATTCTTCTGTCAACTCGAACGGGAAGCCATATGTGTCATAGAGACGGAATGCGATAGCTCCTGGAACGATAGGGGTTCCAGATGATTTTGCAGTGTCAATCACACCTGAAAGGATTGTCATTCCATCCGTTAACGTTTCATGGAAGCGTTCTTCTTCATTTTTAATAACTTTCATGATGAACTCTTTCTTGTCAGTCACTTCGGGATAGAAGTCTTGCATGATTTCTCCTACAACTGGTACAAGTTCGAACATAAACGGCTTGTTGATGCCAAGCTGTTTCGCAAAACGAACTGCTCTGCGCAGCAATCTTCTAAGCACATAACCACGGCCTTCATTGGACGGAAGTGCTCCGTCACCGATTGCGAAAGCAACTGTACGAATATGGTCAGCAATTACTTTGAATGCCATATCTTTTTGTACATCTGCACCATATTTCTCTTCGGAAAACTTTTCGATGGCATGCATGATTGGGATGAAAAGATCCGTATCGAAGTTGGTCGGAACGTTTTGGATGACGGATGCCATCCGCTCAAGACCCATCCCTGTATCGATGTTCTTTTTCGGCAGAGGTGTATATGTATTATCCGGATTATGGTTAAATTCCGAGAATACAAGGTTCCATATTTCTAGGTAACGTTCATTTTCCCCGCCTGGATATAGTTCGGGATCAGAGAAATCGTCGCCGTATGCCGGTCCGCGGTCGTAGAAAATCTCTGAGTTCGGACCACTAGGACCTTCCCCAATGTCCCAGAAGTTTCCTTCAAGACGAATGATACGATCTTCTGCAATACCAACCTTATCACGCCAAATCACATATGCTTCTTCATCTTCTGGGTGGATTGTGATGGATAGAAGTTCTGGATCAAAACCAATCCACTTTTCATCTGTTAGAAATTCCCACGCATGGACGATTGCTTCTTCTTTGAAATAATCCCCAATTGAGAAGTTGCCGAGCATTTCGAAAAATGTATGGTGACGTGCTGTTTTCCCAACGTTTTCAATATCATTTGTACGGATTGATTTTTGTGCATTGACGATACGCGGATTTGTCGGAACTACCCGTCCATCAAAGTATTTTTTCAGCGTTGCAACGCCGCTGTTAATCCAAAGAAGTGATGCATCATCGATTGGTACAAGTGGCGCAGATGGTTCAACACTGTGACCGTGTTCCTTGAAGTAGTCCAAAAACATGTCACGAATTTGTGACGTTGTTAGTTTTTTCATGAGTGAATCCTCCTTTTTAATTGAAAACGTGTTGATTTCGGGTGTTAGCTTCTTATTGCAACTTTTGATTTCTAATTGCAACTCGGGATTTCCAATCGCGACGCGTAGATGTAATTGAAATCTAAGGAAGGCAGCCTTAGTGCGCGACGTCCTGTCGCAAAGGCTGAACACCCGCGTCCTGCGGGCGCAAAAAAATCCCCGCCCCTAATGCAAGGGACGAAGATTTTAGTCTCGCGGTACCACCCTAATTACCGGACGAATTGAATCCGGCATCTCTGGTTGCCTTAACGCGGCGGACGGCAGGAATGAGCTGCACTCAGGAGTAGCTTTTCAACATTTTTTCTCGAGAACCCTTTCAGCCAAGGGGCTCCTTTCTGGACGAGTAAACTTGCCTACTTTCTCCGTCAACGTATTACATATGATTGGTTTGTCTCGAATCAGCATTTCTAATTGGATTATAGAAAAGTTCCGCCTTATTGTCAATCTGAAGCTTCAAGAAACTCATAAGGTGTTACCCCTTTCATACCAATCAGCGGATCGATTGTCAGGAAAGTATCCATCGTAAGTGCAAAAATAATCGATTTCGAATCCACCGAACTTACATTCGACTCATTAGAAACTTCAGCATTTTTGTGTTCTGAAGCCTCCACAGCCACCGGTTCAACGACATCGCCATTTAGCCGTTCTTTTAGCGTCGTCTGTCTTTCCAATTCGTCCGTTCGCGCGATACCCGCCCTGAACTCTTCAGGCTCGCCGCATAGGATGAGGAAGTTTTTCGCACGGGTGATGCCTGTATACAGCAAATTACGTCGTAGCATTTTACGATGACCACGGACGATCGGCATTATAACAATCGGGAACTCACTGCCCTGGGATTTATGAATCGAACAGCAATAAGCAAGTGTCAGCTGGTTGAGATCATTGCGTTCATAGGTGACTTCAATGCCATCGTACGAAACCACTAGCAATTCTTTTTTATCGATGGTTTCTTTCGCTTTGATAATCGCAATGACTTCACCCATATCACCGTTGAAAACATTACTCTCAGGTTGATTGACAAGCTGTAGCACTTTATCACCAATTCGGTAAATCGCTTCACCAAAAACAACTTCTTTGCGTTTCGGTCCTGGCGGATTGACCATTTCTTGAATCATTTTGTTTAAACCATCAATTCCCGCCGGTCCCCTATACATCGGTGCAAGTACTTGGATGTCTTTAATGGGGTGACCTTTGGCGATGGCATTTTTCACAACTTGCTGGACAACTTCGAGTATTCGATCGCTGCCCGCTTTGATAAATGAACGATCCGATGTTTTCTTCGTAATGTCGTCTGTCCATTCTGACCTTTTAATCATATGAGCCATTTCGATAATTGACGAACCTTCACTTTGCCGGAATACTTCAGTCAGCTCAATTACAGGAACTTTACCAGAATCTAGCATATCACGGAGAACTTGACCGGGTCCAACGGGCGGTAGCTGGTCTTGGTCCCCAACAAATAACAATTGGACATCATTGGCAAGTGCCTTTAATAGCTGATGAGCGAGCCAAGTGTCGACCATCGACATTTCATCGATAATAATGAGGCGACCTTCAATTTCTCGCTCAGTTTCTTCTTCCTTTTCCAACCCATTGAATCCGAGCAACCGGTGGATTGTCATCGCAGGCAATCCAGTGGATTCCGACATACGCTTAGCTGCACGTCCAGTAGGCGCGGCTAATACAATCGGGAAAGGTTCTTTCTTTTTGGCATACTCTTTCGGATCGAGCGATAATCCATGAAGTTCTGCATACACTTCGACAAAACCACGAATAACAGTCGTTTTCCCGGTTCCGGGACCTCCCGTTAAGATCATTAATGGCGAATGAAGTGCAGTTTCAATCGCTGCCACTTGCGTCTCCGCATAATTGACGCCGAGCCGCTCTTCCACTTCCCCAACCGCTTTTCTTATTTCAGACACAGGAAATTGATCCGCTGTGTCATTTTCCATAATCCGCTCTAGCTTCGCAGCGATGCCGATTTCTGAAAAGTATAGGGAAGGTATGTATAATCTTCGTTCTTCAGCAGATAGTTTCCCTTCCTCGACAAGCACAATAATTGCCTGGGAAATATCAGCAAATGGAATGTCAATGCGCTGGCTCATTTCAAGCAGGCGTTTGACATCAGGCATAACGGCTTCCGCTTCAACGTATACATGACCCGCTGATTGCACGGCCTGGTTCATCGAATGAAGAATGGCTGCTTTGATTCTTGAAGGATGGTTTCCTGTAATGCCTAGATTCTTACCGAGTTCGTCCGCACGCTGGAAGCCTACCCCTTCGATTTCTTCAATAAGCCGATACGGATTTTCAGTCAGCAATGAAACCGATTCTTCACGATACTTTTGATAAATACGCATAGCAATTTGCGGTCCGAATCCCCATTCATTCAATTGGATAATTGTCCGCTCAAGCCCCATATTCTGCTCCAAAACGGAAATCAATGTCTCTTTCTTGTCATCCGCTAGTTTCGGAATCGTACCAAGGACAGATGGATCGTCAAGGATCTTTTTAATAGCATCCTTGCCAAGCTTTTTGACAATTGTTTGAGCTGTTTTCATACCGATGCCCGGAAATAAATCACCTGACAAATAATGGACCAGCCCTGTTTCAGTTGCAGGCATCTCTTTCGAAAAAGTATGCACATCGAACTGCGCACCGTATGTCGGGTGAGTAACGAGCTTACCTGTGAATTTGTAGTCATCTTCCGGATTTAGCTGTGGAAAACTGCCTTTAACGATGATTTCTTTATCTTCATTCCCACTATTGGTTTCACGAACTTTTAATTTCGCGATTGTAAAAAGGCTGTCGGGGTTATGGAAGATTGTCACGACTGGTCGTCCAATCAAAAAGATTTCATCCGCATTTCCCGCCATGTTGTTCCCTTCCATCACCGCCACCCCTTCTTATTTTCCTTCTTCGCCCAGCTTGATCATGTCATATATATAGCGTGCCTGAATATGCTCTGGATCGATTGTGAATGCTTTTTCTAGATGATCAAGCGCATCTTGTTTCTGTTCTGTCGACACTGCATATAAAAAACCTAGGTTATAATGTGCATCGGCACTTGAGTCGTCCTGTTCGATGATGAATTTGAATTCATTCCCAGCTTCTTTAAATAACTCCAAATTAGCGAGAACAATCCCGTATGATAACCGGATTTCAAGATCATCCGGTGCCAGTTCTGTCGCCCGTTGCAAATAAGGTAACGCTAGTTTCTCATTACTCGAACGTTCGAGACTCTTCCCGAGCATGAAATATGCGTCCGCCTCTTCAACACCTTGACGGATTGCTTTTTCATATAACTTTGCCGCCTCTTCAAAACGATCTTTATTGTAATAAAGATTGGCAAGACCGTAAAACGCAGTGCCAGCTTCAGCATCAAGCGTAATCGCCTTTTGGAAAAACGGTTCTGCCCTTTCAGCATCTCCAAGTGAAGCAAAAACATTCCCTAAATTGATATAACCGACTGCATTTTCAGGGTCCTTTTCGACACCTTGCATAAATGATTCGACTGCTTTTTCATATTCGCCATTCTGTAATGCGGCGATTCCAACTTCATTGTATTCCATAGTTAACTTCCCCTTATCCAACATAGTCAAGTTGTTTGCCGTTTTTGAAAACTGTATCGATTGTTCCCCCACCAAGACATTCGTCTCCGTCATAGAAAACGACGGCTTGTCCAGGTGTAATTGCACGCACTGGTTGTGCAAAGCGGACGATTGCATGTCCGTCTTCAGTCAGTTCAACTGTAACGTTTGTATCCGGTTGACGGTAGCGGAATTTCGCTGTACAACTGAACGTTTTTGGCAGTTCACGTACAGTCGAAAAACTGACGTCAATTGCTGTCAAACTGTCGGAATAAAGTGCATCGTTATCGAAGTTTTGACCAACTAGAAGAACATTTTTTTTCAAGTCCTTGCCGATAACAAACCAAGGTTCTCCGGCTCCGCCAATACCAAGGCCGTGACGCTGACCAATTGTATAGTACATAAGCCCATCATGACGGCCTACAGTTTCGCCTTCCATCGTCGTCATATCCCCTGGTTGAGCAGGAAGATATTGACCAAGGAATTCCTTGAAATTCCGTTCTCCTATGAAACAAATGCCCGTGGAATCCTTTTTGGCTGCTGTCGAAAGTCCTGCTTCAACCGCTTTTTCACGTACAGCACTTTTTTCCATATTACCAATTGGGAACATTACTTTTTGTAGCTGATCTTGTGTTAATTGATTCAAGAAATAAGTTTGGTCTTTATTTGCATCTTTCCCGCGCAACATTGACACGCCACCATCTACTTCTACGACTTGTGCATAATGACCCGTCGCTAAATAATCTGCACCGAGACTCATTGCATGTTCAAGAAACGCTTTGAACTTGATTTCTTTATTACACATGACATCAGGATTCGGTGTACGCCCCGCTTTATATTCTTCAAGGAAATACGTAAATACTTTATCCCAATATTGTTTTTCGAAATTGACCGCGTAATACGGTATTCCGATATCATTACAAACACTGATAACATCTTCATAATCTTCAGTCGCGGTACAGACACCAAATTCGTCTGTGTCATCCCAGTTTTTCATAAAAATACCAATAACTTCATAGCCTTGTTCTTTCAGCAATAGTGCTGCAACGGACGAATCTACGCCGCCCGACATGCCGACTACGACGCGAGTTTCTGCTGGTGATTTAATTGTTTTCATTCTATTTTTCATCCTTTATAGTTTCATTTCACAGACCGTTTGACGATTTCAGCTATTAGTTCGGCTGCTTCCTTAATCGTTTCCTCTGTAAGACCGAGGCCAAAACTAAATCGGACCGAATTTCGTAATTTGGAAGAACCTTCACCGAACATGGCAGTCAAAACATGCGATGGATCGAGTGAACCCGCAGTGCATGCAGACCCGCTGGACACGGCAATACCTGCCATATCAAGATTCACTAGAAGTGATTCAATATCTGTCCCTGGGAAGCTTATGTTCATTATTTGCGGAAGTTTTTCCGCAGTTTTCACGTTCATTTCGTAAGTGACATCTTGTTGATCCAACACGTCAGTCATAATGGCCGCGTAGTTAGAATAATTCGCAGTGTTTTGTTCCATCCCCTGTTGCGCAATTAATACCGCTTCAGCAAAAGCAACAATTGCTGGAATATTTTCGGTTCCTGCTCGCCGTTTGCGTTCCTGTTCGCCCCCGAAAAGTACTGGTGTTGTATCAAGTCCTTTACGCTGATAAAGGAAACCTATTCCTTTTGGACCGTTTAATTTATGAGCTGAAACGGATAACAGATCAACGCCGAGTTCATTTACATGAAGTGGAACGATTCCATATGCTTGAACAGCGTCCGTGTGGAAAACGGCTTGGTGTTCTTTCAGCAATGCCCCAATTTCACGAATCGGCTGAATGGTACCCACTTCGTTATTGCCATACATAATCGAGACAAGAACCGTTTTGTCTGTCAGTGCATTTCTCACTTGTTCCGCAGTTATTTGTCCGTTGTCATCGACTTCCAAGTAGGTTACTTCGAAACCTAGCAGTTCTAGTTGTTTACATGGATTTAAAACAGCGTGATGCTCACTATTCGTCGTGATAATATGGTTACCTCTAGCTTTCATCGCCATAACAGCCCCAAAAACCGCGGTATTGTCTGCCTCTGTGCCGCCCGACGTGAAAATGATTTCCGACGGCTCTGCATGGATGGACAGTGCCAGCGTTTTCCGTGCGTCATCAAGACATTTTCGCGCTTCTCTTCCAAAACTATGGATGCTGGAAGGGTTACCGAAAGTAGATTCAAGTGTTTCTATATAAGTAGCGATTACTGCCGGGTGAACCGGTGTTGTCGCCGCGTGGTCAAGATAAATTTTCTTCATAATAAGACTCCTTTAAATGTAAAACATATAACTATCGCGATCATCTTTTTCACCAGATTTCATCAAATCTTCAATCGTTGTTGTATCGAGGACACTTCGGACCGCTTCACCGATTCGTTTCCAAAGTTCTTGTTGTGGAATATCGGATCCCTCTAGCCCCTCTACAACTTGGATAGGTCCTTCAAGAATCCGGATAACATCCCCCGCAGTTATTTCTGTCGGCGGCTTAGCCAGCATATATCCGCCATAAGCGCCGCGAACACTTTTCACGATTCCACTGTTACGTAGCGGTGGAATTAGTTGCTCAAGATATGCTTCAGACAATTTCTGTTCTTCCGCAATTTTCCGTAGCGGTACTGGACCTTCCCCGAATTTAGAGCCTAGCTCAACAACGATTGTCAGTCCATATCTACCTTTTGTAGAAATCTTCATATCTATCCCGTCCTTTTTACGATTGCTTCAAAATATTATAGCATAACTGACCTGCAAGCTTCCTTAATATGATTTGCGTTTGTCTAACGTGTATAATAGAGGAACGGATGTACTAGGTCAGGAGTGAATTTTTTGCATAATGAGCCATTGGCGTTTCGAATGCGCCCTAGGACTATAGATGAAATTGCTGGACAAAAGGATATTATCGGTGAAAAGACGGCGCTTTACCGGATGATAAAAAACGGACATGTTCCTTCTATGTTGTTATACGGGGAACCCGGAATCGGTAAAACGTCACTTGCACACGCAATTGCCGGTACTAGCAATCTGCCTTTCATCGCCATGAATGCGACAGTTTCAGGAAAGAAAGATGTCGAAGACGTTGTGGCAGAATCGCGAATTACAGGGAAAGTTCTACTATTCTTAGATGAAATTCATCGTTTCAATAAATTACAGCAAGATACATTATTGCCACACGTCGAAAGTGGCGCAATCGTCTTGATAGGAGCGACAACTGAAAATCCTTATCACGACGTCAACCCCGCCATACGTTCCAGATGCGGTGAAATCCGGCAATTATCCAGATTAGAACCTGAAGATTTAATGGAAGTACTCAAAAATGCCATATCGGATGAAGAACGCGGGCTTGGAAAAATGGTAATTGACATAACCCCTGATCAGCTTACGTTGATTGCAGAAGGCGTCAATGGAGATGCACGCAAAGCGTTAACTGTTCTTGAATCTGCTGTTTCTGCCAGTGATGAAGTCGATGGCAAAATGGTCATTGAAGACTGGCTACTTGAAAACTTACTTGGGCGCATCGGTTTATTCGGCGATAAAAAGGGGTCACACTTTTATAATTTATTGTCCGCGCTTCAAAAATCGGTCCGCGGGAGTGACGTCAATGCCGCTATCTATTATCTTGCACATCTTCTCGAGACTGGCGATTTAGTAGCTGTAAATAGGCGCTTGCTGGTGATGGCCTATGAGGATGTCGGGTTGGCTTCACCAGAGGTCGGGCCACATGTACTGGCGGCTACAGAAGCTGCGGTGAAGCTTGGCATGCCAGAAGCGCGTATCCCTCTCGCAAGCGCTGTTATCGAAATGTGCCTGGCCTCTAAATCGAATTCAGCCTATAAAGCATTCGACGCGGCTGTAAAAGCTATCAACGAGGGAAAAGTCGGAGATATACCATTACATTTACGGGACGCACATTATGCGGGGGCGGCAAAGCTCGGCCACGTCGGCTACAAATACCCGCATGACACACCGCTCGGTTCGTTCGGAGGCTGGACTAACCAGCAATATTTACCCGATAAATTAAAAAATACGGAGTTTTACAAGCCCGTTATGGCAGGCGAAGAAAAAAAGATGGCTGCAATTTATGATCGATTGAAAGAATTTCGAAAAGAGAAATGAGTTAGTAAAACCCATCTTAAATGAATTTCCCTAGCGATATGAGACGCATACAAAACACTAGTTAGGCAGCCTGTTCTCTATAATCTAATCGAGAATAGGCTGTCTGTTTTTCTTGAATTTGATATCCATAATTAAGTCTTCATGCTCATTTCTGTATTCTCTGCACAGAAGGAAAACATCTAAAAATGTACATTTTACCAAATTCCCAATTAAACTGCCATTTAGTAAAAATGAGTAGTGCCGTATATATAGTTGAGGAATTGTTATTTTTTTAAGCTGTCTAACAAAATATAACCAAATACAACTCCGGCTATTGATGTAAATGTAGTATCTCCTAACTGCATAAATTCTTTTGCGAATAACAAATTCATCCCGAAATAAATAGCCAGAATTGGTATCATTGCTAAATATAGAGACGGGATTCCAATTGCAGCAACCTTAATCCAATCGAACGACCATTGCTTTTTTTCTTTAATCTCTATAATCAATTTAGGCAATCGTAAAAGAAATCCAATAAAAACAGGGAAAATAGTTGCAAATAGTATATAAGGCATTAAATTATATGTTGTTGCCGACTCTTCTCTTAATCGGACTTGATAAGCCATTCCTAGATAAAGAATAAATCCCATAACTACAGCTGAAACGAGATAAAATAAAAACCTTTTAATTTAAGACTCCCCCCTTCAACTTTTCACTTAATTATACAACACAGGAATAGCACTTATTAAAACGGTCCATTTTGTTGGTCATGCCGCGCCACTTCTCGTAGAGTATCGGACCCCGCTGAGTTCTGATTCAATGACTTTTCCTGTTCTTTAAAATCATATTTTCGCCCAGTTAAAAAATCCACAAGATGGCAGCCTATAAGTAAAGTTACAATGAAACCCCAGAAAACCCACATCACCCAATGCATCACATCTTCTCCCTTTTACAATATATGCGTAGCCTTTTGCTAAAAGTTACGTTTAATGAGCGTCCCCGCTTGATTTAGAAACGCACCCGTTAGTGCAACATATTAAATACTAAAGCAATTAGATAAAGTGGAACTCCGACAATTAACATCCCAGCAATAAGATAACAAATACACATGAAAATAAACTTAAAGACATCATAGATAGACCCAACTAAATCGTCAATAAACCTTGCCATTGCTTTCCCTCCATAGCCTGACTCGTTAGTAAAAAGGCATATCCACTTGTTGTAGAAATACACCCGTTACTAGAATAAGGAGAAATCTTACATACCACCCATTACTGAATTAACAATCTTAAGTTTTGTCCGAGATCTGCTGTCACTTTTAACATTGTGTCTTTTAAAACTAATTTCCCCCGCCATTTAATTAAATCCTTGTATTACTAGTACGGTTATCATGACTGAATAGTTTCATATATTAATAATGAACACTCTTTTCACTTTAGTTTACTGGTACAAAAAATTGGTGTTAACTACTGATAATTCCGTACTTCCGCTCTATACTGTAAGTAGAAAAGAGATGACAATATGTTTAAAAACAAAAAATACTGGATTCTTATGCCACCTTTTTTGATTCTTGGTATAGCTTTAATTACCTACCTACCAAAAAGGTATTCACCTTATTCATTTTTAGTAGTATTAACTTTTTGGGTTATTTACTATCTTTGGGATTATCTCGAAAAGAAGAATCTTACTAAAAAATGATGCCGTTCAATTAAAGTGAATTGCAACAAAAAAAGTCGAATTCCTTACTAAACAGGAAATCGACT
The DNA here is from genome assembly GCF_014282005.1 of Sporosarcina sp. BP05. GTDB lineage: Bacteria > Bacillota > Bacilli > Bacillales_A > Planococcaceae > Sporosarcina. Next base: position 161,656 of record NZ_JACFTD010000002.1, on the reverse strand, counting down.
TTTCGATTTATTCATGTTCTATGATTAAATGAATAAAACTCTGCAGAATCTATACTTACCCTCATGTTCCTAAAATCCGGGAAATACCAATTACAGTCGAACATATTTTATCAACAAAGAAATTAGGAATAAACTCAGGAAAAAAGAATCTATAATTCTAACGACCAATATCCCGTAACTGATAATCGAAACAGGGGCAATCAAATACCATATGAATACAAATAGTCCTGTTAAAAGGACTATAGCAGACCAAAAAACAAGTTTATGCTCAGGGGAAACAGGAGTATCGTTATGTTTCTTTTGAGATAAAGCCCTATAATACATGTAAACTAAAATCATTGTTATTCCAAATAATGTACTCCCATGTTGCAAAAGTTTATACAGAGGTATAGTAAAACCATACATACTATGGCCGTGAGTGAATAAAGCAGGGAATTTCAATACCATATATCCATTTATATGAGTGAAAGAATCCCATATAACATGAGTTAACATACCAAATAGCGCAGAATAACAAAATACAACAACCTTTACTCCAAAAGTTGAATCTACTTTTTTTGCATACGGATCTCGTAGAAAATTGGGTAAATGATTGAATAGAATTTGGTGTACAAATAAATGGTAAATAAAATAAATGAATGTCACCAAGGGTAAATTAAACAAAACGAACCCAGTAAAGGTATGTCCAATTTCCCCCATTGGTCGACCTCTCAAAAAATATTCAAAATCGGGAGCCATACTACCGAATACGAGTGCGGAAAAGTTAATATATTTACTTTTTCTTGAGAACGGAAGTATGGCTGCGGGGTGGGCAAAAGTTAGCGGCATGATAAACGCTCCTAGTTGATTTGTTCAATTTTATCATTTTCCGAAAGAAGACTCCCACTTCAATCGTGTCAAGGGCATAGCCCAACGATAAGCGGAAGATGAATTTCGGTTAGGCATAAGCCTAAAAGAATCGCTTTCAGGGAACGTACATTCTATAATAAGGATAGAAACTATGCTGAAGCGAGGTGTATGTCCATGCCCGTCAATAAAGCGTATAAGTTCCGTATCTATCCTACAAAAGTACAAGAAATCCTCATTGCCAAAACGATTGGCTGTTCACGTTTTGTGTTCAATCACTTTTTAGCCAAATGGAATGAAACCTACAAATAAACCGGTAAAGGTCTTACCTATAACACCTGTTCATCCCAATTACCCCAGCTTAAAAGTGAGCTTGATTGGCTAAAAGAAGTCGACAGCATTGCCCTTCAATCCTCATTAAGAAATCTTGCCGATTCTTATTCCCGATTCTTTAAGAAACAAAATCAGGCACCTCGATTTAAAAGTAAGCAAAACAATGTCCAAACTTATACGACAAAACACACCAATGGTAATATTGCGATAGCTGGAAATCATCTCAAGCTCCCCAAACTTGGCCTCGTCAAATTATCGAAGAGCCTAGAAGTAAAAGGGAGAATTATGAATGCTACGATCAGACGCCAACCGAGTGGAAAGTATTTCGTATCCATCTTAGTGGAGACCGAGGTAAAGGAAAAACAGAAAACTGGGTCTGTTGTCGGGATCGATGTCGGATTAAAAGACTTCGCTATTCTTTCATCTGGAATGGTCTATGAAAATCCAATTTTTTTCGTTCACTTGAAAAGAAACTAGCAAAGGAACAACGGATTCTTTCAAGGCGCAAAGAACAAGCGCTAAAACAACATAAACCATTACATGAAGCGAAAAACTATCAAATACAACGAATCAAAGTTGCTTGTATCCAGGAAAGAATCGCTAATAAAAGAGCTGATTTCTTGCATAAACTCTCTACTGAAATCGTCAAAAGCCACGACGTCATCGGTATCGAGGACTTACAAATTGCAAATATGCTCAAAAATCATACATTAGCAAAGGCAATCAGTGAAGTCAGTTGGTCACAATTTCGGACACTACTTGAATACAAGGCGAAATGGTATGGAAAACAAGTTGTCGTGGTCGCAAAAAACTTTCCCTCCAGCCAGCTCTGTTCAAATTGTGGTTACCGAAACAAAGATGTGAAGCATCTCGCCTTGCGTGAATGGGAATGTCCAACATGTAGCACGCAACATAACCGAGACGTGAACGCAAGTATCAATCTGAAAAAAGAAGCAATAAGTCTACTAACCGCAGGAACTGTGGGGCTAGCCTAACCTATAACTGAAGGTTACGTCGGTGATTTTAGGAATCCACCACTTCAAGTGTAAACTAAGTGGTGGTAGTTCAATCCAATTAAAAGTCGATAATCTTAATCCATCATAATAAACGTCAGAATTAACAATGGAGTAATCCCGCAATATAATCACTTATTGTTCAGTAAATATAACTATATATGTTGAACTTATGATTTTCTCGTAATCTCCAGCGAAGGCGCTTACTGGGGTGGCCGAAGCGGTAAGACTGACAGTGAACTTCTGTCTGGCTTATCGCGGGAGGCATCCCCAAGCGCCGAGCGTTGTTAGTGAGATTCTTTAGTTCAACATATCTAGATATGCAAAACCCTCCCTAAAAGTTAAACTTTCGGGAGGGTTTTTACTTAGTGACTGTTAGTTAGCTGTAGCTTCCAATACGTCTGCTGGAACCTTTACATCATCCACAATATCGTAGTGGCTATAAACTGCATTGATCGTTTGTTTAACTCGGTGGGAATTACCATCAACTCGTAACATTGAGTACGTTGTTGTATCGAGTGTCATTTTGAAATCAGTTACATAGAATGTTTTGCTATCGATTCCAATCACAATTTCGGATTTATTAATAAGTGGGAACTCACCGTCCAATATATCCGGATCAGTTTCACTGCCGTTGTTAGACAGGAATAGTATTTTTTTTAGTTCTTTATATTGTTCTCTTGATAATGACAGTCTTAAGTTATAACCGTAGTCAATCGGTTCTAACACAAAATCGTTTTTGAATCCGTTAAAAAATGCCAAATCCAGTGTTGGCTGTACGTTTTCAATCATCGAACCGAACAATTCGGCAATCGAACCGGATTGCAACTCTTCCCATGACTGTTTTTGCGTATTTTTGATGAAAACTCGGCCATCTACTTTATATAATTCTGCATCCCATGGTTCCCCATTCAGCAGTTGCGGTAGCACTTTTATGTCCTGTTTAACTATTTCTGGTTGTAACATCGTATCCGAAGTCATCTCATACTTAACACTATATCTTTCTTCAGGTACTGTTGTTGCCCAAAAATCATCATAAGAAATTTGTGTACGCACACTTTTCAATTTAGCGGATGCTTCTTTCGCTTTTTCAAAGATGTCTTGTGCCGTAATACCTTGTTTCGCTTCTACATTGCCGCATGCTGTTAATAAAAGGGCAACTAACCCAAAAACAAATACCTTAAACACTTTATTCACACATAAACATCCTTTCTAGCAATCCAAGTTCACTTTCATAAGCAATCACCCTATTATAACCTTAGTAATATTTTGGTGACAACCAAAAAGGAACTGCATCCTAAGTTCGCCACGTCGTTTCGCAACAAGGAGGGATGAAGTTCAATCCCTCCCTACGGCGCTTTCCGTTATAACTTTATCTTTCACTCGCCGGATAGGAATATCCGCAACGATATCATTCATTACCCAACTAGCGCAAACGAGGCCAGCAACAGATGGGACGAATGCGTTCGATGCAGGTGGCATTTTTGCTTTGCGGATGAAGGCATCAGGTTTACCCACTGTGGAAACAACTTCCGGCCTGACGACAATCGGGCTTTCATCTGAAAAGACCACTGGTACTCCTTTATAAATACCTTCTTTTTTAAGTCTGCGACGGATTACTTTCGCAACTGGATCTGTATGCGTCTTTGCAATATCTGCAATTTGGAAACGCGTTGGATCCATCTTATTAGCAGCACCCATACTCGATATAATTTTAACGCTACGTGCAACACATTCTTTAATTAAATGAATTTTATAGATGATTGTATCAGATGCATCGATGACATAATCAGGTTTGTAACTGAAAAACTCTTCCGCTGTCTCTTCCGTATAAAACATATGGAGAGAAATGACTTCACACTCTGTATTAATATCAGCAATGCGCTCTTTCATCACTTCTGCTTTAGAACGGCCGACTGTCGACAAATTAGCAATGAGCTGTCTATTAATATTTGTGATGTCAATATCGTCCTTATCGACAAGGATAATACGGCCAATTCCGCTTCGCGCACATGCTTCTGCAGCAAATGAACCGACTCCTCCAACACCAAGTATCGCGACAGTCATGTCCCGCATACGATTTACACCTTCTGTACCTATGGCTAATTCATTTCGTGAAAATTGATGTAACAAGAAAAACTCCGCCCTTCATTTTATAAAATTATAATTTTCCCCAATAAAAAACCCCTCCGCACGTAAGTCAGAGGGGTGTATGATCATTGTAAGTAACGAATCCCAAATGTGCCGTCTTTGTAGTATCGCTTTGAACCCGCTATCAGCAGGTGGGTGTCCTATCCGATTCTTTTGAGGTCCCGACTAAAGGCATGTCATCCAACTCGAAATACGGACTCCCGACGAAAAAATGTTCGGTCAAAACTGATTGGCAAATAACGAACACTTCAGGATTCGTATTACTTGTATAATAACATACATCATTAGTCAGTTCAACGATTTAACAGAAATAGTTTTCTCACTTTTCTAACTCAACTGATTACCGTTTACTTTTTGGCATCACACGGATTCCAAGTTCAGCTAGTTGAGTATCATCAACGCTGTCAGGTGCTGACGTTAACAAGCAACTTGCACTCGCTGTTTTCGGAAATGCAATTGTATCCCGCAAGTTTGTTGAACCAGATAATAACATAACAATACGGTCAAGACCGAATGCAATTCCGCCATGCGGAGGTGTCCCATAGTCAAATGCTTCAAGAAGGAATCCGAATTGTTCGTTCGCCTGTTCCTTACTGAATCCAAGAGCCTCAAACATTTTTTCCTGGACATCACGTTTGTAAATTCGAAGTGATCCACCGCCAAGTTCATAACCATTTAAAACAAGGTCATAGGCTTGTGCTTTAACTGTCTCAGGGCTTGTTACTAGTTCTTCCACATCTGCTGGCATTGTAAATGGATGGTGTGCTGCCTGATAGCGACGGGCTTCTTCGTTATATTCGAACAAAGGCCATTCAGTCACCCAAAGGAAGTTGAACTTCGATTCGTCAATTAAGTTGTGATCTTTTCCGAGTTTAGTACGTAGTGCTCCTAATGTATCTGCGACAACTTTATTTTTGTCCGCTACAAACAACAATAAATCTCCCACTTCAGCATCCGCTGCAGCTTTTAGTCCTTCGCCCTCTTCTCCTTCGAAGAACTTCGCGATAGGTCCTTTCAGACCTTCAGCATCGACTTTCAACCAAGCAAGTCCTTTCGCACCGTAGACTGCTGCAAACTCGCCAAGTGCGTCGATGTCCTTACGAGAATAGCTATCTGCTACTCCTTTTACATTGATGAGCTTAACTTGACCGCCTGACTCAATTGCTGCTGTAAATACTTTGAATGAAGAATCTTTAACGACGTCAGAAACATCTGTCAGCTCCAAAGCGAATCGCGTATCCGGTTTATCTGAACCATAGCGTCCCATTGCTTCGTCATAAGGCAGACGTTGAAATGGAATTTGAACATCAATTCCTTTTACATCTTTCATTACCTTTTGCATCATTCGTTCATTTAACTCAATAATATCTTCAATTGACATGAAACTCATTTCCATATCGATTTGAGTGAACTCGGGCTGACGATCAGCACGAAGGTCTTCATCGCGGAAACAACGTGCAATTTGATAATAACGGTCGAATCCAGCTACCATCAGCATCTGTTTAAATAGTTGCGGTGATTGTGGCAGTGCGTAAAATTCGCCTTCGTGAACACGGCTCGGTACAAGATAATCGCGCGCGCCTTCAGGTGTAGATTTCGTTAAAATCGGCGTTTCTACTTCGAAAAACCCTTCATCGTCAAGGAAATTACGAACTGTTTTAGTGATATCTGAACGCATTTTGAACGTATTCGCAAGTTTTGGACGACGTAAATCAAGATATCTATATTTCAGTCTAATTTCTTCATTCACGTCTGTCTCATCTTCAATCATGAACGGCGGGTTTTTCGCTTCATTTACAATGTTCAATTCAGTAACTTGAATTTCAATCGAACCTGTTTTCAAAAGCGGGTTTTTCTGGCCATCTGCACGCTCAACAACTAAACCTGTAAGCTCAATTACGAACTCATTGCGCAGTTTGTCCGCCGTAACAATTGCTTCGCTTGAAAAACTTGGGTTAAATACTGCTTGAACGATTCCTGAACGGTCCCGTACGTCGACGAAAATTAGTCCCCCAAGATCTCTTCTTTTTTGAACCCATCCTTGTAAAGTAACCGCTTGTCCGATTACCTCTTCTGTCAATTCACCACTATAATGTGTACGTTTCATTACCATCATCCGCCTCTCTTAGCCAATCAATGCTTCTTTAAGTTTTTGAACCAATTCATTAACAGGAACTTTTACTTGCACACCGTCAGCCATATTTTTTAATAAAGCAACGCCTTCCGCTACTTCATCCTCACCAATTAGTACGACTGTCCGTGCATTTAGTCTATCAGCTGATTTCATTTGCGCTTTCATTTTTCGGTCCATATAATCCATATCCGACCGAATGCCAGCTTCTCGAAGTGCACCAAGCAATTTAAAGCCTGGACGACGTGCTGTTTCTCCAAGTGTAACGATGTAAACGTCAAGTACTGGCTCAGCTTCAAACGATTTTCCTTCAGCAGCCATCGCAAGAAGTAAACGCTCAATACTCATCGCAAAACCGATACCCGGTGAAGAAGGTCCCCCAATTTCCTCAGCGAGACCGTTGTACCTTCCACCGCCACACAAAGTGGTAATCGCTCCGAATCCTTCAGATGTGCTCATAATTTCAAATGCAGTGTGGTTATAATAATCAAGGCCGCGCACAAGATTGGCATCGACTTCATAAGCAATTCCAGCATCGTCGAGATAACCTTTTACATCCGCAAAGTATTGGGCAGATGCTTCATTCAAATAGTCAGCTAATGATGGAGCTGTAGCGATGAGCGGATTACCGCTATCGACTTTGCAGTCCAGTATGCGCAATGGATTCTTTTTCAATCTAGACTGGCAGTCAGAGCAGAATTCTTCAATATGTGGGTTGAAGTGTGCAATGAGCGCTTCGCGATGCGCAATTCTGCACTCCGTATCGCCTAGTGAGTTAATGACAAGTTTCAACTTTGTCAATCCCACACGTTTATAGACGTCCAGTGCCAAGGCAATCACTTCTGCGTCAATCGCAGGATCTGCACTGCCGATTGCTTCTGCTCCAAATTGAACGAATTGACGATAACGTCCTGCTTGCTGACGCTCATAACGGAACATTGGACCCGTGTAGAAAAGCTTTACAGGCTGATCTGGGTAACCGAACATTTTATTCTCCACGAAAGAGCGGACAACAGCAGCAGTTCCTTCTGGTCGCAGCGTCATTGAACGATCGCCTTTATCCATAAAGGTATACATCTCTTTTTGAACGACATCGGTTGTCTCACCTACAAGGCGTTGAAATAATTCCGTTTGTTCAAAAATCGGTGTACGGATTTCTTTATAACGATAGATATCGCATACTTCGTTAATGATTTTTTCTGCTTGTTGCCATTTCCATGTTTCAGATGGCAAAATGTCCTGAGTTCCTCTTGGCACTTTAAAATTCATGTAAATTCCCCTTTCTAATGAAAAGCGTAGGGCGCCGTCCAGACGCGACAGGCATAAGACGGGCCGGCGACGCGGCGTACTTTGCCGCATAGCTGGACTGACTATCAATGAACCCAGCCTAAGTGCGCCGCGTCCTGCGGCAACGGCTGCGTAACTCACATCCTGTAAGCCCCCGAGCTTCTGGCGCCCGAAGCCTAGACACGTTTAGTCGAGACACAAAAAAAGACCCCCATCCCTTGCCTATGCAAGGGACGAGAGCCTTTATAGCTTCCGCGGTTCCACCCAAATTGACGCAAAAGTTTGCGCCCACTTTAAAACCGGATAACGGCCGGTTCCGTCTGTACTTACTGAATTGAAATCGTTCAGCACAGAGCCTCTATGGTGTTATTCATTGTAAACCGCTGTAGGATGGATTTCAGCCACGTCCGTCCCTCTCTTGTCAGTCAATTATACAATTACTTTCCATGTCGTTGGCATAAATATAAAAAAATTATTGTGTGAGTTAAATTGTTAATTAATCATCATCTTAATGATTCTGCGTCATAGTGTCAACCTTTTTCGATTAATTGTAGTTTTTTGTGGTGAAAACTTCTACAATGGACTATAGGGGGTATGATATTTTGTCGAAAATGAGCAAATGGATGATTGTATTTATACTTTTATTCAGCGTATTCCACGACATTCCAACGGCTAACGCCAATACGGAATCTGTCGTCGTTGATGCGCCATCAGTGCACATCCGGTCTGGTGCCGGGCTTACCTATGCTGTAACAGGATCGTTAAAAAAAGGTGATCAGGTAGAAGTTATTGCTGTTTCTGGGGACTGGTACCAAATCCAGCACGGCAACAGTTCTGGATGGATTGCCTCTTGGCTAACTGCATCCGCAGATAAATCTACTGGGACAAGTACTGCAGTCGTTTCACGCGTCAATCAGCTAAATGTAAGATCCAGCCCTTCCACCAATTCAGCTGTACTCGGTCGGATGGCCGCTGGAGATGAAGCAATTGCCACTGGCAATGACGGTGAATGGACTTCTATTACATTTAACGGCATAAACGGTTGGGTACATACGGATTATATTACAGCGGTAGCAAATCAAACTGCACCACAGGCAACCAATCAAGCTGCATCACCCGAGTCATTTACCGTTTCAGTTGATGCACTCAATGTCAGAAAGAATGCAGACCTTTCTTCTAAACGGATTGGCCTCATTAATCAAGGTGAATCCTATGATGTTAAGGAAGTAAACGGCAATTGGGTCCATATATCATTAGGTAATAACGAATCGGGTTGGGTCTACTCATTCCACGGTACGCTGTCATCGAATGGCAAAAAGGCTTCCGAAAGCTCCAATTTAGGAACGGTTACCATCCTGTCAAACGGGACGAATATTCGTGAAGCAGCCACGACTTCTTCAAAGATTGCTGCCCTTGCGGATGCAGGTGAAAAATTTCCGATTGTCAAACAAGATGGTGATTGGTATGAAATTTCTTTACCGACAGGAACTTCTGCATTTGTTGCCACATGGGTCGTGTCTACGGGCGATGAATCATTATTGACAGAACCCGTTATTAAAGAATCTATACCACGCGTTGCCGGCACTTTAAAGGGGCTTACTATCGTGATTGACCCTGGTCATGGCGGTAATGACCGCGGCACGACAGGTACGCGAGGGACTGACGAGAAGGATATTACAATTCTCACTTCTGAATTGTTAGTAGCTAAATTAAAAGCTGCAGGCGCGAATGTGATTACAACTCGTGAAACAGACACATATGTATCATTAAGAAAACGCGTCGCTATCAGTAATCAGCATGCTGCGGATGCCTTCATCAGTCTCCATTATGATGCCAATCCCGATTCTAGCGTAGCAGGCTTTACGACGTATTACTCACACGCACATCAACAAGCGCTTGCTTCTTCCGTCAATGAAGGACTTGCTTCATCAGTAAACCTGCGTAACCGAGGATCACAGCCCGGCGATTTCTTAGTTCTTCGTGAGAACAGGCAAAATGCAATTTTGATTGAACTTGGTTTCCTATCAAATTCTGCTGAGGAACGGGCAGTCACTAGCGACATGTTCCGTGAACGTGCAACGCATGGTATCTATCAAGGGCTTCTTGACTACTTCAACACTAATTAACTAGAAATGTTGAAATATAGAACCACATTGAATCCGCTATGGCGCTAGGGGATGCCTCCCGACCTAAGCCAAGCAGCTTCGCTGCCAGTCTTAGGTCTTCGGCTACCCCTTGTAATGCGCCTTCGCTCAATCTATATAGAAACCCAATCACCAGTAGCATGGAGAAAAATGCATTGTGGCAGCAGCTGGTACCACACACTGAATAAAAAAGATCATATCAAACACTCACCACAAGCAAAAAGGACCTTCCCAGGTATTGAGGAAGGTCCTTTTCCATGTTATTTTGAGTCTAGAATAATCGTTACAGGTCCATCGTTAACTAGCTCGACATCCATCATTGCGCCAAAAACGCCTGTTTGAACTCTTAATCCTTCTTCCTCCAATTTACGGTTGAAGTATTCCCATAGCGGTTTTGCCTGTTCGGGTCTCGCCGCTTCGATGAAACTTGGGCGACGTCCCTTTTTCACGTCCCCAAACAAAGTAAACTGGGATACTGAAAGAATATCCCCTCCCACCTCAAGGATTGAGTGGTTCATCTTGCCCTCAGTATCTTCCCATAAACGGAGACCCGCGATTTTCTTCGCCAGATAAGCAGCGTCTTCTTCGCTATCTGCATGAGTTACACCAACGAGGAGCACGTAGCCCTTGTCGATTGAACCCGTTGTCTCCCCTTCGATGCAGACAGTAGCTGGACCCGATCGTTGCAACACAACTTTCATCTGTTACACCTTCCAATCAATTAATGACACGTTCCACAGAATAGATATCGCGGATTTGTTTAATCCGATCAACAATTCTTTGCAAATGTGCAATATCCGTAATTTTAATCGTCATATGAATGCGGGCGATTTTGTCACGGTCCGCTTTGCCACTTACCGCAACCATAGGCGTTTTCGTATCGGCGACAACCATCATCACTTCATTCAACAACCCTTGACGATCGAATGCGGACACTTCTATATCAACCAGGAACTCTTTCCTTGAACTAGAAGGTCCAATTGCCCATTCCACGTCGATAATCCGCTCATTCTCGTCATCCCCGACCACAATATTAGGGCAGTCGGTACGATGGACGGAAACACCGCGTCCTTTTGTGATGAATCCTACAATTTCATCTCCTGGAACTGGATTACAACATTTCGATAGCCTGATAAGTAGATTGTCAATCCCTTTAACGATAACACCCGATTCAGTCATTTTTTCCGGTTGAGGTGATTTCATATCTGAAACGATTTTATCAATTGTATCTTGCTGTTCACGTACTTTTCGTAATTTTTCAGCTAGACGATTAACGACCTGCTGAGCGGTTATGCCATTGAACCCAACGGCTCCATACATATCATCTTCAGATGTGAAGCTGAATTTTTCGATAGTACGTTTAATATTCTCATGTGAAAGCACTTCTTTCAGATCAAAATCTTGTGATTTTATTTCTTTTTCAATCATTTCCCGGCCTTTTAGGATGTTTTCTTCCCGAAGTTGCTTCTTGAAAAACTGGCGAATTTTATTTTTAGCCTGAGACGTATTGGCAATTTTCAACCAGTCACGGCTCGGTCCAAGCGATTGCTTCGAAGTCAAAATTTCAATAATATCTCCTGTAAACAATTCAGTATCCAGCGGGACCATCTTGCCATTCACTTTTGCACCAATCGTCCGATTTCCAATTTCCGAGTGGACACGGTAAGCAAAATCAATTGGGACCGAACTTGCCGGCAGTTCAATAACGTCTCCATCCGGTGTAAAGACATAGACCATATCCGAGAACAAGTCGAATTTCAGTGATTCCATGAATTCTTCAGCGTTAGAAGATTCGTTCTGGAATTCAAGTATTTCCCTGAACCAAGTCAATTTCGAATCTATATTACTTGGGATTTCGGCTATCGTTTTCCCTTCTTTATATGCCCAGTGTGCTGCAACTCCGAATTCTGCAATTTTATGCATCTCTTCAGTTCGAATCTGTACTTCAAGCGGATCGCCAGCCGGACCTACAACAGTTGTGTGCAACGACTGGTAAAGATTCTGTTTCGGCATCGCAATATAATCTTTGAACCTGCCAGGCATCGGTTTCCATAGTGTATGAATAATACCAAGGACCGCATAGCAATCTTTAATGCTTGAAACGATAATTCGAACTGCCAGAAGGTCATATATTTCATTGAACTCTTTCTTTTGGATAACCATCTTGCGATAAATCGAATAAAGATGTTTAGGACGACCTGAAAGATCAGCCTCAATTTCCATCTCTCCAATTTCCGTCTTGACTTGGTCCATAACATTTACTAAATAGTTTTCTCGTTCGACACGTTTGCGCTTCATCATATTGACAATTCGATAATATTGCTGAGGATTCAAATAACGTAAAGCTGTATCTTCAAGCTCCCATTTAATAGCTGATATCCCTAACCGATGGGCAAGCGGTGCAAAAATTTCCAACGTTTCAGCTGCAACACGCCGTTGTTTTTCTTCTGGGACATGTTTTAACGTTCGCATATTATGGAGCCGGTCAGCTAATTTAATAAGAATGACACGGATATCCTGTGCCATCGCTACGAACATTTTACGATGATTTTCTGCCTGTTTTTCTTCTTTGGATTTATATTGTAATTTCTCAAGTTTCGTCACACCGTCGACAAGCATTGCCACTTCTTCGCCAAAATCACGGATGATGTCGTCCCTGCTGATGTCCGTATCTTCCACAACATCGTGAAGGAACCCGGCTGCAACTGTCGAAGGGTCCATTTCCAATTCGGCAAGAATACCCGCAACTTGGACAGGGTGAATGATGTACACTTCACCTGAACTTCTGTGCTGTCCTTCGTGTGCAGTCTTCGCTGCCTCATATGCTTTTTTGACGAACGCAACGTGTTCTTCATTCATATAAGAGGCAACAAGTGTGAATATTTCTTCCGCCGTCATGTCACGATTTTTCGCCATAATATTACCCCTTTCGACTTTATCCGCAAAAATGATTGTATTCCCTATTGTATGTATAAATACATGCTCATGTAAAGGGTTAGTATATGGAAATGTGGTTAGCACCTTCGTTCTAGGCATATGAAAAGATCCCCCGCTTATTATGGCGGAGGACCTTTTTCAATAGGTAATCAGTGAACGCATGTCATAACCTTGCAATTTTTCACGGCCGCTTAAATACGACAGTTCTATGATAAACGCACAGCCTGCAACAACTCCGCCTAGTTTTTCAACTAGCTCGACTGTCGCACCTACTGTACCGCCTGTCGCAAGAAGATCATCGACAATTAGTACACGCTGACCTGGCTTTATGGCATCTTTGTGAATTGTTAATGTATCTTTTCCATATTCAAGATCATATTCGACCTCAATCGTTTCTCTTGGCAACTTGCCAGGTTTACGGACAGGAGCAAATCCGACTTCCAGTGCATAGGCAACTGGGCAGCCAATGATAAATCCACGGGCTTCAGGGCCTACAATAATATCCGTATTAACTTCTTTCGCAAACTTGACGATTTCGTCTGTTGCGAATTTATAAGCTTGCCCATTATCCATGATTGTTGAAATATCCTTAAAGCTAATTCCTTTTTTCGGATAATCCGGTACAATCGTCACATATTCTTTCAAATCCATTAGTGTTCCTCCCTGTCGACAATTCCATTTCGCACAGTATCGAACCATTGTTTCAATTCCATATAAGGCGCATATAGCAGTCTTTTCTCAAGCTCAATTTGACGTTCGCGCTCTTTGTAAGCGGGTGCTTCCGTCAAATCGCGTTTACCGGCCGTTTCCTGAACGAAAACAAAACCATCTTCAATCTTAACAAATCCAAGCTCAGAAAACACCTTTGACATGAAATAAACCGTATCTTTTTTCCACGCTTTATGTTTTGTGAGCTGGGCTCCGTTCGTAACGAAGTCAAATTTCTCGCGTTTTTTCAAGAAACTGTAATACCAGCCAAACTGTTCGCGATCAGGAATCCCATCAAAATACCTTGATTCGGATGCGTGGAAATGCGCATAGACGCGGTCTGGCTGGACAGAATTCACAAGTTCTTCAAGTTGGGTAACATCGTCCGGTATATCCAAAAGCACGAGATTTTTCGCCTTCGTTATTGTTTCTTGTCCGAATAGAGTAATAATAATTCCCTTCATGGATGATTGGAAATGTGCCACCGTTTGTTCATGGAAAGCTACAAATAATGTATCGTCTAGCGGAATGGTTGGAAGCCATCTTGTTGCTTCACGCACACCGCGCAAATCGAACAGCTGCCACTCATCAGAACGTATATCGCTGATTAATAACTGAGGCTTCTTATTGCCGTTCCATTCATTCACCTGCAAATCACCCGTAACCGACAACTTTACGCCTGGCGTCAGTTGGTCAGCAATAGGACCGAGCCCGAATCCGATGGCATCAAGTGAAACGCCATTATCTGCTACTTCCAGCTTCATGTGATTCTTTGCCGCACCAATTTTCCGCACACTTGTGGCTGTAATGTTCTCTAGCATGTAAACTGGCTTTTCAAAAGCCATTCCAAATGGACGTAGCAGTTCCAGCGATTCCAAAACGCTGACATCAATTTCACTAATCGACAGTGGAACATCGATACGAACTTCAGGTGTAAGCATTTCTTCCGTCAACACTTGAACTGCCTGTTTATTAAGATTTTCACGTAGCGTGACAACGTCTGTAACTGCAAGAGACATACCGGCCGCCATCTGATGACCCCCAAAGTGAGGTAGAAGCTGTGCATTTTTAGAAAGCTCGGCAAACAGATCAAAACCAGTAATACTTCTTGCAGACCCTTTCGCAATTCCTGTTTCCCTGTCAATCGACAAGACGATGGACGGACGATAATATTTCTCAGTTAATCTTGAAGCTACAATTCCCACAACACCAGAATTCCAGCCTTCTCCTCCGATAACGAAAACGAGCGGAACTGTATCACCGTACATTTGCATAATCATGTCTTCCGCTTCTTTAGCTATTTCAGCTACAATCGCTTGCCGTTCTTTATTCAGCGTGTCGAGTTCTTTTGCCAACGTCATAGCAAGCGTTGTATCTTCTGTCTTCAATAGTTGAACTGCCGGGGTAGCATCACCTAGACGCCCAGCCGCGTTCAGACGGGGCCCAATCATGAATCCAATTGACTCCTCTGAGAGTGTTGCTTGTTCGGTGCTAGCGATGCGTGCGAGCGCCTGGATTGCAGGGCGCTTTGACACACGCATCTGCCTAATGCCCTCTTTAACGAAATATCTGTTTTCATCACGAAGCGGAACTAAGTCTGCAACTGTCCCGATAGCAACTAGTTCAAATAAATCTTCCGGAACATCCTCAAGTAACGCACACGCTAGCTTGAAGGCCACACCAACTCCAGCAAGCTCTCCGAACGGATACGCTCCTTCTGGATGTCGAGGATGGATGATGGCATCTGCTGCTGGTAGCACTTCACCAATTTCATGGTGATCTGTAATGATGATGTCCATACCAAGTGATTTTGCATATGCAATTTCATCGACGCCGGAAATGCCATTGTCAACTGTAATAATAAGCGAAGCCCCTTTTTCGTATAGCTCCAAGAAAAGGTCTTTATTCGGTCCATAGCCATGCTTGAACCGGTTGGGTATCGTATAGAACACATCTGCACCCATTCGCTCCAAGGCCGTTGTCAGGACCGTTACACTCGTCACGCCATCACCGTCATAATCGCCATAAACAGCAATTTTCTTATCTGTTGCGATTGCCGTTGTTATGAGTGACACTGCTTTGTCCATATCATATAGTAAAAAAGGGTCATGCATACTTGATGCATCCATATGTAAAAAACCTTTTGCCACTTCGGAATCTATTATTCCCCTTGAAGCAAGTATTTTTGCCTGGACAGATGAAATACCGAGATCCTTTGTCAACATCGCTACAAGTTCTTCATCCGGCCGTTCCACTTTCCATCTTTTCATTGATTCGATCAAATTTCTTCACATCCTTACGTTCATTATAGCGGATGGGCTACGACTCTAAAAGAAAAGACTGCTTAAATTCCACGAAGTAGAAGAACAAATTGATTTCGCTAACAAAATAGAGCATCTTCCCCGGTATTAGTAGCTGGAAGATGCTCTTCGCTTATACATTTTTGTTTTCGATAAATACTTCGTCATTGGATGGTAAGGCAGTGTACTTTTGCAGTTCTGCAATTTCATTCTGCTGCGCTGCAATTGTTAGCTCTTTGAGAGTCATTTCTTTTTGAAGCTCCTTAATGCGACGGTTTGATTGAAAGGACAGGAACATTGCGACAAACCCACTGACCATGGCACCAAGAAGGGCTGCACCTAAAATAATAAGAATAAGTGGCCACTGTGCTTGTCCAAACACATAATTGACTTGTACCGCATCAACATTGACGACAGCGAAGATAGCGATAATAATAGCGAATAAAAGACCTAACAGCAAATTCCATTGAAATTTCATATAGCTTTCCCCTTTCCTTAAGAAAAAAATAGAACAGAGTATACATAAAGTATACCCCGTTCCATGAATAACCGAAACTTATCATAATAGGTTCTTAAACGATAGGTTCGTCTGAGCCCCATTGCTTCTTCGTATCTTCTACTTTAATCGCGCCTTTTTTCTTCATTTCACGTTTTTTCAGATCAAACCAAATTTGAGCTGATATGAAAATCGAAGAATAAGTTCCTGCAAACAATCCAATCAGAAGGGCGATTGAGAAGGTTTGAATCGATTCTGCTCCGAATAGCATTAAGGCTACTACAACAAATATTACTGTAAGCACCGTATTTACAGAGCGGCCAAGTGTCTGACGTAATGATCTGTTGACGATGTCTGCCAGTTCTGCTTCATCGTCAATCCGGCCTCGATGATTAATATTTTCCCGTATACGGTCAAATGTAACAATTGTGTCATTGATAGAATAACCAACAATGGTCAAGACAGCCGCAATAAACGTGATATCAACCTCTAAACGCAGAATACTGAATATCGCGACCATGAAGAATGCGTCGTGGAAGAGCCCAATAATCGAGGCAACACCCATTCGCCATTCAAAACGGAATGCAACGTATATGATGATTCCAAGCGCTGCGATAAGAAGGGCGTAAATTGCATTTTTCGCCAATTCCTTACCGACCGTTGGTGAAACTGTTGAGATATTCGGATCGGAACCATATTCGGCAGCAAGATCCGTTTTAAATTTATTGACTTCCTCTTGTTTGAAGTCTTCTTTAAAGCGTATGACACCGATATTTTTCGTATCGCCAGAGATGACGATATCGTCTGTCGGGTGCCCAATTTTATCAAGATAAGTAGAAAGTTCATCTTTCGTCAATGAATGGTCAGCAAGCACTTCAACACGCGTTCCTTGTGAGAAGTCTATGCCAAGATTTAACTTGAATACACCAAGCATAGCGACACCACTTATTAGTAACACTGCCGAAATGACATAGAACTTTTTACGCGCTCCTACGAAATCGAAACGGTCAAATTTCGTAGTTAGCTCCAGCGTTTCAATTTGTTCTTCAGCTGGATGAATCCTACTTTTCGAAACACCGAATAATGCTGTTTTCCCATCAAACACACCACTATTGACAAGAAGTCCCAAGAGTATGCGTGACCCCCATACAGCCGTCAAGAAGCTGGCTAGAATACTGATGATCAGTATCGTCGCGAACCCTTTAACTGAGCTTGTCCCGAAACTGAACAAGACAACTGCCGCAAGAAGTGTCGTGATATTGGCATCAAGAATGGCAGTGAATGATGATTTCGCTCCAGCCATAAACGACGTCTTAACAGATTTACCGACACGCAATTCTTCTCGTATCCGTTCATACATCAAGATATTCGCATCGACGGCCATACCGACCCCGAGCATAAGTGCCGCAATACCTGGTAGCGTCAACACACCGTTAATAAGCGTGAAGACGAGCAATATAATAAAAATATAGACCGACAATGTAATAACTGCCACAAAACCTGGCAAGCGATAATACACAAGCATGAATAAGAAGATAAGCGAGATACCAATAATCCCCGCAAAGATTGTCTTATTAAGCGCTTGTTCACCGAACTGCGCGCCGACCGATGTCGAATAAACTTCTTCAAGGTGAACAGGTAGTGCGCCTGCGTTCAAAATTCCCGCGAGGCTCTTCGTCTCTTCTAATGAAAATGACCCTGATATTTCAACGTTCGAAGAGTTAATTGGGTTTTTCACATAAGGAGCAGAAACGAATTTAGGTTTCTCTTTCGTTACTTCCGCCCTAAAAGAATCTTCACCTTCTACAAAGTCTAGCCAGATGACCATTACGTTCTCTGGTGCTTTTTGTGAGATCAATGTTGTAACTTCGCCAAATTTAGTCGGCGATTTCATTTCAAGCGTAACGACAGGGTTACCATTTTCGCCGAAGTTCGCTTTCGCTTTTCCTTCTTTCAAGTCGTTTCCGTCTAAAAGCAGATTGTCATCAGCATCCCTAAATGTCAGGTTTGCCTGAGTAGAAAGTAGCTCCCTAGCTGATTCTTGGTCCTCTACTCCCGCAAGTTGCACGCGAATTCGATTACCCGACTCGATTTGGATACTTGGTTCACTTACTCCAAGTACGTCAATCCGGCTTGTCAGCGCATTCGCTGTATCTTTAACCATTTCTTCTGTTATTTTTGGGCCGCCTTCTTTCAAAGGCTTAACTTGATAAAGGACTTCAAAGCCGCCCTGTAAATCTAGACCTAGTTTTACATCTTTCACTATCGGATTTGCAGTCGTCCCAATCGTCAAGCCAAACACGACGATTAATAATAGAAACGCTACGATCCGTCCTCTTCTTTTCATAATCCAATTTCCCCCTCTAAATATGGAGCGCAACTGTACGGCATTTATCTATGTACATACTCCGAGAATAGCGACAGCGCCCCCGTGAAAATTGGCACTGAATACTACACAATTATAAAAACACAATATGTCTATTATGAAACACAGTCATTCATGTGTCAAATGACCGTGTTTCACCAAATCATAACTCACTTTTCGATTTTTGTGGTGTCAGTAAGATTTGTAGTTCTTCGCTGTTCAAGTCGGTAAACCAGTTGGCACCTCTTTGTTCTTCAATCTGTGTAAACGTCATATATTCTGCTGGTGAGATTTTGAGGATTCCATTTGCAATTTCATGCATCCCCATCTCCTCGATATTTTTTTTACGCCATTTCTTCTGGACACAAAATGCCCAAATATCCTCTTCAGTTACTGTTGTATAACCGTACAGATGAAATTCAGTCTTTTTGCTTTCAATTGCAGGCAGCATATGGGTGAACAGTTGTCCGTATCGTATTGGCATCTTTTCCATCCCTTTCCTGGACAGTCGTAAGTACGGATATTTCTGCATAGGTTTAGTGTATATGAAATGACCGGACTTGAGAAGGAGTTGTTTAAATTGTCTTCATTCATCCGCGGAACTGTCGTCCTGATGGTTGCCGTCTTCCTAACCAAGCTTTTAGGATTCGTCTTCCGGATTCAATTCATGCGGATTGCAGGCGAAGAGGCGGTCGGCATCTACATGACTGCTTATCCCGCCTTTATCTTTTTCCTGTCACTTGTCCAGCTTGGTGTACCGATCGCCATAGCAAAAGTGATTGCCGAACTCGAAGCGAAAGGGCAATCCGTAAGAATCCCTTCCCTAATGAAGACAGCTTCCTTCATCACCATTTTGACAGCAGTCGTATTTATCCCAGCATCTATCTTATTCGTTCCCTATTTAGCCGAAACACTTCTTGGCAATTCTGCTTCGTCCACTACTTTGTACGTCGGAATTGCAATCGTGCCAATCGCTGCCATTGGGGGTTTGATCCGTGGATATTTCCAAGGTATCGCACGAATCGAAGAAACAGCATGGTCACAAATCATTGAACAAATATGCCGAATTACGCTAATCACATGGCTTTTGCCGTATCTTCTTGTAGCTGACAATACAGCACTGAGTGCCGCATACGCGATGGGTATTACGCTTCTTGCGGAAATGCTATCAGTCCTATATTTGCTGTTCAAATACAAGCAACAGAAAAAACGCGGACCAAAACAGCAAGGGAAACTCAAGCGCTATCCTATGGAACCTCTGCTAGCCATCGCATTGCCATCATCTGGCAGCCGCCTGTTCGGTACGTTTACTTGGTTCCTAGAGCCGATTATCTTTCTTCGGGCACTTGCGTTTTCGGGGGTTTCAGCTGTAGCTGGTACAACGTTATATGGCATTGTATCTGGTGTACTCGTGCCGTTACTCCTATTCCCAGCTTTCATCCCATACGCCTTGTCTGTTGTCCTGGTTCCTGCTGTAAGCGGAGCAGTCGCATCAAATAATACAAGCAAACTGAAAGAACGGATTCATCTGTCCTTGCGCTTATCCGCTCTAACAGGTACGTTTGCAGCAACTGTGTTTTTTATTCACGGTGAGGATTTGGCAGTAAAGTTATTCCATGTTACTCAGGGTGCTTCCTATATGGCCTTACTTGCTCCTGTTTTTTTCTTTTATTATATTCAAGGACCACTTTATTCAATTTTACAAGCCACTGGCGATGCCAAGGCAGGGATGATGAACTCCGTATACGGCGGTATTGCAAAACTGGGGGTCATGTTCATCCTCGCCTCTCAACCCGGTCTACAGGTGACAGGGGCAGTCCTTGCAATCGGCTTCGGTGTGCTCATTACGTCATTCCTTCATATAGCAACACTTCGGAAAAACAAATCGACTGCTTCCGGCTTCACCATATTCGCTTTGCCCTATGCTTCCTTTATCATGACTTGTATTATGCGGCCCATTTTCATCCCGATTGGGGACTTCGGATTATTTATGGAATGCGCGATTACATCAATTTTCCTTCTTGCGATTCTTATTTTAACGGGTCAAGTTAAAAAAAGTGACCTATTCCTATTCAAGAAACTTTTGAAAAATCATTGATACTCGTCTTTCAACTGAAACTTCAGTTCATTATTCTCATATGAACAATAGAAAATCTGTTTCACATCATTCACTCCCAGTTGCTGGAGTCCTTTTACAAGCCATTCATCTGTCTTACCGATGAGTTCTACATGACTAGATTGAATAAAACCGTCTGAAATTAGCGCAAGAACAGGTTGGACATCATCGTGTTTGAAAACAGACAGATTTCCAGACGGCTCTAAATAAGCGAATGATACCTCATGAACGGAGCCAATTTGTTGCTCACGAAGCTGTTGGAATAAATCATCCAGATTGTAGCGCTGTTTTCGCATTTCCTGTTCTAGTATTACTCCATTTCTAATAATAAGTGACGGTTCACCGTCAACGATATCTCTGAACTTTTTACTTTTTAATGAGAAATAAGAAGAAACGAGTTGGATAACGAGCAGAACAAGCATTGGCACAATAGAGTGCATCAGTTTCTTATCAGGGGAGTCGAGTGCAAATGCAGCAACTTCCGCCATAATTACAAAGACAACAACGTCGATAATTCCAAGCTCACCGACTTCACGTTTCCCCATAATTCGTAAGATGATCAAAATAAGAATATACAGAAATACAGTTCGGAAACTGATTATTAGTAAATCATTCATAACTAAAATCTCTCCCTTTAAAGAAAGGATGCCCTTTACCCTAATGCTTGTATACATGCTCATTATCGAAAAAAAGGCGATTGCCTGAACGGGAAATTTCCCACTCAGCCAATCGCCTCTTCATATTCTTACAATACTTAAATTGATTCCGTTACACGTCCAACAGCTTGTCTGTCGAACTGCAAAGTCGTACCTTCAGAAACTTTAAGGAAAACCGATGAATCATCTACAGCGTCGATCGTGCCGTGAATGCCGCCGATTGTGATAACCTTATCTCCGCGTTTTAAATCTCCTTGCATCTGCTTCGTCGCTTTCTGTTTCTTTTGCGCCGGTCTGATAAGCAAGAACCACATCACTGCGAACATCGCAACGAATGGTAATAGTTGTGCTACTGAACCCATTTATATATCCCCCCTTCAATCAAGATTCATTATACAAGATTTAAAAGTTTTTTGCATTCGGTTTATTAAATCCGTAGCTTTCAAAAAACTCTTCACGGAAATCACCGAGTCGATCTTGGCGAATTGCATCCCTAACTTGCTCCATTAAATTAAGAAGGAAGTGGAGATTATGATAAGACGTCAATCTGATTCCGAATGTTTCATCCGCTCTAATAAGATGGCGAATGTAAGCCCGGCTGTACGTTTTACAAACATGGCAGCTACATTTTTCATCAAGAGGACGGAAATCACGTTCGAATTTCGCATTACGGATATTCAAACGTCCTTCACTTGTCATAAGCGTACCGTTTCGCGCAATACGAGTTGGTAAAACACAGTCGAACATATCAATACCGCGGATAGCGCCGTCAATAAGTGAGTCCGGCGAACCGACACCCATCAAGTAACGCGGCTTGTCCTGTGGTAGAAGTGGAGTTGTATGTTCTAGAATACGGTTCATAATATCTTTCGGCTCTCCCACAGACAAGCCACCGATTGCATAGCCTGGGAAATCAAGTGACACAAGATCTTTTGCGCTTTGAGCGCGTAAATCCTCAAATTCGCCACCTTGTACAATGCCAAATAGGGCTTGATCTGCCGGACGTGCATGTGCTCCTAGGCATCTTTCGGCCCATCTAGATGTCCGCTCAACGCTGGCTTTCATGTATTCATGTGTTGCAGGGAACGGCGGACATTCATCGAAAGCCATCATAATGTCTGCGCCAAGTGTATTCTGGATTTCCATCGCTTTCTCAGGGCTAAGGAACAGTTTACTACCGTTCAGATGATGTCTGAAATGGACACCTTCCTCTTCGATTTTACGGAATTCACTAAGTGAAAACACTTGGAAACCGCCTGAGTCAGTCAGAATCGGTCTGTCCCAGTTCATGAACTTATGTAGTCCGCCTGCCTCTCCAATGATATCCTGACCCGGACGAAGCCATAGATGATAGGTATTACTTAAAATAATGCCTGCTCCGACTTCTTTCAACTCTTCAGGTGACAATGTTTTGACAGTCGCCTGTGTACCAACTGGCATAAATGCTGGCGTTTCGAATGAACCGTGCGGTGTATGGACGATTCCAAGACGTGCTCCGGTTTGTTTACATGTTTTGATATGTTCGTATGTGACTGCTGTCATTTTATGATTCCTTCCTTTGTGACGGTTTAATGAACATTGCATCTCCAAAGCTGAAGAAGCGATATTTTTCCGCAACCGCCCGGTTATATGCTGCTAGAATATGCTCTTTAGTTGTTAGTGCTGAAATAAGCATGATCAACGTCGATTTAGGTAAATGAAAATTGGTTAATAGTCCATCCAAAATACTGAATTCATAACCTGGATAAATGAAAATCGACGTCCAGCCACTAGAAGGCACTATTTTACCGCCATTTTCCGAAGCGATTGTCTCAAGTGTCCGCGCAGACGTCGTGCCGACCGCGATAACACGCCCACCTTGTGCTTTTGCTTCATTTATTGCATCCGCTGTTTGTTCAGTGACATGATAGTATTCAGAATGCATCGTATGATCCTCAATCGTATCTGCACTGACTGGACGGAATGTGCCAAGGCCAACATGCAGTGTGATAAATGCAATGTTGACGCCTTTATTCCGTATACTTTCCAGGATTTCATCGGTGAAATGAAGCCCTGCAGTCGGCGCTGCTGCCGAACCCCGTTCTTTCGCAAACACAGTCTGATAGCGCGCTTGATCCTCCAGCGTTTCAGTAATATAAGGCGGTAGTGGCATTTGCCCAAGTTCATCTAGGATTTCATAAAAAATCCCGTCATAGATGAATTTGAATGTACGTCCGCCTTGTTCCGAAATGCCTGTGCACTCTGCCTTCAGACGTCCGTCACCAAATGTGACAATCGTACCAAGCTTCACACGTTTCGCAGGTTTCGCGAGCGTTTCCCACTCATCATCTGCCGTTTGCTTTAATAGTAACACTTCAATCATTGCCCCAGTATCTTCCTTCACACCCATCAATCGCGCCGGCAAGACCCGCGTATCATTCAGTACGAGCATATCTCCCGACTCAAGTTCATCAAGAAGATTGCTAAAATGACGGTGCTCCACTTCCCCCGTCTCTGGGTCAAGGACCATAAGACGGCTTGCTGTGCGGTCTAGCAATGGCGTTTGTGCTATAAGATTATCTGGTAAATCGAAATCAAAATCTTTTACATCCATCGTCTATAAATTCTCCCTTTATAATTGAATTAGAAATCGTTGTGCTCGGGAACGGGATAGCCGAAATGGTCGTATGCAAGACGAGTCGCAATCCGCCCGCGCGGTGTCCGCTGGATAAAACCGATTTGAAGAAGGTAAGGTTCATAGACATCCTCGATCGTTACCGACTCTTCGCCAATACTTGCAGATATCGTATCAATTCCAACAGGTCCGCCACGAAAGCGTTCAATCATTCCTGTCATTAACTTATGGTCAATATGATCAAGACCATGTGAATCGACTTGCAACATTTCTAGTGCTTCATTTGCCATTTCAATTGTAATGCTTCCATTGCCTCTTACTTGTGCATAATCTCGCACACGGCGCAACAGGCGGTTTGCAATACGTGGCGTTCCACGAGACCGGCGGGCAATTTCAACCGCGGCCTGCCCATCGATTGCCACTTCAAAAAGGCCAGAGCTACGTACTACGATCTCCTTGAGTGGCGCAACATCGTAATATTCGAGCCGCAGTGGAACGCCGAACCTGTCTCTTAGTGGCGCTGATAATGCCCCCGCGCGGGTTGTTGCCCCAATCAGGGTGAATGGCGGCAAATCTAGCCGGATAGACCGTGCTGAAGGACCTTTCCCGACAACGATATCCAGACAAAAATCTTCCATTGCAGGATACAACACTTCTTCTATTGCCCGGTTCAACCTGTGGATTTCATCAATGAATAGCACATCTCCCGGTTCAAGAGATGATACGACCGCTGCGAGATCGCCAGGGCGTTCAATTGCAGGGCCGCTGGTCATTCGTATATTGACGTCCATCTCATTGGCAATGACGGTTGCGAGCGTTGTCTTCCCGAGACCCGGTGGACCGTACAATAAGACATGATCCAAACTTTCGCTACGGCCTTTTGCTGCTTCGATGAAAATGCCGAGGTTTTCCTTCACTTTTTCCTGTCCGATATACTGACTCAGAAATTGCGGTCTAAGCGATTGTTCAAACCGTTCATCGAAATCCGATACTTCTCCCGAAATAACACGTTCCTCCATTGTCCGTCCCCCTTTCTGCTGTTGTTATATAGGTTGAAATAAAGAATTCCATTGAATTCGCTACGGCGCTAGGGGATGCCTCCCGACCTAAGCCTGACAAGCTTCGCTGCCAGTCTTATGGCTTCGGCTATCCGGTGTCCAGTTACTGACACAATTCACGTACTTCGAATTGTGACAGCAACTGGCATCCAATAGCGCCTTCGCTTAGTTTAAACACGGGATTCAATACTTCAATTTACACATACAATTAACCCTGCTTCAATAATAACCGAAGTGCCATTTTCATGTATCCTTCTGTATCCAGTTCTTCTATTTCTAATTTCGGCTTCACTTTCGTCAACTCGCGCTGAGAGTAACCGAGTGCTTCTAGTGCAAGTATTGCCTCATCAAGGGCACCATTTTCCACCATTGTCAGAAGGTTGACATCCTCATCCGGCATGTCCATTGCATTAAACAGATCATACAACTTCCCTTTCAAATCGAGGATCATCTGCCGAGCCGTTTTTTTTCCAACTCCCGGAAATTGAACAAGGAACGTTTCGTCCTCCCGTTCGATTGCACCAATCACCTGGGAAGGAATGCCGCTAGCGAGTATAGCCAAAGCACCTTTTGGACCAATACCTGATACGGTGATCAGCTTTTTAAACAATTCTCGCTGTTCCAAAGATTTGAAACCAAGAAGCAACTGGATATCTTCACGGACATGTAGATAAGTGAACACTTGTTGAATATCTTCTGTTTTATGAAAAGCATACGGATTGGGCGTCATGATGAGCCAGCCAATCCCACCCTGTTCGAGTGTGATATGTTCAGGTGTCACACGTGTGACTTGCCCTTTTATGTAGTCGTACACGCTACTCTCCCCCTATATATGTAGAATTAATTATACCATACGAACGCACTTTCTACCTTCAACTTGAATCAACCACAATTACGCCAAGCCGTAACTGATCTGAGTTTATCCTGCAAAAGAAAAGATGACCGCTTTGTTGGCGGTCATCAGTCATTTACTCGCATCAGTCTAGATTACACTTATCATAACAATTACCGCACCATTTATCAATACAGTTAGACCGGTATGTATAACAGAAATGTTGTTCCCTTCCCTACTGTACTTTTCACTTTAATTTCACCTTTAATATTCCTGATTGTGCTATAAACCATGAACATTCCAAGGCCAGTCCCTTCTTGTTTTGTAGAGTAATAAGGTTTTCCCATTTGTGAAATCCCTTCTCTTGTCATCCCGCTTCCACTATCTTGAATCTTTATCAAGATGTTCTTCTTGCGTTCCGTTACATCAACATAAAGCATGCCGCCATGGTCTTGCATGGATTCAATACCGTTTTTAACTAAATTAATAAGGCATTGTTGCATTTGATTTTCATCATATGTTGTTTTCAGTGTATTTGTAAAACGAACTAGGATTTTAACTTGATTCATCTTTGCATACGGTTGCATAATATTCTCAACATACTTTACATCTTTTTCAAAATCAGAGAAAACCATATTTTCACTCTGCGGTTTCGAAAACGTTAAAAAGTCACTAACAATAGTTTTTGCTCGTTCTAATTCTTGCAACGAGAATTCAATATATATTCTTTCAGCAGCGGTAATCGTTTTGGACTCATTTAACAGTTGAAGAAACCCGCTCGTTACAGTCAGTGGATTTCTGATTTCATGGGCAATACTTGCCGAAAAATGGCTAACGTCTCTCATTCTTTCTGCTTGCACATACATTTCGCGTCTTTTGAGGTTAGAGTTAATTTTCTCAATTAAAGCCATTAGTATAAAAACTGCCATTAGGTAAGTACTAAGCGTATAAAATGCTAAGTCCCAAAATTCACTTGTCAGTTTAGAAAATTTAAAGCTCAACGTGAAAAAATAATACGACATAGTAAGAAAAGTGACGCATATCGCATAAAAAATTCGCCCTCGTGAGTTTTGTTGCAAAAATTTCGCACTTAATAACGGTACCAAAATAAGGACCATTGTCGAGAGAGTAAGTGATTGAAAAATCCCATCTCCACCGATAAAGAACCGATAAGCATTTAAAGTGAAATAAAGTGGAAAGGCCATTTTGTACCCGCCAAAAAGGGCGACAATAATAAATGGAATATATCTCAAATCAACGATATACCCTAACTCCAATCTAACTGGGAAAGCCATACAAAAAATGAGCGTCACAGAGGACAGTAAAATAAACAGATATTTATTGAAATTAGTCAATCCATTTTCAATGAATATTACAGCAATTAGAATCGGAAAGAGTAAGAACAAAAAGTTCAACAATAATGTTTCAATCAAAAGAAATCTCCTTCCTACGACTCTAATTACGTAATTATTATTTTGCTTTATATTCGGCACTACTTATTTCGAATTAACTAGGTGGTATACCTCACCCGTATAAGGAACAAATCTAGCGAAAGAGTAATAAGACCAAGGAGTAATGCAGTTCAATCTCTACCCAGTGATCTTCTGGCGGGGTTATTGCGCATAGCCATCACCAAGCGGCTAAGCGGTGTTGGAATAACATTCTATTTGTTAAGTGCCTATTATATAGATGTACACACACAATTAGATTGTACACTATTTCACGGATCTATATGTATATATTTTTCACTGTTAATCTATCACAATAAATATCCATCCACCATTCTTAAACGGTGGATGGATAGTAGAATAAATCCTATTTAGAGGGACTAATCTTAGTCTTCCGCTTCGAGTGTCTATATCACGCTAAAAGTCCGACGATTATCTTTTCCACTATCTGTTAATCCGCTCTACATCATACCATAATTTAGGCCAATGCGAGAGTGCGGACTCGGTAAAGGGGACCAGTTGCTTCGCCTGTCTTTCTCTTCTAGATGGTGACAATGAAAAGAAATGAAGCCATTCACGAAGTATTTCATTCGGAAATAGGAGCAGTGTCTTAGAAGCATAATCTAATCTTCGCAACGAAGGCTGTTCTTCAAACAGAAAATCAATGTCATAATCGATTTGTGGTAGCACCCGATGAATCCAGAGCGCAATTTCAGTGCCGGCCGGTCCCGTGCTCGCTAGATCGAAATCAATGAAACGGATGATGCCATCTCTATCACGCAAGATATTATGATGGACGACATCACCGTGAAGCAATGTACCATCCAGATTATCTTTATAGGTTTTCTTCACTGCGCTAATCGCGTTCAATGCATAAAACAGGATTTCATCGACAAGGCCTTTTTCAATATACGCCTCACAAGCCCCGCTAATTTCACGGAAACGACTTATCCGGTCTCCCCACTTCGCGATAAGTGGGTACGGATGTAAATAAGGTGAGGCGTGCCAGTCGAGTTGTGCTTTGGTTTCATGAAGGGCATGAAGAGCAGCAAGTGAATCCGTCCGATCTGCCCTTTTCTTGAAGTTGACCGCCTTCGCGCCATCCAACCACGGCTGAACAAACATAAGTTTATTGTCTTGAGGCACGACATCTACAATATGCGGGAAAGAAACAGAATGAAGGGCGTCATGTACTCGTTGTACTTTCATCGCGGTGGAGTTGGAATGATATCGCTTCACCGAAAAGCGTTTGCCATCTTTCTCTAATTTCCACACATTATCTTTTATTTTTTCTAATTTCCCATCCAGCGCCATATGCCGGTCAATACGCTCCGAACCAGTTGGAACCTTGATTAGGAGGCATTCCAGAATAAGGAGTTGCCTGTTGCATGCATGAAGGGCAATTGCACGGTTGACCGTAAAATATCGGTATCATCATTTGCTGACGATGGGGTTGGTGTTGTTGCGGCCCGTCGCAACCACATCCACATCCGCCGCAACCTGGATGATGAACCGGGTGTTGCATTGCAGGATAACCGAATTGTGCAGGATTCCACTGACCTTGCATAGCTGGTGATATAGCCTGCGGCATGTAACCCGGCCCAGGCGGACACGGAGCAGACGGTTGCAGGTCAAATTCTGGTGATGCTTCTTGCATAAATTCTGGTGAACACTCAGCAGCTGGTTTCATAATCATTTCGGCTGTTTCTTCAAACATGAAATCAGGGGATTCGAGCAACTGCCACCCTTCTACCATAGGAATTTCTAAGGGAGATGTTGCAGGGCCCTGCCCAGAAAAGATCGGTGATTCTTGTTCATACATCGGTGGTTCTGAACTTGGCATCGCCTGAATTTGTCCCGAGTGCATGAACGGGAAACAATCTGCGTCAAAAATCGGCATCCATCCACATGGAATACCTATCATCGGATGCATTGGCATTGGCATCGGCATTGGCATTGGCATTGGCATCGGTATTTGCGCCTGCGGAGGCGCTGGCATCGGTGTCGGCGTCGGTAATGGTATCGGAGCCGGTACTGGTGTTGGTTTAGATGGTGGTACTGGCGTTGGTGGTCTCGGTGTTGGCATTGGCGGTCTTGGCGCTGGTGGTCTTGGTACTGGTTTCACCGGCCCCTTCCCGTGTTCAGGATGCTTGATATGCTCTGGATGCTTAACGTGCTCAGGGTGCTTGACGTGTTCAGGTTGTTTGACGTGTTCCGGGTGCCTGACGTGCTCTGGATGCTTGGCGTGCTCCGGGTGCTTGACGTGCTCAGGGTGCTTGACATGCTCAGGGTGCTTGACATGCTCCGGGTGCTTGACGTGCTCAGGGTGCTTGACGTGCTCATTCGTTCCATGATGCTGTCTTTTCGGCAAGAAAATTTTCATTCCAGGTACGATATAATCTGGATTAGCAAGATGCGCATTCACCCGCTTTAACTCTTCAAACGGGATACCGTATTGACGCGCAATCTTCCAAAGCGTATCCCCTTTTACAACAATATGGACTTCCACTTAAAAATTTCCCCCTTCCGTCAATCCATCGTATGAACGGACGCCCGTCTGTGTGACGCTCATCTTTAACGAGATATCCTCTCTAGCCATGTATATGCGGGAGTGGGTAGTTTATTCTAAAGAAAAGCTGGGGGTGGACACTATATATGTTGAAATAAAGAATTTCATTGAATCCTATTCGGCGCTTGGGGATGTATCGCGCCTGTTGATTAACCATTTATTTGAATGAAATACTGGTGACAAGAGCTCGATGACCTTCATTTTCACTGGACTATTTTCGGCCCGCTTACGGCTAACTATTCATGACAGATTTACTAAGGGGTCCTAGTGTGGCTAGAAGTAATTCCGTTGTAAATAATTGCCTGTGGCCTTCCTACACTATTCAAGTGAAAAACGCAGTTGTTTTGGAAGAAAAGAGTAGATGACTTTCTATAAAGATTGCAGGTGCCCGAAGATACAAGCGACAAAGCGGTGTTGGAAGTACATTCTATTTGTTAAGCGCCGACTATATAGCCATTTATTCACTATTTACAAGAAATTACCGAAGTGATTTGTTGCCCAATTAAAAAACCATCACAGTCATATTGAATGACGTGATGGCAGTTGGTCGTATATGAAATATGAACCGAATGAGCGAGCAGTACAATTCAGTGCGGCGAGTTCTTCCATCGCACCTTTCATCATCGGGTGTTCTTCGGATTCCATTACGTCGATAATGAAGAAATAATTGCCCAGTCCTGTTTTTAAGGGCCTTGATTCAATTTTACTTAAATTGAGTCTACGCCATGCAAAAACGGATAAAACCTGGTGTAACACACCCGAACGATCATCTTCTGGCAGTTTCACCATTAATGTCGTTTTTAGTTTTGCAGAATGGCCATTTGTTTCCAAACTTTCTTTTCGCAGGGATAATACGACGAATCGCGTATGATTAAAATGAAAATCGTGAATATTCTCTTCTGCGATATGTAGACCATATTTTTCAGCCGCCAACTTGTTTCCGATTGCCGCAACCTTCACATCTGGGTTTTCGGAAATATATTTGGCAGCCGCCGCCGTGGAAGTCGTCTGGATAAGCGGGACACGACGGTAATGGTACTGCAAATATTTATGGCATTGGGCAAGGGCATGGGGATGGGAATTGATGGATTCCATTTCAGCTATAAAAGGCACTTGCTTTTTATGGACCATTAGATGCTGTTCGATTGGTATTGATATTTCAGCATTTATGAACAAATCTGCCCCATGAAACAGATAATCAATGGTCATCGGAACGGATCCTTCCAACGCGTTTTCAAGCGGAACAATCGCATAGGCGACTCGCCCTTCTACCACAGCCTCTACACAATCCGGTATTGTAGGTTGAGGTATCAAACCCGAAGTTCCAAAAAGAGTGCTTGCCGCGACGTGCGTGAATGATGCTTCCGGCCCCAAATAAGCGACAGTAGGCGTATACCTATCATTTCCCATACTAGTATCCTCCCATCAGAGTGCACCTGAACTGATTAAGACTACCGAATCGACAAAGTCAGGTGCTTTTAATCGTTGCAGGAACTCTTCCATTTTTATAATCATTTCTGTCACATCGAGTGACAAGGTAATATTGGCCCGTGCTTGAACAGGAATTGTTTGGTGAATTGTTAAAACGTTACATTTCGACTCTGAGACGATTTGCAACAATGTCGCAAGCGATCCTTTCCGGTCTTCAAGTTGAATGAAAATCGTCAGGATACGCTCACGCGCAATGGATTCGAACGGGTAAACAGTGTCGCGGTATTTATAAAATGCACTACGGGATAGTCCTACCCTTTTCGTGGCATCTTGTATCGTCGATTCCTCTCCGCTCGCTAAAAGCCTTTTCGCCTCTAACATTTTCAGCATCGATTCTGTCAGTACGTCTTCCCTTACAAGATAAAACTGACCTTCCCCCAACTGCTTCATAGGATATCCCCCTTCGTGCGTACCTTTAGTCATTTTTTAGTCATTCATTCCAACTAATTAATCTACGAATTCAAATTCGAAGTCAAGAAGTCGCACTGTATCCCCATCTTTCGCGCCACGTTTACGGAGTTCATCATCTACTCCCATACCACGCAATTGTCTCGCGAATTTACGAACGGATTGGTCAAAGTTAAAGTCCGTCATCCTGAACAGACGTTCAATTGTATAGCCCGACAATACGAATGCGCCGTCATCATCACGTTCAACTTTAAACAACTCTGCTTCTCCATCATATTTGTACAGAACTGAGTTCTCTTTGTCTTCGTCCTCAATTTCATGCATTGGGAATTCCGGTGTCGTTTCAAGTAAATTCGCAACCGCATGTAGAAGTCCGTCAAGTCCAGTTCTCGTGAGTGCTGAAGTTGGGAAGATGAGTGCATTGCTGTCATTCAGTTTCTCCTTGAAGATTTTGAGATTCTCTTCAGCTTCAGGCATGTCCATTTTATTTGCAACAATGATTTGCGGACGTTCTGTCAAACGCATATTGTATTGTTCTAATTCCTCATTGATTGTCAGGAAATCCTCGTATGGCTCACGTCCTTCTAGGCCGGACATATCAACCACATGGATGATGACGCGTGTCCGTTCGATGTGACGTAAGAACTGATGACCTAGACCGACACCTTGGTGCGCTCCTTCAATCAATCCTGGAAGGTCAGCTAGCACGAAGCCGCGGTGATCATCCGTTTCAACCATGCCCAAATTCGGAACAAGGGTAGTAAAATGATAATCTGCAATTTTTGGTTTTGCAGCGGAAACAACAGATAATAGCGTTGATTTACCAACACTTGGGAAGCCGACAAGTCCTGCATCCGCTAGCACTTTCAATTCCAAGTTAATTTCTTTATTAGCGCCCGGCTCACCTTTTTCAGATAATTCAGGTGCAGGGTTTGATGGTGTCGCGAATCGGCTATTCCCGCGTCCTCCACGGCCGCCTTTAGCAATGATTGCTGTCTGACCGTGCTCAACGAGGTCAGCGATGATTGCACCATCTTCCGCGTCTGTCACAATCGTACCAGGTGGTACTTTGACAACTACATCCGTTGCGTTTTTCCCGTGCATATTTTTACTCCCACCGTGCTCACCGCGTTGGGCCTTGAAATGGCGCTGGTAACGGAAATCCATTAGTGTCCGCAATCCTTCATCCACAATGAAAACAACGTTAGCACCTTGTCCTCCATCGCCACCGGCTGGGCCACCATATGCGATATACTTTTCCCGACGGAAAGCAACCATTCCGTCACCACCGTCGCCGCCTTTTACATAAATCTTAACGTGATCGACAAACATTTATTTTCCTCCTATTGTCCACTGATCGTGAACGTCCATTGATTTTGTGAAAGTGTCTCTTTAATAGTAAAGTTTCCATCCGCTATCGGTGCCGGAAGTCTATTTTCCATCTGACCATGCACAGAAATAGTAATTGACCAACTTGTCGCTGTTGCCTGCACATCGATTTGTGTTTCATATTCGGATGTCGGCTCTAGTGTTTTTTCGGCTTCGCTAAACATTCGTTCTAAATAAGTTACAACTTCCTTATCGTCGGCTTCCCGGATTCCGGACGCTATTGTACACGTCATCGTTTTAGTATACGCACCGTACAACCAGTCGAACGTAGTAAGCCATGTCTCAACGGCTGGAAGCCCAAGCCTTTCTAACAATGCCACTTCACGCATACGATCGGTTGCTTCCAAGATCTTTTGTTTTGCTTCCGGTAGTTTATCAAGATCGATATAGAGCAATACTAATTGAAGTTCATTTAAAAAATCATGTCTTGCAAATTTCAGCGCTTTCGCCGTGGTTAGTTTACTGTTCCCCATTCCCATTCACCGCCAACAATTTTCATGTATACAGTATAGCATCTATATAGCTTATTTCGCTATTTGTGGCAAGCGTAAATAGGTATGACTTCTTTCTGTGTCTAAAAAAAGAAAAAAGGACTGCACATTCGTATGCAGTCCTTTCTGTCGTACGTATATTAAGCTTCCTGAACTTCAGGGTATACGCTAACTTTCTTTTTGTCGCGACCAAAACGTTCGAAACGAACGACGCCGTCAACTTTTGCAAAAAGAGTATCGTCACCGCCGATACCGACGTTTTCACCTGGATGAATTTTCGTTCCGCGCTGACGATAAAGGATTGAGCCGCCAGTAACAAACTGTCCGTCCGCGCGTTTTGCGCCAAGACGTTTCGAGTGTGAGTCACGACCGTTCCGAGTAGAACCTACCCCTTTTTTCGATGCGAAAAACTGGAGATCTAAACGTAGCATGTATGCCACCTCCTACTATTTAAGAATAATTTTTATATGTTGCCCATAGTCATTTTCAATCGTCTGCAATGAAACAATCATTGCCTTCACAATCAACTGTGTATCGTGATCGTTTTCTTCAGTATCCGGAAATATGACTTTCAAATAACCACTCTCAGATCCTTGTTGAATCTCAGGGGTTTTGCCTGTAAGTGCAATGATTGCATTGACAGCACCAAATGATACTGCTGATGCAGCTGCACAGACAAGGTCTTTTCCGTATTCTGCGAAATTAGCGTGGCCTGACATCTCAAAAGAGTTGATCCGACCGGATGATTGTTTCTTGATGATGATTTTGATCATGCCGGCTTACAGATTGATACCGTCAATGACGATTTTCGTGTATGGCTGACGATGACCTTGTTTTTTGTGATAGTTCTTTTTCGGCTTGTATTTGAAAACAGTGATTTTTTTAGCACGTCCCTGTTTTACAACAGTTCCTGTAACTGTAGCACCTTCCACGAATGGAACGCCTACTTTCACGTCTTCTCCACCTACGAATAGAACTCTGTTGAAAGTGACAACTTCGTCAGCTTCTCCAGCTACTTTTTCAATGTAGATTTCCTGGCCTTTTTCAACTTTGATTTGTTTTCCACCAGTTTCAATAATTGCGTACATACTTGCACCTCCTCTATAATTACAGACTCGCCTTCAAAGGTGATCCGTACGGATACTTGTACCTTATCAGTGCGGTTGTAGCACGGGTGCTACAAACATTAACTCTTGAATGATACCACGTATATTTTATTACGTCAATCTATTTAATTTCATTTCGGCAAATGCTTTTTCATATTTTCGGAATCGAAAAGCGGAAATGTTTTGAAGCAGGAGGAACGTTGCCAGGAGAATGTAGGGCAATGTCTTAGGCAAATCAGCTGATAACAGGATAATGCCAGCGCAAAGAAA
Source organism: Sporosarcina sp. BP05 (assembly GCF_014282005.1). Taxonomy (GTDB): domain Bacteria; phylum Bacillota; class Bacilli; order Bacillales_A; family Planococcaceae; genus Sporosarcina. The sequence goes on along the minus strand of NZ_JACFTD010000002.1, from coordinate 126,497 downwards.
AAGAATGGAATGGAGTAAGAAAAGAGCACGTGTGCGATAAACGGAACCGTCTGTTTCGAGCAGCGCACATATTGCCTGTCCACCATCAAGCGGTAGAATGGGAAGTAAGTTAAGCACTAGCAATGCGACTTGAATCCGGATAACTTGGTCGTCACCCGGAAATGGAATCCATATTGCCATTAATAAAAGAAGCAACGTTGCTAAAGGGCCGCTAAGCGCGACAAGGAGACGATCTCTTCTTGGTGCCATGTGTTTATTCCAAATAACGATTTCGCCACCGTATGGCATGATTGTACAGGATCGTATGCGCATTCCAGTTAGATAGGCAGCAAGGAGATGACCGGCTTCATGGATCAGAAGCGAAATAAAAATAATGGCATAGATCGAAATGCTGCCGGTCATGATTAAAAATATAAAAAAAGGCAAAAGAACAGGATGGAGCTTAAATTTCATTGTTCCTCGCCCAAAAGATATGTCGGTAATAGTGATGCATCCATTTTCACCCCATCACGCTTCACCTTCAGATAAATCGCCCCCTCATTCATTAGCGCCAGCGTGTCCCCTTTTTTCACAGCAGTATACGGCAGTTTGACAACTTTTCCAACATAACCATACGTCACTTCATCTCCACTATCATATAATACCGTGATAGTCTTACCCGATTCGCGCGTAAAACCTGTGAATATCACTAGCCCGTTTTCTTGTGCATCAATCGGCAATGGTTGCGTATAAGATACAATTACTCCCTCTTTATAGGGTTGCATTGATTCATACGCCGAAAATGGATCTTCCCGATGTGGATCTGCCATGACCGCAATTTTGTCGGCCCCAGGATCTTTAATCATCGTCGCAACCCATTTCTTCATCGCCAAAAAGTCCTTTCCAGACGTCACATACTGTGTAACAGGTTCCTGAATAACACCCGCATCCTCCAACTTCGCCACACCAATCACACCGAGCGTCAACACAATTGCCATCATCCACTTCGTTCTCCATTTCAACCGGTCACACCACCCGTTTTTTTTAGTATATGACGGAGATGAGGGGAATAGTATGGGCGGTTGGTTTGAATTATTGAAAGTGGATTTCGTATAGTTCGATTTCTGCGAGAAAATTTGGGCGGCAAATACCAGCGCGTTCTCTTTTATTGCAACTTTCGGGTTCTAATTGCAACCCTTAAGTTTTAACTGCAACTTTTGGATTCTAATTGCAACTTTCGAATTCTAACTGCGACTAGTCAAATCTAATTGCAAACCCGCCATTTCAACAACTAGTTTTTCAACTCTGCCCAAATAAATTCCGATAATAGATGTTTTTCATCGCTAATTTGAAATAATCGATACCTTGCCTTCGCTTTTTTTATTTCAGCATTATTATTAAGAACACGTATCGCAAAGTAAATGGAATTGTGCTGCATGAATTCAATCGCACTTCTACTTGTAATTTCCGGCCCAAATAATAACCGATATTCCTTCAAGGTATTGAGGTGAGCATCACGCGATTCCTTTCCACATTTCTCACAATACCATCGCGAATGTTTTCTTAGCATTGGAATGGTACTGCACTCCGGACATCTGACCCCTTTTTTCACTTTATCAATTGAAACATTATAAAAGTCGACGATGCTAACTAGTTCTTCCGGCCTATCTTCAGCTAATAGCTCCAGCGCCAAACGCTTGCATTTTTCAGTTGGCATCACGCGTTTAGTTCTGTTTTCTAAAAACTCAATATACTCCACCAGTGAATCAAGCGGAATCGTTTCCCGCTTTTCTGATGCTTGCATAACAATACCCGCACGGCTAACGAATACGATAAGTCCATTGGCGGACATCTCAATCCCTTTACCACGAAGGAATGAATTGATAATAGTTGTAGACCGACTTAGCTGCGATTCCGGGTTCCTCATTCCTTCCTTTTTCCCTACGTCGCTCAACCTATAAAAATGTTTATTAACGGGATCAAAATAAAACTCCCCCCGCATATTTTTTATTTCTATTATCATAATGAAATTGGGATGGATAATCACTGTGTCAATCTGAACTTCCTTTTTTCCAACCCTGATATTCAGATTCTGCAAAACGTAATAGGGCATCTTCAGTTCAAGCTCTTCCAAAAAATTATCAACCTTTAATTCACCCGCAAATCCTGCACGACTATTTTTATAATCAGACTTGATTCTTTTAAATACTTCATCAGATTCCGATATACGTGAAACAAGCGATGCTAACCCTGCAAAAGCCCCTGGAATACCTCGTTTTTTAATAATCAATCAAAATCTCCTCCTTTTTTGACTTTCTCATTGAAAAAGTACCGATATCTAACCCCATCGCGGAATCTAATTCATTTACTATCGCTAATTGCAAATTTCCATGTTTAATTGCAACTATGGAAACGTAATTGCAACTTCGCACGTTTAATTGCAACTTTCGAATTGTAATTTCAACTCTTCCTCCCTCCAACCGAAATTCCACAAAAAACCCCCAACACAAAAAATATGTGTCAGGGGTTTGGGGTTATCTCACAAAAATCGATTTAAGTTTACCGAAGAATCCAGGTTTCCCAGCGGCAAGTGACATGAGCGGAACGGATTCGCCGAGAATGCGACGGGCAATGTTGCGATAGCCCAATGCTGCAGGGTTCGCTGGATCCATGACGACTGGCTCCCCTTTGTTAGAGGAAGTGATAACGCTTTCGTCGTCTAGGACGATTCCAAGCAAGTCGATAGACAAGTGTGTCGTAATATCGTTGACATCAAGTGCATCTCCGTTAGTCATGAGATGCCGCCTGATGCGGTTGATGATCAGTTTCGGCGGTTCTATGTCTTCCTGTTCAAGCAAACCAATGATTCGGTCTGCGTCTCGGACGGCCGAAATTTCAGGTGTCGTGACAACAATGGCACGGTCTGCGCCGGCAATGGCGTTTTTGAAACCTTGTTCGATACCAGCCGGACAGTCAATCAATATATAGTCATAATCTCGTTTTAGTTCATTGACCAATGTTTTCATCTGTTCCGGATTTATAGCATTTTTATCAGTAGTTTGAGCAGCCGGCAATAAAAAGAGACCGTCCTCAAAGCGTTTATCCTTCACAAGTGCCTGTTGAACTTTGCAGCGCCCTTCAATGACATCCACTAAATCGTAGATGATACGGTTTTCAAGGCCGAGAATGACGTCTAGGTTTCGGAGACCGATATCAGTGTCAATCAGACACACTTTTTTACCTTGGAGAGCCAATGCGGTTCCAAGGTTTGCAGTTGTCGTCGTCTTACCGACACCACCTTTACCAGATGTTATTACGATTGCTTCTCCCACACTAGCTTCCTCCTTTAAATGATGACAGACCAGGCCGAAGAATCCGGAGTTCCTGCAGACGATCGATGGCGATGAAGCCGTTCGGATGCAAATAGGCACATTCCATTTCCGGTTGTTCCGACAAAATCGTTAACTCATCCGTCATCGTTTCCATTTTGTCCGCGATTATAAGATGTGTTGCTTCAAGCCAAGAAGCCGCAATAACAGCCTTCGCATTGCCGCTCGAGCCTGCATGAGCGATTCCTTTCAGCCTACCAAGAACATAGATGCTGCCTGCAGCGACCACGCGGCCATTGGGATTCACGTCACCAATGACAACGAGATCCCCTACTGCCTGCACAACTTGACCCGATCGCACGATACCGACGTAGGTTTCGGATTGGTTTTCAAGCACTTTTCTATTGCATTCTTCCATCGTGATAACATCACTTTGGATTTTTGATACACGTAAATTTGGAGAATCATGAATCGTATTCATAATTTCCCGCAATTCTTCTTCATTGCAGTAGCGACTACCTGTATGAACCTGCACTTCCGCAAGTCCCTCCAAGCCGTCTTCCTCCACTTTTCTACGGAGTTCGGCAATCATGTCCGAATAAGCGCATTTGTCGTCAAGCCGAAGAACAAGACCGTCCTTTGTCCCTTTTATCGTTACATATTGCTGTTTCGTCATTTGCGTCACCCCGCATTTTCTTTTACAAAGTTTCGCCTTGTCGCTCTACTACTCTTTTATAGATAAGAGTTTTGAAAAACCAGCCAAACATACCAACAAAAATTGAATTCGCAATTATCGTCGGAATAAGTCTCCCAGTAATGAATTCATCTAAGCCTATTGATGTCAATGAAACTAGACTAGCGAAAAAGTATGATAGCACTTCAAGCACGATAATCAGAAGTAACGCCAGGAACATCACCGTTACAATATGGCGATGGATTTGGCGAATAATTAGTGTTGCAATAAAGCAGATCAAAGGATAGAGAAATGCATATAATCCAATAATATCAATATGGTACATATCATACAAGAGTCCAAGCACAATTCCGTAAATGATTGCACGTTGTCTACTGTAATAGACTGCTATAAAAATAAGGTACACGACCACAAACCGCGGAACAAGTGTATAACTAGTACCACCAATATTCACGGGTGAAAACAGGCTAAAAACAGGCTCTAGGAAAAATAGCAATACAGCAATAAGAGGGATAATGGACCGGATCATGATCCATCCTCCCCCTCAGTATTTGTAGTATCGTTCCCGTCCGTACCATTAACATCAGTAATTGATGAGCGCTTGGTAATGATGACATGATCCAACAACGAGAAATCTGCTGCTGGACGAATATACGCCAACTTCGTCAGTCCATAATCATCTGTCGACACTTCTGTTACTTCACCGATCAAAAGACCCTTTGGAAAAATACCACCAAGACCAGATGTTATAACTTTCTGACCGACTTTGACTTCGAAACTAGAGTCAATTCGTTTCATTATGAGCTCACTGCGTTTCCGGTCATACCCCTCGATCAGTCCGTAAGTCTTTTCACCCGCAACGACTGCGGCAACACGTAAATTTCGGTTTTCAGTTGACAATAGTTCCACCGTTGAAGTAAAAGGTGTGACAAGGACAACTTTCCCAACCAGGCCATTCGCTGTAATAACCGCCATATTCTTTTTAATGCCGTGTTCTTCGCCCTTGTCGATGATGATTTTCTCTTCCCACTGATCAGGGTTCCGTGAAATGACCGTTGCCTGAACCGGTTCATACACACGCAAATCATCCTTTTTACCTACAACTTCGAGCAAACGTTCATTTTCTGCTTTAACATCCGCCAACTCTGCTTGTCCAGAGGCGTATTCGCTTAATCTTACTTTTAAATGTTTGTTTTCTTCGTATGTATTCAAAATCCCATCAATATTCCCAATGACGTTTGTTATGTAAAGCGCCGGCTTCGAGAATAGTGATTGCCCGAAGCCGACTACATCTTTCACAACTTGTTCTGGAAGGGAGGCATTCTGCCGGTCTTTGAGGGAGAATGAAATTAATGCCACAAGGATAATGACGCCCACGAGCAGTAATATCAAACGTTTATTTGAAAAAAATCGCGGCATTGCCCATGTCCTCCCTTACTTATCTACCTTGCATTTTTTTGATCAATTCAAAATTATCAAGTGCTTTACCTGTTCCGATGGCAACACAATCGAGTGGATCTTCAGCTATGAAAACAGGCATTTGTGTTTCATCAGAAATGACTTTATCAAGATTCTGAAGCAACGCACCACCACCTGTTAGCACAATTCCGCGTTCCATAACATCCGAAGATAATTCTGGAGGCGTTGTTTCAAGCGTCTTTTTCACGCCATCAATGATTTGTGCAATTGACTCACGCAGTGCTTCTGCGATTTCATCCGAAGAGATTTCAATCGTTTTCGGTAGACCAGTCAAAAGATCGCGTCCGCGAATCTCCATTTTCTGTGTATCACCAATTACTTTTGCAGAACCAATTTCAATTTTAATAGCTTCTGCAGTCCGTTCACCGATAGTCAAATTATACATTTTGCGGATATAGCTAATGATTGCGCCGTCCATTGTGTCGCCACCGACACGAATCGACTCGCTTGTTACGATACCGCCAAGTGAAATGACTGCAACTTCTGTCGTTCCGCCACCAATATCGACGACCATGCTACCAGTAGGTTCCCAAACAGGTAGATTTGCGCCAATTGCAGCCGCAAACGGTTCTTCAATTGTGAAAGCTTCTTTTGCACCAGCTTGACGTGAAGCATCAATAACCGCGCGCTGTTCAACAGAAGTAATTCCGTAAGGCACACAAATTAGGACATTTGGCTTTTTCCATGCTCCACCTGACGTTTTCGTTGCTTCTTTCATGTAATGCTCAATCATTGCTGTCGTAATTTCAAAATCAGCAATGACTCCGTCTTTCATCGGGCGTGTTGCCACGATCGATCCAGGTGTACGACCAATCATATTTCTTGCAGCGCTACCGACTGCAACAATTTCACCTGTATGTGTATTTTTTGCTACTACTGAAGGCTCTCTAAGGACAATGCCTTTTCCTTTAATGAAAACTAATGTATTTGCTGTGCCGAGGTCAATCCCGACATCTCTAGATCCAAAACCAAACAAATTTGTTCTTCCTTTCTGCTAAACCGTTAATTACGGCATTCATGAAATCATACACCATAGTATAACGGATAGAAGAGCAAATTCACAGCGTCACATGTACCCTGATTCATTTTTCGTGCCATTCGAAGCATTATTTCAGAATATAGTCACATGTATCCCTTCTCTTTTAAGCTTAAAAACTGGTGATCTCCGATGATAACGTGGTCGAGTACTTCGATGCCCATAATTGAACCCGCTTCAATGAGTCTCTTAGTTACTTCAATATCTTCCGGAGATGGTGACGGATTTCCGCTCGGATGATTGTGCGAAACTACTATGGACGCAGCAGATCGCTTTACTGCTTCACGAAAAATTTCGCGTGGATGAACTATGCTTGAGTTCAGGCTACCGATAAAAATAGTCTGTTTATGAAGGACTTCATTTTTAACATTCAAAAAGAGCACAACGAAATGCTCTTGTTTGAGTGAGGCCATATCTGTCATTAAATAGGCAGCGGCATCCTCAGGGGACCTTATCGTGTAGCGCCCCTCTGAATGCTTACGATACATCCGCTTGCCAATCTCTGCGGCAGCAAGAAGTTGGACCGCCTTCGCTTTGCCGACCCCTTTTACCAGTATCATTTCTTCAATCGTAGCGTCTTTCAAGTCTTGGATTTTATCGAAAGAGGATAGAATTCGATTGGCAAGAACGAGAACAGATTCCTGTTTTGTACCCGTGCGTAACAATATTGCAATCAGCTCTTGATTGGATAAACTTTCCGCACCTTGCCTAATAAGTCGCTCGCGCGGCCTGTCCGCTATATGTACGTCTCGGATCATCATTCCCGGCTGAGTATCAATTGTCAATGAATGATACACCGCCTTTCAATTCCATAAGGGACAGCTTCCGCATATACTCCGTCAACATTGCAATGGGCAAACCCATAACATTGTAATAATCACCTTCAATTTTTTCTACCAATAGTGCACCAGCCGTCTGAATACCGTATCCGCCAGCCTTGTCCATCGGATCCCCGGATTCCACATATGCGTTAATCAACATATCGTCAAGTTCTCGGAAAGTAACTTTTGTCTGGACGGAAAATGTACATATCTCATCACCCATATATAAACCGACGCCTGTTATAACTGTATGTGATTCACCAGAAAGCTCTTTTAAAAATGTTCGCGCTTGTTCTTTACTTTCTGGTTTCGAATATATTTTTCCATTATGCACAACAATCGTATCCGCTCCAATTACGATAGAACCCTGCTCTTCATTCGCAACTGCTTGCGTTTTCATCGCAGCGAGTTGCCGTGCATAGCTTTCAAAATCATTATTTCCTAGAGCTAAATCCTCAGGCACATTGCTTGGCACAACTGCGAACGGGAAGCCAAGCAAACTTAGAATTTCTTTCCGACGCGGAGATGCTGAAGCTAGAATAACTGGTTTAACAACTGTAAATTTCATTAGTAATTCCCCCTTTAGCCCATCATACTGGATAAAAGGATTTGTGAAAATTGTCTTAAAATCCTCAAAACTCAAATTTGACCCCTTTTTAATCCTTAAAAAGTGATTTTAACGCAGTTTTCTGTATGTGAATAATGGGAAAGAAGATGCAATCTGACGATACGTAAATCCTTCGTAAACGCTGTAATGGCGGTGATATTCTTGTAAAACGCCTTCGTCTTATCATCATCTTTCCCTTCCTTTTTAGTTTCGTCCGAATAATTAATTTTGGCTATTTCCGTTTGCTTGAGGACCTCGCGCAATTTCCCTGCACCGATTGCCCCGCAAGATGAGGTATCCGCCCTGAACGTTTTCCGATACGTACCTTCAGATTCACTAGAGTTAATCTCATTTTCCGCCAACCCAACTGCAGTCCAAACTAAGTATTTATCGCCTGCCTTTATGACGGCCGCTTTCGATAGAGTTGGATCTTCTGCAATAAATAGAGTTGCAGATTCCGAGGACGAGAATGCCCCATGCTGTTTCGCAAATAATTGTAACGACTCTTCAGCAGGCTTTGCTGAATTTTCAACAGCTGCTGGACCCGATGTAGGTAACTCTTTGCCGCTCGTCTTGCTGTCGTCTTCCCCTTTAGTCCCCATAAGCAGTAGACCAATCACCGCAACAGCCGCGACACCAATGAGGACACCATGAAGCATCGCCATGAAGACTGTCCCTTTCGAGTAGCGTTTTCCGAATTTCATTGTTGACCACCCCGTTTAAGTTTATCTAGCGCCTAGGTGCTGAGGGCATAAGTCAGCCCTTACCAAGGTGCTTTTATAGTTAACGGTATCAGAATGGACGTGAAAAAGAACAAGACGTATGTCGCCTTGTTCCACTAAATTTATCGACTTAATAGAATAGATTTCCATACCAACCGACAAAATCGGCACCCCAGAAATAAGCAATGACAGCAGCCACTGCAATTGAAGGACCAAATGGGATAGGTGTTTTTCGTCCTTGCCCCGTCCGTTTCAACATGATAAGCCCAGCAATAGACCCGATGAACGCCGCTAAAAACAGCGTCAAAAGCGTATTCGCGGTACCCAACACAAGACCGATAACGAAAAACAATTTGATGTCCCCACCACCCATGCCACCTTTCGACACAACCGCGATAAGATAGAGGACTCCGAAGCCCACTAGAGCCCCGAGCAGGCTATCCCACCACGGCTCCAGGGGAATGAACAGCCGAACCCCAAGCAACACGACAGCGAACGGCAGCAGCACCTTATTAGGGATAAGCATATAGGCGATGTCCGACACCGTAATGATGACAAGAAGCGACATGAACAAAATGGCGACGATAAGTTCTGCGCTAAAACCTAGCATATAAAACGACAGCGCAAACAGGCACCCCGTCACAAACTCCATAAACGGATAAATGGCACTGATTTTCGACCCGCACCCCCGACATTTCCCCTTTAAGAAGATGTAAGAAAGGACCGGCACCAGGTCAGGAACCCCCAGTTTTCGGTCACAAGTTGTGCAGTGGGAAGGCGGTGACACGATGGACTCTTTTTTCGGAACGCGTAAGCCAACAACGTTGAAGAAAGAGCCGAATACGATGCCGTAGGTGAAGAATAATACGAGAAGAACCATATCCATTTAGTTCGTCACATCCTCTGCGTAAAACGTCGTCAATTGAACTGTCACAGGTATTTTTTTATTTGGGTTTAGCCGTGTCAATTCCAATTCACCTGGCACTTGATCAATTATCACACCATCAATACGTACAATCCGCTCTATAGCCTCTATCTCTTGTAAAAAAGTCATCAAATGCGCCTCATCTACTACTTCCATTTCTAGCTCAAGTGACATCAGTTTCAACTCTTTTGGCAATGCCTCAATATTAATCGGCGTAACAGGTTTCTCGCCTTCCACTACCTCTTCAGTCGTGCTAGCCTCTGTTTGATCGGCTCCTTCTGCATCAGTCTCTTCCTTAGACTTTAGACTCTCTGCTTGCGCAACTTCTTCATCATAATTATTAAATGTCATCCTTACTATTTTTGATTCACTCATCACTTCGATTTCATGAATAGTTCGCAGTAAATTGTCCAATTCACGCTGGACAGGTAGCTTTTTACGCAGCTCAAAATCATTCGTATCTTCAGTATCCACCGCACCCAGCACAGCCACCTGTTGCTCCAAAGTAGTCAACTCCGTTTGCAGTTGACTAATCGCTTGCTCGGTCTGTTTTTCTGTTTCTATCTTAGGATAAATAAAATAATAATAAAATGCGCCTAGCAATAGAACGACAACAACACCTAAGAGAATCGCCAACGACTTACTTTCATTTAAAGATTGCTTCATCGTACAGCACCTCCCGTACGTAAATAGGTTGGATCAATGGTCACTGTAAAACGATTTGCAAAATGATCAACAACATCAAATGATTCAACCGCTCTATCTCCCTCTACCGGGACAATTGTTTCGACTTCTTCCACTTTCACATCTGCAAAGTAAGCACTACCTGTCAAATCACCGACATAGGTTGCCGTTTCTGGCATCGTTTCAAAGTCCATAACAAACTCAATTTCATTGTCAGTCAATATAAATTCACGTAAATAGACATCCTCACTCCGATAGAGATTCATTTCCTCTAGCAATGGCGACACTGGATATGTAATAGTTTCCAACACCCCCACAATTGTAGCTAGGTCCATTTGCTCAGGCTGTTCCAACGTAGCAATTTCAGCTTCAATTGTTGCTTTATCCGCCAGCAAAGCTTGCTGATAAGCCTGTAACGTCTTGACACTTTTCGTCAACGTAAAATAGTGAAAGGCTAAAAATGAGACGATGACAATAAAAGCCACTCCTACAAGTAGAGCTCCCCATTTGTTGCCCGCAGATCTCCGTTCCATTTGCGGCAGCAGGTTAATTTCAGGAACCATTTAAGAGCCCCCTTTCAAGGCAAGCCCAATAAGTGCCGCATGTTTGGCTTCAAACTGAGGATATTTTTTTTGGACAAACACATCGTCAATAACCGTAATCGGCGTATCAATAGCTGAACGCATTTGCTCGACTATGAAATCCATTTCAGGATGGTCACTCATCATTACAATCTCGTCGACAGACTTTTCACCTTTATGTAAGGAAAAACGATAGAAATTCAAAATACGGTCAATCTCTAATACCTGATTCGCGAGTGACTGATGATAATCTTCTATATGCCCCTCATACGAAAAGACATTGCGCTCCTTGCCATCCGACTCATAATGCCAATTACGCGATGATGTTTCCGTTGGCTGATAGCGCAGAAAATCGACATTTCCATTGGAATAAATACTGACGGACACCGCATCAATTGACCAATCTGCAATCAAATATGTCTTGCCTGGCGAAAAGGATGATGTGCTATCCAAAAAGCGAATATTGGACAAGGTACGCACATCCAAAATCGTCGGATGCATATGTACATCCGCGTATATATGCATCAGTTTAAAGACTTCTTCAGAAGGTGCCGCAAAAATGACAGCCTCCCCGTCATCCACTTTCGGATCATAGACATCTATAAGTGGCTCGTCAAACGGTAAATGGAGTGTACGTCCTAATTCCATTTCCACATAGCCTTTTAATTTATCGGACGGAATATCTTTTGGATGCTCAAATGTTCGCATCATAACAGAATGATCCTGCGCAAAAAAACGCACATCATGCTTAGCAATCTGCCAATCTTTCGCAAGCTCTTTCAACAACTCAAAAAAAGCCAATTCATCTTGGACCGTTTCATCCACGACCAAGCCAGTTGGTAGCGGAGATTCATAGACAGTCGCGTTCACCACATCGCCATCGTTCACAATGAAGGCACGGATTAGAAAATCATTTAGTTCAAGTGATACAACCCGATTCTTTTTTCTACCAAACATTTGATGGGCTCCTTTCAATCAAAGACAAGTCATTTCGTTAACCATTCAGCGCAATGATGGGTCATTACGCTGGATCAAAAACGAAAAGATGAGACTACAGCAGCGGGTGGGCCACTGTAGAATGAGAAAGATTATTTATTAAGTGCTTCGGTTAATTTAGCGTCAGTAATAGCAGTAGCTTTATATCCAACATATTTTTTAGTTTTCAACTCATCTAATTTATTATAAGTTATCGTCCATACACCCGCAGCTGTTCTTGTAGCTGAGTAAGTAGCCCCTACTTTCATACCTTCAACGTAATCTTGTAATCCAGGTAAAGCAGCATCTGAAGATACCACACAAGAAATCGCACCTGATGTGTCAGTGCATGCCCCATCAACGAGAGCAATTTTAGCACCTGATAAAATATTCGATGCATCAGCAAGTATTGCTTTGTCTTTCGAGTTATTAATCACATTTCCAATCGCCGGAACCGCAATCGCCGCAATAATAGCCAAGATAACAATAACTGCCAATAGTTCAATAAGCGTTAAACCTTTTTCATTTTTCATTTGTTTTTTAAATTTGTTCAACATGATAATTCCTCCATTTGTTTTTTATTATTGGTGCGTCTTGCATCTGTTTCCTCCCGACACTTTCCCAGGGTACCAGGTACTCACGCAATTCGAATTTCATGAATTATGCAAGTACCCGGCACCCTATCCAGTATCCTTACAACCTAGACTTGCTCATACAAACTAAACATCGGCACCATAATCGCCAACACAATTGTGCCGACAATCGCTGCTAAAAACACAATCATCAACGGTTCAATCAAGCCTTTCAGCGTATCTACGGTTCTGTCGACATCATCCTCGTAAAAGTCCGCAATTTTTTCCAACATATAATCAAGTGAACCCGTCTTCTCTCCAATCGCCGTCATTTGCGTGACGAGCGGTGGGAACAGCCAGCTTTTTTGCAACGGAGCCGATAGCGTGCTGCCTTTTTCTAAACTGGCTCTCGATTGCAACACAACTTGTCCCATAACGGGATTACCAATTACTTTTTCAACGATTGACAGTGCTTGTAATATGGGCACGGAACTGCTGAACAGTGATGATAATGAGCGCGACATGCGGGCAATTGCCGCTTTTTGCAGCAACTTGCCAAATATCGGCATGCGCAGTAACAGATAATGCACTTGATAATGGAACTGTTTGTTGTTTTTAAACAAATAGTTAAAACCAACGACTAGCCCCACCACAATGATGAGCATCAGCCACCAAAATGCTTTGATAAAATCACTGAGCCCCATAACAAACAATGTAATGCCTGGCAGTTCAGCATCAAAGTCGGCGAACATCGACGTAAATGTTGGCACAATTGTCAACATCAGAAAGACCACAACAATTATCGTCATTATAAATAGGATAAGCGGGTACATCATTGTCGATTGGATTTTCTTTTTCAAATTATGTTGTTTCTCATAATAGATTGCTAGTCTTTCCAATGTCTCATCCAAGTTCCCCGTCGCTTCACCCGCGCGGATCATATTGACGAACATCGGCGGAAACACTTTGTCACTTTTTGCAGCAGCACTTGAAAATGTTGTTCCTGTTCGAATATCTTCTTCGACTGCAAACAATGCTTTTTTCAGTACCTTGCTTGTAGTTTGTTCTGCCAATATCTTGGTTGATTCAACGAGTGAAACACCCGCACGGATCAGTGTGGCGAACTGCCTGCAATAGACGACGAAATCTTCATTTTTCACTTTTCCTCCAACTGCTAATTCTTTATGAAGAATACTGTTGGATTCCGCTATTTCCCTCGGATTAATGCCTTGCTTGCGTAGTTTGGCAACAGCAGCTACCTGTGTTTCGGCATCGATGACCCCTTTTTTCATCGCACCTGTAGATGTCCGACCGCTATATTTAAATACCGTCAAATGAATTCACCTTCATTCAAAAAAGGTTTGGCATCGTCATAGTGCAACATTCCACTTGCCATTAATTGTTGGATGGACGTTTCTAATGTATGCATGCCCAATTTCCGGCTCGTTTGGATAACGTTTTGGATTTGATGCACCTTCTCAGAGCGTATTAGATTGGCAATAGATGCTGTCTGAACAAGCACTTCCGTTGCAGCCACGCGTCCCTGCCCATCCTTTTTCACGAACAACCGCTGAGAAATAATCCCTTGCAAGACGTTAGCCAGTTGAATTCGGATCTGGCTTTGCTGATGCGGTGGAAAAACGTCGATAATACGATCTATGGTCGTCGCCGCACTACTCGTATGTAGGGTAGCCAACACAAGGTGACCTGTCTCCGCTGCCGTGATAGCCGTTGAAATCGTTTCAAGGTCACGCATTTCACCAACAAGTATAATTTCAGGATCTTGCCGCAATGCAGCCCTTAGCCCACTGGCGAAACTTTGTGTATCAACGCCGATTTCACGTTGATTGACGACGGATTTCTTATGCTGATGCAAATATTCAATCGGATCTTCGAGCGTAATAATATGTTTGGCATAATTGTCATTGACGTAGTCAATCATCGCCGCTAGCGTCGTCGATTTCCCGGAACCTGTCGGGCCTGTCACAAGAATGAGTCCTTGCGGTTTTTCAGCCAACTCAATTAGGACATCAGGCATCCCCAATTGCTGAATCGTCGGTATGTCGGCCGAAATGAGACGAGCCGCAATCGAAACTTGGCCACGCTGATGATATGCATTTACACGAAAACGGCATAGCCCTTCAAATGCGTAGTTGAAATCGGCTTCCCCAACGGACTCGAATTCGTCTTTTTTATTGGCAGGAAGAATGTGCTCTACCATCTGTTGCAATTCTGACGATGTATACGCACGTTCGCCGAGTTGGCGCAATTGCCCATCCACCCGGAAAACGGCTGGAATCCCGAATGAAAGATGCAAATCTGACGCTTTTTCTTCATAGGCTTTCGTTAGTAGTTGTACGATTATATTCGACATTCCATCACATCCTAATCCCAATCCTAATCAGATGTTGCTACACGCAGCACTTCTTCCGACGTAGTAGCCCCTTCGACTACTTTTTGTAGCCCATCTTCCAACAACGTCTTAAAACCTTGGCTTCTGGCATATTTACGTATCTCTGACGGACTATTTACGCCCATAATTTGTGCCTTGATTGTATCATCGATTGGCAGTATTTCATGAAGTGCTATGCGGCCACGAAAACCTGTTTCATTACAAGACGGGCATCCTTTCCCATAGGTAATCACTGGTATCTTCAAGCCATATTGAGTAAACAGCTTTGTTTCATGTTCGTGCGGCTTACGTACTTCACTGCAATCTCGGCAGATGCGCCGCACAAGCCGCTGAGCCATAACACCGACGAGTGATGAGGACAGTAAATAGGGTTCAACCCCCATATCAGTCAACCTTGAAATCGAGTCAATCGCATTATTCGTATGCAACGTACTTAACACAAGATGCCCCGTCAACGATGAACGAATCGCAATTTGTGCCGTTTCCATATCCCGGATTTCACCGACCATGATAATATCCGGATCTTGCCGAAGAATAGAGCGCAGACCTGCCGCAAATGTCAAACCCACTTCATCGCGAACTTGAATTTGGTTGACCCCTTGTAGCTGATATTCGACTGGATCTTCAACCGTAATAATATTCACTTCTTCATTGTTTAGATAGTTCAATCCCGCATAAAGCGTTGACGATTTACCTGACCCCGTAGGACCCGTTATTAAAATAATACCATTTGGCTTTTCAAGCATTTTTTTGAACAGTTGAAGATTTCCAGGGGCAAATCCAAGTCCATCCAAATCGTTTAAAGCCCTGCTTAAATCAAGAATACGCATTACAATTTTTTCACCGTAAATGGTTGGCAATGTAGACAACCGAATATCAATCGGTCTGAAGTTGACGACAGATTTAATGCGTCCATCTTGCGGAATACGATTTTCTGTAATGTTTAAATTCCCCATAATTTTCACACGTGCAATGATAATATTTTGCATATTTTTTGGAAGGGCACGCTCTTCACGCAGAATGCCATCGACACGGTAACGGATTTTTAATTCCGCCTCCTGCGGGTCAAAGTGGATATCACTTGCCCGTTGCGCGACACCATTGGCAATTATTTGGTTGACAAGCCGAACAATCGGCGAATCTTCGTCTGTTATTTGATTTTCGGTATCCAATTCTGTCGGCATAATGTCATCGAGTGCATCATCCATAGATTCTTGCAGATCATAATACTTGGTGATTGTTCGATAGATATCATCTTTAGCTGCGATACTTGTCTCAATTTGGTAGCCCGTTGTCATCCGCAATTCTTCAATTGCGAAGTAATCCATCGGGTCTGCCATTGCGACCAATAACTTATTGCGATCTTTCCGTACGGGCATAATCTGCGCACGCTTTGCCAATTCTTTTGGTACAAGCTGGATCAGTTCCGGTTCGATGGAATATTGGTTCAAATGAATATGCGGAATGCCCAGTTGCAGTTCAAGTACTTCAATAAGTTGCTGTTCGGTAATATGCTGTAGCCTGATTAAACAATCCCCGAGCTTCTCCTCCCGGCTTTTTTCTACCAGTACCTCATCCAACAGTTGGTGACTGATGAGGTTTGCTTCGACTAATAAATCCCCAAGCCTTTTGCGCGTTTTGAATTTCACACCGTCACCCCCATTTATTTTAGTGCGGATCAGACGTTATTACGTTTCCGCCTTTATCATAAGTGGCGCCCTCAGGAATAAGGACCGCACCTTCATGCCTCACCGTATTGCCATCCTCATCTTCAGTTATTGGATTAGCTGGTTTCGTATTATTTGTGTCGACCTGGCTCGTCGCACTACCTGAACCAGCGTTTGGATTTTGAACGATAGGGCTAACAAGTGTTGGTATAGAAGAAACTAAGACCACTTTATTTTTAGGTGGATAAAAGTCTCGACTAATGACGACATCCTTGTCAAATGATCCACCTGAAATCTTTTTATTTACTTGCACACGTAGACCGTCTTTACCCTCTTCTAGCACCTTTTCCTGCCCCGGCGACAAAGTGGAAGTCAGTCGGTAAATCGTTCTTGGTTTAACGTTTTCTATATTCGACACATCGTACGTAACCACGTTATCCGATTTTAACGAATACAGTTCAATTAATAATCGCTCATCTTTAATGGTTGCATAAATAATGATCGGACGATTGGTGTTATTAACAAAAGAAAAATCCTGATTCCTATTCGCATCCACTTTCACTTCTACTCCTGGAACTAAATAATCTGGGATGCGATTTTGGGAATGCCGTTCCAAAATTTCGATTTCAGAATTCAAAACAGCGCTATACAATGTAGATGCGATAAAATTAGCAGTGTCATCATTGTAAACACTATCCGCCTCTTTTAGTTTTTGCAGAAACGAGAATTGTTCACCGTTTAAAAGCGTTGTCTCATTTAATGTATGACTAATTTGCGAGAGTCCGTTGACATTGGCCTTAACGTCTTGAATTTCAAATGCTATTCTCTCTAACAGTTTTTTTGAAAGCGCCACTTCTTTTGCTTGGACAGGCCCTTGTTTTAAGTAGCCTGCATGATCTTCGATTGCCTTAATGGTTTCATCTACAAAAAACAAGGGATTACCTTTCAATAGTTCATTTACTTCCTCATCTATTGTAATTTCGAGTGGCAACTGAATTTTGTTCGCACTTCCCAAAATATTGTACCAAGGTTTAGATGACGCACTTACGTAATGCTTGACTGTTTTCTTAATATCGAATTGCACATAGTTACTTGGAATAACGATTTTTGCAGTCGTCCCTTGCACAATAATGTCGTTTTCTTTCCACTTCGCCACTTCCAAAGCCAATAGCGATTCAATTTCGGATTTTTTCTTTCCGTCAAGATTGATTGTCGCAATTGAGCCGTTTTCCGCATTCCCTTTTGCAGATACTATAGAAGATGGTGTAAAGACTTGATACAAAACAAACATGATTAAAACAAAACATGTAACAATTGGAAAATAAAATTTTATTGTCAAATCAAAACCCCCTTCGTCTAGATATGTATAAGTACTATATACTTGTACTCAATTTTCATTTCTGAAATTCCCCTCAGTAAATCCTATTAGTCTAAAATTATACCGCACCCTTAGGAATTAGCAACTAGATTCCCGCATTTACATATACATTTTTGTCGAAAATTATCACTTCGTGGGTTTTTATACTTATATATCTCCCATAAAAAACACATTACTTTTTTTCCAACAAATACCTACCGCAAACCACAAGGTACAATGGCTCATTTCCCACAACAAAAAAGACCAGTTTCCTGGCCCCTAAACAGTTATAATCTCACCTTTTGAATATACCCCTACCCGGTTTCTTCCGGCCTGCTTGCCACCTATATAAAGTGCCTGATCCGCATTTCGCAAAAGCAATTTGGCATCTCCTGCATCCTCAGGTACAGTTGCCACGCCGATACTAACCGTCATGTGGACATTCACAGGTTTTCGACTTACAGATAGATCCGGGATTACACGGAACTGGCATAACTCCACTTCTTCCCTGACGTTCTCGGCAATCTTGATTGTTTCATCTTTCCCCCTATTCGGTAGGATGAAAACAAATTCCTCGCCTCCGTATCTAGCCAATGTAACATTTGGACCTACATACGCCTTAAGAATCGTTGCAAGCGCACACAACAGGTCATTCCCGCTCTGATGGCCATATGTATCATTAATCAATTTAAAGTGATCGATATCGATGATAATTGCGGAAAGCGAATCGATTTTACCTGTATGATAACGAATGACCTCTTCATTTAATTTCGTGTCAAGATAGCGGAAGTTATGCAGCTGAGTCAAACCACATTGTTCACTTTGTTTTATGGTTTTTTCATACAGGCGGGCTTTCACGAGTGAAATTGCAAAGTATCCCGTCAAAACATCAACGATTTTCAAATCGAGTGCTTGAAATATTTTCTTACGCTTGGACGTTAGTATAAGGAATCCTTCCGTTCTCTGATTCCGCCGGATTGGAGCGGTCATAACGCATTCCACCGATTGTATAAATTCGAAATTTATTAGTGTATTCATTTCTTTTTTCGTCGAAAACAGCTTTGACATATCGATATCCAATCCATCATATATAGACTTTTCAGGTTTAAATGACAGGTCATTTATCTTTTTAGAAAGAACATTATTTTCAGAACCCATTAGTGTAATCAGGTGTTCTCCAGCACGCAGGTCCAGAACATATGCATTATCATAAGGCACTACATCCTTCAATTTCTTGATGAACGTTCGGACTACATCGTCAAAACCTAGTCTCTCGGCTAGTTCATGCCCGATAATACCAGCCGAAGAAAGTTTGTCGTTCATATTATTGGAATGATTATACCTTCTTGCGATTGCTAAAACGAGAAGGAATGGAATACCCATTAACATGATTGCATGATTGCCAAGATGTTCATATAGAATATACAGAGATAGGCTGAACGGCAGCAACATCATAGTAGTGACAAAATCCCATACTACGAATTTCTCTTTTATAGAATCTTTGCCAATTTCAAGATACAAATAGAGTTGCATTAAAACACTATTGATAACTGTATAACTCGTCGCGTAAAGAAGCCCAAATAGGCAGATGGTTAAAAAGTCTGTGGTCCCTACCACCCCACCCGCAAAATGAAATAGGGCACCACTCGCTAATGAAACAAGGGTGAAAATCATTGAATTCACGGCAAAACGCTGTACAATTGGCAAATCTGATTTTCTACTAAATAGCAAGATAATCATTGCAATCTGTGTAAAAGCAAATTCCGCAAATAACCCGTATTGGAAAAATATAGTGAACGTAATCCACCGTTCCAACGATACCGTGATTGTTTTCACCCGTAAAGGCATCTTCATCGTCACGACTAATAGCACAAACAGAATAGCCAAATTTAACCAATCTATTTCTTTCGAAGGAAATAAAATGAATGCAAGAAAGGTGCCCGCTGGAACGATAACAAGCCATATTAGTATAGTGATAATCTGAAACCTTCTAGATATACCCATCCATCCGACACCCTCCTTGAATTAATTCACTTCACATATTCAGCGACTCTGTTTCGTCCCGCCTGTTTTGCCCCCAAATAAAGGGCACGATCCGCATTGCGAAGAAGCGTCATCGCTTCATCTGTGTCAGCTGGAGCTGATGAAACACCCATACTGGAAGTGATTGTGATGCGAAGCGGATGCTTACCTTCTACTAAATCCGGAGTAATTGTAAAATCATGTCCTGCAATTGCAACTCGAAGATTTTCCGCAAATTCAGCCGCTTCAGCTTTTGAAACTCCAGGCAAAATATAGACAAATTCTTCTCCGCCATAGCGGCCAACTATTCCGCCAGCAGGAAGTTCGGCTTCAAGTTTACGAGCAAGCATATAGAGAATGTCATTGCCGCTTTGATGTCCATAGGTATCATTCACTTGTTTAAAATAATCAATATCAAGCAACACGACTGAAAGATTGTTTATTTCCTCGTTTCTTAGCCTGTCCATTTCGTGCATTAGCCGTTCTTCAAGATACTTATAATTATAAAGCTTCGTTAACGCACAACGCTCATTCTTTATAACCGCTTCTTGCATGTATCGTGCTTTCTCCACTGACACAGTGAAATAGGAACACAGTATGTCTAATATTTTCAACTGGTATCCGTCAAAGGAAGATTTTTTGTCTGAAGCCAAAAACAAAACCGCTTCGATTTCTTTGTTTCGTGAAATGGGGACACAAAGTACACTTTGCATATCATCAGGCGTATAATCTCTCGAAACCGCTTCCCACTCTTTCCTTTCCGAATAGATAATTGGCTTATTCCTCTCAAGAACCAAGCCCGCAATCCCTTGTCCAGCAGATAAAAGAGCAAAGTCTATATCGATGAATTTTTCATGTTCATAAGTACGAACAAGCTCAAGCCAACCATCTTGGTGGTCAAATAGATATGTAAACTCAGCGTTAAACATGTCCGATACGTTCATGACAAACTTGTCGATTACATCCTTTTCTGTCAATAGTTCTGACAGACCGTGACCGATATCGCCCGCTTGCCGCAATTGGTTGTTAATTCTTTCCGAATTATTATAAAGGCGGTTAATTAACGTTATAAAGAAATAGGGGATTCCTAGCAACAGAAATGCACCCGTTCCGATAAATTGCAATAAGTAGTAGAACGTGAGCGACAAAGGCAGGATAGCCAGGATCATTATATAATTCACCAAAATATCTTTCGAATAGAATTTGGAATCGATACCTTTGTACACCGCAAATAATTTCAGCACGATATCGTTAAATACTGTATGAACGAAATGGTAGCAGAATGTTGCAATAATAACGGGCCATAAATTAACTGAACCTAATTCCCCGCCTGCTAAATAGAAAACCAGGGCGGCGATAATCGATAAGAAGAAAAAGAGCGTCGAGTTAATGAAAAAACGTCGTATCAATGGCTGTTTACCAGGAAATATTAGAGTGACTGCAATGACAGTAATTTGCATCACTACTAGTTCAATTAAGAGTCCATACATTAAAAATGCGGGCACTGTCACCCACAGAACTAGGAACATAGGCGTGCCGTTCCTCACTATTGGATAATAAGCTGTAAGTGATCCAAATAATATAAAAAGAGCTATATGCATCCAGTTCACTTGCACTGGCGAATAGTTAAAAAAAATATAAACTAATCCCGGTGGAACAGTCAATAACCACAATACCGAATAACGTATAGTGGACCTATTCGCAACCATCATTCATCCACTCCTAAACTAATAAGTCTAAAAAAACAGACGTCTTCAAAAGTCTATCAAACCGAAATGTGTCTGTCACTATTATCCAAAAACGCTTTAGACAAATAACTACGAATTAGTCCATTAGACCACCCAGTAAATACAACGAACCTGTGACTATTAGCTTTCTATTTTCTTCCGTTACTAGTATTATAGTATCACTTCCAGCTATTGTCACTCTTTTTCTTTGATGGTGGCAATGTTCCATCAATTGTTCTCCCGTCGCCGCTTGCGGATGGGGAAACGTTAGAAATGTGAATGAGGCCGCAACTGGTATCAGTTCATTCAACGTGTTCTCAATATCTTTCCCCTTCAACATTCCTACAACAAAGTCCACTTTCTCACCCGGAAATTCAAAGCGAATCGTATCTGCAAGTACTTTAGCGGCTGCGGGATTATGTGCCCCATCCATAAATACACCAGGTGAAATCTCTTGAAAACGATGTGCCAGTTGCGTTGTAGCGACCCCCTTAGAGGCTGCTTCTTCAGTAAGTTGTATGCCTGCAACAAGAAGTGATTGAATCGCAACTGCGGCATTAACACCTTGGTGAGGCCCTTTCATCTTTCGTTCGGTCAACAAGAAAGTGGAAGTTCCGTTAAACATGTTATTCTTCATACCAAACTGCTCACCGTACATGAAAAGCGGGCTCACTTGCCGACTTGAAATCGCATGAACAACCTTAAGTGCTTCTTCAGGCAATGGCCCTATTACGACAGGTATTCCCTTTTTTATAATACCCGCTTTCTGCTCCGCCACTTCCGCAATGGTTCCCCCGAGAAATGCAGTATGATCGAGCGCGATCGAGGTAATCACAGAAACGAGCGGCACCACGACATTCGTACTGTCCAGCAAGCCACCCATACCCGTTTCTAGTAATACATAATCCGGTGCAAGCCTTCCAAATGTCAGGAATGCTGCAACAGTAAGTAATTCGAAATCTGTCAGTAACCCGCTTAACCCGGCTTCTTTCATCGCCCGGAACGATTTATCTAGTTCCTCTTCTGTTATCTCATCGCCATTCATACGTATCTGATCATGTATATCGATAATTGCAGGCGATGAAAAGACACCCGTAGAAAACCCGTGCTCTTTTAAAATCGCTTCCATAAATGCAATTGTTGAACCTTTTCCATTAGTCCCCGCAACGTGGATAACTTGTAATTCCCTTTCTAGGTTTCCCATCTTAGACAACGCTTCGCGCACCGCATCCAGACCAGGTTTTATTGAATTGTCACTATCAATTCCCCATCGCTCTTTATAGACATTCATTTTTGGAATCAAAACTATCCCTCCGTATGTTAGAATCTAGTTATCAAAAGTATATCATTCCCGGAGGGTTCCACATGAAAAGTTGTTGGATTATTTATAATGGAAGTTTAACAAGCGATAAATTCAAAGACCAAGCTGAGTTAATTAAGGAAGCGGCAGAACGTGCAGGTGTACACACTGAGCTTAAGAAAAACTATGAAGTAATAATGAATTTGGCAACAAATTTAGAGATTCGCCCTAATTTCGTTGTCTTTCTAGATAAAGATATTCTTCTCGCGAATTTCCTGAAAAATTCGGGAATCCCCGTTTTCAACGATCCCGATGTTATTGAAACCTGTGATAACAAAGCCATACAATATCTTCAACTTTCGAAGCAAGGCATTCCAATGCCTGAAACAATTATTGCACCAAAAGTATATCCGAATTTCACGATCAAAGATTCAGGTTACTACGAACAAGTGTTAGAACACCTTGGCTTACCGATGGTTATTAAAGAGGGGCACGGTTCATTCGGTATGAAAGTGTATTTGATTGAAACGGAAGAGCAGTTTTATGAAAAGACAGATGAGTTACGCGGCATCGACTATGTATTTCAGAAATTTATCGCAACGAGTAGAGGTCGTGATATCCGGGTCAACATCGTCGGGGGTGAAATAGTAGCAGCAATGTACCGTCACTCTGAAACTGATTTTCGTGCGAACATTACAAATGGCGGTGTGGCGACGGTAATCGAACTAACAGAACCACAAAAAGCGTTAGCTGTACAAGCTGCCCATGCAGTCGGTGCAGAGTTTGCAGGTGTCGACTTACTGTTCGGCGACAATGAAGAACCACTTGTATGTGAAGTGAATGCAGCTGCCCACATTCGTAATATTTACAACGTCACTGGGATTAATGTAGCAGATGCGATGATTGCGTATATTCTAAGGAAGCTCGAATGAAGGGATACGTTTACTATTCAGAAGCTGAATCAGTGAGGAATCATGCGTTTATTGATGATTTGATGGTCGAATCTGAGAAACTTGGGATTGAACTTCGATTATTAACTGGGGATGGACGGCCCGATTCAGATACTGATTTCATTCTTTTCCGGGACCGCGATACTGGGCGAGCTGCAAAGTTTGAGATGGAGGGTTCAAGGCTATTCAATCGTGCTGAAGTAAATCGGATTGCGAATGATAAATTGCAGACATTTGAACTGGCTACCCTGCTCGGTATTCCTGCCGTTCCGACGAATAGGATTCGTTCTATCGATGAAATCAGTGCGTATCCTTGTGTGTTAAAAACGGTCGATGGCCATGGGGGGAACGAAGTTTTTCTTTGTAAATCGGCTGCAGACGCGGAGTTGTTTTTCACCAATTTCCACGACCGAAAACTAATTGTCCAACCCTTCATCGAATCCGGCGCCCGAGATATACGCGTATTTATGATTGGCAATGAAGTTATCGGGGCTGTAAAACGCACTGGCAACGGTTCTTTCAAATCAAATTACACGCTAGGTGGCTCCGTCGAAAAATACATACTTTCCAATTGGCAGGAAAATGTTGTGAAAACTATTTCCCAAGCAATAAAAAGTGATTATGTGGGGATTGACTTCATATTGTTACCCGACGGAAGATGGCTGTTGAATGAAATCGAGGATCCTGTCGGGGCACGATCGCTGTATATAACGCATGAGTTTTCGGTGGCTGGAGAATTGATGAAGTATATCAAGGGGACGCTTTCTAGGGAATAGTTAGTGGTAAGTATTTTGGGAAAACATAAAGACAAACTCCTTGAGTAAACATGCAAAAGATCAGACATCTACGTAGATGTCTGATCTTTATTTTAATTGTGTGAGAGGTAATAGGAATTGCATCCTAGTGACTGGCTCCTGAAATTTTAGAAGTTCGAATGGTATTGGAAATAGCATCCGAGTGCCTGTCGCCACTCCCCCCCCCCACGACAACGTTCTTCACGTTGTCAAAATACAAACTCAGTAACAGGGAATACGGTGATTGACACTCTCGAATCAAAAACCCAATGAATTGTGTCTAAATTTCGGGGGTGACTGCACCGAAGATTTAAAAACTTCACATTAGTACCCCCACAAATATTAATATGTGACCTTATCCAGGACAGGAGATTTCCATTCAATCTTCCCAGATTGTTTTGAGTCTTCAGGTGTTGTCGAACTATTCATACCGCAAGTTTTTTCAAAATCCACGGATGATAGTTTAATAATATTGTTCTTTGTATGATTAGAAGTATTTGAATAGTATATTTTACTATCATCATCCATCATCAAACTTCTTACATTTAAATCTTTTGCACACACTTTAGAATTATTGAGTGTCATAATATCAGATTGTAAATATCCAGCACTTACGACTGAACCGTTCAACACTAATGGTGTACTTGCAGTAATCCTGCCAGCGACCATTAAACTATTGTTCACCGTACCACCATTACTTAAAGAAAGATTACCCGCAATGTTTAAATTTGTCTTGGCTAATTTAAATGCCGTGCTAGAAACGTAGTCTCCTAAAACATTCATATTTACTTGCTCTAAATTTGTTCCATTTGTAGCCGTTAACTTGCCCCCTACAAAGATATCGGAGTTTTCAGCATCTAGTGGTTTGGATGTATGCAAGAAATAGCCACCAATGTTCAATACAGAGTTTTTAATTGTCGAACCGTTATTAGTTTGGGCGTTTCCAACAATTTTCACATTCGAACCTTCAACGTAGAAAAGACCACCACCTGTATCAAGGTATCCACCTACTTCTAGGTTAGAGTTTTTAAAACTCGCACCGCCCGAATTATAATTAGTTAGGACTTTTAAATCTGTTTTATTGAAATCGGCTTGATTATTGGCTTTGTATATATTAGTACTAATTATAGAATTTTCGATATTTGCTGTTTGAAATACTAGCGAAGTCGTAATGTTCATTTGTGAATTGGTTATTAAACCAGTACCACCACTGTTATTGTATTCATTTGCATGTATTTTAGATTTATTGATGACCACAGCTCTATAGGCTTCAATCTTACCTCCAACAACTAACTCTGTATCTTCAATTTTAGATTCTGCTGGTGTAAAGTTCTTGCCAATATTCAAAATAGAATTTTCTAAACTAACGTTGCCCCATGAGTTAAGTGTATTATCAATAAATACATTGGATTTACTGATAGCATAAATAGCTTCACTTATACCTAAAGTATTACATTTCTGGTTATCGATTTTAGTACTAGAAGATGCACAGTTCGTCGATTGCTTACTTATTGCTACTATTGCAACCGGGCTTGCTGGTTTTTTAGGTTCCTTTAACGCTGGCATCATGACAAGACTTCCACCCGGTGATGTTACACCACCTGGATCAACCGAAGTACTACCATCTGCTAGCTGAACTTTAGGAAATACAAAAATTAGTTCAAATTCTAACTCTTTCTTTTTTCTTTGTTGTTGATCATTTTTCGGTAGTTCCCCTTCTACAGTACCTTTCACTGTAAACCAAATGTCCCCATTTAATTCTGTCTGCTCAACATTTGCAGCAACTAATTTGTGTTTGTAGTCACTAAACAGATCTGTTGCTCCCTCACCTATTAATGAATCCGCTCGCTTCGTTAACTCAGGTTTAAAATCTGATGCGATTTTACGTTGAATCCTATCATAATCAATTGGCGACTCCTTTGCCGCAATCGCGTCATTTACTAACTTAGTAAATTTAACCTCTAATAAATCCTTATCATAAACTTGTTTTAATTCCCACGAATAATATTCTGTACCTGATTCAGCAGACACAACAACAAGATTGTTTTCATCGAGAGTTTTTTCTTGGATTGCGTTGCTCAGCGCACCACGCAAAAAAACGGCCGTTATCACGGTGATAAAGACAATGGCAAATAAAACAATAATCAACGCATAACCTTTTTCATTGCTTTGATCATTCATATAGTCAGCTCCCTTCTTGCGCTTTGTTTGACTGCATAACATCGGTTAGATAACGGGAGATTGTAGTAGGTACTTTGACAGCCTTTTCTTCTTTATTTCTTTTCACAGGATCGATGACCACAAAATCAAAAAGCTCTAAATTATCTTTAGGTGAGATATATAACTTATTAATATAAGGAGATTCTCCACTGTCTTCAAACCGGTATTTATATTTCCCACTGATTACCCCGTCATATTTAGGTATACTTGTTTCAGTATCATTTTTACATTCTGCGACTTTGACTTCATCTCTAATTATGGTCAATCTATAGGAGTAGCAATGCCGATGAACTTGTTGTAATTCAGCAATAATATAGTTTGCTTCCTGCTGTAATCGTAGAGCAGAAGTTTCTGAGACATTAAACTTGGTGGCAATTGAAAGGGTAGTCCAAATTATACCGGTGATTAATGTCATAAGGAGAAGAGTAGCAAGTACTTCCACTAAAGTCATTCCATCTTCATTTTTCAGCATGGCAATCCCTCCTCTACTTTAATTCTAGATAACCAAACGTTTCACTGTTTAATTTGCCGTCTTTTTCTACTTTGATATGAATTTTGTATAATTTAGGTTTTCTGGCAGTCTCGCCCGTTCCACTGCAAGTCTGGGACTCTGTATTATAGCAATCCACTAGGATTTTATAGTTACCATCAGACAAGTCATATGTTTCGAAAAAGTAAGGACTCATACTACTTTGAATCCTTTTATCAGGATTTACTCGAGAAGGTGGACCCTTTAACTTTGCTAATTCTTGCTTAGCGATGTTCATCGTCACCAGCTTTGTCTCTGTTCTATTATTAATATTATTCATCTGAGGGAATATCGACATGAACCCAATAAACACAATACCTAAAATAACAAGTGCAGCCAACACTTCAACAAGTGATAACCCACCTTCCCCCATACCCCTCTTCAGTTTAAACTTCCCCATATCTATCATCCTTTTCATTCGAGTTAATTAGACATTTAATAAAAAATCGAAATAATGAGTAACAAAGAATTCTCAACCATTCCATTACTCCTATAAAACCAACACATTCTTAGTCTTTCATAGACTCATATAAACCTATACTACCACATTCGGCGATTTTTAATCAAAATTAAATTAGCGGTTATTCAGTTTACTAACCAATATGTATAAGCTAAATGGTAAACCACACAGGTGTTTTTCGACAGCACAATGACCAATTAATTCTTCATGCCCCAGATCAAAATTTATCAAAACAAAAAGACCCAATCGCAATCGGGTCTTTTCGTTTTGAAATCAAATTTCCTTCAATTCCTGCATACGACGCTCAACTGCCGC
Source organism: Sporosarcina sp. BP05 (assembly GCF_014282005.1). GTDB lineage: Bacteria > Bacillota > Bacilli > Bacillales_A > Planococcaceae > Sporosarcina. The sequence goes on along the minus strand of NZ_JACFTD010000002.1, from coordinate 98,339 downwards.
GTATTTTTCTAGATAGTCACTTTCTTTAGCTCGCTCTTCTGCCACAACTGCTTCAGGTGCTTTTGACATGAAGCGTTCGTTTGCTAGTTTGCCTTGAACGCGTTTCACTTCACCTTGCCATTTCGCAAGTTCTTTTGTCAGACGTGCGAGTTCTTCGTCGATGTTCAGCAAACCTTCAAGAGGTAAGAACAGTTCTGCTCCTGTAACTACCGCTGACATCGATTTGCCAGGTGCTGTGATGTTGTTGCCTAGCGTTAACGTCTCAGGGTTACAGAAACGTTCGATGTAGCTACGATTCGCTTCCAGCACGGCTACAGTTGCATCGTCTTTAGCTGAAATATAAAGTGGAACTTTTTTGCTAAGTGGTGTATTTACTTCTGCACGGATATTCCGTACTGCGCGGATGATATCCATCAGCAGTTTCATATCTGTTGCACGCGTTTTATCAGTAAGCGCAGGATCTGCAACCGGCCATGCAGCGATTGTAATTGATTCGCCTTCATGCGGTAAGTTCTGCCAGATTTCTTCTGTGATGAACGGCATGAACGGGTGCAGCAGACGCATCGTATTATCAAGTACGTATGCCAGTACAGAACGCGTCATTTTCTTCGCTGTTTCGTCTTCACCGTAAAGTGGCAGTTTCGCCATTTCGATGTACCAGTCGCAGAAATCATCCCAGATGAAGTTATAAAGTGCACGGCCGACTTCACCGAACTCATAACGATCTGCAAGTTTCGTAACTTGGTCGATTGTTTCATTCAAACGTGTCAAGATCCATGCATCTGCAACGGATTTTTCACCCGTTAAATCGATTTCTTCGTAGGTCATGCCATCCATGTTCATTAGCGCGAAACGAGATGCATTCCAGATTTTATTGGCAAAGTTCCAGATGGCTTCAACTTTCTCAGTTGAGTAGCGAAGATCCTGCCCTGGCGACGAACCTGTCGACAAGAAGTAGCGCAGTGCATCCGCGCCGTATTTTTCAATAACATCCATCGGATCGACGCCGTTACCAAGTGATTTAGACATTTTCCGGCCATCTTCTGCGCGTACGAGTCCGTGAATTAAGACGTCTTTAAATGGACGTTGTTCTGTAAATTCAATCCCTTGGAAAATCATCCGTGATACCCAGAAGAAAATGATGTCATAGCCTGTTACGAGTGCATCAGTTGGGTAATAGCGTTTGAATTCTTCGTTGTCAAGATCCGGCCAGCCCATTGTCGAAAACGGCCATAGCGCAGATGAGAACCACGTATCAAGAACGTCATTGTCCTGACTCCAGTTTTCGCTATCTGCAGGCGCTTCATTGCCGACATGTATTTCACCCGTTTCGTTATGGTACCAAGCTGGGATGCGGTGGCCCCACCAAAGTTGACGCGAGATACACCAGTCATGAACATTTTCCATCCAAGTTAAATACGTTTTTTCAAAACGGTCCGGTACAAAGTTCACTTTGCCTTCCGCTTCTTGTAACTTAATCGCCTCATTAGCTAGCGGCTGCATTTTAACGAACCATTGTGTTGATAAATACGGTTCAACGACAGCACCACTACGTTCAGAGTGACCGACAGAATGATTATGTTCTTCAACGTTGAAGAGAATAGCCATCTCTTGCAAGTCTTTAACAATTTCTTTCCGGCATTCGAAGCGGTCCATTCCTTCGTATTTACCGGCAAGCTTGTTCATTGAACCATCTTCATTCATTACAAGGATACGTGGAAGATTGTGACGGTTTCCAATTTCAAAGTCATTCGGGTCATGTGCAGGTGTTATTTTCACGGCACCACTTCCGAATTCCATGTCGACGTAATCGTCTGCAATAATCGGAATTTCACGACCAACGATTGGTAATTTAACTGTTTTGCCGATTAAATGTTTGTAGCGCTCATCTTCAGGATGGACTGCAACCGCAGTGTCCCCAAGCATTGTTTCAGGTCGAGTTGTCGCAATTTCGATACTGCCTGTTCCGTCTGCCAGTGGGTAACGCATATGATAGAAAGCACCCTGTATGTCTTTATGAATGACTTCGATATCAGATATCGCCGTTTTCGTTGCCGGATCCCAGTTGATAATGTATTCGCCACGGTAGATAAGCCCTTTATTATAGAGTTTAACGAAAACTTCCTGTACAGCTTTCGAAAGTCCTTCATCCAGGGTAAATCGTTCGCGTGTGTAGTCAAGACCCAAACCAAGTTTCGCCCATTGCGCACGGATATGTCCCGCGTACTCGTCTTTCCATTTCCATGTTTCTTCAACGAATTTTTCACGGCCTAAATCATAACGTGTCGTTCCTTCTTCACGAAGTTTTGCTTCTACACGAGCCTGTGTCGCGATTCCCGCGTGGTCCATTCCTGGAAGCCATAATGCATCATAGCCTTGCATACGTTTCATGCGCGTCATGATATCTTGTAGCGTTGTATCCCATGCGTGTCCTAGGTGAAGTTTACCCGTCACGTTCGGCGGTGGAATAACTATTGTATAGGGCGTTTTATCGCTTTCAGGTTGTGCTTCAAAGTACTTTCCTTTTAACCACCATTCATAGCGGCCTGCTTCAATTGTCTGCGGATCATATTTCGTAGGCATCGACGTGTTGTTTTCAGTTGACATGTTGTTTCCTCCTTTATTAGTTACAAAAAAAAAGCCTTAGCGGCTAATTGCTTAAAGATGGCAGCCTAAGTGCGCCACATCCTGTGGCAATGGCTGCCTGACCCACTTCCTGTGGGCCCACAAAAAAACTCCTATCGCCTTAAAGGACGAAGGAGCTGTTCGCGGTACCACCTTTATTCGTGCACACAAAAGAACTGTGCACCTCAAACTTCGATAACGGCTTCAAACCGGCTTCCGCTACTACGTTCAAAAAATGTCTTTCTTTTTGAACACACTTTCACGAAAACTGCTCATGGGTTACATTCCGTAAATAATCGACAGGTCCTTTCAGCACTCGAACCCTCTCTTTAGTCTAATCCATTCACATACTATCCCAATCATCGCATCCATATGCAGTTACCTTGATTGTAACGGAATTGCTTATCAATCGTCAAGTACATTACGAAAGGATGATGTCATGCGAAAATGCTACAACCCTTACTTATTGCCACCTTGGCTCCGGAAATGCAGATTTTATTGCAGAGGAATCATTATCCCGATTTGCATCTTTCAATTGATCCGATTATTGATCGTGCCAACTACAGGCGATTTTCTTCTGTTATGTTTACTTTGCGGTTTAGCCTTCGTTCTTTACAAAAACATCATTTGAACGGTAGGCTGTCGTCGATACCCCATCCGTGAGCTCTGCAATGAACGACAGCACTTCGTCCAGCTCGTCTAACGGAGTGCTGTTAATTGCTACTAACGGCGTCGCGACTACTACTTGCACTTCCTCAGGTTGTTCCACTAGGACAACTGCTTCTGTGTACGTACATTCTACATTCCAGACAACTCCGTAAGTACCTTGTCCGTCCGATTTACCTGTTGCATGCGTTGTTACAATGTCTAGTGGGCTCTCCGCTATTGAAGGTAGATCGATATTGAGCGGCACGGCATATTCAAAATAACCGTCTTTGCCATCCACTTCGACATCGTCAATGAGGATAAATGAATCATCCCATTCCTCCGCCCGAAACCCTTCATCAAATTCGACATTCGCCGCAATATGATAAATGCCTGTCAGCCGGACCGCATCTTCCGTACGCTCTTCAGTATATCTTGGTGTCACTGTGACTGACTGCACCCCAGTCGGTACGCCGGCATGTTCCGGGAAATAAAAGTTTTCCTGCATTGACCACTGTTTTTTCTCCATACTTGTTCCCTCCTTCTATTCCTTCACAAACAATTGTATGCGCGGCGTGGTTACAATAGAAGAATAATTAGAACGAACGCAAATATCCTCCGACTGACTTACTAGCCGGAGGATATTATATTGGTCATTTAAACAAACGTTAATGTAACATCTTTACGCGCGGAGTTTAGCAAATACCGTATGGAACGCTTCAATTGTCTTCTCAATATGCGCTTCTGTATGCGCAGTTGATAGGAACATGCCTTCAAACTGTGATGGGGGAAGGAAAATACCCTCTTCGGCCATTAAGCGGTAGTAATCAGCGAACAGTACAAGATCAGCTGTTTTCGCTTTATCGTAATTTGACACTTTTTCGTCGGTGAAGAAAAAGCCAATCATAGAACCTGCACGGTTTACTGTATGCGGAATATCAAACTTTTTTGCCGCTGCACGGAAACCGGCTTCTAGCTGATCACCCAATTTAATGAAATGGTCATAGGATGCAGGCGTTAATTTTTTCAACGTCTCAATACCTGCAGTCATCGCCAGTGGATTACCTGATAAAGTTCCTGCCTGATAAATCGTTCCTGCAGGAGCCATGTTTTCCATAATTTCACGTTTACCGCCGTATGCGCCAACAGGAAGTCCGCCACCGATTACTTTTCCAAGACATGTAATATCCGGTGTCACACCATAATAACCTTGTGCGCAATTGTAGCCAACGCGGAAGCCAGTCATGACTTCATCAAAAATAAGAAGCGTGCCGTTGTTCTCTGTCAACTCACGCAGCCCTTCAAGGAAACCTGGTTCAGGTGGAACAACACCCATATTGCCTGCGACAGGCTCAACAATGATTGCTGCCAAATCGTCACCAAATTCTTGAATGGCGACTTTAATGCTCTCTAAGTCGTTATAAGGTACTGTAATTGTGTTTTTTGCAACGGATTCAGGTACACCCGGGCTATCAGGTAGACCAAGTGTCGCAACGCCAGAACCCGCCTTAATTAGCAGTGAGTCAGCGTGACCGTGGTAACAGCCTTCAAATTTCAAAATCTTATTACGGCCTGTGTAACCACGTGCTAAACGCAGTGCACTCATCGTTGCTTCCGTGCCAGAAGACACCATACGAATCATTTCAATCGAAGGAACACGTTCAATCACAAGTTTCGCAAGTTCATTTTCCGCCAATGTTGGTGCACCAAAGCTTGCCCCAGTTTCTGCAACGCGCTTAATGCCTTCAACTACGTCTGGATCAGAATGTCCGAGAATAAGCGGACCCCAAGATAGTACATAATCGATGTATTCATTGCCATCGATATCTGTAATGATAGCGCCTTTTCCACTTTGCATGAAAATCGGATCCATATTGACAGATTTAAATGCACGAACAGGAGAGTTTACTCCTCCTGGCATAAGATTTACAGCTTCTGCAAATGCTTGTTTCGATTTGTCATAATTTCTACCCAATTAGTTCTCCTCCAGCCAGCGTGCCGCATCTTTCGCATGGTACGTCATAATAAGATCCGCACCCGCACGCTTCATACTTGTCAACGTTTCAAGAACGATTGCTTTTTCATCAACCCAGTCATTTTGCGCTGCTGCTTTAACCATTGCATATTCGCCACTCACATTGTACGCGACTACTGGCAATGTAAAATTATCTTTGACGTCACGCATAATATCGAGATATGAAAGTGCCGGTTTAACGATGAGGAAGTCAGCACCTTCCGCAACATCTGATTCCGCTTCACGCATTGCTTCTAGGCGGTTTGCAGGATCCATTTGATACGTTTTGCGATCGCCTGATTTAGGTGTAGATTCTGCCGCGTCACGGAAAGGTCCGTAATAAGCAGAAGCATATTTCACCGCATAGGACATAATTGGAATATCTTCAAAACCAGCCTCATCTAATCCTTGGCGAATGGCTGCTACAAATCCATCCATCATATTCGATGGCGCAATAATGTCTGCTCCCGCCTTCGCCTGGCTTACTGCAGTACGCGTCAGTAGTTCCAGTGATCGGTCGTTGAGTACTTTACCACCTTCTAGAACGCCGCAATGGCCGTGGTCTGTATATTGGCACAGGCACGTATCTGCGATGACGATAAGTTCAGGATAACGTTCTTTTGCAAAACGAGTGGCTTTTTGAACAATCCCTTGATCAGAATAAGCTTCCGAACCCTTATCATCTTTCGTTGCTGGAAGACCAAATAAAATAATTGATGGAATTCCAAGTGAAACAACCTCATCAAGTTCAATTGCAAAATGGTCAAGTGATTTCTGGAACACGCCCGGCATAGAAGCAATTGGATTATTGATGTCTTCCCCATCTATGACAAAAATCGGATAGATGAAGTCCTCTTTCCGCAGAACAGTCTCTCTTACCATAGAACGTAATGTAGTAGATGTGCGCAAACGTCTGTTACGTCTGAATTGTAAAGTATCCAAAATTACCCTTCCTTTCGCCCCGCCAATTTCTCGACGAGATCCATAAGTGTGTATGTATCGGGTCTAACATGAACGGCAGCACCAGCTTCTAGCAACGCTTTTTCCGTCACATGTCCGATTGCCCCGATTGTAAAGCCGTTCCACCCTGTCCGCGGAACAACTTCTTCGGCAAAAATTTCAACTGCCGAAGGACTTGCGAATAAAACGGTCAACTGCTGTTGTTGTTGCACTAAATTAACGAGTGAATCGATGGAGTCATTTGCACGCTCCGTCGTATAAACTGTCCATTCATCCACTTCAAAAGGGATTTCCTCTTTGATGGTGACGCCCGCAATTGATCCACGTAGAAAAAGAATGCGTCGGATATCCGTTTCAGCAGGGTTAAATTCCTTTACGAAAGTATCTGCACTAAACACGGTCGGAATGAAATCGACTGTAAAACCGATTTTTTCAAGTGCTTCTGCAGTTCGAGTGCCCACCGCTGCTATTTTCGCCGGAATTGATTGCGAAGAAACGCCATGACGAATGAGTTTAGCACCAAACGCCGCAACCGCACTTTGACTTGTAAATATTAACCAATCATACATTGGACAAGCAGTCAAACGAAGTTCATCTGTCTGTTCCACTAACTCCGCCACTTGAATAAGTGGCAATGAAATAGGCGTCCCTCCGTAGCGCTTCACCAATTCAAAGACATCTTCAGATTTAGGTGTCCCTGTAAAAATGACTGTTTCAGCTAACAGCGGTTGACGATCACGCATCCATATCCGCCTTCACTTTCTCAATCACTTCTGAAGCCCCTTCGGCACGCAATGTTTTCGCAACCTCCAGACCCGCTTCAACGGGGTCCGCGCTCGAGAAAGTCTTTTTAAATATTTGTTTTGCATCAGGTGAAGCGATATAGCCCGTCAATTCGACTTCGCTACCGTTATATTGCGCAAATCCGGCAATCGGAACTTGGCATGAGCCGTCCATTTCAGTTAGGAAAGTACGCTCTGCTTCAACTTCTTTCCACGTTTTTTCATCCGTTAATTTCGCAAGTTCAGCAAGCAACTCTTTATCGTCAATACGGCATTCAATTGCCAGCGCCCCTTGTCCTACAGCTGGAATACAATCTTCGACGGACATATATTCCGTAGTCACATCCGCGCTCCAGCCCATTCGTTTCATACCGGCAGCCGCAAGGAGAATCGCATCGTATTCACCGTCAACCATTTTTTTCAGACGCGTATCGATATTGCCGCGTATCCATTGGATGTTAAGATCTGGACGCAGAAGTAGCAATTGTGAACTACGGCGTAAACTAGACGTCCCGACTTTAGCTCCTACCGGTAAGTCCATGAATTTCACATGACCATTTGAAATGAATGCATCGCGCGCATCTTCACGGGGAGGAATACAACCGATAACAAGCCCTTCAGGAAGAACAGCTGGCATGTCTTTCATGCTATGTACAGCGAAATCGATTTCTTTATCGAATAATGCTTGCTCAATTTCCTTTACGAAAAGCCCCTTACCGCCGACTTTCGATAACATGACATCTAAGATTTGATCGCCTTTCGTAACGATTTCTTTCACTTCAAATTCAAACGGAGCTCCTGCAGCTTTCAACTGTTCGATAAACCAGTTTGTTTGTGTCAATGCAAGTTTACTTCTTCTTGAACCTACGATAATTTTTCTCATATTAATTAATCCAACCTTTCATTTATAACAAGATTTATAACCAGAAATGAAACTCAGATAACTTACTGCCAAGGAAAAAGTTAATAATTACAAAAAGGAATGCGAATACATTCGCCCATGCAAAGTCATTACCTGTTAGCTTGCCACTCCGCTTCAAAATTAATACAGAACCATAAACAGCAAGCAAGATAAATGACCCAATAATTTTCATATCCAAAAATGACCATACATCAAGCGCAACAATTGCCCACTGCACGCCGAGAACTAGACTGACAAATAGGAATGGGATGCCAGTGTAAAGCGATGCCTTCATTCCAAGATCCGTTTGATGAAGAGAAGGAAGCCTACTAAACTGTTTCGTCCATTTCTTTTTCTTCAATACTTTATAGACGAGAAGATAAAGTATCGAAAATACGAATGACATTGCAAATGCCGCATAGGACAAAATTGCGAATGTAATATGGATGAATAACAGCTCTGAAATAAGCGCTTCCCCTATCGGCGACTGTTCAATTTGTACTGGTCCAAATGTGTGAATCGTCATAAAGATGAATCCAATCACATTTAAGAAAAAGACGGCGTGACTAACTTTGTAAAACAGATGCAAGATAATTGATAAAGTAATTAAAAGCCAAGCATAAAAATAAATCCCCTCAAAAAGGGTGAGTACAGGGAACCTTTTCCATTCGTATATATACATCACAAGGAAGAATGTTTGTAGAAAGTAGACGACGGTTAATATCCAAAAAGCGCTTCGGTGTGCAAACGAATCCTTATTCAAGTAATCTATAAAATAAAAAACGAGACTTACTGCATAGAGCACGACCATAACTTCATGCAGCCTCGCCATCACCATATCAGCCATGATAACTTCTCTGCCTTTCCGAACTAATAGAGGCGTTTCCGCATCTATAGTGTATCACACTGATGCGGAAACGCCCCATTGACAACCGTTCAAAATGTCAAATCCGGTTGTGCCGTCGCATGTCTTTCTGCTCTGACCTTTAACCGTTCTTTCGCTTGTTTTGCAAGCATTTCTTTCTCTTTCACAACGTCGTCATCGATGCCGAATATTTGTTGGAAGAGCTCCAGTTTTTCGACTGATTTTGAATCCATCGCAAGTTCTTTCGCTTGTAAAATGGGGTCTTTCAGTAATTGATTGACAATCGATTTCGTGTGTTTGCTTAAGACTTTTTTCTCACGGTCCGTCAACTCAGGCATTTTGTTTTCAATACTCGCCATCGTTTCCATTTGGATACGGTGTGCTTTTTGACGAAGTGCCGAAATGACAGGAACCACTCCAAGTTGGGCAACCCACTCCTTGAACACGACTATCTCTTGTTCAATCATCAGACCAATTTCTTCGGCAGCCCGCTTTCTTTCCGCAAGATTTGCTTCCACAATCCCCTGCAAATCATCGATATCATACAGGAACACATTCGGTAAATCGCCAATTCGCGGATCCAAATCACGCGGCACTGCGATATCAACCATAAATATCGGCCTTCCCTTACGTAATCGCTCTACTAACTGCATAAGTTCGAAGTCGATAACGAAGTCGTTTGCACCCGTTGAACTGATTAATACATCCGCTTCTAGCAGTGTACATTGCAGTTCTTGCATTGATTTCGCAATGCCTCCGAATTTATCGGCAAGTGCTTCTGCTTTTGACAGTGTTCTGTTAACAACTGTCACTTTACTCGCACCACTTCCATGCAAGTTCTTAACTGCAAGTTCACCCATTTCGCCCGCTCCGAGAATAGCCACATGCTTTTTATCCAATGTGCCAAAGATCTTTTTTCCGAGCTCTACAGCTGCATAGGAAACGGAGACTGCGTTATCACCAATTGCCGTTTCCGTATGCGCTTTTTTCGCAAGTGTTACCGCTTGTTTGAATAACTCATTGAAAAAAGTACCTGTTGTACCAATCGTTTGGCCTTCAAGGAAACTGTCCCGCACTTGACCTAAAATCTGCGTCTCACCAAGAACCATGGAATCGATCCCTGCTGATACACGCATCAGATGCTCAATTGCACCATCATTTTCCATGATAATAAGATGCGATGAAAATGACTCAAGGGGCATATCGAACCATTCAGCCAAGAAGTTTTTCACATAATATCGACCCGTGTGCAGCTGATCGACAACGGCATAAATTTCAGTTCGATTACATGTCGATATAATAATATTTTCTAATATACTTTTTTGCTGTTGCAATGTTTGCATCGCCTGTGGCAGTTCTGACTCAATAAAAGATAATTTCTCCCTTATTTCAACAGGTGCTGTCCGGTGATTGACACCGATTACGATTGTATGCATCAGGTGTTCACACCTCTCACGTTCTATTTCACGCTTCCCATTATACCATATAGCTATCACTTTTCTTACTGGAAATTGTGAACAACATATGACTACTAACGGTTAAACGTAACTATTTATAATGATTACAATCTAAGTCTAACAGCCTTAGAATTCACATGCAATTAATGTGCAAGCCCAACCCAAATTTAGTGGAACTATTTTTTACCGTATCCTAATACTATACGACAGTTTGACTAAACTATACGCCAGAATCAGAAAATTGTACGAAGAAATCATTATAGTGTACGACTGAATAACAACATATTTTGATTCCAGCAAATCCGTTTTGTTCATTGAGATTTTATGCGACAACATACACTAAAAAACCCGGAAGACGATTTATATCTCGTCTTCCAGGTTTCCCAATTCTGCAGTTACATTCTACTTTCGATTTCTTTCCATGCTTCGTCCATACCAATTCCCTTTTCAGATGAAAAGACAATTAACGCATCGTATGGTCGCATTGCGAGTGTTTCACGAACTACTTTTTTATGCTTTTCCCATTTCCCTTTTGGAATTTTATCCGCTTTCGTCGCAATGATGATTGCAGGCATATTATTCTCTACAAGGAAATCGTACATAGCACAATCATCAGCACTTGGAGCATGGCGTAAATCAACAATTAGAATGACAGCACGAAGTGGTTCTCGTTCAGTCATGTATTGTTGAATGAATTTCCCCCATGTTTCACGAGATGACTTCGCTACTTTCGCATAGCCGTATCCCGGTACGTCGACGAAGAATACTTGCTCTTCGATTTTATAAAAGTTTAATGTTTGTGTCTTACCTGGCTTCGAAGAAGTTCGGGCAAGGCTTTTTCTACCAATCATCTTGTTTATGAAAGATGATTTACCGACGTTGGACCGGCCTGCTAATGCAAATTCCGGATACCCTTCAGACGGATATTGGTCGGGTCGTACAGCACTCATTATCATTTCTACGTTATGGACTTTCATTCGGAAGTCTCCTCCAATGCAATTTCGAGGACCTCTTCTGCGTCAGAAACAAGTTTAAATGTCAGTTCCTCCCGGACGCTTTCTGGAATATCTTCGATGTCGTGCTCATTGTCTTTTGGCAAGATAATCGTCGTCAAGCCAGCTCGATGTGCACTTAATGTTTTTTCTTTCACGCCACCAATCGGTAAAACTCTACCGCGCAGTGTAATTTCACCAGTCATCCCGACTTCACGGCGTACTGGCCGTTTCGTCAATGCAGAGACCAGTGCTGTAGCAATCGTCACACCAGCTGATGGACCATCTTTAGGAATTGCGCCTTCAGGTACGTGGATATGAATATCACACTTTTCATGGAAGTCCGGATCAATTCCGAATTTCACCGTTTTCGAACGCACATAGGACAAGGCAGTTTGTGCAGACTCTTTCATAACATCTCCAAGTTTACCCGTCAGGATAAGTTTACCTTTTCCTGGCGATAAAGAAACCTCGATCTGCAATGTATCTCCACCAACTTGCGTATAAGCAAGTCCTGTCGCCACACCTATTTGATTCACTGTTTCTGCTTGGCCGTACCTGTATTTCTTCTTACCGACAAGTGATTCCAGTGTTCTTGGACTAACCGTGATACTTTTCTTCTCACCAGTGACAATCAGTTTCGCAGCTTTACGGCAAATACCTGCAATTTGTCGTTCTAGGCCACGTACACCTGCTTCACGCGTATAATACCTTACAATGTCCTGAATCGCTGGATCATTGATACGCACTTGCGACTTGGTCAATCCATGCTCTTTCAACTGTTTCGGTATCAAGTGATTTTTCGCAATAGAGCGCTTCTCAATTTCTGTGTAACCGGCAATTGAGATGATTTCCATGCGGTCACGAAGCGGTCCCGGAATAGCACTTAAATCATTGGCGGTTGCAATGAACAAGACATTCGATAGGTTATAAGGTTCCTCGATGTAATGATCACTGAATTTATTGTTTTGTTCGGGGTCAAGTACCTCAAGCATAGCGGACGATGGATCACCCCTGAAGTCATTCGACATCTTATCGATTTCATCCAGTAGGAACACAGGGTTAATCTTACCAGCTTTTTTCATCGCCTGTATAATTCTTCCTGGCATCGCACCGACATAAGTCCGTCTGTGACCGCGAATTTCCGACTCATCGCGGACTCCGCCAAGTGAGATTCGAACAAATTTCCTGCCAAGAGATTCTGCAATAGATCTGGCTAAGGATGTTTTTCCAACACCAGGTGGACCTTCCAGACAAAGAATGGGTCCCCGTAATGAATTCGTTAACTGACGAACTGCCAAATATTCAAGAATACGTTCTTTAACAGCTTCTAATCCATCGTGGTCGCGATTTAATATTTCTTCCGAGCGACTAATATCAAGCTGGTCTTTTGACGCATCGGACCACGGCAACGTTACGAGCCACTCGATATAATTGCGGATGATTCCACTTTCAGCTGCAGCAGATGGTAGTTTTTCATATCTGTCAAGCTCACGCAACGCAGTTTCCTTAACCCCTCCCGGCATACCGGAACTTTCAATCTGCTTAGTCAAGTCTATAACTTCCAGACCTTTACCGTCTTTATCACCCAGTTCAGTCTGAATTGCCTTCATCTGCTCCCGCAAATAAAACTCTTTTTGCGTTCGTTCCATGGCTTCCCTGACACGTTCATTAATTTTCTTTTCAAGGTTAAGCACTTCTTGTTCATTATAAAGTCTACTCATAAGCCATTCAAGGCGTTCATTGACATTTTTTATTTCAAGCACTTCTTGCTTTGCAACCAATTTAAGCGGTAAATGAGAAGCAATCGTATCTGCCAGTCTTCCAGGTTCTATAATTGAAGCTACAGAATCATATGTTTCTTCTGTCACTTTTTTCGAGATTTTTGAGTACTTTTTGAAATATGTAAGTAGCGTTCTCATTAGTGCCTCTGATTCTGCATCAATTTCCTCATCATCTGGATAACCAATTACTTTAACCACGGGATAAAGATCCGCTTCCTCATAATCCGACCATTCTGCACGTTCAATTCCTTCAATAAGTATGCGATACGTCCCGTTTGGTAAATGTATCATCGATTTAACAAACGCCAATGTCCCTACTTTATACAGATCCTCCGGTTCCGGATTTTCTATACTTAAATCTTTCTGCGCAGCGAGAAAAATAAGGTTATCTTGTGCGATTGCGTGTTCAATGGCAAATACGGAGCGCTCTCTTCCAACATCAATATGTAAAATCATCGTAGGGTATACAAGTAGCCCACGAAGCGGCAACAATGGTATATTGTTCAATTTATTAGTTGACATGCGGAAGTCACCTCCATTAATTATGTATATCCAACTTTCAGGTTGATCAAAGGTTTAAAAAAAGCTAACATCCGAAGAGCGCATTTTCACACGCGTCATCGGAGTCAGCTTCATCCTTCAGGCGTTACGCCGAGTCTTTCTCATTATCCAGACGAACCCGGGTACCATCCGCCGTTAAAAGAATTGGATTTGATTGCCCCAAGACGGAGTCTTTAGTAATGACACACTCAGTCACTTCTTCAAGAGAAGGCAGTTCATACATTACGTCGAGCATGATATTCTCGATAATTGAACGCAGACCACGAGCACCTGTTTTTCGTGTGATTGCCTCTTTTGCAATTTCAAGCAAGGCATCATCTTCGAATCGCAGTGCAACATTATCAAGTCCAAACATTTTTTGGTATTGTTTCACAATTGCATTTTTCGGAAGCGTCAAAATCTGATACAGCGTATCTTCGCTTAACTGTTCCAAACTTGCAAGAACAGGTAATCGACCTACGAATTCCGGTATCAAACCAAAACGTTGAAGATCTTCCGGAATCAGTTTAGCAAGGTAAGAATCCTCTTCAATAACCAAGTTCGGCTCAGCACCGAAACCAATTACTTTTTGCCCGATACGACGTTTAATAATTTCTTCGATTCCGTCGAATGCTCCCCCTACAATAAAGAGAATATTCGTCGTGTCGATTTGGATAAATTCTTGATGTGGATGTTTACGACCGCCTTGTGGTGGCACGCTCGCAACTGTTCCTTCAAGAATTTTAAGAAGTGCCTGTTGGACACCTTCACCTGATACGTCACGTGTAATCGACGCATTTTCGGATTTACGCGCGACTTTATCGATTTCATCAATATAGATGATCCCTTTTTCCGCACGCTCCACATCATAATCTGCAGCTTGAATCAGTTTCAGTAGAATATTTTCTACGTCTTCTCCAACATATCCCGCTTCTGTCAAAGAAGTAGCATCCGCAATTGCGAAAGGTACGTCGAGGATTCTAGCAAGTGTTTGAGCAAGTAATGTTTTACCGCTCCCTGTTGGACCGATTAAAACAATATTGGATTTCGATAGCTCGACATCATCAATCTTACTGTTTGAATTAACACGTTTATAGTGATTATAGACAGCAACTGAGAGTGATTTCTTTGCACGGTCCTGTCCAATAAGGTATTCATCGAGTATACTTTGTATTTCTTTTGGCTTAGGAACGTCTTTAAGCTCGAAACCTTCTTCAAGTCCGACTTCCTCTTCAACGATTTCAGCACAAAGTTCAACACATTCATCACAAATATAGACGCCTTGACCAGCGACTAACTTACGAACCTGTTCCTGGGATTTCCCGCAAAAAGAACAGTTCAAGTTATCTTTTTCATCGTTAAATTTGAACATTATGCTCACCCCTATTCAAGTGACAATCTTACAAGATTCCCCGATTTTTATCAACTAATTAGAATTCTTCCCTATTCAAGAAGGTTGTTCTATGTCTTTCTATGAAAAACAAGGTACGGTATTCCGTACCTTGTCCTTATTTCACGTTATTATTCAGTAATCTTTGCGTTTTCAACAAGGAATTCAACCGTTTTATTGAAACGAAGGTCGTTTTCAAGAACTGAAGTTCCACCAAGTGTTGTTTTGATTTGCTCAACATCCATACCGAATTGCGCGGACATTTTTTCTAGTTCTGCATTCATGTCTGCTTCTTCAACTACGATGTTTTCAGCTTTACCAATCGCTTCAAGTACTAGTGAAACACGAACACGGTTTTGTGCATCGTCTTTCATTTGTGCGCGAAGTGCCGCTTCATCTTGTCCAGAGAACTGGAAGTAAAGCTCAAGGTTCATACCTTGTGATTGAAGACGTTGTCCGAACTCTTCCATCATACGTTCGATTTCAGAATTGATCATTACGTCAGGAATTTCGACTTCCATATTTTTCGCAGCTGCTTCGACAAGATCGTCACGCAGGGCTACTTCAGATGCCGATTTTTTCTCTTCCAAAGTAGCTTCTTTTAGCTTCGTACGCAATGCTTCAAGACTTTCTACTTCTTCGTCAATTTCTTTTGCAAGTTCGTCATCTAGCGTTGGAATTTCTTTTGATTTGATTTCATGAAGTTTCACTTTGAAAATCGCTGGTTTACCTGCAAGTTCTGCTGCATGGTATTCTTCAGGGAAATTCACTTCGACGTCTTTTTCTTCGCCATTTTTCATGCCGATCAATTGCTCTTCGAATCCAGGGATAAATGAACCTGAACCGATTTCAAGGTCGTACCCCTCAGATTTTCCGCCATCGAAAACTTCTCCATCAACGGAACCTTCGAAATCGATTTTCACTGTGTCGCCATTTTCAACTGCGCCATCTTCTTTAATAGCTAATTCAGCGAATTTTTGTTGACGCTCTTTCAGTTGCACTTCGATTTCTTCGTCAGTAACTGTTGTTTCCTGACGTGTTACTTCAAGGCCTTTATATTCGCCAAGTTTCACTTCTGGCTTCAATGTAACTACCGCTTTGAAAATAAGTTCTTTCCCTTTTTCCATTTGCTCGATGTCGATTTCAGGACGATCGATTGGTTCAACGCCTGCTTCGTCAAGAGCATTTGAATAAGCTTCTGGAAGGATGAAATCAAGTGCTTCATTGTAAAGTGATTCTACGCCATACATTTTTTCAAACATTTGACGCGGCATTTTCCCTTTACGGAATCCTGGTGCTTGTATTGTTTTCACAACTTTCTTGAATGCTTTATCAAGACCCACCGTTACTACTTCTGCGGGTACTTCTACTGTTAGAATCCCTGTGTTTCCTTCTTGCTTTTCCCATTTAACTGACATAATTAATTACCTCCGAATCGTTTTGGCCAATATCTTTTGTTACGTATATACTCCATTGACAACCATTTCAGTATATCATAGTCTCTTCATCTTTCAACAGATTTCGCACTTTGTTAAAGGTCCGAATCGTTGTCAATCTGTTGAATAAATAAGTTCAGTGCTGTCTTAGGTAACTGCTCACCGGAAAACAGACTTTCTATGTAGTTTACATAGGCTGTTGCGACTTCTTCTGCTTGATACGTCCCCCAGCCGAAAGGGAATGCAGTAATTGCAAATTTCTCTATGAGACCTTGCGCCATTTCTAATCTAGATGGATCCTGTAGTAACAGACGATCCACTGCTTCAAGAACTTGTTTCGTTAAATCATCTTGCCCAGGTAATGTCATAACTACTGGAACAACACACTTCTCCCAGCCAAATTTCCGCACTGTCAGTTCATCAGAGTGCCCTGTTTGATGCAGTAGCGTCAATGCGAACGTAATGGCTAGCGGTGCCACATCGTCCCGCACTACGATTTTCTCAAGTAAAGGGACTAAGTCAGTTAGGTCACTACCCTCAAGCGAAGCCAGCGCATACTGTTGTGCTAATGCATCCATCTTCATGAATTCGTCCAGTGTGAATAATTCCATTCGATAGCTGGACTCGTCTTGTACATAGCGCTCAGACAATCGACCATTCAATTCCCGCAGATAATTGAATTTGTTCAGCATGTCAGGCGAAACGATTCCTTCATCAATTAGCGCATCAATTGTCATTTCAACTTCATCGTACTCCTGCAGTTGAATGCTAATTGTCAAATACAGCTCCATTGCATCGACGTAATCGGCGGTTCCGCTATGAAGGAGCATTGCTGCAATTTCTTTTGCACGTTGAAAGTCTTTTGTTTCGTAAAGGGCAACAGCGTATGGTGCCAGAAATTCCGGATTGTCAGGTTCATATACAATCGCCTGGTTAAATGCTTCCACCGCTACTTCGTAGTTCTCCTGTTCAACGGCTACATGGCCATTTTCAACAAGCTTTTCAAATGTTCCTGGAAAGACGATAACATTTTCTGTCTTCCTGAGTCTTCCGTATTTCTTTCTCAATACGCACACCTTCTTTCATCATTTCTCACTATATCACAGCGATTTCTGTTTTAACATTGATAGTTGGTCAATTAGGTAAAAAAAGTCGATTGGCTATCCCGTAAAACAGTAAAGCGTCACCCGGCTAAAACTCGGATGACGCTTTCACAAGGATTTGAAACACTTTTGTTGTCTATGATGAAAAAAAGAATGCCATTGAACTCGCTTCGGCGCTCGGGGATGCCTCCCGCCCTAAGCCAGACAGCTTCGCCGTCAGTCTTAGGACTTCGGCTACCCCTTGTAAGGCGCCTTTGCTTAGCTTATATAGATATTCTATTTTGTTGAATACCGATAGAAGACAGATAGAAGCATTCAAAATGCAAAAGACTTCCGGAAGTGTAATGCCTTAAATCGTCGCTATTACTGACCGATACCTTCTGATTTCATTACTTCATCCACTCTAGCCATGAGTGCTTCTTCATCCTCGCCATCAGCGATTACTTTAATATCGGCTCCAGCTGATATTCCTAGCGACATAACGCCCATAATCGATTTCAAGTTCACTGTCTTGTTCAAGTACGCAAGTTTCACATCTGACGTAAATGGTGTCACCGCTGAAACTAATACGGATGATGGACGGGCGTGAAGTCCCTCGTTGCTAGTAACCTTGTAATTTTTCTCAATCATTTTAAACTCTCCCTTTTAATAAAGTAGTCTGTTAAAATTTGATTCGATTGCCATAAGTAGTAATCAATTGCTCATTATGTGCTGAGCTCTTATCCAAATTTGCGCTTTTAAATATTGGAGGTTCTATACCACTTTCAATCATCATACCAATCACGCGACTGAATGTCGCATGAAGAAGCATATTCCCAATGACGCCTGAAGCCGGAGCGTAAGACATTCCTTCCGATATCAGAAGCCCATCTCCAACCGGTACATGCGTATTCAAAACAGCTTCCGCTACATCTTCAAGTCGATTTCCTGAATGGTGTTTAGACGGCTGCTCAGACGTACTATAGTAAAGAGACTGGAGAGAAACTACATAAGCCCCGGACTCTTTTGCAATATACGCTACATCTATTGGTACCACATTTCGTCCTGAAGTTGAAATAATAATAACTACATCTTCAGGACGAATATCTAGCTGACCCGCAAATATTTGGGTAAATTCAGGGTCTTTTTCATTCGCAGAAGCCTGGGAAGCCCCATTATGAAGCATTAGCGACTCGACAATAATAGGACGTACAGGTACTAAACCGCCCGCGCGAAAAAACGGCTCCTCCGCGATTAAGTGAGAATGACCTGAACCGAATAACTGAACAATACCACCAAGCGAAAGGCGTTTCGTCATCTCTTCCGCAATTTTTTCAACAGATTGCTGTTCTTCATGAATAACTTTTTTCATCAACGATTCGATTTCTTTGAAATACGCATTCATACTATCATCTCCGAATCTCACTGATAAATTTATAACGATCTGCCCGATATGTACTTCGAACAATTTCAATCGGAACATCGTTCGTTAAATAACTGATTCGTTCTATCATCAAAACTGCTGAAGGCATACTAATTTGAAGGAACTCTGCATCTTCCTTTTTCACTAGCACAGCTTCCATGCGTTGCGAGGCATGGCTAATTATCAGTCGTTTATCCTTTTCAATAAACGAATAAAGTGATCCTTCTATGTTATTCAATTCAAGATCCGGGACGAGCTTGACAGGAAGATACGACCTTTCAATCGCCATCGGTTTATCGTCTGCATACCTAATTCGCTTAACGATGAATACTTCCTCACCCTTAGCTAACTGTAACTCCTGCGCAATATCTATTTCAGGTATCATTTTCTCAAAACTAACAAGTTTATTACTAGGTTTCATCCCACGTGACAGCATATCTTCTGTAAAGCTTGTAAGGCTAAGAGGCTGTTCAATCTTGGGCGTCGCCACATATGTACCACGTCCCTTTTCACGATAAAGGAGCCCCTCATTTACTAGATTCGTAATGGATTGGCGAACGGTCATGCGACTTACGCCGAACGTATCCGTCAGTTCACGTTCGGAAGGGATTGCCACACCAATTACAAACCCTCCCTGCAGAATTTGATTTTTCAAATAATCCTCGATTTGGGCATACATGGGTACCGGTGACTGTTTATCTAGCATAGTACTCACTTCCCTTATGATTTAACCAATTCATATGCATCCCGATCAACAATAAGTGTAACATTATCGTGATTCCATAAAATTGATGCCGGAAAACTTTCATTCACATCTTTACTTAACAATGTTTTCACAGCTTCTGCTTTATTTTTTCCGGATGCCATCAAAATAATTTTCTTGCTTTTCAATATCGATTTGATGCCCATTGTAATCGCGTGTGTTGGAACTTCATCAATCGAAGGAAAGAAGCGTGCGTTGCTTTCTCGGGTAGATGCAACAAGTTCCACGACATGTGTCAGACTTTTTGAATCTGTTCCTGGTTCATTAAAACCGATATGCCCATTTTTACCAATGCCCAATATTTGCAGATCAATTGGCCCTACACTATCAATCACTTGTTCATAACGCAGACATTCTTCCTCCGTTGAACCAGAAGTCCCATCCGGAATATACGTATTTTCGGTTACAATGTCAATCTTATCAAATAAGTTATCAGACATAAATGTCCGATAGCTTTCCGAATGCCCTTTATCAAGACCTAGGTACTCGTCTAGATTAATAGTGCGTACATTTTTGTACGCTATTCCACGTGATGTAACGCCTTCAACCAAACATTCATAAAGCCCTAGTGGCGTTGATCCTGTCGCAAGTCCAAGTACCGAGTGATCATTTCCAACAATTTGTGCCTCTACCAATTGTGCCGCCTTTTCACTTACTTCATCATAATTATCGCATACGATTACCTTCATCCCATTACCTCCTTAGTATAAGCAATGTTTCCCCTACAGATAGTCATCTGGACATTCCAGTCCTCATCGACGATTGTAAGATCTGCATCTTTTCCAGGCTCAATTCTTCCTTTATTAGAAAGACCAAGTTGATCGGCGGCATTTGTTGAAGTCATTGCAACAAGTTCGGCCAGTGTGCAATTTGTAATCGACTTCATATTTTTCGCTGCATTTTCCATCGTTAAGATACTTCCCGCAAGCGTGCCATCAGGCAGCCGTGCATCCTTATTCGTTACCTCTACATCCTGCCCGCCTAGATCATACGTCCCAGGAGGGAGTCCTTTTGCACGCATTGCATCCGTAATAAGAATGATTCGATTTGAACCCTTTTGACGATAAGCAAGTTCAACCGATTTCGGATGGCTATGAATACAATCGACGATAATTTCAACCGTCATAGAATCCTCTAAAAAGGCAGCTCCAACAACCCCTGGTTCCCGATGATGAAAAGGACTCATCTGGTTGTATAAATGAGTCACATGAGTAGCCCCCACTTCAATCGCATTTCGAACGACATCCGATGTTGCATCCGTATGCCCAAGTGATGCAATCACACCACTCGCTGTCAACTCTTCGATGAACACAAGACCGTTTTCCACCTCAGGAGCAACAGTTACAATTTTAATGCGGTTACCACTCAGCTCTTGCCATTGTTCAAAAAGGGCAAAAGACGGTGTCGTAATATGTTCGACCGGTTGTGCACCTGCTCGTATAGCTGAAATAAAAGGACCTTCCAAATGAACTCCTACCATTTCGGCTTGCCTTTCATCCGCATTGAATAAACTTGTATTATGTAACGCCCCTGCTATCGCTTCATCCGACTGCGTCATTGTTGTTGCTAAAAAACTTGTCGTCCCTTCACGGGGAAGCGCGCTCGCCAAACCATTTAACGCTTCCGGCGTCGCATCCATTACATCAAAACCTGAAGAACCATGAATGTGAACGTCAATAAATCCAGGCACAACAATCCAATCCTTACCCGCCGCATCGATTCGTATATCTGCAACTTTATTTATAGCAGTAGCAACTTCTATAATTTCGCCGTTTTCTATATAAATGTCTCCAGCTATACTGTCTTTTTTTGGATCGGCAATTGTAATATTTGAAATCAACAATGTCTTCATCAAATTCCTCATCCCTTTTGAGTATCCTACTTTAAATTAAAATAAATAATCCATTCAAATTCGCTGTGGCGCTAGGGGGTGCCTCCCGCCTTAAGCCAAGCAGTTCCGCCGCCAGTCTTGGGCTCCAGCTACCCCTGTTAAGGCGCCTTCGCTCGGTTTGTATAAGCGTTCATGCGTTCAACATATAAAGTATTCTCAATTTTCACTATACACTTAGTTGGTATAGTTGTCTATACCAGTTTAGAAATCTCGAAAAATCAATTGTATGTGCTCGTTGGACTGATTTATCCTAAAGGCATTGTTTGTCCTATGGCAAAAAAGTAGTGCAAACCAATCGCTTTGGTCCGCACTAATACTGGTAAATTTATGATTATGTCCCTAACAAAATGCTCATACCGTCATATCAATTGTTCCATTTTCTATGATAATAATAAATCGTCACCAACACAATAAATTCCGATGTCGGTATTGCGAGCCAGACGCCCGTTAATCCAAATAGCCGTGGCATAATAGCAAGCAAAATGAGCAAAACAACAATTTCCCTTGCCGCGGTAATCCACGTTGCCATACGGATCTGTCCGATGGATTGATAATACGTCATCATGACAAAGTTTGTACCCATGAAAAGATACCCGATAAAGAATAATTTAATACCCGGAATAGCAAGCGCCATCACTTCCTCTGGGAAATCGCCGAACATACTCGCAATTGGAGCCGCTGCAAATTGACCGACAAGTAGGAAGAAGATGCCCGCCCCGAACGCTGTCCCAATCGCCATTCGAACAGTCTTTTTCATCTTGACTTCACTTCCAGCGCCACGGTAATAGCTAATCAGTGGTTGAATCGCCGCCCCCATGCCTAAAAATAACAGCAGCATGACACTGTGAACATAATTCAATATCGTAAATGCAGACACACCCGCGGTTCCAGCGAGGTATTCAAACGTGATATTATGTGAGATTGTAAAGACCGAAAACCCGACTTCCGCAAGAAAACTTGGAAATCCAATTACTAATATTAGCAGGAAAAGCTTTCGGTTAAACTTAAAGCGCACGAAACGCAAATTACTTTTCTTTCTAAAAAAATGCGTGCTCAATATGACAAGTCCGACAAATGCTCCAATAACTGTTGCCGCAGCAGCACCCTCTACACCATAATCAAGAACGAATAAAAATACATAATTTAAGCCGATATTGACGACTGCCGTAGCAACAAGTGCAATCATTGACAAATTTGGTCCACCATCATTTCGCACTAAAATACTGAATGTGTTTTCTACAGTGAAGATGAATCCAAACAGCAACATGACCTTCATATAGCCTGCAGTGTACTCAAACGTATCGGCATTCGCGCCTAACAAATACGCAAGTTCCGTCCTAAACAGAAAAGCAATAAGCCCAATCATTATTGTCAAAATAAATATAGCAACAATGGCATGTGAAAAAATAACACGTGCCTCATCGGGCCGTTTAGCACCCATCTTTGCGGAATAACGGGTCGCTGCACCGATTCCAATCCACAGTGACATCGCGACAAAAATTGTATAAACGGGCGCTGCAATACCTACCCCAGCAAGAGCGACTGGGCCTAAACGATTGCCGACCATAATTCCGTCGACCACAATATTGATAGCCATCAGTAGCATCCCAACCATCGACGGGATTAAATACCTCACAAAGGATTTTCCAACAGACTCCGTATCTAAACGATTTATTACTTGTTCCTTTTTCATTACCAATTCAATTCCTTATCTTTTATCGTTTCATAAAACATGAAAACGATTTTAGTTTTTATAGTTTCTTCAATCAAAAAATAGACTGGCAATTGAAATGCCAGTAAGCTCAACTTTAATTTTCCTTCACCATACCTGTTAATAACACATCCACAATCGTCCCGTACGCTTCCGCAACAGAAATACTATGTTCTAAAAAAAACTGTCGATCGAGCGTTGCATTCGAAGCCTCGATAATCAGTTTCATCAGTAAATCGATATTCCGATCCACAATGACACCCGCTCGGATCCCTTCTTCAAGAAGCCCCTTTAGATCATCCCACTGATGCAGCTCACGATTCACTCGTTCCCACTGTTCAGGATAGGTCCGTTTTAATTGATTCAAAATCCGGAGATCGTAAAACTCATTGTATTTTGGCATGACGACAATCGCCTTACGAATTTTTTCTAACAGTGTGAGTTCAGGATTGTCAATTATACGACTTGTTTGTTCATCAAACTCAACGAGCGTCATATCAATAATTGAGTCAAGGATGTCTACCTTAGAAGAGTAATTTTCATATAACGTCCGCTTGCTAATTCCAAGACGCCTTGCTAAATCATCCATCGTGAACTTAATGCCATTATTTCGTGTTTCTTCAATAAATGCATTGATGATTCTTGTTTTCAAATTTCGACCTCCCCAAAAACTAAAAATCCGAATGTGGTTTTAATAGTTTCATTATACAACGTCTATGCGATGAATGTCCACGGAGGTAGGAAGGTCAGGTTTTTAACGATAAAACCAAAAGACATTATAACTTTTTCACCATTAACTTTTCATTATTACTATCCACTTCACCAGTGAACTGAAAGGAAAATTTCTGATACAAATGAAGTGCTCCTTGGTTATCAGCAATGATGCTTAAATAGATTTCATTACAACTATACTCATGTTCTAACCGTTGAATTAATGCGCTTAACATGATGCTTCCTAATCCAAGACCTTGATGTTTAGAATCGATTAAAAATCGATCCAACCACACTCGACCATTTTCTCCTTCTTCCGGAAAAAATCCATACATAGCAAAACCAACTAAACTTTTCCCCCAATAAAGTCCTACTGGTTTAAAGTTGCTGCATGCCTTTGCCTCATCTAAACATTGTTGCGGCGTTTCAATAAAAGACTGTTGCTCTTCATTTATACGCAATTTTAAAATATCGTTTATATTGTCTTTCGTAACTTCATTTATAATTACTGTCATCATTTTACTGTTAGCTACTCCTTCTATTGAACCTGCTTTAGGACTAAGGGATGCCTAAAGCCCCGAAAACCACAAAACTATAAAACCAATTACAGTTTTAATGGTTTTATTGTACACCATTTGCGCGGTGAATGTCTATCGAGTCGGATTGTAAAGGATAAAATGACAATAATACACGTCTGTTTATTAACCATTTATTCACACAAGGTACTGGTGAGAAGGGCTTGATATCCTCCATTTTCACTGGACCATTTCTGGCTCGCTTTCGGCGAAATATTCATGACAGTTTTACCGAGGGCATGTGCGGCTAGAATCGACTTCGTCACTTCTAGCCTCACTTTTTTCGGTCATCCTGTTGTAAATAATTGCCTGTCGCTTCCCTACAATGTTCAAGTGAAAAATGCAGTTGCTTTAGATGAAGAGAATAGAAGACTTTCTATAAAGATTGTAAGTCCCCGAAGATACAATTTCGGGCACTCTAGTACTTTGTACAATGTGTTCCTTGCTTACTTTTAGCAAAGAGTATGCATCTAGTCATGTGATGTCTTATAGAAAGTGACACTTCCTTAAAAGTAAAATAGAAAATACCATAGAGAAAACATCTGCCGCCAAAATTGTATCTTTGGCGGCTTTTATCCAAATAAGGAGCCAACTATTCTTTCGCTCCAAAAAGCTTTAGCATTTCGTGTACTTATGACTTTGGAAAGCGACGGATGAACGACCACCATTCGATTACCCAAAAAGATCTATAGGGATGCGACTTCGTCGCATCCCTATAGATCAAGATATCTCGGTAATGGTATAGGAATCATTTAATCCATAGCGATTCAACGCAACTGTACTCGGATAGCCTAGTGTTTGATTAAGTTATTTACTGATTGTTTTTGGTTAATCAACACGTGTGATTTCATAACATTGTCAGTAATGAACCAGCGATAGCCCCTGTAATCACAATAATCCAAGGAGGAAGCTTCCAATAGGTAAGCATACTAAACAAAAGTGCCGCTAAAGCAAAATCAACAGGTGCTATAATTGAACTCGTCCAAATAGGGAAATAAAAGGCAGATATTAATATTCCTATAACTGCTGCATTCACACCCATGATTGCCCCTTTAACTTTAGGATTGCTTCGTAAACTATCCCAAAAAGGGAGTGCTCCGAGAATAAGCAGGAATGCAGGTAGAAATACTGCAAACGTAGCTACTAAACCCCCTTGCCAACCCTTCATAACCGTTCCTAAATAAGCTGCAAACGTAAATAAAGGACCTGGTACCGCTTGTGTAGCACCATAACCAGCTAAAAACGATTCTTCGCTTATCCATCCAGTTGGTACAAATTCCTGTTCTAATAAAGGTAAAACGACATGACCGCCACCAAAAACTAAAGCACCTGAGCGATAAAAACTATCGAACATAGCTACCCAGTAAGATCCAGTTACTTCCCTGATGACGGGTAGCAGAAAGAGTAAACCGAAAAATAGCAGTAAACAGAACACTGATACACGCTTAGAAATTGGAAATTGCGAACTCTTTTCATCATTTCCCTTGTGCTGCTTGAACAGAAGGAACCCCGCGAATGCAGCGAGTAAAATGACGCCTACTTGAGCAAAAGCTGTTTGCAAAAATAGAGTACCTATTAACGCGAAAAGGGCAATGGATTTCCTTGTTAAATCTGGCGTCAAATTTTTAGCCATTCCGATAATAGCATGCGCAACTACCGCCACCGCTACGATTTTCAAGCCATGTATCCATCCAGCATTTCCGACGTCGAACCCCGTGAGCAACAAGGCAAATAAAATAAGTGCAATAACTGAAGGCATTGTGAACCCAATGAAGGATACAATCCCACCCAAAACGCCCGCCCGCATAACACCTACACCAATACCTACCTGACTACTAGCTGGACCGGGTAGAAACTGAGCCAATGCAACTAAATCTGCATAACTTTTTTCATCCATCCATTTTCTTCTTCGTACATATTCTTCATGAAAATACCCCAAATGAGCTGTTGGCCCGCCAAAAGAGGTCAATCCAAGTCGTGTTGAGACTAAGAATATTTCTAAAAGTGATTTTAATCCTCTATTTGGTTTAACTTTTTTCATATTAACTCCTCTTCTTCAGTCTGTTATTCCTTGGAAAAGCTCAATTGCCTTTTTTCTTGCTTCAATTCAGAACTATGTTCTCTGGACTCTTTCAACAAGACAAATATACCATTTCAACTAATACATTCAAGCGTTTTTACACACTCTTAACATGTTTTCACGATTACTTTTAGCCAAAGCCACGCTCGGCATCATGTGATTCCCTATAGATCAAGATATCTTAGTAATGGTATAGGCGTCGTTCAATCCATGCTTTGCACATTTATAATATCAGCTACCCGCATTATTTGTGTACCGAACGGAATTTTAAGTACAATGCACATCCTTTTCAAATCAATATCCTCAACTATTCCATGGTATTGAGTAATTCGCCCACTACCCCATGTTTTAATTTGCGTTTCACATTGCCGCTTATACGCTAATTCAAGCTCTTCTTGAATCGATTGAAGATCCCACTCATTTAGTTCTGGTCTTTCAGTATAATTATCCTGATCCACCCATTTTCGTAGTTCCCTTACATGCTCCGACAGCATCATCGCTGTCCATTTAATATTTCCTCGGTCTCTAATCATAATACCCCTCCTATCCTTGATGACCGCCGACTAATGTAGACCGCTTAATAGCTGTTCCTGCATCAGTAAGCGACACTGCCCTTAATATAGCGGTGGTGCCATACCGGCTACGAATAGTATCCATTGTTGTACCCAATTTTCGAACTTGCCATTTTTTCGTGTCAAATAAACTTAATTGCATTGAACGCTCATCTTCTAACTTCGTAATCGAAACGGATACTTGCCGAACGGCTTGACCGTTATAGTTTTCATCCAACAATTCTTTGCAAACGTCGTACATTTTCATCGTGTCATTTGTTGCCTCTTCAATAGTACGAGAACGACGGAATCCACCTCCGAAAGCATTTTTACTATATCCGATACCGAGGGATACCGTGCGTCCGGCCTTGTATTCTTCTCTTACCCTTCTGGCGATATCCTCGCATATCTCTAAAAGGACCACGTTTACTTCTTCCCGCAAATTATAATCACGCATAAGAATTTGACTCTTCCCATAACTAATCTGACCTTCAAGGATTGGGGCACCCATCTCAGAGAGGTCTATCCCCCATGCATGATGGAATAACTGGTTGCCCATTACTCCAAATTTCTTCTCTAGACTTTGCAAGTCGGCATGAGCCAAGTCACCAATCGAAAATATCCCTATATTGTTCAGATTTTTTTCCGTTTGACGACCAATCCCCCACATTTTACTTAATGGAGAAACTGGCCATAGTTTCTCCGGTACATCCTCAAAGGTCCATTTCGCAAAACCTGTATTCTTTGCTTCTAAATCGAGTGCTAGCTTTGCCATTAACATGTTTGGTCCCATACCAGCCGTTGAAGGTAAGCCTAGCGTCGCAACTATTTCTTGTTGAATAACTTTAACGGTTTGCGCTGGATCGCCCCATAACTTTTCGGTGCCAGTTAGATCAATAAAGCTTTCATCAACACTGTAGACATGAATCGCTTCAGCCGGAACGTATTTATGAAGTAGGCGAGTAATAGCCATCGACATTTCGAGAAAATAGCTCATTTTCGGATTGAATAGCCTGATGTCAGGATGCTGTGGTATTTCATACATACGTGTACCTGTTTTTACACGAAATCGCTTTTTCATTGGAGGCGATGCTGCAAGCACAACAGATCCTTTTCTTTCAAGATTCCCAACGACCGCAATCGGCACCTTTTGAACATCTAAATTATGCAATGAAGCCATACAACTAGCGTAAAAACTCACCATATCAATACAAGCGATATTTCGGTTTGGAAATTTACCGTAATCCATCATATAACAATCCGCTCTTTTGAAGTAATGGGAACGAGTGCAAGTATATTGTCGATTTTAAATGTACGATTGGATTTTCGTAAATAGCAATAAGCCCTAAATGAGACATCCCCTACTTGTAGTATTTTAATGCTTCGCTTGCTTATTGCACCGTCTTTCGCCATGTATATCATATCTAAGACGTGATTCCATTCCATTGACTTTATCAACTCAATACGCACATTCGTTCCCTCCTCTTGTAATTAGTATACAGAATAGATGTTCGTATTACAACGACAAATAAACACTTAACAAGAGTTACCAAAAGTGGTCTCTTTGTTAAGTGTTGGGCATCCGATTTACTCCGATATTGCTTCATACACATCTTTAAATGAATGAAACCCATCGAAAATCACCGTACTTTCTAGATTGTATTCATTTACAGCAATTGGTGTAAGTAACACAGAAGGAACTTCAATTTTTCCGTTATTAACTTTCTGTTCAGCAGACACCTTCTCACCTTTTGCCATCGCAACTGCTAATTTCGCCATTTCTTGTGTGAGCATTTTTATTGGCTTATAGACTGTCATCGTTTGTGTTCCAGTAACAATTCGCTGCACTCCTGCCAAATCCGCATCCTGTCCTGCAACTGGCACTTGACCTGCAAGCCCTGCAGCAGCAAGTGCTTGAATGGCACCACCTGCTGTGGCATCATTCGCAGCAATCACTGCATCAATCTGCTTGTTCGTTGTCCGAAGAGCTTCTTCCATATTGGCCTGTGCATTCATTGGAGTCCAATCCTCCGTCCACTGATCGTAGATAATCTTAATATCACCTCGTTCAATATATGGACGCAGTACAGTGAACACACCTTTTTTCAATAAATGTGCATTGTTATCGGTAATCGCGCCACCAATAATGACGTAATTCCCCTTAGGTACGAGAGCAGTGATGGCTTTCGCCTGCATTTCACCCACTTGTTCATTATCAAAAGAAACATACAAATCGAGATTCGCATTTTTGACGAGTCTGTCATAGGCAATTACTTGGATACCTGCAAGATGCGCCTTGTGCACAATCGCAGCTGTTG
Source organism: Sporosarcina sp. BP05 (assembly GCF_014282005.1). Classification (GTDB taxonomy): domain Bacteria; phylum Bacillota; class Bacilli; order Bacillales_A; family Planococcaceae; genus Sporosarcina. The sequence continues at coordinate 68,843 of NZ_JACFTD010000002.1, read as the reverse complement.
CCTCAGCATTATGTGGGACGATTACCAAGAGGTCGATTCCGCTTTGAATGAGCGCCTCTGCCTGGGAAATCTGAAGCGCATCATCTCCATTGGCGGCGACAATCTCAATTTCTGCTCCTAGTGCTTCGACCGCCTCCTTAAACAAATCACGGTCTCTCAGCCATCGTTCTTCAAGTAATGTATCCATCGAAAATCCAATACGGATTGGGCTGTCGATTTTACTAAGAGGTATTATTTCTTCTGACTTAACGGGTTCCAATGTCTGCTTCGGCGCAGCTATACAAGCAACTAGCAGAAAAGTCATCCCCAAAAACCACACGACAATAGCCAGTTGTTTCATCCACTTCACCCCTATCAGACTTCTACTTTTTTACTCAATAACGTTTTTCGGTATTCCTTCGGGGACACCCCGCACATTTTCTTGAACACCTTGCTGAAATAATTTGGCTCATGATAACCGACCTCAAACGTAATTTCTTTTAGGCTTAACTCTAGATCATTCAAAAGCTTCTTTGCTTTCTCAATTCGGCACTCCGTCAAAAAATCGATGTAGTTAATGCCCAACTTCTCCTTGAACATCTTACTAATATAAATCGGGCTTAAATCAACCTTTTCTGCAAGAATATTCAGTGAAATTTCCTTATGTGAATGCTCACTGATAAATTGTTTAATTTGATGTATCTTATCAGCCTCGACTCGTTCGTAATGCGCCTCGTAGATAGCATTCATTCGCTCGAGTAGCAGGAGCGTCTCTGTCCGTAATTGACGGTAGTCCTGTGCTTGAAACGAAAAAAACGGTGCATTCGCTTCCATTCCCATTTCATCCATCACTCGGTTCGCAATCCAAAGCAACTCAAGCATTCGCTGCTGCGTGTAAATAAGTGAATTCCCCTCGTTCTCATGCTGTTGAATCAAATCCAATATACCAGAACGAATGGATACCCAGTCCCCTAAACGAATTTGGTCAAAAAAGTCTTTCTGCTGCCGCTTGATAACCTGATTATCTGTCTCTAGACTAAGAGCTGGAGCGTCGGCGTAAAATCGACTCTTGACCACTAGCGTTGTATCCATGGTCGCAATAAGCGCTTCTTGGTACGACTGACGAATCTCGTCTAATGGCTCGCAAACTTGACCAATCCCTATAAACCAGCCTAAGCTCGTTTGTTCTTTGGCCAACGATAAAATTGCTTTGGCTAATGTTGTTGCTTGCGAACGAAAGGACTTCTTTTGATCACGAAACACAATGATAGGAAGCTGCCGTCCATATAACGCACCTACCCAAGCATTTCCGGCTTCACGCACCTTTTCCTTGATCCGCACATAATAGTGTTCTGCTCCCTCTGGCAACAAAACGACTACAACAAACTTTTCATGGGTAGAGCGAATATCTAGCATCTCAACGAGCATATCAATATGAACTTCATGGACATGGTCAAATAATAGCTGTGTCACAATATCTGTTTCCACTAATGTCAACGCCTTTTGCCACTTTCCATGCTGCACTTGGTTTGTAGCCTCTGCAATACGCTCCAGCCTGCATTCCTCTAATACTTTCCCCACCGTTGCAACAATCTCACTTGCTCTACTAGGTTTCAGCAAGTAGTCCTTCACGCCGAGCTTGAGCGCTTGTCTCGCATAATCGAACATATCAAAGGCCGTCACCATCACAAATTTGATAGTAGAATGCTCATCTTGTATCTTTTCTATGGCTTCAAGCCCTGTCATGCCAGGCATCTTAATATCCATTAAGACCAAATCCGGTTGAATCGTATCTGCTAATTCTACTGCTACCTCCCCATTTCTCGCTTGGTAAATGGTAAGTTCAGGGAACGCTTTTTGTAAGATTGCCTGCATACCTTCTCGCTCAATCGGCTCATCATCAACGATAAGAAGCTTCATCATCATTCCCCTCTTCCCTTGCACTCGGAATTTGTATGACCACCTTTGTCCCCCGACCTTCACTACTATCAATCGTGACCAAATCCTCGATTCCATAAAATAAATGCAATCTTTTCACCACATTTTGAAAGCCTATTCCTGTAGAATGTCCTTCGATTGGTACGATGTGCCCCTTCAGCAGCTGTTCCATTTTCTCTCGGGACATCCCTTGTCCACTATCCTCGATTTCAATGATGACCCATGGACCATCCTTCTTGATCCTGAACCAAATAGTGCCCCCATCCTGCTCCGGCTCAATAGCATGGATTACTGCATTTTCAATAATGGGCTGAAGGGTAAGTCCCGGAATTTTCACATCTAAGCAAGATTTGTCGATGTCAGACTTAAATTGTAAACGGTCCGTAAAACGTGCCTTTTGGATTTCCATATACTGATTCAAAACAACCACTTCTTCAAACAACGTCACAGAGCGGTCAATCCGCTTCAAATTATAGCGTAACAAGCCTGCTACACTAACTATAAGATCGCTCGTCTCCTCCGCACCATCTAAATACGCCTTTTTCGACAATGTGTTCAACGTGTTGAATAAGAAATGTGGATTTATCTGATTCTGCAAGCTTCTAAATTGACTCTCCTTCAACAACAACTTACTTTGCTGAAGCTCATGCTCGAGCTGAGCCTTTTGTTGGATTTCTACTATTAAATCATTAATATTTATCCGCATCTCATCAAAGGTCTGTGCTAAAAAGGCAATCTCATCATTGGATTTCACTTCAATCTGTTGATTAAAACGACCTTGAGACAATGCGTTAGCGGCTTTCGTGAGCTGATGAATCGGCCGCGTAATACTAAGTGAAAACCAGTAGGTAGCCAAAAGTAACACGACAGTAATCAATAGCAATAGCCAGATTCCTAGTTTTTTCAACTCCTCCGACTGCTTGATAATACCTCGATAAAACCGGTTAGAGGTCTTCAACTCTCGGTCTAGAATCGTCAAGGTCATTTCAGATATGTACATAGAAATGCGATTTGCTTCATTAAATTCATTGGTCGACCCTTCTATTTCGTGCTTTTCTGAAAACATAACGGAGCGATTCGCCGTCTCGATAAGGCTATCGATTAAATGAATATAATTAGTTACTGAAAATGCATTTTCCACGTTTCGCAGCTCTGTTACATCCTGTTGCACCGCTTCAATTACGACTATGCTTTTCTCTATCTGTTGTTTATGATTAGCTGTTGGCTCGAGCAAATAGTTATTTAAATTGGTAATTATTTGTTGGCTAGCAGTTGTCACTTCATTCATCCGCAAATAGCGCTGTAAAATATCATTGGATTGTTCCTGGGTCTTCTGATTATAGTGTGTAAGCGCCAGCCAAATAATCCCCATAATCAGCAACACAACGGAAACGAGTATCCATATTTTTTTTTGAATCGTCATCATGGTTCTTCACCTTCCGCCTTAACCATGCGTGTTTCGGTGAGATAACCATTTGAATCGAGCGGGACAGTCTCGCCTGAAATCCATTGCATCAACCGCTTCACACTTTCACTGCCCATCTCTTCTGGCTTTTGCGCCAAAATCCCATCGAGCATGCCTTGCTCTAAGAGGGCAGTTGACCCAACCCCATCATCGAAGGTATAAATATAATACGGCTCTACTTGAGTGCGTCTTCCGATTTCTTGAATCATCGGCCCTGCATAATTTGCATTGATGGCTATAAATGCAGAAGCTCGCGGCACTTCATTCATCAACTGTTGTGTCGTCGCCATTACTTGTTCCTTTGCATCTGCCGTCCCTCTAATAATCATTTCAATGTCTGGGTACTTACTTAATACATCCTCAATACCAGCTAGACGTTCTTTTTGATAATACGCTTGCTCTTGATCACCAAGAATAATCACTTCTCCTGTCGTGCCCATTTCTTTTATCAATTGCCGAGCAACCATTTCTCCTGCCTCAAACTGATCTGAACCAACATATGTTTTTCGCAAGCTCTCTTCCACTGGCACATCATTCGCGACGGTAATGACAGGAATCCCATAAAAAGCTGCCTTAACCTTTGTCAGCTCTTTAAATTCTTCGTTATCTAGGCCCTGTACGATAATTCCATCCACCTTTGAATGAATCGCAACCTCCATTGTCTTCAAAAAATCATCTTGGTTGTTGCCATAGCTTCCCCACACTTCAAGCTGCACGTTTTCTTTTTGTGCCTGCTTCAATGCCCCCTGGCCGACCTTATTCCAAAATGGAGTATCAAGCTCTTGCGTAATGAGTACAAGACGAATAGTGTCCGAGACAAAGGGAAGGTTAGCAGGCCTATCACTAGTTGAACGAAGCGCCTTAGTTGCGGACGCAATAGTCAAATAGCTAAAAATCATAATGAGTACGACAAGTATAAATACAAATTTTTTCCGCATATTCCTTACCCTTTCCTTAAGCCTGTTCCTATCATCTTATCACCTGTCAAGGAATTAACAATGACTTACAAATACATCAGGCACCCTACAAATAGGATGCCTAGTTATGCTGCTATTCTCTTTTAAGCCCGTTGCTTACGTGTCATAACGTCAAAGATTACTGCTCCAGCTAAAACACCACCGCGGATCATATATTGATAGGAAATTCCGACACCAAGTAAGTTCATCCCACTCGATAACGAGGCCATCACGATGGCACCAATAATAGCACCTGTAACTTTACCGACACCACCTGCAGAAGATACTCCCCCCACATATGCCGCCGCAATCGCATCAAGCTCAAAGAGAGTTCCAGCTGTGGTCGTTGCCGATTGGAGTCGAGATGTAAATAGAATTCCAGATAACGCCGCGAGCATGCCCATGGAACCGAAGACGATATATGTAATCTTTTGTACATTGATCCCACTTAAATGCGCGGCCTCCGGATTACTACCGACTGCATAAATGTGACGACCAAGTACTGTTTTAGTCGTTAAGAAGTGATAAATTAGGACAACGATTATTATAATGACAACCGTCCAAGAAAATCCGTTATAGCCAGCTAAAATCCAAGTAATGTAAGCAATAATTGCTGATATTAAAACAAGCTTTACGCTAAAGATTCCCTTAGACATTACATCAAAGCCATACGTCAATTTGTTGCGACGATTGGAGATTTCATTGTAAATATAAAATAGAACTCCGACGAATCCTACTAATAACGTCAGTAGATGCAAGCCATTAATTTGCATAATCGATGGAATAAATCCATTTCCAATCGCATTGAATTGTTCATCCCTAACAATAATCGTTCCCGTTTTTTCTGTGACCTGAAGGAGCGCACCGCGGAAAATCAACATCCCTGCCAACGTAGCAACAAATGATGGAATTCCAATTTTAGCTACTAATATCCCGTTAAATAATCCAATAATGGCACCTAATAGTAAAATTACTGGAATAGTGATCCATACCGATATGCCCATTTGTGTCAAGAAAATAGCTGTAATTGCACCTAAAAATCCCGCTAAAAAGCCAACCGATAAGTCAATATGACGAATGACGATAACTAGGGTCATCCCAACTGCCAAAACCGCAATATAACCGGCAGAATCTAGTAAGTTACTAATGTTTCGAGACGACATAAACAAGCCGTTCGTCATAATCGTAAATGTTAACAAAATAACGATTAACGCAATATACATCCCGTAATCTCGAATATTGGCTTTGACGAGCGCTTTAGTTTCTTTATAAAATTCCATCTTTATCCCCCCTATTGCGTCGCAAGTTCCATAATTGTTTCTTGTGTCGCTTCCTTCATCGTCAATTCTCCTTTGATGGCACCGTTTGCCATAACATAGATACGATCACTCATCCCTAGTACCTCACCAAGTTCAGAGGAAATCATAATAATACTCATACCTTCGTCAATCAGCTGATTCATAATCGTATAAATTTCAAATTTCGCCCCAACATCAATTCCTCTTGTTGGTTCATCTAAAATCAAGATCTTAGGTCCAGTAAACAACCATTTCCCGAGCGATACTTTTTGCTGATTTCCACCACTCAGTTTGCCAACTATTTGCTCTAGTGAACTCGCTTTAATATACAACGAGTCTTTGTACTCTTTTCCGACCTTCACTTCTTCATTTAAATTGAGAATACCCTTCGTCGAAATACCTTTTAGATGTGCTGCCGAGACATTGCTCTTAATATCCTGCAATAAAAATAATCCGTCTCCTTTTCGATCCTCTGTCACATACGCAATACCAGCCTTAATCGCATCACTTGTATGCTTCAGCACTTTTGGTTCCCCTTGAATTTCCAGATTCCCATGTAGTTTATAGTTTTTCGGATTCCCAAAAATGCTAAGGGCAAGCTCTGTACGACCGGACCCCATCAGACCGGCGATACCAATAATTTCGCCTTTTTTCACGTGAAGATCGATGTTTTTCACAACATTTCTTCCTAATTGCGTGTCATACGCAGACCAATTAGCCAACTTAAGGACCGTATCCCCAATTTTCTTATCTGGATGTTTTGGGTAAATGTCTTCAATTTCACGCCCTACCATGTTTTTGATAATGACATTTTCCGCTACTTCCCCTTTACTTGCATCTAGCGTACAAATCGTCTTTCCGTCCCGTAAAATCGTTACTTTATCCGCTATCTCGATAACTTCCTTCAGCTTATGGGAAATCATAATGCAGCTAATCCCTTGGCTTTTTAGTTCCTTTAGGAGTTTTAATAGATTTTCACTATCATCTTCATTCAGTGCTGCTGTCGGCTCATCTAAAATAAGCAAATTCACATCTTTACTTAATGCTTTGGCAATTTCAACTAGCTGTTGTTTTCCTACACTTAATTCCCTGATCAGTGTTTCCGGTGTCACTTTCAGCTTTACTTTTTTCAGTATTTGCGTTGCTTGAACGATCGTTTGATTCCAATCAACGAAAGGACCTTTCTTCACTTCGTTGCCAGCAAATATATTTTCATAGACAGCCAAATCAGGAAAAAGTGCCAACTCTTGATAAATGATGCCAATTCCAGCTTTCACACTGTCGCTAATCTCTTTGAACTGTTGAACTTGATCTTCAAATACGATATCTCCATCGTATGTGCCATATGGATAGACTCCACTCAATACCTTCATCAGCGTCGATTTTCCTGCACCATTCTCACCGACCAAACAATGAATCTCTCCTTTTCTCACCTTGAAATTCACGTTCGATAGGGCCTTGACTCCCGGAAACTCTTTAGATATATCATTCATCTCTAAAATATAGTCGCTCATTCCATCGCCTCCCTAACCCAACAAAATAGAAATGGAGAAATAGTGATAGATTACACTATCACTACTTTTCCTTTCCCAATGTGAAACGTTTACTTTAAGCCTGTGAATTCACTTGCCTCGTAGTATTCAGAATCAATTAGCTCGGATTTCACGTTGTCTTTATTCACCACGATGACGTTCGTTTGTTTCGCTTTAACTTCAATTGAACCATTATCATAAGAACCTGTAGTTTCTGGTGTATTGCCATCTAAGATTTCAACTGCCATTCCCATCGCATCTTTTACCAAAGAACGAACGTCTTTGAACACCGTCATCGATTGTTTTTCGTCGATGATGTATTGGATAGATGCTTTCTCTGCATCTTGCCCTGTCACAAAGTAGTTTGAAATTGCACTGTCAGAGGCAAATACGTCTGCGATTGACCGAGCTGTTCCATCATTCGGAGCTAGAACTGCAACATCACCTTTTAGGTCGTCGCTCGCAGCTGTTAAGTGTGTTTGCACTTTGTTTTTCGCTTCGTTTGCATCCCAGTTCGTTGTAATTTGACCAATAATTTTCCCTAATTGGTCACGCGAAAGATCCGATGAACCTTTTAATGCCTCTGCTTCACTTGAGTTGGCAACTTTAAAGGTACCATCTGCAATTTTAGGTTGAAGCACTTTCCAAGCTCCCTCGAAGAATAAGAATGCGTTGTTATCTGAAGCCGCTCCAGCGTAAAGGTAAAGTGGAACGTCAGACCCCTGTGTATTGTCTACTAAATACTGTGCTTGTGCAGCACCTACTGCTAAACTATCGAATGTTACATAATAATCCACTGCATCTGTATCTGTAATTAAACGGTCATATGCAATAACAGTTACACCTTCTTTTTTCGCCGCTTCTACAGCAGATGCAGCAGCCGCACCATCATGAGGTGTGATAATTAATACTTTGATGCCTTTATTTAATAATGCCTCTACGTTTTCTTTCTCTTTCGCTGAAGACCCCTGACTAAATAGTATTTCCGTTGAATAATCTGAATCTGCTAATGCATCCTTGAAACGTTGCTCATCCTGTACCCATCGAGGTTCATCCTTCGTCGGTAATACAATTCCTACATCAACCGAACTACCTCCATCATTGTTACATCCAGCGGCTACGAGTGCGAACACCATTAAGATTGCCAAAAATGTTAACCCCTTGAATTTCTTAAGCATTTTTTTACCCCTCTCTTTTTGAATAACAAGTAGTTACTACTTAATCATAAACTCTGAAAATTCAATATGAAAGCGCTAACAATAGCACTATTTTAACATTTACTATACTTTTTTAGCTTTTCGGGAAAAGAGGTGATTTTCGGCAAGAGAAAGGTATGCAATGGAGTCAATCCGTTTACGTAGATTGATGTTAGTTTGCGACTTGTACTATTTTATCGGTGCAAGTGAAGAGGTTATCAAAAACAACTAAACAAAAACCTCTTACAATTCGCAAATTGTAAGAGGTTTTTGTTTAGTTCATTTTCTGTTTCGAATTAATTTCACGTGCCTAAGTTCAAGCCAATCAAAACATCTTAGTCGTCCAATTTTCCCCGTTCCAAACATCAGTTACAAGTCCTTCATAAAAATCAGGTTCATGCGAAATAAGTAGTACGCTACCTTTATATTCTTTTAAGGCACGTTTCAATTCTTCTTTCGCGTCTCTATCAAGGTGATTTGTCGGTTCATCAAGGACGAGCAAATTCGTTTCGCTGTTGATTAATTTACAAAGACGTACTTTTGCCTTTTCTCCACCACTTAACACTTTCACCTTGCTTTCAATATGTTTGGTTGTTAATCCACATCGTGCAAGGGCAGCACGTACTTCGTATTGGGTAAAATGCGGAAAAGCTTCCCATACTTCTTCGAGGCAAGTATTGTTGTTTTCCGACTTCGCTTCCTGTTCAAAGTACCCGATTTCCAAATGGTCACCACGGTTAACAGAACCGGCAAGTGCAGGGATTTCTCCGAGAATACTTTTTAAAAGAGTCGTTTTCCCAATACCATTTGCACCCGACAAAGCAATTTTCTGCCCGCGTTCCATCGTCAGATCCAAGGCCTTCGACAACGGTTCCTCATAGCCAATCACGAGTTCCTTTGTTTCGAACAAATATTTCCCCGGAGTCCGTGCCTGTTTAAAGGAGAATTGCGGCTTCGGTTTTTCGGCATCTAATTCGATAACATCCATCTTATCTAGCTTCTTCTGCCTAGACATGGCCATTTTACTAGTCGCGGCGTTCGCTTTGTTACGTGCTACGAAGTCCTTAAGGTTTGAAATTTCCTTCTGTTGCTTCTTATAGGCGGCTTCCACCTGTTGCTTCTTCATCTCATGAACGCGCAAAAATTCATCATAATCCCCAGAATATCGACTGATCTGCTGATTTTCCATGTGGTAGATAAGCTGAATAACGCTATTCAAGAACGGTATATCATGGGAAATCAAAATAAACGCATTCGCGTAATTCTGTAAATAATTGCGAAGCCAGTCAATATGCTCAACATCCAAATAGTTCGTCGGCTCATCAAGAAGGAGAATGTCTGGTTTTTCCAATAATAACTTACCAAGCAACACCTTTGTCCGCTGCCCCCCGCTCAAATCATGAACGTCCCGATCCAGACCAAATTCATTCAATCCCAGTCCATTCGCTACTTCATCGACTTTGGAATCGACGATATAAAAATCATTGTTCGTCAGTTCTTCCTGCATCTGACCCGTCTCCTCTAGAAGGGCCTCCAGTTCATCTGCATCGACCTCAGCCATCTTGGCAAAGAGCGCGTTCATTTCCGTCTCCTGGTCATAAAGATATTGAAAAGCGGTCCGCAGCACATCGCGAATGCTCATCCCTTGTTTCAACGCAACATGTTGATCCAAATACCCGACCCGCACCCGCTTCGCCCAACTTACCGTACCTGCGTCTGGTTCTAGCTTGCGGGTAATGATGTTCATGAACGTTGACTTTCCTTCGCCATTGGCACCGATTAACCCGATATGCTCTCCTTGCAATAAACGAAAAGAGACGTCTTCGAAAATCGCGCGATCCCCGAAGCCATGGCTCAAATTTGCTACAGTCAATAAACTCATATGTATACACCTTTTCCTTCACTAAGAATAATTACCACTAATTTAACGCTGTCCGCAACCGGTACCAGCATTGAAGTTTCTACTATATTATATAGGGATTTCATTGATGAGGAAAGGCACGATTTTACACTCGCCTTATCCTACATCATTAATGAAGACAGGAATTCGTCTTTTTTCAAAGTCTGATATAACAAAAAAAAGGTTAAACTGCTTTTATGTGCTATTATTAAGTTAAATTCAATTGCCTTTTTCTTCGTTAAAAATGATAAAGCTGTTGTGTAAATGCGGAAATTTTACAGGAGGTTTTTTTAGATGAATAATAATGATATATTAATTAGATTAAGATATGCTCTAGATATAAAAGACACGATTATGGTAGAGATATTTAAACTTGGCGGCGTTGAAGTAACGCAAGAAGAAGTGTCAATGTTGCTCATAAAATCAGATGACAATTACCATAATGAAGCTGAAAATGAAGGGGCTTTAAAATGCAGTAATAGTATGTTAGATTCATTTTTAAATGGCTTTATTATTTTTAAAAGAGGGCAACAAGATTCAAAACCGGGACAAGCAGAAAAACCGGCACTGGCTATAAAGAATTATGAAAGTGTTAATAATATCCTTCTAAAAAAAGTAAAAATAGCACTGGAATTGACAAGTGACGATATGCTTGAAATATTAGAAGAAGCTGGAATCACTATAACAAAAGGTGAATTAGGTGCTGTACTAAGAAAAGAAGGACACAAGAATTATAAAGAGTGCCTGGATAGATATGCTAGGAATTTCTTAAAAGGATTAGCTATAAGATATAGGGTATAAGGAATTATCAGCATATAAAACTGGATTTTGTTTAAGTTGGATTGACTTGCAATTCAACTGGACTAACTATTAATGAACTTACAAACCCTTTTCTACCAGCACTGCCTACACAGATCTTGATGTATCACTTACCAATAGAATAGAATTGACATTAAAAATAACACCACTCAGATTTGCATGGTGTTATTTTTTTATATTTGGATAGCTACAAGAAACCGGTGCATTTTCAGGATTTATTTTTGACTTGTGCATATGCTTCTAACGCACGGATTCTGGCAAAAGAATGATCAATGATAGGGAACGGATACGTCTTCCCAAGTACGATGCCGGATTCATGTAGTAAATTTGTGGGTGCTTTCCAGGGCTGATGAATATACTTGGAAGGGAATTCTGCAAGTTCTGGAACCCATTTCCGGATGTATAGGCCATCCGGATCGAACTTTTGACTTTGTAGAATCGGATTAAATATTCGGAAGTACGGCGCTGCATCAATTCCTGAGCCAGCCACCCATTGCCAGCCCATTGCATTGCTAGCCGCATCAAAATCAACAAGTGTTTCACTGAACCACTTGGATCCTTCGACCCAAGAAATGAGCAAGTGTTTGACTAAAAATGAAGCTACGACCATGCGAACCCGATTATGGATTACACCCGTCTCCCATAATTCTCGCATTCCTGCATCGACAAGCGGATAACCCGTCAAACCTTTTTTCCACTTTGCAAATTCTTCATTGGACCCTTGCCACGGAAATACTGAAAATTTTTCACGTATAGGTGCATGTAACATTGTAGGGAAATGATTAAGCTGGTAATAAGCGAACTCACGCCATATTAGTTGCCTCAAAAAGGCATCGATGGATGAATGCATATATTCTTCCGATTCTACTTCAATCATTCCCTTAGCTGAATGCCAAACTGATCTAACACTAATATCTCCCCATGCTAAATGAGGCGACAAAAATGAAACCGAATTTGCAGAAGGGATATCACGGTCCTTAGCGTATCGGCTGAGACCTTCGCCGGTAAATTGTTCCCATATAGTAATGGCACCCTTTTCACCCGGCTCCCAGTACGTATGGAACTTTTCATCCCAACGATTCGCTGACAACAAACCAAGTTCTTCTACTCGTAAAGACGAAAGAACTTGGTCGTAAGGTACAATATCAACTGGTATTGGAAGTGGACGATTGACCGATTCACGCATCGTTCTTTTCCAGAACGCCGTAAATACTTTATAAGGTTCATTTTTTTGATTCAATAAGTCACTAGGTGTGAAAAGCAGATTTGAGGGAAATGAACGAACTTCCGTCCCATTAGAAAGTAGGTTTTTAATAATCGTACCATCCCTTCTAATTATCGAAGGCTCATATCTCTCGCAAAAAAAGACTGCATTTGCTTTCGTTTGTTTACAAATTGAAGAAAGCTCTTCCAAACTGTTGCCCCGTCTTATAGTAAGTGACAAGCCAATCGATTCAAGCTTTTTTTCCAAGGCAATCAATGAATGATGAAGCCACCATTTCCCCGCTTCACTCGTTGCGTTTTCGCGCTCTTCTTTTTCTGGCCAGATAAAAACAGGAATAATAATTCCTTGCTGGGCCGCTTCCCACAACGCCGGGTTGTCATGCAAACGTAAATCTTTTCTGAACCAAACGACTATTTTTTTCAACTACATCTCATCCTTCATATCAGTTACCAGTAGTATGTCCCATTTAGTTAATATTCTTTGGAGGCATTGGTACAAATTTAGGGTGGCGATTTCCTCCCAAAGATTCATTGTTAAAGAATACTTCTACAAGTTGGGGGGCAAAACCTTGTTTAAATAGCGGTACTGTTAAATTTCACATGCGGAAGGTGTATGATAACGTTCGTGCATACGTAAATCCATATTTGTTTTCATTACTTCTTTTAATTCTTGGATGGCTTGGTCTTTTTTGCTATGTAGCACGCCTACTTGCACGCTCATATCTAATGCCTCCCTTTTCATAAATGTTACCATCTATTATACAGGGAAGATAGTGGTTGCTCGATTCATCTGACCCTAACTTTTTTGTGCCAAGTATATAGCTTAATGAAGGTAACATTGTCAATTCGTTATTTTTATACGGAAAATCAGAGGGGCATCAGGCTAATAAAATACCTACATTATCCTTCGCTTATCAAAACCATCTAGCCCCGCCTGCGAAACGTCGAAGAACGGCATGTGGATGAGATGTTTCGCGGGATATTTTCAAAAGTAGTAGAACAGTATTTTGGAAACGAGTGACAAGAAAATAAGGTTCTCAATTGTTCTTGACTTTTGAGAACCTTTTTTAGAACAGTAGTAGAATTATGTTAATCCTTTATAATGATGGTTATTAATACTTTACGTGTTAACTAAAGAAAAATACCGTTCTATATCCGTATCAGTCACGGTTTCCAACGTTTCAGGAAACCATTTAGGAGAATGATCTTTGTCTACTAGCACTGCGCGGATCCCTTCGTAAAAGTCAGCTGTTTCCATGAAATGTATAGCCATCTTCTTTTCCATTTGGAGGCATTCATTAAGAGACAGACCTTTTCCATTTATTAATTGTTGTAATGTTACTTTTAGGGAAGTTGGCGATTTTGAGAGAAGCGTGTTTACCGCTTGTGCTGCCCACTCATTTCCTTCAGACGCCTCGTTTTGAAGGGATTTTACGATTTCCTCTATTGTTCCATATTTAAAATGACGATCTATATCTTCTTGCACAATTGATAACTGTGAAATACTTTGCAAGGTTGTGCAATTTGATTGGATAAATTCATCTAGTTCCTGCTGGATTGAATCATATGACCAATTCTTTTCTAGCAATTTCATTTGAATAGTTTGCCAGTTGCTACTTTCCATATAGTAATCAGCTGCGCCCACATAAATTGTGTCATTCGCTTTAATCACTTGTGCAGTTAACGCAAGATAACGTCCCGTATGTCCAGGTAGTTGATTTAGAAAATAGCTTGCCCCAACATCCGGGAAAAATCCAATGTTCATTTCAGGCATTGCCCATTTTGTCTTTTCAGTCACGATTCGGTGTGTTGCTCCGATAGAAAGACCAACTCCCCCCCCCATAACTATACCGTTCAAATAAGCCACAACTGGTTTTGAATACTGATGAATTAATGCATCCAATTGATACTCCGCGGAGAAAAATTTCTCGGCATAAGATACAATGTCCTCATTTCTTAAATCGTAAAACTTTCGCATATCCCCCCCTGCACAAAAACCTTTTTCACCTTCACCGTATAAACAAATAAAAATCACACCGTCATCATTTCTCCACTTCTCCAAAACATTGGTTATTATTTCAACCACTTCAAGATTGATAGAGTTCAACACTTTGGGTCGATTTAATTTTATCCAACCAATCCCATTCTTCACCTCTGCTATAACAACCACTTGCTACACCCCTTTAATCATTTGAGTGAAATCTGTAAGATTGAATTAAACACCAAAAAAGTCTACACAGACCTTTTTTGGTGTACCATTCTAATATCTTGCCGTCAGCATTTTTCTTCTTGTATAGAAATTGACACCATCTTTTCCGTTAGCATGAAGATCACCGTAAAACGAGTTTTTATGTCCCGAGAATGGGAAGAAAGCCATTGGTGCTGGTACACCTAGGTTCACTCCTAGCATGCCCGCATCCATTTCTTCTCTAAATTGTCTCACGGCCTTAGCACTATCTGTATACAGGCATGCACCGTTTGCAAATTCTGATTCGTTTGAAAGTGCAATTGCCTCATCTAAACTGCTCACCCGAACGATTGATAACACAGGAGCAAAGATTTCTTCTTTCCATATCTTCATGTCTGAATTAACGTGATCGAAAATAGTCGGTCCAACGAAATAGCCGTCTTCTTTCACGCTATCTTTGCGTCCATCACGAATGAGGGTGGCCCCTTCTTCTTCGCCTATACGGATGAAGCTTTCTGTTCGTTCCTTGTGTGAATCACGAATGACTGGACCTAAAAAGACATCTTCATCTAGTCCATTTCCAATTTTTATTTCATTTGAGGCTTTTACAAGTCTATCAACTAATTCATCAGCAACATTACCAACTGCTACAACTACAGAACATGCCATACAACGCTCCCCAGCTGAACCGAATGCTGCTCCAATAATATTAGTGACAGCGTTATCAAGATCGGCATCTGGCATAACAATAGAATGATTCTTTGCACCCGCTAATGCTTGCACGCGCTTATTATTCGCAGCAGAAGTTCTATAAACATATTCCGCAACCGGTTGTGATCCGACGAATGAAATCGCTTTAACTTCCTTACTCTCCATTAATCCATTTACTACATCATGTGCACCATGCACAATATTCAATACTCCGTCCGGAAGACCAGCTTCTTTAAATAACTCAGCCAAACGATTAGCTAGAAGCGGTGTACGTTCAGAAGGTTTTAATATAAATGTATTGCCTAATGCAATAGCAAGAGGGAACATCCAACAAGGAACCATCATTGGAAAGTTAAATGGTGTGATCCCGCCAACAACCCCTAATGGGTAGCGATACATACCTGACTCCACTCCCGTAGCGATGTCGGGTAATTGCTCACCCATCATCAATGTTGGTGCCCCGGCAGCAAACTCTACACATTCAATCCCACGTAGCACTTCCCCATATGCTTCGGCGTAGCTTTTCCCGTTTTCAATCGTAATAATTTTTGCTAGTTCGTCCCAGTTTTCAACTAAAAGTTGTTGATATTTAAACAAAATACGTGACCTTCTCGGTACTGGCGTTGTGCTCCAGGTTTTAAATGTCTCTTTTGCGATAGCCACCGCTTGATCTACATCTTTTTGTGATGAAATAGGTACGGTTGCAATAATTTCTCCAGTCGCAGGATTGGGCACTTCTTCGTATCGATCAGTTTCCGCTTCCACCCATTTACCGTTAATAAAGTTCTTCACTTTTTCGACACTCGTTTTTACTACCATTATTAAATCCCTCCTAGGTTAGGCTATTAAACTAACTGCATTTTGGCACTAAAATCATAATCGTAACATCGTTCGTACAATGCTTTTATCTCTTCCATCGTAGGTATTTTCGGAGTGTTAGCCGGGCTACCACTTTCAATTGCATCAGCAGCCATCTTTGATAGAGATTGAGTAAATAGTTCCTCGTCGATTCCGTACTTTTTCATGTTCGGAATGTTAAGGTCAAAACAAAGTTGCTTCAATTCATTTATTACACATATCGCTAATTCTTCATCAGAATAGTTGCCTGCATTCGCTATAATTTTCCTTCCAATCTGTGCAAGTCTTTCGATTGAAGCCTCCATTGTGAATTCTAGGACCGCCGGAAGAAGCATGGCATTAGAAATTCCATGTGGCGTGTGGAATAAGGCTCCAATCGGGCGTGACATACCATGAACAAGCGTCACGGATGAATTAGAGAACGCTGCGCCAGCAAGCATTGAACCTATTGCCATTTGTGCGCGTGCGTCAATATTCCCACCATCTTCATAAGCTGTTCGAATACTTCCCATAATATGTTCGATTGCCGTTAATGCCAATGCATCGGTCACAGGATGCGCTTTTCTTGATATATAGGCCTCAACTGCATGGCATAATGCATCCACACCAGTCGCAGCAGTCACACTTTTCGGACACGACGCAGTCAGGTTGGGATCGACAATCGCAACTGCCGGTAATAGGCTCGCATCCGCCAGCATCATTTTAATATTTGTTACAACATCTGTAATAACTGTCACCTTAGTTACTTCTGATCCAGTCCCTGAAGTCGTTGGAATCGCAATGACTGGTAGCGGTTTTTCCGTAATTTTTTTTCCTGTCCCAAAGTAATCTGTCATCGTGCCACCATTCGTTATAAGGACCGACACAGCTTTCGCGGTATCAATACAACTCCCTCCACCAATCGCAATAATATGATCACACAATTCTTCCGAACAAATAGCCATTGCTTCACTCACATGAATATTAGTTGGTTCTGAATCTACATTTAAATAGGTTACACATGCTAATCCACTTTCTTTTAGATGTTGCTGACACTCTTCAACATAGCCTAATTTATTCATGATGGGGTCACTGATAATTAATGCTTTCTTACCTAACTTCATCGCTTGTTTCCCTACTTCTTTTGCAGATCCACTCCCATAAAGGACTGTACCAGGCATGAGCAACTCATAAATACCATTCATTATTCCCACCCCTTTTAACTATTTGATTGTGTACTTATCCGTTGAAGACTTAACCTTTAAATAGCGGTTTACGTTTTTCAATAAAAGCATTGACGCCTTCTACCATATCCTCTGTTGTAAATAACTGCGCCCACTGCTCTGCTTCAATTTCCAATCCTTTGTCGAGTGTTGTTGCCATACCATTATTCACAGCAGTAATCGTTGCTTTTATGGATTGCGAACTTTTATTTAGGACAATGGACTCGGCAAGTTTCTTCGCTTCATCCATTAACTCTGCAAGTGGTACGGACTTATTGACAAGGCCAATTCCCACTGCTTCTTCCCCACTAATGAATTGACCAGTCAGTATTATTTCAAGCGCTTTTGCCTTATTTGTTAAGCGCGGAAGCCTTTGTGTTCCCCCAAATCCAGGTATCAGACCCAAGTTCAACTCCGGCTGTCCTAATTTCGCTTCATTTGCAGCAATTCGGAGATGACAACTCATTGCAAGTTCTAACCCTCCACCTAGACAAGCACCATTAATAGCTGCAATGACAGGCTTTGTTAACTGCTCAATTTTATTAAACACGGCTTGCGCATCAACAGATAGCGACTTCCCTTTTTCCTTATCATGAAAAGCATCGATGAATTCCTTTATATCTGCGCCAGCAACAAACATTTTCCCCTCACCCGTTATAACAACCGCCTTAATACTTTGATTTGTTTCGATGTAATCCATACACGCGGACAATCCGCTAATTGTTTTAGTACTTAATGTATTTGCTGGCGGGCAATTAATGGATACATACCCTACACCATTTTCCACCTTCAAATCAATATTTGTAAATTCTATAGTTTTCACGATTTCCATTAATTTGTTCACTCCATTTCAATGTAATGATTTTACGTAGTTCATTTGACTAGCAATTATTTACTTCACAAGTACTTTGATCCATAAAACTGATCTCTCGCCCCCTTTTAAAATCCTCAACGGATAACGTATTTTTAATTATCATAATTAAAAGATATCTATGCATTATTAGTGTAATACGTTTAACTTGTAACGTCAATAAAAATTTGACCGGACAGAATAAAACTTTTCAGTGTTATTAGTTATATTATAAACTCGAAGTATTGCCTCTGTTTTTCGCATTCACACAAGCCTTGTTAATCATTACATTTTAGTGATATGATTTAAAAGAAGGATAGTTGTCCTTAAGAATCAGGTTATGTTGATAATAGACTTTCCTATAACAATTTACTGGGATACCCTTCCCTAGTTGTAGTCAAGTACAAGTTATTTAATAGTACATTAAGGGTATAACAAAGGTAGGTGAGGATTAATGAACAATCGAGCGGAAGAACGAAGAAAACAAGTATTACGCGCAACACTCCAAGCGATTTGTGATAAAGGTTTTAGCGCTGTTACTCTTCAAGATATTGCTGACTATGCTGACGTTAGCAAAGGCGTTATTAGTTATTATTTTAAAAACAAAGAAGATGTTTTTTACCACTTACTTGAATGGATGACAGATCGAATTTTCCAAAGTGAGTATGCCGCTATACAAAAGGAAAGCAATGCAATTGATAAAATGCGAGCATATGTTAACGCAGCATTCAAGAATCCTGAAGATAACCGGATATTTTACAGAGTCTATCTTGAATTCCTTGCCCAAGTGAACCAAAATGAACGTTTCCGTGAAGTAAATAATACGTTCTATAAAAATTGTTGGTTCATAGGAAGTGAAATTATACAAAAAGGTAAATCAGAGGGCATCTTTACCAATGTAGAGATTGAAAGTGGAAGTCATATGATTCGAGCTTTAATTGATGGCTGTCTACTTCAATGGTTGATGAGAGACGACGAAACCTTGCACAGTTATTACCGTGACAATTGCTATGAAACGATTATCACCTATTTAAATAATAAAAAATCCTGATTTATGAAACTCAACAATTCGCAAAAAAAGATTGACCGGTCACATATCTACTGTATAATAGTGACTATACTTTAAAAATGCAAATTTAATGAAAATTCAAACAATGTTTCCTAGTAAACTCGGAAACATTGTTCCTTATTTTCTAGGTACATGTAATGCTTAAAAATCAGAAAAAATTTTCAATCAAAAAAGTCTGTCCGGTCAACTTTATTGTAAATAGAATTTAAATTGGAGGGAAAACCTATGAACAATCTAGACTTTCGAGCATTAGTAGTAAACAAAGATGAAGATACCTTCACAGTAAATGTCACAAATTTGACAGTAAACGACTTACCAGAAGGAAATGTTTTGATTAAAGTTGCATATTCCAGCATTAACTATAAAGACGGGCTTGCGGCAACACCAAAAGGGAATATTGTGACTTCATATCCTCACGTACCAGGTATTGATCTGGTAGGAACAGTAGTTTCCTCCCAAGATTCTCGCTATAGAGAAGGCGATGAAGTAATAGCAACTAGTTATGAAATTGGTGTTTCCCATTATGGCGGATTTAGCGAATATGCTCGAATTTCCGCTGACTGGATCGTTCCCTTACCAAAAGGCTTGTCTATGAAAGAAGCCATGTCTTATGGAACAGCTGGTTTTACTGCAGCACTATCCATTCAGCGACTAGAGGAAAATGGTGTGACGCCTGATAAGGGGCCAGTTCTTGTATCCGGGGCCACTGGCGGTGTAGGCAGTTCTGCAGTCTCCTTGCTGGCGAAACTTGGTTATCAAGTTGTTGCC
Source organism: Sporosarcina sp. BP05 (assembly GCF_014282005.1). Lineage (GTDB taxonomy): Bacteria > Bacillota > Bacilli > Bacillales_A > Planococcaceae > Sporosarcina. The sequence continues at coordinate 48,890 of NZ_JACFTD010000002.1, read as the reverse complement.
AGTACCGGAAAAGAATCTGAACACGACTTTTTATATGAAATTGGAGCCAATGAAATTATTTCACGCCAAGAGTTACAACCTGAAAAAATCAGACCTATTGATAAACAACTTTGGGCTGCGGCAATTGACCCTGTTGGCGGTAATACTCTTTCTTATATATTAAGTACAATGAAATATGGTGGATCTGTTGCTGTCAGCGGCTTAACAGGTGGAGTCAAAGTTCCAACAACTGTTTTCCCTTTCATATTAAGAGGTGTAAATTTGCTTGGAATAGATTCCGTATTCTGCCCAATGTCAACCCGAAGTGCGCTATGGGAACGAATGGCAAACGATATGAAACTCGACAATTTGGATATAATTACAACCGAAGTGACACTAGATGAGTTACCAACTACATTACCACTAATTTTAGATGGAAAAATGAAAGGTAGAACAGTACTGAAATTATGACGTGTAATTCTTCTTACGAAATAATTGTCTGATAATATTCCAACAAAAAATGAATGATTGTTTATTAATGAGTTTTTGCAATAGCTCTTAATTGCCACCACATAGATGGAGCCCGAATTTATTCTGGCTCCATCTATGTGGTTTTTATGATGAAAATATGTGCATTCACTTCGTTTTTCAAAAACTCAAGATAGATAGTTTAACAGCAACAAAAAGCCGCTATGAAGTCATTCTCATAGTGGCTTTCCTTACTACATCTGGCTAAGTTGTTATCTTATATACTCGAATATACTTGTATACTATCTATTATCGTTCCCACTCCTAGACTTTCTGTGCTCCCTTTAAAAAGGCGCTCAAACCTTCCTCACGAATAATTCGACCTGCCTCTGCAAATTCCTGCTCCTGGCTTAAAAAGAACATAGAAATAGCCGTTTCAACGTTATAGTCAAGTGATTGTTTCAAATTCATCATTTCATACGTCTTATTAATTGTCATTTTCGTAATTTTTAGTGCGGACGGCGGTATCTTAACCATTTTCTCCGCCATCTTCATGGCTTCTTTCATCAACTGTTCTTGGGGAACTACCCGATTGTAAATCCCTAGACGATGGCCTTCTTCCGCATCAACGGAATCACCGGTATAAAGCAGTTCTTTTGCTTTTCTCATACCCACAATCCATGGCATCATTAATGTGGCCGGAGCTGCACCAAAACGAATCTCTGGTTCTCCAATAATAGCTTTATCAGAAGCAATCGCAAGATCGGCAGAGAACACCCAGTCAGCTGATACCCCGTAGGCATAGCCATCTACTGCTGCTATAACAGGCTTTTTCAGATCCCATAATTTTAATCCTACCCGTAAAAAGGTCTCTAATTGAGCACGATAAACCTCTGATGGCTCATCGCCAATGGGAGAAGGTAAGTCCATAGATTCTTTAAGATCCGCGCCCGCAGAGAAATTCCCACCTGCTCCCGTCAGGATAACCACCTTTACATTCGAATCCTTTTCCGCTTGATCTAATGCATCCCATACATCTATCGTCATTTGCTCCGTTACGGCGTTTAATTTGTTGGGACGATTTAAAGCAATAATAGCAACATTGTTTGTAACTTCATATAGAACTGTTTGATATTCTTTCATGTTTCCCATCCTTTCAAGTCTCAAGTTTAATATTCACGATTATCTAACAGGTGTTTCCTCTTCAATTTCAGTAACTAAACCTCGGTTTTCTTCTGGCAAACTCATATCGACTTTATCCATGGTTTCTGTTTCTGTATCAGAATTCTGATTCAGGTGCGCTCCTGTTTTCAGCATTCTCATTAAGGAAAGAACCAACAGTAGTATAACAAATATAAACGGGAGTGCCGTCAAAATCGATGCCGTTTGCAGCGTCTTCAGATCTCCTCCAAGGATCATCAGTGTCCCTGGTAAAATAAACAGCGTAAGAGCCCAAAACAAACGATTCCATTTAGCTGGTTCTTCATTAATCTTAATTCTCGGTGTAGTTGCAGAAGCCATCATATAAGCTGCCGAGTCAAATGTCGTTGCTAAAAAGATTAATGCAACAAAACTGAATACTAATACGATCAATGAGCCGAAAGGAAGTGTACTAATTACTTGAATGATTGTTGCGGGTGCACCTATCTGTTCTAATAAACCAGTGACTGATAATATGTTTTTCAATTCCAAATGCATTGCATAATTTCCTAATACAGTAAAATAGGCGGCGCATCCTAACGAACCCCATGCTAAACCTCCCAAAATCACTTGACTAATTGTTCTTCCCTTGGAAATCTTGGCAATGAATAAACCCATGAATGGGGTATATACAATCCACCAAGCCCAATAAAAAACAGTCCAGCCTTCTACAAACCCTGTATTACCAACTGGATCTGTAAACGTATTCCAACGAATAAAGTTATTGAACAATAATCCAATACTATTTGTTCCCATTTTTAAAATGAATTCGGTTGGGCCAACTATTAGGATGAAACTCAATAGTAAGATGGAACAAACGATTGCTATATCACTTAATACTTTTAATCCTCGTTTTAATCCTGAATAGGCGCTCCATGTGAATAAAGCTGTACATAATATAAGTACAAACACATTCATTGGTAGTGAGGCCTCAATTCCTGTCAACTTACTAATTCCCGCAGCTACTAATGGCGTACCCAATCCCAGGGAAGTACCCGCAGCCCCTAGAATTCCGAACATGAAAATAATGTCGATTATCTTGCCTAGAAGTCCGTCTGCGTGTTTCCCTATTACAATCCGACAAATTTCACTTAATCTTAAAATAGGTACTTTTAAAATGTAATAGGAATAAGCAATAGGAATAGATGGTAAGACAAAAAATGCCCAAGCCGATGGTCCCCAATGGAAAATCCCATAAGCAGCTGCTATCTCAGCAGCATCAACCGATCTTGCTTCAATTCCGTATGGGGGTGCCATGAAATAATATGCCCATTCAATCGTACCCCAGTATACTAATCCAGACGCAACACCTGCACAAAAAACCATAGCCCCCCAACTGAAGTTTGAGAATTCCGGTTTTTCATCTTTTGCTCCAAATTTGATTTTACCATATTTACTGAATAGTAAGTAGATTAGAAAGCCAAATCCTGCTGTTCCAGCCCATAAAAATACCATTCCGAACTTTTTCGTCACAAATCCATTTGCTGCGCTAACTAGTTCACTTCCCTTTTCTGGATAAAAAACCAAGGGCAGGCAAATAGCAACAATTAAAACGAATGTAGAGATGAAGATGAACCAATCAATTTTATTTTTTCCCAACATAATTCCCCCTTGGGTTAAATGTTAATTACATTCCTTACATCTCTGACATAGTCTAGTAAACAAATAAATTCAATATATGGCATAATGTGCTTACTTTATTAACTCACCACACTTCTCAATACTTACATTTTTTACCGATGCGAGCACATCAAGGGCAACAACCCCTTTTTCACGAACTGCTAACGGATTAATTTCAAATTCTACGATTTCTTCATATTTCTCCATTGCCGTCTTGCCCATCTGCACAATCGAAAGAATAAGTGCATCTAAATCCAGTGGTGGATTTCCTCGATAGCCTTGAATGTTTTTCCAAAGCATCGGTATACTGCGAACCATTTGCTCCGCTTTCTCATTTGAAATCGGAGGAACCGCCAGGACGACTTCCTTAAATAACTCGGTATAGATGCCCCCTAATCCAAATACAACCATCGGGCCATAATGCACATCCGTTTTATAAGCAAGAATTGTTTCAAAGCCATCTGTGACCATTTCTTGGATTAAATAAAATGGAGAATTTAGATGCGTCATTCCCTCCCATGCTTTCTTAAGTTCGTCCGCATTTTTGAGATTAAGCGCAACACCGCCAACATCCGTTTTATGTGCTAGTCCTTGAGCTTTTAACACAACCGGGTATCTAATAGCTTCTGCGTATTCAATTGCCCCTTGAAGGCAGGTCACTACTTGTTCCCTTGGTGAAGGGAACCCATTCTCCTCAAGGAGCTCTCGTCCTTCATCGTCGTGAAGCAAGGTCGGTTCTTGCTGTATTGACGGATTATTTACCGAATATATCGGTGTTTGATCTTTTCTCGCCAAGAATTCTGTGTACTGAAACAATGCCCGACATGCAATTAAAGCATTGCGGCTACCTTGTATGACGGGAATGCCAGCATCCTCCAAAATCGACAAGACACGCGGATCAAACTCAGTCTGAATATGACTAAAATACAAAAATGGTTTATCAGAGCTTTTTCGTAACTCAGCAAGATCTTTAGCTGGTGTTCCAGTAAAATCAAATTCGTGATCTCCTTGGCCAATTGGTGCATCGATTGCTACCGTAACAACTCCAATATTAGAATCCTTCGTTAAAGTAGCTAAACAAGTATTTGATACCTCGGAGAACTCTTTACTGCTTTTCCCCCAAATGTCGAGAGGGTTGGACAATGCTCCCAATTCAGGTAATTCCCTTCCTAGCTTCCAGTTAGTTTCCTCAGTAAAGTCAGCGAATTCAACGCCATAATCTTCGGCTAGATCAAGTAGTATTCCCGCTTGGCCCCCTGATACAGTAATCGCGGACACTGTATTTTTGGTAGGAAGGTATGGTTGCGATAATAATTGAGCTACCGCAACAGCCTCATCAATATCATCTACAAAAATAACTCCATGTTCTTCAAGAACCAGTTTTTCTATCTTGTAATCACCGGCAAGTGCTCCTGAATGCGCATTAGCAACAGCAGCTGATTTTGTCGTTCTGCCAACTTTCATTGCAATGACCGGTTTTTTATTTGCACTACATAGATCAAGTGCCTTCAAGAAGCTTTCATGATTCCGTACCGCTTCAATGTACAAGATAATTACGGATGTTTCAGGATCTTCTGCTAGCAAATTTATATAATCGTCCATTTTAACGTCCGCTTCATTGCCAGTAGAATAAATTTTATTTATACCAAGTCTGGAAGCAACAAAAGCATCATTAACTGAACCACTTTGTGAGATAATAGAAACAGGTCCTTTTTTAATGGGACGTAGTGGTCTATGCAAAGTACCAATGTATGGAGTAAAATGATTATGCATATCAAAATATCCCATACAATTCGGTCCAATTACTCTCATACCCGTCTTCGAAGCGCTTTCAAGAATGGCGTTTTGTATTCCTTCACCCTCCAGTCCACTTTCTCCATACCCACCACCAGGGATTACGAGAAGTTTAGCGTTGATTTTACTTGCATCACTAGCAACCTCAACCATTAGCCGAGGATTTACGAGCCCGACGACAATATCAATCTGATCTTCAATTTCAAAAAGTGATTGATAGCTTCGTATACCATCAATATTTTCATATCTTGGGTTTACCAGATAAATAGTTCCTTTAAACCCCATTTTATCTAAATTATCCAACATTACACGAGTTGCAAAACGATAGTTTGCTCCAACAATAGCAATGGTTTGAACTGGTTTTACTAACATTCGAAGATTCTGTTCCCTCATTCTTACACCTCTATCATTATTTTTTATTTTTCATGCAAATTTAAATTATTTGTTCCACGATTAATAGCACTACTAATATTCAGATAATTTATACTTATTAATCATATACTCTACATTTTGACCAGTCAATATAAAATTATGCCTTTAGTAAATAAATATACACTTACACATTGCTTTCGAATATTATCCAAGACTATTAAACTAAAGTTGTATCGACTTTAGTTTTTCAATTGTAATATTGGCCTCATTAATAATACTTCCTACAACTTGTTCAGCACCTTCAATCGACTTAATTAACCCTACTCCCTGACCAGCATTAACCCAACCATTTAAGAGGTCTCCTTCAATTGCTGCTTTTTTGTTAATAGCGCCACTTATAAAAGGCAATACTGTTTCCGGGGAGGAATCTGTATGGAGTATCTCCTGAATATTTGTAACGTATTCAGATTTAATGACACGCATAACTCCACCCATACTTCTAGTTAAAATAGTCGTATCATCGTCCATCGATTGGATCAGAAGTTGCTTATAATTTTCATGAGCCACGCACTCTGTTGTAGCAACAAATCGTGTTCCCATTTGAACTCCGTCCGCCCCCAAACTCATAGCAGCAATCATTCCTTCTCCATTAGAAATACCACCTGCAGCTATAACTGGGATGTTAACCTTTTTTGTGATTTGTGGAACCAAAGCGAAAGTTGTTAATTCTGCACCACCGTTATATCCGCCCGCTTCATATCCCTCACAAACAATAATATCTCCTCCAGCCTTTTCGGCTTTTTCAGCATGTTTTACTGACGAAGTTAGAATCATTGTTATAATACCCATTTTGCGGAAAATCGGTATATATGGAATAGGGTTACCTGAACTTATACTTATCGCTTTAATTTTTTCTTTATGCTTTTCAATTACATTTATATAGGGATTGTTGTCTTTATGCTCGCTTATTGGCAGGTTTACGCCAAAGGGGAATTTGGTTTGTTTAGCTGCAATCAAAATCTCTTCTTCGAAACTTTCAGGTGTTCTTCCCGCTGATCCAATTTGACCGAATCCTCCACCATTCGAAACAGCGGCTGCTAAAGAGCCGTTTCCTACATATGCCATTCCACCTTCAATAATTGGATATTTAATGTCTAGCATCTTACAAATTCGATTATTTTTCATAGTATCGCCTCTATCTATCATTGTTTTGGTTTTCTAGTTTTTAAACTTTCAAACGTCATAAACTTCGACACTACTTCCTTCAAAATACTTTTTCCCTTTTAAGTGAATTCCCCCTTTTTAAATCCTTCTTAACAACAAATATCTTGTGTATTCGCTTTGTTGATCATTCTGTGTATTATTTTTACATTCTTGGGCTTTGCGTTGAAAATCCGGGTTACAAGTTTAATAAACATTGCCTTATATAATCCAGGAATTAATATTCTGAATATTACAACCTAATTGTATTACACTTTTATTGACCAGTCAATCTTTTTTATTGCTTGAATACACCAGCTTTCAGCAAATCAGAATAGGCTGTTTTAACTAATCCAAATCTCCCCAAATAGAATTAACCCAATAGAAAAAGTCCTTTTTAGTGGGTTTGAACAGGTAGTTCCTGTACAAACCCACTAAAAAGGACTGACGCATGGAAATGAATACACTAAAAAACTTCATTTGATAAATGGGTTGGACCTATTAATTCAGAAAAACTTAGAAAATCTGTCGAAGCTCTTTTCCAAACGAGTTACTAAAATAATTTTATGTTTCCTGTAATGAACAGATTCAAATTGTCTGATCACTTCATCTGATTTCTGTTGAATAATTTTCCAAACCCTTTTTATCTATCAAATAGTATCTAAGGGTGATTTGTCTGGGTATAAATTTTACCATTTATCGGACTTCCCGCAACAATCAGAGATTCTCCCAAATCCACTAGAGTATTTCTCAACATCTCCATATCTATCTGTTCGCCTTTCATAAGCGCCTTTGTACAATACCTATAACTTAGATCTCCATTCTCATTCAAATAGAGACTATTATCCTTATATTCGACATCTGCAGACAGATAATCTATTTCTTCAACCTTCTTTTCCACCAGCACCTACAACAGAAGCATCTATTAATACTTTAAGTTTTACTGGCGTAGATTTTAATAATTGCGTGGCGGCCTTAAGCGAATGGGAAATAGTTGAGTAAAGTAGGTAACACATTCTTCAAGTAAACTTAGAGAGTTACTCCAGTCTTTCATGTCCAAAATAATTGTTCCCTTTACAGGATTGGAGATTGTCTTATATGCATAGATTACCGCACTATTCACTGCTTCAGAAAAAGCTGTTAACGCTACATTTGAAATCGAACCTAGCGCTTGTTTAGCGAAGACTTCATTTGTGTTTCTTCAATGTTGCTTGCATCGTAAACACCAAGTTCGTACCGGTATCACTGTCTGCTACTGAAAACATATTTATTATTAAGCTCATTCCTTTGTTTCATAATCCTATTTGCGCCTGGGACAATAGCATAATGTAGTTTCTCACTGTCCAAGTGCCTACTGTTCATTTGTCCTCACCACTGTTCCAAATTGTTTTTTCTATCCAGTTCATTTTCTTTGTCGCTTTATGGATGCCTTCATTCATGGTTAGGCATCCATTCATTTTTCAAGCATAATAGTCATCTCTATTTTTCTTGAACAAGTACACCGTCCGTCATTTTGTAAACCTTGTCGCAATAGTCCACCAGACGTATATCATGTGTGACGACAATGGTCGTAGTGTTTTTATTCTTCGTTTCATTTTTCAGTAGTTCCATTACTTCATAGGCACGATCTGAGTCTAGAGATGCTGTTGGTTCATCAGCTAAAATAATGGAAGGATTGCTGTATAATGCTTTGGCAATTGCCACCCGCTGACGTTCACCGCCAGACAAATCTGACGGATATTTAGTTCGTAAGTCACCAATACCCAAGTCTTCATATAACTCTTCTAGTTGTTTTTTTGTCATATTCTCTTTCTTTACTTGGTCCAATAATTTCAACTGATTGGCGACCGTTAAGAATGGAATTAGATTCGAAGCTTGTAAAATGAAGCCAATTTCCTTCAACCGAATTTTTGAGCGCTCTTTCTCATTTAAATCCCCTAAATTCTTATCATTAATGATTACTTCGCCTGAAGTCGGTGTAAGAAGCCCCCCAACAATCGTAAGGAATGTACTTTTACCCGAACCAGACGGACCGATAATAGCAATTAGCTCCCCCCTGTCTGCCAAGAAGTTTGTTACCTTCATTGCTTCTACTTGTTTATGGCCACTACCAAATGTCTTTTTCACTTGTTTTAATTCTAAAACTGCCATCCTTTACCCTCCTATCGCTTTCAATGGATCGATTCTAACAATTGTAAGAACTGAGAACACCGCACCCATTATCGCAACTGCAATCAGAACAATTCCGTAGATGAGCATCGTCACAAGATCGAATGCTACAGGAACCGCACTTGGTAAAAACGCACCGGTGATTAAGGTCAACACGAAACCTACAGCTACACCAATTGCGGCTAATATGAATGTTTGTGCAATGACTGATCGTGACAGATAACTATTCGAGATACCTTGTGCTTTCATGACGCCGAACATGCTGATTTTCTGGACGGTCAAAACGTAAAGGAAGATTGCTACAATGACCGCTGAAATACCAAACAAGAAATAAATCATGAAGTTTAATGTCAAATTCTGTTCCGTGTACCCTGGTAGATTCCGTATGAATGTTTCAATTTCAATTGATTCCAGTGAATCATTCTTAGTGATAGCTGTTAGTTCATCAGCACGAACGACTATTCCATTTATGCTTTCTTTATTTGCTTCGGCCGCTTCACCGAATTTCACACGATGGAAAGTTGCTAAATCCCCATACAAAACTGGGGCTGCATTAAACCTTGCTTTGTCTGTAAAACCTACAATTTTTAAAACTTGGGCAGATGAAGATAAGTGCAATTCATCGCCTACTTTAAATCCATCTTCTTTTAATGCATCACTGGCGATGACTTCATTGTCATCAACAAAAACCCCGCCTTCCGTCACTTTCGGCATAATGAATTCATCTTTTTTTATCCCAAAAATGGATACGTTCGTCTTTTGATCACCATTGCCAGCGACAGCATTTATTTGACCGATTACGGCAATTTCTACGGCATCTATTTCATTTACCTCTTCAATAGTTAGAGATGATTGATACATGCTTTTATCCGATTCCTCTGTCAAAACGATAGCTGTTGCTTTCCATTTATCAACTGATTCCCGATTCAGATTTTCCAATCCAGTTGCTAGACCAGATAAAAAGAATACTAAATATGATACAAGCATTAAAACACCGATAATTAACGTAAAGCGTAATTTATTTTTCTTAATTTCATTCAAAGCTAAAAACATTTTTTCACATCCTTCTCTAGTTTTTCGATTTTATAATTGTACCGCTGTTTGATGAAGTCTCACTGCTGTAGTTGCTACTTTCTTTGTATCATTTCCAATTTCTTTAATTACCTGAACTAGTTCAGTCACATCTACTTCTACTTGATTTATATGATGATCATTCTCTTCAATTGACTGCAGGATTTTCTTGAACTTTGACTGAGTTTTGATGGAACCGCGTAGCCCAAGGGCTACACTTTCTTTTACTTCTGTAATTGTATTCACTGCCTGATCAGTCAATCCAGTGGAGATTTGAACAAGCCCGGTAATCTGCTCTACAGACTGTTTGGATTGTTCAGCTAACTTACGCACTTCCTGTGCAACTACTGCGAATCCTTTTCCAGCTTCCCCTGCACGCGCAGCTTCAATTGAAGCATTCAGCGCTAACAGGTTAGTTTGTTCTGCAATTTGTTTCACCATTTCAATAATGCTAATAATCTGGATAGAGGATTGTTTTAGTTGGCTGACGATTTCCCCCATATGTTCTGTTCCTCCAGTAATAAACCTCATTTGGGACTCCAATTGAAGCACCACTTCATTACCTGCGGTTGCATCCAATTGAATCCGCCTGACACTTTCCACGTTTGAATGAATGCTCTCACGAATTCCGCTTGCGTTTGCATCTACGTTCCCGATGGAAGTGCTAGTCTCCTCCGTCAAAGTTGCAAGATCTTCGCTAATGGAAGAGATTTGATTTTTCAGCTCTAACTTGACAACCTCGTACTGTGAAACACGTAACTTCATATTTTCCTTTTCATACTCTTCCAAAACAATTTGCATTTCAAAGTTAATAAGCCTCGATACAATTAACATTGCTTTTTCTCGCTGGTTAGCAGATTTTAAATCTTTTGCAATTAATCGTACAATCACTTCTTGAATTTGCTGAAATGCACCCATATACCATTTGGGTTCCAATCCAATTTTGAAATGCATTTGTGCTAATTTCATTTTTTTCTGAATCGACTCTTCGTTTATTTCCCCGTCGAACATTCCAATAATGTAGGTCTTTATCAATTGCTTTAGCCGATCTACCTTCGTTCGTTCTTCTATTATTAACTTAAGGGAAGGAACCTCTAATACTTTTTCATAAAAGACCGATGCAATTTCATCTATTCCATCTTTTATATAGGGCTGAAATGATTTTACAACCGCCATGTCTTGCGCTGTAAATCCTATTAATTCCATCTGCTTTTTTAATTCCGGATATGTATGCAAATCTATCTTCGGTATTGGTAGAGGCTGTTTAAGTAGATCTGAATCCTGTGATTCCTGTGCATTATTTTTTACCCATTTCATTAATCGATTCAAAACTGATTCCCCCGTTCGTTACTATTCAAATGCATTCTATTTCTTAACTCTATTATTAACAGAGTAACAAGCACTTGTCAAACCCTTGTATAACCGTCTCAACCCAACCTTATACAAGGAGTGAAAATTGATATATACTAGGTTTAGATAGTTATCAATTAGGGGGAAATTCTATGCACAAATGTACTTCATGTAACCCAACAGAGCTTTTTTACAAAATCCTTATTTCTGGAGAAAATAATTTAGCACATCTTCCTCAACTTCAGTCCTATCTTAAATCAAACGACTTATTGGTCAATACACATGAAAATATCATTGTTGTAAGAGAAACTGCAGTTGCAGGCCTATATGATTATTTCAGCGACTTAATGGAAATACAGTATATTTATTTCAAAGTGGATGGTGGTGAATGGAACCCAATCAATGAAGTAATTGAATTACTAGAAATAAAGTGGATTGACCAGGTCATACTCAAAAACAACATCATATTCCACATACAGCCAATTGTAACAGGGAGACAGGAAGTCTTTGCTTATGAAATGTTGGCGCGATTCCGGGATGATGACGGAAATTCCGTGGCTCCTTATGAAGTATTTAAAGCTGCGAAAAAAAGAAACCGTACCTATGCGCTAGATCGCGTTTGCAGAATGACTGCAGTTAGGAACGCCGCCGCTATTCGGGAGAAAGTATTCATAAACTTCATCCCAACTTCAATCTACTCGCCAGAACATTGTCTAAGAACAACAGTGCAACTTGCAACTCAGTTGGGTATCCCCTTTTCTCAATTAGTATTTGAAGTAGTTGAGACAGAAAGCGTAGATGATATAGAGCATTTGAAAAAAATATTGACATATTACAGAGAAAGAGGCTTACATTATGCGCTGGATGATGTAGGAGAAGGCTTTAGTACAATTGAAGTACTTGAACAATTAATGCCTAATTATATGAAGCTAGATATGAAATTTGTACAGGGGGTTTCTGATGACCCCACTAAACAGGCAGCTGCCAAAAAGTTTTTAACGGCCGCGTTACAAGTTGGTGCGATCCCTCTTGCTGAAGGTATTGAAAAGTGGGCAGACTTCGAATGGTTGAAAGAAGTTGGATACGAATTATTCCAAGGCTATTTGTTTGGCAAGCCCAGTCCAATACCTGCAGTCCTAGCTAAGAAGTAGATTAATGCGCTATCGAAAATCCCCGTTGTACAATGTTAATAACTCAACGTTGTACAAAATCTCGATAATCCTTATACTTACACAAGGACTCATAGTTTGTCGAAAGGATGTAATGAACATCATGACTCCATCAGACTTAATTGGAATGTATTTTATTCAACAAGTTTCAGACATGACAGGTTTATCAAAACAAGTCATCCGCAAATGGGAAGAACGTTATAAGCTTGTACAACCCAAACGATTAGAAAACGGTTATCGAATATATAGTCAAGTAGATATCAACTCCCTGTTAAGCGTGAAGACTCTTTCCGGGCAAGGACATGCCGTTAAGCGTGCCGTTGAGCTTACAAAAGAAAGAAATACGCTGTTAGATACTGTTCAAGATACTTCCCAGTCCATTCAACATCAAGAAGTTCTAAATGATTATGTCTTTCAACTTCTAGAAAAAGGATCCCACTGTGATGAATTAGAATTAAGTCTAGTATTGCAACAGGCCTATCATTCTTTCGGATTAGCAGACTTTTTGGCAACCGTTATCGTTCCATTTTTAAATGAGGTCGGGAACAAATGGAACAGGAAAGAATGGAGCGAATACCAAGAGGCTGTCTCAAGCCTTGTCGTTCGAGACTTTTTAGTGCAAATTCGTCGTAACTACCAATGCCGTGAGGACGCTCCTTTGGTCGTGGGAGCTTGCCTCCCTTATGAACGTCATGAAATTCCATTGCACATACTCTTATTGCAATTTATGATGAAAGGCTGGAAAACAATATTGGTAGGTGCCTCACCTGCTCCCGGTTCTATTGAATCACTGGTAGAAAAATTGAAACCAACAAAAGTACTGCTATCAGCAACTACTACAATCCCTTTTGAAAATGATCCGGACTTATTAACGAAGTTAGATCAGTTCGCTGCGGCTAATAAACATATTGATTTTTACCTAGGTGGCATAGGTGCACTTGACTATGCAAAAAACAAAACACTTCAGGCAATCCATGTTACCAGTTCAATTGAAGATACCTTACGCTACTAATAATAGTGTAAAAAAGGGTACCAGCACCTAACGCCAGTACCCTCTATTCACAGTGTAATCTCTATTGGTTCTTCACCTTTTTTATTCATCAAACGAATTGAAACGGGTGAAACTTTCATGATAACAAGATCTGGATCCTCGGGACCACTGAACCATGATTTCATATGCTTATTCCATACTTTCTCTTTTATACTTTCATCGTCAGAAATACTGACAGTACCTTCTATTTCAAGATATTCGTCACCCATACCCTTACCTTCATACCCGATTAAAATATGAGTATGTGGATTTCCTTCAAGTTCATCTACTTTTTGTGTTTGTTTTGATGTCGCGGTGTAAAGCGTGAATTCATCACTAAAAAACGTCATATAACGTGTGTGTGGCTTGTTCTGTTGAACTGTCGCCATCGTTCCAACAAAGCTCTCTTTCAGGATTTTCAGTGCTGCTTTTTTTTCATTCATCAATATCTACTCCCTTTTTTAACCTTGATGTAGTTTACCTCTCTAGGAAGGGAACTAAACATCATTCACTTAAATGGAAATAAATATGTGAAAGGAGTGAAAATATGCTATTAACAAAGCGGGGTTTACAAAAAGCTGTTTTATATGGACTGGTTTCAGGTTTATTCTTAGCTGCATTATTAAAAATTGTTGAGTACATTACTCATTTTAAAGTTTACACGCTATTACTAAACGTCGATTATATTCCTTACATCAACACATTTATTTTCCCAGAACTAGTTGAAGTAGGTTTTCATCTAATTGTCTCTTTTGCTTTAGCGATATGTTTGTATCTGTTGATTGTTTATAGAAAAGTTTCATCTCGTAAGAAAATCATTTTTTTATGTACATTCGTCTGTTTTATCATTGGCACCGCACTATTCCCTACGACCACATTTTCTGACAGAACACCTGCATTTTCTAGTATTCCCTCATTTTCATACTGGGTTGGGGGGCACATAATGTATGGTTACATACTTGGTATATTATTTGCTCGTTATTTCACAAGTGATAAAATAGACGATTGACTATTCCATTCATCCACAACTGTCTTTATAGTTTCAATAAATAAAAAATCCGACATCCCTCGTAAGGAATCCTCGCTATTATACTTTAACGTAGACCTTACAATATGGAACAGATCGAGTCCATATTCTAATGTAGCAAGTAATAATGGTATAATTAAATATATTGTACAGTCTATATACTACCTATTTAGTCGGAGGTTTTTCTTTGAAAGTTGCCATAAATAGATTAAATAAAATGCTAAGCAAAAACATTATTTTGTTCAGCATTGTAACGGTTTGTTTTGTTACTTCTATGCTGTTTGTTCAATTTAATTATTCGTTTTACGATCGACCAATTGCTAAAATTATCGAGATCAACCTTAAAGATTCAGTTCAAGTTGTTGATATGCATAACAATCGCGATGAGTTGTTCACACAGCATATCATCGCCCAGATAAAAAACGGGCAAGAAAAGGGACAACAAATTCATATATCGAACAATTATTCAACTTCCGGTGCTTATGACCATGCTTTTCGAGTAGGAAATGAATTATTTGTTTCAATTGATAAACAAACAAAGGATTCCCGTGATTTAACCGGAAGTATAAGTAATGTTAAACGTGATAAATACATTTTAATGATCATGTGGGTGTTTATCTTTGTTTTACTTCTAATTGGAAAAAAGCAAGGTTTTTTTTCGATTGTCAGTTTAGCAGTTAATGCCCTTTTACTATCTTTTGCACTAGATGTTTATGTAAACAATTCAACTATCAGTTTACTATGGATATGTGGGATAACTATTATTTTATTTACCGTCACCTCATTGTTACTCGTAAACGGTTTTAATGAAAAAGCTTATGCTGCGATTGTCGCAACACTTTTAGGAACATTTATTTCCTTACTTATTTCCTATCTGGTCATATGGATCACTGCAGGAAATGGGTTACGATATGAGGAAATGAACTTTCTGACACGCCCTTATGAAATGGTATTCATGGCTGGTCTGTTCGTCGGTTCTTTAGGTGCCGTGATGGATGTCGCCATTACAATGTCTTCTTCGATCTTTGGACTTTACGAGAAAGACAATAATATATCGACAAAAGCACTGACCAAGTCTGGTTTAGAAATTGGAAAAGATATTATGGGTACCATGACTAACATTTTGTTCTTTGCGTATATTAGTGGATCCATTCCAGCCATAATTTTATATATAAAAAACCACACCTCACTGTCATTTGCCCTTTCTATGAACCTTTCTTTGGAATTGGCGCGAGCGTTAGCAGGTGGCATTGGGATTGTATTAGCAATTCCGATCGGCTTATACACTTCTATTTTCTTTGTGAATCGAAAGAGGCATAAATTATGAATGTATTGGTGTGGCTAGCAGCCATTTTGTTTATATTGATGATTGTCATTGGTGGGAAGAAAGGAGCAAGGTCCTTCGTTTCCTTATTCCTAAACTTCGGTGTCATCCTTCTTATCATATTGTTCATGGCAGACCCGAATGCAAACCCCATTATACTTACAGTTATTGGGTGCACCGTTATAAGTTGTATTAACCTTTTTTTTATCAATAAAGTGAACAGTAAAACAAAAACTGCATTCCTTTCTACTGCCATCACAATTGTTATTTTATTGATTTTTATCAATCAAGTAACGAAAATAACGATGATTCAAGGGTTTGGTGAAGAGGAAATCGATGAACTGACCATATTTTCTCTTTATATTGGTGTGGATTTTGTTAAAATTGCAGCTTCAGTCATTATTATGAGTACAATCGGAGCTATTACGGATGTAGCCATTTCGATTACTTCCCCTATGCTTGAAATATTTATCCAACATCCAACAATTACTAGAAGAGACTTATTCAAATCTGGGATTAGTATTGGAAAGGATATTCTAGGGTCCAATACAAATACCTTGTTTTTCGCCTTTTTCGGTGGTTATATGGCGTTGCTTTTGTGGTTTAAAGACTTATCTTATACCATTGGAGAAATCGTAAATTCAAAGATATTCGGAAGTGAAATGATTACAATATTTAGTGCAGGTATTGGTATCGCATTGATTGTACCAATTGCTTCCTGGATTAATGCATATTATTTAGTGAGGTCAAGAGAAAAAAGTAATAAATAGACCTTAGTCAACTTCAACAAGTCCAATGACCCCTTCCCTTCCACTAAGCGCTCCTTGTATGGTTAATTTTGGATCACTTTGGACTGAACGACTTCTATACAATTACCGATATGTTTTGATGTATAGGGATGCGACGGAGTCGCATCCCTATACATTTTTTTCGTTAATTGTATGGTGGCCATTCGCCCGTCGCCCTCCAAAAGTGCAGATACACGAAATACTAAAGCTTTTATGGATGAATGAATAACCATTTTTCTATCCAGTGAGGAGCAGCCAAAGATGTAATTTTGGCTACTAACTCCTTCTTAATAGCATATCCTTCTCAATTTTAGGACGTGTTGTCACTTTCTATATGGCAAACACTCTATTACTTGTGAGATCTTTTCCAAAATAAGCAGGAAAAGCATTATTAAAAGAGGTGGTGTGCCCGAAATAGGAAGGTAGTTATTCTTTCATTGTCCAAAGCAATTGCATTATACACTTAAACGTTATAGGTACGGGGCGGACGAATATTTTCAAAAAGATTACTGTAAAAAGTGTGACTGGAAATGACAGAGTCATTTCCAGCCACACTTAACCCACGGTAAAGTTGACGTGATCATTTTGTCTAAAGCGAGCCGTAAAGAACAAGTGGAAATGGATAATCGACAAACTTGCATCTTTATATTTCAAAGGCAGTAAAACTGCCTGCATCATCGAAATCATAAATTTGAATAACCCTATCTGAAAATTGTTCTACTATTTTTGTACTGCTTCCTAGCACTAGAGAAAGAACATTGAAATCCTTTTCTTTCTTCTTTTTGTTGAATGCTAATAGAAACGAATCGTTTAAAGTGTCTTCACCATCCGTAACGAAAACTAAATCGGCTTGTTTAAACTGACTTTCGTTAATTACATTCATCGCTTGATCAAGCGGAAGGGCAAAATTCGTACCTCCACCTAAGAAGGTTCGAGCCAAACTAACCATATCAGACCCTTTAATTTTACCTTTTTCATATTTATGGATTTGTGTACGAGTGGAGAATAATATCAAGCAAAAGTCCCTTCGTTGCTTTCTTGCAATGGACATAAGGGTTAATATAAAACCTTTGGATTGGGTATCCAGGTGTGACATACTCCCTGACTGATCTAGACAAAGTACGATTGGCCCCTTCTCTAATACCTCACGCCCTTTCTGTTCATATTGCATGGTCTGGCCTTCCACAAAGCGACGAAGAAAATCGTTCTTCGTTATTGGATGCATGTATAAGCCAAATTCCAACGGAAGTATCCTCTCTATTTCGTTACCTAACGTAACTCCCCTTCTTTCCATAGAGTCCCTATGTAAGGATTTCTGTTTTTTACGGGCTATCTGTTTGAATCGGCCCGCCCATTCCGCTATTTCTTTCATCGTTTTATCAGTAGCCATTTTTTCAGCTAATACTAGTTGGTCGCGTAAAGGGATTTTTTTCAATTCTGCATCACCGCTACCTGCA
This sequence comes from Sporosarcina sp. BP05, assembly GCF_014282005.1. Classification (GTDB taxonomy): domain Bacteria; phylum Bacillota; class Bacilli; order Bacillales_A; family Planococcaceae; genus Sporosarcina. Next base: position 30,872 of record NZ_JACFTD010000002.1, on the reverse strand, counting down.
CCGTAGCCCCCTAGCAACGACTTCAGACCCGCTTTCACTTGTTTGGTTTCTTGCATGGCTTGAGCCAATGCTTGCGAAAAGCTCTGACTGTCGCTTTGAAGCATCTGGTTCAATTTCTTATCAAATTTAGTCATCGCTTCTGTAAAATCCTCTTTTGACACCTGACTATCATTTCCTGTCTCTTCTTGCCAATCCTGCTTTTGAAGTTGCCTATGCATTGCGTTAATTTCCTGCATCTGTTTATTAAAATCTTCATCTTCCTCTTTTTGGTCAGCCAGCCATTGGTTCGTCTTCTCTCCGAATTTCACCGTGCAGATAGCTGACAACAAATCATCCAATCGGGTGAAGCTTCGGTAGTTTACAAAGTATACATCCGCCATGATTTTTTCCATCAATGATTTATTAACCTCAAGAATACTGTCTACGTCTCTTGCCCTAATTTCAGGTTTCATCTTAAATAAGGAAGCCCAAATATCAGCCAGTAATGGTTCAAACATCGGTAAGGCGCCTTCGTCTCTTATTCGTTGAAGGCCCAAAGACATGTCGAAAATTTCTTTAAAACGTCTTTTATCGAATGCATCCGTATTCAATACTGAACGATTTTCATAGTGACTCGTAAGACTTTTCACAAAGAACACTCCCTTTCACATTTTGAAAAAGGTGCTAGTGGACCCCTTCTTTTCATTTTGAGCATCAAAATACCACGGTTCTAAAATACTATCCAGAATTTCATGTTCCATCAAGATCACTTTTTCAAGTAATGCGTCGATATCAACCTTCCGACTTTGATTGTTACTTTTGAGCTTAGTCAAATCAGCCACTAAGGCTTTCATTTTTTGAGTCGCTTCCATTCCAGCCTCTGGCGAATGATCCTGCTGTATACAGTAGAACACTTCATTTGCTTCGTTTCGTATGGAATCAAGTGCCTGAGTAACAATATCTAGTGAATGATTGCGAATAATGGCAGACACGGCATATTTTTGGTCCACTGTTTCCCACAGGGTATTTTCAAGGATGATAATATCTTCTACCTTCACAACTTGCCTTTGGTTTATCAACGCCTTCGCTTGAAGTACCGAAAGCGACTGTTTAAACCGCCTATCAGAAGGACGTATCCCTTCATCCCGCAATTCATTACGAATTTCCGAAAGTATTTCATACACTTCATCCGGAATTGTAACCATATCCGTAAAAAACTGAAGTTGAATCAATTCATCCATAGTCATGGAAGGCATTACCTGATTTTGACCGGTGCCCTTCATCATAGAAACAAAATTCGTTTCATCTGCAATATAATCTAGTTCGAACCGGAGTAAGAACCTGTCGAAAAGAGCTTCAAGTCCTTCTCCGTCTTCAGGATATTCGTTCGAGGCTCCAATTACTGACATCAAAGGAACCTTTACTGGCGTTGCGTTATTATAGTAAAGCCGTTCGTTTATAATCGTCAGCAAACTATTCAAGATCGCAGAGTTGGCTTTAAATATCTCATCCAAGAAAACAAGATTAGCTTCAGGCATTTTAGCTGCCGTATTACGCTTGTATACGCCTTGTTCGAGGTCTTTTAACGACAACGGGCCAAACACTTCTTCAGGTGTACTGAATCTTGTCAGCAACCACTGGAAGTACTCTGCTCCTTGTACGATTTTAGCTAATTCAACCGACAAAGCTGATTTTGCAGTTCCTGCAGGTCCAATCATGAGCATGTGTTGTCTAGAGAGCAGAGCTATAAGAATCCCTTCAACCTCATTCTCCCGTTCGAAAAACTTTGAATTGAGCGCTTGTCTGATTTCCTCTAACTTCTTGAAATTGGTAATTGTCATTTTGTTTAACTCCTTACTTTGTAATGTAACTAGTAATAGGAATCCGGTTTCTCATGTACCCCGCTTCCCTTTAAAAGGACTCGTCCAATTTCCCTTTGAAATATACGTTCTTTACATTACAGTTTGATGAATACTCAGCCATTTTAATCTTCCCATTACCATACTTTTATAACAGATGTCTTTGCACCAACTATTTTCACAGGTAAAGTCATACCACTTTTGAGAAATTCGTGCAGGGAGTTTTGGTAATGGTATGTGGATTAAGTCCGGTCATTGGATTTGGTTTTTCCTTATATCCAATGACAGATCGTTTTGTGGAAGAAATCAAGGGGGGCACTGAAACAGTAGTGAAAAAAACCACAATCTAAGTGATTGTGGCAGTCTTAAAACTTATACTTTCCTATCCTTTTAACAAAACACCTGGAATTCGAGTGACTTGCAAGTGAACTTACTCCAATCTTTCAATAACAGTGGCATTCGCCATCCCCATTCCCTCACAGATTGCTAGCAAACCTAATCGTTCATTTTTCCGTTCTAACCGATTTAACAACGTAACAAGTAATTTTGTTCCTGTCGCTCCGAGAGGATGTCCTAAAGCAATGGCTCCCCCGTCAACATTTAACTTTTCATATTCAGCACCAACATCTTTTAACCAAGCTAAAGGAACTTGAGCAAAAGCCTCATTCACTTCATAGGTATCGATGTCTTTTATAGATAGACCTGCTTTTTCCAATACTTTTCTGGTCGCTTCGATTGGACCTGTCAGCATAAGCGTCGGATCTGAACCGACAACGGAGCGTGCAACGATACGAGCGCGTGGTTTCAAACCTAATTGTTCCGCTTTTTCACGGGACATCAACAGGACAGCTGAGGCTCCGTCACTAATTTGACTTGCATTCCCTGCAGTAATTACGCCGTTTTCATCGAAGACTGTTTTCAATTTACCCAGAACCTCCAATGTCGTCCCTTCACGCGGCCCTTCATCTACTGCGAACATGGTCATTGTGCCATCTTCTTGCTCAACTTCCACAGGCACGATTTCATTTTCGAAATGCCCTTTTTCAATGGCGTCGAATGCCCGCAAATGGCTGTTCACGGAGTACTGATCCAACTCTTCTCGTGTTAAACTCCATTTTTTCGCCATTCTTTCAGATGAAATCCCTTGGTTTAATATTTCATATTGATTGGTCAATTTCTTACTTGGACCTTTACCAAGTCCACTTGAAAACATCGGCTCACGCGTCATGCTTTCAACGCCACCTGCAATGACGATGTCCATATCACCAGATGCAATCGCTTGTGCTGCAAAATGCAAAGCCTGTTGACTCGATCCGCATTGACGATCGATTGTCACGCCCGGTACATGGATCGGAAACCCAGCAATTAATAATGAAGTTCTCGCAACATTCATGGATTGCTCCCCCACTTGGGTTACGCAACCTAAAATGACATCTTCCACCTCGCCTTTATCAATCCCAGCACGCTTCACGACTTCATCTAATACAATCGCTGCCAAATCATCCGGCCGTACATTGGTCAAAGCCCCTTTTCTTCTCCCCACTGCAGTTCGAACACATTCAACGATGACTACTTCCCTCATAATAAAACTCCCCCTTGAATTAAAATAACTTTGTCTTTCTTAACTTAGAACAAAAGGTAGAATACGTTTCATTGTTGCGCTCATAAGGAGAAACAATGAAAGCAAGTCAAAGTCAAAGCATAGGAACGCTCACAGGATGTTCTCAGATGGCATTAGCTGTTTTAACAATACAAAATAAAAAAACGAGATAAACACTTGGTTACCTCGCCTCATTGCTACTCGTATTCTCTTGCTTCTCAACCGTCTGAACTTGTTCTATACGCTCTTTTGAACTCACCTGAGCAAAACTTATACATCTGCCTTCGTAGGGGCGCTCATAAGCTATTCTCTGACCTCGCACTTGCCCTATATCAATGCGCTACCTGCTCATGTAAAAGAATGACTTTACTTTAATCCTCTTTAAATATTCAAATTATAATATATTAAATACTTAAACAAGTGTTATACCCTCACTAATTCTAAAATAGCCTTTTGCCATTGGTCCATTTTTGATAACTTTGAAGATATATCTTCCTTTTATTTATCTGTTTGTTTTTGCTTCTTTTTCAAATACTCCGCACGTATTTTTTCAAGTTGCTGCTTTTTATCAAATTTGGCAGGCTTGTTTTTTTCATGATACTTTGTCACAACTGCCAGACCTTTTGTATCCAATTGATATTTCCCCACTTTGTTCACCTACTTTTCTTGTCTATAAAAAGAATCTATTCAATAAATATAATATACCTTATTTTACTGAAGTAAACCTTATTAGTGTACTGCTAACCATGCAAATATCAGTATAACATTAAAAACTCAGTAAAATAATTCATCGTCAATGGTATTCATAATATTTATCTATTCGATCTAGAATTTGCAAATTCATTTTAAAGTCGTCAATTAAATCGCAAATTTTGACCCAAACAAAAAGACCCCCTTATAGTTTAATGAACTGAGCCCCATTTAATGGACAGTTTAAAAAAAGCGACGTTTTAGCCTATGCTGCTATGAGATGACTTCGATATTGAGCCGGAGTCATCTTCTTTAAATCCCACTGCTTACGTCTACAGTTGTAGTGTTCCATGTATTCATCTACCATTGTTTTCAACTCTAACAGACTGGATGCTTCCTTGAAGTCTACATCATCTTTAAAATGACCGAAGAATGATTCTATCGGTGCGTTATCCAAACAATTTCCCCTTCGGGACATTGACTGTGTGAGTTGCATCGCTTTAACAAGTGACTGGTATTCTGGATGCGTATAATGAAACCCTTGATCAGAGTGAATCATCGCCTCTGGATGTACATTTCCCGCTAATGCTTCGCTAAGCTTCCTCAAAGTTCTGTACACAATACCCATACTTAAGCTTACCGAAAGTTCGTAAGCCACGATTTCACGGCTAGCTACGTCCTTCACACAGGAAAGATAAGCCGTCTGTCCAGTTTTCATTTGAAGATAAGTAATGTCCGTGACAAAAACTTTGCCAGGTTCATCTTGAGTGAATTGCCGATTCAAGAGGTTTGGAACCGTACGGTGTTCTTGGGTAGCCTTAGCTATATTCTTATAAGGATTTTTTCTTCGTATTTTCGCAAATAGATTAAATTTACGCATTAAACGTAGAATCTTCTTATGATTCATAGGGATTTCAAGTAATTCAACTAACGCCATGTAAAGTCCAAGATATCCGATTTTACCTTTGAACGCATCATAAACACACTTCAGTAAAAGATAGTCTTGATAATCATTTTCCTCACGGATGGCATGAATCTCTGATTTTTCGAGCCATGTATAGTAACCACTTCTATGTACTTTTGCGACTTTACACAGGTGAGCTGTGAATCTCTTTAATTGAAACCTGCGAATCACTTCATTAATCACCTGATATTTTTCGACTGCTGTTAGTATTCTATCTTCGCCTGCCTCTCTAGTTCCTCGAGCTTTTTTAACAATTCGACCTCAGCTTCAAGATATTTAATACGTGCTTCTGCTTTTTCAAGTTTTTTCTCAGGAGATAATCCTTTAGTTGATGGACGACCAGGACTTCCTTTTCCACGACGCTCCTCAAAGAATCCCTCTTCTCCATGAAGCTGATAGGATTTTCTCCAACGACCTAGTGATTCTTTAGCTTTCTTCTTACCAATCACTTCTAAGTCAAATCCATTTTCACTGAAAATTTGAGAAGGGCCTTTACCGCTCTGATTCACTTTGACAGCTAATACTTTAAATTCAGGTTTATATTGGATAGAGCGATCTGAAACGGAGTTCACATTAGGATTCTCTTCTAATAATCTAAGTTGGTGTTCATTGAAAAGTACTTTACTCATTGAAAACACTCCTGTCAGTATATTTATCTTCAGTATACCTAAGCTTTTAGACAGAAAAAACCCCAAATGGAGTCACTTTTTTAAAAGTGTCTACCATTTGGGGTTCAGTTCAATTACTCAGTTGTCGGGCTGTATTCCATGATGTTGTGCCTAGTTATCGGAGTTGTGTCCGAATTGTATGAGTGGCTGGCACCGGGAATTAAAATTCATTCAGTTTTTGCAATACACGGTATAACATAACTGCAGATTCTGCACGCGTTGCGTTCGATTTCGGTTTGAAGTTATTATCCGAACCGCCCATAACGATGCCAAGTGCTGCCGCATTTGCAACAGATGCTTTTGCAAATGCTCCGATTTTCGCATCATCTGCGAATGTTTTTGATACGTCTAAACCAGCAACTAGCGATGCATCTTGATACTCAACTGCACGAATAATCATCGTCGCAATTTCTTCACGTGTGATTAATGCGTCAGGATCGAAATGATCTGCTGATTTCCCTTTTACAATGCCTGCTTCGAATGCAGCTTCAACGCCTGCATACGCCCATGCTTTGCTTTGTGTTACATCTTTAAATGTGCCTTTGTAATTAGCTGTCGGTAAGTTAAGTGCGCGCGCAATGAGGACTGCAAATTCCGCACGTGTAATATCTCCGCCAGGATTAAATGTAGTATCTGTTTTTCCTGCAATGATTGAGCGTGAAGCTAACACTTCAATTTCATTTTGTGCCCAATACTTTTGGATATCTGTAAATGTTTTGTCATTTTCTACAATAACAAATTTAGAGAAGTGTTTCGTTTTAAATTCAACTTTTCCATTGGCCAATTTACCACCCATGTACTCCACTGCATTTGTTTTTTCATTTACATAATACGCTGCTACTTTACGTCCATCTTTTACTTTGGAAGCATCAACCGGTATAGAAATTACAACTGGTTGAGTGAATGTAGTAACATTTGACGTTTTACCGTCTTTCTCAACAGAAATTGTGAATTCATATACTGCGGATACTGAAGTTCCATTGCCCGGAGTTTCTGAATTTTTCACAAGTCCAACTGAAATCGTTACGTTTCCGGGTACCGATTGTGAAATTGATTTGAGTACTTCTGAAGGAACAGATACTTCCATATCTCCAGCTTTCACTACTAATGGTTTTGCAGAATCAGCGATGGCTTTTAAAGTTGCTGCTGAAACTTCTACTTTCACTTCAGGTGTTGCTTCAGTTGGAGCCGGAACTGTGACCTCAACATTTTTAGTCTTGGAATCATTCACTTGATTGGCAACATCTTTTTCATCTACAACAACAACAACTTTTCCAGGTTCAACTGGAGTCGGTGTTGTTGTATCGCCTCCACCTGTGCTTCCATACTCTGGTTTTTCAATTTCAATTTTCCAATCAATTTTGTATTCCAACATAGACTTTCCATCTGTTGCTGTAACTTTGATAGTTGTACTGTCCTCACTATCCACAATGTCAATTTGAGCTCCTGCCACATTCGCTTCAGCAACTAGCATCATTTTATGTGTCGAGGAAATCGTATATTTTGTTAGTCCCGGTGAAAAATCGCTCAATAATTTTCCATCCGCTGTAATGGATGATAATGTTGCATCGGTTTCTGGAATAGCAATTTTATGCAAATTACTACCTAATGCATAATAAATACTACCATCCACTCCGAGTGACATATTATTCATAAAATCTTCTACCAGAACTTGATAGGCTAATGTCTCCGGATCGATCGCAATCAGCTTCCGAGATAATGTTGTATATAACATTCCATCTGGGGCCCATTGCAGACGGTATGGGAACCATTTGCTACTATTATATAAGCTTGGTCGGATGACTTTACTTTTCACAATTTCTTTCGTTACTGGGTCCATTACGAAAATAGTTCCATCCACTGCTCCCCATAGATTACCATCAGGACCAAATGACAGCCCACCAATCATTCTTGGTGTTTCATCGATTCCTGGAATAGTTGGCGTGAATTCTTCAATCTTCTCGCCTGTTTCAACATCCCATACGAATATTTTTGCTTCTTTAGCTTTCGGGTCTGCTCCTAAGCCACCCCATACAGATGTACCGCCATATAGTTTTCCATCTTTATAAGCCAAAGCAATAATACTTTGGTCTTGTACGATATTTCGATGTTGCGACCACTTATTTGTTTTTTCATCATAGATGGCTAGAACGCCACCTAGAATGCCGTAATCTGGAACCGTACCAACGAATAATTTATCGTCCCCTGATGTAATAGCAAAAGGCCGGTCTTGCTGGTCAGTAATATCATACTCAAACTGTGGATTGCTATTTAAATCTACATCTTTTAGAGGGTCATAGCTGTACATCATCGCACCAACATAAGTTCCGTAGAACACTTTTCCATTTAAAAATCCTATGCCTTCTGGCTGTGCAAACGATGGAATACTTACTTCCAATTCTTTTTCAAATGGATTATAAATGCTCATCCCGCGCTGATAACCGCCCATATATAACTTCCCATCATGGCCAGTTTCAAGTGCTTGGATAGCTACTGCCTGAGAAGAGATATCTAGTTTGACAAATTTCATATCATTGTTGATTGGCTCATAATACATGAACTCTCCGTACTGCGTCACCATAGCCAAAACTGTTTCTCCGCTAGTTAATGTGATCCACTCCATATCCTTCACACGAACAGTGTCAGGGAGCAGCGGAATACCTTCGATCAATGTAGATTGATTGACACTAAAATCATATTGATACAAAAGATTTTTAAATTTATAGTAGATGAGATTAGCATTATGCGGCGATGGTTCAGAAATCATATTGCTATATTGAAATGTGTGAATAACCTCGTTCGTTTTCGGATCAATTACAAGCATAGTTATAGAACCAACCGAAACAAAAAGCATATCATTGACGACAAATATGTTTTCGATCATTCCATCTTCCCCGGAATGGCCTTCAAGGATTACTTCTTCTTTTTCACCAGTCACTCTATCTACTTTAAATAGATGCTTGGTCGTCCCGATGCCCACGTAAATATGCTCATCCGTTACGGCTATTCCTCTGGCATATTGCTGTCCCGCTTTTACATTCCCGTAATCTCTGAACTTTCCAGTTGCAATATCATACTCAAAAACACTAGCATGTGGATATGTTGATCCGTAAATCTTTCCATCTGCTGTAGCCTCTAAATCCCAGACCCAATCATCCGATGGATTTACGCCTAATTCTTCTATCTTTTTCAGTTCAGGTACATACCTATATAGTTTCCCATCGCCAGTCCCTGCAAAATACACATTCTTATCAGGTCCGACTGTCATTGCCCATAATGCTTCTGTTCCCTTTATCACTTCTGAAAATTTAAGTTTCCCGGTTTCTGCATCTATCACTGAAAATGTTCCTGGTAGACCATTCGAATGATAGTACACTTCATTTTCTCCCATTTTGTTTTCTTGGATGACAGATGCCTGTCCCAATTGTACTTGCACCATTTCCCCAAGTTTTGTGGGATTATTATAATCGCGTTCTAATAATTTGTCTTCCTCAGCTAACTCGAGCGTTACATCGTCGAAATATGCTTCGGTTAAACTAATTCCACCCGAGTAAAAAGCAAGCCTTGCATAGGATGCATTGGTCGGAACATCCGTGAAAACCTTTAACTCCGTCCATTGATTTCTCGGCAAATTTCCGAACAATTCCACTTTGATTTTATCGGATATCACCTTATTATTCCCGTCATAGTAGCGCACTTCAGAAACAATATTATGCGTCTGATTGACAACATTTATCATCACTTTTGACAAGTATGCTTTTCCTGGGATAACCGCAACCTTATCACTTAATACACGAAGGCCGGATTTGTCCGAGCCATCCTTAAAATGTAAGCTTTGACTGCCATTATTAAAAACCGATGGACTAATTGATATCCCTGGTGCTGCATTTTCTGGAATCCATCCAGGAATTGCTCCATCTGCATCTAAAGGCATTTCAAATCCTGGATTCACAACACCTACCGAAATTCCAGTATCTTCAGCAAAAACTGATGCAGGAATGGCTGGTAGTAAACTGAAAATCATGATCATGCAAAGTAAGAAAAAACCTGCTTTTCGAGACGAATTCTTCTTCATTTTTACACCCCTAGTTTCTTTTTTTTGCTTGCAAAGAGATTTCAAATTCAGTTGACCATGAAGTGAAATTATGACATTTTGCTCAACTCCTTTACGGAAATATTCACTTGACACCCTTCAAATAAATTCCATACTTTTTCCATGTTTTAAAGTCTAATTTCTCGTAGAACTCCACTAATATTGTCCAGTCAATGACAATTGTTTCGATATTTCGTTCTTGTATATAAGCCATTGCTGCTTGAACAATCGCTAATCCGTAGCCTTTTTTTTGTTCATTTGTATCAATTCCTAATGGACCAATTCCAGCAATTTCTTGGGCAAAAAGTGGACTCCAGTAAACGTTTTGCGCAATTGAAGGCGAGTGGGAATCATTGATTCTACAAAACCCGATAATCTGACCCTTCTTTTTAAGGACGACGAATTCTCGTCCTTCCCCGTTCATTTCAAAGTATTTAATTGTTTCATATTCCCATCTTCCCGGGAAACATCTTTCGAAGAATGAAATGAATTCTGCCTCTTCTTCTCTTTTAAGTATTGAAAATGTAACAGAATCAACCTCTGGGAAAGGATACTTTTTGTCCAAATGGTTTATTAAATCATAGGTGTCTAATTTTTTAACATAACCATTTTTCTCTGCCCATTTTTGTGCATCTTGATATTGGTCTGGAATGCCTGAGAAATAATGAAAAGGATCACCAGCCAATTGCATGGCCACAACCCCTTTTTCTTTTAATCCTGTTTCTGCACGTTCAAGTAACTCCGTTCCAATCCCTTTTCCACGGTGGTCACGATCTACTAACAGCACTTGAATCCAACCTTTTTTGTCATCCATTTTAACATCGATTTCTTCTTTCCAGCGTTTAGCGATAACGAAGCCGATGACGTGGTCTTGGTCATCTACTGCGATATGAGAATCTTCATAGGAAACGTTTTTATCATTAAAACTATTTTGCTCAAACAACTCTTTTCGCATTGGAAAGTCTGCGGCCAATTCCTTATTCCACAACTCAACTAGCTCATCCAAGCGATCATGATTCCAAGATAGTATCTTCATATGAATCCTCCATTAATTAAGTAGTCTTTCTTCACCACAATCTATTTACCAAACGTTTCTTCCATCCGTTTAATCGGATCATCTACCATATCAGTTCCCCATTCAACGACTTGATTGGCCTTTAGAAGCTCCTGCTTTAGCTCCTCGTAATTGACATCTTGAACAGTTGTTTGATGCTGAATAGCAAGAGCTGCAGCCACACCCGCCGACTGGCCTAGAATCATAAAGATGGGTTCCATTCGAATGGAACCATACGCAATATGAGAGCTTGATAAGCAAACCGGGACAAGTAAATTGGTACATTCCGTAGCTTTTGGACGAATGGAGCGATATGAAATTTCATAAGGGCCAATGGGAACTTGAACATCTCCCTCATTCACACTTCGGCCATCAATCACGACGCGTCTGCAATTATGAGAATCCATATGGAAGGATGCCAAACCGATTGGATCGTCGACAAACGTCTGTTGTAGGCAATTGCGATCGGACATGACATAATCAGAAATCATTCGTCTGCCTTCACGAATGTACAACTGATGTGGCCAGTTTCCCGTTTTTCCAAACTCGTCTTTCGGCAATCCCCACTCACTCACTTCCTGACGTATTGCATCTGGAACGCGCGAATCATTCGCTAAAAAGTACAACATTCCCATATCATAATTCACATGATCCTGAAAGATTTCCTCACGTCTTTGGTAACTTCCTTCTGGCCAATCGTAATTCATCCCGATATGATCCGTTGAAATCGCTCCATAATTATTTAAATCCGATTTCCCATTCGGCAACATCGTATGAAGTTTCATGGCATCCCAAACACCAGAGTGAATATAGCGCAGTAGAAGTTCGTATCGTTTGTCGTCATAATAAGCTGGCTTCGGGAACGAAATCTGATTCTCTGGATCTTTTGTCAAGCAAATCCGGAAATTATACGCTTGAATCCGGTGATCTCCTTGCCCTTGATAGCCCAATTGTTCACGGTCATCTTCTGCAATTCCTGGCAAAACGCCACTTTTAGGTTGTCCCTCAACAACATAAGGATCAATCCATTTTTCGAATTTATGATGCGGCGCACCAAACTGAATGCCATTATAAATTTCCTGATATGTTGCATTGGATTCGCGTCCAACAAAATAAGAAACACCTGACTTGGCGAGTAAATCACCTTCATAACTACAATCCAGAAAGACTTTCCCACTAAATCGGGTTCCATTTTCCATGACAATTTCAGTAATCTGCTGATTTTCTTTAGTCACTTCAGCTAAATGTTGGTTTAAATATACTGGAATATCATACGCTTTCATCCATTGATCGAACACAGATTGAGCGGCCTTAGGTTCGAATGTCCATTGCTTTTCTTTTTGATAATACTTTGCAATTTCTTGATAAAATTCACGCGAAAGACCACCAACTGCATCTTCCGCACCAAGATCTGTTGCACCCAATCCACTGGCAGTCATCCCGCCAATATTTTCACTAAACTCCACAATTGCAACCGTGATACCCATCCGTTTTGCTTGAATGGCTGCCGTTAACCCTGCTGGTGTACCCCCGTAAATAATAAGACTTTTTTCAATTACAGTTTGTTTGTCCACCTTTTGGGTGGGTACGTAATAATGCAGATTACTAAAACCCATTTTATAAACCTCCGCTTATCTTGCTTGTATTATTGTTCAACCTCTAATGTCCATGCCTCTGCATGAATTCCAGCTACCTCTTTTAGATAATAAAAATAAATTAACATCATTTCTTTCGTTGTAAACGATGTAAAGTTATCTTTTGTTTGAATCGCTAAAAATGATTCTGTCTCCGTGAAATCCCACTCAGCTAACCGATTATAAACTTCACGTAAATACGATGGAATTTGTGGATAGGTTATCCGGTCTTCTACTTTTTCCGGGTCAACAAGCCGCGCTGGAAATAGGGGAGCATTCCACTTCGTGTGCTGTGAAATAAGTGCTTCCAGTTCGACAAACATTTGTTGGAATGCCTCTTTGTCTTCATTCAACACTGTGAAATATTCTTCGACAATGACCTTGTATTCTTCGCCCCAGGCAATTCTAGCGTATATATAATTATTAAGATGGTGAATCCATTTCCATGGATAGTTTTTCTCTATCTCGGGATGTTTTCGTTTTTGATGCGTCGGAACAATTAAATTTAAAACGCCTTGTATATTCATTTCTTTGTAATCATGTAAATCCTGCTGAATTCTTGTCAGTAATGGAGGGAACAGTTCGGATAACATAAAATGGTCACTATAATACTCTAAAACAGTTAATGATCTGCCCTTTTTAATGGCTTGCTTATTCCAATCCTGCAATGTTTCATATGCTCTCTTTTGTTTTGGCTCGTTGGAGTCAATTGCGGTCGAATAATCCCTTCCCCAATAGGCATACAATACATCGACATGGTCCGAGGCTTCTGTTTGATCTTCTCTTTCTAACATGTTCCAAGACAAACCAGCATTGTAGACAATGTATTCCACAACTACTTGTGATTTGTTCTTCTGAAGCGCTTCCTTCAATTTTTCAGTAAATCGAATATATGTCGGTAAAAACCCGCTTGCATTTTTCTCATCAATTCCGATATCCTCTGGCCATAAAGAGACTCTGGTAATCACTTCATTTTCCATACAGATGTCTACTATTTTTTGAATAACCTTATCTTGAAGCTTCCTATTTTCAGCAAAAAACTTCAATTTCTCGTTCTGCTTAAGTTCATTATCACTTGTGTTTTCTTGTATTTCTTTCAGTAAATAGCTTAAGCTATGTCCACCTAATGTTACATGAACATTCCGTTTCCTTAACGCAGAGGACACGTATGATTTGATGTAATCCCATAAAAAGAATGTGAAAAAGTATTCATTTTGACCATTCTTAACTCCCCAATCAATAAGGGCGTTGACATAATTAGGATCATTAATGGTTTCGATAATATTTCCACGCCTAGCAAACATCGGCTCATGAATATATAGTTGTTCTTGCGTTAGTAATTCCTTTTTCACAATGCTCTCTTCATCCAACTGAGTCCACTCATAGCCAAATCGATTTTTACAATACATATAAACGCCATAAAGAATCGAACGTGCCTCATTCCCGATAATCCACAGATCATTGCCAGACCTAAATAACGCAAATCCATCATCATTAATGGTGACCATTTTGTCATTTTTACAAGTGGCATGATATTCATTGGTTGTGATTAAGTGAATTTTTCTATCACTATTTTCAATACTTTCGGAATATGTAGCGTGATCTGCTATCGTACTTTCATATCCAGCATTGCGCATCAACCTTCTTAACTCTTCAACAGCAAACAAAGTTGTTTCATGATGATTCCAATAAATAATTTCGTCCATGATTCTCAGCACCTTTTCCAATAGATGGTTTTCTATTTTACAATCGCCCTACCGCAAAGCAAAGAATAGAAAAAGGCACTTTCGTTTCCTATCAAAATTGATAATCACTAGTGCCCTATTTATCGACAATTATAAGTGAACCGTCTTATTCAACTTACTGGATTCATACCCCGCCAGTGAAACCTCTAATGACTTCAACCCGTCATAACCCGTGATCGACGGTTCTCTTCCCTCTTTCACACAGTTGACAAAATCTTGGATCAATCCAAAGTCCATATCATTTCCCCAAAAAACATATTCCAATGACTTTTTTTCATTGGTAAACATTCTTAAGTGTTCTTGAAATGCGTCAACTTTCACAGTTTGCTTCGTTCCAATGACTTCAATTGTTGCATCACCCCATGATGGGTATTCTGTAAAACGAGACCAGCTTGCATCATGCGAAGCGACTACTCCATTTGCGAATTCAAACGTCAAAAGTCCCGCATCATCGATATCTATTTCATGAAAATATGAATCGACAATAGCTTCCACTTCGGCGATTTCTTCATTTAAATACCAGCGCATAATATCAACCATATGCACCGTATGATCTAAGACAGCCCCACCACCTGATTGGTCCTCATCGATAAACCATCCACCCGGATTTTGTCCGCGATTTGTCGTCCGAAAGGCAATAATTTCACCTAGTTCATCGTTATCAATCATTTCTTTTAGTTGTTGAATTGGTGAACTGAATCTAACTGGATAAGCAATTTGTAAAATCACATGGTGATCTTTGCATGCTTGAATCATTTCTTGTGCA
The DNA here is from genome assembly GCF_014282005.1 of Sporosarcina sp. BP05. GTDB lineage: Bacteria > Bacillota > Bacilli > Bacillales_A > Planococcaceae > Sporosarcina. The sequence goes on along the minus strand of NZ_JACFTD010000002.1, from coordinate 15,820 downwards.
TCTGCAAGATTCGTCGCAATTGGTTTTTCACATAAGATGTGCTTTTTAGCCTTTGCTGCATGCATAACCATTTCTTTGTGACGATTGTTTTCACTACAAATAATGACAGCATCCATGTCCAATGCTAGAAATCCAGCTTGGTCACTATAATGGGTTGTATGATACGTTTCGGCCGCTTCTTTTCCTCTATCGATATCGTCATCAAAGATGCCTACTAATTCAACGTCTGGCAATCTAGTTAATCCGTTAGCATAACTATATGCGTGCATATGTGCGAAACTCATTATCCCAATCTTCATGAATAGACACCTCCATTGATAAGCCTGCTAAAATCATTCAATCGGTCAATAAGTTCCTGATCTACTTTCCGCGCTGATGCTAAAATAGCGTCAACTGAATAGGCTAATGGTTGGGTCGGCTTTCTTGTTGACTGAATGGATACCATCTGATCACTATCAAACTCGATTATTTTTTTGATCCCACTCCACTCAAGTTCGATGCGCTCCCGATCACTTACCGTGTATTCAATATGGGCCATTGTTCCTCCACCAAAGTTCATCAAAATAATCGTATGGGATGGTGTAACAGATAGGTCTGTTTGTTTTACGCGAATATCTTGTGGCTTGCCAAGTAATGACGACAAGGTATATAAATCACCAGTGAGCAGCGAGTGATTTCGATTATGCTGTACAGTACGCCTAAAACGGAAAACACCTTTTGGTTTATCTTCTTTACTAATCATTTCTTTCACTTTTTGATAAAATGGATAGCTTTCCAAATCAAAATAAATGTGTAACCCTATCGATTGATGGCTTGCTAATAGGCTAGTTGCCGGAATATAAACGTGTTCTTGATTACGGACTACTGCATTAATATTTTCTTCTGTCTCAGTTAAAAAATATGTAATCTCTTCATTGTTTTTTTTCGATAATTGTTCTACTGATTCTACTACTCGTATATTTTCTACTGTTGCACGAAAGTCGAGTTTCTCCAAGCTGCCTAGTACAATTTTCATCATTATTGCAAGCCTCCTAATTCAATAGGTTTCTTAAACGATTAACCGCCTCTGCATTCGCTATCTTTGCGTCGTCATGTCCCTCATACTCAATCGATAACCAACCGTCGTAATGGATATTTTTTAAACCTTCTACAATATAATTCAGATCGACTTCACCATCACCAGGTATTACACCGATTAGTTCCATACCTTCTGTTGAAAGAAACCCACGAACAGATTCATTTGCCGTTTTTTCACGAAAGTCTTTAAAATGGACATGCACAATATCATTTTTCAACTGCTCAAACGCCTCTGTTGGCTTTTCATGTACAAGCAAGAAGTTTCCTGTATCAAATGTTGATTTTACATACGGACTATTCACTGCCTCAATAATCTCTTTTACTTGTTTACTCTTACCAGCCAATAATCCGTGATTTTCAATCGCTAAATATACTTGCTCTTTTTCAGCAGTTCGCGCACATTCTTTTAAACTTTCAATAATCCAAGCCAATCCTTTTTCAAAGGTTAAGTCTCCCTTGGTATCCCCACAAAATATACGAACAATATTTGTGCCCAGTTTTTTTGCAACCTGAATTGCATTCACAACGGCCGCTACTTCTTCAGCACGTTCTTCCCTTGTTTCTTTTACAAAGCTATTCATAATGTCATAGGCAGACACGCGTAAGTTATATTTTTTTAATGCAACTCTTACTCGCTCCAGTTCTTCAGTTATATCTGCTTTGTTTTCCCAATACACATCGAGTAGCTCTACACCATCGATTGCAATCATACTTGCATAATCAATAAATTCTTCAACCGACCAGTGTTCTTTTCTTATTGTTGTTGCCAAGCTATACATACTCACACTGATATTCATAATATCCCCCCACTGTAAAGGCTTTTAATCTTTGTAAAACTCTTTAGGCCACTCAAGTTCAAAGCCATCTGCTCTTAGCTTCGTTTGAAATTCCGTTAACAACTGACTATTTTCACGAACTTCTTTCGGTTTTACCTTCGCTTTCATACAAAAAGAAACTAATGCTCCACAAGCTTCTCCAATATTCCACTCTGTTGGATGAAGTCGATAGCAGCCATTCGTAATATGTGTTGTCCCTATGTTTTTACAACCTGCCAATAAATTGTCAGTATCCTTCGGGATTAGCGCACCTAATGGAATATGGTATGGTAAGGCATTAACATCAAAATAAGTTCTCCCTGTCATACTCGGATGTAAGTCGATACTATATGATCCGATTCCAATCCGATCTTCGTATAACTTGCCTGTTTTTCCATCATGAAAGTCAGGGGAAACATCTTGTTCCACAATTGTATATTCCGCATTGATTCGCCTTGACTCTCTTATATAAGCAGCTTTTGCCAAGCCATCTTCAGTTTCGAATAAATCTTTACGCAGTTTTAACCCTGGGTATCCTTTGCCACCATCGGGTCGTGGGGCGTCGGTTTGTAGCCAGTAGAGAAGGGATAAGCTTAGCTGTTTAGCTTGGTATATATTTCTTTCTTTTTCTTCTGCTGTGACATCATAAATATTCCCTAAAAAGTAATCACTTTGGGGCCAGTTCATTAAACTCACATCACCCGCATCGACAGGCGTTGTAAATTGTTGTCTATCAAAGCTACGTCGGTATTCCCAGAGTGGAAACCCCTGCTCTTCACGAAATAGCGTATACTCTCTTTTCTTTTTCGTAATCGGGTGTGGAGCAAAGAAGCTCAAATATTTTTCAGGCCATATGTCTGGATGATACTCTTTCCAAAATGGGTACATCTCCGGCTCAGGAATTGTGTGATCTTCACCTTCTCTATATTCCATTCCAAGTACATAGGTAAATGCTTGAATATCATTCGGATCCGAGATTTCTAATGCATGGATCTCATTTGTAACAGACTTCGCTTCTGCACCCGTTACAAAGTCGATATTGGCCAGTGGCAATAGGTCCCCAGCCTCCGTAGCATCGATGAAATACGGTGCAGCCAGCTTACCTTTTTTTCCCGTCAGTGTATTTTGGTAGGTTACGTTCATCACTGTTCTACCAGTTCTTTCAACCGATGTAACGATTGTATTCAACTGTATCGTTAGCTGATTTGTTAAGACATACGGCAGAAGCATTTCTTTTAATACATGCAAGCTAACTCTTGGATCATGGCAAATCTTACTCACTAAACCGTTCCCCGGATTAAAAGCTGTGTTATGAACCGAGACATCCATTGCTCGCAAATACGTTTCCCGAACTTTACCACGATATTCCCGGTATCTCCGTGTTGAGCCGAACTCTTCAATCCATTGATGTTCATCGGGTGGTACCCCTTGTGAAGTGACTTGACCACCAATCCAGTCAGTTTCTTCAGTCAACACGACATATAATCCATTAGCACAAGCCGATAATGCTGCTGCGCAACCGCCTAGACCAGCACCTATAATGACAAGATCTTTTTTCAACGTATCCATTTACAAATAAACTTCTTTGCCCGTTTTTGCTGACTCATAGACAGCATTTAGCATTTTCATAATTTGCACGCCGTCAGCAACAGGTGCTATCGTTTCTTTTCCTTCTATACAGCAGTCAACGAAATGGTTAATTTCATTCGCAAAGGCTTTTTCAAAATCAAAGCTAAGATTATCAATTTGTGGCGTAATGTTTAAGATGGTATTATTTTTTTCCGTCACCATCGCTAATTGTGGTTCGATTTCTGCGCCGCCTTTTTCCCCAAATAATTTAGCGTATAACTCGTCTTCTTTAGCATGTAGCGTAAAGCTAACATCTACAAATAAAGAAGCGCCATTGTCAAAACGAATGAGGGCATTTGCTAGATCTTCTACATTATTTAATGCTGCGTCATAGTCGGCCGCTTGATAGAATGTTAAGTTTTTTATATTGCTTCGGTTGCCCAGCTTTGAATAGGTATTGCCACTCACTGAGACAGGGCGCGGTTTGCCCATCAAATACCAGCATATATCAATCATATGAACGCCTAAATCGATAAGCGGTCCTCCACCCGATTTTGACTGATCACTAAACCAACCACCAGGATTGCCGAGCCTTCGTATACAGGAAGCCTTGGCATAATACATCTCCCCGAACTCACCTGAATCGATAAATTGTTTCAGTATTTTTGTATTATCCCCATGCCTTCTAACAAATCCAACCTGTAGAATTTTACCCGATTTCTTGACTGCCTCTTCAACAGCTAATGCTTGTTCGACGGTCATACTTAATGGCTTTTCAACCAAAACATGCTTTCCTGCTTCCAATGAAGCGATAGCAATCTCTGCATGGGTATTATTCCATGTACAAATACTAACGGCATCAATTTCTGGATTCCCTAATAAGTCTTCATAGTTGCTATACAATCCACTAACACCATACAGCTCGCCCGCACTCGCTAGACGTTCTGCATTTTTATCACATAACGCTACCAACTCTACTTCAACGTTCTCCACATATGGCTTAATGTGAAACGCTGAAATAGAACCCCCCCCAATAACTCCAACCTTTAACATATGAAGAGCCTCCTTTTAATTGACTAATGATTCTTTATAAAATCCAGAGAGGGCGATTACTTGGGTAGCCGAATCGATAAGACAAACAGTGGTATTTGTCCGGCTTATCGCGGTAGGCACCCCAAGCGCCAAGTGTTGTAGGTAGGATTCTTAATGTCAACGTATATAGTTAATAATTTTTGTTAATGTCACTGATTTTTTATTCATCAAATCATCGTATGCAGTAGGTCCGTCATTAAAATCGACTTCATCCATTAGGAAGGATTGAACATGGATGCGTTTCTCACTTACTAGACGTAAATATTCCGCTACGTTTCTACCTTCCGTCCATCGTACATAACCATATGGAAAATCGATAGCTTGCTTTTCATATACCGGATCATAGCGTCCTGGACCACCAGCTCTGGAAATAAGAATTTGTGCTTCCTTTGCAAACATCAATTCGCGAGGGAATTCCGGTTCAATATCTCCCACAATTACCACTTTTCCCTGATTTCGAATCCATTCTAAGCTTTGACTTGTTAGCGAGGAGCGCTTGCCACCTGCACATAATAGAACGGCATCTACTCCATAGCTTTGCGTACATTCCTTTATTTCTGCTTCCATCTCCGACAGAGTCGAAAACGAACGAATACCCGCTTCTCCATTGACCATTGCGGCCCGTTCTGATTGAACGTCGAAAGCAATTACATCATATGCGGCTGCAGCAGCGATTTTAGCAATCATTTGACCTAGTAATCCTAAACCAACGACTACAACCGTTTCGCCAAATCCAAGTTTTGCAACTCTAAGTGCATGAATCGCAATCGCGCCAATCCCTGCTAAAGCGGCTTCCTTTGGCTCAACGTTAGCTGGGACCTTTGCACATAATGTTGTTGGGACTAATAGAAACTCAGAATGACCAACATAGGGTGCTCCGTAACAGGCGACAATATCGCCTATTTGGAATGCCTCCACATTTTCTCCGCACTCTTCAACAATACCCACTGCACTATACCCTAATGATATTTCCCTATCCTTACTTATTCCGACCAAGCTAAGTTCCGTCCCAGGTGAAATAGCAGAATGTAATGTTTTCACCAATACGTAGGAAGGTTCGATAGTTGGCTTAGCACTTTCGATAATATGGACTTTTTGATGACTCGCAACAATAGATTTCATTTGATTTGCCCCTTACTCTTTGAACCATTTGGCCAAGTTCTCTTTCACAAATGCATCATCATGTAAATGTGGATATTCGGCATAGACACGATCTATTTCTTCCATTTGATTTGGACTCAATTTTCCCTTATCTAGTAGACACCAACGACCCTTCAGAAGTCCTTGTCTTGACAGCACCTCGTTGATACCTGCAATGCTTCCTGTAAATTGATTGCTTGGGTCGAAGAATGCAGCATTCGCATCTGTTATTTCTTGCCCCAATGTTAAGAGTTCACTTGGAATCTGACCTGTTGCTCGAATGTCTTTTATTGTATTGAAAATATCCACTGTTGTTTTCGTCCAAACTGACCAATGCCCAAGTAAACCGCCTACAACCTGTTTCTCTACCTTTTCACCGTTTACATTAATTCGATAGGTTGTTAACAAGTCATTAATGATATTGTCATCATTTCCTGTGTAAATTGCGATTTCTTCATTTCTTTCTGAGTGGCAAACCGCACGGACGACGTCAAAGGATTGATAGCGATTAAAAGGTGCAATTTTTATGCCATGAACATTCGGGATATCCGCAAGTTTTCTCCAAAAGTCATAAGAAAGTATGCGGCCGCCAACTGCCGTTTGTAAATAGAATCCAAAAACCGGGATGATCTCTGCAATTTTTTCAGTCCTATGTAGCAACTCTTCCTCGGTAGCGTTTTGTAACCCACCCATACTCAACAATCCAATGTCATAACCAATTGATTTGATAAACTTCGCTTCTTCAATGGCCTGTTCTAATGGTCCACTAATTCCACCGATCTTTATAAAAGAATCTGGAACCTGTGCTTTCTTCATCTCTTCAATCGCAATCGTTAGAACCTTTTCGAATAAATTGAACTGTGGATCTCGTATTTCAAACTGTGTTGTGTGGACGCCAACAGCAATCCCGCCTACTCCTGCATCAATATAATAACGAGTAAGTGCACGTTGACTGGCTTCGTCAAGCTGACGATTTTCTGTTAGCGCTAAAGGGTGTGCTGGAATAACTGCCCCTTTATGTAAACTTTCTTTAACCGCAGGATTCAACATTTAAAATTCTCCTTTGCGCTCTTGAAAATGAGTTGGCTTATTAAGCGTTTCTCCGTTGTTAACCAACCATTCTACTGTCAAATCAATCATTTGTTGTAGTGGTACCTTTGGATACCCAAATAATTGATGTGCTTTGGAGGAGTTATTTAATAATGCTGTCGACTGTTCTTCATTGATAAATTTCGCTTCTTTGTCAAATCGTTTTCCAAATTCCTCTGCCAACCAGCGAACTGAAATGGTCTCTGGCCCAGTCACATTCAATATTTTCGGAGGATTATCGCAGTGCAGTAAAGATCGTACGGCGTATTCGTTGGCATCTCCTTGCCAAATAACATTGACACTCCCCATTGTTAGATCAATGGCTTTACCTTCTAACACATGCTTAGCGATTTCCAATAATACCCCGTACCTCAAGTCTATTGCATAATTCAAACGGAAGATGAGCATTGGTGTGTCATTCGTTCGTGAAAAGTTTGTCAGAACACGCTCTCTTCCCAAACATGATTGTGCATATTCTCCAATCGGACCAGCGGGTGTATCTTCAGAACAATTACCATTCACGACATTTGTGAGTGGATACACATTCCCAGAAGAAAATGCAACAATTCGAGAGTTCTTAAATTTGTCTGCGATTCTACCAGGTAAATAAGCATTCATTGCCCATGTGAAATGTTCGTTGCCAGCAGTACCAAATTTATTGCCCGCCATAAAAATAACGTTTTTAACATCTGGTAGTGATTGCAATTGCTCATCATTCAACAAATCTACTGCAATCGTTTCAATGCCAAATTCCTCTAACTCTTTTTTTAAACTATCTGATGAAAATCGAGAAACCCCAATCACCTTTTTGTCCAAGCCAGCTTGATCAATTGCCCGTTTCGTCATTTTCGCTAGCGTTGGCCCCATTTTTCCACCCACACCCAAAATTAAAATATCACCGTCTACTAATTTAAGATCCTCAATCAACTCTAAGGATGGCTCTGTCATAAAATCCTCAAGTTCTGTAAGCGTCTTCATTTTATCACTCCTAATTGTTATTTCTGGTTTCTTGCCGGTAACCTAAATATTCAAACTTTTACTCTCTATAATTGTATGTACACTCTCATTAAAAGACAAGTCTTTATGTGGTCTTTTAATAGAGTAGAACAAAAACTATATTTCACCTTATATAGCCTCGTTTTTTGACAGACTAACTATTAGAAAGTATTATGAACTAAATATTATATAAAAGGACACTAGTTCAAAGTTTTATATGACTTTAATGATGAGGAGGATGATTTTATGCAAAGAGATCACTTTATTTCAGACAAATCAGAAATAAATATCGGAATAATAGGTCCAGAAGCGCTTGTCGATCAAACACGAGAAACCTTAAAAAACTTCCCGAATTTCAAACCCGTTTTCCGTGCAATCGATCCTGATAGTCTACTTTCTGATATCACAAGAGAACTAATGGATGTTGTTGAAGTTCTAATGTTTACCGAATATCACTCATACAATATCGCCAAACAAGCCGTAAAATTTATAATACCTGTACACCATATGCCGATTATGGGCACCGGATTATATAGATCGTTATTTATTATTAAAAATGGATATAGCTTAAAATCCTTGTCCATTGATACAGTTGAAGATAAGTATGTTGAACAAATATTAGTAGAGCTTGAAGAAGATAATTGTGAACTGCTTATTTATAAAAACCCTTCGGCAAATACCATAATTGAAGAAGTCGTTCAGTTTCATGTAAACAATTATCAAAAAAACAACGCCATTGCACTCACAGGAATTCAAGAAGTTTCTAAACATTTATCCGCTCGCGGTATTCCCAATGAATGGGTAACTCCGACTCAGCAAGATTTGACTATTTCGTTAGAAAGAGCTCTTTTAGCAACGACTACACGAAGAAACAAAGAATCTCAAATTGTTTTCGGCCTCATTAACATCGATAACTTTAAAGGGGTCACAGCAAATTATTCTTCTGAGCATGATGTACAATTATTTAAATTAAGTATCCAACAAATGCTTCTGGATTATATTAAACAGCTTGATGGACATCTACTCAATTTAGGTGGAGAAGAATATACATTCATTACGACTCGTGGTATTTTTGAACGTGAAACTAGAGGGTATAAATTTATCCCCTTACTGCAGGATGTCAAAAGTGAACTCGGCATTACAATAAGTCTGGGTGTTGGCTTTGGTCGTACTGCTGCCGAGGCAGGCAATCACGCTCGTTTAGCGCTTCGACAATCCAAAGAGTTAGGTGGCAACGTTTGTTATATCGTACGTGAAGATCGGAGTGTTTTGGGACCTGTCGATGTAATGACTGACAAACAATACGAAAGATATAATTTAGTAATTACCGATCCACAACTACTAGAAAAAGCTGAAAAAGCGGGTATGTCAGCTTCCTACATGACAAAGCTAATGGCACGCGTTTCCAGACATAAAAAAATTGAGTACACAGCTCAAGAATTAGCCTCAACACTAAACATAACGATTAGAAGTGCTAATAGAATCCTATTAAAATGGACGGATGCCGAATTGGTAACGATTATCGGTGAAGAGAAAGTATCGCATAAAGGAAGACCCCGCCGTATTTACCGACTAAGTTTTTTAGATGAAGAGCAAAGTTAACTTACATACGCCGATAGGGGTTGTTACCATCGGCTTTTTCTATTCACTTTATTCACTTCATTGTTCGTTATAAGATGACGGTTTTTCCAGATAGGCTACTTTCGTTGCATGCCTCAACAAAACGGATAATCTCTTTTGTTTCATTCAAAGGAACTCTTGGAATACCATCTTGAAAAAAATCCATAACCTGTTCCAATAAACTGGCATAATAAGGTTTTTCATTTAAACTAATATCAATATACTCGGTACCTAGCTCAAAATGAATCAATACCCCAAACTGATTATTCCCTGCTCGATTGCCTCTAATGGTCCCTATACGACCGTCCTCCCAGACGCCCGTAATTAAGTCATGCTCTGGATTCTTGATGGTCTTTATCGACTTGGAACCCCTACCTAATACAGTGAAAAGCATTTCGACCATATGAATGCCATACCAAAAGAAACCTTGCTCACTATCTTGAATCTCCATTGGCCCAAAACAATCTGCACCTATGATTTTTCCCATATTCGTATTGCTAATAGCTTTTGTTAAATTCTCCGCATAGCGAAGCGCTGATGTACTCATAATCGCCGTTTCATATTTCGCAGCTAGTTGTATCATGTCATTTGCCACTTTCGAACTTATACTAAAAGGTTTATCTATAAATATAGGTTTTTTGTACGCAACTATTTTTTGTAATTGCCCATGATGAACTGCCCCATTTACGGATTCTAAAAAAAGAGCATCACATACATGGGCAACTTGTTCAATCGAATCCACAATTTCCACATTAAACTGAGTCCTAAGCTCTTGTGTAAAGGCTTCCACACGAGAGATGCTCAGTTCAAAATCATGTGATCCACCAGGAAAAGCAATCACTACTTCTCCCCCTGGCACATGATATCTTTCATTCGGATTATTTAATAGTTTTGTAAAAGCTACTACATGTGATGTATCGAGCCCTATTATGCCAAGCTTCAGACTCCCCCACTCCTTTGCTGTTTACCTAAATTATTTCATCCCAGACATTTGAATACCTTCCGTGAAATAGCGCTGGAAGAACAAGAATATGAGGAATGTAGGTATAAATGACACGGCCGAACCAGCCATTTCAATCCCGAAATTCCCTTCTTTCCCTAGCATAGAGGCTAAACCAAGGGTAATCGGGAACATTTTCTCTTGCGTCAAATAAATTAGTGGTTGGAATAAATCATTCCAGTTTGAAATAAATGAAAACGTACCGACTGTCGCAACAACTGGTACAGCGAGTGGCAAAATAACTTTGAAAAATATCTGGATATCATTAGCCCCATCAATATAAGCGGCCTCTTCCAAATCATTTGGTATACTCTGAAGGAATTGTCTAACTAAAAATACCCCCATAATTCCCCACAATTCTGGAACAATTAACGCCCAATATGTATTGATCCAACCGAAATCAGAGAACATAATATACTTAGGAATAATCAATAGTTGTTGCGGAATCATAATAACCGCCATGAAAATCCAAAATATTATTTCTCGGCCTAGAAATTGTTTCTTTGCAAAAATATAACCGAGAACCGCACAAAATAGCATTTGAGTAGCTACCGGAATAACAGTAATAATCACAGAGTTGAGAATCCATCGTAAAAACATTCCGTCTCTCATAATATAGATATAGTTTTTCATTGTTGGAGGGTCAGGTATCCAAAACAGAGGATCTATCTGTGCAAATTGAACATCTTTAAAGGATCCTAAAATCATAATGGCAAAGGGCAACAGAAAACAGAATCCTAAAACAAATAACGCTATATACGTACTAATCTTTTTAAACATTTTGCAGTCTCCTTTCTACGTACATCTACCCTTTTAATAATGTTTTGAATCTTGCCCCAGAAATTTTCGTTGAATCAATGAAATGATCAAAATAATAGAAAATAATACATAGGATAATACAGCAGCATAGCTTAAATTTAGGCTAGTAAATCCTTGTTCATACAAATAATAAACAATCGTTGTCGTTGCGTAACTTGGGCCTCCACCTGTTAGTAAATAGGCCGAATCGAAAATTTGAAAGGAGCCTATCGTTGTTGTAATTGCTACATAAAAGTGAATCGGTTTTAATAATGGAAAAGTTATATTCCAAAATATTTTAAAAGATGAAGCACCATCTATCCGTGCCGCTTCATACAACCCACGATCAATTGACTGAAGTCCTGCGAAATAGTAAATCATCGTTGTTCCAGCCACTTTAAAAATACTAAGCCCTGCCAATACTGCTAGTGCTTGGCTAGAGTTCGATAAGAACAATTGTGGTTCAATACCGACGAAGCTTAGCATATAGTTAATCATCCCTGCTTCTGTACCGCCAAATAACCAGCCCCAAATCCCAGCGATGATGACAAATGACGTCACTACCGGCAAGAAAAATATTCCCTTGAAGAAGCCCGCGAGCTTTACACCCGAATTAATAATGACTGCAAGGAGTAATCCTAAAGCCATCGTTGGTAAAATATAATAGACCGAAAACACGACTGTATTCCAAATAGCCTTCCAAGCCAATTTATCGGTCAGCAAATACTTCCAATGCTTTAGCCCGACAAACTCTGGATCACCAATTACTTTCCAGTCCATAAAAGTTAGGTAAAAACTTAATAAAAATGGATAGATCTGAAAAACAATAAAATGAGCAATGACTGGAATTAAAACGATATAGACAATGGCATTACGCTTCCACTCACGCTTCAGTCTTTCCCCTAGGGGGAGCTTACTCTTTTTAGAAGTTAGTGTATTACTCAGTGTACTCACCCTTTCACTTGATTCAGCGGAAGTCCCCCACTTCTATAATTTAACTGGTTGAATGTCAAAAGATTTGAGGGAGGGGAATTGCGCTGAGAAGTATTTGATTCTGTCTGGTAGTAACAAAGAGCTTGATCGTTAACTGATCAAGCTCTTTGTTATACTAACTATTTTATCAATGGCACCTTGGTCTCATTGATGTGTAGCCGTAAAATGCTTTTTTATTTCATTTTTCCTTGAACGGCCTCGGCAGCTGCATCCGCTGCTTCTTGTGGTGTTTTCTTCCCTTCTAGCATTGCTTGAATTTCCGCTTGAATCAATGGCATAATAGTGCGTCCTTCTGGGTGGATCACACCAGGTAATGCATATTGCGTATAGCCTGCAAGCTGCTCAAGATACTTTTGTTCACCAAAGATATCTTTTGCAGATTCACGCGTTGGAATATATTGAGTAACCGTGTTAAATTTCTTTTGATTGTCTGTGTTTGTCATAACTTTTATGAATTCTGCAGCCGCAGCTGGATTATCCGTATTGATCGGTGCCACAAACATACCAGTTGTACCGTACGTCAATTGTTCTTTATGTTTCATCGGTGGTGCAATTACAAAATCAAAAAGGTCTTGACCCATTAAGCGGCTAACTGAAATACCTGAGCCTTGCACAGCTAACATTTTTCCGCTTTCCCATAGCCCATTGTGTTCCATTGCAGTAATTGAATCTGCTGGTATCCAGCCTTTTTCATACATATTATTGATAAACGTAAACGCTTCTATGCCAGCTTCGTTATTGATCAAAACTTCGTTATTCTCTGTTACAACATCACCGCCGGCTTGCCATAGGAATGGATATAACGTTCCATTCAATGATCCTCCACCTTGGAAGCTTGTTGCATAAAATCCTTTGTCTTTTGCTTTTTCAGCCCATTTTTCAAACTCTTCCCAAGTTGCAGGCAAGTTTTCTGGATCCTCACCAATTGCTTTAATTACGTCAACATTATAAATATAAGTATAAGCTTCTTGTAGAATTGGAAGTCCGTATAATTTATCCTTCCAAGTAGTAGACACCAATGCCGTATCTACAAAATCTTCAATATCGAAGCCTTCTAAATAGGGATCTAACTCTAAAAGCATACCTACATCAGCATACTGTGGCATTTGGTCAGGGATTACATAGAATACATCCGGACCATTGTTCGCCGCTAAGGCTGTCAATACTTTTTGGTCACGATTCGCCCATGGAATTTGTTCAAAGTTTACTTTAACACCTGTTTCCTGCTCATAAGTTGCAATGATTTCTTTCCACATTGCCCCTTCAATTTCTTGGTCTCCCGAAAATGGATGTGCCCAAACCGTTATTTCTCCAGAAAGTTCATCCTTACCTGATGTTTCAATTTCTCCTGCTTCTTCTTTTTTTGGATCTTCTGGTTCTTTATCCTTTATGTCTGCCTCGTTTGCGCTACAACCAACAATTAAAGCACCCATCAAAATTAATACTAGAAAAAATACAAACTTCTTCATCCAAATGACCCCTTTCGAATTTTAGTTCTTTCAATATCCTAATTAAACCGCGACTATATATTCTACACCTCCTTTAATAGCAGAATCCATGAAAGCGCTGACAATAACCTGAATTATTATCTAAGTAATCCAGCGGAGTCCATTAGAAAGATCTTCACTATTATTTCTAGTAAATCAAATATCCTGAAATGACTAAATTGCCTGTTAACCCGTCTTTAGATTACATGAATAATTAGTAAGAGACAAGTCCCTAAAGCGTCTTTAATTGCAATTACAAAAGTTTTACTCCGAGACTTTTCATTACTTACATATTGAAAATGGTTGCAATTTAGATAGTTTTCAACATATAGTTGCTTAAAGAGGTGAGGAATTTGGTTGGTTGGGATAAATTCAATAGAATCGCTTATAGAATGATTGAATTAGCTTACATTAATATTCTTTGGATCGTGTTTACACTGATTGGTTTAGTTGCTTTCGGTATTTTTCCGGCTACAACTGCTATGTTTGCAGTTGTTCGTAAATTGATTAAAGACGAGGAAAAGTTCAAGATATTCCCTACCTTTTGGAATTCATTTCGGGCGGACTTTTTGAAAGTAAATGGTTTAGGACTTGTTTTCTTAACTGTTAGTTACTTCTTCTATTTCGATTTTTATTTCTTACAACAAAATAGTGGTATGTTACAATTTTTATATCCAATATTAATCTTTATACTTATTTCTGGGATTGTTACGTTCCTATTCTTCTTTCCCGTCTATGCACATTTCAATTTAAAGTTCTTTCAATACATCAAACAGTCTTTCTTAATTGCCATTACATCCCCTATTGAAGTCATTGCGATTGGGGCTACAGCGATAGGGATCTACTTTGTTACTACTTTCATTCCCGGTATCATCCCCTTGTTTACCGGAAGTGTCTTTGCCTATGTAGCTACATTAATAAGTTTCCGGGCATTTGCACGAATAGAAAGACGAAACAACGTACAAATATGAAAAACTGACGATTCATACTGATTCGTCAGTCTTTTTTTAGATTGGATTTTTAAGATAGCCGAATGTTTTGATACATTAGCGACTTGTTCTTGAAGTCCTTATACCAAACAGATAGATCTATCTTTAATGTTATGCGTAAGGTACCTCATATCAAAATCTACTTTATTAACTAAGTCTTTCATTAGAAAATCAAGTGCGGTTAATGTGTGGATTTTTGCAACATTTATTAACTCACTAACTTCAATATATTCATCGGGTGCACCTAGATTATAAGGAGTGAGTCCACAATTCACTGTTGGCACACCTACAAGCCTATATAATCTAGCGTCTGCCCCTCCTACCCTCATTGCCAATTCATGTGACTGTTTCAGTATTGGCTTTTTCTCTCCGGATACCGAAGCTAAACTCGTTACTATAAATGAGAAATTCGAGTCTATTATTAGTAGCTTCTTAAAGTGCCCTTAGAGGGATTTGCCCCCACCAACGGCTACTTTCACTACTAGCGGAAACCGTAGTGAAATACTGTTTATTATCTGGACTATTACTTCACCATTTCAGGTACGACACGTTTAGCCTTTACGGAATCTCACGAAAATCTTTTGTAAACTTTACGTTGCTAGTCTGATTATTCTTATGTGTCTTTATTCTCAAGCGTAATGACTTATCAAATTGTTTAGGGTCATAGTAATAGCATTCATCGGTTTACGGACAATAAACACAGTACACATCAATTTCAATTTTGTCGACAACTGATGTAACCAAACCATTTGTATCGCAATAAGATGAACGAAATCTGACTTCTAGAATGACTTTTGAAGTCAACTCCCTATACTTAACTTAAACTCTTTTGAAATAGCCGTCTTTATAAACGGCGAGATCAAATGGAGAATGTTCAGTATGTGGTATCAATATTAAATAACCTTTTTGGTGTAAATCGCCTTGAGCCTTTAAAACTCCTTAATCTCCCTTATTCTTAGTATGATGATACAACGTTGCTCACCTCTGTCTTTTAAGGTACTAGCGTCTAAAGAAACATTACCATTTAGGGCATTGCATTAGGCATAAAACAAGGAAACTAACCTAGTCTGAAACAATCGGTCCCAATTCACCCCCTCTGTTAGGCTAGTTGTCGTATAGAACTCTCCTGTTATAATTTAATTAAAGATGGAGGTT